>CBIHNP010000006.1:0-285641 GCA_966211875.1 uncultured Bacteriovoracaceae bacterium
TAGTTCCGATGTTAACGTGCGGTTTATTACGGTCGAATTTTTCCTTAGCCATTTGGTCACTCCTTCTTAATTATTCTTAAACAAGAATTAATTTTTTTATATGGGCTTTATAACGTGCTCTAAATTAAGTCAACAGTATGCCTGCGCTCTCACTCGCTGACAAGAGGAAAAAATGGAGCTCCCGATGGGAATTGAACCCACGACCTCTCCCTTACCAAGGGAGTGCTCTACCACTGAGCCACAAGAGCAGATCATCTTTCGAAATAAAAAATAAAAGATACCCTCGCCCGTGTAAAGCAAAGTTTGTTTGTAAATTTTCAGGATTTAAATTTGAGGTAGAGAATGGAGCGGGCGACAAGATTCGAACTTGCGACATCCACCTTGGAAGGGTGGCGCTCTACCAACTGAGCTACGCCCGCATAAAGTTACTAGTTAGAAATGGTGGAGAGAGAAGGATTCGAACCTTCGAAGGTATAAACCGACAGATTTACAGTCTGTTGCCTTTGGCCGCTCGGCAATCTCTCCTCAATTCCAGCTCTCACTTAAGATAGATGGAGCTGACTATAGGAGTCGAACCTACGACCGTCGGTTTACAAAACCGATGCTCTACCAACTGAGCTAAGTCAGCCTACAGTATCTAACCGTTATGCTAGGGGTATTTTATAAACGACGGAGTTTTTAATGGCAATGTTTTTTTTAATTTTTTTGTATCTAAATTTCGCCAAAAATTTTTTCCATCGCGATCGCAGCGGCCACTGAAACGTTCAAAGATTTAATTTTCCCTGCGGGTTTGAAGGCAATTGTGGTTTCTACAACACGACTAACAGCATGTGACATCCCGACATCTTCAGCACCCAAGACTAAACAAATTGCTTTTTTTTCTGCCGAACGTTCAAGTGTTCCGGATGCGTGTTCAGACAATCCGATACAAGTCGCGCCCAGATCTTTTAATTTTGTAATTGTTTTTGGAAGAGCAGAGCAACGAACAATCTTCACGTGCTCAGCTGCTCCTGAGGCAATACGAGCGAAATTCGGCCCGAGTCCGAAGTTACCCTTAGCCGAAATTAAAATCGCGTCTACGCCGTAAAAAGCAGCCGTTCTCATGATAGCAGCACCGTTGTGTGCATCCGTTACTTGATCGAGGGCCAGGATCTTTAGAGGAATGCGGCTTTCAAGCTGAGTGTACAGCCAAGTTGGTTCTAAAATTTCAATTGGACTTACCAGCATGAAAATTCCCGAAGGTACACGTTGGAATTCCATGTCGAGATCGCGATAATGTTTTTTTGCTTCTTCCTGAAGAGCGTGGCTTTCCAGCCATCTCACTTTTGTGAGAGGAAGCTCGTGATCGCGAAGACCACTGCGCTTTTTAAATTCCTGGAAACCTTCATCTGTTGTGACGATTTCAAAAATGTGTCTTTCAGGATTTCTGATGGCTTCAGCAATGCTGTGAATGCCAACAATCATATCGTGATCCATACTCATTCCTACTTAAGAAGATTTTGAAGAGTTGAAATTAATTCTTCACGTTTTACTTTTTTCACTTCGCCAGTTTTGCGAAGAATAACTTCTAATTCTCCGCTTGCTCCAAAATCTCTTTCTCCGAGGACAACTCTAATTGGTAAGCCGAGAAGATCACTGTCTTTAAATTTATTTCCTGGACCAACATTTCTATCGTCGTAAACAACTTCGATTCCCGCTTTTGTCATGTCAGCATAGATATCGTCCGCAATTTTTGCGAACTCTTCTGCTTTCACGATTGTTGCGAAATACACTTGATAAGGTGCAATTGCTTTCGGCCATACGATTCCGTTTTCATCGTGATTTTGTTCGATAGCTGCAGCAACAACTCTCGTTACACCGATTCCATAACAACCCATTAATGGAGTGACGAGTTTTCCATTTTGATCGAGAATTCCGACCTTCATATCTTTTGTATATTTGTCACCGAGTTGGAAAACATGCCCAACTTCGATTCCGCGTTTTTCAACGACAGTATGTTTTCCATCCATCGTTAAGTCGCCTGCTTTTGAAAGTCTCAAATCTGCTTGCACGATTTTTTTCATGTCGCGTTTTGGATTGAATCCCATCACGTGAGCATTTAATTTGTTAGCGCCGATTGTATATGAAGCATCTAGATTAACTTCGCTGTCGAAGATAATTTCTAACTGACCTTCAAGACCAGCTGGCCCAATATATCCTTTCCAAAGTTTTGCTTTTTTAAGTTCGTCTTCTGAAGAAGCAGCAAGGTGATCGCATTTTAAATAATTTTGAAGTTTAATTTCGTTAACTGTGTCATCACCAATCACCATAGCTAAAATCATTTTTGATTCATTGCCAGTTGTCGCTGTGTACACCATAGATTTTAAACTTTGAGCAGGTGTTTGCCCCAAAAGAGCGCAAACCGCTTCGATCGTTTCTGTTTTTACAGTTTCAACTTCTTTCATTGGAACAACATTCATATCGAAAGTTGTTTTTGCTCTTTTCGTTTGAGCTTTTTCAACGTTCGCTGCGTATTTTGCTTCTGGTGAATAGATAATTAAATCTTCGCCCGCGTTCGCTACAACCTGGAATTCGTGAGTTCTTGAATCAGCAGAGGCCATTGCTCCACCGTCTGCTTCAACAGGAATGAATTCCAATCCAAGACGTGTGAAGATCGCTGTGTAAGCGTCGTACATGGCCTGATAACCAACATCTAAGCTCGCTTTGTCCATGTGAAATGAGTAAGCGTCTTTCATTGTGAATTCGCGTCCTCTCATTAAACCAAAACGCGGTCTGATTTCATCGCGGAATTTTGTGTTGATCTGATAAAGAGTCACTGGCAATTGTTTGTATGACTTTACGGTCTTTCTGAAAATATCAGTCACTGCTTCTTCGTTTGTTGGCGAAATACAAAGATCTGCTTCTTTTTTATCTTTAAAACGAAGCATAAGTCCGCCCATCTTGTCCCAACGGCCAGTCTCTTGCCAAAGTTCACCTGGAGTCACAACCGTCATTGTAATTTCGTAACTTCCAATCTTGTTCAGTTCTTCGCGAATGATATTTTCAACTTTGCGGATTGAACGAAGACCCATTGGTAAATAGTTGTAGAGACCTGAACCCGATTTGTGGATCAGACCTGCGCGGATCATAAGTTGGTGTGATGGAATTTCAGCGTCTGCTGGAACTTCTTTATACGTTTGCCAAAAACCTTGAGAGAGTTTCATGGAACTTTCCTTGATATGAATTAAATTGAAAATGATATTACTACAAACTTTTAACTATTGAAATGACGGTGCCAACGCTCTGGGGAGTGCGAAGGCTTCAACTGTTTCGCGCTCAAGTGATGCCGCTGAAACAATTTCGTATGCTGAAGGTGTCGCAAGAAGTTTGCGACAAAGAAGATTGTGAACGTGGTGACCTGATTTATAAGTCGTAATTTTTCCCGCGATCTCGTAACCAAGGAGAGAGATATCTCCAACAGTATCTAAGATTTTGTGGCGAACGAATTCGTCAGCAAAACGAAGTCCTTCAGGATTTACAACTTTATAGTCGTCGAGAACGATGGCGTTATCCAGCGATCCACCTTTGATCAGACCTTTTCTCTTAAGTGCGTCTACGTCTTTTACGAAACCAAAAGTGCGAGCACGGCCGATTTCGTTGATGTAGTTTTCGCAAGAGAATTCAAAAACTTTATTTTGAGCTTTAATTGTCGGATGAGCGAAAACGATCGTTGAATCGATAATCAATTTCGACGAAGGTTCGATCTCGGCCCATTTGTCTTCGAACTCAACACGTACTTTCTCAAGTACGATCAGGAATTTTTTTGATTTGTTCAGAGTTGCAATCCCCGTTTCCTTCAAAAGGAAAACGAATGAAGCACCTGAGCCGTCCATAATTGGAACTTCTGGTCCATCGATTTCGCAATAAACGTTATTAATTCCGAAACCGTAGAAAGCTGATAGTAAATGCTCAACAGTATGAACAGCATTTGCTCCAGCACCAATAGTCGTATTATTTTCTGTGGCCCCTACTGTTTCAGCGTTTGCTTTTAAGATAGGAGCATTTGGGATATCCGTGCGCTTAAATTGCACGCCAAAATCCGCCTCTGCTGGATGAAGAGTTAATGTAACTTTCTTTCCAGAGTGGATCCCGATTCCGGTAACCGAAATTTTTTTGGCGATCGTACGTTGATTAAGCATTTCGCTAGATTATCCTAAATCACTAATAATAATTGTGTTAATAATTTACAGATTGCATTATCTATTGGCAACCAGATTTGATTATAAATCCAAAAAGACTAAGTCCCAAGAAAATTAAAATAGACCGTTTTTGTCTATAACCGAGGACCTTAGACAAATACTACTCCAATTCAAATGGCATAGAATTTTTCTTGGTAAACGCTATAAAAATTCCTAAAATGTGAGAGAAATACTATCCTTTTCCAACGAGTACTATCTATGAGCATCTGGTTTAAACCCGTTAATATTACAGCAGTAAATCAATTTAGTTCAAATACATTGGTCACACATATTGGAATTCAGATCACTGAAGCCGGTGAAGATTATTTAGAGGGAACAATGCCTGTTGATGAGAGAACTTTTCAACCAGCACGCCTCCTTCACGGAGGAGCTTCTTGTGTATTGGCCGAAAGCTTGGGCAGTATTGCTGCAAATCTTTGTATTGATGGAAGCGAATTTATGGCCGTTGGTCAGCATATCGAAGCGACTCATTTGAAGTCAGCGACGAAAGGACACGTGCGTGGACGTGCCAAGCCTCTTCATATCGGAAAGAGTTCGCAAACGTGGCGAATTGAAATTTATAACGATGAAAATAAACTCATCTGTGATTCGAAAATCATCATGGCGATTGTTAAAAAACGCTCGTAAAAATTATTTCAGATGATTTAAATGATCTTTCGATTTTTGAGAGATCTCTCTTCCGCGTGGAGTGCGAAGAAGAAATCCTTCTTTTAAAAGATAAGGCTCGTACACGTCTTCAATCGTCGTTCTGTCTTCGGCTAAAGTTGCACAGAGAGTTTCGATTCCAACCGGGCCGCCTTTGTAATAGTCTTCGATAACCTGGAGAATTTTTCTATCCATGCGATCGAGACCATAGTTATCGATTTCCATAAGTGACAAAGATTTTTTCACTGAATCTTCTGAAATTTTTGCTTCACCTTTTACAAGAGCAAAGTCGCGAACACGTCTTAAGATTCTGTTTGCGATACGAGGAGTTCCGCGAGCACATCCAGCAATGAGATTGAGTGCTGATTGCTCGAGAATAATATTTAATTTTTTAGCGTTGTTGCCTACGATTGCAGCAAGCTCTTCGTGATTGTAAAAATCAAAATGCAAATGCGCCATGAAACGATCGCGAAGCGGATTAGATAATAATCCCGATCTCGTCGTCGCTCCAATTAGTGTGAACGGAGCAATTTGAATTTGCATCGTACGTGCGCTTGGTCCCTGGCCGATAACAATATCTAATCTGTAATCTTCCATTGCCGAATAAAGAATTTCTTCAACTGAAATATGCATGCGATGAATTTCGTCGATGAATAAAACATCGCGTGGACCTAAGTTTGTCAGGATCGCTGCGAGATCGCCTTTTTTCTCAATGGCCGGACCTGAAATCACGTGCAGTTCACTGCCAATGGATTTTGCAATAATCATCGCGAGAGATGTTTTTCCAAGACCCGGAGGACCTGATAACAAAGCGTGATCCATTGCTGAGTTTCTGATTTTTGCAGACTCAACCATCACGTCGATGTTTTGAACCACTTTCTTCTGACCGACGTATTCACTAAAATCATTCGGACGAAGAAGAACTTCGTGTTTAAACTCTTCCGTGTTTGCTTCGGCACCTAAAAAACGATCGTTATCGTTGTTATCAAATTCCATATTAAACTTCTTTTAAAACTAAATGGATTAATTGCTCTGGTTTAGAAATATTATTCGCTCCGAGAATTTTTTGAGCGATTGGAATAATTTTATCTTCTTTAAAACCGAGTTCTTTGCAGGCCATAAGAGCATCATTCAAAATATCGTGTTGATTGACATTGATAGAAATTGTGTTTTCTACGTACGCAACTTCTTCCATTTCAATCAACATTGGCTTCACTATATTTGGTGTCGCCTTAACTGTTTTCGTTGAATCGCTGTACATTTTTACGCGATCAATTTTTCCTGCAAGATCAAGAATAATTTGAGCAGCACCCTTTGTTCCAAGCCCAGGGACTTTTGTCAAAGTTGCTTTCGCTTCAAGATTTACTGCATTGATGATGTCGTTTACACCTATATTTGAGATAAGGCCGTAAGCTGATTTTGGACCGATCCCTTTCACCGTTAAAAGCATTTCAAAAAGTTTTTTTGCACGCAAAGAATGAAAGCCGTAAAGATTTTCTGAATCTTCTTTGATGATATGAGCGATGAAGATCGCTGCTTGTGATCCTTCAACTAAAACTTTGTTATAAAAAACCTGATAGCCAATTCCTGAAGATGTTTGAATCACTGATTCATTTCCATCACTGAAAAGAACTTCACCACATAAAAATCCAATCATAACGTTTTCCCTGGCGGTTTTGCCGTTTTCTTTTCCATCAATCGCATTTTCATTGAGCGATTAAGAGCATGACAGACAGCGATTGCAAGTGCATCTGACTCATCTGTCGTTTTAAAACTCATTTTTCCAAACATCATATTGAGTGCTTTATCGACAGCTTCTTTTGAAGCGTGTCCATGACCAGTCACAGATGCTTTAACTAAATTTGGTGCGTATTCAAAAACACGTCCCATATGAGTACGAGTAAAAGCGGCCACCATCGCACCTCTTGCTTGAGCAAGTTTACTTAGAGCATCGACGCTTTTTACATAAATAAGTGCTTCAACTGAAATTTCATCCGGTTGATATTTTTTCAAAATTTCTTCACACGATTGATAAATGAGACCAAGGCGATCGATAAATTCATCAACATGATCATACTTCAGTGCTCCCGAAGTGAGATAAGAAATTTTTTTTCCTTGAACTTCAATTAAAGCGTATCCCGCTTTTCTCGAACCAGGATCGATTCCCAAAATAATCACTTCGCACCTTTATTTTTAAAAAAAGTTCCTACGTAAAAAACGAGTGAACCACCAATTAATTGAATCAATTCAAGTCGTCCGTAATCACCTTTTGATAGACCTGCGAATAAACACAAACCAACAGCCGAAAATCCAACGAGCTGCATTCCTAAACCGAGATAAAAAAACATAATAAATCCTCAATTAAAATCGTACTGGAGTTTTTTTTCTTTGTAAAAAGATCTCTCTATAGATATCATCCTGTGCATGACTCAAATTCTTAGCTCGGCTCCGATTAAAAAGAAGATCACTAAAGAGCTCAAAGGTGAATGTAAGTTCTTAAAAGAGAATAACATTATCCCTTACTTAAAAGTCATCCTCGTCGGAACGAATCCAGCAAGTTTAGTTTATACCGCAAGCAAAAAAAAATATTGTGAACGCATTGGTGCCAAATGCGACATCATTTCTCTCGATGAAAATATTCCGCTTAAAACTTTTTTAGAAACGATTGAAGACATCAATCGTGATAATGATGTTCATGGCTGTATTATTCAATTGCCGCTTCCAAAGCATTTATCGCATTTAGATGTCGGTAAGCTCGTTGCTCAAGAAAAAGATGTCGATGGATTTCATCCTGAAAATCTTTACGCGGTGATGAGTAATCAAAATATTGAGACTCACTTTGTTTCTTGTACGCCAAAGGGAATTATTACTCTGTTGCAAGAAAATCAGATTGAAATTTCCGGCAAACGTGTCGCAATTATCGGCAGAAGTATGATTGTGGGAAAACCACTTGCGTGTTTGTTTACAAATCACAATGCGACAGTCACGCTTTGTCACACAAAAACTCAAAACATCAAAGAAATTACAAAAGAATGCGATATTATTGTCAGCGCTGTCGGCGTTGCTAATTTGGTCGACGAAACATTTCTTTCAAGCAAAAAAAATCAAGTTGTTATTGATGTCGGAATGAACACAAATGCCAATGGTGAATTGTGCGGCGATGTCAATTTCGAACGAGTGCAAGATCATGTGAGTGCTATCACTCCGGTTCCTGGTGGCGTGGGCCCGATGACGATCATTTCCCTTGCGCAAAACCTTTTACAAGCAAGCAAAAAAAGGTTATCTCTTTAGGCTCTTGTTCTAAGGAGAAATCAATGTCTATTCAAAAAACTTCATTACATGAAGAACACCTTTCTTTAAACGCGAAAATGGCGCCATTTGCTGGCTTCGATATGCCATTGCAATACTCTTCTGTGAAAGAAGAAGTGCAAGCGGTTCGTTCTCAAGCTGGAATGTTCGACGTAAGTCATATGGGTGAATTTTTAGTTGAAGGTGTTGACGCTGTTAATTTCGTTGATTACATCATGACAAACGATTTTAAAAACGCAGAAATGTTAAAAGCGGTTTACTCACCTCTTTGTCGCGATAACGGAACAGTTATCGACGATATGATTTGCTACAAACTTGCTGAAAATCGCATTCTCATTTGCGTAAACGCAGCCAACATCAAAAAAGATTGGGATTGGATCAGTTCAAAAACAGCTAATTTCAAAATTACTTTAAAAAATATGTCTGACGATTATTCGCTGATCGCTCTTCAGGGGCCGGAATCAGAAGTCATCATGAAAAATCTCGGAATCCTTGGTATTCAAAATTTTCCTTACTACTCAATTCTCGAAACAACTCACAACGGTGAAAAATTGATCGTTGCCCGTACAGGTTATACTGGCGAAGACGGATTCGAAGTTTTTTCAAGCCATGCTTATGCGAAAAAATTGTGGAAAGAATTATTAGAAATGGGAGTTAAACCATGCGGACTTGCTTCTCGCGATGTTCTTCGTTTAGAAGTTTGTTATCCGCTTTACGGACATGAGCTTTCTGACGAAGTGACTCCGCTCGACGCCGGACTTGCCTGGACCGTGAAAATGGATAAACCAGACTTCATTGGAAAAACAGCGCTTGCTGAATACAAACCTCGCTTTCAACTTGTAAGACTTTCTCTTGAGCGCGGAATTCCTCGCGAAGGATATGAAGTTTTAGACGGCAACAACAACCCAATCGGGAAAGTCACTTCTGGAACAATGTCAGTAGTCACTGGAAAAGGAATTGCGATGGCGTTAGTTGAAAAAGAAAAGAATCCAAAAGATAAAAAATATTCAATCAATATTAGAAATACAAATTACGAAGCAAATTTTCATGCTAAAGCCTTTATTACGGGAGGACACAAGTAATGGCACACAATATTCCAGCAGAACTAAAATACACAAAAGACCATGAGTGGACGAAAGTTGAAGGTGACACTGTTGTTATCGGGATTACTGATTTCGCACAATCATCACTTGGCGATATCGTTTTCGTTGAACTTCCAGAAGTGGGGAAAACTCTAAACGCTCATCAAACATTCGGCGTTGTTGAATCAATTAAATCTGTGAGTGATCTTTATTCACCAATTTCAGGAACTATCACTGAAGTAAATACAAACCTTCCAAACTCACCAGAGCTTTGTAATGCTGAACCTTACGGATCTGCATGGATGATCAAAATTAAACCATCAAACTCTTCTGAATTGAATGCGCTTTTATCTCCAGCTGACTACCAAAATTTTCTTTCTACACTTTAATTAATCTTATTGGCGGAATGTTTGAAAAAGCATTCCGTTATTTCATCATTGCAAGCGAAAAATCTTTAAAAAGTATTAAAATTACCTATTTTTTAGGCCGTTTTTTTTACCTATCCCAATTGCTTTCTTGAAAAAAATTTTTATTTAAAAAATTCTTTACGAAATTTCTCAAAGACTTCATACTCAGCAACACCAAAAACAAGTAAACCTTTTTTGAGATAGGATTCATTATAATATGATGTCTGATAAACAGGACGCTATTCAGCTTCTCAACACTGCTGTCATTAAGAGCAAAGAAAAAAGAATCAATGCTTCTTACGAAGAAAGATTAGCAAAAGTTTGCAACTCACCTGTGATGACTGCAATCCTAGTAGCTGTTGACCATCTTTCTGAAGAACAGAACGTTTCTAAAGATCACGCTGCTGTTCAGTTAATCGAAACAATCAGAGAACTAGATTCTATTTGGAACGATTACGTTCTTATGGAAGGTATTGGGAAACTAAAAGACCTTCTTAAAAATAATATTCACTAATTTAAGACTTAACTACGAATCCCCATTGAATTGTGGCCCTGCCACCAACAAGCAAACCTTTCGGAGGGTTTGGAAAAGGGCCGGCTTTATTGAAGGACTCGATCGCTGCTTGATCGAGTTCTCTTATTCCACTCGTACCTTCAATTTTGATATCAACGATATTTCCTTTGTCATCTAATGTAACAGCGATTGCAGTGATAAGATTTTCACTTGATGGCAATCTTCTGCCTGACTTATAAAGATTTTTTGCCTTACTTTGAATTGTGCTTCCCCAGTGCTGCTCAAGTTTTTGGCGAATGCGGTGATAAAAGCCGTAATACTTAAATTCTGTCGTATTTAAATTTGTCATGTCTCCCAATGGGACATCTTCGATAAAATCGCTATTTTGAGCCAATCCTGTCGTGTCAGCACTTCCTTTCTCTACTCCAAGAGCAGAATTTTTCTTTGAAGCAGCCTGGGCCACTTTGCGGTTCATTTCTTCAAGAGCTTCAGTTTTTAATTTTTCATCTTCCTCAATTTTAGAAATCTGAATTGTTCCAAGTTCACTTAAACTTAGTGCCTTAGGAGCTGCTGCTTTATGTTTTGGAGTTTGAGCAACTTTTTTAGGTGCTGCTGGTTGTTCAGTTGATTGCGCTGGGGCACTTGTTGCTCCCATTTTATTTCCCAGTCCCGCTTTTTTAAAAGCTCCGTTGGCCGCTGCTAGAGTTTGGCGATCAAAAGTTTGATCTGCTTCGCCCGCAAAACGCGATTCAACTGGACGTTCTTTTTTTCCATTGAGTTCATTTGCAACGATTTGTTTATTTTTTAAATCTTTGATCGCCTGCAATTGTTTTGGCGTGATGAATTTAATTGAATCGAGTTGAATTGAACGAGAATGAGCAACGAGTTTTTGTTCTGGAGCATGAGAAGATAAATTTTGTGAATGAAGATTTTTGTAGATATATGAAAAAGTCGCCACGTGAAGCACGAGTGAAAAGATGAGCGCAAAAGAATAACGTGATCGATCTTTCTTGAAATGTTTCATTTTTCATCCTTAAAAAACTTTCAAAAGTTTCTTAGGATATTATCGGCTTTTTTGCTGGAAAAGATTAGGCCCAATTGCCCAAAGTTTTGGGCAATTGAGTAAGATGATCTGCTATTGGTTTTCGTAGTATTCGTCGTCACCACTGCGGGCAGGTCTAGGAGCGGAAGTCCCCGTTCCTACGCCTACAGCTTCAGTTGGTGCCTCGTTTGCTTCAGCAAAAGACTCAAGGATAGATCCCGGCGAATTTGGTGCAGCTTTGCGACCTGTTTCTTTATTGATCCAAGCTTGAGTGATTCCGGGTGGCATTTCAAACGGCTGGTCTCCGAATTTTTTAATGTTCGCACGCATATATTCTTTCCACACAGGAAGAGAAGCGCGCGCGCCAGTTTCACCGTGACCCAATGTTTTGTTGTCATCAAATCCTGTCCACACTGCTGTTACAACGTTTGATGTGAATCCCACAAACCAAGCATCGACGAAATCATTTGTCGTTCCTGTTTTACCAGCGATGTTTGGACTTAAATCGCGAGCTGCTGCCGCTGTACCTGAAGTCACAACACCTTTCATTAATCCCGTCATCACGTAAGCTAAGCGAGGATCGTAAACTTGTTTATCCCCCAATGTTTTTTGGAACGGGTTTGTGATTTCCGGAGCTGGTGTTGCCGGTGTTTCTTTTTTCTCTTTGTCTTTATCCGTTTCACCAATAATTTTCATGTCTGATGAAACTTCATTCACGTTATATTTTTTCCCGTCGCGATCAACGACAGAGATAATAGCTTTTGGAGCAACGAATTTTCCACCGTTCGGGAAAATTGCATAAGTAGAAACGAGATCGCGTGGGCTCACGCCAAATGTTCCAAGAGCGATACTCAAATTGTTTTCTAGTTTCGCATTGAGACCGATACGATCGACGAATTTTAAAATTGTACCGACGCCTACTTTGTCCGCCATTTTAATTGTCGGAATATTTCGCGATTCTTCGAGCGCCGTTCTCATTGTCACCGGCCCTTTGTAATCACCTTCATAATTTTTAGGTTTCCAGCTCGAAGCTGAATCGAATCCTGGCATCGCTTCCGGCGTATCCATAATGATCGTTGCTGGATTATATCCGTGCTCTAAAGCAGCGGCGTAAAGAATTGGTTTAAACGAAGATCCCGGCTGACGTTTTGCCTGAATAACACGATTAAATTTCGATGTTTTGAAATCGTATCCCCCAACGTAACTGATAATTTCACCAGTGCGCGCATCAATTGAGAAAAGTGCACTTTGCGCTTCCGGAACCTGGTCAAGCTGACAAACGATGTATTTTTGATTGCGAATTGTGCTCGCATTTCTCGATTTGTTTAAATTAACAGTTCCTTCTTTTCCAAGGTAACTTGCAAGTCCTGAAGATTTTTTTACAAGCTGAACGTGAATCAAGTCACCCGCTTTAAGAATCGTTGAAGGTTTCGAGACCTCCTGATACCAAGCTGTATTTTCGCTGATACTTCTTTTGTGGGCCCATTTGAAATAATCAAACGGAATAATCCCAGGAGAACCAGCAAGAGAAATATAAATCAAGTGAAGGGCATCATCGACTCTCGTAACAACAGCTTCATATTGCGTGTTCATTTCGAGAACGTTAGGAAGATCGTCTTGATCAGTAAGACCGGCGACAAGACTTTCATCCGGATTGGCCTGACGAGATTTTTTCTCGTCGTCTTTCATAGCATCGTAAGCTTTTTCATTGAAATCAAATTCGTAAACTTTTTCGTGAGCATCATTGATTGTGAAATACTCAGAACGTTTGCGATAAATATTGCGACGATTTTCTTTTTCAAATTTGTCGTATTCATCCGGGCCGATGTGAGCAAACGGACCTTTATAACCCTGGCGCTTATCGAGTTCTTTTACGCCTTTTTGGACTTGTTCTTCAGCAACTTTTTGAAGTTCCCAATCCAATGTTGTTTTAACTTTATATCCATCTACTAAGAACGATTTATCTCCAACGGCTTCTGAAACTTTTTGGCGAATCCATTCTGTGAAATAACCGGCGCGCACTTCATCTTCGCGAATGCGATAAACTGTTTTTTCTTTCAAGGCTTGTTCGAATTGAGCTTTTGTAATTTTGTTAAGCTTATACATTCTCTCTAATACGTAATGCTGTCTCATCTTTGCAGCTTGAGGTTTTACATAAGGAGAATATTTTCCGGGAGCAACAAGAAGACCTGCGAGCATCGCCGCTTCTGCAACAGTGATGTTCTTTAATTCTTTATTGTAGTAACCATGGGCCGCAGCTTTTACTCCGTAGTATCCACCACCGAGGTAAACCTGATTCAGATATAAATAGAGAATTTCTTTTTTATTTAATTTTTCTTCGATACGTTGAGCGAGAACGAAATCTTTTACTTTTCTCGTAATCGATCTTTCTGAAGTAAGAAGTAACGACTTGGCAACCTGCTGGGTAATCGTTGATCCCCCTTGCACAACTTTTCCCGCACGAAAGTTCGCAAACATCGCGCGGGCAAGACCTAAATAATCAACACCTTTGTGTTCGAAAAATTTATCATCTTCGGCAGAAAGAAATGCATCGATAACTCTTGCAGGAACATCTTTCATCTCGACGATTTCGCGTTTTTCGATACCGAGTTCAGCAAGAAGATAACCATCTTTTGAAAAAATTTGAGAAGCAAGATTCGGTTTATAATCCTGAAGTTTATCAATCTTCGGTAAATCCAGATTGAAATAAGTAAAGGCCACTGCTCCAGCAATGCCTGCAATAAATCCCAATCCCAAAAGAGTTAAAATGATTTTGAAAATGAGTCCTTTCATTTATTCGTTTCCTGAATTTGATAAACTATCAATCTTTGCTTGTAATTTTTTTAAGATAACGGGAGATTGTTTTTGCATAAACACATAAGACTTCTGCAGGAAGAGCGGACTATCTTTTGTTGAATCCAGATTCATTCCTGTAAGCGGTAAAGTTGCGCTGTAATCGAAATCTTTTCTTTCTTTTTGAATTCTTCCCGCTGTTCTGTTGTACACACCGATCAGAAATTCATTGGGAGTATCAAAGTCGAACTTGTTTCCTAAAGCATCAGCTGCAATCGTGAACTCTGCTCCCACTTGTCTGAGCAGGCGAGCATTAAAAACTTCTTTTTCAAAAGCCGTTGAATATTTTTGTCCGCTTTTTGATTCTGTAAAATTATTCGAAAGTCTCAAATTGAGAAGAAGTAAATCGCGAATATTCCCTTTGTCGAAGTAATAGGTTTTCTTCGTTTTGTGATCATAAAGAGTTAAATACAATTTTCTCTTCATATCTTGAACATTGAGATTTTTAAACTTCATCAAAAAAGCATTATCAACTTCAGCGATCCAATCGTGATCATAAGGGCGATTCTTTTTCTTCTCTTTAAAGTATTTGTAGAAGTTCCATTCAATCACTTCCGGAGTCATCCCAGAGGCGTACATCGCAGCGATGATGGCACCAAATCCTGTACCTGTCACAATATCGGGAGAAAGATTCTGGCGTTCTAGAATTTTAAGAAAAGAAACATAATTGATTGTTCTATAAAGACCCGGTCCGAAGCTTAAGCCGATACGCAGTTTTTTTGTTTCTGCGTGAGGAGCTTCAGTATCAGAGTTAGAGTAAACATCTCCTCCTCTTTCTCCGCCTACGCGAACTGTTTCTTCGGGTGGAACAACATCGACCGGTTTATCAGTCGGTTTGTTCGCATCAAGAGTGAGATCGACTTGATCAGGAGATCCTCCCAATCCATAAATATTTTTGTGATCATTTGTATGAATAGGCTTAACAGATGAACAGCTTGCCACTAAAAATAGAATTGAAAAAAGAACGAGTAACTTATTCATACGGTCCTTAGAATTCTTCTTCTTTTAAACTCTCAGTAAGAATTGAAATTTTTTTCTCAGCGACAGAAAGCTGCTCTTTGCATTCTTTATAGAGTTTAGTTCCAATCTCAAATTGCTCTAAACTTTTTTCCAGACCAAAGTCTCCAGATTCTAATTTGCTAACAATTGATTCTAATTCTTTTAAGGATTCTTCGAAATTTTTTTTGGTAGTCATTATATGCCTCCACGGCCGCTCAAATAACCTGAGTTGTTTAGACCTGTATTTCGTGTCAAAAAAATTACACTAACAGGCCTATTTTTTCCGATCTTAATCTTGTTTCAGTTCTCTCATAAGATACATTATCAATGACTTACTTGGAAGGGATTTCAGAGGGACAAATTTACCTATGTAGAGAATTTGGCACCTCGCAAGTTATAGTTGAGGAAGGATCTTCTATCTAAAGCAGGAGGCTTTTAATTGAGAGAACTATGGGTGCCCTTATCAGGTGCAATTGCTCAACAAAGAAATGTTGAAACAATCGCCAATAACGTGGCCAATGCAAACACGCCCGGCTTTAAGAAAGAACAAGTCGTCTTTAAAGAGGTTTTAGCGGCCGAAGAAAAAGGCTCTGGTGCTCAAACAGACGGTCAAATTGATCTTCCTCAAAAAGAATGGAAACCTGAAGATTTTTATCGCAGTTACAATGCTGAAGATGCTTTTGTTAAAGTTGACGGTGCTTATACTTTGCACGACCAAGGTCAACTCTCTCCTACCGGAAACGCTTTTGATAATGCTTTAAACGGCCCAGGATTTTTTGAAGTCCTTACTCCTAATGGCGTTCGTTTTACACGCAAAGGAAATTTCACAATCAATAACGAAGGTAAACTTGTGACTGATCAAGGATATCTTCTTTTAAGTAAAGCTCCTCCGCCAACTGCTGGTGCTGATGGAAAAGTTACGCTTACAATTCCGCCGGAATCGCGTGCGATTTCAATCGGAAATAATAAATTGTCGATCAACTTAGAAGGCGAAGTTTTCAGTGGCGCAAACAAAGTCGCTGATCTTTCTCTCGTTGAATTCGGCGATGTTCATGCCTTAAAGAAAGAAGGTAATTCACTCTTCATTAATACTGATCAAAAGAACGTGAAAATTGGCGAGTTAAAAACGAGTGTTCATCAAGGATTTGTTGAGCAATCAAACGTAAATGCTGTCACTGAAATGTCTTCACTAATCAACGCCAACAGAAACTTTGAATCTATCCAGAGAGTGATTAAGACCTACGATACTATGAGTGGAAAAGCGGTAAACGAAATTTCTAAATTTTAATATTAGTGCTTAAGGATGAACGCATGAAAAAATTGATTCTAATGGCGATAAGTTTGGGAAGTTTTAACGAAGCTTACGCTATGATGAAAGCTCTTAGTACGGCTGCTTCAGGTATGTCTGCCCAAGAAACTTACGTAAGTACAATTTCCAACAATATTGCCAACGTTAACACTGTTGGATTTAAACGTGGACGTACAGAGATCGATGATCTTGGATATGAAACAATTCAAGAGCCAGGTGCTCGTTCATCTTCTTCAACAAACTATAACGTCGGAACACAGATCGGTTCCGGTGCTCGCGTTTCATCAGTAAGAAAAGAATTTACTAACGGTGCTCCACAAGTCACAAACAATCCATTCGATTTAATGATCAACGGTGAAGGATTCTTCGGAATCATCATGCCAAACGGTGAACTTAGATTCACTCGCGATGGTTCATTCAATGTTGATGCTCAGGGTGTTCTGGTAAATAAACAAGGATACAAAGTTTATCCTGGTTTCAATTTCCCACCTAATACTTCAAGTGTAATGATCGCTGAAAATGGTAAAGCTGATGCATACGTTAAAGGTCAGACTGAACCAACTAGCGTTGGTCAAATTCCAGTCTTCACTTTTGTAAACTCTGTCGGATTAAAATCGACAGGATCGAATCTCTATCAAGTTTCACTTTCAAGTGGTCAACCGGTGCAATCAATCGCAGGCGAAAACAATGCTGGCGGACTTATGCAAGGAGCGCTTGAAGCTTCTAACGTTTCTCCAATGACAGAAATGACAGATTTGATTCGCGCACAACGTGCGTATGAAATGAACTCGAAAGTAATGGGTGTTGCAGATCAAATGATGCAAACGATTAACAACATCAGATAGAAGTTAAGGTTGTAATGAAAAAATTGATTCCATTTTTCTTTCTTCTTTCGCTGAATTTAAGAGCTGAAACAACTCAAGGTTGTTCTGTTGAGCTATTTTCTAAAGTTTACCGTCTAGAAAATAATCAAACACTCACTAGTTCAGACGTTGTCCGTTCTTCAAACTGCGACAACATTGTTCTCAATAAGATTTCACAGATTGTTTCGAATACAAGTGGCGTTGTTGCCTCTGATTTTCTTTCTCGCGAACTTTCAAGAGACTTTCAAGGCCAGACATTCACAATTACTCCAAGAAAACTTTCTCTCCTTGAATTCAATTCTTCACTTCGCGATCAACTAACAAATGGATCTAATCTTTATTTCCTCGATTCAAAATCTTTAAATGGCCTGAGAACTGTTGGTCTGGTTGAAGGTGAACAACTAAAAGCGAACTGCGAATCATGTAGCACTTTTGGTGAGAAAAATATCAAAATCGATATTACAAACCCGCTCGCAAATTCTACTCGCACACTTTGGTTTTCATCAAAGATCATGGCCAAAGTTAAAGTTTTCAAAGCAAAAAGAAATCTAAGCTTCCAGCAAAAACATTTAGAAGCTGATGATTTCTATCAAGACGAAATTTACTCAGCTAATCCAGACAACATTTTAACTTCTCTGGATAATATTCATTTCTACAAAGCAAATCGCACAATCCTTCAGGGTGCAGCGGTTTCAAATTTCGATCTTCAGGCCGTAAACCTGATCAACTACGGAACACCTGTTAATGTTGTTCTCAAAAATCAAAACATTAATCTTCAAAGAACAGCAATCCCTTCTCGCTCTGCTCTTTTTGGAGAAACAATTGAATTAAAAAACCCTGCGAACAACAAAACGATTGCCGGAAAAGTTGTCGACTATAACAAAGTGGTGATTGAACTATGAAAATGAATTCATTTTTCCTTTTAGGCTCTCTTCTTTTTTTAACTTCATGTTCTTCTTACATGAACAATATCTATAAAGATTTTGAAAACCAAGAAAGAGCTAATTCTGATATCGATGTTCCTTCTTCTTCTGACAACTTCGATCAATACCGTCACCCGAATCGCAGGACATCGACTCAATATAATAACTTCAACAACAGAGTTGATAAAACCGTTACTACTGCAAACGCTCGCGTAGTTGCACCGGAAGTAAAACGCCAATACAAAGCTGAAAAAGAACAAGTAAAACGTTATACGGCCAGCGATCTAACAGATAACGGAAACGACGGAAGCCTTTGGGCAGGAAGCGATCCAAACGCATTCCTTTTCTCAAACAACAAAACAAAAACGGCCGGAGACATTATTCAAATCAATGTTCTTGCTCGTCTGAAAAATGAAATCACGATGGAACTTAAAAAAGCTTTCCCGGATAATCCATACGAAACAAAAATGGCAAACGCTGACAAAAGCGCAAATGCAGATACGAGAGCACCTGCGGGAACTCCTGACAAAGCTCCAGAGAAAAAAGAAGAAACTGCGGCAGCAGCAGCTCCAGGTGCAGATACTGCTCAAGATAAAATTTCAGGTGTTGTCGTTGAAGAAATCAATCGTGAACACTTGCTGATTAAAGGACGCAAAAACGTTCTGTATAAAAACAGAAAAAGAATGGTTGAAGTTCAGGCCCTTGTTTCAAGAAAAGACATCGGTGATAACGACACAATCAACTCGGATTCTATCTTAGAATCAAATGTATCTGTCGTAAGATAATTTTTTGAATAGACTCATTAGGATGATGAATATGAAAAAAATGTTTTTAATGTGCTCTCTCCTTCTTGCTCAATCGGCTTACTCTGCTCCAAGCAGATTAAAAGATTTAGTGACTGTAAAAGGTGTTAGAGAAAACCCAATCATCGGTTACGGTCTCGTTATCGGTCTCAATGGAACTGGTGATGGCGGTGGTGAAATCACAAACACATCTCTTAAAAAAATGTTTGAGAAACTGGGACTCAATCCTAAATCTGAAATTACATCTAAGAACGTAGCAGCGGTTGTTGTGACGGCAAAACTTCCGGCGTTCGCCCGCGTAGGACAAAAAATCGATCTTACTATTTCATCAATCGGTGATGCTTCTTCACTTGCAGGAGGAACTTTATTAGTCACTCCTTTAAAAGGTGGAGATGGAAATATTTATGCTGTAGGTGCTGGTCCGCTTTCAATCGGTGGTTTAAAGAAAGGGGCGAAATTCGCAACGACGGGAGCTATTCCTGGCGGTGCGACTGTTGAAAAAGAAATCGTCACTGAATTCGAAAAGAAAAATTCTCTTCGTTTAAGTTTGAACAATCCGGATTTCACAACAGCAGCTCGTATTGAAAAAGTTATTAACGAAGAACTTGGTGGAAAATTTGCTTCAGCAAAAGATTCAACGACAATTGATTTGGTCGTGCCGGTTCAATACGAAAGAAACACAGTTCAATTGATGGCGATCATCGAAAACTTCAAGGTAAACGCTGACAGCGCAGCTAAAATCGTGATCAACGAGAGAACGGGAACAATTGTTGCGGGTGGAGATATCACAGTTGCTCCAGTAGCGATCAGCCATGGGGACCTCACGATCGAAGTAAAAGACGATGGTGGTTCAAAGGGCGGTAAACCAAATACGCTTTACTACATGGAAAAAGGGACAACCTTGAATGAGCTTGTAAAGAGCCTCAATGCTTTCGGGGCAACACCGGAAGACCTTATTTCAATTTTTCAAACACTTAAGAAAGATGGCGCCCTCGTTGGGGATATAGAACTAATCTAGTTGTGTATTTTTTATAGCTAGCTTTTAAGAAAATTTTTGTGTTAAAATTTTAGAGTCTCCAATGATTGGAGACTTTGCTCATAACTTAGGAAGAGTTTTCATGAGTGTTTCAGAAGCTAATATCAATCGTGGAATTTCTATTGGAAAACAACAGGCGAAGTCGCTTGAAAATAGAAGCGTTGATGATCGCAAATACATTCCAAAACAATTTCAAGACGTGGCCGAAAGCATGGAATCGCAATTTGCGGAAGAAATGCTTAAGCAAATGAATCAAACAATTGATGAAACTTCCGGAGAAGATACCGGAATGGATTATTATAAATCGCTGCAAACTACTGAACGCGCGAAAATGATGTCCAAACAAAACAATTTAGGGTTACAAAATGTGATTTTGGATCAAATCTACCCTAAGCGCATGAGAAACGAGATGGCGCTGAAGCAATATGAGGCGCAAGCGGATATGATCCACCACAATTTGCCTAGCTACAAGCTTGAGAAAAAAACTGATACAATAGTGATGGGGAAGAATGATTCTACCCCGGCCTCAGCGGGTGAAAAAATTACCACGAAGGCCAGCTCAGAAGGAGATACGCCATGAGCGCAATTGATAGCACAACATCCCGATCAATTTTTGGTCCAAATAAAAAGGACACTCGTGAGAGCGGAAAAGTTGGTTCGCCTGGATTAAAAAGAAACACAGACGCAAGAAAAAGTGAATTAGAAGCTTTCTCAAAAGCTGATTCGAAAGTTGATATCGGAGATGCGATTAAGGATTTTTCTAGAATCAAGAAAGCAGCTGATGCCGCTCCTGAAATCGACAATACAGATAAGATCGCACGCCTAAAAGCTCAAATCGCTGATGGTTCATACAAAGTCGATTACGATGCTTTAAGCGATAAAATCATGGATCAAGAGTTCTAAGAACACCTTTTAGGTTGCTTAGAGTTCCAGGACGGAGCCTTGCCATACTATGATGAACGATAAACTGGCCATTCTTTATTTTCAAGTAACAGACTTATGGAAACGTTTGTGTGAAGAACACAACGAACTTTTTAACGTCACTTGTGACGAATATTCTTTGCTTTTAAAAAGCGAACTCGATTTACTCGAAGAAAAACTCGTAGAAAAAAATCAAATCATTGCCCGCATCAGCGCTTTGGAAAATATCCGTCGTGATGTCATTGCTGAACTCAACTCTCTTCTTCCAGAGAAAAACGTTGATAGCGTTTCAAAACTTTTAGAAGTAATGAAAGCGTACGAAGTTGAAAAGAATCAAAAACATCTTTTCCGTTTCAATGCCCTTCTCATCGATATCATCGAAAAAATTCAAGCGCAGAATAAGCGCAATCAACTTTTTATCAACAAGGCACTACTCTCACTTAAGCAAATTCGTATCGAAGCTTCGGGGAAGAAAAATTATTCGACCTATACTTCGAAAGGATCTGCGATAAGTTCGAGCACATAAGGAGAGGACGTGGCTGACTTATTAGGCATTGGGAAATCTGGTTTATTCGCTTCAAAGAAATCTTTGGAAGTAACTGGACATAACTTGTCTAACGTCAACACGGAAGGATACTCTCGCCAAAAAGTTGTTCAATCAACGGCCATTCCTGTTTCCAATGGTGGATTCATTCAGGGTACTGGTGTTAAGGTCGACGGTATCAATCGCATCAACGATGAATTCATCGATAAGCGTTTGAACAATGCCGTTTCTTCAAATAAATTTTTTGAATCAAGAAGTGAACACCTGGATCAAATCGAAAGTATTTTTAACGAAGTTGATTCAGAAGGTTTGAACCAGATTCTTAACAAATTTTTTAACTCGTTCAGAGAACTTGCCAACCAACCAGAAAACGAAACAATTCGTTCTGTTGTTCGCGATAACGCCGGCCTTGTTGTAAAAGACTTCCGTCGCATTCGCGAAACTCTCGACATGCAAGCGCAAAACATCGACAGAAAGATCACGACTTCAGTAAGTGAAGTAAACCAGATTCTTTCTCACATCGCTGATTTGAACGGAAAGATCGCAACGATTGAAGCTCAACAAGGTGAAACAGGAGATCTTCGCGACCAGCGCGATCTCGCTATTAAAAATCTTTCTGAGCATTTTAAAATTCACACATACGTTGATGAGAAAAAGAGATTTGTTATTACTGCTCAAGGGATTGGTACACTCGTAACGGGTCTTCACCACCAGGAACTTGCAGTTATCTCAAAAAATAAAGCGGACTCTTCAAACAACATGAACGGATCTGTTGAAGTTGTCTTGAAAGATCGTCCTTCTCAAACTGTTACGAATAATTTCCAGAGCGGATCTCTCGATTCAATCATCAAAGTTCGTAATCAGGATTTAAAAAAGCTTCAAGACGATATTGATAATATCGCTTACCAGTTTACGACTTCAGTAAACTCTATTCACCGTCAGGGTTACGTTAACCGTTCTATCTCTGTTGGACCAGACGGAACTCCTGTGGCCGCTGATAAAAAAGGTGTCACATCAGGTCTCGACTTCTTCGCACAACCATTAGGTGTCGAAGGTGCTGCTTCCAATATCGATCTCTCTGAAGCAGTCAAAGGTGATTTGAGCAACATCGCAGCCGCTCTTTCTCCAAATGCTCCAGGGGATAACCGTGTTGCAATCGCGATTTCAAAATTACAGCACGAAAGAATTGCAGGAGAAGAATCTGTAACTCTCGAAGAAAAATATTTGCAGACAATTGGTAACATCGGTCTTGAAACAGGTAAGGCCCGTCTCGATGCTGAACAAGCGTCTGGAATTCTCGCACAAACGACGAGTATTCGCGAGCGCCTCACTGGTGTTTCTATTGATGAAGAAACAGCGAATATGGTTCGTTTCCAGCACGCTTACGAGGCTTCAGCAAAGATGATGCAAGCTGCGGATGAAATGTTTAAAACCGTTTTGGAACTCAAAAGGTAATTAACAAATGACAAGAGTTTCTGAAAATAGTTCTACTGCCTCTTTGAAATACGCTCTCAACAGAACGAAAGCAAAGATGGAAGATTTACAGTTGAAAGGTTCAACTCTGAAGTCTATTACCAAACCTTCAGACAACCCTGTAAGTAACGTTGAAGCTATGGCCCTTACATCATCGACGAACGACAACATTCAATATTTAAAAAATTCAGAATTTGCTCTTCTCAACTTGAACGTAACAGAAAAATCTCTCGAAGAGCTCACAGATATTATGTCTAAAGCAAAAGAAATTGCGATTGCTCAGTCGTCGGATTTCTTCAATGCTGACATCAGAAAAAACGTAGCGAACGAAGTTCAGCAGCTCTACAATCAAGCTCTCGCTATCGCGAATAAAAAAGTTGGATTGAAACATATTTTCTCCGGAACAAACACGTTGACTGTTCCTTTCGATTCTAACGGCGCTTACAAGGGAGATGCTGGTCACATCAGTCTCGAAGTTTCCCGTAACTTTTTCGTTCCTGTAAACCTTACAGGTGAAGAAGTTTTTTTCAGCGCTGAAGACGGTGGAACGATTGAAAACCCACTTCAAAAATTTGAACAATTTGACAAAAGTACGATCAACAACTTGAATCGCGATATCGCTTCAAACGACAGTGCAGAAAAAAAAGCGGTCAAAGTTGGAAAAGACCTTTTACATCTCGGCGAAGAAGCGAAAGAAGAATTCAAATCGCGTGACAATATTTTTGCCCAGCTTGGCGGTCTCACGAGTGCTCTGGAAAACAACGATGCTCAGATGATTCAAGGTCTCCTTGAAAAATTCGACAACAGTATCAGCCGTCTTGTTACACTTCGTACGCGTATTGGATCAATCACCAACTCAGTTGAATCTTCCCGCAACGTTCTCGACAGTGAAAACGTCGACCACGCAGCCAGAAAAAGTGCGCTTCTCGATGCTGATGTGACGGAACTTTTTTCGGACATCAACAAACAACAAGCCGTTTTAAAAACGACTTATCAGTCAACTCAGGGCATAATGAATCAGACCCTCATGGACTTTCTTCACCGCTAATTTCAATAATTTTTTTGACTACGTCGCATATCCTGACTAAAATAATTTAGTTTTTCCTTGCTTTTTAATATTAGGAATAATATATGAAGCATTGCGGGTCGGATCAGGAAAGTTCCGTCATGCGCGTTATTGAGGTTGAGATATGCTGGTTTTGACAAGGAAGCTGGGCGAAAGCATCGCAATAGATGACCATATAAAAATTGTCGTCGTTCAAATTAAAGGCAAACAAGTACGTTTGGGGATTAAAGCACCTCCGGAAACAAAGATTCACCGCGAGGAAGTTTACAAAGCAATCCAAGACCAAAATACGGAAGCTGCCCAAGCTGATTTGAGCTCCATTACAAATTTAGCGAATGAGTTAAACAAGAAGTAATTTCCTGCTTGCCTCTTTGCCCCTACGACTGCTAGAATCGTTGACAAGGTCGGTATTCGACCTTTTTGCTCAACGGAGGCACTCGAGTGAAAATCAAAACAACACGATTCGGCGAACTTGAAGTCGATAAGAAAGACATCATTGAGTTTACAGAAGGTTTACTCGGTTTTGAAAATCTAAAAAAATTCTTTATTGTTGATCCAGGTGATCAGACTCTAATTCTTTGGTTGCAATCGACTGATGATGCTGCAACAGCATTTCCAATCATCGAACCAAAAATTTTCCAACCAAACTACATGGTAAAACTTCTTCCAGTTGAACTTAACAGTTTAGCTCTAGAAAATCTTTCAAACGCAAGTGTATACACTGTGCTTACAATCCCACAAAACGTTACTGAGATGTCAGCGAACTTAAAAGCGCCAATCATCATCAACAACAAAACAAAAATAGCAAGACAGATCGTTCTTCAAGATTCAAAACTTGAAGTAAGATTCAAAATGTATATGGATCTTAAAAAATACATCGTGAACTACGCTTCTGATGATTCAAAAAGAACAAACGTTTCTCCAACTGCAAACAAAGAGCAAGGGCCAACAGTTGTTCACGCAAACACAGCGAACACGTCTGCTAATAAGAACGGACCTGAAGCTAACTAAAAATTTAAATTGAAATTTTCGATACAAAAAAGCCCTCTTTCGAGGGCTTTTTTTATTAGCGTAAAGTTGTTTCTGTCGCTGTTCGCGAGAGGTTTAGATACATACTCGCTTCCGCGTGGAATGGATCTTTTAAAAGAACCTTTTCCCACTCTGTCTGCGCCTCTAGAATGTTTCCATTTCCATAATGAAGAACACCGAGAGCGATTCTCGCTGGAGCGTAATTAGGCTCTTCATTTTTAAGCGTGCGAAGCTCTTCAATGGCCTTCGCGATGAAACCCTTTTTTGCGTAAACTTTTGCGATTTTGATTTTTGCTTCCAGATTTTCCGGATCAAGGCCGATGACTTTGTTGTACTCAAAAAGAGCTTCATCGTAGCGGTTATACGAAAGGTAGAGATCAGCGATCTCATAGTGTTTTGAAGCGAATTTTTTATTGATGTGCTTGTCTTCCATAAGACCAGCACCTTTTGCTTTCCCCTTCACTCTTTCATTCGCTGTTTCGAAAACTTTTCTCGCGTCTTCGTACTGGCCGATGTCGTTGTAGAGAACAGACAAACTGATTGCTGCGTCTGTATGTTCAGGGTTAAGTGCTAAAACTTTGTTGAAAGCTTTGATCGCTTTTCCAATTTCACCATTGATGTGAAAAATATTTGCGAGAAGAAAAAGAGCATCGACGTTACTATCGTCTGATTCAATGATCTCGTTCAAGATCACTTGTGCTTTTTTGTACTCCTGCTTTTCAAAGCATTCGCGAGCTGATTTTAAAAGTTGTTCGTTGTTTGAAGTATACATAGTTTCAACCTCAGTGAGTAATGTGAGATGCTGCTTCGTCGATACGAGTAAGAATGCGAAGTTTTTCGTCTGAATTTTTTAGTGTTTTTAAAATTTCTTCGTAACGAGCTTTCGCCGCTTCGTAATCTTTTGTCTTAAAATAAAAATCTGCAATGTAGATTTCTTTTTTCTCTAACATGTCTTCAATTTGAGAAATTCTTGTTTGAGCGTCTTTCACGTATTCTGTGTTTGGATAGTTTTGCAGAAGTTCGTTGTAGTATTTAATCGCCTCTGTTCCCGCCGACAAATCGCGATCGAATGTCGTAGGAAGCTGGCGATAAAACGATTCTGAAATTCTAAAAATAACGTATCCGAGTTCGTTGTATTTCGGGTGAAAATCGCGGAACAAAATATAGGCAGAAGCTGCTTCAGCATAGTTTTCCTGAGCGAATAAGATATCCGCTTGCATAAGCTCAGCTGACGTTGCGTAGTAACTGTACGGGTATTGAGAACGAATCGCGTTTAGTTTTTCTGTCGCTTGAATGTAACGAGATTTTGCAACAAGGTCTTTAGCTTCTTTGTAAAGAACTTCTGCTTCCGTCGTCCCTGTAGGTCTCTTAGTTGCACATGAAATCACGACGAGTGAAAATAGAATCGCTAAAAACTTCAAAATTCTCAATGAAAACTCCAGATAACTTGATCTTTAAAAGGATCGTATCACTTAGAGCGCTCAGTGTAAATTTCATTGTAAATTTCTGTGATAATAAGTTTGATCGCAGCAACCATTGGAATAGAGATGACCATTCCGGTGATCCCCATATAGTGCGATCCGACGATAACACTCACTGCAACTATCATTGGGTGAAGGTTAACGATTTTCGAAACAAGGAATGGAAAAACGAAGAAAATATCGACGACGTTTGCGATCGCGTACAGAGTGAGAATCGCTCCCATCGTTGGTGAGGTCATTCCGTATTCGAGCATTCCCAAAACAACGGCCGGAGCGACACCGAGAAATGGTCCGACGTAAGGAACGATGTTCGTAAGCCCTGCTACAAAACCTAAAATGACAGCGTATTTAACATCCAAAACGAGAAGCCCGAGAGTGATAATTCCTCCAACAATAATGGCCTCTACAAATTTCGCAAAGAAGTAATCTCCCAATTGAAGATTGAAGACGTGAATGACGTAATAAAATCTTTCAAAAATACTATTCGGAGTAAAACTAAGCAGTGTTCTTTTGAAAGAATCTGAATCGCGAATGATGAAGAATGTAAAAAAAGGAACGAGAAAAATCCACTCGATGAGATTGGCAATATAGGTTGGGAGTTTCACAAAAACAGCAGCAGACCACGACTGGAGTTCATCGAGTCCCTGATAAACATAAGCGTCGCCAATTTCATGACCTGTTCTCATTCTTACGAACTCACGCAGATATTGAAACTGTTGAATAATGTATTGTTCAATTCGCGGAATGAGCGTTTGTAAATTATGTGATTCCGCCGAGAGAAGTGGAATGAGTTTAAACAATGGCCAGCCGATTAAAAGAGCGAGCACAATAAAAATTAAAAGAATAGATTGCGTCTTTGAGAGACGAAAACGCATGAGCATATTTACGATCGGCGAAAGCGCCAATGAAAGAATGTATGCGAGTGAAAGAGGAATTGAAATTCGTGGCAATGCCAAGACGAGCGAACAAAAAAGCGCGAGAATCGCAATAAAAAAAACAAGCTGGATTTTCGAAATATTTTTACGATTGCTTAGAATCATTTTTAGCTTCCAGTTGTTTTAATCTTTTGTGCATTTTGCTGGCTTCATTCGTAAGAAAATACAAACGATCTGCAAGTGCAATCGAAATTGATTGAATCAATTTTGCTGCAAGAATCGGATGTCTTACGATTAAATTATCGAGGTCCGGTTTAAAAATACCCACGAGCTCGCATTTGTTTCTGGCGATCGCAGTTGCTGTTCTTTGGTTTCCTTCCTGAAGAAGTGCGAGTTCACCGAAGTAACCAAATTCTTCAAGGATTAAAAATTTTTCGCTGTTAATTTCTGAATCTAAATCGTCATGACTAAGTTCAATTGTTCCGGAAAAAATAAAATAGAAACCGATGCCTATTTCACCTGCTCGAAAAACAACTTCTCCCTCTGAGAATTTGCGATTGTGCATGTATTTCGCAAGAATTCGGAGTTCGTTATCTGAAAAATTTTTTAGAAGCTCAACATTTCTTAAAAATTTTGGAATGGAATCTTTGCGAGCCCCACTCAATGGATTGGCCATCCACAAGTATTTCATCATTGAGAAATCAATTTTTTTTGTTATCTCAAGTTTACTTTCACCAGCTAATTTGACGTCTTTTTCGTATGAGGATGCCACGCGATTCTCCCGCTGTTTAATAAAGGCCCAGTTGATCTTTGCTAATCCATCCCGTTAACGAAATCGGAAATTTTACATAGAACCAACCTTCCTTGAATTCACCAAGAATGATTTTTGATCCTGCTCTCACTTTTCCTTTTTCCGAGAATATCTTTGATGGGCCCTCGTAGAGTGGCACATCTTTAAACGCAACAGCGTAATTAACTTTGTCTAAATAAAATTGAGAAAAGAGTATTGGCGCTGCGATTAATACAACGAAAAGTGCAATACTCGTCTTGCGCACTAATTTTTTTGTTTTAAGAAGAATAACTCCCAACAAAAGAAAAACTAGAGTGAAAGAGAGATAAGCTGAACCAGGAATACTCAGCGCAGAATTCATCAGCTCATCAGGAAGCATCGAAGATGTTGAAAGGTCATCGACTTGTAACTGCGTTTTTACAAATGTGAGGTTATTAAGCGAAGAAGAATTGATGTAACCCTCTTTGATGGCCTTTTCCAAATGAAAACGTGCCGCAGGAAAATCCTCCATTTTCGAATAAACCGTTCCGAGATTATAGTGGAAAATACCTGAGTTTAATTGTTGCTTATTCTGCAGTAAGTAGTTTGCTGCACCCTTGTAGTCTTTCTTCAAATAGAGTTCTTCAAAAGACAGATTATGAGCAGAGTTCTCGGTAGCCTGAGCACTCTCGTGAGGTGACTTTGTCACTGGGGTTGTGTTAGTATTTTTCATAAATTAATTATCGCCCATAGCAAATTGATTGCAAGCGAGAAAAAGCATCCTCAAATTACAAAAATTATAAAAAATAATTCACATTAATTTTCATTACCAGGAAGTAACTATGGCCATTGGAGTACAATCAAACGATATTCACGAGCATTTTAATAAACTGTTCTCTGCAATCTTGATGGAACAACAAAAGTTCGATCACATCAAACCTGCTGACGAAGATAAAAAAGAAATCCTTGCGGCTAAATTGAAAGAGTATGAACACCTGAAAGGTCGCGGATTTTTCTTTCCGTTTATGGCGTCAGGAAGAGGACATGGTCCTTTCGTTGAAATGCTTGATGGTTCTATCAAATACGATCTTATCAACAGCATCGGTGTAAACCTTCTCGGTCACTCTCACCCGATTTATATCAAAGCAAACTTAGAAGCAGCGACATCGGACACGATGATGACTGGTAACTTACTTTCATACCAGGAGCCGTATGAACTAAGTAAAGTTCTACTCGACTCTGTTAAAAATTCTCGCTTAAAACATTTTTGGTTTTCATGTTCAGGATCTTTTTCAAACGATACTGCTCTTAAAATTTTATGGCAGAAGAAAGCTCCTAATTACCGTCTTATCGCTTTCCAAAAATCGTTTGCGGGAAGATCGATCGCTATGCAAGACGTGACTTACAATCAAGCTTACCGTGAAGGTATGCCATCTTCGATTCAAGTTGATCACGTTCCTCACTACAATTACAAAGATCCGGAAAACGCTCTTAAAAATACACTTGAAGCTCTCGATAAACTCATCGAGAAAAATGGAAACACTTACTGTGCGATGTCTATCGAATTGATCCAAGGTGAAGCCGGATTCATTTACGGGACAAAAGAATACTACGAAGGCGTTTTCAAATGGGCGAAGAAACATGGAATTTATATTTGGATTGATGAAGTTCAATCATTCGCAAGAACTCACCAATTGTTTGCATTCCAAATGTTTGGTCTTGATGAATACGTTGACGTTGTAACAATCGGAAAAGTTCTTCAAGCTGCCGGAACATTCTACACTGAAGAATTAAATCCAAAGCCAGGATTGATCGCGGGAACTTTCAACGGTTCAGTAGCTTCAATGAATGCTGGTAAAGCAACAGTTCGTTACGTTCAGGAAGGAAATTTCTACGGACCAAACGGACGAATCAAAGAACTTGAAGAAAAATTTAAAGCACAATTCAAAAAACTTTCTGAAGGAAGCTGCAAAGGAAAAATTCCGTACTATGGTGGTGTCGGAACAATGCTTTCATTCGAAGTTGGTGATGCTTCAAACGATACAACTAACAAATTTATGAAAAAACTTTTTGAAAATGGAATTATTACTTTCTCTGCTGGTAAAGAACCAACTCGCGTTCGTTTCCTGCTTCCACTTTCAATTTTAGACGAACATATTACTGAAATTTTCTCAATCGTTGAGAAGACAATTTTAGAAGTTATTTAGGATTTTTATGTACGCACTTAGATCGGCCAGCCTTAATGACCTCGATGATCTTTACGACCTGAGCCAGTTGGTTTTATTCATCAACTTGCCTCCGGATCGTGAAATTATTAAGGCTAAAATTGAAAGCTCCATTAAGGCTTTTACAAGTCCTTCCAAAAATCTTTGGGAGAACTACTATCTGTTCGTGCTTGAGGATCTCAAGGCGCAAAAAATTATTGGTTGCTCGATGATTCATTCTCAACACGGAACAGAGGATGAACCACACTATTACTTTGCAGTGTCTCAGGAACAAAAATTTTCTAAAACACTTAACACCGGATTTATTCACGGAACATTAAAACTGGGTCTCGACACAAATGGACCGACAGAAATCGGCGGACTCATTTTAGATCCGGAATACAGAAAAAATGACAAGCGTCTCGGAAAACAACTTTCATTCGTTCGTTTTCTTTACATGGGTATGAACAAGAATCGTTTTAAAGAAGAAATTCACTCAGAGCTTATGCCTCCATTCGACAACGAAGGGCATGCACCTCTTTGGGAAGCGATTGGAAGACGTTTTCTCAATATGGAATATCACGACGCTGATATTCTCTCTCGCAGTAATAAAGAATTTATTTTAAGCCTTTTCCCTGCTGATACGATTTATCTCACGCTACTTCCGATTGATGCAAGAAATGCGATCGGAAAAGTCGGCGAGGATACGGCACCTGTGAAAAAAATGCTTGAGAGCATTGGGTTTAAATACACAAACGAAGTTGATCCTTTCGATGGTGGACCTCACTACCGTGCGAAGATGAAAGAGATCAAACCGATTAAAGAAATGTTTGAATGCGAAGTGCTTATTCGCGATTCAATTATCAAGAGTGATAAAACTTGTATTATGGCGAGTCTTCCAACTGCTGATGGCAGCTTTAGAGCTGCTTACATTTCTGGAAATTTAAATCGCGGTACTCCTCATCGTTTTATCATTGATCCGGAAGAAGCAAAGCAATTAGGACTCAAAGAAGATTTTACAACATTTGCCACTTACCTCTAACAAAAGGTGAAATATGAAATATAAAATTTTAGGTAATTACTATAACAGCTCTTTTCATTTGCCGGCGACAACGGGGCCACTCGCTGTTGAAAACATCATCAAAAGATCTTGTCCTGCAGATCTATCTCTACAACTTTGGGAAGCACCAGTTGATTATCGCGATGTAGATCGCGTGATCGAATCAGCAGTGTCGGGCTTCAAAACGTGGAGAAAACTTTCTCAAGAAGAAAGAAACAATTATCTCAAAGCTTATCAAGCTGAAGTAAAAAAGAGACAAGAAGAAATCGCGCTGGCGATTGCTTATGAAACAGGAAAGCCACTTTGGGACGCAAAGACTGAAGCCGCTTCTGTCGTTTCTAAAGTCACTGTGACAATTGAAGATTCTCTTCCAAGAATTGCCAACAAACATATCGACGGAATTCTTCCAAAAACAAACGGACATATTTACTTCAAACCGTTAGGACCGAGCTTAATCATCGGGCCTTTCAATTTCCCATGCCACCTGGCAAACGGACAAATTTTAAGTTCACTGGTTTCTGGAAACTCAATCATCTTTAAGCCAAGTGAAAAAACATGTTACTCGGCCCAACTCATGATCGAATGTTTTCACGCAGCTGGTTTCCCTGCCGGTGTCATCAACTTAATTCAGGGTGACGGAGAAGTGGCCCGTCGTCTGACAAAAGAAAAAGCAATCAAAGGCGTTTTCTTCACTGGCTCAAAAGAAGTTGGTAAAAAAATTCTTGAAGTCACTCACCACGATTTAGGTAAGCAAGTTTCGCTTGAACTCGGTGGAAAAAATACAACAATTCTTCATAGCGATGCCAACCTCGATCATGCTCTTCAAGAACTTTTAAAATCATGTTTCTTAAGTTCTGGTCAAAGATGTACATCGACATCTATCGTAGCTATTCACAGAAGCATTCAAGATTCATTCATTGAGCGCTTCCATGATATCGCAAAAAAAATCATTATCGATCACCCAGTCGAATTTGCTCGTGAACCATTCATGGGGCCGCTTGTTGACCAAGGCGCAGTTGATGCTTATTTGCTATTCATGGGAATGGCGAAGCGTGAAGGGATCCAAGAAATCATGCGCGGAAAACAAATCGATAAAGCAAAAAAAGGGCACTACGTCACTCCATCAATTCACCTTGCTGAAAGATGGAATAACGACAGTATGTTCCTTCATTCAGAAATTTTCGGGCCGAACGTAACGTTTATTCCTTATGACAATATCGATGAAGCAATCGCGATTGCGAATGCAACTGAGTATGGATTAGCTGCCGCTGTCTTCACAAAAGACCAGGCTATTTTCCAAAAATGTGTCGAAGAGATTGATTCAGGTTTAGTAAACTTCAATCGCTCAACTGTTGGTGCTTCAGCGAAGCTTCCATTCGGTGGTGTGAAGAACTCTGGGAACTATCATCCGGCCGCACTTACAACAATTGATTCATGCGTTTATCAAATGGCGTGTTTAGAAGTTTTAAGTGATGAAGCAGAAGATATTAAATCAATTGTCGGGTTAGATTTATAGATAACAGGCTTTAGATAAGTAGTGAGGGTTGTACTTCGAAGGAAGATCAAAACAATCCTCACCTCTTTTTTCCACTATCGGCGCTTCTAGAGATGCCGGCCCTCTTTTCATCATCATCGCATTCGTAAACGTATCATCTGAATTATAGTTTTCCACAACTCTCGTATAAGTCACGGCCATGAGTAAGAGGAATGGAATGTATAACCAGTTTTTCATTTAATACTGCTTTTTATTGACCAAAACACCGGCTTCTCTCGCCTGTGATAAATTTGTATTGCTTCCTTTAATCTGTTCAACGTCGACGTGAGAATTCTTTTGATAGAGATCGATGATCTCTTTTTGCTTCAAAGATTTCTGCGAGCGCTTTAATCGTTCTTTCTCAATGAGAATGAATGACGACATATTTTCGTTTTCTTTGTGTTCTACGATTGGAGCATCTTCTTTTTCATCTTTCTCTTCCGAAAGAGAATCTTCTGCCATTGTTGCTAATGAAACAGATTCAGTTGTTGAAGATGGATCAGTTGAAGCTGAAGCATCAGCTTCTTCGCCTGGTTTTTTGAAAGGAAGAATTTTTGCTTGATTGTTATGGGCTTCGTGAATTTCTTCCAAGGCTTCTGCGCGAGAAAAATCGCGATAGATATTATGCTCAACTCTTTCACTCACAAGATCAGTCAGCGAAAGAAATTTTCCTCCGTTGTGCTTAGTCGCGATGTCCCCGATTTCCTCTGGGGTAATCACGCGAAGAAGGTTCATGATTAAAAAGTTTTGAATTGCCATAAAGGCTTATCGGCAACTCTCTTCGAAAACTTGAGTAAAAGCATCGGACGAAAACAGCGTTTCTATCTTTGTATTATTAGGTGGTTAGAAGGGATACTTTTAAAAATTAAAAAAAACCTCTAGACATTTAGTCCTTTAATTTTTATAACTTGTAGACTTAATTCTATCGATTATTGGGAAGTGGCGCAGTGGTAGCGCAGTAGACTGTTAATCTATTGGTCGTGGGTTCGATCCCCACCTTCCCAGCCATTTTAAAGCACAAATTTAAATCCCAATATTTTTAAAATCTCTCGCAAGGATCTTCCATGAAAGAGCAGTTATTTTCAAAAGATTTCCACAATAAACTCAAGAAGGATGTTGAAAAAAGTTATCGCGATTTCATCGAAGATTTACGTGATGATTTCAAACGCGGATTCAGCACAGATGCTGTCGATGAAAATTTTCTCGAGCAACTTGCCGACATTCTTCAAGATGATTGCTTCGACAAATATTCTCCTCTGAAATTTTATTGGTTAAACCTTGTCGACAATCTCGTTTACCTCATTCAATTACACGAAGAACTTTTAAATGAAGAAGACGTGAGTTCTGAAGAATTGACTGAAGTTGAAGATGAGCTTTTTAATTTCTGGAATGATTCTGAACTTGCAGAAAGTTTTTTAAATTACCTAAACGACGGTGCACCCGTTGTTGAGGCTTCAAACAACCTTCTTCCATTGGTAGAAAACCAAATTATTTCTTTTTATGTTCTTCACTTGAGTTTGTATCGCCAGGAATTCGACGACGCTCTTATGTATCAAACCATTCCTGAACTCGGTGATTACTCCGGAAAAATTTATTTGAGTGATGCTCATCGTTTTGTTTCGTTGAAAAAAACACCGGAAACATTCCCTGCTCTTCCAATCCGTTTTATCTCACAAGAAGAAAACAAACTGACGATTGAAGTGAGCGATAAAGACACAACTTTTACCATTGAAAAAGCTCCTTCGCCGGTTGCACTGGAAGAATTAAATCTTTTTGTTCTTCCGAATTGTGAAGATGGCGAAAAGAAAGTTGATGAGTTTAAAAAGAATATTACAAAAGCACTCGCTAACATTAAAAAAGCCGCGCCTCATTTATATACAACATTTAAAAGTTTCACTCACACAGTTGTCCCTGTTAATGAAAAAGGAATCGTAAGCTATTCAATGCAATCGCTTCCTGGATATTCTTCGATCAATATGTTTGATCGTGATCAAGTGGATTTGATGGATGATCTTCTCCACGAGAATGGTCATCACTATCTCAATACATTTTTAAATCATCAGGATTTAATTAACGAAGACGACGATAAAATTTACTATTCTCCCTGGAGAAAGGCCCTAAGACCGATTCGTGGAATTTATCACGCGACTTTTACTTTCTATTGGGCACTTGAACTTTATTATAATCTCAACACTGCTGCTGAAAAGAAAACGCTGACTTTTACAAAAGACGAACAAGTAAAAATCAAAAAACGCTTCTTAGAAGAATTTTATATGCTCGACTACTGTAAACCAGACCTTGCTCACGCTTTTAAAAATAAGCGTGTGACCAAAGAAGGGAATCAGTTAATCAACATGGTTTACGAACGCATTGGAGCCTACAAAAAAGAATCTGACAGCGTTCTAGAATCGCTTAAAGCACTCGATTCTAAAACTCATAAAGAAATTTCTGAATTAAAAGCTGAATTAGCTAAGACCCGCGCCCACTACAAGTTGGTTTAAGCGCGATTGCATTTCATTTGCCGGCATCATGTCGCCTCGTTTTGAGGCGACAGCAATTCCTTCCTGATAAACCGCTTTCGCTTTCTCAAGATTTGAAATCGCTTCGTAAGATTTTCCGAGCAATAAGTACGCTGTTGAATATTTTGCATCTACGCAAATGACTTTTTCTAAATTAGAGATCGCTTTTTCGAATTCTTTGCGATGATAGAAAATATCGGCCATCCCATAAAGAGCGATCGTATCTTCCTCGTCAATTTCCAAAACCTGTAAAAACATTTTTTCTCGACGGAGAATTTCTTCTTCTTTTTTCTTTTGTTCTTCGGCCAGTTGCTTTTTTATCTTGGCTTCTTCACCAAACATCGCAAAAGATTTTACAGTCGCGAGACTTTTTTCAGCTTCAGCTTCTTCGATTTTTCCCATTTTCATTAAGAAAAGAGATTTATTTGTGTGGGCCATGACGGATTGAGGATTAACGGAAAGAAGTTTATCCATCCAGGCGATAGCTTCGTCATATTTTTCAATTCGACCAAGCATAACTCCGAGAGATTCGTAAGCATCAGCGAGCGACGGATTGAAAGCGAGAGCGCGTTTCATTGTTTCCATTGCGAGAGACAGATTCCCGCTTTGAAAAACATCTGCGCCTTCATGATAAAGCTCGAGAGCGATTTCTTCTCTCGTAGAAGTTTTACAAAAGGGAAGTTCCATTACAGTCGCTTCAAAACGATGTGTCCCTGAATGAATGTCGAGTTTTTTTCCGAGGACTCGAAAATCTCGAAACAAACTTGCTTGAACGATATTGTTCACCTGATAGTGAAGAGTTCCGGCCTTGCGACCTTCAATTTCAAAATCTGTTTTTAAAACATTTTTTAAATCGATTTGAGCGTTTAGTTTTAAAAGGACCGGGTAGTAAGCAGCCCCGCGGTTATTTTCGATTTTAGCGACTGTTTCCTGCCCTAAAAAGCATCCCTTTTTATAGGAGATCGCAATCTCATTGAGAAAACTATCGTTGATGAATTGAGAATCGTCGACATCCAATACCCATTTCGGCCAACCATTCAAGATGCGGATCTCTTCGAGTTCTTTTTCATCTGTCTTTGGAACGCCAGATATTTCTTTAAAACTAAGACGGGCATTGAGTCCGTAGAAATTAAAATCGAAGTATTCACTTTCATCAGCAGGAGAAAGGAACGAATTAAAATGAATCCAATATTCGCGCGAATCGTTTTCTAAAACGACGTCATCCATAATGATATATTTTTCAAAATCATTTTTAATTTTTTGAACAAGTTCATTGGGGGCCAGGAGATAAAGACAGTCACTTTGTTTAGCGATAAAAAAGAATGACTGGAGTTTTCCCGTGCGATTCAACCTTGCCGTTAATTGACCTTCGTTATTTTTTAACAACGAAAGATCGTTCGTCACTTGTCCTTGAAAAAAAGATTCGCGATCAGCACCAGTCACTTTAATCAGTGACCAGCCCTGAAGTTTTAATTGCGTATGATTAAATCGAATTGATGAAAGAGACATTAAACAGAGAAAGATTCGCCACAGCCACAAGTGTTGTTGGCATTTGGGTTATTAAAAACGAAACCTTTTCCATTCAGCCCGTCTTTGAAATCGAGCTCTACCCCTTTCAAGTAAATTGAAGATTTCGGATCGATAAAAATTTTGATATCTCCAAAATCGAGAATATTATCTTTTTCTTTCTTCTCAGAAAATTCGATTTTATAAGATAGTCCTGAGCATCCACCACCAACTACACCTAAGCGCAGCCCCGTATCCAGTCCTTTATGTTCTTGTGAATAGATTTCACGAATATGATGAAGTGCTTTTTCAGTCACAGTGACAATATTTTGTTCCATATGAACCTCTCGAGAAAACGAATACCTTACTAACCTAATCCCATATTATCACAGAAATCACACTCTGTAAGTTTTTGCCGCGTTATATGTAAAGATTCTTGTCATGTATCATAAGGGAAGGAGATATGTTTAATGGCCGTAGTTTTACTCATAACCACTGATGGGCAAACAAGCGAATATCCAATTATGGGGAAATACATTATTGGACGCTCTAGTGCCAGCGATATCGTGATTTCCGACAAACAAATGAGCGGAAAGCACGGTATGTTTGAACTCAATTCTCAGGGACAATTGATCTTCAGTGATCTTGGCTCAACTAATGGTTCTTATCTAAACAACAGCCAAGTCCAAAAAATTCAATTCAAAATTGGTGAAACGCTTCGCTTGGGAAATACCTCAATTGTTATTGATGAAAAACGTCTTAACGGGAAAGAACGATTGGCGATTGGACGAGGTGCTGCCGTCATGAATAACGAAGACCATACTCTCGTTATGCCGACCCATAAAGGAACTAAATCGATCGTACGCGGTAACATTGATCCTATAGAAGCAGATGAAGAGTCATCTAATCAAAAAAAATCTGTCGTTTTAAATAAAGATCACAAGAAGAAAGCAGTCAAATCGCATTGGAATAGTGCTCTTGGAAACAAAGACGATGTTATTGAACAAGAAGAAAGTTCAGGAAAAACAAAATTTCTGAAACTCGACATCAATAAACACAAAAAGAAATAATCTATTCTTTAACTGGTATCCAGTTGATCTCATCAACTTTCTTAGCTTGATTAAGGTAGCGAGAAAGAATGAAAAAATAATCCGAAAGACGATTCATGAAACGAAGTGCACTCTCTGGAATTTCTCCCGGATGTTGCTCTTCGAAGTCGACCATCTGGCGTTCAACTCTTCTCGAAACCGTACGGCAAATGTGAAAAGCAGACGCTTCAACTGTTCCACCTGGAAGAACAAAAGTTTTAAGCGGTGGAAGCGTGCTATCCATTTTATCAATTTCGTTTTCAAGTTTCACAATGAGAGAATCTTTGATTTGCGGAAGTTTATATTCAAGACGCTTTTCTTTTTCACAAGCAAGATTGCTTCCTAAATCAAAAAGCGCCGATTGAATTTCATGTAGAAAAGTTTTATCGAAATTTTTATCGAGATAAGAGATTCCAAGACCTATGTGTGAGTTGAGCTCGTCTACTTCTCCGTAAAGATGAATGCGTGGATCGCTTTTTTTAATTCGCGTTCCACCAACTAAACCAGTTGTTCCTTTATCTCCAGTGCGCGTGTAGACAGAAGCTTTTTTCATTACATGTTCCTTCTGTATTTACCACCTACTTCGTAAAGTAGATTTGTAATTTGTCCAAGAGAAGCATAGTTAACAGTGTTCAGCAGCTCTTCGAAAATATTTCCGTTGTTGAGGGCAACTTCTTTTAAACGTTTTAGGGCCTCAGTAGATTTCCCTTTATTGTTTTCTTTAAATTTATTCAGACGGTGGATCTGATCCATTTTTTCATCATCAGTACAGCGTGAGATTTCAATTTCTTTCGCCATCTGCTCTTTAATGTTTGGAGCGATGTATGTGTTAACACCGATGATTGGGAATTCTCCAGAATCTTTTAGAGTTTCATAATACAACGATTCTTCCTGAATTTTTGATCTTTGGTACATTGATTCCATTGCACCAAGAACACCACCTTTATCAGAAATGTTTTCAAATTCTCTTAGAACTTGTTCTTCTACGATCGCTGCAAGTTCTTCAACGATGTAGGCTCCCTGAACTGGGTTATCCGTTTTGTTCATACCGAATTCGCGGTTGATGATCATTTGGATCGCCATCGCACGTCTTACTGACTCTTCTGTTGGTGTTGTAATTGCTTCATCGTAAGCATTTGTGTGAAGAGAATTACAGTTATCAGAAAGCGCTAAAAACGCTTGCAGAGTTGTTCTGATATCGTTGAAATCAATTTCCTGAGCGTGCAGAGAACGTCCAGAAGTTTGAACGTGATATTTGAACTGTTGCGATTTTTCATTCGCACCGTATTTGTCTCTTAAGGTTACTGCCCAAATTTTACGAGCTACTCGTCCCATCACAGTGTATTCCGGATCTAGACCGTTCGAGAAGAAGTACGAAAGGTTTCCTGAGAACTCATCAATCTTCATTCCACGGCTCAGGTAGTACTCAACAAACGTAAATCCATTTGAAAGAGTAAACGCCATTTGAGAAATCGGATTCGCTCCGGCCTCAGCAATGTGGTAACCAGAAATTGAAACTGAGTAATAGTTCTTAATCGCATTTCTGCAGAAGTATTCTTGAATATCTCCCATCATTTTGAGCGCGAATTCCAGAGAGAAAATACAAGTGTTTTGAGCTTGATCTTCTTTTAAAATATCTGCTTGGACTGTCCCGCGAACTTGTCTCATGACTTCGATTCGTTTTTGCTCGTTCCAGAAGTCATCACCTTTCAATGCTTGTTTCATTGCTGTGTTCATGAAAAGTGCAAGAATGATCGGTGCTGGACCGTTGATTGTCATCGAAACAGATGTCGCTGGATCGATTAAGCTGAAACCTTTGTACAAGTCTTGCATATCATCCAGAGTAGCAATCGAAACTCCGGCCTCTCCGATTTTTCCGAAGATATCCGGACGTGTATCTGGATCCTCTCCGTAAAGAGTGACAGAGTCGAACGCTGTCGATAAACGTTTTGCATTGTCGTCTTTTGAAAGATAGTGGAAACGAGTGTTCGTTCTAAGTGGCCCACCTTCTCCTGCAAACATTCTCTTTGGATCTTCATCCGCGCGCTTAAATGGAAAAATCCCTGCAGCGAACGGAAAGTGTCCAGGAAGATTTGAATCTTTAATAAAACGATATTTTTCAGTGAGTGAATGGAAAGTTGGATAAGCAACTTTCGAAACATCATTTCCTGAAAGTGATTTATATTTTGTTTTAACTTTAATTTCTTTTCCGCGGACGAAATAAGAGAAAGTTCCTGAATCGTATTGAGCAACAGTTTCTTCAAATGTTTTTAATTCAGCAAAAACACTTTCAGGCATTGAAACTTTTACTTCGGAAAGCTTTTGCTCGATATCTTTGTTTCCTTTTAAAAGATTTGAAGCGATTAAAAGTGCTTCGTAGTCTTTTAGTTTTTCTGCATTCTCAATTGCTGTTTTGTTATATTCGCGAACTGTTCCCGCGATATCGCGAAGGTAAAGCGACCTTTCAGGAGCGATAATTCTTTTCTTTTCACTTGGTGCTTTATCGCGTTTCATGCTCTCAAGATTTTCTGCTTTCACATTGAGAGTTTTAACGACATCGTAGAAAAGTGCATTTACGCCGACATCGTTGAATTGCGAAGCCATTGTTCCGTAGATCGGAAGTTGATCATCTTCAGGTGCACCAGGGTGTCCTGCAAATTGATTGTGGTTTCTGCGCCATTGTTTTCTGATATCACGAAGAGCATCTTCCGAACGAGGTTTTTCAAATTTATTGAGAACGATGAAGTGAGCTGCTTCAAGCATTTCGATTTTTTCGAGCTGAGTAGCTGCTCCGTATTCCGGAGTCATCACGTAAATACATTTGTCAGCGACTTTTGTAATTTCATCTGACGCCTGACCAATCCCCGATGTTTCAACGAGAATCAAATCAAATTCCTGTGATTTCAAAAAGGCCACTACATCTTTGATGTGTGGAGAGAGTTCTGTATTTGAATCGCGTGTCGCAAGGGATCTGATGTAAAAGTTTGCAAAGCTCGCGCTTCCTAAACGGATACGGTCACCAAGCAATGCTCCCGATGTTTTTTTCTTTGTTGGGTCTACTGAGATCAGTGCAATTTTACAATTTGGTGAATGGCGATAGAAACGAAGAAGGAGTTCGTCGATTAAAGATGATTTCCCCGCTCCACCTGTCCCAGTGATACCTAGAACAGGAACATTTCCAGAAGTATATTTAACAGGAATTTCTCCGTTGTCTTCGATTGCTGTAATAACTTTTGAAAGTTGTCTCTTATCTAATTTTTTCACATCGAATTTTGCGAAGTCGACACCATCGAGAGTTGATCCGTTCGCTTTTGCGATCATATCATCGATGATTCCGTTCAGACCGATTTCCATCCCGTCTTGTGGAGAATAAATACGAGTGATTCCTCTTTCGTGAAGAATTTTAATTTCGCTTGGAGTGATTACACCACCACCGCCACCGAAAATTTTTACGTTTTTCGCTCCAGCTGCATCGAGCAGTTCGCGAATATAAGTGAAGTATTCCATATGCCCGCCCTGATAAGAGCTTAAGGCCACGCCGTGAACGTCTTCTTGAATGGCAGCATCGACAACTTCTTGAGCTGAACGGTTATGCCCAAGGTGAATAACCTCTACCCCTTTGGATTGAAGCATTCTTCGCATAATGTTGACTGAAACATCGTGCCCGTCGAAAAGGCTTGCTGCTGTGACAAATCTAAGTTTTTTCATAAAGGACCCATTGGTTTTTAGATATAAATAAACTCAATCACTTTAATTCCTGGTAAATCTATTAGCAAGAAGGGGTGATTTGAGTTATAATTAGCGATAGTTAGTAACACATTTTTAATGAAATTGGTTTGCCAAAAGCACTAAAAAAGAGCGCCTTAAATGAGTACTGAAAATACAACTAAAACCGAAGAAAACGACGAAACAATTATTGTGGAAAACCCTTTTCACTCTGCTCGCTTAAAACCGAAGCGCAAAGGAAAGAAACCACCTAAATTATTGGCCGTTGTTCACCAATCTGGTTGTACTGGATGCGAAATCTGTATCCAGGGCTGCCCTGTAGACTCTATCGAACTTGTTCCTGGACCAAATCCAGAAAACCCTCAATTCCAACAAACGGTTGAGATCGACCTCGCTCGTTGTATTGGCTGCCAAAACTGTTCTCAAGACTGTCCTTGGGAAACAATCATGATGTATGAACACGACGACGCTTTTACTGCGTGGTCAAGCGAAACGCTTTTCTCAGAACTTTACGTTGATGAGAACAAGCTAAACGAACTTAAAAAAACTGCTGAATAACAAAGGCCCTCGAAAGAGGGCTTTTTTTTGTCTTTTTTTGAAATTTCATATCAAAAGCGATTGATATGTTCCCTGTTTAATTTATACTAAATAAACACTGTTTTTTTAGGATTAGACCATGGAAGATCAATCTTTTAATTCTTGCTCGGAAAAATTAAAAATTTTATCCAACCCACAGCGATTACAAATTCTCGAAATTCTCTCCACAGAAAAGAGAAATGTGACTTCTATTAACGAAACCATTCAGATTCCTCAAAACCTTTTGTCGTACCATTTAAAAGTTCTCGAGGAAAATGACTTCATCACAAGCGAACGCGTTGGCAAAACTGTGGTCTATCAAAACACAAAAAATCTGATTTTTAAAAACGGAAAACTGAAGCTCAATCTTAAATGTTGTGAGTTAAATTTTTAATCTAGAGGTTGGCATGAAGTTATTGGCCCTACTTTCTCTTTTATTTTCATTTGCAATAAATGCCGAAGATAAAACTATTTCTTTAACTGGATCGAGCACGATTGCTCCATTGATTATGGAAATTGGAAAACGTTTTGAAAAAGGACATCCTGGAATTAAAGTAGACGTTCAAACTGGTGGATCATCTCGCGGAATAAAAGACGCAAGAGAAGGTACCGCTCCCATTGGAATGGTTTCACGTTCTTCAAACGATGATGAAAAAGATCTTAAATTTTTTACTATGGCCAGAGATGGCGTGAGTATTATTTTACATCAAAGTAATCCAGTTAAAGTCTTATCCCCTGAGCAAATTATTAAAATTTACAAGGGTGAAATTAAAAGCTGGAAAGAAGTCGGTGGAAAAGATGCTCCCATTACAATCGTAAATAAAGCAGAAGGAAGATCAACTCTCGAGTTGTTTCTTCATTACTTCAAAATAAAAAATTCTGAAATTAAAGCTAGCGTTGTCATTGGTGATAATGCTCAGGGAATTAAAACTGTTTCAGGAAATCCAAATGCAATTGGATATGTTTCCATCGGAACTGCGGAGTCGTCCATCCAAGAAAAAACACCAATCAAGCTTCTTTCAATGAACGGTATTGAAGCATCCACTAATAATGTAAAAAATGGAACATTTCCAATTTCTCGTCCTCTGAATCTTGTGACAAAGGTACCCCCAACAGGAGCAATTAAAGAATTTATAGACTATGCTACTTCAAATAAGGTGAACGATCTTATTCTTGAGCAATTTTTTGTAACGATCCATTAAGATGTTTAAAACAGTTGGATTTATTTTTGCTCTTCTAAGTTTTTTACTGCCGCTTTTTATCGTGGCTTTCCTGTTTAAGGAAAGCCATATTGCACTTTCACACTTTGGTTTTAAAAAATTTATTTTTGATCCTCTTTGGTATCCAAGCGAAGGTCTCGTTGGGCTTTCAGCGCAAGTCCAAGGCAGTCTTCTTGTTTCATTTCTCTCTTTGATTCTTGCTGCCCCTTCTGCTCTTGGATTTGTTTATATTAACGAATTTGTTTTTCATAAAAAAATTTCTTCATTTTTAAATTTAACTGTTGAAACATTTTCAGGAATTCCTTCCGTTATTTTTGGGTTGTGGGGATTGATAAAACTCGTTCCATTATTTGCAACTAATCATCCTCCAGGAACTTGTTTACTTGTTGGCGGAATTATTCTTTCAATGATGATTTTTCCCGGAATGATCATTGGAATTCGTAGTCTTTTACAAACATTTAATCAGCACTACCTTTTAAGTGCTGCCAGCATCAATCTTTCTTCTGGAACTTATTTTTTCAAAGTGTTTTTGCCTTCCTCTAAAAAAGGATTTTTTAGTGTCCTTCTTTTGCAATTCGGTCGTGCGCTTGGAGAGACAATGGCCGTTTTAATGGTCACCGGCAACGTTTCACTGCCTCCAGAGTCTCTCTTTTCGCCAATACGAACGCTAACGAGTAATATCGCTCTAGAAATGGCTTATGCAACCGGCGCACATCGTTCAAGTCTTTTTATGAGTGGTTTATTACTCACCTTAATTTTACTAGTGTGTTTTTTTATTGCTTATCTTTTTAGGGGTGAGCATGAGTAAGAAAATAATTTCCATTGTAGTCGCTGCACCGATGTTGCTGCTCTTTATTTTTTTAATTGCTAATATCGTCGCTGAAGGACATTCAGGAATTAGCTTGAGTTATTTTTATGAAGAAGCAAGCCATTCTGGTCGCAGTGGAGGTCTTGGCCCAATTCTTTTAAGTACGACTATTATTGTTTTTATTGCCTTGCTTATTTCCAGCATTGTTTCTTTTTTTGCTGCTGTTTTTCTTACGCTTGTTATTTCTAAAAACAAAACTCTTTATCACGTTTTTGATATTTCGCTTACCTTGTTGAGTGGACTACCATCTATTGTTTTTGGACTTTTTGGAAATGCTTTGTTTGGGCAAGCAATGGGATTAGGGTACTCTCTTCTTTCTGGAGCACTCACACTGACCTGCATGATTCTTCCTTTTTATACTAAAATTTTGCACGACAATTTTAAAACTGTGCCACGTGAATATTTTTTATCTGCGATGGCCCTCGATTTATCAATGTTTCGGTTTACAAAAAATATTCTTATTCCTTTAAACTTATTTGCACTTGCTGCCGGCGCTATTTTTTCGATTAGTCGTGCTCTGAGTGAAACTGCAGCTTTAATTTTTACCAGCGGCTATGTAGATCGTTTTCCACACTCACTTCTCGACTCCGGAAGAACACTCTCTGTTCACATTTACGATCTTGCTCTCAATGTTCCTGGCGGTGACCAAGCTGCAGCGAAAGCCTCTTTTGTATTCTTATTATTAGCTTTATCCATTAACTTTTTACTCAACGTTGTTTTAAAAAAAACATTACAGCGAGGGCATGAATGATTTCTGTAAAAAACTACTCGCTCTCTTTTGGAAAAAAGAAAATTCTTCGTTCTATTAACTACGAATTTAGTTCTGGAATCACTGCGGTTGTTGGTCCATCGGGTGCTGGTAAATCCAGTTTTGTTCTTAGCCTTAATCGCTTGACAGATTTTTATCCTAATTCCAAATACGAAGGAGAAATTTTTTTTGGCGATAGAGATGTTTTAAAAAATTCAAAACATTTGCGTGAAATTCGCCTGTCTATTGGAACGGTTTTTCAAAAACCAACACCCTTTCCAATTTCTATTAATAAAAACCTTGAAGTTGCATTGGATGAAAAAGGGAACATATCAAAGAGCGACTATTGCACGAGAATTGAAGAAGTTTTAAGAAAAGTTGGCCTCTGGGAAGACGTTAAAGATAAATTGCATACAAGCGCACTCAGACTTTCCGGAGGCCAACAGCAGAAGCTTTGTATAGCCAGAACTCTTCTGACTGATCCCAAGATATTAATCCTTGATGAGCCATGCAGCTCGCTGGATCCTATTTCTACTCAGCAAATTGAAGAATTATTGAAGCAAATTGCTCAAAATATCCCTGTCATCATCGTGACTCACAATTTAAAACAGGCAAAAAGAATTTCTGAAAATCTTGTAGTCTTTAGTATCATAGAAGGAATAGGCCAGATTGTAGAGGCCGGAAAAAGTTTGGATGTTTTTCAGAATCCACAGAATGAATTCACCAAAGCTTATCTCGAGTACGAAATTTTTTAACACAGGAAACGAAATGGAAAGTCTAGACAGCATTAAAGAATATTATGGCAAGGTTTTAAAAAGCAACGCTGACTTGAAAACAACGGCCTGTTGTACAGCTGAATCTATTCCGCTGCATTTGCGTGATATTTTGAAACAACTTCACGATGAAGTTATAACAAAATTTTACGGATGCGGTTCTCCAATTCCTTTTTTAGATCTTGAAGGCAAAACTGTTTTAGATTTGGGAAGTGGATCTGGTCGCGACTGTTATCTGCTCTCTAAACTTGTTGGACCGAAAGGAAAAGTTATCGGTATCGACATGACCGATGAGCAACTTTCTGTTGCAAAAGCTCATCAGGAATTTCACGCTAAAGCTTTCGGTCATGAAAAATCTAATATTACTTTTATTAAAGGTTATATTGAAGATTTGAAATCGGCAGGTATCGCTGACAACTCTATCGATCTTGTCGTTTCAAATTGTGTAATCAATCTTTCTCCAAATAAGAAACAAGTTTTTAAGGAAATTTTCCGAGTTCTTAAACCTGGTGGAGAACTTTATTTTTCTGATGTATTTTCTGACCGCAGAATTCCAAAAGCAGTTGCAGAAGATAAAATCGTACTTGGTGAATGTCTTGGGGGTGCCCTTTACACTGAAGACTTTAGACGAATCATGCAGGAAATTGGATGTCATGACTTCAGAAGTATGAATAAAACTAAAATCGATGTCATGAATAATGAAATCGCAAAAATGACTGGCAATATTCAATTCTTTTCAATCACAGTTCGTGCTTTCAAATTAGACTTAGAAGATCGTTGTGAAGACTTTGGTCAAGTGGCTTACTATCTTGGAACTATTCCTGAGTGTCAGCACAAATTTGCTCTCGATGATCACCATTTATTTGAAACAAATAAACCAATGCTCGTTTGCGGGAACACTGCTGATATGATCAGTAAAACACATTATAAAAATCATTTTAAAGTCATGGGCAATAAAGAAACTCACTTGGGTCTTTTTGACTGTGGCCCAACGACTACATCTACTGCTCAAGATTGTTCAACTGGGGCCTGTTGCTAATAAAAAGGCCCTCGGAAAGAGGGCCTTCTATTTCAACCTATCAATTAATTATTATCTACATGGACCTGTTACATCTGTAATACGAGTTGTGTCTGTGTCTGTTCCAGAGAAAGAAGCTTTAGGTGCTTTGCTGTCTGAAGCAAGTAGATCTGCACTCAAGTTTCTTGTTGTTGTTAAGTAGTGGTACTCAACATATTGTTGTCCTGGGTAGCTAACGACTACGTCGTGACAAGCGATCTGACATACTGGTTGTCTTGGTGGCATTGGAGGAGTTGGTCTTCCACCACGTTCTTCACGAGGAGCATTTACCACTTCACCAGCTGTACAGATCTTTTCACAATGATTTTCTGTTCTTGAAATTGTACAAGCTTCATATGTTCTCGTTTCATCAGATGAATTATAGTCTGTTTCAATTTTTCCAGAAATATCGAATGGCTGAGAAATATCAGATCCACGAATGATTACATTCCCAGTTGATGGAAGCGAGAAATCAGTTTCTTTCTTAATTGGGATAAGGATATCGTTTTCATTTTCTTTCTTAGATTTAAGAACAAGTGTGAAGCTCTTTGCATTGTTAACTTTTAAATTAGCTGCGTAGTCACCAGGTTGAATTTCAACTGTCTTCATCTGAAGATTTAAAAATCCACCTCTTTTTTTAACACTCATTGTATCGTGTACGCTAAGGTTACCTTGAAGGTTTACACAAGATGCAGTCATTAGAGAAAGTGCAATTAAAGCGATTGCGTTTTTCATTGGGACTCCTACTGGTTAAGGTCGTTGGTGGCGGTTTTATAACATAAATCCGGACACCCGGGGTGACCTCTATATTTTTTACTGACGGAGTCTGTAGATATTTCAGGCTTTCTTGAATTTGTATCTTAGAACGATAGCAGAGGCAAAAATAGCAACCGAGATAAGTTGCGAAGTTGAGAGGGAAAACCAAAAAATGCCGCGAACTTCATCACCTCTAAAGCATTCGACGATGAAACGGATAACGGAATAACACAGTAAGTATTTTGTAATGATTTCAAAATTCGTCTTCTTCTTTTGGATCCACTTAAGTGAATAATAACCTAACACAAACAAAGCAAAAGCTTCGTAGAGTTGAACGGGATGTCTGTATTCTCCGTCCATAAAAACTTTCCAGGGAAGATCGCATTGGGATCCGTAACAACACCCCGTAAGAAAACATCCCACGCGGCCAATCGCATGTCCGAAAATTAATCCAGGGACGAGAAGATAACTTTTCTCGAAATTAAATTTTTTAAAATAGAGTGAATAAAGAAGATAGAAAGCGAGACCGAATATCAATCCGCCATAAAAAACAAACCCGCCACCAAGCCAGAAATAATCAGCATAAAGATATTGATAGATTTTATGTTGAGAAGAGAAGAAAAGAAAAAAAACTTTGGCCCCAAGCCAGGCAGTCACAAAGATACCGAGAAAAAGTTTTAACAGTCCCGATGTGTCTTCATGATTTTTTTCAAATAAGTATTGAGTGAGATAATAACCAACTCCCCACGCCAACCCCATAAACAGCGGGTAAGAATAGAGAGTAAAATAAGAAGAGTTAAACAGTACCGGCAGCACTTTGTTCGTTCTTTTTGCTAAGAAATAAAAGATCGATAATTAAAACGATCGCACCGATCGTGATTGAACTATCGGCGATATTAAAAGCAGCAAAGTGATGTGTTCCCCAGAAAAAATCGAAAAAATCGACAACGTAGTTCATTGAAAAACGATCGATCAGATTTCCAACTGCACCTGAAAAAATCAAGCTGTAAGCAAGACAGTGAAAAAAGTTTTTATTTCTCGATCCCCAGATTAAATAGAGAAGCCAGAAACAGGCAATCACCGGCAACGCCAAAAAGAGCGGTGTTCTGATGTAATCAGGAGCATACCCAAACATACCAAAAGCGGCGCCTGGATTTCTCACGTAAGTCAGGTGAAATAAATTAGGAATAACTGGAATCGATTCACCGAGAGCAAATTTCTGCTGAATGATTCCTTTCGTGATTTGATCGCCGATAATAATAGCGGCGATCATTACGCTCATTTTAAAAATTCTGTTCATATCTTTTAGCCGTTAACGTAATCTTTTGCATTGATTTCGTATTTTTCAATTTTACGAAGCAATGTCTTCTTAGGAATATTCGCTTTCAATGCTGTTTGATTAATCTTCCCGCGATTTTGTCTCAAGGCCCAGACAATAAATTCTTTTTCAAAAAGATCTTTGGCGATTTGGAAATCCATTACCATTTCTTTTGAATTTAAAACATTATTGAATGAAAAACCTTCAGCAAGACGGGCATCTTCATCGCTCTTCATATCAAAGATCGAATCTTGAATTCCTTCGACATCGATCATCATCTCAGAGTTTTCTTCCGGCTCAGGAACTTTCGTTGCCGAAGTCATCTTCAAGCTTGAAGGAAGTGATGGAGCCTGAATCATGTCAGATGATTCAATGATGAATGCATGCTCAATTACGTTTCTTAATTCACGAATGTTACCTGGCCATGAGAAATTCACTAAAAGATTTTTAGCTTCATCACTCACACCTTTGATGTTGAGTCCGTGAACGTTGTTAAAATATTTAATGTAGTAATCCACAAGATGTGGGATATCAGATTTTCTTTCACGAAGAGGCGGAAGATAAACAGGAAGAACATTCAAGCGGTAGAACAAGTCTTCGCGGAACGATCCATCAGCAATCATTTTTTCAAACGGTTTGTGTGAAGCTGCGATTACACGCACGTCAACTTTGATATCGCGGTTTGATCCGATTGGTGTGAAAGTTTTTTCTTGAAGAACGCGAAGTAGTTTTACCTGCATCGTTGGACTTACGTCTCCGATCTCGTCCAAGAAAAGTGTTCCACCGTCAGCGTATTGGAATTTACCAAGCTTTCTTTCGTTCGCTCCAGTAAAGGCTCCTTTCTCGTGACCGAAAAGTTCAGACTCGATCAAGTTTTCAGGAACAGCTGCTAAGTTGATTGTAACGAACTTGGCATCTTTTCTTGGACCGTTATAGTGAATCGCGCGAGCAACAAGTTCTTTACCTGTACCAGACTCACCACGAATTAAAACCGGTGTATTAACTTTTGCAAGTTTATCGATAACGTTGAAAACTTTTTGCATGACATGTGATTCACCAACGAATTGGTCGTCACCACCAAGAGATAATCTTGGAGAAGAAAAAAGTGATGTTTCAACAAGTGAGCGAGCTTTAAGAGCGCGCTTGATAAGAGCGACTAAATTTTCAGATGAGATTGGTTTTTCGAGATAGTTATATGCGCCTTCTTTAACAACTTTTACAGCGTCTGAAACGTTTGAATAAGCCGTTAAGATAATCACGATGACAGATGGATCAACTTTTTTAATTTCTGTTAGTGCAGAAATCCCATCCATCTCCGGCATGTTAACGTCCATAACAACCAGATCATATTTTTCTTTGTAAACAGCGTGAAGAGCTTCTTTACCATTGTTGGCAACATCAACAGAAAAACTGTGGTAGAGAAGGGCCTCTTTTACAGAATTTTGTAAAACCTTATCATCATCAACGACAAGCACTCGATGCATTTGTTACTCCTATCAATTAGACCAATTCAGAATTGGTCACCTATAGTGTACTACTGGTTGGGTAATTTCACTAAGAATTTCGTCTCTTTACCGAGGATTGATTCCACCGAAATGATCCCCCCGTGAAGTTCGACGAAGTATTTTACGAGATAGAGGCCTAAACCACTCCCCTTGATCGCATGATTTGCATCATTTTTTATCCGATAAAACTTCTCAAAGATGTTCGAGATCTCTTCTGGTGGGATCCCCGCTCCATTGTCCTTGATCTCGACATAGACCCATTTCTCGTCGTCCCAGGTCTTCACTTCGACAGTCGAGCCCTGGCCCGAATATTTTATCGCGTTTTCCACAAGATTGGAGATCACTCGTGTGATCAATGTAGCGTCCATCTCAATTGGGTACAAAGGAGAAAGTTCTTTTTTCACGACCACTTCTTTTTGAGAAGCGCTGAAATTGAGATCCTTAACCACTGTTTCCACCAGAGAGTTAACATCTTTTGAAACTTTATTGAGACCAAAATTGCTCGATTCGATTTTTGTTAAATCCAAAATACTCGAAATAAATTTATTTAACTCTTTCGTAGAATCGATGATCAGCTGAGATTTTTCACGAATGTCCGGACTATTTGAATTTTGGTGATAAAGGTTATCCGCAACTCCGGCGATTTTCGCCACCGGTGTTTTTAAATCGTGGCTCATCAAAGACAAAAAGTTCTGTTTTAGTTTTTCAACTTTCTTTAAAATCTTCGCTTCTTCTTGAATCGCAAAACGACGTTGATATTCGCCAATCGCACGGAATGGAATCCAGATATAGTAAACAACAAAAACTGTCACAACGAGATGAGCGGTGTACAGCCAAAAACCCATCAGCACAAAAAGCAAATATGAAAAAACGAGAATTGAAACGAGCATGAGAATCGTAATTATCAATCCGTCTTTTGGTTTTAAACGCGAGATAAGAATCGAGAGGATAATCCCCAACACAAAAGCGAGAACATTAGAAACCACTCTCGGAATCATTTTAATCGTTTTATTTTGAATGAACGAATCGATGATATCTGCATGAATGATGAGCTTCGGCGCTTTGTATTCTTCCTGATTAAATGGTGTGAGATAAAAATTATCCCGTTGAGAAATATAATTCGGACCGATTAAAACGATTTTATCTTTAAAAATGTCGGGATTAAAATTTCCAACGAGCACGCGGTGATAAGGAATTGTTTTGTACTTAAAATCGCTGTAGATCGGCGAACTCGCATATCTAAAAAGTACAAAGTTTGCATCGGCTTCATCGTTATAATAAGCCCCCAGTACATCCGGTACATTGATGATGTTTTTTCCAATCATCGCACGATATTGGTTTGCCGTATGAAGATGCAGCGACTCTTCACCTGTCACATTGAAGATCGCTCGTCTGACGACATCATCCTTTGCAAAAGTATTGTTGTCGATATTAATTTGAGCAAGCGAGTAATCAAAATCGCGAAGCCCTTCCGGCGGAAGAATCTCACCAATCGTTTCATCCAGCTCTGTTGCGAAATCGACTTTTCCACCTTTAGCATCAAACTCTTTCAGACTTTTTTTAAAGTCGTTAAAATACGGCTGATCATCTGGAGTCACTTCCGGCATGCGGGAAAAGTAATTGATGATTTTTGGCTTTGAAGAAAGAAGTCTTTGTAAAAAACGGGAGTGAGTCGCGTATGTGTATGGATACGTGTCACCTAAATAATCATCGCTCTCTTCATCCATCGTAACAATAACGATTTCAGGAGTTGGTTTAATTCCAAAATCCATACGCACGCGAAGATCGTAAAAAATAGATTCGAGCGAAGCGAGCGGATATTGAAAAAGAATCGTAACGAAAATCAGCGTGAAAAACAGCGGATAATAATCAGAGAGATCAATTTTAAGTTTTTTTATCTTCATCTGAGTGCTTTTACTCTAGCCTCTACACTCACGTTCTCAATGAGGAGATAGCTTAAAACATCGTCGGTTTGATTTTTTACGTGATTTAATTCATTCATCACCAATCCACCAATACTCGCTTCCTGACAAACAGGGAGATGATTGATTTTGAAAAGTGCTGAAACATAATCTTTGCGTAGTCCTTCCAGCTTTCCTACTTCCTGATCGAAGGCCATGACTTCAGCTTCAGTCTCGTAGAGCTTAGATTTTAAAAAATAGGCCGGATACAAAAAGACGTTAATCACTTTGATCATCGATTTGTTATCGACGAGCAAACGAAGAAGGTAAACTGGAGAATACAAAATAAAGAAAATGAGACTCGTCATCGTTCTGTGTTTTGATTCGTTTGTTTTTAAGCGAAGAAGTGAAGCATAGATCAAACTATTAAGCTCGTTTCTCGTCGACGTATTATAAAAATTCTTTCCGATAATGAGCGCAGGTTTTCCAAAATACGAATTCGTATAATAAAGATTGTTCACGAAAACATTAGACCAATAAACTTTGATCTCTGGAATTTCACAATGACAGCAGAAGTTTTTTACTTGATTGATGAGAATTTCATCGTCAGTCACATAACGAGCTTTCGCAAAAATGAGAATGAGCTTCTCTCCCCACCACGAAAGAAAAAGAAAAATCATGAGCGCTAAAAACAGACCGATGAAAAATCCCCAATGCAAATTGAAGAGAAGACCAACAAGTCCGAAGGCGATGAAGAATAAAAAATAAATGAATAGAAGATATCTCAAACGATAAATAAGGCTTCCTCCATGAAAGACCTTTAGAGTGTCATTATTACACTAGTATTCATAAATTATAGACAAAAATCCGGGTGAGAGCTATAAGGCATTGTGTGCTTTTTACAGATTGAGGGGAAAACTGTCCCCGCCATAACCCGATGATATCATTCTGGTTTTCACGGCGCGGCTCTCATGTTTTTTGAATCTGTGGTAACAATGACTTGTTTTTATCATTCACTGGGGGACTTTATATGAAATTTGAACGTCTATTGTTTGGGACGGCCGGTGTTCCAAATTCTACACCAAAGAAAAATAATCCTATCGAAGGTGTTAAGCAAGTTCATGCTTTAGGCCTTGATTGTATGCAATTAGAATTCGCTCATGGTGTACGTATGAAAGAAGAAGTTTCTTCTGGTCTACGTAAAGTTTCTTACGAGCTGGGAATTCCTCTTACTTCACACGGTCCTTACTACATTAACTTGAACGCTCGCGAACAAGACAAAATCGATTCATCTGTAGAAAGAATTATTCAGACAGCAAAGATCTCTGATCTTTGTGGAGCTGAGTCTATGACTTTCCACGCTGCTTTCTATATGAAAGATTCTCCTTATGATGTTTTCGATCTAGTACAAAAATCTTTGAACGTTATTGAAGAAAGACTTAACCGTCTCGACATTCAAATCGAACTTCGTCCGGAACTTACTGGGAAAACTTCTCAGTTCGGTTCACTTGAAGAGCTTATCGATTTAACAAAATCAGTTTCTTCATGTTCACCATGTATGGACTTCTCTCACCTGTTCGCTCGTACAAACGAGTACAACTCGTACGAAGAATTCAAAACTGTACTTGGAAAATTAAAAGAAGAATTAGATCCAAATGCACTTCAGAATATGCACATCCATATTTCTGGAATTTCTTCAAACTCTAAAGGTGATTTGAAACACCTCAACCTTGAAGATTCAGACTTTAACTGGCGCGATCTACTTCGTGCACTTAAAGATTTTGATTGTCGCGGATACGTCATCTGTAACTCGCCTAACTTAGAAAAAGACGCGAAGATGATGAAAGATTTTTACCTTGCTCTCTAATTGATTTTTAAACTGCGGTCTGAGAATTCTTAGGCCGCAGCTTCTTCTGAATCTGAACCTGTGCCCGTATTTTTCTTTTCAAAATAATTTCTCATCCACTTTACATGATCACGAGATTCTTCTTCCGGTAGAAAGACGAGTTGTACTTCCTGGTTCTCTCTTACCAAAACGATGTTTTGAAAACTTCCACAAAGCTCAGCGAAAATATCCAAGAGGAAATCCTGGTCGAGAGATTGATCTACATATATGAGATCTGAATTTTTAATATCTTTGAAGATAGACCAGTTCGACGGAAAATCTAAAACTGATTGTTTGAAAGTTAAACGATAACAATTTGAGTTTGGCCGCAACGGTATCGGCTGATGCGAAAGATGATGTTGCTGTAGATAATCTTGAATCGATAAGAAATCGACTTCATTCAAACGCTTTTCGAAATATTTCCTAAGATCGATAAAGCTGTTTGGCTGATCCTTTTCAACAGATTCAGTGCAAGTTTCTTCGATTAGTTTTGAGATTAATGTGTCGTCGTTACTACTCATATGCAGCTTATCGGATAAAGCTGGTTTTCATTGAGGTTTAACCTACGATTCCTCTTTCTAGGCAAACTTTGTACAATTCCGACCATGACACTCGGGCATCAGGGAATTTTTCCAATAAAAGGCCTATTCCGCGATCGTAAGCCGATACTAAACGGGCCTCATGGCGGAAGTGGATTCCTTCATAATAAGAATCCAAATAATATTTCTTTCCGGGATTAAATTCGAACGTATTTTCTTTAGGAAGCAGAAGGAAGCAACTTTCCTCATCGAGGTTAGTGATGTGAACCTCCACAGCATCCTCACCTGTTTCGCTTGAGCTGATTTGCGCCTGCAATTCAAAGCGCGCTTCTTTTTCTAAATCGTGTTCAGAAAAAAGCGGATTGAATGAAGCTAATCCGACCTCCAATTCCCAAGTCACAAAGAAATAAAAAGCGAAAACTAGATAGATGAAATTGAGTACGAGAGTGAGTTTATTAAAACTTCCCGAGAGAAGAATAAAACACTTTCCAACGATCATGATCAGACAAAAAAGAAGAGCAAATTCAGAATATTTTTTTACCGAAGTCACCATATACCCTGTCACCAAAGTCAGGAATATAATAAACGGATGATCGAGAAAGAATGAACGCAAACTTGCCATTGAAAAAATCGAGCGGCCGTATGAAAGTGAAGAAACTGCCTGGAGATAAATTAAAGACAGCACCAGAAAAATGATCAGGTTTCGATGCCCGTAATTTCGTTTAAGGATTTTCATGCCTATGTACTCAAGAGTTCCAAAGCTTTGCTATTATAGAGAGAATGATACCATATTTAGAAATAAACAACACCCTCTGCATTTCTTGCGATAACTGCAAATTAATTTGCCCGGAAAATGCCGTACTTAAAAACGGATCAGCCTACGTCATCGAAGCATGGTCATGCACTCTTTGCAATGCTTGTATCGAAGTTTGTCCTGTCGATTGTATCAAACTAATCACAGAAGACACTAAGAAAAAAATTTTTTAGAACTGTTGGCAAAGACCTTTTGCTTGAATTGTTTTCGGAAGAAATCTTCCCAGATATTCCAAATCAATCGCCTGCATTTTTTTATCCAGATACAATTTTTCATTGTCGCCGAAGGCATCGTATTTTTTTAGAAACGTTCCCATGAGTGTCTGGCGTTCATTTGTTTCGCTCAATTTTAAAATATTGTAAGCATAAACATCTGCTGTTCCAAAATCCCAATATTCGAACAGGTCTGGAGTAACAAATTGAACATTTTCATTTTTATAATCAGCAACTGTTTCAAAGAAACGAGAAATTCCGTGCACTGGTTTTAATCCATTGAGATTGAGTAATCCCAAACCGGAGTACGTTATATAGGCGTGATTTTTTTCTGTGTTCTTTTTGATTTCAGTAAGGCGTCCGTCTTTGAGAATGGTTTCATTATAAGCGGCATCCTTGTCGACTTTGATTCCAAATAAAACAGCACGCGAGCTTTCAATTTTTTTAAGGGCCTGACTCCAGAACTCATTGTCAAAAAATAAAAATTGGTCGCCGTTTACCAACAATAAATTCCCCCGGTAATTGATCTCTGGTCTCTCTGCCAGATTGTGAATCGCTCCGCCAGAATCCAATAGTGGATCTTCGTGCAAAATTGTTACGAGATCATTTAGATTGCTTTCACGAAGAAACTTTTCAATTTCTGAATGAAGAAAATGCGTGTTGATGAAAATTTTTTTAACGCCTATTTCTTCACAATAACGTATTTGAAGTTCAAGCATCGTTTTAAGATAGATCGGCCAGAGAACTTTGGGGATTTGTTTTCCAATCTCTCCCATGCGAGTTCCAAGTCCGGCACTTAAAATGAGCGCGTAATCAATTTGCATAGTATAGACTCGATAAAACTTTTCTTTCTTTTGAGAATTCGTCGTGAGCAAGCATAATCGCACGCACTTTTTCAAAAGCGTAGCCGATATATTTCACGTATCTTAAATCTTTTCTGTCGGCGTAGATGTAAGCAAAACTTCCAATCGCTTTATACACTCTTTGGATTGCCATCATGTCGTAAACGTATCTGAACTGATCGTAAGATTTTTTCGGGTCAATTTTTTGGAAATAAGTTTTATAGTAGTACTTCATCAACTCTTCTTTGTTTCCGTAGTCGAGTTGATAATAACAATCCTCAAGCAGTGAAACTAAATCGTAGAGAGGCGTTCCCATTCTTGCATCCTGGAAATCAATAACGATTTGCTCGCCGTTTTTAATCATAATATTGCGAGAGTGATAATCGCGATGAACGAGCACGCGAGGTTCCCCCGAAAGCATGTAGCACATATCGTAGAGTTTTTTATAAAGAGCTTCAACTCCAGGAGAAGTCACATCTAATCCCAAATATCTATTTAAAAAATATTTTTTTGTAAATTCCATTTCCGCATAAAGTTTTTCTGTGTCAAACGCGAGTTTTGTAAAAGACTGCCCATCGTATTTTTTAACATCAACATTATGGATAGTGGCCATAAGATCGATAGCCTTTCTATAGTAGTCATACTCTTCTTGTTTGTTGTTGATGAGGGCAATGTCTTTTAAGTAGGTCACATCTCCGAGATCTTCTTCTAAAATATATCCTGTCGACATATCCTGATCGAAGATAAGGGGAACGCGAACTTTTTCACCATGAAGGACACGCTGAAGTTTTAAAAACGTCGGTTCATCATTTGGGTCCGTGATTGGATTATCCAGACAAGCAACGAATGAAGTTGTTGAAGTCCAGATGCGATAATATTTTCTTGTTGAAGCATCTCCAGTTAATTTTTCGACGTTTTCAACATTGTCATCGTTCAACAGATTTTTATTAATCGTTTTTTTGAATAATTCTTCTACTAAAATTCTTTCTGATTGGTTTGGTTTCATTTGTTACTCGCGATATTGTTTAACAATTTATAAAAAGCTTTTGATGAATTCGCCTCGTTGATTCTTTTTTCCACACCGGCGATCCCCTGTTTCGTCATAAAATTTTTAAAGAGATGCTCTTCTTTGGAAATGCCTATTGCATCACCTAGATAAAGCGAAAAATCGAGTGTGTTTCTATTCTGGACTTGAATCCAATTGAGATAAGCAGAGGCATCGAATCCTGAACGTTTTAAAACAAAATAGCTCCATTCATTCACTTGATATTTTGTTTCAGGACGAAGTCTCGTAATTTGAATCATTCTCTCTGTGCTGAAAAATCCGAGTGGAATCATGATTCGTTTTTCATAAATGCTTCTGTTGCTCTTTACGATTTCCGCGGCCAGTGCCGCCACAAAGAGCTCTTCACTTTTTAAATAACGTTCAATCAATCCATTGGATAAAAAGAACTGTGCTCCAGGAAGAGAAAAAATAAAAGGAGTTTTATTCGCGATCACATGAAAACGAGGTTTCAAATCATGTGAAAGCAGAATCTCATTGTTTGAAAGAATTCGTTCATAAATTTGTTCTAACAATTGAACAGACTCTGGCTTCAATTTGATTTCGCGAATGTCGTCGCTTTTAAGATAGATTGGTCCGATAGAGGCAAGATGATCTACATAATCGCGATCTGTCGGCGAACTTAAATTAGAATAGTCCTTCAAATTTTTATCTGAAGAGCTACATCCAACAAGCAAAATAAATAAAGCGACAATTATTAATTTCATAAAAAAGAAAAGGCCCTATAAAGGGCCTTCATATTCCTCTAAGAAATTAATTATAGTCTATTTGTGTTCAGACGCAACATCGCGAACAGGCATGTAGTAAATTGTAAAACCTGCGAAAATGAGATTTGGGTCGCGAATAAGTGGACGGTTATTCTCGTAAATACTCTTCCACTTTTTCGATGTTCCGTATTTATCCATCGAAATGATTCCGAGTGTATCACCTGTTTTAACTAAGTATGGAAGTCCGCTTGGCTGCCATCCAAAAGTTTGGTCCGGAACATAATATTTAATGACTGAACCTGTTCCGATTTTCATATGAGGGTTCCACGCTTTTAGGTCCTTCCATTTACGATAATCACCGTAAATTTTGAAAGCGACCATCATCAATGTCTCACCTTTTTGTACGTGATATTTTGCTTCGGCCCCAAGAGTTGGTTCATGAGGTGCTTCAGCTACTACAACTGGTGCAACTTCTGGTGCCTTTTGATAGTCCTGAAATTTTGGTTCTTCAGGAGCGACCATTGGTTGTTCTTTTCCTTCTTCACTCGCTACAATTCGCATTTCTTCCGGTTTCACTTCTGCTTTTTGCACTTCTGGTTCAGCTGGTTTTTCAACTGGGCTGATCTCATCCGGCATTTTTTGCTCGGCAATTTTTTGCTCTTCAACTTTGATATCAGCACCTGGATTTGGTTCGATTGTATCAACTGCGAATTCTAATTCGTCGCTTGGTTTTGTCGTTGCTACTTCATTGCTTGAGTTTGAAAAACTGCAAGCTCCAAGAAATAGGCACATTGTAAATAGCAGGCTAATTCTTTTCATATCTAAACTCCCGAAGGTTTCTCTCTATTATTTCGGAAGAATTTTTTAAAAGTTTAATACCCAATTATTCTGTTTACACTAATGGGCCGCGAGCTATAAAATTGGACTATGATTTTAAATGGTTTCAAATTACCTGTCCTTTTTTGTCTGTTATTCACAATGAGTTTGTCGCCTGTTCGTGCACAAAATGTTTTGGATGATATAGATGAAGAAGAAAGAGTTGATACTCCTGCAAACAGCGAACAAGCACCGAACTTAGTTTCTGAAACAATTAAAACAATCGCTCCTTCAAAAAAAATTTTTATTCTCACAAACGAGAATCAATCTTTTTCAAAAGGTGATTTCATTTCACTCCTTCTTGCAAACAAACTTGTTTGTCGCGCTCTCGTTGCTAAAACAACTCCGGACAAACTTTCAGGAATTAAGATCGTAAAAATTTACAATCTCACTCTTTGGAAACAGTTAAACCAGGGAAAAGAAGTTCTCGTCCTTAAAGGCGATGACAGTTATTACACAACTAAAGAGAAAGCTCCGGAAAAAGAAAAAAATCCAAAAGCTAAAAAGGATGATTCAAAACTTCAGTCTGAAGATGATCTCTTTAATTCAACTTCACTTGGAAATGATGACGATCTTTCAATGGAAGACAATGGAAAACGCCTGATTAAACCAGACAATCTTCTTTCTTTAAATGTCGGTCTTCTTTCTGCAAAGGATGTTGATGGATCAACAAAACGTTTTACACAATTCAATGGTTCTTGGGGCTATCAGATTTCTGATAACATTTGGGCAGAGGCCGGTGTCGGAACAAATACGATTCGCGATTATCCCGATCTTGGATTGGATACGCGTTTAATTAACATTACTGTTAAAGGAAAATATACTTTCGCAGCACCATTCTATAGTTACTTCCAACCCTATGTTGGTTATCAAACCATTTTGGCGAGCTCACCTGGAGCAGGTGTTGCGGATTCTGAACACACTGACCAAGCTGCTTTAGATAAAGAAACACAAATGGTTCAGGATCAAAGAAAAAGTTCTGTCATTTTTGGTGTAACCATTTTAAAAAGAATCGTTCCTGGTTGGTTTGTTCGCGCCGATCTTGGATCTGATATCATCAACGGTGGTTTGAGTATTGAATTCTAAATTTCTTTTTTTTCTTTTGTTTCTTTTTACTCTCGCTGGTTGCGGAGTAAAGGCACGTCCGCTTGTTCCCCCGGATAAAGCGATCGATTCTTACGTTGAATCGTTTGGCGTAACTCAAGAAAAAACTCCGCTGCCAACACCAACCCCGACCCCAGCTCCTCAAAAATAATGTCACTCTTTATTGCGACAGGAACAAATCTCGGCGATCGTGCACTCAACTTAAAAAGTGCTCGCGATGAATTAAAAAAATATTTCGCGTTCATTGCTGAAAGCAGAATTTATGAAAGCCCCGCTGTCGATTATCTCAACCAACCTGACTTTTATAATCAAGTATTAGAATTTCAACTTCCTTCAATGACTCCAGATGAAGTGATGAATTTACTTTTAAAAATTGAAAAAGAAATGGGACGTAACCGCGAAATCCCCAAAGGTCCGCGAGTTATCGATCTCGACATTCTCTTTTGGGGAAATGAAACAATTCAAAGTGATATTCTCACTGTTCCTCATCCAAGATTATTTGAAAGAAGTTTTGTCGTTCTTCCAATAGCTGAGCTTCCTGGTTTTAATGAACTCAAAAAACATTTCTCTTTTAAATTTCAGTTCGACAATACAGCGACACCACTTTCCTAATTGACCTGACTCCAGAACGTTCTCTATAATTTTATTATTCAATTACCCTCACCACGGATCACACATGGATTTTAGCCTTACGCCTGAACAACAGGAGATCAAAGATCTCGCGATGAAATTTGCGAAAAACGAAATGATGCCGAAGGCTCATGAGTACGATGTAAAAGCTGAGCTTCCTCACGATATTTTGGAAAAAGCATGGTCACTTGGATTGGTGAACACATGCATTCCAACCGAATACGGCGGAAATGGATTTACAGCGGTCGATTCAATGATCATCACTGAAGCGCTTGCTTACGGTTGTATGGGAATGAATACATCAATCATGGCCAACGATCTCGCTCTTCTCCCAATCGTGATTGGCGGAAGTGATGAGCAGAAAAAAAAGTTTCTCACTCCATTTACTGAGTCTTATAAAATTGCCGCTTTCTGTTTAACAGAACCTGGAAACGGATCGGATGCTGGCGGATTAAAAACGAGCATCAAAGAAGATGGTGATCACGTTGTGATCAACGGAAATAAAATGTGGATCACGAATGCTGGCTACGCTGATCTTTTCGTTCTTTATGGAACAACTGACACGGCCCTTAAGCATAAAGGGATCACTGCTGTTGTTATTGAAAAAGGAACGCCGGGAATTGAAATTGGAAAGAAAGAAGACAAGATGGGCCATCGTTGTTCTGATACGCGCGCCATTACGTTTAATAATGTTCGCGTTCCAAAAGCAAACGTTCTCGGCGGAATGAATAAAGGCTGGGGCATTGCCATGAAGACGCTTGATCACTCTCGTCCGATGGTTGCTGCGAGTGCTGTTGGTGGTGCTCAGTGCGCTTACGATCACTCTGTAAAATATGCGAAAGAACGCGTGCAATTTAATGTTCCGATTTCATCACATCAAGCAATTCAATTTATGATTGCTGACATGGCCATGAAGATTGAAGCTTCACGCCTCTTAGTTCACAAAGCAGCGTGGCTGTTAGACAACGGTCAAGCAAACACACAACTCGCTTCTTATGCAAAAGCTTTCGCCGCTGATTCGTGTATGCAAATAGCAACGGATGCGGTACAAATTTATGGTGGTTATGGATATAGCAAAGAGTATCCCGTCGAAAAAATCATGAGAGACGCGAAACTCATCCAACTCTACGAAGGCACTTCTCAAATTCAAAGGTTAGTTATAGCTAAAGAAATATTTACTCGGTAATTTCAAGGGAGCTAATATGAATATTTTCGTTTGCGTAAAGCAAGTACCAGACACTGAGACAAAGATTGTCCCATCAGGCGACGGATCTTTCATTGAAACATCTTCAATCAAATGGATCATGAATCCGTATGATGAATTCGCAGTTGAACAAGCTCTTCTTGTTCAAGCAGCAAACGCTGGATCAACAGTAACAGTTGTTCGCGTTGGTTCGACAAAAGATACAGAGGCACTAAGAACAGCAATGGCAATGGGTGCAGACGATGCATTCCTTGTTGAAGCACAAGATAATTTAGATTCATACTCAATTGCAAAAGCAATTAAGGGTGCGATCGCCAAATCTGGAAAAACTCCGGATCTCATTCTTACTGGAAAACAAGCAATCGACGACGACTGTCTTCAAGTTCCACAAATTCTTGCAACGATGATGGATATTCCCTCTGTAACTGTAGTTGTAGGATATGAAGGATCTGCAACAGACCTGGTTGTTAAACGTGAAGTTGAAGGTGGAGCAATCGAAGTTTACGGTGTTAAACTTCCAGCGATGATCGCTTGTAACAAAGGGATCAACACTCCAAGATACGCTTCTCTTCCTGGGATCATGAAAGCGAAGAAAAAACCTCTCACAACTTTATCTCTTGCTGACGTTGGTGTTAGCGATGCTGACAGAAGAGTGAAATATTCTAACTTCCAACTTCCACCAGAAAAACCACCTGGAAAAAAATTCGATGCAACTGATGCTGCTAAACAAGCTGCAGTTGTAAAAGAAGTTGTTGGTCTATTAAGAACTGAAGCGAAAGTAATTTAAGAGGATTGTATGGCAAAAATATTAGTATTCACTGAACTACACGGATCACATGTTAAAGGTGTAACGTTAGAAATTTTAGGAAAGCTTGCAGGTCACACTGTTGAAGTTGCTGCTGTTGGAACAATACCAGCTGAAGCAACTGCAGATCTTGCAAAGTTTGGAGCTGCAAAAGTTCACTCACTAAAAGGTTCTAACTTAGATAAATATTCTCCTGAAGGATATGCAAATGCTCTTCATGGATTTATCGCGAAAGGATCTTACGATTACGTATTCGCTGGATCAACTTCTGTCGGTAAAGATTTAATGCCTCGTCTTGCAACTAAGTTCGACGCTGGTATGGTTTCTGAAGTAACAAACTTTGTTATGGAAGGAGATAAATTCTCTGGGACTCGCCCACTATTTGCTGGGAAATGTTTCGCAAAAGTTGAACTGACAGGGCCAAAGCCTCACTTTGTAACAGTTAGACCAAACGCTCTTGGTATGAATGCAAATCCAACTGCTGGTGCTGCTGCAACTTCTGAAGATGCAGTTGATGCTGGAGCAATCAGAGCAATGATTAAAGAAATCGTAAAAGGAACTTCTGAAAAACTAGATTTAACAGAAGCAAACATCATCGTGTCTGGTGGGCGTGCAATGAAAGACGCTGCCAACTTCAAAGTTCTTGAAGAAATGGCAAACGTTATCGGTGCAACTGTTGGTGCTTCACGTGCTGCTGTTGACTCTGGATATGCTCCACACGCAATGCAAGTTGGACAAACTGGTAAAACAGTTGCTCCTTCACTTTATATCGCTTGTGGTATTTCAGGAGCGATTCAACACTTAGCTGGTATGAGAACTTCGAAAGTTATTGTTGCGATCAACACAGATCCAGATGCTCCGATCTTCACTAAAGCTGATTACGGAATCGTTGGTGATCTATTCACTATCGTTCCGTTAATGACTCAGGAATTTAAAAATCTATTAGGAAAATAGTTCTTAATAAAAAAGGCTCCGTAAGGAGCCTTTTTTTTGCTTAAAATTTTGAATAATCCAATTTCACTGCATGTCCTAACCACATCGCCCCTTGAGTGTGATCATAATAATCATCACCAGAAAGCGGATGAACAAGAACATTTAAATCGCCTCGCTCTTTCATCAGCCACAAAACAACTTCAGTAAAAATATCCTGTGGAAAATTTGCTTCAAACATCGGCATTGGATGTGGCCCAATTGGCACAGGGATCACATCGCCCACAAAAAACGTTTCATCACGAAAGTGCTCTTTCATTTTGTCGCGCAACTGTGTCGCCTTCTCGAGTTCATTTGCTTCAAAATAAATGTGAGCATCGAACTCACGAGGAAACCCTATAGGAATAAGTTTAGAATTTACTTTAAAGTTATGAGTGTTCATGACTTTCTCCTTGTGGAGAATTCATAACGCAAAAACCTCGCAAGAGCGAGGTTTTCGTATAGTTTATTTTTTGTTTTGTGATTAGAAAGCAAATCCATTTTGTTCTGCTGTTGCTTTAATTTCGTCTGCGCTTAGAACTTGCACAGGCTCTTGGTTTTCAATGTTCTCTGCAACTTCTTTTCTTTCTTCCATTACTTTTTCAGCTGCTGCTTGTACTTCTTCTTTCGCTGGTTGCTCTTCTTGAACCATGTCTTGTTGTTGGTTATCAACTTGTTGATCAGCTTCAGCTTCTTGAACTTTTTCAAGTTGCTCTTTAGTGACGAAGTTAAGCATTGCACCTGCGATTGGACCAGTTACGAATGAAATTCTATAACCATCTTTACCGTTGTTAAGTACTACACCTGAAACTTCTTCACCATCAACGTCTGCTTTAAAAGCTCCGCCATCAAGAAGATCTGCGTGATCGATTTGTACGTTTTGTGTTTCACCGTTTGAGTTTCTTAGCTCAACTTCAAGTCCATCGATTGATTTTGCACTCAATGAAACTTGTCCTGAAACATCGTTACCAACAAGAACTTTATTTGATTTAGCTTGGTTTAAAGCTCTTTCAAGAATAAGTTCTACTTCGTCAGCTACAACCAGGCTTTCACCTGCAACAACAACCTTCTTTGCTTCAAGAATTTCGTAACCGTTACCCATTTTTTTAAATAGAGCGATTGTTCCGAAATCTGAAAGAAGAGAAACATTATAAACAAGTCCTTCGCCTTTTTTACCCACCTGAACAAGACTTGTTCCTACTAATTTAAATTCTACTTTAATCGATTTTTTTGCATCTTCTGGGTGAGCTGCTTTATCGAAGGCCACTTTTTCATCGCTACCTACGATTCTTGTAATCTCCCAAACCCCATTAATCTTTGCATTGTTTTCTGCATTCATCGGAAGATACATTTGAGCTACTTTTGAAACTTCTTCAGAAGCTACACTTCTTTCTACTGGAATGATTTCTTCAGTAGCTGTTGCATTTTCATAAGACGCTACGGAATGTGAGCGGTAATCTTTAATCGTTCCAGCTAGGACAATTGAGCTTAAACTCAAAATTCCGATGATGGCCTTTTTAGAAGTTAATGCTTTCATACCCGTTCCCCATTTAAAGTTACTTGAGCTTTAAAGAGCAAGTGTCATGCCACATGGCAACATCCAAAAAATAGACAGTCTTCTAGAGTAAGTATCAGTAATTAATAGATCGAACTTGAAAGAGGGTAAGTAAAAAAGAAAGGGGGTGCTTAAATTTTAGTCGGCCTGTCTATAACCTTAACAAGATTATAGACAGGAATAAGGGCAGAAAATTAACCTTTTTTCACAGGCTTAACATCCCAGTCTGTGTGAGATGAACAGTATCTCTTCATGGCAATAACTACTAAATCAGCGACTGGCATCCCTGTTTTTGCAGACATTCTTTCAAAAGATTCAACAACATCTTTTTCAATGTTCACTTTTAGTTCTTTTAATTCACCTTGGTTGTGCACCTGAGTTTTCATAATTTCTCCGTAAATCTACTTATGAGATAATAGTTTTGAGATTTTATTAAGTTATTCTTAGTTTTGGAACACCTTTATTGCTCTTTTTTTGCGTAGGCTGACCAGGGCGTTAGTGATCTCAAATTCCATTAACTTGCTGTGTTTATAGATATCTGCAACCGTACACCACTCTGCTAGAACCGATAATATATCGAATTCGTCGGGTGTTATTTCTTCAGGATTCACGATAATTTCCGGATCTACGACTAATCGTAAATTCGGTGAAGGTTTGAGTTTTTTGGCCTGAACGTATTGCTGATAAATTTTTTGGGCCTCACCTTTTACTTCTTCGTAAGTAAGTTTCATCAAGAAGTGAGTTGCGGCCACAAGTTCTGGTTCAACAATAAATTTGAAGTGCTCTTTCGTTTCGACATCTTCAAAAATCATTTTGAAGAGGGCCTTTTTTCCGAGGAGTTGTCCATGACTAGCACCAACGATGAAACCTTCGTGAAGATAAATCACGCCTTGGAATTGTCCATTCGTTTCGAGCAGAAGATTTACTTTTCCGGTAAATCCAAACGAAGCCTGCTCTTTTAGCACCTCTAATAAACTTGTCATAAGAATACTTAAAACCTATTTAAGAAAAAAGTCTCTTAAAAAAACCTTTTTGTTCTCCTGAATTATCTCCGCCATTGATAATCTGATCAATGTTTTTCGCCAGAGTCATATAGGCATTCCAAACAGGACGTCCTTCATATTTTTTTTCATTCATGTAAGGCTGGCCTTTATCAGAACCTTCGCGAAGAGCAAGTTCGAGAGGAATTTCTGCGAGAAGATTCACGTTGAGTTCAGCTGCTGCTTTCTTCACTCCGCCTTCACCGAAGATATAATATTTTTTTCCTGGCATATCATCTGGTGAGAAGTAACTCATATTTTCAACCATACCAAGAACCGGAACTTTTACCTGATTGAACATGTTGAGACCTTTTCTCGAGTCGAGAATCGCAACGTCTTGTGGAGTTGAAACAACAACAACGCCATCAACATCTGTCGCTTGAATCATCGACAATTGCATATCACCTGTTCCCGGAGGAAGATCGAGAATTAAATAATCGAGATCGCTCCAGGCAACGTCGAATAGGAATTGGTTCAATACTCCACCGAGCATCGGCCCTCTCCAGATCACTGGATCTTTTTCATTGATAAAAAGACCGAAGCTGATGAATGGAATTCCGTAAGCGTCGATAGGAAGAATTTTTTTCTCAGGAGTCGCTCCTGGTTTTGCATCACGCTTGTTTAAAAGCATTGGAACTGAAGGTCCGTAAATATCGGCGTCGAGAATTCCAACTTTCTTTCCAAGATTTTTAAGAGCGAATGCCAGGTTAACTGCAACAGTAGATTTACCAACACCACCTTTGTTTGAAGAAACAGCGATGACTTTCTTTGCGCCAGCAACGCGTTTTTTATTCGCACCAACTGGACCGTGTCCTGTTTTAATTTGAGCCTGTGACCCTTGTGCCGCTGGAGCTGCTTTTTTTTCTTCAGCAGGAGTAAACGTTTTCCCGGCAAAAACATCCGAAGAGTTTTCTGAAATTGTTAAGACAGTAATTTTTTCTGGTGAATAAAATTCCGAAACGGCATTTGCAATGTTTGTTTCGATTGTTCTTTTTTGTTCAGGAGTAATTCCATCGCGCTTGTATTTGAATAACAACTCATTTTGGTCGGCTTTTATTTCAACGATGCGGCCTTCTTCCTTCAATGTTTTTCCATTGTTGGGATTGATGATAACGCCCAAAAGTTTTGTGATGGTTTCGATATTCTTTTCGTTCATAAAAGACTCCAATTATTTCTGACTAAAATACTGTCCTGTTATAACAAATCTCGCCTTCTTTCACAATTTTATAGAATGAAGAAGGGATTTAATTTAAAATAAAATGACGCTTTATTTGTTAAGGGGATTTGAGTGTCTTACAGTCGAAAAATTTATCTCATCAATCCAAAATTTCAGATTCGTTTCAGTCTGTACGTTTGTATATTGGTGTTCCTTACAAGCATCATTTATCCATTCTCAATTTACGAATTGATGAACACGATCATCACGCATTTTTCTTTAAAAAATCCGGAAATTGCTGTTCACTACAGCGAAAAGCGCGACGCACTTATTCTCTTTCTCACTTTGTTGCATCTTGGTTTTACCTGCTTAACTTTTTTCATATGCGTTTTCTTCTCTCACAAAATTGCAGGTCCGCTCTATAAAGTTCAGAAGCATTTAAAATTGGTTCGTGATGGCGCTAATCCTGGAAAACTCTTTTTTAGAAAAGGTGATTATTTCCAAGAACTCGCTGATGACATCAACGAAACTTTTGAACACGTGGAAGATAGTTATAAAAACGATTTAGTTTATATCAGCGAAGTCACGTCTTATATTAACAACCTCAGCTTAGTAGTCCCCGATGACAAGCGAGTGGTTTTAAATGAAATTTCGTCTCGCCTCTCTCTTATGCAAGAGAGATTTACCAAAAATTAGGACGAAGCTTTCGCTCTCGTCTGGAGGTTAATTTGTTGAGGCTCATTGCGACGGCCATTCTCAGTATTTATTTTTCGGCTGCACTCGCGAATCCCAATTTAAATTTTGCTTCGACGGCGCTCGCCGCCGAGGATGTTCCTTTTCGCGTAAATTATAGTCCTGTTGATTATGATTACGGAAAAGATATCGACTTACTTTTTAGTGAGCTTGGAAAAAATCAACTAAAGAAAAAAACCGTTGATAGTCTCGCTCGCTATCAACAAAAGTCTCATTCGTTTTCTATTCTTAATTCTACTTACGATCGTTTGAAAGGAATTATGCTCATCACTGATCAGGATTCCTTTTACAAGCACTGTATAATTATTTCTAAAAACGTAAATACTTACACTGACAGCATCGCTGATCGCATGAATATTTCCGTCGATAAATATTGTCGCTATCTCTTTTTAAAACGACTCACAGAGCTTTCTTCGAACATTAATTTCTCTTCCCGCGACCTGGCTTATTTTAAAGATGCAGCCCCTTTCTTCGCGACAGGTGAAAATCATCCCGATCTCGTTTCTTTTTTAAGACACTTCAAAACGAATGCGATCGAACATGAAAAAGTTTCAAACATTCTGATTGAAAAATATATTGAATACAAAATTCGTCCGGCAACAAACATCATGACGAATTTAAAAGTGAACCCTCAATTCAATAAATTTCTTCAAAACAATTTAAATCTCGACGACAGTTCGAATTCTTATTTCCAGGAAGAGTTTCAACGCCTTTCTCGAGATGCTCAAGATGCTGCCGATAAAGGCGATACTGTTCAGGCAAAACTTCTCATCACCAGCGCTGTGAATTTTTATAATAAAAATAAAAATTTTATCAATACGAAAAAAGCATGGACGGGAGTTATCCTCACGGGAAAAGCTCTATTTTATAAAGGCCGTGACAACGATGCTATTGATGTTTTTAATATGGCAAAAAATATCGCGGCCAAAGAAGATACATCTGAAACGTATTTCTATCTTCTCTGGCCACATTTGATTACGAAAGACTATAAAGCGATGAAAGCTGTTGTTGAAAAAAACAACATGGAAAAAAACTTTGATAAATATGATTCAAAGTTGCAGTACTGGATTGCTTATTCGATTGTAAAAACCGGTGATGCAAAAAGAGGTGCCGCACTTTTTAATAAAATCATCGATACATCTCCCTATTCTTTTTACTCTATCATTTCATTAAAAGAACTCGCTGTTATTAACAAGGGAACAATTTCAGAAGCTGATATTTTAGCGAAGCTTGTTTCTAAAGCCGAGCCCGCAGAATTTTCTCTCGATAAAACAAGCAATGACCTCAAAGATTCTCTAAAGCGTCTCGCTGTTTGGAATAAAATTGGAAACGAACGTTTTGCGACCCTTGAGCTTCGTTATATTCAATCTCTTCCCAAAGAAAGCACATTTAAAGATGTCAATTTTGCAAAAACAGTAAGCGCGCAAGCTCACAAAGAATTTTTGATCATCAATTTAATTCGTCTTTTGAATTCGCAAAAGAGATACGTCACTTCGTTTAAAGTTTTTCAGGATTCACTTGATCAAAATTCACTCAGCTTAAATTACAAATTAATTAAATTTATTTTTCCGTTGAACTATATCGACATCATCAAGAAGAATGCTGAAAACCTGGATCCATTGATTGTTATCTCGCTCATCAGGCAAGAGTCTGCGTTCAACCCTGAGGCGAAATCAGGCGTTGGAGCAAAAGGGTTAATGCAACTAATGCCTGCAACAGCAAAACGCTTTAATCGCCGTGTGCGCGTGAATCATCTTGGGAATCCTGAAATCAACGTGGCGATTGGAACAAAATATCTTCGTCAGCTTATCAGCCGTTTTGATGGCAATCTTATTTTTGCTCTCGCTTCTTATAATGCCGGTGAAAATCGTATTGATCGCTGGAGAAAAGAAGTTTTTAGAAACGATGATCCATTGTCTACAATTGAATCGATTCCGTTTGAAGAGACTCGCAATTATGTGAAGCTCATCTATCGCAATAATTTTTTCTACTCGCTTATTCAGAATCGTCCGGTGTTGATGGTTCCGCTCGAAGAGACATTTAAAGTGAGTTTGAATGGAAAAAACTTTTAAGCACAAATAAAAAAGGGCCCGTTAAGGCCCTTCTTATTTTGAACTTTTAATTTTAATTAAACGTTGAATCTGAAGTGCATGATGTCTCCATCTTTCACAACGTATTCTTTCCCTTCAACTCTGAACTTCCCAGCTTCTTTAACTTTCGCTTCTGATCCGTAAGTCATTAAGTCATCAAAGCTAAAAACTTCAGCTTTAATAAATCCACGTTCGAAATCCGTGTGAATGATTCCTGCACATTGAGGAGCTTTGAAACCATCATGGAAAGTCCACGCACGAACTTCTTTAACACCAGCTGTGAAATAAGTTTTAAGGCCAAGCATATTGTAAGCTGCGCGAGTAAGTTTATCTAAACCAGACTCTTCAATTCCTGCTGCTTCTAAAAACTCTTTTTTCTCTTCGAGAGTTTCAAGCGAAGCAATTTCAGATTCAAGCTTTCCGCAAATCTTCATCACTTCTGAGCCTTCAGCTTGAGCGTATGCTTTAACAGCTTTAACGTGTTCGTTGTCTTCTGAAAGACCTGCTTCATCAACGTTACAAAGGTAGATAACTTTTTTCATTGTGATCAAGTTAAGATCAGCAACAGCTTCTTTATCTTCGTCAGATAGAGATGAATTTCTTGCTGCAATACCTGCTTCTAATTCTGTTTTTAGTTTTTCTAAAAGTGGAAGTTGAATTTTTGCTGCTGTTAAAACGTCTTTATTTTGTGACTTCAAAAGTTTTGGAATGTTTTGAAGTTTTTTCTCAACAACTTCCAGGTCTGCAAAGGCAAGTTCCAGGTTAATTGTTTCAATATCGTCTTTTGGATTAACTTTTCCGTGAACGTGAATAATGTCTCCGTCTTCGAAACAACGAACAACGTGAATGATTCCGTTTACTGCGCGGATGTGACCTAAAAATTGATTTCCTAGACCTTCACCTTTTGAAGCTCCCTTAACAAGACCTGCGATGTCTACAAACTCAACTGTTGTATAAATCATTTTTTCCGGCCCGATAATATCGCCGATTTTTTTCATGCGCGGATCGTGAACAGCTACGATTCCCACGTTTGGTTCAATTGTACAAAATGGATAGTTCGCTGCTTCCGCTGGAGCTGAAGTGATTGCTGAAAAGATTGTCGATTTACCAACGTTTGGAAGACCAACGATACCACAATTTAATGCCATAAAATTTCCCTTATACTATTTTCTTTTTCGAATATGTTGTCGCTGCTTTATCAAAACCTAATTTAATATAATCTTCCAAAGCAGCTGCCGTTCCCTTGAGAAACGGTCTAAAAAAATCTTTATCTTCCCCGGTATACCCTGAGAGAACCCAATTGGAAACATCGCCGTGCTGAGGGCGGCCGATTCCTACGCGAACACGCTTAAATTCCTGTGTTCCAAGGCATGCGGTAATAGATTTCAATCCATTGTGGCCTGCGAGACCTCCGCCTTTTTTGAAAGCGATCGTTCCGAAAGGTAAATCGAGTTCGTCGTGAACGACTAGAATATTGTCGACAGTGATTTTAAAAAAGTTCATGAGCGGCTGAACGCTCTCGCCAGAGAGGTTCATGTACGTCTGAGGTTTTAAAAAATAAATTTTATCGCCATTAAAATTATAAACGGCGTAATGACCTTTGAATTTCTCTGTCCATCTAAGTTCGTTTGCAAAAGAGAGTTCTTCAAAAGAGTCCCAACCGATGTTGTGACGAGTGTATTCATATTGTCTGCCGTAATTTCCCAGGCCAACTATTAAACGATCCATAGTGCCCGATCTTAAATAAACAACGAGCTGACTGAGTCGTTATTGAATGTTCTGTGAATAGCTTTCGCTAAAAGTTCTGCAGTTGAAAGCAGTTTAATTTTCCCGCAGTTTTTTGCAGCTTCTGTAAGCGGAATTGTGTCTGTAACAATCACGCGATCGAGTTCCGCACATTCTGAAATTCTCTTGATCGCTGGATCAGAAAATACCGGGTGAGTTGCACAAGCATAAATTTTAGTCGCACCATTTTTACGAAGAGCTTTACACGCTTGAACGAGAGTTCCAGCAGTGTCGATCATATCGTCGATGATGATACATTCTTTGCCTTGAACGTTACCGATAACGTTCATTGCTTCAGCAATATTCTTTCCAGTACGACGTTTATCGATCATCGCAATTTCAGCATCTAACTTCTTAGCATAAAAGCGAACGCGCTCAACACCACCAGCATCAGGAGAAACGAAGATTGTATTCTCATTGAAAATTTCTTTTCTGATGTAGTTAAGAATAACCGGTGAAGCGTAAATATTATCAAATGGAATATTGAAGAAACCTTGAATCTGTCCTGCGTGAAGATCCATTGTGATGACACGAGTAGCACCAGCGACAGTTAAAATATCAGCGACAAGTTTTGCCGAAATTGGAGTTCGGGGACTCGCCTTTCTATCTTGTCTTGCGTATCCGTATGATGGAATAACGGCCGTGATAGATGAAGCCGATGCTCTTTTGAGTGCATCGATCATGATGAGAAGTTCCATCACATTATCGTTTACTGGTGCACACGTTGATTGAACAACGAAGACATCAGCACCGCGAACGTGCTTTTCGATTTCACAAAAAATTTCACCGTTGGCGAAGCGAACTAATTGAGGATTTACTAAAGGGACGTCAAGATACTCGGAGATCTGATTTGAAAGCGATTGGTTTGAAGAACCAGATACAAGGACGATTCGTTTCAAAAGATCCTCCTGTGCGAAAAAATGGTTGGGGTGCAAGGATTCGAACCTTGGCATGGCAGAATCAAAATCTGCAGACTTACCACTTGTCGACACCCCAATATGTCTTAATTGCGTGAGAACAATATAAACAATACGACACTTTTTTGCAAGTGAAGTTCTTAGAGATTGCACCCGAATTGTTGAAAACGTTTTCCGCGATCGCGATAATAATTTTGGAAGACATTGAACGCTGTGGTTGCACCGTATAATCCAAGTGATTTTGTTTTGCGTTCACCTTCGTAACCCACCCAAATAATCGAAAGGTTTTTTCCATCGAAGGCCACATACCAGTTATCGTAACCGTTATTCGTCGTTCCGGTTTTTCCGAAAAAGCGCAATTTCTGCATAACTGCATCTACTGCGTGCTCAACCGTTGTGAAATTGGGATCTGATAGCGCATAGAGAACACTGTCGTCTTGCTGACGCTCGCCCGCTTTAATTTTGCCACACTCTGTTTTCAAGAATTGGCTATAAACATCGCGAAGTTCACTTACACTTAGCTCCATACTACCCAGAAGCTGTGATGGATATTCTTTGAGCGGCGTTTTGAGATCTTTAAAATACGGCTTCACTTTTTCTTCAATCTTATCAAAACCAATTTCATCCGCGATGCGAATCACGGGACGATTATAAGATTTAAGCAGAGCTTCTGTGAGCGTGATCTCTGGTTCTTTAATTGCGTGTGCTTCTTTTGGAGACCACGGGCCAGAGAGAAGTTGTAGTTTCACTTCTTTTGTCGAAACGAGATCTGTTAATTTTTTTCCGAACTCTTCAAACGCGCTGTAGATAATTGGCTTTATCGTACTTCCGACCTGGTGGCGTTCAGAATAAAGAGCTTTTTCTTTGTTGCGCTCAACTCGCGAGTAATAACTGTATGAAGGTCCGCCATCAACCGGGCCGATCATTACTTTTACCGAAATATCGTTCACGATATTTTTCGCTTCAGGATTTTTTGTCACAACAGTTTCAAACTTGTCGTAAATTTTTGACCTAACGTCCGCTACTTTTTGAATAAGAACAAATTTTTCAAACGCTGGAAGTGTTGGATCGCTGTCGTGCAGAGTTCTCCAGATCGATTGATAGTATTGCTGCTTCTCCATCGTTTTCAAACGAACAAGCCACTTATCCCAATCTTTTTGCGACCAGATTTGTGTTTTATCATCGGGAATTAAATTTTCTTGAACAAGTTTATTGTAAACGACTTGCGCGCGGTCTTTCAGGCGTTCAATTTTTTTGAGTGGAGAAAAATAACTCGGCCCTTTTAAAAGCGAGATCAGAATCGCGCCTTCATACGGTGTAATGTCTGCTGGTTTTTTTCCAAAATAAAAGAGCGAAGCCGATAAAACGCCTTTGATTTTTATTCCTTGAAGCGCTCCCCAGTAAACTTCATTCAAATAAGCTTCAAGAATTTTTTCTTTGGGAAATTTTGTTTCAATATAAACCGACATCACCATTTCTTTAAACTTTCGCGAGAAAGTTTTTTCATTGGTATAAAAAAGGTTTTTTACGAGCTGTTGAGAAATCGTCGATCCCCCTTGCTCAAATCTCATGTGACGGATGTTCGTCACGAACGCGCGAAAAATTGATTTAACGTCGACGCCAAAATGCTCGAGATAACGTTGATCTTCAACACCAATTAAACCTTTCCAGAAAATAGACGGAATATAATCGAAAGAAATGTAATGCTGATAACAATAAATTTCCACGCAATCGTTTGCGAGTAAGTTTTTGATTTCAACATTCTGATTTACTTGCAACAAGCCTGGAACTTCTTTCAACTCAACCAAAGTGTTACTTTGTTTTTTCTGATTGAAGAAATCATCAACAGGACCTTTTTCTGCAGAAAAAAGATAAAAGGCTTGAAGTTCCTCACGTTTTACAACTGAGCCTTCATCAAGAACAATGGGCGGATTAATTGTCGTGTAATAATCGTTTTCTTTTTGCGTTTTTTCTTCGAGCACTGAGAGCGACGTCTCAGCGATTGTCCATTTCACAAACCCAAAGCCAGAAGCTACGAGGATAACAAAGCCCACGAGGGAGAATTTTAATATACGAATTGCCCATTGCTTCATGCGATTGTCTCGACATCTTCTTTTAGTTTCTTGTTTTTGACTTAACTACCTTCATTTCATATAGTATTTTAGGAAACTTTTCCAATATTTATTCGTTTATTTTGTGGAGTATTTTTATGTCCAAGCAAATGCCAAAAATTTTAGCATCGGCCGTTCTTGCGCTTTTACCTATTGCTTCTTCTTACGCTCTTCCGATCGACTGGCATGGAACTTTTGGTGTGGATTCAACATTAATCAGTGATTACCGTCGTCTAAAAAGTAAAGACGTGACTCCAACAATCGATACTGGTTCACAAGAAACTGGTCTCGACACTGGAAATAAATCAAGTGCTTCATGGCAAAGTTATGTTTTCAGACTTAGCCCAACAATGGTGATTAACGATGCAGCTACTTTTTTCGGAGAGCTGACAACAGGATACGCTAATGGTGGATTTCTAGGCGACAGTCCTGCTGTTGACTCTGGAACAAATGGTGCTTCTGCTGGAACTTTTGGTGGGCCACTTGCTTACTACCAACAAAGCCGCGGTTCGGGTGTAAACGTTAAGAAAGCTTACATCGAACTTTATTCTGACACAGCAACTTACCAAATCGGTCGTCACTCAACAGAGTGGGCCCTTGGCGCAATCTATAACGATGGAAGCGATACATGGGATCGCCACGCAAGTACACGCGACGGAATTACGATGAAATTAAAAATCGGAAATTTCCACGTTAGTCCATTCTGGTCGAAAGTTGCAAACCCTGGATACACAGACGCAACAAACACAAAAGAATTTGGTGCGAGCGTTCTTTACGATAACCCGGAACGCGATATCGCTTTTGGTATTCTCTACAACAAGAGAAACAGCAGCGGAGCTAGCACTGCATACAACACATCAATGAATGGTTCAGCTGTTTCTCTTGGAGAAAACAGCATTACTGTAACTGATTTGTACTTCAAAAAAACATTCGGTCGCATTGACGTTGCTGCCGAAGTTCCACTTCTTTCTGGTGACCTTGGAAAAACAGATGCAACTAGCAATGTAACAAGCTACTCAGCAAAAGCTTTCTTGCTTCAAACAAACTTCAAGTGGACTGACGCTTGGACTGTTGGTGTTGATGCCGGAAAAGTAAGTGGACACGATGGAAGTACATCGAAGTACAGCGCGCTTTACTTGAATCCAAACTACCAAGTTGCAAATCTTCTTTTCAGATATAATGTCGCTGCAATTGGAGATAAAACTCACGGAACGAGCGTGTATGATTCATACATCACAAACGCACGTTACTTAAAATTGAAATCTATCTACAGCACTGAGAAGTGGGTATTCGATACTTCACTCATCATGGCATGGGCAGATAAAACAGCAAGCGCTGGCTCGAAAGCTTACAACCACGCAACAGATAGAATGTTTAATGCGATTGCAGACCAATCAAACAAACTTGGAACTGAACTTGATATCAATGCAAAATATCACTGGAATAAAGAAATCTCGATCGGTATGGGCGTTGGTTACTTATTCACTGGCGACTATTTTGGATACACAAACACAGCGACTCCAAACACAGTAAGCAACTCTTTGCTACTTCAAATTAATACAGCTGTTACTTTCTAATAAAAAAAGGGAGCTTCGAGCTCCCTTTTTTATTTTCTATCTTCAAAATTTTTTTTAGATTCTCGGCCAACTCTGATTTCCTTGCATCATGTACTGACCTTGCTGTACTTGTGCCTGTGGATTTACCATTTGTGGATTATACATTCCTGCATTCCCCATATTCATTGAACCAGACATTCCACCCATGTCGTACATGCTTGGGTTATAAGCAGTCGATTGTTGAGTCCCATAATATCCAGGGAAACGATCAGAGAAATTATCTTCAAAGCTTGAGTAAGATGAAGCATATGGTTCGCTATCTTGATCACGCATTTCTTTGTCTACTTGTGTCTTTTGGTAAGCAGTATAACTCTTATTCATTTTATCAAATTTGTCCTGACGACCTTTGATATAAGTAAGATCTTTTTCACGCTTCTTAAGTTCTGCATTTCTTCTCGAATCAACACCGCTTAAGAACTGCTGACACTGAACTGGGTTTGTTACTGCTCCAGTCATACCAATAGAACAATATTTCTGATAATTTTTTTGCTCGTTTTGTTGATATGTATACCAACGCTTGTTCATTGTATCGATAGCTGTTGAACGCTCTCTTTCTGTTTTTTGAAGTGGGTAAGTATTACCTTTGCTAACCTGGTAAGCATCTGACCAGTCAACAAGAGTCTTGTCAAACTTCTGCATTCCCGCAATTTGCTTTTGGTTCGCTTGCTCGAATGTCATTGCTTTAATACCGTTATCTCCATCAACAGGGCTTACTCTAGCGTAGTAGAAAGATTTCAAACGAATATCTTCAATTGTTTTTGCTGAATCGTTGATTGCATATTTCTCCATCATTGAATAAACGCTAGAGAATGACGTGTAATCTTTCTTCGCAAATTTACCAATGTCTTCATTTAGTTTTTTGATTTCTTCTGTGATTGCTTTACGACGAGGATCTTCATCCTTCATGTCAGCAAGTTGTTTCATCAGAGAATCAACACGGTAAATTGATGGTGAAATTAATTTTGTATCTAATTCTTTTGTTAGATCAGCATATTCTCTTACTAATTTTTTCGCGTCTGTTTCACTCATTGAATCACGGCCTTTACCAAGCTTGTCTTCAATTTCAGTCATTCTTTTGAACACTGGTTCCATTTCTTTTCCAGCGGCAACTAAATAACCAGCATCCAATTGCGATTTTAATTTATCAGCGATGTCTTTAAGTGCATCAGCGTTTCCGATAGATTTTCTTGCGTCTGCAATTTTTTGCGAGTCAGCTGACTTACAGGCCTCAACTAGTTTTTGAATTAGAACATCACGGCCTTCATTCAGGTATGTGATTTCCGGCTGAACTTTTTCAGCATTCATACAAAGAGTTGGCGGCAGCGCTACATCTTTATCTTCACCAAACGATGTCGGGTATCCGTCTCTATTTGCATATGAAACAGGATAACCAAAAGATAATTTCATACTTTTCGTTACGTCTGCTTTTTTATCAAAGTCGTAATCCATTGTGTATGAATACGATGAATAGTCTTTCCCTGCGAGAGTGTCGTGGAAAATTTTCTCTTCTTTTGTTTGCTCATCTGTCTTTAAATAAACAGGCGCATTCGGTATTGGTTTTCCATCTTTATCCAGACCACGAAGACAGCTGATATATTCACCATAAGTCTTTCCATCTTCATGAACCATCATGATTGTTACGTTTTTCGTTTTTGGATCTTGATAAAGTTGCGGTTTAAATTTTCCACATCCATCAATCACTGGTGGAAACTTCACAAGAATTTTATTATCTGGTCTTTGTTCAAAAGAGATTGGAGATCCATCGCGACTGATTTGTTGAAAGAAGTTTTGTGGAAAATATTTTGAAGCGTTTGGATCCTGACCACACGAGATGCCTTTTTGTGCTTCTGTTAGAACAACTTTTGTATCATCGTTATTTTTCTTACCATCTTTTACGGTTACGCCGCCAGAAGTTCCACTAGAACCAGAACTCGGCGCTGAGTTTGAAACACTTACACCAGAAATTCCCGCGAAGCTTGCTTGCGATAGAAGCAATCCACATGCGAGAGTTGCAGTAAGAAAGTTGGCTGGTTTTAACGTCTTTTTCTTCATACGACTTTTCCTCTTGAACCTAGAGTCTTATATAGTTCTCAACGTCTTTACGGAATTTTGACAAGGTTACTTTAATACTTAATCAAAATAATAAGGATCTACATCTATTTTCAACGAGATAGTATGAGGTGGATGGTAGTTTTTGCTGAAAGTTCTAATGAGATTATGGAGTTGGTTCACATCCGAGCTTCTTATCATTAAAGACCATGTGAACTTGTTGATCTTTTTTTCAATCATTGAAGGCTTCGGCCCGAGGATTTCTACTTGAGGAAAATGTTTTAAACAAAGAGCGCGAAGTGAATTGGCTTCACGAGAACTTTCGAGGATCGCTGTCTCTTGCGACTTCGAATTAAAATAAATCAACACAAGTTTTTTTAATGGTGGTGATGAGCAGAGTTTTCTCATCGGAATTTCGTCGTGATAAAATTCATCGAAAGTATGATTCTTTAAATAAGAGAAAATTTTATTTTCAGGTGCGAGTGTATGCACGAGAACTTCTGCATTTTTTCCAAAACGGCCCGCTCGTCCGCTAACCTGCGTGAGCGTTTGATAAACGCGTTCATTTGATCTGAAGTCTGGAAAATTTAATTGCGAATCAATGCCTAAAATAAGAACGAGGTTTACGTTTTCGAAGTTGTGACCTTTCGAAAGCATTTGCGTTCCAACGAGGATATCGATTTCTTTTTTATGAAATCTATCGAGGACTGCCTCTAGCTGCGTGAACGTTTTAATTTCATCGCGATCAAATCTTTCGACTTTTTTCTCAGGCAAAAGTTCTTTTAAAATTTCATACGCCTTCTCTGTCCCAAAACCTTTGGGCGTGAGATTCATGTTCATGCACTCAGGACACATTTCCGGTGCCGGCTCTTTGTATTCACACGTCTGACATGAAAGTTCATTGCGTTTTTTAAAATATTTTAAATTCGTACTGCAATTAGGGCAGGCGAATTGATGTCCGCATGAATTACATTGCAGATAATTGGCGTAACCAAGCCTATTGATAAAAACTAAAACCTGCTCATCTTTCTCGAGAGCTTTTTTTACTTTAAAAATGCTTTCACTCGTATATGGCCAGAGCATTCTCTCGCTTTCGATTTTTTGTCGCCCACGCATATCGATCAATTCGACATCAGGGAGTTTTGCATTTTGAGCGCGATTGCGAAGGGCAAAGTAGTGATTGCCTTCAATGAAAGAATTATATGTTTCCACCATCGGTGTCGCAGACCCGAGAATAACTGGAATTTTTTCCAGCGAAGCTCTTTTAATTGCGATATCGCGGGCATTGTACGTACAGCGATCATCTTGTTTAAAAGATTGATCATGTTCTTCATCGACAATCACAAGACCTAAATTTTTTATCGGAAGAAAAATACTACTTCTTACTCCTAAAATCATTTTCGGTGAATCATCTTCCTGCAAGAGTTTCCATAATCCAAATTTATCTGAGTTACTGATCGCACTGTTATAAGAATAGATCGGTATATCTAAATACGTTTGAAATGTTTTTAAAAACTGTGGCGTGAGATTGATTTCGGGAAGCAAAAAAAGGACTGATTTTTTTTCGGCGATTATTTTTTTAATCAGCTCCAAATAAATTAATGTTTTCCCTGCTCCAGTTACACCGTGAACAAGCCATTTTGAAAAAGCACTGAAGCCATGTTTTGTGATTGTCTCTACAACTTCTTTTTGTTCATCATTTAAAACGAAAGGCGAAGGGACTCCCTCCCCCTGATCGAAATTAAGTTTGCGCGGCCTTTTAAGAAAAGGAGGAAGGACATCATAAACCAATTGGCCGACGGGATAGTGATAGTAATTCGCCATCCATTGATAAAGGTCGCATTCCATCTCTGAAAGAAAAATTTCCCCCTCAACTTCTGCGATATCTTTTAATTTCTCTTTATCTTTGTCAGTGAGTTTGTGTCCGTCGACTTTTTCCCAAACGCAACCATCGATCACTCGTTTGCCGAGCGGAACTTTTACAAGCACACCACGACGAAGTTTTTCTGCGACTTCATCATTGCACTTATAAGTAAGAAGGGAGCCGTTAAAGGGTGAATTAACGGCTACCAAAAAATAGTTTTCAGTCATGAATTAAAATAAGAACGAGAAGTTTTCGCCAGCAGCACTTGGCGCCACTTTTTTTGCTTCTTCGTAACGTTCACTTAGTTTTTTCTCGCGGTTTGTTTTTGTATCAAGTCCGAGAATTTGCAGCTTAGAGATTTGTCCCTTGCTGTCTTTGAAAGTAATAAATTTTGGAAGTTCATTCGTTCCGTTAAAAAGAATGTAATCATTCGCTTCTAGTTTTGTCGAAAGGTCACCATTCACGTATTCCATTTTTCGAAGACGTCTTTCTTCGTTTGTAAAATAAGCTTGAACTGATTTCCAATCCACTTTCCACATAAACTCATTGTCTTGTTTTACAAGTTCAATATTCTTTGAACGCTCAAAAGTATTTGCTCTGAAGAGCTCAATCACTTTCGCTTTGTTTTGGGGATCCGGAGGATTCAGCGGCGAGTTTGCCTCACCCTTACCTTTGTTGTTAGCAAGATATGTTCTGTATGAACGAAGAAGTTTCATTTTTTCTTCGTTTAAAACGTTTTTGTTTTTTACGACCTGAATACCGCTCTTTTCCAAAAATGTTTCTACGCCTTGTGAGCGATTCGTTGCGAGCATCATAAGCACAGAATAAAACATTCCACGATCAATCGATTTTTCTCTCTTGATCGCTGTTAATAAGTCCGGGATGTATTTTACATCTTTAATTTGTGAACCAAGCATCTGACTATTGGAATAATCCACCTGAAGAAGCGAAATCGCATTCGGGTTTTCTAACGAGAGAACGAATTTATAAAAATCCGCTTTGTTTGCATCCCCTTCCGTTACATTTCCAAGCGTTGATCCTTGAATCATCGCTTTGATAGTAATTAAGTTACCCGGGATGCCGGCATTATTTAAATTTTTTAGCAATCCTTCTTCTGTTGGAACCGCGGCCATCGCTGCAAACGTAAAAAGGAACAATAACGCTGCCAAAATTTTCATATGTCACCTATTTGATATTATATTTTTGGGCCTTTTCTTTGATGAGTCTTCTCATCATTTCTTCAGACTCTTTATTCATTAAAGCAAACTCAATCGTCGCATTTAAATAACCTTCGATATTACCTGTATCAAATCTTTGTCCTTCGAAAATGTGGGCATACACTTCGCTTTCACGAGCGAGAAGATTAATTGCATCTGTCAGTTGATATTCGCCACCAACTCCTTTTGGAATAACTTTAAGTGCATCGAAAATTTCCGGACGGAAAATATAGCGACCAGGTGTTGCGAGATTTGATGGTGCTAATTCCGGCTTTGGTTTTTCTACCATGCTTGTCATGCGCATAGTTCTTTTCGAACCCGTGAGGTAATCACCTTTCACGACACCGTATTTATAAGTTTCTTTCGGATCGATTTCCATAACGCCAATAACATTGGCGCTGTTGTTCTTTTCAGAAACTTCAATCAATTGTTTTGTGACAGGATTTGGTCCGCGAACAATTTCATCACCGAGAATAACCGCGAAGGGTTCGTTACCCACAATATCTTTTGCACAAAGAACAGCGTGTCCCAATCCCAATTGTTCTTTTTGACGGACTGATGTGACTTCAACCATCTTTCCGATTTCTTGAACCATTTCCAGTTCTTTAATCTTTCCACTTTTAACAAGGAAATCTTCAAGATCGAAGTTGCGATCAAAATAATCTTCAATTGCATTTTTTCCCGATGATGTAATGAAAATAACCTGCTCAATACCTGACAAAATTGCTTCTTCAACCACGTAGTGAATCATCGGCAAGTTGATAATTGGGATCATTTCTTTTGGTACTTGTTTGGTTGCTGGTAAAAATCTTGTTCCTTTTCCTGCAACAGGGATGACGGCGCGACGAATCTTCATTATAATTTCCTCTTAGATACACAACATTTTAAAGGGAATTAAGAACATTCGCAATCATATCAAAAAATCTTTAGTTCTGTCAGTTTTCTTGTTTTCTACAAGTGCATTCTCAAAAATACATGAGTTCGAAACTACGCATTTAAAATCTACAGGTGGAACTGGCGTTGGTACGCTCTTCGCTGAAGAGTCTGCTTTTTTAAACCCGGCTTCGCTTTCTTTTTCGAACACATCCACTGTTTATGTTCAAAAAGATAGCGATAAACTAACTGAAGGCGGAGTGGATCAAGCAAAACCTAAATCACTTGGGTTTGTTTTTGCTGATGGCAATCCATCTCTCAGTGGTTCGCTTAGTTATGTTGATCAACACGAAGACGACATTATCAGAAAACGCTGGGGTCTTTCACTTTCAACACCAGTGAGCGACGGTAAATCTTCATTCGGTGTGAGCGTTCGTTCTACAAAAGATGAAAATACTGTTACTCAAGAAGTAAAAAAATATTATCAAACGGTTTTTGGTGTAAACCACGCGATTGATGAAAAATTCACTATCGGTATCGTTGCCTACGATCCTTTTAAGTCGAAAGGACACGAAACAAAGGCATTGGTCGGACTTCAGTATACGTTGATGAATTACATCACTGCTGCTGTTGATTTCGGTGGCGACTACACTGCTGATTCGATTTCTAAAACACTTATCTACAAAGGCTCAATGCAATTTAAAGTTCTCGACGATTTCTATCTGCGCTTTGGTGGTTTTAACGACAAACTTCGCGCCGAAAAAGGAAACGGATTCGGACTTGGATGGGTTCAGCCTCGCCTGACTTTTGAATTTGCAATCAAGAACACAACTCGCGATAAAAGTTTAACTCTTAATCAGGACGATGCTAAATTTAAAGAAACTTCTTTTGCTGCATCTATTAGATTTTAACAATTGTCCTTGTGACGAGGCATAGAATGGCCAAGAAAAAAACGGATACAAAAGATTTAAAAGATGAAAAGAAGCGCGAACAAATCGTTGAGCTCTATCGCACTCGTCTCACTCACTTAAAAAGAGCACAAGCACTCGTTAAAGAAGATCGCATGGCCCAAGCCGTGGACTCTTATACAAAATACCTTGGTGTTCTCGCTCTTTATTTTGATACAACTGAAGATCGCCTCACTCCAACATTGTTTGACGCTGAAAAAGACGTCACTGAGCTTTTATTAATCAGTCATGCTTATTGGGATCTGGCCAAAGCGTTTGATCGAAGCCCTAACTTGCAACGCGAATGTTTCCGCTGTCTCGAACAGTTTATAAAATTCTCTATCGGGTTTAAATATCAACACGTCAACGCTCAGATCATCCGCAAGTTTAACAACAAGAAACAAGCGCATAACCCGAAAGCATTCGAAGCTGCTTATCATAAAATTCAAATCAGTTCGAAGAAGTGCTACGTCGCGACTTCGTGTTTTGGTGAAAATGATTCTCGCACCGAAACTCTTCGCCATTTCAAACTTTCCATTGCGCCCTATGAACGAGGAAGAGATTTCATCGATTTTTATTATCGATTTTCTCCAGAACTAATTGTGTTTTTTAATAAACATCTTGTGATAAAAAAAATGGCGGAAGGTTTATTGATCAAGCCGACGCTCAATGTTTTTACTTTTTTAATCAGGCCATATGTCCAACATAAGAAAACTCATTCTTAAAGAATGGCTACGTTTTTTCATCGGCTCTACTCTAGTACTTTTGATGGTGCTTTCGCTTGGGCATATTCTCAATGCACTTTTAAAAGACTCTGCTGATTTCAAAACAATCTATACAAGTTTGTATTTGGAGATACCGAGTTTCACAATCAAAATTTTTCCAGTCTCGTGTTTGATTGCTTCTTTATTTTCCATCAACAAACTAAAAAACAGAAACGAACTCACGGCGATTTTTGCCAGCGGTTATTCGCGTTTAAAATTTGTTTGTGATATCGGTGCGATTGGAACTGTCATTGGCGTCGCTCTTTTTTTTATCAATGCCTATCTCGTTCCCTACACAAAACACAAACAAGACTTGATCAAAAATCCAGTGCAAAGCTCCTCGGGAAAACTCAACAAAGCGGCGATTTCAATCAACGCACTAAACTCGGGAAAAATCTGGTTTAAAGGGCAGGACTACTTTTTTTCTTATAGCTCGTTTGATCGTCAGACGAACACGCTCTACAACTTGACCCTTTATTACTACGACAAGGATTTTAAATTCACTGAACAAATCAGTGGATCTTACGCTGATTATATAAGCGACAACAAATGGACACTTCACAAGGCCCTTCACTATACAAACCTTGAAAATAAAACTTTTCCAAACGTTGAAACATTTGATACCCATCCACTGACAATTAAAGAAACAATTTCAGACTTCCAACAAATCAACGCAGACATTGCGACCTTGAATATCTGGAAACTTTACGATTACATCAGCGTTTTAAAGAGTAACGGAATCAATTTCAGTGAATATTACGTTACGTTTCTCGATAAATTTGCTTCGGGCTTTACCTGTTTAGTTCTCTCAATTCTCGCTTCTGCTGCGCTCTTCAATCCCAACCGACGCAACAGTTCTTTCGGGGCCAACGTCGCTTTTGTTTTGAGTTTCACGTTTATCTATTGGTTTATCTATTCTTACTTCCTCACTCTGGGGCAAACCAGCAAAGTTCCTGCTGTCATTGCGACATTTGGAGTACCGGGGATCTTCGCTCTGTACCTCGCTGGCTACTTTATTTACCATCGCAAATTGCGCTGATTTGTGATATCAATTTTCTATGAAAAATAATTTTTTAGAAAACTATAAATTGGAAGGTGAGAAGCTTGAAATTTTCACGTATCCAGCACCGATATTAAAGAAAATCGCAAAGCCTGTTACTGAATTCAATGATGAACTCCACACGCTTATCAAAAACATGTTCTATACGATGTACCATGCACCAGGGATTGGCCTTGCTGCTCCTCAGGTTGGCATGAGCATACGTTTGTTTGTTTTAGATATTTGGTTTGATCGCGAAAAAGTAACTCACGCAGATGGAACTGAAGAATATCGTCTTTCAGAATTCAATCCTATGGTTTTTATTAATCCTGTTTTTAAAAACAAATCAGGTGAAGTCATTCATGAAGAAGGATGTTTGAGCGTTCCAGGCGTTTATGAAGATGTAAAACGCGCAGAACTTGTCACTGTTGAGTTTCAAGATATGTTCGGCGACCACCATGAAATTGAAGCTGATGAGCTTCTTTCTGTTTGTCTTCAACACGAAAACGATCACCTCGACGGAATTGTTTTCATTGAGCGCTTAAGCTTTTTGAAGAAACAACTTCTTGAAAAGAAATTTTTAAAATCGCAGCAGAAGAAAAAATAGAAAAGAAATATAAGATGAAAAAATTGAACGTTGTTTTTTGTGGTACTCCGGATTTCTCAGTTCCAACACTAGAACTTCTTCATCAGCACCCTCACATTAATCTTGTAGGTGTTATTACAATGCCTGATCGCCCGGCTGGAAGAGGACAAGAGCTCCAATCTCCCCCTGTCGCGAAATACGCTAAAGAAAATAAAATTCCGCTTTATCAAGTTGAGAACATCAATCGCGAAGACACAATCCTAGCTGAGCTTGAAGGAAAAAATGTCGACTTCATTCTCGTTCTCGCTTTCGCTCAATTTTTAGGAAGCCGTGTTTTAAACATGCCAAAGATTGCATGCTTCAACATTCACACTTCTGTTCTTCCAAAATATAGAGGGGCAGCTCCGATTCAATACGCTCTTTTGAATGGTGACACCATGACTGGTGTTTCAATTCAAAGAATGGTGAAAGCAATGGACGCCGGTGACCTCGTTCACTTTCATGAACTCGCCATTGCTCCAACAGAAACTGGCGGACAACTTTATACACGACTAAAATTCCAGGCGGCCCTAAGCACGAATACACTTATTGAAACTGTGTTAAACAACAAACTCGTTTTCACTCCACAAGACCCTGCTGGTGTGAGCTTTGCTCCGACTTTAAAAAAGGAAGATGGCCTTCTGAATTTTAAAGAATCAACGGTAGCAAAACTTCATAACCAGATTCGTGCTCTCGATCCATGGCCTGGCACTTATTGTTTTCTCGGTACTCAACGTTTGAAAGTTTTTGAGATTGAAAAACTTCATAGAACGCTTAAGCCGGGAGAAACTTCAACAGAACACGGACAACTTTCTGTCGGAACTCTCGACGGAGTTATCCGTTTAGTTAAAGTGCAGCTCGAAGGAAAAAAAGTTTGCAGTGATGCTGAATTATTAAACGGACTCAAAAATAAGGGCGGAGAGATCATCCTCAATCCGTAAAAATGTTTATGACAATCATTTCACCAAGTCTTCTTGCCTGTGATTTTTTAAACATCGAACCAGAATTAAATGCGTTTAAAGGAATCGATAATCTTTGGTTTCACCTCGACATCATGGATGGGCATTTTGTTCCAAACCTCACTTTCGGTCATCCGATCATTGAGTTAATTACAAAAAAAGCGGGCCACAAATGTGATGCTCACTTCATGGTGACCAATCCACATTTTCACGCAGAAACATTAAAGAACTCCGGCATTCACAATTTTACGTTTCACTTTGAAGCGATCCCCGACTCACTGAAATTTATTATCGACTTAAAAAAGGTTTATCCTTCTGTGGGAATTTCAATTAAACCGGGAACAGAAACGAGTGAACTCTCTGATGAGATTTTAAAAAACGTCGATCTCGTTTTAGTCATGTCTGTTGAACCTGGCTTTGGTGGACAATCATTCATGCCAAATGCTTTTGATAAAATTCGCGATCTAAAAGAACGTCGTGAAAAATTAAAAGCACATTTTCAAATTCAAGTTGATGGTGGCGTGAGCGATAAAAATGCAAAAGCTTTGATTGAAGCAGGCGCCGACAACTTAGTTGCCGGCTCCTATATTTTTAAGCAAGGTAAAGAAAATTACAAAAAGGCCGTCGATTCTCTTCGCTAATTATTGCCCAAGCTCAAGAGAAAGAAGAGCTGCCGTTAAAATGATTCCATTGTTGTTTGCTTTAACGTCGATATCTTGCTCACAAGTTGTGATTTCTGACGATTTATCAACAGAACAAGTCACATCACCAATGGCCAATGATTTTCTTTGATTCTTTTGTAAGTCTAAATCCGCAAGTGCAACAATTCCTCTGTTTTGAAGAGACTGAAAATAAGCATTTTCAAAATTATCGCCGGCAATTGTAAACGATTTAATTTTTCCAAAAATTGATCTCTCAACTTTCGCTGCAACTTCCGTATCTACTGCTGCTTTTTCATCCTGAATGCGAATGACATTTTTATCAATTGTGTATGTGAGTTTTTCATCGTTCACTTCTTTTTTTGAATCTGTACTTGTCTGACCACTCAATGTAAGTGCGATATCAGAAGTCACGACTTCACTGATTTTTTCCAATGAATCTTTAGCAGCACCCTTTTTAAAAGTCGTCGTACTGTGCATGTGAATATCCAATTCCCCGGCAAAAGAGGCTCCGGCAAATGACAAGGCCAAGAGAACTAAGGCAGTTTTCATATAGGACTCCTAAAGATTTTTGTTATTAGCGAGGCCATCCTAGCTTTTTCTATAATATTCACAACCTACTCTGAACATATTACTGAGTGACTGAAATTTAAGGCGATTTTTGAGGTTCTGCTTAACGGGACAATCATACGTTAGGTGGGCAACCCTATGCTTTTCAGAGGATAGACTATGATAAATATATATGAATGAAAAAATACTGAACAAGACAGCGGCAAAAGCTCATCAAAAGAAAATTAAGTTTTATTTGCTTATTAGTACCGTACCTATCTGTCTGTATCACTCATTAGCAACAAAAGATTATTGGGCCCTCATCTTTATTTCCTGTCTTGCTCTTTATGCTCCGATACTCTGGATGGCGTTTGGTTTTTTTCTCGCGATTAAGGCCGTGCTCGGATTTCGAGAAAGCAGTATTGCCCAACGAGAGAGTGTACAGAATGGTATTGTTCAGTCTGTGCAGATGAATCGGCTTGATGATTTATCGAAAGCGATTGAAGAAAATCCTGAAATTCTCTACTGCGATTATCAGAGAAGATCTCTAACGGCTTGGTGTCGTTATTACAAAAACACCAAGGCGCTAGAACTCATTACTGAAATGATGAAAAAATATCCCAAGGAAGAAGTACTCGCTGCCTAAAAGCGGTAACGAATTCCAAGTCCTGCTTCAACATCAAAATTTGTTTCCGGTGCAACATCGAGAGCTGCAGCCACTTCGCCAAACAATTCAAGATTCGGATTGCTCACTTTAAAATTCACACCAATTGGGGCGCGAGGACCAATTGCTAAATCGCTGTCGTGCTTTCCACCATCGATAAATCCTAAACGAACACCAATTCCGTAATAAAGATCCAATGGAGATGTCGCATGTACGTCGTAAGAATGAGCTTTCTCAACCAGGTAATCTGAATGGAAAACTAAATTCTGGTGACGATATAGAGAGTAAGCTAAAACAGCATCGATCGATCTATTGCCTCCCATTTCCATTTTCCCACTGATACCTGTTGGTGCCCCAAGTACAAAACCTAATTGATACTCTTTAGCGAAACCCAGTTGCGCAGTTAATAGTAAACATAGTCCGATTATCAGCTTCATTCATTCTCCTTTTGCGTTAAAGAAAGCTTTATTGTTTGCCCTACGATAATAATAGAGTTTTCTATTTTTCATAGGGAAAACGCGCAAAACACCATTACAAACTTGGGACTTTTCGCTAGGATTGGTTAGCTTTTACTTATGGGAGAAATCTTTTTATGGAATTAGTTCTAAATGGCAACAATTTAACTATCGATCACGTTCACAAAGTGGCCCATGCTGCGAAGGGATCGTTGAAATTGATGATTGATCCAAAAGCGATGGAGAAGATGAAAGCTTCTCGCGCATTTGTTTTTGATATCGTGAAAAAAGGAAAACCTGTTTACGGAATCAACACAGGATTTGGTGCGCTTTCAAGCATGCACATTGAAGAAAAAGATTTGGCACAACTTCAAGTGAATCTTATTCGTTCACACTGTACTGGTACTGGGCGACCATTTTCAAAAGAAATCACTCGCGCCATTATGCTTCTTCGTGCGAACTGTCTGGTCTCTGGTTTTTCCGGAGTAGAGCCTAGCACAGTTGAACTTCTTCTTTCGTTTTTAAATGAACACATCACACCTGTTGTTCCTGAAAAAGGTTCCGTTGGAGCTTCTGGTGACCTCGCCCCTCTTTCACACATTGCTCTTGCTTTAATTGGTGAAGGCGAAGTTGAAGTAGACGGAAAAATTATTGATTCAAAATCAGCAATCGCTGCTATCGGAAAAAAGCCTGCTGTACTTGGACCAAAAGATGGTCTTGCACTTATTAATGGTACTGCTTGTATGGCCGCACTTGGGGCGCTAGCAGTTGTTGAAGCAAAACAGATTATGAAACTTGCTGACGTTGCTGCTGTTCTTACTATGGACAGCGTGAAAGGAACTGATAAAGCTTACAATCCAAAAATCACTTCGCTTAAACCACACAAAGGTCAAATCGATGCTGTTCAAAATTTAAATAATTTAATCAAAGGATCTGAACTCATTAATTCACATCCAGACTGTCATAAAGTTCAGGACCCATACTCTCTTCGTTGTGTGCCTCAAGTGCACGGTGCTTGCAGACAGACTCTCAGACACGCAGAAGAAGTTATTACAACTGAATTAAATGCTGTTACAGATAACCCGCTTATCTTTGTTGAAAGCGGCGAAGTTGTTTCCGGTGGTAACTTTCACGGTGAAGCTCTTGCTCTCGTTATGGATTATCTCGCAATGGGTGTGGCGGAAATTTGCAACATCTCTGAACGCAGAATTGAAAAAATGATGAACCCTGTTTTCTCTGAGCTTCCAGCATTCCTTACAAAAAATTCGGGATTAAATTCAGGATTGATGATAGCTCACGTAACTGCTGCTGCACTTGTTTCAGAAAATAAATATCTTTGTCATCCTGCAAGTGTGGACTCTGTTCCCACTTCAACAGATAAAGAAGATCACGTTTCGATGGGAGTAACGGCAGGAAGAAAACTTCACGAAGTTATTTCAAATGCAAAAACTGTTATGGCGATTGAATTTTTGTGTAACACTCAAGCCCTCGATCTTCAGCGCCCACACAAAACATCTCCAGTCCTTGAGGGCGTCTACAATGTGATTCGTTCGAAAGTTCCAACGATTGAAGACGACAGAATATTTTACAAAGATATGAACAATATTTTGGATCTTATTAACAAAGGCGAAATTATCAATAGCGTAGAATCGCATATCGGAGCTTTACTCTAATGACCACAAATAATACCCCAAATAATACTAAGACAAATATTCCACTACCACCAACTGGTTCAACTCTAACTTGTAAAGGCTGGCACCAAGAGGCTGCCCTTCGTTGTTTATTAAATAATCTTCACCCTGACGTTGCTGAAGACAGAGACAACTTGATTGTTTACGGTGGTAACGGGCAAGCCGCAAGAAACCATCAAGCTCTTGAAGATATTATTCACTCTCTAAAAAATTTAGAGAACAATGAAACACTTATGATTCAATCAGGGAAACCAGTTGCCATTCTTCCTTCGCACGAACATGGCCCTCGCGTTTTAATCGCAAACTCAAATCTTGTTCCACATTGGGCAACTTGGGAACACTTCAACAAATTAAAAGATGAAGGTCTGATGATGTACGGTCAGATGACTGCTGGTTCATGGATCTACATCGGAACACAAGGGATTCTTCAAGGGACATACGAAACATTCATGGCCGCAGCTGAAAAGCACTACGGTGATGGAAAAGATCTTACAGGTAAACTTGTTTTAACTGCTGGTATCGGCGGTATGGGTGGAGCTCAACCTCTTGCCGTTAAAATGGCAAACGGTGTTTGTCTCGCTTGTGATGTCGAAAAGTGGCGTATAGAGAAACGCCTTAAAACAAAATATCTCGACGTTCTTTGCGATTCATTTGATGAAGCCATTGATCTCGCTCTTAAATCTAAAAAAGAAAATAAAGCGATCTCTATCGGTGTTGTTGGAAATGCTGCTGATTTTTTCAAATACGTTTACGACAAAGGAATCGTTCCAGATCTAGTCACAGACCAAACATCTGCACACGATCCGCTTAACGGATATATTCCTCACAACATGAGTGTTGAAGAAGCGCTAAAACTTCGCGTGAGCAATCCAGCGAAGTACACAGAGCTTTCTTATCTCACAATGGGTGAACACGTAAAAGCGATGCTTGCTTTCCAAAAGAAGGGTTCACACGTTTTCGATTACGGTAACAATCTTCGTGAAGGAGCGAAAAAAGTTGGCGTGACAAACGCATATGACTTTCCAGGATTTGTTCCTGCTTATATCAGACCACTTTTCTGTAAAGGCTCAGGGCCATTCAGATGGGTTGCGCTTTCAGGAGATCCTGAAGATATTCGCGTGACAGATGAAGCGATTAAAAACCTTTTCCCTGAAAATAAAAAACTTCACAACTGGTTAAACAAGGCCAGCGAGATGATCAAGTTCCAGGGGCTCCCTGCACGTATTTGTTGGCTAAACTACGGCGAGCGTGAAAAAGCGGGTCTTCTTTTCAATCAACTTGTTCGCGAAGGAAAAGTAAAAGCTCCGATCGTTATCGGTCGCGATCACCTTGATTGCGGTTCTGTTACTTCTCCAAATAGAGAAACAGAAGGAATGAAAGATGGAACAGACGCTGTTTCAGATTGGTCCCTACTCAACCTTATGATCAATACAATGAACGGAGCTTCATGGACATCATTCCATCATGGTGGTGGGGTTGGTATCGGTTACTCACAACACTCTGGTATGGTTATCTGTTGTGATGGAACAAAAGATATGGATGAACGTTTAAAACGCGTTTTAAATTCAGATCCGGGAATGGGAGTTGCTCGTCATGCAGACGCTGGTTACGATATCGCAACAGCGACAGCGAAAAACAGCAAACTGAAACTTCCTTCACTTCATATTAACTGTTAATAGGAAAATCAATGACCATTAAAATTTTTCGAAATTTTTCTGAAATTGCCACTCTGGCAGGCGCTCATCATAAAGATGGGCGCAGATTGAACTTGGAAGATTTGGGGATTATCAAAAACGGTTCAATTGTTTTTGATACCGAAAAAATTTTATGGGTTGGTGAAGATAGAAATCTTCCTGACGATTATACAGAAAAAGATTATCCGGAAATTGATGTCACAGGAAAAACTTGTGTCCCGGAAATTGTCGATTCACATACGCACGTTGTTTTCGGTGGCGATCGCGCTCACGAATATTCTATGCGTTTAAATGGAGCAACTTACGAAGAAATCGCCGCTGCCGGTGGTGGAATTTTAAATTCAATGAAAGGAACTCAGGCGCTCACTCGCAACGAACTTTTAAAACAAGCTCACCAACGAATTAAAACGATTCGAGCGTATGGTGTTGGTACTGTTGAAGTGAAATCTGGTTACGGATTAACATTCGAAAAAGAATACGAAATTTCCCGCGTGATTCATGATCTGAAAAACCTCGCACGTCCGGATGTTCAAATCATCAATACATTCATGGCCGCTCACGCAGTTCCAAAAGAATTTGCGAATTCATACGATTACATGAAAGATGTTGTCCTTCCTTTATTAGATAAATTAGGTGAAGAACAAATCCTTGATTGCGTAGATATTTTTCACGAACAAAATTATTTTTCTCACGACGATGTCGTGTCGCTATTCGAACGTGCGAAACGTTGGAACATTAACGTAAAAATTCACGCCGATGAATTTAATGATAATAAAGGTGCTGTTCTCGCTGCTAAATATGAAGCGCTTTCAGCCGATCATCTTCTTCGTACAACTGAAGATGGAATTAAGGCTCTCGCTGCTTCAAATACGGTGGCCACACTTCTTCCAGGAACCGGATTGTTCCTTGGAAAACCACAAGTGAATGCGCGCGCTTTTTTAGATGCTGGCGCAAAAGTGGCGATCGCCTCTGACTACAACCCGGGTTCATGTCATTGCGATAATCTCATCATGCTCGCCTCTATTGCAGCACCGATGTATAAAATAAATCAGACAGAACTTTGGTGTGCGATCACACTGAATGCTGCTCACGCTGTTGGACTTAAAAATCAAGGTGCAATTGTTCCGGGCCTTAAGCCGCGCTTTTCAGTATTCAACACTGACTCCCTCGATCGCGTGACTTATAACTGGGGAAAAAATCTCGCGAATTAGTTGAGACAAACCTGAGCATTTTAGTTTTTTTTAGAGAGTCCGATAGAGGTGATATGAAAACGTTGATGATGACATTCGCCCTTTTCACACTTGCTTCTTGCGGAGCTGATAAGCTTAATCAAAAATCAGGCGTAGCTACATCTTCTTCAAATTTAACTTCCGCTTCAGAGTGTTCTGCGACTTCTTCTTACTCACCAGTTTGCGCAAGCGGAAAAGACTACGACAATATTGAAATAGCAAAATGTTTTGGCGCCAAAACAGATGACGTCACTATCGGACATTGTGATTGTACTAAAAATACAATTCCTGTTTGCGGTAGCGATGGACAGGACTACAGTGAATGTGACGCTAAAAAAGATGAGAATTTAACAATTGTTAAATTCGTTCCCTGTGCAGCTAAAGAAAACTAAATCAGCCTTTAATCCACTTCTTCATTTTCTCAACCATCTCTGCTGAGTTGAAATCCATTGGACCATTGCTAAAGTGAACAACTCTTCCGCGATTAAAAATAATCGTTACTGGAATCGCTGAAAATTTGAAACTCTCTGCGATCTTCGTGTTTTTATCCGCGATGATATTCAACTCGTTTTTAATGTTGAGTTTTTTAAGAGTCTTGTGAATGTTTTTTAATTGATCGTCTTCGTCAGTATTAAACGCCATGACTTGAACTTCATCGTCTTTGAATTTCTTTTTCATTTCGATGAGTGAAGGCATTTCTTCAAGACATGGATTGCACCATGAAGCCCAGAAGTTATAGATCACGATAGGTGCTTTAACTTTTGTGTTTTCGATTTTTTTACCTTCGATCGTTTCATACTTCCCGTTTAAGAAAAGTCCTTCATAAAGAGAATATTGATTTTCTGTCTTCGTCGTTCCCGCAACCAGCGTCTGCCAACCAATCTGGCCCGCGATAACAGCAGTAAGAACTACTACGAACAATGCCAATGGTAAAAATTTCTTCATTGTGAACACCTCTAATCCCAATAGAATTATACTATGACTTCGCCAAAAGAAAACCCATTGAAGGACCAAAAAGGTCAGACATTTCTTGAGTTCATTTTTCTGTTGCTCATTCTTATGACAACGTCGTTTACTCTTTTGCGCGGCTTTAACGCTCATATTGGCAATCGCTGGGAAACTATGCTTAAAATAATAGCGATTCCAAATGGGGACAAAGTCAGCTTACCATAAATTTAGCGAGGCCTTATGAAATATATCCTTTCAATTGATCAAGGGACAACGGGAACAACTGCGTGCTTGATTGATGCCGGAACATTTTCGTTTGTCGGAAAAGTGAACAAAGAATACCCTCAGATATTTCCAAGGCCGTCGTGGGTTGAACATAATCTCAATGACATTTGGTCAACAGTTGAACACACGGCTCGCGAACTCATGCGCGCACATAATGTCCAAGGTTCACAAATTGTAACAATCGGAATTACAAATCAGCGCGAAACAACTTGTGCTTTCAATCGCGCAGGAATTCCACTTGCGAATGCAATCGTCTGGCAAGATAGACGCACATCTGATTTTTGTCACGAGCTTCGCTCTCGCAATGGTCTTGTTGAAAAAATTAAAACGACAACTGGCCTTCCTATCGATCCGTATTTTTCCGCGACGAAGATGCATTGGCTCCTTCATAATAATTCGACAGTGAAGGACGCTGTTTCTAAAAACGATTTGCTCTTCGGAACAATTGATTCGTTTTTACTTTATAAGCTCACTGGTCATGTCACACATGCGACAGATGCTTCAAACGCTTCGAGAACGATGCTGATGAATCTTAAAACGTGTGATTGGGATCAAGAGATGCTCGATCTCTTCGGCGTGAAAAAAGATTTTCTGCCTCAGATAGAGGATTCGTTTCATAAATTCGGTGTAACGAAAGGTCTTTCGTTTTTACCGGATGGAATTCCCGTGACGGGAATTTTAGGTGATCAACAGTCTGCTCTTTTTGGACAAGCTGGTTTTTATCAAGGTGAAATGAAATGTACTTACGGAACTGGTGCGTTCGTTCTTTTAAACACTGGTGATAAACTCGTTTATTCAAAAGCAGGACTTCTCACAACTGTTGAATATCGTCACAAGGGTAAAACTTGTTACGCGCTTGAAGGATCTAGTTATATCGCCGGAGCTGCCGTTCAATGGCTTCGCGATAATTTAAAAATCATCAACAGATCTTCTGAGGTTGAGCCACTTGCTCGTGAAGTAAAAAATCTCGATGAGTTAAAAAACATTCTCTTCTTCCCTTTCTTTTCAGGAATTGGCTCTCCCCACTGGAATGCAGAGGCGAAAGCTTCAATTGTGGGACTCACTCGTGATTCGAATCGTGCGCACATTGCGTATGCATGTCTTGAAGGGATCGCTCTTTCTATCAACGACCTTTTGATGGCGATGAGAAAGGATACTGGCCTTGCAATTTCTACATTGAAAGTAGACGGCGGAGCCGTCGAAAATAATTTACTGATGCAACTTCAAGCAAGCATCAGTGAGACGAAAATTATTAAGCCTAAAGTTATCGAGACGACTGCTTTCGGAGCCGCTCTTGCTGCCGCTATTGGTGCTGGTCTTGTCGAATTTGATCAATTGAAAAACATTTGGCAGAAAGATCGCGAGTTCGGCATTGAGGAATCCTTGCTTGCTTACACGAAAGAGAAGAAGGCCCTTTGGGATAAAATTATTCATTCGTTTTATCAAATAAAATGAGAAAGGCCCGATTTCCGGGCCCTTTTTTTAAGCATCCATAAATCTTTTATCATCAAACTTCGGCGAAGACGGTTGAACCTTCTGCTTTCTTTTCATCGCAAGAACGTTATCTTCTCTCAATGATGTTGAGTGACCACCATGAGTTTGTTCCCCGCCATTAATTGTCACAACAAGCTCAGAAACAAGTTTGTTAAGTGAATGCGCTTGAGCCGATAATTCTTCCGCTGCACTCGCCGCTTGCTCAGATGCCGAAGAGTTTTGTTGTGTCACTGTATCGAGCATTCCCGCTGCTTTCGAAATTTCTGAAATCCCTTTTGCTTGTTCATCACTCGCATTTGAAATTTCGCCCGCGAGTCTGTTTACGTCTTCGATATTCTCTACGATTTTTTCAAGAACATCACCACACTTACTTGCAACAGCTGTCCCCGCTTCAACTTTTCTTTTCCCTTCACCAACAAGACGTTCAACCTTTTCTTTTGTCGCTTTTACAATCTCATCAACCTTTGCAATACTTCCATCTAACATTTCTGTAATTTCTTGAGCCGCTTTACCACTCATAGTTGCAAGGTTTCCTACTTCTTCAGCAACAACCGCGAAGCCTTTTCCTTGCTCACCTGCTCTCGCTGCTTCAACAGAAGCATTGAATGAAAGAAGTTTTGTTTGGAAAACGATATCGTTAATCACTTTTGTTTTTGTTCCGATGTCTCCGATTACTTTTGCAATCTCTTCCATCTTCTTATTACTTTCATCGATAGAATCCATAATGTGTTGGTTACTCACATTGATTTCTTTGATAGATGAAATCATTTCAACAACAACACCTTTCCCCTCTATTGCGCTTTCTTTAGAGTTTGCTGCGAATTCATATGTCTTTTTTGCGTTCTCAGCATTTTTTTGAACCATTGAAGTCATCTCTTCAATTGAAGCTGCTGTTTGTTGCAATGAAGCTGATTGCTCTGTTGTCGATTGCGAAAGTTCTTGTGCCGTAGATGCAATTTGTGTTGATCCTGAACTCACTTCAACACCTGCGGCGTTTAAAGAATCACTGATTCTTGTAAGTATGTTCACAAGGCCATTTGAGAAAGTTACAGCAAATACAATACCGACAAATGATCCGATCATGATAACTGCTAATGTTGTCATTGTTCCTTTTGCTGAAATTGATTGAGCAGACTCAATACTCACTTTAGCTGCATCATTATGATATTTTTTTAACTTTGCCGAAGCTTCTCTAAGCAGATCTGCTTTTGGAGAGACTTCCGTTGAGATAATTGAAAGCATTTGTTTTCTTTCTGCTGAATTTTCTTCCGGATTTTTCTTGTATAAATTTATAACTTTATCAAATGATGTTTTTACATCATCAAACTTCGCTTTATAGTCTTTATAAATTTCCTCTTCTCCTGGGCCAAAAGGAACATCGTTGTATTTTTTATCGGCGTCCATAAAACTTTTGATATCTGAATCATATCTTTCAAGAATTTTATCCGTTTGTTCTTTTTTTAGACCGGATAAAGCGACTTCTGTAACACGAACTCTCGCCGAGCGGTAAGCAGAGGCCATATCACCAATCGCCTGAATGTTTGGAAGGTTAATTGATGTAATTTTAGAATATTCATCCACTACATTTTTATTTGAGTAGTAACCAACAAACCCTACCACGATTGAAATCACCAGCAAAAATGCTGATAGTGTGTACATCTTAAAACGCAAACTTTTGTTCTTCATTGTTTTCCCCTAATTAAATTACTTTTGCTATGCTGGTTTCAATTCTTCTATAAGATTTTCAATATCAAAGATGAGAATTAATTTGTTGTCGACTTTGGCGAAGCTCGAGATGTTCGTATCGAACTGCATTTTCTCGTGTCCATCGGCCATTTCAATTTGATCTTTAGTAATAAGAAGAACAGTTTCAACATCATCGACAATAATTCCAAATGAAAGTTCATCGTGATCAAGGATGATGAAGGATTCGCTTTTCGTTGGTTCTGGTTTCAAAGCTAATTTGATTCTTAAATCGACAAGAGTAATAACCTTGCCTCTTAAATTAAAAATACCTTTTATATGTTTTGCTACACCTGGAATTGGTGTTGTAGATTTTGGTGCCATCACTTCTTTTGCTTTCAGAAGTGGCATTGCAAATCGAAGATTGCCCAAACGAAAAACTAAAAATCTCTCTTCATCCGCAACTTTTGTTGTTTCTCTCGTCATATCCAAGCTCATAAGGTCTCCTTTTTTAGACGCTTATTTCTCGGAGTTATCTTGAATCAATTAATTCAAGTTATTCTTAATTTTTCTAAACATGAATCACACATTTTCTTCACAAAAGTGTGTGCTCACCAGATCAAAAAATGACAAAACAATAAATAAAATCTCTATCGAGAAGTTGTGATGGAGGTAATTTAGATGAATGAACTTTAATCTAACTCAAGATCGATTCGATATCTCGAGCTTTTCTTAAGCCCACGATTTCGATGTCGTATTTTCCTTTTAACTCGCGTGCCGTTTTTTCAGAAGTCACAACTTTTTTATAATTCAGCTGGGCCATTTCCTTTATTCTCATTTCCATTTGCGGAATTGAGCGAACTTCACCAGTTAAACCGACTTCACCAATAAAGACAGTGCCGGAATCTATCGGCTTTGAACGATACGAACTAAGCAGAGAAGCGATAATAGAAAGATCTGATTCGCGTGTGGCGAGTTTCATTCCGCCCACAACGTTGAGATAGATATCATTGAAGCCAAGTGGAATTCCAAAATATTTTTCGATAACTGCAACCATCATTGCAAGACGATTGTTATCAATTCCCTGTGTAGTCCTTCTTCCGTTACCGAATTTATTTTCAACAACAAGAGCTTGAATTTCAACGAAGAGCGAACGCGAACCTTCGATGATGCATGTGAGTGAACGTCCGTAAGAATCCTGGATATGATCATCCAAGAAATATTGAGATGGATTTCTCACTTCATCGAGCCCACTTTCTTTCATTTCGAAAATACCTACTTCGTTTGTATTTCCAAAACGATTTTTCATCGCACGCAATAAGCGGTAATGACCGAACTGGTCTCCTTCAAAATAAATAACGGTATCAACCATGTGTTCGAGAATTTTTGGCCCGGCAATCGATCCTTCTTTTGTAATGTGACCGATAACAAAGCAAGTGATCCCATTGCTCTTCACATGATTCATGAGTTCATATGTCACTTCACGAATTTGAGTGACTGTTCCCGGTGCAGAATCAATTTCAGAAGAAGATGTTGTCTGAATTGAATCGATAACGAGAAAGCGCGGTTGCAATTTATTAATTTGCTCTAAAATTTTTTGCCAATTTGTTTCGTTATAAATGTAGAAGGTAGAATTATTTACACCAACACGTTTCGCTCGTTCTGCAACTTGATTAACCGATTCCTCTCCACTCACATAGAGAACAACTTTATCAGAATGTGTTTGCGAAAGTTTTCCCATGATCGTCGTGAGTAACGTCGACTTTCCGATTCCCGGTTCACCACCAATCAAAATAAGTGATCCAGGAACAACACCGCCGCCAACAACACGATCAAATTCTCCCATGCCAGTGACGACACGAAATTGTTTCTCTAAAACAATTTCGTTAATGAGCTTTGGCACTTCTGTTCCTTGTGCCGTTCTCTTGTGCGCACGATTTAAATCTTTTGGTGCCACCTGAGTTTCTTCACTGAATGAATTCCATGAACCACACTCTGGACATTTCCCCATCCATTTTGACGTTTGATATGAACAACTTTGACAGATAAATGTCGTGGTCTTTTTGGCCATGGAAAATTCCTATTGCAGAAGTTTTAACAGTTCTGCTTCTGTAATAATTTTAATTTTGAGTTCAAGTGCTTTTTTAAATTTACTCGAACTTGGATCTGTTTCATTCGTGACAAGAATATCAGTATTCTTTGAAACCGAACTCACAATAATCCCCCCGCCTTCGCGGATTTTATCTTCAATCACCGGTCTCTTTTCTGAAAGAGCACCAGTGATACAAATTTTAAGTCCTGTAACTTTTGTTTCTCTCGTTTCTTCAACTGTAAATTCAAACCCGAGATCGACGAGTTCATCAATCAATTCATGCTTTTCTCTTAATGAAGATAAAAATTCTGTGGCCGATTTCTCTGCGAAAGATTCTATGCTCATCAATTGTTCAATAGAAAGATTTTTAATTTTTTTAATAGAATCAAAACCGGCGCGCACAACTTTCTCACATTTATTGTAAGCACCACCGGCAATTCCAAGCGCAGACAAGAACGTAATCATGTCGACGTTCTTTGTTTTTTGAATTGATTCAATTAATTTCGTACTCAATTTTTCTTTAACTTTATCCAGCTTCATCAAATCACTGGCTTCAAGACGATAAAGATCCGGAATCGACTTCACCATTTTGGCGTTAATCAATTCTTCAAGTCTCTTTCCGCTCAAGTCTTCAATGCCAATCTTCTGAATAAAATTCAAAATGATCTCCTGATTTTTACCAGGGCAATTAGGGTTCTTACAGAAAAGTCTGATGTCGACGACTTCAACTTTTGAGTCGCAACTCGGACAACGATCTGGAATGACAAATTTATTCTTTGAAGGTTTTACGACAGACAAAAATTTCGGAATAACTTCACCCGAACGAATGATTTCAATTTCATCGCCCGCTTTTAAATTATTGGCCGCGACCATTCCGTAGTTATGCAAAGTCACTCGCGAAATCATCGCCCCTGAAAGCTCGACTGGTTTAACCTCACCAACCGGAGTGAGAATTCCATTGCGTGAAACCGACCAAATAATCTCATTCAAAGTTGTCGTCTTTGATTCACCTTGAAATTTAAAAGCGAGTTTGTAACGTGGGTGATGAGACGTCTCACCGAGTTCATCATGAAGGGCAATTTTATTGTAAGTGAAAACCAATCCGTCGATTTGATAATCTCCATCAGTCATGAACTGACGAGCGTTTTCAACAACGTCTTCAAGCGTCGATTTTTTTACGTGCACTTCAACGTCTGGAATAAGAAAGCCAAACCTTGAGAGAATTTTAAATTTTTCTTCTTCAAGTTTTAAACGTTCGTCACTTATATAATCAAACGCCATGAACTTGATGTAGCGACAAAGCTCGAGATTGTCTTTGCGGCCCATAAGACCAGCGACAATATTTCTTTGTGAAGTCGGTTTTTCCAAACCAATATCCGTCATCTCTTTTGAGAGTTTGAAAAAACTTTCTTCGTCACAAAAAAGTTCACCACGAATTTCAACTTTATTTTTTTGAGTTATAAACTTTGGAACATTACTTATCCACATAACTTTTTTCGTTATGTTTTCTCCGTAAGTTCCGTCTCCACGAGTTTTGGCAAGATGAAGTTCGCCGTCCTGATAAATCAGCGAACAGCTGATCCCATCGAGTTTCATCGTGCTCAGAATATCTTCTTTACCCATCCACGAAACGAGATCGTCGAGAACATACGTTTTTTCAAGCGAGAGCATTTTTTTATCGTGTTTAATTTTATCGCTCGCAGAAGTCGTCGTTCCTACAATATTCAATGTAGGATTTTTCGGATCGAGTTTTCTCAACTCGTCTTCTAACTTGTCATACTCGCTGTCAGAAATTTCCGGACGCCCCTGATAATAGAGCGCTTTATGTTTTATAAGCTCGGCTTCGAGCTTTTGAATACGGTTCATTTAATTCTCCAAAAAATTGGAATTAAAAAGTGAATACCGTTCCGATTTTAGCAGAAAGATCTTTGAATTGCAGCTCTTTCGTCGTACCCGTGAAGTTCGCTTTATTCGAGAGAACTGAGAGGCCTGCGTTGAATGAAATGTTTGGCGCATACAAATATTGTCCGCCAAATTCCAGATGATAATTTGAACTCGATTCATCATTGCCATAGACTCTGACTTTTTCTTTGTATGATGACGTCAATAAAAAATCGAAAAGCAGATAGAGTCTAACTTGCTCATAAAGCGGCACACTTCCCTTGATCCCGAGAAGTACTCCGCTAAATGTAAAATCTGTAAATCCATCTGTGGTATTTGTGTTTAGAGAATAATCGTAGCTTCCATATCCGGCATAAGCATCAACTTGCGGTCCGTAGAAAAATCCCATTGGAAGATATTTATATCCGACTTTTACTCGTGCAACAGAGTTTGTTGTATTGTTACTTTCAGAAGTAAATGTTCCCTGATCTTTCGAATATTTTCCGAATTTTTTTCCAATGTCTAAACCAAACCAGTAATTGCGTGTGGCCCAAATTTCAGCTTCCACATCAACACCATAGAGAAGTCCATTCATGGATCTTTCTGTCGTTCCTGATTGAGAGGTCGAGCCATTACCAATGTCGAGAAAAAGACCAACCGTTCCCAGTTTTCCGAAATCTTCTTTTTCTTTTTCTGGATAACTTATTTGTTCAATTGCTTTTTGTTTTTCCGCTGCACGCGTTTTAACCCAATCTTCCAGGCGCAATTTTTTTTGCCCTTCGTAGCTTGTGACTTTCGCTTGTGCTTGCGTATCGCTTACGTCAAAAACTTTTGCTTCCGCAATTTTTTCTGTTTGATAATCGACAATTTCTTTTAGAAGTGGATGTTGTCTTTTTGTCGTCGGGCGTTCGATGACAATTTCGCTTCCGTTGTAGATATGAGATTTTCTTCCAATGTCGATCGTGAATTGATCACCGAGAACGCCTTTAATGCGCCCATCGTAGGGAATTGTCTTCTCATAAATATCGAGCCAGTTCTTGATCGTCTGAGCGATCAAAGACGAGTCGTTGCTTTTTAATTGCGTTTGTTCTTTGAAGTAACGGTCTTCACCATTTTCTCCAATAACTTCTGTTTTAACTTCTGTCTGCCCTGCTTGCATTTGCAAAGTTACACAAATCAGTGTTCCCGCTTTTACTTTATCTGCGATCACTTTTAAAACATCTTTATTTCCTAAATGGCTTTCAAGATTTTTTGAATACTGGCTTAAAATATTGATAAGGTCCGAGTTCGATTTATAAGTACACCAGCTTCCTTCTTTTAAATAATTTTCAATTTCTTCAAAAACTTTAAATCCAACTTTATTGTCAGCCCCATCGACAACTGGCAAGAGCATACAATGCCTCATCGATTCTGAGGCGAATGAGTTTAAAGAAAGAGCGAGAAGAAAAAAGAAAATTATTTTTTTCATATTACATTTCTGGAAGAGGAGGCAATTCAACGTCTATTGTCGCTGAAGCGCTTTGAGTTTCATAAACAGTAAGTAGCATTTTCAAATCATCGACTTCTTCTTGAAGCTCGCGATTTCTTCTTTTTAAAAATTCGATTTCTAATTTTTGTGCGAGTTCAATTTTTTCGTTTTCAATATCTGTCTTAATTTCTTTGGTCCAGATAAAGTACTTACCGTTTTCTTCTCTATACTTTACATGACCCGCTTTGATTGATCTACGGATGGTTGAGATCGAAGTTTTTTTCGCGTTCGCGTAGTCGAGTATTGATAACCAAATTCCATCTTGATTCATAGTCACTCCATTTATAAAAAATAGTTTATCGCAATTTAGTTATGGATAAAAACTTTTTATAGTTGCCTAAAGTGCTCGTGTATTTTTTTTGAATGGTAATTCTGAGGACATGTTATGCTTAGAGGATGTATCACAATATCGATATTTCTCCATTTAAGAACAAAAAGTCTGCGCTGGTTTTATCCGGCGGTGTTGTCAAGGCCGCTTCATGGCACCTGGGCGTGGCCCTGGCGCTCGAAGAATTAGGTTTTGTTTTAAAAAACAATAAATCGCCGATCGATCCTGATTTCGAAATCTCAACATATGTTGGCTCGAGTGCGGGTTCATTAATCAATCTTTACTTTGCTTCCGGCTTTCGCCCAATTGACGTTATCGATGCGACGATTAACCGCAAACATGCGCAGACATCCCTGAAGCCTGTTACATATGCAGACATGCTTTCGCGAAAAATGCCTTCTCGTGATGCCTTTAATTTTGATTTCTATAATCCATTTGAAGGATTTCCGACTATATTGAAACAAATGGCGAAGCCACTGCTCAATATTTCAGGATTATTTTCAACAGAAGGTTTGAATCAATACATGCAGAAGCATGTGATTCTTTCTCAATCTTTTGAAGAATACGCAGCTGACATGTTTGTCGTTGCCACTCAACTTGATCACTCTCGCAAGGTCATTTTCTCAAAATATAATTATCCAAGTCCAATTTACGATTCGACATCTGAATACTATACCGGCGTTGATGTTTCCCAAGCGATTTCTGCAAGTATGAGCGTTCCTCCGTTCTATGCTCCTTTCGCCGTGAAAAACCCTCGTACTTCAAAGACAGATTATTATATCGACGGAGAAATTCGTGAGACACTTTCAAATCACATCGCCGTAGATAATAAATGTGATTTCGTTATCAGTTCATGGACGCATACGCCTTATCATTATCATGATGAAGTTGGATCGTTGATCAACTATGGTCTTCCAGCAATTTGTATGCAGGCTATTTATCTGATGATTCAAAAGAAAATCGTTTCAAGTCGCGGAGAAAAGATTCTCGCGAAAGATATTATCGATACTGTGAATGATTACATGGCCTCAAATAATTTCTCTCAAAAAGATCGCCAGAAGATTGCTTCAATTCTCGAGAGAAAACTAAACTACAATCCAAACATCAAATTCATCGATATTTTTCCGGACCACTCACACTACAAACTGTTCTTTACGAACTCTTTTTCGCTTGATCCACAAAAAGCGAAATACATCATGACTGCGGGTTATAAAAAGACCTTCGAAGTTTTCAAAAAATTAGAATGGGAATAAAAAAGGCCGGATCAACCGGCCTTTTTTTATTTCTTCGTTGTCGAAGTTGAATCTGTTGATGTTGATCCCGGTTGATCTGTCGGCATCTTAAAATTAAACCTGCTCGAGTCATCTAAAAAATCAAACAAAGCAGAATTCGTTCCATCTTTACATTGATTATTAACAAGCTCACATACAGATCCCATCGCTTTAGCGATCTGACTGTTCACATAAAGCCCAAACGGCGTGTTGTTGTATTGACTTGCGAGCGTGTTGATATTTTTCTTGTAAAGATTTTTCACGTCTCCGGCCCTCACACCTTTCTCTGCCATCGAAGCTTCAATATCTTTGAAGTGACTAAATGCAAGTTGTGAGCGAACTTTTGAAAACTCCGCTGACGTAATCAGGTTGTTTACAGAGTTATTAAGTGTTCCCAAAATCATCTGACGTTTCATAGACGCTTCATCGTCAGCAACTTTCTTTTCGTCTATTTTTGAAAGCTCATTGATTTTCGCAGTTGCAGCCATCATTTGTTTTTCTTTCTCTTGCATGCGATCTGTTGCGCCTGAAAGAAGCGACGACATCGATTTCATTCTCGTATCAAGACCTGCGGCCTTAGCAGCATCTGGACTTTTCTTTACGAAGTCTTCGATATCAATCCAGGCTTCGTTCATTGAAACAAGCGTCTGGCTTCCTATACGAGCTTTTCCATCTTCAGCCGTAAGCTTTCCAAGCTTTTTATGCTCTTCAATTAATTTATCTAAGTTAGCCTGGTGAGCTTTATCCCATCCATCCATTTTTTTCGCTGCTTCCGCGATACCAACAAGAGTTGTATTGATATTGCTTTGAAATTTAGAAGCATCGTCTTTATAGTCACTCGAAAGTTTTTTAAGTCTTTCTGTTTCTTCTTGAGCGCGCTTCAAATTATATTGGCGTTCATCGCGTTCTTTCTGCAAAATATTTAAGGCTGAATTATCGCGTTCAGCTTGTCTCAAAGCTAGTGAATAAACACTCGCATTGATGTTCACGCCGTCACCAGTAGCGATCGCCTTACTCTTTTCCATTCCATTTCCAATATCAGATAAAAATCCCCAGACAGAGCGTGCCGCTTGTTTTGTCGGAACAGCAACTGCGTGTCCAACATCTTCAGCTCCATTCATTACTTGTCCGGCAACATCACTCGTTACGTGACCGGCATATCCGGCCGCGTATCCAGTTGCACTCATGTACCCTTCATCGTCACCTGCAAATGCTGTCGGAACTGTCATTGCAGCAATCATCGCCAATGGTAAAAGTTTCATGTAACTTCTCCTGATAAATTTATGAATTATAGTTGTTCAACTAAGTAAGAACCTTCAGAACAGAATGACTTCAAGAATTCAGTAGAACCGTCGGTGTATTCAAGTTTCACATTGAATAAACCTTCCATGTCTCCCACGATAAAAGCTTTTTCAGCAAGCTCAGAATTGTCTCTTGAGAAGTTTCCATCCTTGTCTAGGAATGTCGTCTCAACAAACATTTCTCCGCTGCGATTTTTTCCATTAGCTTTAATTTCGCGAAGATCTTTTGATAAATTAAGTTGAACCACACAACGCTCTTTTAAGCTGCTTACTTGATTCACTTCCAGAACTTTTCCAATGAATTCGTTGCTTGGTACTTCGATATCTTTTTCATTCCAGGCACCAACAAAAATACTGTCTTTTAGATGTTTAAACTCTAAATACTTTCTCATTCCACTTACTAAAGTTGGAACTTTAATTTCGTAAGCATTGAGCGCTTTCTTTTTAGCGTTGTTAGTCGTGTTGAAGAATGAAATCGCATCACCACTGATGATCAATTCTTTTTTCTTTTGGCCTAGAAGATTTCTTGTTGTGAATGTGTACGTTTCTCTTTGTGAGCTTGAAAAATTTGGACTTTCAAAGGCCATTTCACCGTCACCAACATAAAGAATTTTCTGTGCGCTTTCCTTATTAGTTAATAAATAACGAACAAGAATATTTCCTGTTTTTACTCCGGCGAAAAGAACATAACTCGCACCATTTGCGGCTGTCGCTAGTTTAAAGTTCTTATCTAAGAGAATTTTTTGAGCATAAGTAGAATCGATTTCTGTATCTGCAATTGATGGATCAAGAGCGATCATCAGCAAGTTTCCTTCAATCGAGAGATTTTGTTTTTGAAAGAATTTTTGAATTCCTGCTTCATTAATAAGAGGAACTTCTAATCCTTTTGTTGTACCAAGATTTAATTCCACACGTGTTGGAATCATTCCTTGCGCTTGAATCACACCCGTTTGAGTATTCATTTCGCCGCTTAATGAATATCCTAGATTGATCACTCCGCTCGTCTGATCATCCATTCTTTCTGCGCGATCATAATCAGGAACGAATTCGTAGCCATATGACTGGCGAACTTTCTGAGTACTCAAATTGATTTCTTTTGCCACGAGTACGTATTGTGTTTCATGAGTATTCACCGGCGTTTCCGCTGCGAATGCTTCCGTTTCTTCCGCAACTTTTGGTGTATTATCTTTTGTGTAATCAAAAATCAGATTGTCTTCAGAATTTAGATCAATGTCTTTATCATCTATTCTCGCTGTAGATTTTTCGATTGTTGGTTCTGAGTAGGCAATTCCTTGAGTACTCATCGCCGGCGCTAATTTTTTAATCGGTGCACTTCCCATCTCTCTATTGATTGCTTGTTGAACAGTTTTAGAAAGCGGACGCTCGTAAAGTTTTTGATCGATTGATTGTTTTGCAACGACTGCTGGTGCTTCAACTTTTTTGTCTGCTGCTTTATCTGAGTAATCAAACATAGTGAGGTCATCACCTGCTTCTTCTTTAATCTCTTGAACAACTTCCTGGCGAGTAGTCGCAGGTTGAATTGTTTTCACTTCATCTGCCTCTATAGGGGCAGCCGATTTATCTTCAGTGCTGGCTTGGCCTACAACAACCTCATCTTTAATGACTTCATTATATGATGCTGCCAATTTAATATTTTCGAATGTTGAGTAGTCATTTCTTTCTACTGCAAAACCATTCAAGACCACAGCGTCTTTATTATCAATTTCATATTTCGTTAAATCTTCCGCGATCAAATCTGCTACTTCTTTTTCTTCTGCGATTTCTTCAGCAGATTTTTTTACAGCGGCCAGTGTTTCAACAACTGGTTGTTCGACAAGCTCTACAGCATCCGGCTTAACAGCTTCAATTTTTTCAGCAACAGCAACAATTGGAGCGTTTTTAATTTTAGGTTTAACGAATCCGTGTCTTGTGTGTTTAATCTGTCCGGAAACTTCTTTATCAATAACTTTAATAATGTCGTTTGTAACAGTCGTATCAGCCACTACTGGCGATTGTATCTTTGGTTCTGCCGTAATCGCTTGCACATTAGAAGCAAGGTTAACGAACGCAGTATAGTTCACTTCGGAGTATGTTTTGTGTTTTACGGGTATATGGGTTTGCGACAGCAAGAATGCTGCAAGGAGAGCGCAAGAAGATGAATAGAGAACCTTTTTTGTGATCATAGCTATGAAATAATTTTAACAAAGCCTGGATCAGTCACAAGAAAGAGTTGATTTTGCCTAGTAGATTTTGAGTAGTCGGATGATTTTTTTAGAAGTTTTGAGAGGAAAAAACCTGAGTACTCATCGTGAAATGAGTACTCAGAGTAAAAAATTAGCGTGCTCTCATGAACTCGCCGACTTGAATACGGATTTTCGCCAATTCAACTTTCGTGCGATATTGTTCAATTTCGTCTGCCGATAAACCATCTGTATTTTTCAGATGATCTTCAGCATGTTTAAGAGAAAGTTTCGCTCTTTCAACATCAACGTCAGTGCTTTCTTCAGCTGTGTTTGCCAGAATCGTTACTGTGTTATCTAGAATTTTACAGACTCCGCTCGATAGAGCGAAATTTCTGTCAGCATAATCAGCGCCACCAAAAACAGTAAGTACACCAGGAGCTAATTTAGTCACGATGTGCGTATGGTTTTCAAGTACGTTGATCTGCCCGCGGGTCGTTGGGATTAGCAACGAGTCCGCGAGAACTCCTTTCGCAATAATTTTTGAAGGCGTGAGGATATCAACTGTAAAGTATTTCATATTCTTTCGATCCTAAAAATTATTTTCCTGCCTTAATTTGAGCTGCTTTTTCATGAACCATATCAAGACCACCAACTAGGTAGAATGCTTGTTCTGGTAGATCATCAACTTCACCGTTAAGGATTGCTTTGAAAGCTTTAATCGTATCTTCCATCTTTACGAATTTACCTTTCAATCCTGTAAACTGCTCAGCTACGAAGAACGGTTGAGAAAGGAATTTTTGTACCTTTCTTGCGCGTGCAACGATTAGCTTATCGTCTTCAGAAAGTTCATCCATACCAAGGATCGCGATGATATCTTGAAGTTCTTTATACTTTTGAAGAATCTTCTGAACTCCGCGAGCAACGTTATAGTGTTCTTCCCCAACGATTGCTGGAGTAAGAATTGATGACGAAGATGAAAGTGGATCTACCGCTGGGTAAATTCCAAGCTCAGCGATCTGACGAGACAATTCTGTAGTTGCATCCAAGTGAGCAAACGTAGTTGCTGGAGCAGGGTCAGTATAGTCATCGGCAGGAACGTATACAGCTTGAATAGATGTAATCGATCCGTTTGTAGTTGAAGTAATACGCTCTTGCATTGCCCCCATCTCAGTACCAAGTGTTGGTTGGTAACCTACAGCTGATGGGATACGTCCTAGTAGCGCTGATACTTCAGATCCCGCTTGAGTAAAACGGAAGATGTTATCAACGAAGAAAAGTACGTCTTGGTTTTCTTCATCACGGAAATATTCCGCCATTGAAAGACCTGTTAAAGCAACACGTGCACGAGCTCCAGGTGGCTCATTCATTTGTCCGAATACCAGTGCAGTTTTTGCAATAACTCCAGACTCTGTCATTTCGTGGAACAAGTCGTTCCCTTCACGAGTACGCTCACCTACACCTGCGAATACAGAGTATCCACCGTGCTCAGTCGCGATGTTGTTAATTAGCTCTTGAATTAGAACCGTCTTACCTACACCGGCACCACCGAATAGACCGATCTTTCCACCGCGAACGTATGGAGCAAGAAGGTCAATAACTTTGATCCCTGTATAGAATTGCTCTAGTTTAGTTGATTGTTTATCGAACCCTGGAGCTGGTCTGTGGATGTCGTAAGTTTTCTTAGCGTTGATTGGACCAGCTTCATCAACCGGCTCACCAATAACGTTAGTGATTCTTCCTAGACACTCTTTACCAACTGGAGCTTGAATTGGTCTTCCTGTATCGAGAACTTTTAGTCCGCGAGCAAGACCTTCAGTCGAGTCCATAGCGATACAACGAACCATGTTGTCACCTAAGTGTTGAGATACTTCAACAGTTAAGTTCCACTCTTGATTCGAGATCGACTTGTTAGTTAACTTGAGAGCGTTGTAGATCGCAGGAATTTTTCCATTAGAAAATTCTACGTCTAGAACGGGTCCCATTACTTGTTTTACAACACCATAATTTTCAGACATTGGTGATCCCCTTAACCGTTCAGAGACTCAGCACCCGATACAACTTCTGTTAACTCAGTTGTAATCGCTGCTTGTCTCAGTTTATTCATTTTAATAGATAACGTTCTGATTGCTTTTTTACAGTTCGAAGTTGCAGAGTCCATAGCGGCCATTCTCGATCCGTGTTCAGCAGCTACACCGTCTAGAAGAGCAGTGTAAAGTGTACTGATGTACGTTTGAGGAATGATCGTATTTAAAATTTCAGTTGCACTCGGTTCGTACTTGAAGTCGAATGGAAATTTTTCAGCAAGTTCTTCTTTTTCAGATTGGTCTAGCGCCATCGGAAGAAGTTGTTTTACTGTTGGATCAAAAGAAATCGCAGAATTGAAGCTGTTGTAAGCAACAAATACTTTTCCTACTTCACCAGTAGTAAACAATTCACCTAGCTCAACACCAACATGTTCCATCTCAACAAATGTCGGTTCAGACTTTACGAAAGTATAAGTCTTCCCTTTGTTTGTTGTCGCAGGAAGAAGGTCACGAACTTTTTTCCCGATAAAATAAACTTTTACATCAAGTTTAGTTTCTTCAAGAAATTTTTTTACTTTTTTACTAAGCTGAGAGTTGTACGATCCACAAAGACCTTTGTCAGAAGAAATAACAAGCATCACTGCTTTGTTATTGTCTTTCTTCTCATGCAAATACTCATGGTCATAATCTTGAACTAGAGCTGAAACAACTTTAATCGTTCCTTCAAGCTCACGAGCGTATGGACGCGAGTTCAGAATATTATTTTGAGCCTTCGCTAATTTTGCGGCCGAAACGAGCTTCATCGCTTGCGTAATTTTAGAAGTACTTTTGGTACTTTTAATTTTCTTTTTAAGCTCTTTAATATTCGCCATTGTTACTATTCCTTGATTCTTTAGTCTTGTTTCTTAGTATTTTTTTGTAGCTAAGAAACCTTTAACAGCTTCAAGAATTTTAGTTTCGTTATCAGCTTTGATTTCTTTTGCAGCTGAAACGTCTTTCATCACGTCACCGTGTCTTGAGTGTAAAAATGCAAGAATATCTTTTTCAGCTACTCTTACTTGTGCCGTTGGAACAACGTCTAGTAGACCTTTAGTCGCAACAAGAATTGCAACAGCTTGGTCGATTACGTCAGCAGGAGCGTATTGATCTTGTTTTAGAAGTTCAACTAGTCTCTCACCTCTGTTCAACTGTCTCTTAGTCGCTTCATCAAGGTCAGATCCGAAAGCTGCGAAAGCTGCAAGCTCGCGGTACTGAGCAAGGTCCAGACGAAGAGTACCAGCAACTTTTTTCATTGCTTTAATTTGAGCAGATCCACCTACACGTGAAACCGAAAGACCAACGTTAACAGCTGGACGGATACCTGAGTTGAATAGATCCGACTCTAGGAAGATCTGACCATCTGTGATCGAAATTACGTTTGTAGGAATGTATGCAGAAACGTCACCTTCTTGAGTTTCGATGATTGGAAGAGCAGTCAATGAACCGTTTCCAAGATCGTCATTCAATTTACAAGCGCGCTCAAGAAGTCTTGAGTGAAGGAAGAAAACGTCCCCTGGGAACGCTTCACGTCCTGGTGGACGACGAAGAAGAAGTGACATTTGACGGTAAGCTTGTGCTTGTTTTGTAAGGTCATCATAAATGATTAGTGCGTGACCTTTGTTATCTCTATAGTGCTCAGCCATTGTACATCCAGTATATGGAGCAAGGAACTGCATAGGAGCAGAAGCTGAAGCTGTCGCAGAAACGATGATTGTGTACTCTAGAGCACCAGCATCTTTAAGTTTCTGTTGTACTTGTCTTACTGTAGATTGTTTTTGTCCAACAGCTACGTAAACACAAATTACGTTTTTCCCTTTTTGGTTAATGATTGTATCGATTGCGATAGCAGTTTTACCTGTCTTACGGTCACCAATGATAAGCTCGCGCTGACCACGTCCGATTGGAATCATAGAGTCGATCGCTTTAAGACCAGTTTGCATTGGCTCGTGAACAGATTTACGAGCGATGATCCCTGGAGCTTTAAGTTCTACTACACGAGATTGAGTTGTTTTAAGTTCACCCATTCCGTCGATTGGCTCTCCGATTGCGTTTACTACGCGACCAAGAAGTGCATCACCAACTGGAACTTGAACGATTCTTTCAGTTCTTTTTACAGAAGACCCTTCTTTAATTGCAGTGTCTTCACCGAGAATCGCGATACCTACGTTATTTGTTTCTAAGTTAAGAACCATTCCCATTGTGCCCGATTCGAACTCAACAAGCTCACCGTTCATTACGTTTTTAAGACCGAATGCTCTCGCGATCCCGTCCCCAACAGTTAATACAGTTCCAACTTCATCTACTTGAAGTCTAGTTTGAAAATTTGAGATTCTTTCTTTGATAATACTTGTAATCTCTTCTGGATTCATTGCCATTTTTTACCTCAACGTTCCTATATGGGGTGTATTAAGAATTTAAAACACTTTCTTTAAATTTTTCTAATTGGTTTTCGAGAGAAGCATCTAATTGAAGATCTTCAACTGTCACTCTGTAGCCAGCTGAAACGTTCTCATTTTTTACATACTCAAGAATCGCTTCTCTTCCAAGTTTTTGTTGAAGATAAGCTTTAAGCTTATTCTTAACGTCAGCTGGAATCGATTCTTCATTTCCTTCGATCGTTCCGCGAAGAAATCCTTTTCTGTGGTCATCAATAACGATTACGTTTTTGAAGATCATTGGAAGAAGGCCAATTCTTTTTTCTTGAATAAGAAACTGCATGAAGTTTTTTGTCACTTGAGAAAGGTTTAATTTTCCCATGACAGCGTCTAGTACGCTCGCCTTTTCTTCACCTGTAAAAACATCGAGGAAAAGAAGCGTTTCAAGATCATTTGATTGATTGATTGCTTCGTTTAATTTTGTCAGCTCGCCAGCCAGATCAAGTTTTAACTCATCAGAGAGTTCAACCAGTGACTGTGCATAAGCTTTTGCGATAATTTGTTCTTTCATTTTTTACCTACAAACTCTTATCTAAGTTCTGAAACAATTTTTTGTGTTGCTTTTGCTTGGAAATCTTTATTTCCCTTGATTGTTGCTTGAGCACCAGAAACAACTTTATTGATGAGCTCGTGGTTCAATTCATCACTTAGTTCTTTCTTTTCGCCTTCAAGTTTATTTTCAAGATCGCGTTTCATACGAGCGATTGTCGTTTGAGTTTCTTCACCCTGAGTTTTTGCAAAGTTTGCAGCTTCTGATTCGTAATCAGCTGTGATTTTTACAAGTTCAGAATCAAGATTTTTGATTTTTGCTTGGAATGTATTCAAGCGCTCTTCAGCGTCTTTGTTGTTTCTTGCAGCAGAATCCATAAGTGATTTTACGTCAGCAGCCTGCTTGTTGAATTTTTCTCTAAGTGGTTTTACTACTTTTGAAAGGATCGCCGCTAGGATCAAAAAGTTTAAAGTAGGCCACATTAAATCTTTGATGCTTGCATGATGATTTGCTTCAGCAGCTTCTTCAGCTACTGCAACAGAGATTAGCGATGTGAACAGAAATGAATAATAGATAATCGATTTCACTATAATTCCCTATTTAGTAAGTTTTTCGACTAGATTGCCTGCAAGCTTATCAGCTTCTGCCATAACAGCAGTTCTTTTCTCTGACATGTCTTTAAGGATTTTAGCTTTTCTTTCGTCGTATTCAGAATTGATTTTGTCTTCTGCTGTTTTAAGAAGTTCTCTTTCTTTTTCAAGAACAGCACTTTTCTTTTTCGCTGTCACAGATTGTGAATCAGCGTGAGTTTTTTCGATTTTGCCTTTGTATTGTTCAGCCAGCTCTTCAGCTTGCTTGTATACTGCGTGCGCGTGTGATTCTAATTTTGTCGTTTTGCTTTCTCTGTACTCGAGAATATCTTGAATTCTTTTGAATAAAAGTGGCGCAAGAATATTGAAAAATACAACAAGAATTCCAAATTGGATAAGAACAGTTTGATCGATTTTGAGGGCCTTTAAAATAATAACAATCGTGTCCATTGTTTTTAAGTACTCCGAAGATCTTTCCAGAAGCGAAAGCTCGTAAAATTATTAATAGAATATTGTGAAAAAATTTTTCACTTATTGATAATGTTTTAAGCGTTTATCGTCAAGATAATTTAAGGTGAATGCAATAATGCCGCTGAGCAAATTTGGGAAATCTTCCGGACTATTGATTCAGCTTTTTATCGCGCATCTTAGTCGTACCGTGGAAGATAACTCCCTCTTCAACGATTAAACTTGGAGTTGTGATGATTCCCTCAAAGCGCGCTGGCTTTAAAATCTCAACGCGAGAGCTCGCTTTGATATTCCCTTTAACAGAACCCGCAATAATAATTATGTTGGCATTGATGTCGGCGTTGATGATGGCGCCTTCAGAAATAACGACAGTGTCATTTGAAAAGACTGATCCGTTCACGATTCCTGCAATTCTGGCCGTTCCGTTGAAAGATAAATTTCCTTCAAACTTGCACCCTTCTTCGATAATCGCTGAAACTTCTCCGCGGCGTCTTTCCATAAACCTTTTCCTTGGTCTTAAAGCAGAAAGTGGTCCTGTAGGACCACTTCACATTTCTTAATTTGCTTAATTAGATTCTACTTTGAAAGTAGGAACTCATAAATATCGTTAAATTCTGCCTCATTGCTGAATTTAAGAACGATTTGTCCTGAACCATTTTTACCTGAGCTAATTCCGTAATGAAATCCCGTTTTTTGCTCAAGAGTCTTTCTGAATTGATCAAGTTTCTCATCAAAAAATGGATTCTTGCTTGCCGCTGTTTTCTCTTTTAGCGGTTTTTTAGCCTTTATAGCGTTTTCTAATTCGCGAACAGACCATGTATTAGCTACGGCTTCGTTAGCGAGTCTAATGGCATCTTCACGCTCTTTAACAGCTGCTAAAATTTTAGCGTGGCCGAATGAAAGCATTTCTTTTTGAAGAAGATCAATTACCGGACGAGGAAGATTAAGTATTCTGAGAAAGTTCGCAACAGTTGAGCGCTCTTTTCCAAGTTTCTTCGCAACGTCTTCTTGAGTAAGTTTGTATTCAGTCATCAATTGGTAGTAAGCAAGAGCTTCTTCCACGCAGTTTAAATCTGAACGTTGAACGTTTTCGATAATCGACATGATCATCTTTTCACGATCAGTCGCTCTCTTCACGACAACTGGAACTTGTTCAAGGCCAGCTTTCTTCGCTGCTCTCAAACGTCTCTCACCTGCTACGAGTTCGAATTGACCGTTGTCTAATTCAGCGACGATAAGCGGTTGGATAATTCCATTTTCTTTAATCGATTCAGAAAGTTCTTCTAAATCTTTTTCTTTAAAAATTTTTCTCGGTTGATTTGGATTTGTTTTGATCGAATTTACATCAACAAGAAGCGGAGTATTTTCTACTCTCACTTCAATTTCTTTTTCTGCTTCTTGCTCATTTGCTGTTGAAGCAAATTGCGAATTATAAGTTTGAGAAACAACTGCCTGTGGAGTTGATTCTTGTAACAGCGATGCGATTCCTTTTCCTAAAGCTAATTTCTTGGCCATAAAAACTCCGAGACTTATTGTTCAACAGTCATTTCATCAAAATTGATATTCTCCAGTGAAGGAATAAGATTCATGATCTCATCTTCAACCTTTTCAGGTGCTACTGGTTCCGCTGGTTTTGATGACCCAACATTAGTCGTCTGAGTATTTCCTTTGAAACGCTCTTTTAGAATAAGTTCCTTGGCCAATGCTAAATAGGCTTCACTGCCTTTTGATTCGATATCGTAAAGAATGACTGGTTTTCCGAATGAAGGACACTCAGCAAGCTTTACGTTTCTTGGAATAATTGTATTGAAAACAACGTCGCCGAAATGTGTTTTGATTTCGTTTGCAACTTGTTTATGTAGACCTGAACGAGAATCAAACATCGTAAGAAGAATTCCATCGAGTTCAAGATCTGGATTAAGAGATGAACGAATAATTTTTACTGTGTTCAATAACTGCGCAAGACCTTCCATTGCTAAATATTCTGTTTGCATTGGAATGATGTATGAGTGAGCTGCATTGAGCGCGTTTACAGTTAAAAGTCCCAATGAAGGAGGACAATCGATGATGATATAGTCGTAATCTTTTTCGATTGTTTTAAATGCATTTTTTAATTTTGATTCGCGAGCAATTAAGCTTACGAGTTCAATTTCTGCTCCCGCGAGATTGTTATCAGAAGGGCAGATATCAAAACAGGGAAGTTCTGATTGGTAGATCGCTTCTTTAATTGGAATTTGCCCAATAAGAGCGTGATAAATATTTTTTTGAGCAAATGTATCTTTAGCAAGACCAATACTAATGCTTCCATTACCCTGTGGGTCAAGATCGATTAGTAGAGTTCTTTTCTCAGCTACCGCTAGACACGCCGCAAGATTAACTGAAGATGTAGTCTTCCCTACGCCACCTTTTTGGTTCATCATCGCTATAATTTTAGCCATTTAGATTCCTCTTTTTTGTCGTTGAATAACTCTTTTATACTTGTTTTTATTACTAAAGTAACTCAGAAAATTTAATAATTTTTTCGGTTTGAATTGTTCCACGTAGAACTTTTCTATTTTTAAAGCCAAGCAACAAGCGGCCCTCAGTTCCCGGTACATCAAATGATTTTTCCTCGATCAATTCCCAATCTGTCTCAATCATTTCTTCGATATCTTCGAGCTCGTAAAAGTTTGGTCCTTTATAGAAAAATACATAAAGTGTTTTGTTAGTACGAAGCAATGGGAGATAGTCCGCTACTTTTCCCACTCCTTTAAAAGTAATGACCGTGTCCATATCAAAGTCGACTGTCTCTAATCTTTGGTGCTTAAGCTTCACGTTTGTCAGTCCGAGGTAGCCGGCGATCTTTTGAACAACCTGAGCTTTTTTTGCTCTGGCTTCAAAGCCAACAAATTTTTTATCCGGATTATTGAATGCTAAAGGAAGAATGGGAAATCCGCCGCCGAATCCAACATCAACAAGAAGTTTCGTTTTTTCGAGAGCATTCTTAAAAACCTTACTCTCTGTTTCCGGCAGAACTGAATCTACAATTTGTTTTTGATAAAATTCTTCCGGATCAGTAATTCTTGTTAGATTGATCCCGGCAAACTCGCCAGTCAGAAGATTGAGGTACTTTTTGCTAAAATCTTTCATTAAATTATGTTTCCTGCCACGTATGCTAGGGTAGCGGGTCTGATTCCTTCTATTCTTTGCAGTTGGGCGAATGTTTCGGGTTTGATAGTCTTAATTCTGAGCTTGCACTCAAAGGAAATGTTTTTTGATTCTGCCAAGACTTCCCAGTTAATTTTTTTCTTTCCAAGACGGTTGATTTTTTCCGCCTCCACTACTGCTCTATCAATATAGCCTTCGTATTTCGTTGCAATTGCCACTGTTCTGATAACGTCAAAACTGAATGCGACTCCAAGTCTTCTCGACTCTCTTTCAAGAACTGTAATTGGATTATTGTCCGGCCTTTTTAGAAGTTCTTTGAAGCTAATATTGATTTCGATCGGTCCGTAGTTATTTTTATCAAAGTAGCTCTTATTCTCTTCTGTGCTGTAAAACATTGTCGAATCGACCAGTTTTTCTAGTAGAGAGACTTCTTCAAGGAAGTTTTCCTGGTATTCATCGAGTTCAGACTCAACATTGAGCTCTCTTCTGTACTTTCTCATGCGAGAAATAGTGTTATCTTCGCGCACATAAAGTCTGTTTTCTGAACGAGCTGTAAAGAGTCTATAAGGTTCATCGCGCTTATTTGTGACTAAATCTTCGATCATAACTCCAATATATGAATCATTTCTGTCTAAAACGAGCGGTTCGCGGCCAAGAAATGCCAGCGAAGCATTGATTCCCGCCATAATTCCCTGTCCAGCAGCCTCTTCATAACCAGAAGTCCCGCAAACTTGTCCGGCAAAATACAATCCAGGGATCGAACTATACTCCATTCCGCGAGTGAGTTGAGAAGTATCGACCACGTCGTACTCGACTGCGTATCCATGAACGAGAATTTCTACGTTTTCCAGGCCAACAATCGTACGAACAAAGCTCTCTTGGACGTCTTTTGGTAGTGAAGTTGAAACTCCGTTAGGATAAATAGTCCCTAGATCTAATCCTTCTGGCTCAATAAAGACGTGGTGAACGTCTTTTTCAGTATAACGAAAGGCCTTATCTTCAATCGAAGGACAATATCTCGGTCCAATCCCTTTAATTTGCCCATTAAATATGGGCGAGCGCTCTTTATTTGCTCTAATAATCGAAAGTGTATTTGAATTTGTCTTCGTAAGATAACAAGCGACCTGCTTTGAATCTCTCGAGAAAGGAGAATTCATAGAATGGAAGTTTCTCGTGTTCGAATCACTCTCTTGCGGCTCTAGCTTTGAGAAATCGATCGTCTTTCTATCCAATCTAGGTGGAGTCCCTGTCTTAAATCTATTCGGAAGAGTTTTGATCTCAGAAAAAAGCTCATTGAGCCCCACTGATTCTTTACACTCTACTCGCCCACCCGCTTTTTGTTCTTCGCCAGTATGTAATTTTCCATTGAGAAAAGTACCAGTAGTGACGATGATCTTTTTTGCTGTAATTGTATTTCCGGCTTCAGTTGTAACGATGAAATCGTCTTCAGCCTTCTCAACTCTTTTCACCATCTCGCGAATGATCGAAAGATTCGGAACAGAAGATAAAAGTTGTTCTGCATTTTTTGTATAGAGATCTTTATCGACTTGAACGCGTGTTGACTGAACCGCAAATCCTTTCGACTCATTTAGGGTGCGATATTGAATACCAGCTTTGTCTGCAACAATTCCCATGAGTCCACCGAGAGCATCGATCTCTCGAACAACTTGCCCTTTCCCTACTCCACCGATCGCTGGATTACAGGGAGTCGAAGCTAGGCTTGCATTCGGAGAAGAAATGAGTCCAACTTGCAGATTGAATTGGGATGCAATCCATGCGGCTTCTGAACCGGCATGTCCACCGCCAATAATTAGAATATCGAAGGAATTTTTCATATTTGTTCCACGTAGAACACTGTTTCGTTTTGGATGATTAAGTAATATAAAATTTCAGAAAAGACTATTTCCCAATGCAAAAATTTGAAAAAATGGAATTAAGTACATCCTCTGGAGACACAATCCCGATCAATTCACTCAGATAATGTGAAAAAATATTCACCTCTGAAGAAAGGATAGCAACATCATCTATCTGTTTGATTTTAATGGATAAGTCTTCTTTTTTTAGATGTATTTTATTTATGCACTCGCGATGGCGATCTAATAAAATTGGGTTCTTAGCCGTTAAATTCTTAAACTTTTCAGAAATTTGGTTCTTTACAAGTGGTTCTATAGGACCAGAGCTTTTTGCGAATTTTGGTTCTATAGGGGCATTCACCGAACTTGGTCCTATAGAACCAGTCACACCAGCTGGTCCCATAGGACCAGAATTTTTATGTGGTTCTATAGAACCACTTTTATTCATCGGTCCTATAGGACCATTTTTCATAAGTGGTCCCATAGGACCAACAAAGAAATCTTTTGCTGAAATTGGTCCTATAGAACCAGTTTCAAAACTTGCGGCAACAACAAAATGCGCGCGTATTTTTTCTAAATTTAATTTCGAAATTACCAATGAGAAATCGCTTTTATCAGAGTGAGAAATGAGTAATAAATCAAACTCTACTCCACTCAATTTTTCGAGATATTTTGGATTTGTTTCATACGGATTGATGATCAAAATTTTTAAAAAAGCACGATTCAAAATTTCGAACGCGCGATCAATTCCGATGTTTTCAATGACGTCACTCGACTCGCGAATTCCGGCCGTATCGACCAATTTGTAGTTGGTCCCATCAATGTGAATCAGCTCTGTGATGTAATCGCGAGTGGTCCCAGCGATATTTGAGACGATCGAGCGATTCTGATTTACGAGTAAATTAAAAAGCGAACTTTTCCCTGCATTTGTTTGTCCCACCAGGACAACTTCGGGAGAAAGAAGTGATGAAACATTTCCCTGAGTACGGGCATGAAGTGCATTCAGAATTGTAGAAAACTTATTGAAAGAATCATTGAATAACTTTTTTGATTCTTCCTCCCCTACATCCTCCGAAAAATCGATCGAGAGTTCAACAGCTGCCTTCAGTTTTAAAAAACTATCGTAAAGCGCCAGGTACTGAGCATGCAACTCCCCCTGTAGAATATCCAAACCTTGCGACAACATAAGATTTGAAGTCGCATTTAAAAGCATGTCGAGACCTTCAACTTGTGAAAGCGACAATTTTTTATTTTTGAGCGCACGATATGTGAACTCGCCCGGGCTTGCGGCCCTGAAATTAGCATTTTTAATAAAAAGATCAATAATCCGCTGAACGTTGAGCTGGTTTCCATGAACCGAGAGCTCTAAAACATTTTCGCCTGTGTAACTTTCCCCTTCCGGAAAAAAAACCAGAAGACCATTATCAAAGGTCTGACTTTGAAAAATAATGTCGGTTAAATGTGAAAAGCGCTTTTTGATTTTTTTCAGAGAAAAAGAAAAGAAAGGTTGAAGCGAGAGAAGATCTTTGAAACCTGAGAGCCTAATCACTGCAATAGCAGTATTGGAATTAGTTCCAGTACTGCACGCAATGATAGGTTGTTCATCAGTATAAAAACTCATATTTCATTCTTAATCGGCCATTCTGTAAACGAGTGCTTGCTGAAGGATACCAACAGTTGTCGATACAAAAATATAAAGAACAAGACCGGCCGGTAAACTCTTCATGATGAATGCAAAAACAACTGGCATTAACATCATAATTTTTTGCTGAGTAGGATCCACTGTTGTTTGTGGAGTAAATTTTTGTTGAGCAAGCATCGCCACACCCATTAGTACAGGAAGTACATAAAATGGATCGTGAATACTTAAATCGTGAATCCATCCGTAAAATGGAGCGCCAACAAGTTCAACTGCACCGTAAAGCACGCGGTAAATGGCGAAGAAAAACGGCATTTGAAGAATTAATGGAAGACATCCAGAAAGTGGATTTGCTCCAGCCTTCTTGAAAAGTTCCATTGTTTCTTTTTGCATTTTTTGTGGCTCATCTTTGTATTTATCTTTGATCTTTTGCAATTCAGGCTGAATTGCTTGCATCTTCTTCATACTCTTGAATGATTTGTATTGAAGAGGAAATGTGATCAAACGAATTAAGATCGTAAGAAGAATAATCGCGATTCCGTAGTTAGGAATATATTTGTAGATGAATTGAAGTCCGCGAAGAATAGGCACTGCCAATACAGCAAAGAAACCAAAATCTACAGAGAGATGAAGATTATCACCAAGTGCAATTAGAGTATCGTAATTTTTCTTTGTGAAAACCAAGTCACCAGAAAAATTTGTTTTTGCCTCTGGGAATTCAACAATTAGTTGTCCAGCTTCAGTTGTTTTATATTTTGCAGCTGTTTTCTCTTTTAGAATAAGAGCGAATAAGTGGTAGTTGAAATCAACACCTAACCATTTAAGATTTGCATCTTCTTCTTTATCCTTTGAAACAGCAATGTGTTTTACGTCGTTGCTAAAAAGAGCGAATTGGCGAGTTTGTCCATTATCAAGTTTTTTTGCTTTAGCATCGAATACAAGGCGAAACTTATATGGTTTTGGAGAAGAAAGAGCAAAGTCCACTTTTCCATTATCTTGAATTGAAGAAGTAAAAGTCACACCGAAATTAGCGTTTTTCCCTACTACTTTATTTGGACCTTGTTGTTCCATTTGGAAAAATAAATCTGATGGTCCGTACTCAGTCACCACTTGAATGCGAAGGGGTGCTGCTGAATCAGTAAGAGAATTGAAACTGAAAACAGAATTAGGATTTTTCATATCAACAACAGAAAGATCGTTGTTAATTTTGAACTCGTAATCTTTATTTTTTAAAGTCGTCGATGTGATTGTTGTTGGTTGAGCACCTGCTGCTGGAGCTGTTGCATTCCCAAGAGTCGCTGGAGTTGTTGTAGCAGTTGCTTCAGCTTTTTGTTCTGCTTTCGCAGCTTCTTGTTTCACTGTAGTTTTAAGTGTGTTTTCGTTAGTCTTTGGAGCAAAAAAATATTGCCATCCAAATAGGACTAAGCCAGAGAGAAGAACCGCTGTGAACATGCGTTTTTGATCAGAATTCATTAAAAAAAACTCCAGAAAAGTTTATTGCTTAGGAACAGGATCGTGCCCGCCTTCGCAGAATGGATGACATCTAATTATACGTCGTGATGAATACCATAGAGCGCGGGGAATGGGAAACTTCTCGAAGCACTCTTTTGAATATTCTGAGCAGCTCGGATAGAAGCGACATTTCGGACCTAATAAGGGTGAAATAAAATAACGATAGAAACGAATGGGAAGAATAAATAATTGTTTCATTACATCTTACTTGAGCGCTGGAGATAAGAAAAAAATTCATCAATATTTTTGAGTAATGTTTGTTCTTTTACATCTTCTGCTTCGTTTTGCAGAGAGCGATTCCAGGAAACAACAAAAAGAATGTCTGTCCCTAAAAATTTGAATTGTGATTGACGGAAGTATTCGCGAATAAGGCGTTTCAAACGATTGCGCTCGTGTGCCTTTCCTATTTTTTTAGGGACACTCAGACCAATACGCGTTTGATTGAAGGAATTTTTCTTATAATAGATGATTAATGAGGGCTTCTTAAACGAGAGTGAATCGACTTTAAGCTCAGAAAAATCGCTGGCCGAGAGGAGACGAAAATCTTTTTCAAATTTTTTGTCGGCACTCACGGCCATAAGCTATTACTTAGTGCTAGAAGATACAGTAAGACGTGCTCTACCTTTAGCTCTTCTTGCTTTTAAAACACTTCTTCCACCTGGACTAGCCATTCTTTTTAGGAATCCATGTACTTTAAGTCTTTTTAATTTTTTTGGTTGCCACGTTCTTTTGCTCATTCAGATATCCTCTAAAAAACCACATTAAATATTTGAAGAGATAGAGTTATATTTTCTTTTGTGAAAGGTCAATGGGAAACAGGCCGCGTCACGTGTAAGAAAATGTGAAACTATGATTTATAGCCATTAACTTTTGGGCCATGCTACATCTTTCGGACTCAGTATTTTTGGCAGTTCTCGGAGCACACACAATGGCGCATGATTTTCCATTTGATCATTTCTTAAAGATCGGCAATAAGCCCAATTCTAGCTCATTTAATAACCAATTTGCGCCCGATTTCTCGAAAAATTTAGGCGATTCAACGTCTGAAGCTTTTCCAGAAGAAGAGCTAAATACAATAAATAACGAAATTTTAAATCATTTAAGAACAATTGTTCCGGAATTGAAGTTCAAAACTTATTTCGAAAACAATTTAGAACTTAAAGCTATCCATACAGACTCTGTTCAATTTGAAGTCAGAACTGCCTTCATTAAAAAGTCTGCTGAACTCTATAAAGAAGAAATCGCAAAGGCTCTTTATAATGTTCTTGGAGCTCAATACGAAATTCTCATCGACAGTAAAGACCAAGCCGGTGAAACAAGCCTTCAATCAATGATTCAGGGATCAGCTCAACCAACGGCAACTAATAAATCATTTAATGAAGTGAAATTTACACTTGATCTCACTCCAACGAGAGATGATCTGGCAGCTAAAGCACAAGCTCAATACATCGAACACATGAACCCACACCAATCGGGTATCATCATTGATCGTTCAAAAACATTTGATAACTTCATCGTTGGACCAACAAATAATATGGCCCAAGCTGCTTCAAAAGCTGTCGCTCAGACACCGGGAAAAAACGGAAAATATCCTTCATTATATGTGCACAGTAATTCGGGGTTGGGGAAAACTCACCTTCTTCACTCTGTTGCCAATGAAATTTATGAAAGACATCCAAATCTCACAATCTGTTTGATTACCGCGCGCGATTTTATGGATGAGATGATCACGCTCATGAAGAACAATAGAATCAATGAATTCGTAAAAAAATATACGGAGAAAATTGATGTTCTTATGATCGACGATATTCACGAATTGAAAAACAAAGAAGGAACTCAAGATCAGTTCTTCCACGTATTCAATGAAATGCATAATAAAGGTAAGCAACTTATCTTTACTTCCGATAAGAGACCAAAAGAAATTGATGGTATTTCTGAGCGTATTAAAACGCGTCTTCAATGGGGACTTGTTGTTGATATTCAGCCACCTGATCTAGAAACGAGAATTGCTATTCTTCGTCGTAAAATGGAAGCGCTTGATCTCTACGTTACAGAAGATGTTTTAACGTTGATTGCTTCAAGAATTAAAACAAACATCAGAGAGCTTGAGGGCTCACTTGTTCGTCTTAAAGCTGTTAGTGAATTGATGAACGTTGAAATTGAAATTGACCTCGTTAAAGAACAACTCATGCTTCCTAATAGCGAAGATGAAAAAGAAATTTCAATCGAGCACGTAGCAAAAGCAACGGCTCAATATTTCCGCATTCCACTTGCTGATCTTAAATCGAAGGGAAGAAGCCAGGACATCACTAAAGCTCGCCATATTGCCATGTATTTGGCCCGTAAAGTGGTCAATGCCAAACAACAAGAGATTGGTGCGTTTTTTGGTGGTCGCGATCACTCTTCAGTTATTCATGCTGTGAATACGATTGCTGAAAAAGTGAAGACGGACTCTACTCTTTCAAAAGACATCAACGCAATCGAATCAAACCTCTAAATAAGAATTGGGACAATTTAGAATTTCGTAGAATATTTGGGTAAAAGAAAACTTTGGCCTGTGGATAACTATGTCCATTTTTATGAAACTTATCCACGGCCCATCCACAAGATATTCACGGCCTTTTCCACATAACGGCCGAGATTTTATGCAGGGCCATGCAAAAAACAAAGAGTTTAGGCCTTGAGTTAAAAGACAAAGTTCGCATTGGCAATTATCCACAAAAAGTTTTCCACAATGTTGATAAGCATGTGGATAACAACTGAAAAAATGTCCAATGAAGACCATGGAAACAATGAAATAGAACGGGATGTGAAAAGGCCGTGGACAAAATGTGACCAGTGGAAAAAATTGGGACAAAAAATAAGAATATCCGTTAGATTTTCTGTTAAAAGAAAAAGTTATTAGAAACAATTAAGGTAAATAAAATAGTTAATAAGTTGAAATTGTAAGTCTTTTATATATTTTCCACTTATCCACATTGTAATAATAAAAGTATTAATAATATTAAATAATATAAGAGATAGAGAATTCATCTTTACCTTCAAAGTCACTAGCTCAGCGAAGCTTGCTTTCACTTTTAGATGACGTTAAAAATAGAGCTCAAATTTATTGGAAAAAAATATGATCGTTAAAATATCTGTAGCTGAGTTGAAAGAAACTCTTAATAAGATTCTTAGTGTAGTAGATAAAAAGAATACACGCTTAATTCTAAACTTCATTCAGATCCAAGCTTATGAGAATAAGATTGAGATGACTGCAACTGATCTAGAAGTATCAGCAAAAGTAACAGCACCATGTATTGTGGAAAAGTCTGGTACATTTTGTGTAAATGCCAAGAATATATTTGATATCGTCAGAGAACTTCCTGATAAAGAATTAAAGATTGAATTACCAGAAGGATCTAATAGCTTAAAGCTTACATGCGATAATATTAACTTCACTCTTTTAATCTATACGAGTGAAGAATTCCCTCACCTTCAATTTGGTACATCTGGAAATGAATTCAAATTAAATTCAAATCAGATCATCGAAATTATCAACAAAACATCTCACGCTATTTCAAACGATGAAACGAGATTGTTTTTAAATGGTATCTACCTACAAGAAGTAGATGGACGTTTAAGATCTGTAGCGACTGATGGATATAGACTTTCATTAGTTGAGACTGATTTAACGAATAGTAAAATTGAAGCGCTTATAAACGGCATTATCATCCCTAAAAAGGGTGTGGCTGAGTTAAAGAAGATCGCTGAAACTTATCCTGATAAAGAGATCAGTATTTCAGTTGATGAATCTTTCATTTATTTGAACGCTAATAATACTTATTTGCTGGCAATCAGATTGATCGCAAAAGAATATTTAAAATACCAGGCTGTTATTCCTAAGAAGACGACATTCTTCGCTGATATTGAAAGAAGTTCATTCTTGAACGCTGTGAGAAGAATTAAAATCATGGCCAACGAAAGATCAAACGGCGTGAAACTTATTCTAAGAGAAAATGAAATGGTTGTAGCTGCAAATCACCCATCGCTGGGAGATGCTCAGGAGCGAATCAATATTCATTATTCTGGAAAAGAGTTTGAAATTGGTTTCAATGCTAAATTTTTATTAGATACACTTTCAATATTTGGTGATGAAGAAATTCGCATGGAATTCAACAATGAGTTGAGCCCGGTAGCAATTAAATCTTCTAAGAACCAAAACTACCTGTGTATCGTAATGCCACTTAAATTATAATTTAGAGTTATCCACAACCACATATGACAAATTATAAAATTTCTAAATTACAGGTAACGAATTTTAGAAATTTAAATCCAGATATCATTTCCTTCTCAAACGGTATCAATTGCATACTTGGTGAGAATGGAAATGGTAAAACAAATATTCTAGAAGCGATCAATGTTCTCGCTACAAAAAAATCCTTTCGTAAAAATACAAGTTTTCCACAATTCTTAAGCATTGATGGTGGAAAACCTGAAATAATATTTTCTTCTGTTTTTGAAAATCAAGAACAAGGAAAAGTCAGTTACACATCGAAAATGACCAATGAATCTGTTCTTTGGTTTTTAGATGGAGCTCCGGTAAAAAAGAAACTCGATATAAAATTGGTTTTTATTAATCCATTTGATTCGTATGGATTTCACAACAATGCCAGCGATCGCAGAGAGTGGATTGATTATTTTCTCTCTCAGTTGGATGACACTTATAAAAAGAATTTGAGCAAATACACGCAAGCTCTTCGCTTTAGAAATACACTTCTTGCCAAGAAGCCTTCGAAGTTCAGAGAGCAAATTATTGCTTCTGATGGAGAGCTCAGTATTCTTTCGATGTACTTAACTGCAAGACGTGTTGAGTTCTTAAAAGAGATTGAACCTTTCATTGGAGAAACGTTTCAACAAATTTTTTCAGAAAAGCACAATCTTCAAATTAGCCTCGATTCACGCATTATCGGTTTATCCGCTGTTAATGTGCAAAAAATTTTCCTTAACAACCTGGAAACAGATTGCGAAAGAGGACACACTTCTTATGGTCCTCACAAAGATGACTATGTGCTTCTTTTTGACGGTTTAAATTCTTTCGATTTCTGTTCTTTAGGCCAGCAAAAAATGAGTTATTTAAGCCTCTTATTTGCCTATATAGAGCTTTTTCGGTATAAATATATGTCCTTCCCTATCGTGCTTATTGATGACGTCTCAGGCGAGCTAGATCAGCATCGATGGCGAAGACTAGTTGAGTATTTAGAAAAACGAGAATTTCAAGTTTTGATAACTACGGCTAACGAAAAATTTAAGGAAGAATTAGACCGAATTAGCGGGGCCAACAAGATTCTCATCAAGAATGGTTCTGTCATTCACTAAAGCTTCTTCTCTCAAAAATGGAATTTGATGATACTCAAGAGGAGCTCAGTTTGGAAAACAATCAACCCGAATCTATTTCTAAAGTAAACACAGAGTACGGTTCTAATCAGATCAAAGTTCTAGAAGGACTTGATGCCGTAAGAAAGCGTCCAGGTATGTACATTGGTGACACTGGTGTGCGCGGACTTCACCACTGTGTGTACGAAATTGTTGATAACTCAGTCGATGAAGCATTGGCGGGTTATTGTACAGACATCAACGTTGTTATTCACATCGATAACTCTGTTTCAGTAACAGATAACGGTCGTGGTATTCCAACTGATATTCACCCGACAGAAGGAATTTCAGGAGCAGAACTTGCTTACACGAAACTTCACGCTGGTGGAAAGTTTAACGAAGAAGGTGGAGCGTACAAAGTATCGGGTGGTCTACACGGTGTAGGTGCAGCGGTTGTAAACGCACTTTCAAAATGGGTTAAGTTAGAAATTAAAAAATACGGAAAGCTTCACGAACTTAATTTTGATCACGGTAAAGCGACTGACAAAATTAAAGAAATTGGAACGCTTGAAAATCCAAAAGACACAGGAACGAAAGTAACTTTCAAACCTGATAACGAAATTTTTGAATTCTACGAATTCAACTACGATACACTTGCAAACAGATTCCGCGAAATGGCCTTCCTTAACCGCGGTCTTAAAATTTCATTGAAAGATGAGCGTTCAGATAAATCGGATCTCTTCTTCTTCGAAGGCGGGATTTCTGAATTCGTAAACTACTTGAACAGAGCTAAAACTCCAATTCACAAAAAAGTTATCTATTTCGTGCAAACGAAAGATGATTACGAAGCAGAAATTGCTATGCAATGGACTGACTCGTACAACGAAGTCATCACTTCATACGCTAACAACATTTCTACTCCAGAAGGTGGTACACACGTTTCTGGATTTAAGACAGCTCTTACCCGCGTACTTAACAACTATGCAAAAGATAACAATCTTCTAAAAAACATTAAAATCGCTCTTACGGGTGATGATATGAGAGAAGGTTTAACAGCGGTTGTTTCTGTAAAGTTAAAAGAACCACAATTCGAAGGTCAGACAAAATCTAAACTTGGTAACTCTGAAGTTGAAGGAATTGTTAACTCGCTTGTTGGTGAATCATTTAAAACTTTCCTGGAAGAAAATCCGGAAATCGGAAAAATGGTTATCAAAAAATCGGTTGATGCTGCTGCTGCAAGAGAAGCTGCTCGCCGTGCACGCGAACTTACTCGTCGTAAAAACGTTTTAGAGTTCTCTGGTCTTCCAGGGAAAATGGCAGACTGTCAGGAATCAGATCCTGCTCAGTGTGAACTTTACATCGTAGAAGGGGACTCTGCGGGCGGATCAGCGAAACAAGGTCGCGATCGCAGAGTACAGGCCGTTCTTCCACTAAAAGGTAAAATTCTTAACGTTGAAAAAGCTCGTTATGAAAAAATGCTTGCTTCAGAAGAGATTAAAAACTTCATTCAAGCTATTGGTACAGGGATCGGTAAAGATTCATTCAATATTGCGAAACTTCGCTACCATAAAATCGTTATCATGACCGATGCCGATGTCGATGGATCGCACATTAGAACTCTTCTTCTTACTCTGCTCTACCGTCAATTCCCGGAGCTAATTGAGCAAGGTTATATCTACATCGCTCAACCACCTCTTTATAAATATAAAAAAGGGAAGATGGAGACGTATCTGAAAGACGATAAACGTCTTGAAGAATATTTGATTAACAATGCAACTGATGATTCAAAAATTAGTATCAATGGAGAACTAATTTCTGGAGATACAGCTAAGCAATTAATCAACAAAGAAAATATGTATAGAAAAAATCTTTCATATTACGACACTCACTACGATTCTGATTTATTAAAAAAATTAATCGAAGATGGTGCACTTAAAGCTGAAGACATGACTAACAAATCAAAGGTTGAAGCTGAGGTGAAGAAACTAATGGATTACTTCAAACCATTAGAGACTCAAACTTTGAAATACTACAAAATTGATGTTGAAGAAGATGCTGAAACAAAAGCAAATACTTTGAAATTAACAATCAAAACTGCTTCAAGAACTAAAAAATTCAAAGTGAGTCCAGCTTTCATGAGATCACCTGAATATGCTGATCTTGTTAACAGCTACGACGGTATTAAAAAATACAGCAACGCTACTTTTAAAATTGAACGAGAAAAAGACACGAGAGAATTTAGTTCTCTAACGGCTTTCTCTGAGTTCGTTATTGCTGATGGAAAGCAAGGTGCTTACATCCAACGTTACAAGGGACTAGGAGAAATGAACCCAGAACAACTTTGGGAAACAACTATGAACCCTGCTAATAGAACTCTTCTTCAAGTAAAAATTGAAGATACTGTTGAAACGGATCAAGTCTTTACAGTTCTCATGGGAGACCAGGTAGAACCGAGAAGAAAGTTCGTTGAAGAAAACGCGTTGAATGCAAGAAATCTAGACGTTTAATTTAAAAGTAGAAAGGTAAAAAAATATGTCAGAAGAAAACAACACACCAACTAACCACGGAAATATTTCTCCCGTAGTTATTCAAGATGAGATGAAAAACTGTTACCTCGATTATGCAATGTCGGTAATCGTTGGACGTGCTCTTCCAGATGTTCGCGATGGTATGAAGCCAGTTCACCGTCGTGTTCTTTATGCAATGGATTCTCTAAACAATTACCACAACAAGCCATTCCTAAAGTCTGCGCGTGTTGTCGGGGATATTATCGGTAAGTATCATCCGCACGGTGACTCTGCTGTATACGGTGCGATCGTTCGTCTCGCTCAGGATTTCTCAATGAGATATCCGCTTGTCGACGGTCAAGGAAACTTCGGTTCGATCGATGGTGATAGTGCAGCGGCCATGCGTTATACCGAAATCAGAATGAAGAAAATTTCTGAAGAGATGATGGCCGATCTCGATAAAGAAACAGTTGATTGGCAACCGAACTACGATGACTCTTTAACTGAGCCGCGTGTTCTTCCAACAAAAGTTCCAAACCTTTTAATCAATGGTTCTTCAGGTATCGCTGTAGGGATGGCAACAAATATTCCTCCACACAATTTATCTGAGATCATGAATGGTCTTCTACTCTTAATCGATACTCCAACAGCGTCGATTGAAGATTTAATGAGAATTATTCCTGGTCCGGACTTCCCTACTGCGGGAACAATTCACGGAACAGAAGGAATTCGTTCTGCTTACCACACTGGAAAAGGTGTTCTGCAAATCAGAGCGAAAATCGATGTTGAACATAATGCTAAAAAAGATCGTGACAGTATCATCATCACTGAACTTCCTTACCAGGTTAACAAAGCAAAACTTATCGAGAGAATTGCTGAACTCGTTAACGAAAAAGAATTAACAGGAATTTCAGATCTACGTGATGAATCTTCTCGTGAAGGTATCCGTATCGTAATTGATCTTAAAAAAGGTGAGATTGCGACAGTTATCATTAACAAACTTTATAAAGCGACTCCGCTTCAAACTTCATTCGGTATTATTTTCTTATCGATTGTTAACGGATCTCCTCGCATCTTGAACTTGAAAGAACAACTTTCATTCTTCATCGATCATAGAAGAGAAATCGTTATTAGAAGAACAGTTTACGAACTGAAAAAAGCAAAAGAGCGCGCACACATTTTAGAAGGTTTAAAAATTGCAGTTGAGAACATCGATGCAATCGTAGAACTTATCAAGAAATCTGAAGGACCTATTCAAGCAAAAACAAACTTGATGGGCACTTACAAATTATCTGATATCCAAGCGCAAGCAATTCTCGATATGAGACTACAACGCTTAACTGGTCTTGAGCGCGATAAGATTATTAAAGACTACAATGAAATTATGAAAGAGATCGCTCGCCTTGAAGAAATTCTTGGAAGCGATAACCTTATCACAAATATCATTCGTGATGAGTTCAAAGAAATTCTTGAGAACTTTGGTGATAAGAGAAGAACTGAAATCATCGCGAAAGCTGATGAAATTCAGATGGAAGATCTAGTTAAGAATGAAGATGTAATCGTAACGATTACTCACAAAGGTTATGTAAAACGTATGCAGATGGATACATACCGCACGCAAAAACGTGGTGGTACTGGTGTAAAAGGTGCAGACGGAGCAGATGACGATTTCTACACTTCAATTTTCACAGCGAACACTCACTCAACTCTATTTGTGTTCACTGACAAAGGACAAGTATTCTCGATTAAAGTTTACAATATCCCAGAAGGTAACCGCACAACGAAAGGACGTAACATTGTTAACTTAATTCAATTACCACCAGGTGAAACAGTTAAGAACATCATGATTGCTCCAAGTGACGTTGAAGGAAAATACCTGATGATCGCAACTGAGCGTGGAATTGTGAAGAAATCAGAACTTTCTGAATACAAAAACATTCGTCAATCAGGATTAACTGCAATCAAGATCGTTGATGGCGATAACCTTCTTTCAGTAAGAATTACTGATGGTAAGAAAGATGTTCTTCTATGCTCTTCTTCAGGAAAAATTATTCGTTTTGCTGAAACAGATGCGCGTCCACTTGGCCGTGTTTCTCAAGGGGTAAAAGGAATCGAGCTTTCTGATGATGAAAAAATTATCGGTATGGAAATCATCGATGACTCTGTCGAAATTCTTTCAGTAACAGCAAACGGATACGGAAAACGTACTTCTGTTTCTGAGTACAGAAGACAATCTCGCGGAGGTAAAGGTATTCTTGCGATGAGATTAACTGAGAAGAACGGTGACATCATCGATATCAAACCAGTTACAGATAAAGACGATTTAATGATCATCTCGGATAAAGGACAAGTTATCAGAACGAAAATTTCTGGTATCTCTCTAATGGGAAGAACAACTCAAGGTGTACGTCTGATTAAACTTAAAGAAGGTGAATCAGTTGTTGCTGTAGAGAAAATCGTTGATCCGGATGAAGATATCGAAGTAGTAGATGGTGGTGAGTCGGGATCTTCGGGGTCTGATGAAACAAAAACAGAATAATTTTTTAGTAAATGTTTCTATAGGAGTAGCGGTTTTAACCGCTACTCTCTTTCTTCACTCTTGTGACTTCACTCCGCCTATCAATCGCAAAATTATCGACGCTCAAAACTACATCACAGATCAAAAATACAATAAGGCCGCTTTTCTTTACGAAGATATTTTAAAAAGTAATCCCGGGCCCGAATTGCGTTTGAAGATTTGTTATCAGTTGGGTGAGCTCTACTCTATTTACTTAGGTGAATATAAAAAAGCGGTCTATTACTACAATGAAGTGAAAGATCTCACTGAAGATCCATTGTGGTTAATTAAGACAGAAGAAAAGCTCGCAGAGATCAATTTCATTTATCGCAAAGATTATAAATCAGCGATTAAGAACTATACTAAACTTTCAGAGTTCACACCGAAGCTTAAAAATTTTGATTTCTTTCAATTGCAGATTGCGCTTTCTTATTACTATTTGAACGATAGTGAAAATGCGATCAAGCAACTTACAAAAATTCAAAGTGACCCGAACCACGAATATTTTGTTCGTTCGTTTTATTATCTTGGTCTCATCTATTATGAAAAAAGAGATTACAACAAAGCACTCTTTGTCTGGTCTGAGTACTTAAAACGTGAAACGAAAAAAGAATATATTGTTCAAGCGAAATTTCTTGTCGCTAATATTTACGAGTCGACGGAAAATTTAAAGATGGCCTACGATATTTATTATTCGATTGCTCACGATTATCCAAATCCGGATGTGATTCAAAACAGACTATCTTCTCTTTATGAGAGACGTGTTTCTCGCAGAAGATAACCTATAGTAAATTCAACCACTGGTCGTTTAAATAAATTCATGTTATTTATTTTCAAACAATCATGGGAGTGAACAATGAAAACTGCTGCTCTAATTATCTCTTTAGTTGCTACGTTCTCTGTTTTCGCAAAAGATCTTAATGTGAAAGTTTGCAATCCTTCTAATGATGCTTTTCAAGTTACAGCTTCAAACAGAGAAGCTTCTATCACTTATTTAAAAAACGCTTCACCTTTATTCATGGGAACAATTTCAACGGAAGAAGAATCACCGGCCAGTATTTACGATATGGAATTCGTAATCAATGTTATAGGTGAACAAAACGATGTTTCACTTCAAAGTGTTTACTTTTACAACACAGATCATGGAACACTTGCGGTTGGAACTGATACAAAGAAAAATACACATGCTATGCTTTTAGATTCTCAAGAAAATGCAACTTACGTTGGAAGCGATGGTCTTTGTAAGTAATTTCTAGCTAAGGAAAAAATTAATGGTTAAGCGCAAGTGGTTGCAAATCATGGGGCTTGCGATGAGCTTGCCCTCAACAATCTTCGTAACTGTTTGGGGGTCTATGCAATTAGAGAAAATGCATATATTAACTAAGACCCAAGCAGTTTTAACTTTTCTCTCCATCATCGGTGGAATGCTTTTCTTGATGGTTTACTATGCATACAGGCGCAAAAATTAATCTCATTAAATATACGATTTTCTCTGCGATCCTTTTAACTGCCGATTTCTTCCTCGCAAAATCCAATAAAGAATTTTTAGTCATGGTTACCGTTTTCATTGCTGCATGCCTTAATCAATGGATGCTTGTGAATGTGGTGAGAGGTGTGACGCATAATGCGGCCACGGGTGAGCCGGTTGATAAAGTAAACATGGTTCTTATGATCATCGGGAAGGTGGTTTTAGTCCTGATCGCATTAACTTTTGGTGTACAGATTATGGGGAATAGGATAATAATTCCTGTACTTATTTATGTATTACAAATAGCTGTCCTCTACCTAAGCTTTGATAAAGTTAACGATCAAGCCGGGGCGGAAAAAGGATCCGAATAAAATGAAAAAATTCTTCATTATTAATCTTCTTGGTCTTCTAAGCACTAACACATTCGCGAGCGAAGGTTTTACTTGGCTTTCAAAAACAGCGGAAGTTTCTGGAATTGAAGAAGCCTTTAAACAACAAGGTATTCACCACTTTGAACACATCCTCACTTTCCTTTTGATTTGTGTTCTTCTTGTTGTTGGTGGACTTATCTATAGATCACAAACAAACAATAGAGATGCAGCGGTAGTTCCTACTCCAGGAATTTCATTCAAGAATATTACAGAAATGTACGGTTCATTCATCATGACTCAATGTCGTGCTGTTCTTGGAGAAAAAGATGCTCCAAAATATTTCCCATTCGTAGCTACAATTTTCATTCTTATTTTTCTTTCAAACGCAATCGGATTGATTCCAGGATTTTTACCTCCAACCGAATCAATCAATACAACTCTTGCGCTTGGATTTTTCTCGTTCATTTACTTCAACATTAAAGGATGTAAAGAACTTGGAACAATCAATTACCTTAAGCACTTTGCTGGACCACTTTGGTATATGGCGATTTTGATTTTCCCAATCGAGATCATCTCTACTTGTATTCGTCCAATCTCATTAGCGCTTCGTCTTTACGGAAACATGTACGGGGACCACATGGTTCTTGGAACATTTTCTTCACTAGCACCAGTTGGAGTACCTGTTGTATTCATGCTTCTTGGTTTACTAGTTTCTTTCATTCAGGCTTACGTATTTATTATGCTATCAATGGTCTATGTTAGTTTAGCTACTGCTCACCACGATCATGGTGATCACCACGCTCATCACTAATAGAAACCAATATTAACTTTTTGAGGAGACATTTATGTCAAAGAAAATTCCAGTTATCCTAGCTTTCCTACTTTTCGCACTTCTAGTATCTAGCCAAGTATTTGCTCAAGGTACAGCACCAGCTGCTGGTATGTCTGAGCACGCAATTAAGTACATCGCGTACTTCTTCGCTCTTGGAATCGCTGTATACGGTGGTACACAAGCTCAATCTAAAGCTGCTGCTGTAGCTCTAGAAGGAATCGCTCGTAACCCAGCTGCTGCTGATAAAATCCAAACTCCAATGATTCTTGGTCTTGCACTTATGGAATCACTTGTAATTTTCGCACTTATCTCTACATTCCTTGTGTAAGTTTTTTACTACAAGAAAAAATAAGAAAGGGAGCTGATTAGCTCCCTTTTTTTTGCTCACTTTTGTCTTCATAGTATTAGAACAACCTTGGTTGATTGATATGCAGAGTTTTTTCAACTCGCACTTTACGATATGGCGAATGCCATTTGTACAAAGAAGGGCCTACGAAAAATAAATGGCCAAGACTTCTAAGTAAAAAGACACATGAGCGCACAAGCATCCAGTTCAACTTCAAAAAACTCGTAGTGGTTTTTTGAAAGTAAAAACTGAACTGCCTAAATTCTGAAAAAAAGACAAAACAATTTCGTTGAAACATCTGTTCCATAAAAACTCCAATAAAATTTAAAATAAAAAATTAAAACACCAAAACTAAAACAACATTAGCTGATTCAAGTTAATTCAAATGAATGGACTGAGAATGTTTGTGTATCTAGAAGTGGAAAGACATAGAGACACGAAGATCAGTACAAATCATTTTGTTAATTGAAATCATAAATGTACCTCCCTTGTGTTTTGAGTAATAACTTGCGCGAGAATAGAGGGTGTTGAGTTTTATGTCAACACCCTGAAGAATATTTTTTAAAGCAGGTTTTTGATATGCAATTTTTCGATGAACTTAAATTTGCTTTTAAATTTACGATCAATCTTGTGAGAGATCGTCATCATGTTGTTAATTTCCTTATCAACACTTTCGATAAGATTTGCATCGTCAGTGATAAAGGCAGATTCAATATCATGGACGAAACTTCTTTGGCTCATATTTACGCTTCCAAGGATGACCATTTTTTTATCAATCAACATCCCTTTTCTATGCATGATTGTTAGATCATCAGTTGGGTATTGATAAATTTCCATATAGTCACTACATTCGTTAATGAAACTGTCATAGATATCTTTCAATTGTTTTGTCATAGCATCGCCGAGAAGTGAGAGTGAAAGAATAATTTTAATCTTCACACCTCTATCAGCAGCGGCCTTAAAAGCCGTTTTGATGTTGTCTGTAAAATAAATGTACGGTGAAAGAATTTCGATCGAATCATGAGCACTATTAATTTGCTTAATAAAATTTTGTTCCATTTGGTGATCATCTCTGAAAGGAACTGAAAGATCTAATTCTTTCGATTTTACACCAGAGTGTGTGATCTCTGAAAAATCGAGAGAGTTAAGAAGAGTTTCTCTAACAAGCTTAGGTGAATTTACTTCGAAGTCCATATCGAAGAAGTGTACCCATGGATTTAACTTTTCATGCTCAAAGTCTGTAAACTGCGGATCATTGAATACAGATTTCTTTGCAAAGAAATAGCGATCAGACATATTTCTCCCACCACCAATGAAATGGTTGAGTGATGGATTAGAAGCTGAATAAGTGATCAAGAGTTTTGAGTGTGAAACTCTATGAAGACTATTAATAAATTTTTTGATTGAAAATTTGCCGTCGTCAAATTTGTAGCGAATAATTTTAATATTCTCACTTTGCTCTTGTAACCAGGCAAGTGCCTTCTCCTCTTTCTGTCCGATTAAAACTTCTGAAAGAGTTACGACAACGGGAGTTCCTTGTTGAGCGTGAAGGGCCAGAAGACGGAAAACGATATTCGTTACGAAGTCGTTATTGATTTGAAGAGTTGAGAGATAAATGAAATCGAACTTCGGCATTAAAAGTGGATCGATATCAAGGAGCATTTTTGGATCGCGTGCGTCCAATTGTTCTTGAGTCAGTCGTTTTCCAGAAAGAACTTCAATGCGCTTATTAATTGCATCTTCACCGTCAGGCAAGAAAAGGCTGTTTCTGTTTTCATCAATCGTATTTTCACTTTGAATTGAATTTAAAATTGAAAATTTTCGGGCGAATGCTTTGAGATGAATTGTTTTATTGCTATCAAAATTGCTTTCAGAATTTAGAGTACAGTTAGCATCTTGCGGAAGAATAAGCAGTGGCCTCACTTGATCATTTTTAGCTGTAAAATGAACAGACTTTTTACTTCTTATGTTTCTAATCCCGCCTTCTTTAACAGTAAAATTTTTATCACATTGAATTGTGACTTCTACATAAGGTTCCAAATATTCATCAGTTGAAGTGGAAGTTGGAATATTAAATAGTAATCGAACACCTGTTGTTGAGCCGTGCTCGGTAAAATAAAAATTTGAATTGTTTTTATAGCGAGACAGTTCAAGGGTCTCTTTGAACAAGTCCGCGTGAGCAGAAGTAATAATAGTACTCAGTGCAATTAAAATAAATGTTTTCATCAGGCCTTACTTATCAAGAAAAGTGCCAAGATATTTGCTAGTAAATTAGAAGTAATACAAATTTAACGTGTCTAAAGTTTAGACAGTCTTATGAGATTGTAGACATTTGTGAGAGAAAAATAGCGGCGGCATTAGCGGCGTTTAGATGAGCCACTTGAGTGTTGATTTTGATTTTTAAAATAACATCTGATAAATCTAAAATATCGCTATCGATACCGTGCCCTTCACTACCAATGATGAGCGCACATTTTTTAGGGAATTCATAAAGCTTTACATTGAGAGAACCCTCAATGTTGGCCGTAGAAATGATTGTGTAGCCGAGCAGTTTTAATTTATTCAAATCATCTCTAATATCTGCTGCGTGATAAGTCTTCATAGAAAAAATATTTCCCATAGAAACGCGGATACATCTTCTTAAAAAAGGTGAACAAGTTTTTTCGTCAGTAATAATCGAATTGATATTAAAGCCAGCTGCTGAGCGTACGATGCTCCCAACATTTTCTGGTGAACTCAACCCATTTAAGAGAACGATTCTATCGTCTAGTTCTTCCAAGGGAGAATCTTTTGGTTTCTCAATGAGGAAAAGTACTTCAAACTCAATTTTAAATCCAGCGATTGATTCTAAAACATCTTTGGAAGCAATAAAGTTGTTGTCTCCGTCGAGTTTATATTTTTCTGCAAATGATTTTGTGGATAACGTTTTCAAAATTGTTCGTCCACTGTGGATAAATTGCAAAAATAATTTTTCAGATTCGCAAATCACAAGATTCTGGTCGTGCAAAACTCGATCGCGCATTTGCGTGAACTCAATGATGCGGGAATCTTGTGGGTCGTTTACTTCAATCATGCTTTAAGAACTTTCTTTAAATATTTACCAGTGTGCGATTTTGCATTCTTCGCGACTTGTTCCGGAGTTCCTTCAGCGATGATTTCTCCACCACCACTACCCCCTTCAGGGCCTAAGTCGATAACCCAATCAGCAGTTTTAATAACGTCGAGATTGTGTTCGATGACAAGCAGAGTGTGTCCTTGCTCAACAAGTTTTTGAAGAGCTGAAAGAAGAATCTTGATGTCCTGGAAGTGAAGCCCTGTTGTCGGTTCATCGAGAACGTACAAGCAATGCCCCTTTGTTCTTTTTGAAAGCTCACGAGAAAGTTTTAAACGTTGAGCTTCTCCACCTGAAAGAGTTGTTGCCGGCTGGCCGAGCTTCATATAACCCAAACCAACTGATGTCATTGTGTTGAGTACGCGAGAAAGTTTCGTATGGTTTTTGAAGAATTCTTCAGCCTCTTCAATCGACATATCTAAAACTTCAGCGATGTTTTTTCCTTTATACAATACTGAAAGCGTTTCGGCATTGTAACGGGTCCCCTTACATTCAGTACATGTGATGTAAACGTCAGGAAGGAAGTGCATTTCAATTTTCTTTACACCGTTTCCTTCACACTCTTCACAGCGCCCGCCTTTTACGTTGAAGCTAAAGCGTCCTGTTTTATACCCGCGAATTTGTGATTCATTCGTAGACGCGAAGATATCGCGAATGTCGTCGAATAAACCCGTATAAGTTGCAGGGTTTGAGTGGGGAGTTCTTCCGATTGGTGATTGATCAAGTTCAATGATCGATTTTAATTCATCAACACCAGTGAGTGAATTGTAGTTTGTTTTTTGATAAAGCATTTTGTTCGAGCTATTTACGAGATGAGTTTTAACAGCTGGAACTAAAATTCTGTGGATCAGTGTCGACTTACCTGAACCACTTACTCCCGTTACGCAAACGAGTCCACCGAGTGGAAAAGAAACATTGAGATTTTTAATATTGTGTTCGTGAGCACCAGAAAGTTTTAAAAACTTCGAAGCCTTTTTCCTTTCTGCCGGGATTTCAATTCTCTGCTCACCATTTAAGAATTTTGCCGTAAGAGATTTTTTATCTTTTAAAACTTCAGGAAGTGATCCATGTGAAACAATTTTTCCACCGTGGATACCCGCGCCTGGACCCATATCGATCAGATAATCTGAGGCCATCATTGTATCTTCGTCGTGTTCAACAACGAGAACAGTATTTCCAATATCGCGAAGAGATTTAAGAGTTCTGATTAAACGGTCATTGTCTCTTTGGTGAAGACCAATACTAGGCTCATCCAAAACATAGAGAACTCCAGAAAGAGCTGAACCAATTTGAGTGGCAAGACGGATACGTTGAGATTCACCACCAGAGAGAGTCATTGCACCTCTGTTTAGTGTCAGATAATTCAATCCAACATCGAGAAGAAAGCGCAGACGCGAAACAATTTCTTTTAAAAGTTTATCCGCGATAATTTTCTTTTCGCCTTCAAGTTTAATCGCGTGAAGATATTCATGGCACTCAGCAATTGAAAGAACACAAAGATCCATGATGTTCTTTTCACCAATGCGAGTGGAAAGAGCAACTTTATTTAAACGAAGACCGTGACAGCTCGGGCACGTCTTAATATTCATATATTTTTCCAGTTCCACACGAACTTTGTCGGAACCTGATTCCAGATATTTTTTCTCAAGCCATGCTGATAGTCCAGGGAAGGCTTTAGAGAATTCGAAGTGAGAGTTTTCTGAAGTAAATGAATAACGATAAACTTTATCTGAACCGTTAAAGAGAACGTTTGTGAATTTCTTTGGTAGTTTTTTAAAAGGAACTTCAACATCCACGCCTTCTTCATCAGCGATTGTCTCAACCATTTTATAAAGAAATGAATTTCTTTTTGATAACGGAGTAATCGCACCTTCCAAGAGTGGAAGACTTTCATCAAAAATCATAAGGTCATTATCAAAGATTTTTGTTTCTCCCAATCCGTTACAAACTTCGCACGCACCGATTGGCGAGTTGAATGAAAAAAGTCTTGGCTCGAGTTCAGGATAAATTTTGTCTCCTTTTGTCGATTTATTATGTTCAGAGAAAGTAAGTTCTTTTTTATCGTCGACGAGAATCGTAACGTTTCCTTCAGCAAGTTTTAAAGCGTATTCAATTGAATCTGCTAAACGTTTTTCGATATCGTCTTTGATCACAATACGATCGACAACGATGTCGAGTTGCACTTTTCCTTTGGGAGCTTTCGTGCTCTCGTCGATTTGTATGAGTTCGCCATTTAAGCGCGCGCGAGAAAATCCCATCGTAAGAAACTTAGAAAGAAGATCTTTAAATTTAATCGAATCGTTTTGAGGAATCGGGGCAAGAATCTGGAGTTTCGTTTTCTCTCCAAGTTTCAAAACTTCTTTTGTTATTTGTGTGGGAGTGTAACGCCTCACCTCTTTTCCCGTCTCCGGATCGTAAAGAGTTCCGATACGAGCAAAGAGAACGCGAAGGTAATCGTAAATTTCTGTCGTCGTTCCAACTGTTGAACGCGGGTTTTTACTCGATGTCTTTTGATCAATCGCAATTGATGGAGAAAGACCTGTAATCGATTCCACTTCTGGTGGTTGATACTGACCTAAGAACTGGCGAGCATAACTTGAAAGCGATTCAATATAGCGACGTTGTCCCTCGACATAAATCGTATCGAAAGCGAGCGACGATTTCCCGGAACCAGAAGGGCCAGTGATAACCGTGAGAGTATTTTTTGGAATACTGATCGTTACATCGTGAAGATTGTGAACTGCGGCCTTAACAACGTTAATTTCATTTATTGACACTCATTACCTCAAAAGCTTGTTTGAATAGATAAAGCATTCCGGAAATATTCGCTTTATTTTTACCATATAATTCAAAGGCCGTGCCATGATCAACACTTAGACGCAAGAACGGTAAACCTAGTGTGATATTGAGACCGATGAGACCATATTGTGATTTGAATTGCGTGAGACCTTGATCGTGATACATATACACGAGAAGTTGATTCTTTGTACTATCGTGAAGATAGTGAAGTGTATCGCCTGAGACTGGCCCCTTAAATATTTTTCCATAACTTTTTTCAAGTTCAGTAATAGCTGACTTGATATGTTTTTCTTCGTCACCGAGAATTCCATTTTCTCCAGCATGGGGATTAATTCCCGCAAGAATCACTTCGTTAAAAGGGAAAAAATATTTTTTAAAGTTATCCAATGTGATTTGAAGTTTATTAATAATCAATTCACTCGTGATTGTCTGTGGAATATTTTTTAGAGCGATATGATCTGTGATCAATAAAACATTTTGAGTGAGACCTTTAAACGTCATCGCAATATTTTTGTTTTGATAATAACTTCTAAAAAATTCAGTATAACCCGCTTGGTTCTGACCGTTAAACAGCAATTGGTCTTTTGAAGTCGGAAGCGTGATTAAAATATCTTTAGGGCCGATAAGCTCGAGTGCAGTTACAAGAGAGTTCGTTGAAGAGAATTGAGTTGTTTCTTTATTCTCAATGACAACAAGATCACTAAAAAGTTTTGATTTTAGATTCAAGTCTTTAAAGTTTTTCTCTAAATCCTTTTTCGAGACTATAAGACGCACGAGTTTTTTTTCTTCCCGCGAGAGAAGAAGAAAGGATTTGAGAAAAATCTCCAGGCCAATTCCCGATTCATGGCCCTGAGTTATGTAGATCATAGGGCCTCGATCTTAAAGAGAGATCTTGATGTAGTGTTTGTTTCTTTCGCGATCAAACCAGATAGCGGCTTCATTTTTAACGGCTACTTCAAAAAGATCTTCGCGAATTTTATCTTTCTTGCTCGCAAAAGCTTCTGATTCAACTAAGTCTTTTTTAGCAATGAAGAAAATGTGGTGCTGACCATTGAGTGTAATCATTGGAGTTGAAGCGCCTTCATCTGTTTGCTTAAGAAGAGTCTTTAATTCAGGAGCAAGTCCCTCTTCAGTGATTTCATCTAAGTTTGCCGAAGTTAAAGTTGAATAAGCTTCAGGCAAATAACTATTAATACGGTACTGTTTTACAACATCTGCCATTTGATTTTTATCTACGCGAGGAAGAACATCTTTGCTGATTGAATAATCGATCAACGTGTATTTGAAATTCATGCGAGCATCTTTAATGTTGTTTTTGAAATAAGTATTTTTTACATCTTGCTCAGAAACAGAAATCGTCGGCGAAATAACTCGGTTGATGAAGTAACTGTATTCGATCGCTTCTCTTAATGTTTCAAAGTATTCATCAAATGTTGAACCTTGTTGTTTTAAAAAGGCCATCAAAGCTTTGCGATCGACGTTAAGTCTTTTTTCGTTTGCTTTAATCTGTGCTTCAACTTGATCGTCAGTGATTGAATAACCAAGCTCTGCTAATTTTGCACGGATAAGAAATTTATTGATTGAGATGTTGATAAGCTCAGTATTCGTAAAACTTTGCTTGTCATAAATCATCGGTGCCACATTTTTTTTAATAGGCATATTTTTATTCAAACGATTAATTTGAGAAAGTGTAATGATGTTGTCATCAACGATCGCCGAAATTTTATCAAGAAGTTTTGCTTCGACTGATGATTGGATGAAGAAAAGGGCAATAAAAAGGATTTTGAATTTCATATAACTTACTCTCAATAATTAGGTCATTAGAGTAAGTTATATGAATCGTCTAAACAAGTCGCAAGGGTTAAAAACTATTAAAATTGATATCTAAATGTAATACCAACATCCAGTACATCAAAATCAACACTGTTCGAAGTTTTAAGAACGTGTGAGTAATGTAGGGCTGGTAAAAATTGGAATTTTGGCATTACAGCGATAATCGCACCGAATCCCCCACCGTAGAAAAGTGAAGTTTCTGTGTCGCTTGAAATATTAACTCCACCAACACTTGCGCTAGCATTTCTAAAAGCAACACCAGATCTCACATCGATGAAACTTTCGTGTGTTGGGTTATAAATAGCCTGGGCTCCAACGCGTGTCAGATTGAAGTTAATGTCTGAAGTAGAAGAAAATGCACCGCTGTCGTGAAGAACAAGTACACCAGCAGCGAAATCTTTAGAAAATGCATGATCAACTTCAGCACCATATCCAAAACGAAGTGGAATACCATCAGCATTTCCACCAGCTGGTCTTGTTACACCTAGAGTAACTGCTGCGAAATTGTAGCCTGCCTCTTGGATATTTGCGAATGCCGTTGAAGTTAAGAGAAGAAGTGCTGGAACTAGAGCTTTAAACATAAAAATTCCCTTTAAAAAAATGATTTAAAGGGAATTATTATTCATTACGAACAACTAATAAACAAATTATTTTAGAAATTCTTTATTGATTTTGATTTGAGCAGTTTTACGACCTTCAGCAAAATATTCTTCTAATATTTTGTCCCTTTTTTGATCGTAAACGATTTTTTTGTAAATAGCTGGATCTACTTCTTTCCATTCATGAACACCAAGAACTTTAATGATGTGGTATCCGAATTGCGTTCTCACTGGTGGTGTTATGTATCCGTTAGCTTTACCGTTAATAGCTTTGAAATATTCAGGAGCGTATTTCACAGCAGGAAGATAACCTAAGTCACCACCCGATGGAGCTGTTGAAGATTGGGAGTATTTATTAGCAAGTTCCGGCCATAATTGTGGTTTGGCCTGAAGTTGCTTGTAAACTTCCATTGCTTTTTTTAGGGCTTCTTGTGTTTCTTCTTTTTCAGGGCTTACTCTGACTCTGAAAAGGATGTGAGCAGTTCTGTATTCTTTATTGTGCTTGTAATAATCTTCAGCTTCTTTATCTGTCACTGTGATTGCTTGTAATTTTTTTTCTAAGTCTTTAGAAATTTTTGCGTGATAAAGAACATCTTCCATTTTTGCTTTAACAACAGGATCGTTCTCTAGTTTTTCTTCTTTTGCTTTTTTGATTCCGATTTCACGATTGATGATATCGTTTAGAACTTTTTCTTTCGTTACAACTTTATCTGAAACGTACATCATGTTTTGTTCGTAGGCTTGCTCAAGTTGATTCTTTCTGATTTCTACACCGTTAACTGTTGCAACTACCGGATCAGCAGCAGTTTGTGCTAACGCAGAAATTGAAATGAGTAATGTTGAGGCCAGCAATAGATTTGATTTTTTCATCGTTTGATTCCTGATTAATCCTTGCGAAAAGTTGGTTCTCTAATCTTATATTAAGTTGTTACCTATTAATGATAACAGAAAAATAAAATTAGAAATACAAAATCACTTAGATGGAATTATTTGCTGAGAAATATCTTTTGAAAACTTGAGTAAATCACTCTGAGTAACAACCGTTTTATGGTTATAGATGACTCGATAATCCGGAGTAAATTGATAGATTTTTGGACGTGAAATAAAAAAGTTCACAACGCGATCGCGGAGTTCTGTGTTCGATTCCAAGAAGCCTTTATCGAATTTTAATGTAATAGCAGATCCGCTGACGTTTACAGATTTCAGGCCGAGTGTTTGTAGATAAATTCTGGTTTCGAGTACGACAAATAAGTTTGAAAGTTCTTCGCTGAAAAGTCCGTACACATCCTGAAATTCTTCTTTGATGTTTTCGAGAAGCGTAATCGTTTCACAATTTGAAAGACGCTTATATTGTTTAAGTCGTTCACCTGGATCACTGATGTAATGATTAGGAATGAAGGCCGGAAATGGAGTGAGAAGTTCGATATCTTTTTTGAGAATTTTTCTCTCCCCTCTTATTTCATTGATCGCGTCTTTTAAAAGTTCCATATAAAGTTCGAGACCGACGGCTTCGATATGACCCGATTGAGTCGCACCTAAAATATCACCGGCCCCACGAATTTCTAAATCCACAGAAGCGATGTTGAAACCTGAGCCCATATCTGCATACGTTTGAAGTGCGTGCAAACGTTTTTGAGCAATCGTTGAAATCTCGCGCATACGTGGAACAACAAAATACGCGTAGGCTTTTTTATCTGAACGGCCGATGCGTCCGCGCAACTGATGAAGTTGTGAGAGACCGTAAGTATCGGCGCGATCAATGATCATCGTATTAGCATTTGGAATATCAATTCCCGATTCGATAATCGTCGTTGCAATCAACACCTGATACGAGCCGCTGTAAAATGCATTAATTTTATCTTCGAGTTCTTTTTCACTCATCTGTCCATGGGCAAAAGTAATTTTTGCGTCTGGCACGAGATCGCGAATCGAAGCGGCATACTGTTCGATGTCGTTTACTTTATTGTGGACAACGAAAACCTGACCACCTCTTTGCAATTCTTTTTGAATCGCATTTTGAATTGTGAGTTCATCTTCTTTAATGACGTAAGTCTTGATCGATTGGCGTCTCGGCGGCGCAGTTTTGATGAGGGCCAGATCGCGCAATCCTAAAAAAGCCATTTGTAATGTACGTGGAATTGGGGTCGCCGTGAGAGTCAAAAAATCTACTGATGCTTTCATCAATTTTAATTTTTCTTTATGACCGACACCGAAGCGTTGTTCTTCATCGACGATTACTAAACCTAGATCAGAAAATTTTAACTTATCAGATAAAAGTTTATGAGTACCGATAAGAATATCGATCTCCCCTTTCTCTGCTTTTTCCAGAATCTCTTTGGATTCTTTCGGCGATTTAAAACGTGAAATGAATTCAATGCGAACCGGGAAATCCTTAAATCGTTTTGCAAAAGAATTATAATGTTGAAGAGCGAGAATAGTTGTCGGAACCAAAACCGCAACTTGTTTTTTATCTTCAACAGCTTTGAAAGCAGCACGCATGGCCACTTCTGTTTTACCAAATCCAACATCACCACAAACGAGAAAATCCATCGGCACCGGCTTTTGCATGGCCGTGAGAACTTCTTCGATTGCGCGGGCTTGATCGGGAGTTTCATCGAAAGGAAATGCGAGCTCAAATTCTTTGTATAAATGATCCGGTTCAGAGAAAGCGTAAGCGACAGATGATTGTCTTTCCGCTTGTAATTTAAGTAAGTCGAATGCAAGCACTTTTGCCGATGTACGAGCGCGTGCTTTGAGCATTGTAAATTTATTTGTGCGAAGACTGTCTTTCTTTAAATCAGCGTGAGAGTCCGCATGTTTTTGAATCTGATTTAATTTATAAACAGGAACGTAAACTTTATCGTTATCGGCGTATTTTAAAACGAGGAAGTCTGTTTTGTCGCCGCCGATATTGAGCGCTTCAAGACCCAAGTACTCACCGACTCCGTATTCATTGTGAATAACAAAATCACCGGCCTTAAGGGTGGCAAGTTGTTCAGCGAAAAGATCGAGATCAACTTTAGAAGATTTTTGCACTTTTGTTTTTTTAGCGGCAAACAAATCACCATCAGTGATGATGAGAAACCGTTCACCTTCGTAATAAAATCCTTCGGAAACCTTATACGGCAAGAACTCAATGCGATCTTTTAATTCACGCGGGTAATCCTGCAAATCAATCAAATGCTGGATCTCATTTTTTGAAGCCTCAGAATAAGAAGAAAAATAAATCTTCCCCTGAAAAGCAAAATGTTTTTTTAAAAAATTGAGAGCAGCTTTAATATATTCAGGCTTCGGTAAAGCCTGATTGATGTGTTGATTGAGAAATGTTTTTGTTTTAATTAAATGTAGATCAACGGCATCAGAAACTTCTGTAAAATTTAAACTGATATTGAGCTGATCAATCATAATAACTTTTTGTTCTTCCAATTTAAAAAAGAAAGAAAAATCGTAAAGTTGATCGAAATGCGGAAGAAGGTTTTCAGAATTTTCATTTTCTTCTTCGTGTTCAAATTCCACGCGCATTGTTTCGACACTTTCTAAAAAAGCGCGATAAGTTTCGTTCGTGTTGAGAACGGAAATCATACAATCTTTTGAATTAAAAAAATCAAAGAGCGTTCCGGCCTTTTTAAAAAAAAGCGGAATGTATGCAGGATAATTTTCGAAAAGAACACCGTCAGAGAGACGAGCGAACAATGCCTTTCTCGCTTCAAATTTATTTTTAAAAGCAGGACCCGGTTGTGGAATTTTTTCTCGAAGAGTGACGGAGAAATCTCCAGTCGCAAAAATACCGGCAGCGGGAGCGATACTAATTTCAGTAAATGAATTTTCGCGAATTGTTTTTTGTGTATCGAGATCGATCTCATGAATGGATTCGATCAAATCATCAAAATACGACAAACGCACCGGGGCAGAACCGACAGGGTAAAGATCAAAGATTTGGCCTTTTTGGATAAATGTGCCGGGCTCTTCAACTGAAGTGGCTCCGGAATAGCCCATGCTCACTAATTTTTTTGCGAGATCAATCGGCGCGATGATGTCATCAACTTTCAGATTAAAACTAAATTCATTGAAAAATTCCGGCGGCGGAGTTTTTAAGGACAGTGCTTCAAATGAAGCGATTAAAAGAAATTTGTTTCCACTCTCTCTCAATTTCAGGAGTCGACTCAAAACTTCGAGACGGTCATAAAAACTTTTTTCCGAGGAAATCACTCCACTATATGGCGAAGCTTCAAGTCCCGGATAAAAAAGAATTTCAATATTCGGATTGATGTTATTCAAGGCCTGCGTCAAATCTTCGGCTTCATCGTTTGTCGATGTCAAAATCAAATGAGATTTTTTTAAAAATAATTGCGTATTTTCTCGAAGAAAACTTCCCAAGATGAACGCCCATTGCTCCATGCTCGCGCCATACAAATGTAATTGAGACGAACTGTGTTCATCCCAATCGAGAATTCTTTGAAGCAGTGAATTGAAGTGAGTCATATTTGATAATCGTATTGAACAAACAAAATCTTTCCAAGATATTATATTTTCGTGTAATCTAAGAAAACTAAAAAATTGGATTTTTTATCTCGGAGATCAATGATGTCGTCATTCAATCTAGACGTCTACATGCCCGTCGTAATTTTAATTGCGCTAGCAGTGCTTGTGGCCGGTGGATCTATGTTGTTGGGAAGTGTAATTCGCCCTCATCATCCTAACAAACTCAAAGAAACTGCATACGAATGTGGTGAGGAACCAATTGGTACTGCATGGGCAAATTTTAACGTACGCTTTTATGTTATCGCACTTATTTTCATCGTGTTTGATGTTGAAAGTGCTTTGATGTTTCCAGTAGCGGCGGTCTTCAAAAGATTCAATGAGATTGGTCTTGGCGGAACACTTCTGCTTTCAGTTTTCACTTTCACTTTAGTTCTAGTTGCAGGAATGATTTACTGCTGGAAAAAAGGTGACCTTGATTGGGTTAAAAGTTTCCACGGCCCTCAAGTTAACACAGCTTCTGCAAAGGATAAGTAATGAACTCAACTGTAGTCACATATCTCGCTCAATCAAAAGAATTCAGTGCGGTTGTTTCATGGTTAACAAGCCATTTAGGTTTTGATGCCTCTTCACTTGTTGCTTTTGTGATTTTTGCCGTTGGTTGTTTAATCGTTGTTGGTGCTCTTGCTACTATCGGTGGTCTTGGGACATACGCGGAAAGAAAAATTTCTGCCGATCTACAAATGCGCCAGGGGCCTAACCGTGTTGGTCCATACGGAATTCTTCAATTCCTTGCTGACGGTGTGAAGATGATCTTGAAAGAAGACATCATCCCGGCCGCTGCAGATAAATTCACATTCATCCTTGCACCTTTCCTATGTATGGTCGGTGTTTTTGGAACTCTTGCCGTTGTTCCTTTCTCAAGCGGGTTCATGCTTGCTGATTTGAACGTTGGTATTTTTTATCTTCTTGGTATGGCTTCATTTGTTGGTGTTGGTGTTTTCCTTGGTGGATATTCATCAAACTCAAAGTGGTCAATGCTCGGGGGGATGAGAGGTGCTTCTCAAATTATCTCTTACGAAATTCCAGCGACGATAACAATTATTTCAATCGTACTTCTTGCTGGTGGATTATCGCTTAAAACGTTGATCAATGGACAAGGTGGATTGCCACAAGAATGGTATATGTTCCACAACCCATTCGCGTTCATCGGTTTCTTCGTTTACTTCATCTCAGCTCTTGCTGAAACAAACCGCGCACCATTCGACTTACCTGAAGCGGAATCAGAACTTGTCTCTGGTTACCATACAGAATATTCAGGGATGAGATTTGGTCTGTTCGCTCTTGCTGAATACATCGAAGTTTTCGTTGTATGTGGTGTAGCGGTTGCACTTTTCCTTGGTGGATACAAAGTTCCTTTCGATCTTGGGTCTGGAAAAATTCTTGTTGAAAAACTTGGTCTCGATCCAATGCTTGCTCAAAACATCGGACAACTTTTAGAGCTTGGTGCTTTCTTCACGAAAACTCTTGCTCTTTATTATGTGGTTATCTGGGTTCGTTGGACTCTACCGCGTCTTCGCGTAGACCAACTTATGACTCTTTGTTGGAAATACTTAACTCCAATCGCAATCTTCAACTTATTAGGATGTGCGGTTTGGATGTATGCATTTGATGGAAAATCAATTTTCTCTCTTCTCTTTAGTGGAGCCGCAACAGTTGCGGGTCATCACTAATATAAAGAGAGAGTTTTAAGGGGACGAGCAGTGTTTACGAATACACTTTTTTTATTGTCAGCAGCTATTACACTTGGTGGAGCAATCGCCGTAGTTTATAGCCACAATCTAATGCACGCCTGCGTTTATCTTCTTGCTTCACTTTTTGGTGTTGCTGGATTGTACGCTTGCATCGGTGCAGACTTCTTAGCCGCAACTCAACTTGTAGTCTATGCAGGTGGTGTTGTTGTTCTAATGTTGTTTGCCATCATGTTAACTGGTGGAGCAAGTAACAACATCAATCGCTACGGACTGGAAAAAGTCGCGGCGATGGGAAATAAGAAGACGTACTTCTTTGCTGGTTTCACGGCAATCATCTTCGCTCTTGTTATCCTGAAAATCCTGGCAAACATTTTAAAAGCACAACCAAATAAAGTTCTTATGGCCAATGAAGCAACGGTTGAAAAAATCGGAACGCTTCTCGCTACAGATCACATTCTTGCTTTTGAAATTTCATCAGTGCTTCTTCTTGGAGCATTGATGGGTGCAGCAATCATCTCAAGACCAAGGAAAGAAAAACATGATTAATTTAGGATCATACTTAGGAATTTCATTTGCCCTATTTATTTGTGGAATTCTTGTAATGGTAGCGAGAAAAAACATCATCGCTATGTTATTAGGGATTGAACTTATATTGAATGCTTCTGCGCTAAACTTTGCGGCTTACACAAAGTTCGCAAACAACAACCTTGATGGGCACATTGTTAGTTTGTTCATCATCGTTATCGCTGCAGCTGAAGCGGCGGTTGGACTTGGAATCGTTATCAGATTCTTCCAATTGAGAGAAAGCATTCATATTGATGATGCAGCTACATTACAAAACTAGGATTGTTAAGGTTTAAGGATAGAGAAGACTATGGATTACACATTTTGGACTGTTGCACCGATTGTATTGATTCCGTTTTTCGCATTTGTGATCAACGCTTTCATCGTTAAGAGATTCACAACTCTTGCGGTGGCAATCAGTACGGGAGCAATTTTTGTTTCATTTTTATTCGCACTAAAAATCTTCTTCGATTTTATGAATGTTTACTCAGTTGGGTACCACATTCACAAAACTTTCGAATGGTTTAACCTGAGCGCGGGCCCACACAATTTTAAAGTAACAATGGGTATCTATATAGATAACATGACATCAGTAATGCTTCTGATGGTTACAGGTGCTGCGACTTTGATTCACGTGTTCTCTACTTGGTACATGCACGATGACCCAAGATTTGGAAGATTCTTTGTTTATATGTCACTCTTCACGAGCGCGATGCTTGGTTTAGTTCTTTCAGACAACCTTCTTTCAGTTTTTATTTTCTGGGAGATCATGGGGTTTTGTTCATACTCACTGATCGGTTTCTACTACGAAAAAGAAGGTGCAGGAAACGCTTCAATGAAAGCGTTCATGACAACAAGAGTGGGAGATGTTTTCTTCCTTCTTGGTATCCTTGCTCTCTGGATGGTTGTTGGATCAGTTCAATTTGTTGATATCTACAATGCACTTGCTGCTGGAAAATTTGTTGGTTTAACAATTCCGGTTTTCGGAATGGCGATTCCAGTTGTTTGTATCGCGGCTTTTTCAATCTTCATGGGAACAATGGGTAAATCAGCTCAGGTTCCTCTACAAGTTTGGTTACCAGATGCGATGTGGGGACCAACTCCATGTTCAGCTCTTATCCACGCAGCAACGATGGTTGCGGCCGGAGTTTATCTTTCACTTAGAATGTTCCCATTGATGGATGCTGCTCATATGCTTCCATTCATTGCTTATATTGGTGCGATCACTGCTTTCGGAGCAGCGACAATTGCCCTTGTTCAAACGGACATCAAAGCAGTTCTTGCTTACTCTACAATTTCTCAACTTGGTTACATGGTTATCGGAATTGGTGTTGGCTCATACAACGCTTCATTCATGCACTTAATTACTCACGCTGTTTTCAAAGCGTGTCTCTTCCTTTCGGCTGGATCGGTTATTCACTCAATTCACTGCCAGGAAATGCCACAAATGGGTGGTCTACGCAAAAAACTTCCGTACACATTTTTCGCAATGTTGTTATGTTGTTTCGCAATCGCAGGGGTTCCGTTCTTCTCTGGATTTGTTTCGAAAGATAGAATTCTTGGAGACGCACTTGTTATGGCGAGAATGAACGCTACTTATATCCCGGTTGCATTACTTGGATTTGGTGGAGCTTTCTTAACAGCATTCTACATGTTCAGAATGTTGTTCTTAACTTTCTTTGGCGAACCACGCGATCACCATATTTACGATCACGCTCACGAAGAACACCTTGGATGGAACTCAAACATCCCACTTCTTATTCTTTCTGTGTTCACACTTGGTCTATTCTTTTCTGGATCTTTCACTGGCCAGGGAGAAGTAAATCTTTTCGGATCAAAGTATGAATGGTTCCAGACCTTAATTCAAAAACCGGATGCAACGAACCTTCGCAACTTTGCTGGATACAAATCAGAAGAGCTTGCAATGTCAGTTGATACTCGCGATAAACTAGAACTCCCAAAAGCAGACTTCAGTGCAAAACACGAAATGTCTGAAGAAGAAGAGCACCACGAGCACTTCGTTCACGAAACTCACAAACTTGGTGCGATCATGTCGATCCTCATCGCGTTCTCTGGAATTTTCTTAGCGTACTCAATGTACATTAAGAAAACAGTTGATCCAGGATGGTGGACTTCTACATTCGCAAGATGGACAAAAGCACTTAAGAACCGTTACTACTTCGACGACCTTTACGTAGGTAAATTGATTCAGAAGGGACTACTTCCTTTCAATAATCTTTTAGCGAAGTTTGACTGGGATATTTACGATCACCTTGTGATCGATGGAGCCGCGGTACTTAACCGTTGGGCCTACAATCTTGCTCGTTGGTTTGATAACACTGTTGTCGACAGCGGAATGGTTGATGGAACTGGAGCAAGCGTTCGTTTTATGAACGTTGTTCTTAGAACAATTCAATCAGGAAAGATTCAAATGTATTTTGTAGTCATCGTTGTGGTGCTTGCAGGATATGTTTGGACATTACACGTTTAATAACTTTTTTACATAGAACCAAAAAGAATTATAAGAGTAACTTTTTAGAAGGAGTTAACCGGTGCACGGTTTAGATTTAACAAGCTGGATTTTAAGCGGTATTTTGTGGATGCCTATTATTGGGGTGCTAGGAGTATTATTATTACCAAAAAATAATGCAACTGCGATTAAAACATGGGCATTGATCAATACCATTATTACTTTCGTACTTACGCTGGCATTGTACTGCAAGTTCGATCAAAGCATTCCAGGTATGCAAAAAGCGATGAGCGTTCGCATTCCTTGGATCCCTCAATTCAACATCTACTATTCGTTGGGAGTTGACGGGATTTCATTGCCAATGATTCTTCTTACAGGGCTACTCTTCATGCTTTGTATTTTGAGTTCATGGACACAGATCAAGAAATCGATCAAAGCTTACTTTGCTCTACTCCTTCTTCTGCAAAGTACAGTTTTTGGTGTTTTCATGGCGCTGGATTTCTTCCTTTTCTACGTTTACTGGGAAGTTATGCTTATCCCAATGTTCTTCCTCATCGGAGTTTGGGGTGGAGAAAACAGAGAATACGCTGCTGTTAAATTCTTCCTTTATACTTTCTTCGGTTCGATCCTAATGCTTGTTGGTATCGTTGCTCTTTACTTTGTAACAGGACAAAATGCTGATTCGTTCAACATTCTTGCTCTTTCAGGTGGGAAGTTCACAACTCAAACTCTTACGATGTTTGGCCAGACACTTTCTTTCTCAAAACTTTTCTTCATTTTTATGTTTATCGGTTTTGCGATCAAAGTTCCGGTTTTCCCTTTCCACACTTGGTTACCTCACGCACACGTACAAGCTCCAACGGCGATCTCAGTTATCCTCGCTGGTGTTCTACTAAAGATGGGGACATACGGATTCCTAAGAATCGCGTTCCCAATTTTCCCGGATTCAGCAAAATATTTCGCTCACGCAATTGCATGGCTTGGATTAATTAACGTTATCTACGGTGCTCTATGTGCGATGGCGCAAACAGATGTTAAGAAACTTATCGCTTACTCTTCAGTTTCTCACATGGGATTTGTAATGCTTGGACTTGCAGCGATGACAGTTCAAGGGATGAACGGAGCGGTTCTTCAAATGTTCAACCACGGAACATCAACAGCTATGATGTTCTTTATGATCGGTATTATTTACGAAAGATCTCACCACAGATGGATTGTTAAACCAGATGGTTCACGTGGATACGGCGGTCTTTATACACAACTTCCAATTTACTCAATCGTTTTCATCATTGGTATGTTCGCTTCAATGGGACTTCCAGGGATGTCAGGGTTTATTTCTGAAGCACTTATCTTCTTGGGTATCTACCAGAAATTTACAACGATTACTGTTCTTGCTCTTTTCGGTCTTCTTATTGGTGCAGCTTACCTTCTATGGATGTTCAAGAGAATGTTCTTTGGTGACGTTAATCCAGAAGTTAAAGAGTATGCAGACATGACTAAACTTGAAGTTGGTTACATGCTTCCTCTTTGTATTGCAGTTATCTTGTTCGGTATCTGGCCATCGCCAATCTTGAACATGATGAAAGCTTCAGTAGGACAATTGGTTACATTACTTTCTACATTCTAGGAAATTGAGATGTATTTAAATTATTTAGCTAACGTTGGTCGATACATTCCAGAATTGCTTTTGGTTGTCCTTATGGTGGGATTAATTCTCATCGAAGCAACTTACGCAGACGACGAGAAAAACAAGAAATATGTTTTCATCGCGACTTGTATTGGCTTGGTGGTAACACTTGTAAGTTTGATCATTAATATGAGTGGTCCAGCAGAAGCAATCTTCAGCAATTCAATGATTATTGATCCGTTCAGCACAATGATGAAAATTATTATGTTGCTTGGAACTTTCGGTGCGTTCTACCTAAGTACTTTTTCAAAAGATATTTATGAAACACTGAAAACAGAATACATCATTCTATCAATTGGTATCTTGATTGGTGGGATGATTCTCGCTTCATCAAACAACATGTTGATGCTCTATCTAGGGATCGAAACACTTTCAATTCTTTCATACGTAATGGCTTCTCTAAAGAAGAACGATGAAAGATCAAGTGAAGCTGGTATCAAGTACGCTCTTTTCGGCGGGATCGCTTCGGGGATCGCACTGTTTGGGATGAGCCACATGTTCGGTGTTCTTGGAACAATTCAATTCGCAGGGATTGCAGAAATTCTAGGAAAACTTGATCACACTCAACAATTAATCCTCATGCCATCATTTGTTCTTTTCTTTGCTGGTATCGGGTACAAAATTGCTTCTGTTCCTTTTCATATGTGGTCACCAGATGTTTACGAAGGGTCACCTACTCCGGTAACAACCTTCTTCGCAATCGTTCCAAAGCTTGCAGGGATTTCAGCTCTTATTAGAGTAACAATGATTTTCTTCGCTACACCATCACCAATGCGTGTTGGTTGGGTTGGACTCATGATGGTTATGGCCGCACTTACAATGACTGTTGGTAACGTAACAGCGATCGGACAAAAATCAGTAAAAAGAATGCTCGCTTATTCATCAATCTCACACGCTGGGGTTATGATGGCTGCTCTTTGTATGATCAATGAAGTTGGTATTCGCTCAGTAGTTTTCTACGGAATCACATACCTTTTCATGACTCTTGTTGCTTTCTACATCACGAGCATTGTTCAAGACCAATACGGCAACGATCACTTCGAACGTTTCCAAGGTTTAATTTATAGATATCCATTCATGGCAATCATGATGACAATTGTAATGTTCTCACTAACTGGTCTTCCACCACTAGCGGGATTCGTTGCGAAGTTCAACATCATCAGCGCACTTTTAACTTCTAGATTTTATGCACTAGCAATCGTTCTTGCTCTTAACTCAGTTGTGTCAGCTTACTACTATATGAAGATCGTAAGACTCATGACTCTTAAGACTCAAGAATCAAATGAAACAATCGAAGGCTTTGGTTTTTTAAACCAAATGGTGATTGTAGTTATGACAGCGCCGGTTCTTGTTCTTGGAATTTTCTGGGATGGAATTATGGCCGTAGCTTCAGGTGCAAAACTTTTTATTAAGTAATTGCTGAAGCGAGTGAGGAATTATGGAATTTGCTTCGTTTGTTGTGTTTTTTATTATCGCCTGCACACTTAGTGCAGTTCTGCTTGGAATATCATCACTCTTAGGACAAAAGAGAAAGCTTACAAGAGAAATGGATATTTATGAGTCTGGGGTAAATCCAGTTGGAAGTGCCACAAGACAATACGATATCAAGTTCTATGTAACAGCAATCCTCTTTTTGTTGTTTGATGTGGAAATTGTTTTCCTTCTTCCATGGGCACTAGCTTACAAAGAAACAACAAACCAAGGTTTTATGATCGCGGGATTTGTTTTCTTTATGGTTATCCTTCTTGTTGGATACATTTTCGTTATCAATTCTAAAGCTCTAAAGTGGGAAGAATAAGATGTTAGAAGCTGCTATTGAAATTCTAATTAAGACTGTTGTTATTTTGGCCTTTCCATTAGGCGCACTTCCATTAATCATTCACGTAGAAAGAAGAGGCGCGGCTTTTATGCAAAAGCGTCTTGGACCAAACCGTGTTGGACCGTTCGGTCTTCTTCAACCACTTGCTGACGTAGCAAAGTTCATGTTCAAAGAAGAAGTTCATCCAACTCACGTTCGTCCTTTCTTTTATACAGCGGCACCAATGGTTGCATTGATTGTTGCTCTACTTCCTTTGGCGTGTATTCCTGTTGCTGGTCCTATCGAGGCATTTGGAAGAACAATTTATCCGGAAGTTTTTAGAAGTGACATGGGGATCTTCTTTGCTTTCGCTGTTTCAGCTCTAGGGTCTTACGGGATTCTTCTTGCTGGATGGGCATCAAACAATAAATACTCAATGCTCGGAGCTCTTCGCGCTTGTGCACAGATGGTTTCATACGAACTTTCGCTTTCAACTTCAGTTGTAGCGATGATCTTCCTTTTTGGAACAAATGATATTCACGCAATGGTTGCAGCTCAAAGCGGATACTGGTTTGGATTCATTCCTCAATGGGGTGTGTTCTATCAACCTGTAGCAGCTCTTCTTTTCCTTGTTGGTATCTTTGCTGAATCAAACCGTCTTCCATTCGACCTTGCAGAAGGTGAATCGGAAATCGTTGCTGGTTATCACCTAGAGTACTCTTCAATGAAGTTCGCGCTTTTCTTCATGGCGGAATATATTCACATGATCGCGCTTTCAGCATTGTTCATAATTCTTTTCTTTGGTGGATACGGACTTCTTCCAGGAATGGATTTGATTGCATCGAAATCACCAGTTCTTTTAGTGGTTATGCAAGTAGCTTCACTAGTTATCAAAATCGCAGCAATGATTTGGTTCTTCGTTTGGGTTCGTTGGACTCTTCCACGTTTCCGTTACGATCAACTGATGAACTTAGGTTGGGAGAGACTTCTTCCACTTGGGATTGCAAACCTAATTGTAACAGTTCTTTTTGTTTATTTCAGGAATCAATAATATGGTTGTAGATGTTCTACTGACAATCTTAACGGTTGCGTTTGCATTGATGGTCGTCTTCTCGAAGAAGACTGTTGTTGCGGCCTTCTCATTACTAATGACTCTTTTGACGATCGCGATGATCTACTTCCAACTTGGAACGGTCTTTCTTTCGTTTGTTCAAGTTCTGGTTAACGCCGGAGCGATTGCGATCCTTTTCGTATTCGTGATGATGTTAATTAACCTTGAGCAATTTCAAAACAACCGCGAAAAAAATAAGTGGAAGTTGGTTCTTTCAACTTTAACGATTCTTATTTTGTTAGGCGTGTTTGCACTAGTGATCAACAACAACATTGAATCACTTTCTGTGATGAACCTTTCAGACAATTCAATGAAAACGCTTTTTGCGAAACTTTTTGACGTTTATTACCTTCCATTCGAAATGGCGACAGTTCTGCTTCTTGCTGCAATCGTTGCTTGTATCGTTATCACTTCTCATGAAAAACATGAGCAAGCTGAAGAACTGGAACTTCGTAAAGCGGAGGAAAAATAATGAGCATTTATTATTACCTTTCAGCGTTTCTATTTTGCCTAGGATTGCTTGGAACAATTTTTAAGAAAGATTTAATCTCAATTCTGCTTTGCCTTGAACTTATGATGGGTGGAGTAGCTTTACTCTTTGTTCTATTTTCTAAAGCGACAGGATTTTTAGATTCTCAGCTTTTAGTAATCTTCATGATGATTATTTCAGCATGTGAAGTGGCGATCGGATTAAGTTTGATCATCGCGCTTTATAGAAAGAAGCAAACAATTTATACAGACGACATTAAAATTATAACAGAATAAATAAGAGTATTTTTTATGTACGAGAACTATTTAGCGCTCATTCCATTTTTCCCCCTGCTCGCTTTTTTACTCAACTCACTTTTAATTAAAAATAAGTTGAATAACGTTCAGGCCGGGATCATTACTTTCCTGGGATTATTTACTTCATTCATTTTAGTAATCCTCACAGCTCTTCATGTTCAAGAGTCTGGCCCGGTTCATGTAAAACTTTGGGACTGGATGAACTACAAGAACATCGTGTTTGATATCCACTTCGTCATGGATCAACTTTCAGTTGTTCTTTGTTTGATGGTAACTGGGATCGGATCGGCGATCGCGTTCTTCTCAATCGGATACATGGACCATGAAGAAAAGGTTGGAAAATTCTTTGCGTTCTTCGCACTGTTTGCTTTCTCAATGCTTCTTCTTGTTGTTGGTGAAAACTTTCTTGTTCTATTCATGGGATGGGAAGGCGTAGGTCTTTCTTCATATTTATTAATTGGATTCTGGTACGAACATAAGAAAAACGGTGATGCTGCTAAGAAAGCCTTCCTCGCTAACCGCGTGGGTGACTTCGGTGTTGTTCTTGGGATGATCGGATACGCAATCGTGTTCAACACTCTTTCGTTCCGCGATCTTCAACACCCGGATCTTCACATCATCATGGCCAACAAAGAACTTTTGATTGGTTCAAGTTTACTTCTTGTTCTTGGTGTAACTGGTAAGTCAGCACAGATTCCTCTCTTCATCTGGTTACCGGATGCGATGATGGGTCCAACTCCGGTTTCAGCACTAATGCACGCAGCGACGATGGTTACAGCAGGTATCTTTCTTCTTTGTCGTGTTTCAAACATCATCATTCACTTCCCGGTGGTTCTTGATGTGATCGCATGGATTGGAGCCCTCACTTCACTTCTTGCTGCTCTTATTGCAATCACACAAACAGACATCAAAAAAATTCTCGCGTACTCTACAGTTTCACAACTCGGGTACATGGTTATGGCGTGTGGACTTGGAGCTTTCTCAACAGGTCTTTTCCACGTTTTCACTCACGCATTTTTTAAAGCTCTTCTTTTCCTTTGTGCTGCTTCTGTTATTTACGGATGTCATCACGAACAAAACATCTTCAAGATGGGTGGACTTAAAAACAAAATGCCAGTTACTTTCTGGACATTTGTTGTGGGACTTTTTGCAATCGCTGGTATCCCGGGATTCTCAGGGTTCTTCTCAAAAGACGAAATTTTATCAATGGCCTTCACTAATCCTGGAAACGGAATCTTCCTTTACTCTGTTGGTTTAGTGTCTGCACTTTTAACTGCATTCTATATGACGAGAATGTTGTGTTTGGTGTTCTTAGTTGAACCATCACACGATGTTCACGATTCACACGAGCACCACATCGGTGAAGATCACGGCGATGGACATGGACACGAAGTACACGAGTCTCCATCTGTTATGACTTTCCCGTTGATTATCTTAGCTCTTTGTAGCTTTGGTGCCGGATATCTTGGTATGCCACACCTTTTCGGAGGACATGAGCACTCAAGACTTTTCCAGACGTTCGTAGAAAAATTCGCAGCAGCTCCAGTTGGTCACCGTGAACTTTCTGAAGAAACAGAAATTATCATGATGGCGATCACAACTGTTCTTATTTTTTGTTCAATGGGAATGGCGTACTACATCTACGTGAAAAACGATCACGTAAAAATGCGCGACAAACTTAAAGCAAAATTCCTTGGTCTATGGATCGCAAGTTCAACGAAATTTAAAGTTGATGAAATTTACGAAACAATCATCATCAATCCACTCTACCAAATTGGTCACTTCATGGTGGACGTTGTTGAAACTCACGTGATCAACGGTGTAGTAAAACTTGTAACAAGAACAGTAAGCGGAGGCGGTAGCTTCCTTGATGAAAACAAACCAGAAAGACTGGATATGGGAATCCTTTACATCGTAATCGGATTCACAATTCTAGTAACAGCAGTGTTCGCTTTCATGTTCAGTTAGTTTTTTAGTATAAAGAGAAAAATATGGATCAATTATTTCTAGTAAAATTTTTAATGCCTCTGTTGTTTGCTTTTGGTTTCGTATTCGCACCAAAGCAAAATGAAAAAGCGATTAAGCTTCTGGCCCTCATCGGTTCAATCGTTCTTCTTGTTTATTCAGCAAGAATGTACTTCGAGTTACCGGATCCAGGTGTGCTGACGACTCTTTATAAATTCGACATGCCACTTTTCTTCAATATGTCGTACACGTTTGCTATGGATGGGATAAGTGGATTACTTCTTATCTTAAACGCGTTCCTTCTTCTCATGGTTGTTATCGCAACTTGGGAAATCAAAACAGAAAAGCTTCGTCTTTACTACTTTTTGATTTTCACACTTACTTGGGCAGTTAACGGATCTCTTCTCGCAACTTCACTTTATGGCTTCTACGTTTTCTGGGAAGCAATGTTGATTCCTCTATTCATTCTTATCGGTGTATTCGGTGGAGAGAATAGAAGATACGCTTCATTTAAAATGTTCATGATGACAGCAGGTGGATCAATCCTGATGCTCGCATCTATGTGTTACATGAGTGCGATGGCGTACAAGATGAACGGTTCTTACGATCTAAACTACGAGGTCATTAAACAATTAAACCTTCAGTTTAACGGATTCTGGTCTCCACAATCTCTTGTGTTCTGGGCATTCTCAATCGCTTTCTTTTTGAAGGTTCCAGTCTTCCCACTTCACTCTTGGTTACCGGATGCGCACGTTGAAGCACCAACTGCTGGTTCAATTCTTCTTGCCGGAATTCTTTTGAAACTTGGTATCTACGGATTTTTAAGATTCGTTATTCCTTTCTACCCACAAGCTGTTGATGCTTACAGAGACATCGTTCTTTACCTAGGTGCGATCGGTGTTATCTACGGAGCGCTTACAGCATGGGTACAAAAAGATATTAAGAAGCTCGTAGCGTTCTCTTCTATCTCGCACATGGGTTACATCATCATGGGAGTTTTCTCTCAGAACCCATTCGCTGTGAAAGGAGCCATTTTCCAAATGATCGCGCACGGTATTTCAACACCGGGTCTGTTTATTGGTGTTCACTATCTTTATACAAGAACACACACAAAGAAGATGGATATGTACGGTGGCCTTGCAGCGGTAATGCCACGTTTTGCAATTTTATTTTTCTTAATTACTGCTGGCTCAATGGCCGTGCCAATGACTTGTGGATTCGTTGGTGAATTCATGATTACTGCAGGTGTTTACGAGATCAACAAAGTTGTAGCGATTCTAGCGGCGACAGGAATTATTCTCTCACCAATTTACTTACTAAAGATGTATCACTTAACAGCACTTGGTGAAATGAAACACGAAGAGAACAAATCGCTTAAAGATCTTTCTCTTCTCGAAGCAACACCAATGATCGTGCTTTCGATTTTAACAATCGTTCTTGGATTATATCCAAAGCTGATCACTGCAATGTATGACGGTACAATTAATTTTTTCACTCACTCTTAGGTTTATAGAAAATGGAAAACTTATCATTTGTTCAAAACGTGCTTATTTTCATCGGCCTCAATGCAGCGGCTCTGCTCTCTCTTAATATTAAGAAGAACGGGAAATACATTGCATTTGGTTTGAGTTTGATTGCATCAATCACATTCTTTGCAATGCTGTACACTCAGGATGTTTTCAATTTAAGCGAACTTTTCACACTTGATGGAAATAAAGTTTTTCTTCTAAAGCTTGTTTCACTTCTTAACATATTGATGATCCTGATCAACGGATACCAATCGTTAGAAAAAGTAAAAAGCACTATGCTTATGAGTTATATGTTTCTTGGAGGGGTTTTCCTTCTTGGGGCAAACGAACTGATTACTTTCTATGTTGCGATGGAAACAATAGCTCTTGTTGGTTACGCGCTTGTTGCAACTTCTGATCTTGAGTACTCAAGAGAAGCGGCAGTAAAATACTTAATCCAAGGTTCAATTGTTTCGGTAATCTTCCTTTTAGGGGCAGCTTTCTATTTAGGTGCAACTGGTGGATTAACTCTTGTAAACGCAACAGTTTCAAACCAAGGATTGTACGCAATCGCTCTTGGTATTTTTATTTTAACAGCATGTTTTAAATTGGGAGCTTTCCCATTCCACGCTTGGATTGCTGACGTTTACTCAAACGTAACGCTTGGTAACCTTGCAACAAACTTCTTCATTTCAAAAATTATCATCGGATTTAAATTCATCACACTTCTTCAAGTTCTCTTGATTGAATGTGATCCGCAGTACAGAGACATCTTGATCAGAATCGTTCAAGTCATCGCGGTTATGTCGGCTTTCTACGGAAACATCATCGCTATCGTTCAAGGTCAATTCAAAAGAATTATCGCGTACTCATCAGTGGCACACACTGGTTACATGTTGATGATGATTTGTATGGATCCGAACGAAGCTTACGAAAAACAATTGATCAGCTACCTGGTTCTTTATTCACTAACTGCGACGGGAGTTATCCTAATACTTAACCAATTCGCACAACTTAATAAGAATAAAGATGGCCGCGAGATCTTAACTTCAGGGTTCTATCGCAACAAAGGATTGGCAGTTATGCTGACAGTTTTTGTTCTGAGCTTAGGGGGAATTCCTCTGACTTCAGGGTTTGCGATGAAATACATGTTGTTTACGAACTTCTTCAAAGAAGGGTTTAATTTAGAGACGACATCGATCTTCATCAGTTCTGTTATCGGGTTAGCTTACTACATCCGTTTCGTAAGTGACCTCTTCACAGAGAACGAAGAGAAGATGAAACTTCCAGTTTTAAAAACTCGTTTTAGCGAATCGCTAGTTCATGTTATCATTTTACTGTCTATCTTTACTTTTGGAATCGCTCCATCACTCTTTTTAGGGTTGAAATAAGAAGTAGTTAGACAGGAATGAATGAGTGTAAAGTACAGAATTCGGCTTCAGAATGACCGAGTTATTGGTCCATTCACCACTGAAGAGGTGGGCGAACTCTTTTTAAAAGATCACATTACCGGTGATGAACACTGCCAGCAGTTTCCAATTGGAGACTGGCGTCCTATTTCTTCTTTCTCCGATCTGCATTCACTTCTTTCAAAACTAAAAAAGAAAAACCTCACTGTTACAAAGATTGAGAAGCAACAGGAAGAATCACCTGTTCCTGTTAAAGAAGGGACTCAATCCGGAATCAAAACGTTCAAAGAATTTAAATTCGGAAAGAACGTTATCGATGATGTCGACTACGACGAGTTAGAAAAAAAATATCAAACAGAAAATCCAGAACCAACAAGGCCGACCGATGCTGACGAAGATAAAACTCGCATAGTAAATCGTGCAGCCCGCGCTCCTGTTGAAATGGAAAAGACAGTTGTCATTCCTTCAAAGGCCGCGATGCCGGTGAAAGAAGCTACTGAAGCCCGCAAGAAACGACTCGAAGAAGAAAAAGCCGCTAAAGAAGAAGAGAAAGCGAGAAAAAAAGCGGAAGAACCAATACCACCAACTCAAGAAGAGTTGATGAATGAAAAAACAGAATTCGTAAATCTGGCGAATATTCTTCCGACAATCAATGCGCAATTGAGTGTTTCAGAAGTCGAACTCGATCAACAGGCACGCATCGAAGAAAACAATGAACGCATTCGTTTGAAAGAACTTCAAGAACAACGTGAACGCGAATTGGAAGAAGCTGACGAAGACGAAGAAGATGGAGAGGAAGAATCACTTCCTGCGTCTGGTTTCGTTGATGATAAAGTAGAAAAGAAACCAAAGAAGAAAAGAAAAAAGGGAATGTCGATTATCGTCGCTCTCGCTTTCGCTGGAATTTTCTACGTGCTACTTACTCCGGATGAAAAACCACCGGTGAAAGGACCTCAATTCACCAAGATTGAATTTCCAATTACGCAGGAGTTTGAAGATAAGGCCGGTGCAAGCGCAGCTTTAGTGCAAGGAAGAACATTGTACTCTCGCGGGACCTATTTAAATCGTGTCCAGGCTTCTCGACAATATTTACTTTCACTACAAAAACAATTCAGCAACAACGAAGCACTCGGTGAATTACTACTTACTTATTCCGAGTTGCTCGACGATACAGAAGATTTAAAAAAATCAGCCAACACTGTTTATAAGCTGATTCAAATTTCAGAAAATAAAATGCTGAGCGATTTGAATGTAGTTACAGGTACAGCACTTTTCTATGACAAAATTGGAAAATACCAGACAGGTGTGAATACGATTAAAAATTATTTACGCGTGAAAGGTCCGATTTCAAGCAAGCTTCTCGCCTACCATCTGGATCTCCTCATCAATGCAGGAGAATTAGTTGAAGCGAGAAAAGTTTATACACGTTTAAAAGAAATTCCGAAAAAACCATTCGAAGCTTACTATCAGCTCGCTCATTTCAATGAAGTCGACGATCAGATGGCTGAAGCACAAACAATTATTGAAGAAGGATTAAAATATTATCCAAACAGCGTCGCTCTTTTGTTGAAAGAAGCGGATTATATTTTTAAAGGCCAGCAGTCACAGAAAAAATACGAAGAGATTTTAAAAACGGTTGCTCAAAATAACTCGGAAGGCTCTCCTGTTTTAACTGCGAAATTTCTCTATCACATGGGACTTTTGAGTGTTCTCAAAGGAAAAACAAAAGAAGCCTCAACGTATTTTAAACGTTCACTGCAAATTAAAGAATCAGATGATCTAAGAACAATGCTTGCGAATTTGGAAGTTGGCGGAGACAAGGCTTCTCAATCCCTGATTCGCGAAAGTCAGGTGATAAGTCTTCTTAAAAAAGCGAAGGCCGAACTAAAAAATAGAAACCTGGAAACAGCGTTCACATTTGCTATTGAAGCAGTTGATACAGATCCGGATTATGTTCCAGCAATTCTCTTGCTCACACAATTGCAGCTTAAGCGCGGTCTTTTTGATTCAGCAATCAGCACTCTTCAACGTGCAATCAGTTTGAATCCAACGAATGCGACTCTTAAAAAGAGTTTAATCACAACTTATTTGAAAGCGTTCAAGTTTGAAGATGCCCAAAAAGTTTTAGTCGAACTTTCTCAGACCAAATTTTCGTTGGGATCAGAGTATCCTTCGCTGATGGGAGATTTCCATCTCGCGAGCAACAATCTACAACTTGCGATTCGTTGGTATAGTGAAGCTCTCAGCCGCGATCCACTTAGTGACTACGACATGTTTCAACTCGCAAAAATTTATGTTCGCATTAAGCAGTTTAACGAAGCAAAAACAAAACTTGCAAAGGCCCTCGTTCTCGATCCAAAAAATACAGAGTATCTCGCAACGAATGCAGAAATTTTATTTGAACAAGATAATACGGACACAGCGATTGGATATTTGCGAGATGCGATCAGCGATATCGGTGAAGATCCGCGTTTAGTTTCAGCGATCGCAACACTTTACTACAAGAGTGGTCAGATCAAAGATTTTCAAATTTATTATAAGCGCATTCAAGATGCACCGAAGAAGGATGAACACTTCTACGAGTTCTTGATGTACGCCGCGAAGATGGAAGAAAAAACTGAAGACTTCATCAATTACAGCCGCGAACTTTTAAAACTTAATCCTGGAAATTTAAAAGTTCGTCTTGAGCTTGGTGAATTCTTCTATGATTTAAAACGCTATCCAGAAGCGATTTTAGAATTTGAGGCAATAAGAGAAAAGCTCGCTTCTTATCCGAAAGTGCATTACATGCTCGCCAAGGTTTACATGGCTACAGGTGATATGAAAAAAGCAAAAGAGATGGCGCTTAAAGAACTTGAACTCAATCCTGGTTTAGACTCAGCTTATTTTATTGTGGGTGAAGTGGCCCGTCTGGAAAAAGATTATCGCGAAGCTGTCGTGAAATATGAAAAAGCGATCAGTTTGAATCCTAAATCGGTTGATGCCCTCATGGCCATGGCATGGATTCGTCTCGCTCAAAACTACGCGAGTGAGGCTATTGAGCTTTATAATCGCGCTCTAAAAGAGGACAAGACGAATCCTGAGATCCATAAGCAAATGGGCTTTGCCTATAAGGCCGCTGGACAGAGAGCACTTGCGAAAGAAAAGTTTGAAGATTATTTAAAACTCAACCCGGTTGCCCCTGATAAAGACCAAATTGAAGCGCAAATTAGAAATTTGCAGTAGAAAGTATCTTGTCTTTTTTTATGAAAACCCTTAAGATGTTGTTCTAGTTTCCGGAGGATTGGCAGAGTGGTCTATTGCAGCGGTTTTGAAAACCGCCGTACCGCAAGGTACCGTAGGTTCGAATCCTATGTCCTCCGCCACTTTTCTTAGCGCTTTAAAATTTCGACTTGGCCTTGACTTGGAGATGTGGGAGAGTGGTCTAATCCAGCGCCTTGCTAAGGCGTCGTACCCCGCAAGGGGTACCGTGAGTTCGAATCTCACCGTCTCCGCCACTTTATAAATCCTAAAAATTTTTACCTGAGCGTGTCCATGAAAACATTATCGTTCTTCATCGTCTCTCAACTTTTACTAGCTAATACTTTCGCATTCGCAAAATCCGATTCACTCGAACAAACTCTCAATGACCGCAACGCTTGCGTGATCGTGATGGATCTTAAAGAGCAAAAAATTATTCGCCGTCTCGGCAAACAATGCGAAGTGAGAACAACACCCTGCTCATCATTTAAGATTCCAATCGCTTTGATGGCCTTTCAGGAAGGCAAACTTACAGAGAGAAATTCATCGAGAAAATGGGATGGTCATGTCACTGGTAACAGTGGTTGGGATCGCGATCAAACAGCGGCCTCATGGCTTGAAAATTCAGTTGTATGGTTTTCACGCAGACTTACAACTGAAATGGGTATGGATAACGTAAAAAAATATCTCAAAGAATTTAATTACGGTAATCAGGATATGAGCGGCGGAATTACCCAGTCTTGGATTAATTCTTCTCTTAAAATATCTCCTGATGAGCAGATCACCTTTATGAATTCTCTTTGGAAAAGACAGTGGTCACTCTCGAAAAACACTTATGATAAAGTGTTCGACATTCTTCCTTCAGAAACTTTTTTAAATGGAACTCTCAAGGGGAAAACGGGATCGAGTGGTCTTTTTTCCGAGAACAAAAAGAACCAAAAATTTATCGGCTGGTATATCTCATTTTATTCAAATGGCCGTGACTACGCCGTTGTTTCAAGATTTCAGGGAACCAGAAAATCTGGGGAATCGCTTCGACCTGGGTTGATTGCTCAAAGCTTTGCGAAGGCCGTCCTGGAATCCCTTCCTCAGGCGAAGTAAGCACAGAAAATGTCGTATTTGAGGCTCCACTAGTTCCTGTTTAGGGGCTGGCCAGTGAATTAGATTGACGATTTTGCCTCTAGCAGTTATAAAGAATTCCTACATGCGCAGTCGTAGCTCAGCTGGATAGAGTACTTGACTACGAATCAAGTGGTCGCAGGTTCGACTCCTGCCGATTGCGCCATGTTTATCGCTTCAGTTAATCAATCCCCATTTTTTAAAATTATTCAGTGTTGGAGTCGAACCTACGGTTCGCTTTGCCGGACTCTGATGATAACGATTTGTATTTTCGAATTTCAAACACTATCAAAATGCTCTCGCATTTTGCCGGCAAAGTGCCGATTGCGCTATTGCGAATGAGAACTGGCGTGTTCCTTGCTTCATAAAACTCAATGGAGGTGTTTTATGGCAACTACAACACATATATATTCACCACAAACTGATACAGTATTAAAAAAAACAACAGTGGTAACAAGAGACACTGATCAAATTGGTTATCAAACTTTGCATGTGCTCTTCGCTGTTGTTCCAATCATTGTAGGCTTTGATAAATTCTTCAACGTCATTACTTATTGGCCACAATATCTCGCTTCGTTTTTCACTGACATTTTCGAAATTACACCGACAGTATTTATGAGAGGGGTTGGTGTCGTTGAAATCATCGCGGGATTTGGTGTTATGCTGAAACCAAAAATCTTTTCATTCGTTGTCGCTGCATGGATGGTTGGCATCATCGTCAACTTACTCATGGTAGGAAATTATTACGACGTAGCGTTGAGAGATTTGGGACTTGGCTGCGCAGCTTTTGCATTGGGAATGCTGGCTCAACATCGAGATGTTTAAGATGAAAAGGGCCGTTAAAATTTGAAAGGCCCTTTCGTCTATTCTTTTTTGTCTCAAAGGACATTTCCGGTAGATGGTTTATGAAGATTTCTCCACACAAATCCCACAGAAGACTTACTTATCAAGCCGTATAATTACTAATGTTTATTCTCTCATAAGGGGATCGTTGGAGACTCGTGAAGCGCATAAAGATTGTCATCATTCTATTCTCTGTAGCGCTTATTGGCCTGGGTCTCGTTCAATACAGTTCGATAAAAACCAATGTCGAAAATAATCAGGACATTGAAAATCTAAACGCCCGAACTAAAAAAATCAGTCAAGCCTATGTTGTTCTCAAAGACATGTTGGATATTGAAACCGGATCGAGAGGATTTCTTTTAACTGGTATACCAAGCTTTCTTGAACCTTATCAAAGAGCAATGCTTTCGCTTGGAGCAGATCTCAGAGAATTCTATCTGTCACTTTCAGCTGGAGAAGTGATCCAGATATCGGCTCTCATACAAAAAAGACTTGATCGCGCAATTCTCTTCGTAGAAAAAAAACAAAGAGGAGGAGTCGTTAGTGCTGAAGATCAGGAGCTCGGAAAAAAAGAAATGGACGCGATTCGTGTGGCGATTAGAGAAATCGTGGAACATGAAGAAAAATATATCGATGCAAAATCGATAGAAGTAAAAGGTTCAAGTCGCAAACTTTTAGTTGAACTCATTAGCGCAAGTGTGTTTTCCTTTGTGTTTGTTTTCGCTTGTGTTTTGTATGTTTTATTTGAATTGAAAAAAAGAATTGATGCTGAAACGAAATTGGGGATCAGTTTAGCAACGAGTGAAGCGAATTCACGCGAAATAGATTTGGAAAAAAAAGCTGCAGAGAAGGCTTCTCTTGCGAAGTCGGATTTTCTCGCAAAAATGAGTCATGAAATTCGGACACCCCTCAATGCGATATTGGGAGTTGGTGATATTCTTTCAATGACAAAGCTTGATCAAGAACAGGAACATGCTCTCGGAATTTTTCGTCGTTCAGCCCATACGCTAAACAATCTCGTCAATGAGATTCTCGATCTATCAAAAATTGAAGCAGGAAAAGCTGAGATTTTAAAAGCACCATTCTCGTTAAAAGAATTGATCGAATCATGTGCGACACTTGTCGATCTTAGGGCAGATCAAAAGGGACTTCTCTTCGAAAAAGAAAAGACTTTTGAACACGATCATTATTTAGGAGATGAAAGAAGAATCAGACAGATTCTTTTAAACCTTCTTGGAAATGCGGTGAAGTTTACTGAGCAAGGAAAAGTTCAACTGACGATTACAAATACTATTTACGAACAGGATTATCACGAAATCAGATTTTCAATTAAAAATTCTGGTCACGGATTCGATGCAGATAAGTTCAAAAATATTTTTCAGAATTATCAACAAGACAAAATTCTCGATGATTACGACAGTACAGGATTGGGTTTATCGCTCTCAAAAGAATTAGCTCTTTTGATGGGAGGAGATATTCTCGTTTCATCTGAGTTGGGAAAAGGAAGTGAGTTTACTTTTTATGTTCGCCTCGCAGCCCTTGAAGGATCTCATTCAGGAGAAAAGTTTGATTCCAATATCAAACTAAAAAAATTAAAAATTTTGCTGGTTGATGACAATGTAGAAAATCGCTACATCGTAAAAAAATATCTTGCGAAATATGATTTTGAAATCAGAGAAGCTGTGGATGGAATTCATGCGATTGAATGTTTTAAGAAAGAAAAATTCGATATCACTTTCATGGATATCAATATGCCGAAGATGGATGGATTGACGGCGACTAGAGAAATCAGAGCGTGGGAAAAACAAAACGGATTAAATAATGCTCTTATTATTGCATTGAGTGCGAATGCTTTTACAAAAGAATTTTCAAAAGCCAAAGATGCTGGATGTGACGATTATCTGACAAAACCCATTTCGAGATCAAAACTTATCACGATGATAAAAAAATGGACTGGTGAGGAAAAGGAAAATCTCTCAGAAGCAAGGACAGATGAGATTGATGAAGAAATCAGAGCCTTGATTCCGGGATATCTGGAAAAGCGAGTTCAGGATTTAATTATTTTAAAAGAAGCTCTGGATAAAAAAGAAATACAGGTCATTGCACGAATTGCTCATAATATGAAAGGAACAGCTCTAAGTTACGGTCAGGAAGAATTGGATTATGCCGCTCGCGAGCTAAATTCAGTGAGCTCTGAAGCAGATTGGGTTAAAATAGAAAAAGCAATTTTAAAAGTTGAACTTGCGCTCGCAAAGAAATAATTCTGTTAACAATTAGCTTATCAATCAAGATTCCTTTATAAATCCTCTACGAAAACGCATTTTTTTAGATGTGGATACTTGAAGAAAATAATACTTCATCCTAAGATTGACCTATGAATCAATTAGCAAAAATTCTTTTGATAGACGATGATACTGACCAACACTCACTTTTAAGAGTGGCCCTTCCCGGGTTAGCAGAACTCGACTGTGCTCAAAATACAGCAGAAGCTTTAAAATTTATCCGTCGTACAAGTTATGATCTTATTATTGTCGATATTAATCTAGAAGAAACAACTGGGTTCAAATTTTTAGAACAACTAAAACGCGACTCGCTTGCCTCTGATGCAATCAAGATCATGCTTACTGCAAGTGAAAAAGAAGAAGACGAAGTTACTTCACACAAGTATGCCGTTGATGACTTTATCAAAAAGCCAATTCGTCCAAATGTTTTTGCTGCAATGATTGAAAAGCATTTGAAGAAAAGAATTCTCTCTGATGTTTGGATCAAGGGAAGATTGAGAATTGATGTTTCGAAAATGGTAGTTGAAGGAAAAACAGAAAATGATGACTATCAGGAAATCCAATTAACACCAAAAGAATTTAAAATTCTTTTAAAACTAATTCGTCATCCAGGCCAGGTTTACTCTCGTGAACAAATTTTCGAAGGCGTATGGAGTGATGAAGATGAAAGTTATCTTCGCTCAATTGACACTCACGTGAGTGCGCTTAGAAAAAAGATTGCCGATTACGGAGCAAAATTAAGTTCTGTAAGAGGCGTTGGATACAAAATCGAATTAGTCTAAAATTAACTGGTCGTCATTTTGCAGTTCTACTATTCAGATGAGTTCTTATTTTTAAGAGCTTTTTAAAATAGGAGGACTTATGGTTGTCAGTGATAATTTACTTAGTGTCTCCCAGGATTTTTTCTCCCCTTCAATTGTACAAAAAATAAGTGACATAATCGGGCAATCTGCAGAGAAAACAAGAACAGGATTAAAGTCAGTTATTCCCACTTTAATGACGGGAATTGTAGACAAAGGATCTACTCCAGAAGGAGCAGCAAGCTTAGTTGATTTGGTAAATACACACCATTTTGAGTCCGCAGAAAAAGCAGATGAAAGTCAAATTGCTGAAGGAAATGCAGCCGTCACAAGCATCTTCGGAAATAAATTAGAAAGCGTCGTTGCGCGCTTGCAAGATTCAACAGGTCTCAGCTCATTTAGTATTAATAAAATTCTTGGACTAGTCACACCAACATTAATGGGAGTGATAGGTTCAAAAATTAAAAATGAACAAATGAGTTCTACAGGTTTAATGAATTTTTTGAGTCAGCAAAAATCCTGGCTCACTGGATTCTCTGCTGGATTTTCTAACGTTTCAAATATCTCGCATGAAACTTCTGAATCATTTCACAGAGTGAGCCAGGACATTCCATGGAGGGCCATTGCTCTCGTCGCTCTTGTGTTACTTGGATTATGGTTTTGGTGGTTGGGAGCTCATCAAACGACAACACCACCCATCGTCACAACAGCGACACAAGCTGAACGGGCTGTCAGTCCGAATGTCACTTTACCAGCGAGCGAAGTCGCTGCTTTCTTGGCCGCGGGAACTATTGTTGATTTACCGAAACGTTTTCGCTTCGAAAAATTAGTGTTTCAAACCGGATCAAGCATTCTGCAAAAAGGTTCCGAAGTTGAACTCGACCGAATTGCAACAGCGATGAAAGAACATCCGGCCTCAATGGCAACGATTGAAGGTTACACAGATAATGTTGGCCTCGATGCAAGCAATAGAATGCTTTCTGCCGACAGAGCATTTTCTGTAAAAAATCAATTAGTGCTAAGGGGGGTTGCTGCGACAAGATTAACAACTGTTGGTATGGGATCTGATAAACCTATCGCAGACAATGCAACAGCTGAAGGTCGAGCAATGAATCGTCGAATTGAATTTGTAGTTACAAAATTAAAATAATATTTTTAACCGACTGTGATTTTCTCACGGTCGGTTTTAGTGCGGGCTCACAACTTTAAGGCCGATAACTCCAATGAGAATCAATGAAAGAAAAGCGATCTTTGCTAAATTGATTTCTTCACCGAAAAGTAAAATTCCAAACACAACAGAACCGACGGCACCGATTCCCGTCCATACAGGGTATGCAATGCTCATAGGAATCGTTTTAAGCGATGTTGATAGCAACCACATGCTGATGAAAAGTGTAATGAAAAAAAGAACCGATGGAATGAGAACAGTGAAGCCTTTTGAACTCTTTAAATAAATGGCCCATACGACTTCAAAAATGCCAGCGATGATTAAGAGAATCCAATTGAATGTTGATGTGTTCATGAGAAAATGTTAGCGGCTAGAAATAAAAAGGGCCATCTTTCGACAGCCCTCTTTTTAAAAATCTTTTGAGTGTAGATTAATAACGGTTTCTGCTTCCGCCACCGAATCCACCACGAGCTCCACCACGGTTATCGTTTGGAACCATTGGTTTAGCTTCAGAAACAGTCATTGCACGACCATCAAATTCCATACCATGGAACTTGTTGATAGCTGCTTCAGCTTCTTCTTCTGTAGACATTTCGATGAATCCGAAACCTTTGCTTCTTCCAGTTTCACGGTCAGTGATAACTTTTGAAGAATCAACAGTTCCTACTTCTTCGAATTTTTGTCTTAGGATTGCATCGTTTGTTGAGTACGGAAGATTTCCTACGTAAAGTTTTCTACCCATTATAAACCTCCTTAAGGCTGGGGCCGCTAAAGAGAGGGGTTTGAACAAAGAGAGCTGACCACTGATCTAAAGGCGACGAACATTTTCAAGAGCACCCTAGCACTATATTTCTAAAAATCCTAATTTTTATTCCTTCTTTTTAGGTTTATTGTGGGGCTTTTGCCTTCTTGGACCGCTAGGAAGCTTATTTCTGGCTTCAATAAGAGCTTTAGCCTTACCTTTCGATAACAATTTGCTATCGGAGACTGCTTGGGAGTGAAAAGGGTGATCGATTACAAGTGAAATAGTTTTTCCAATGAGTTTTTCGATGTCTTTTAAAAATGCTTTTTCTTCTGAATCACAAAATGAAATGGCAGCACCACTTGCTCCAGCACGAGCAGTTCTTCCGATACGATGAACGTAATCTTCACTTACATTCGGAAGATCGAAATTAATAACGTGAGTGATGTCATCAATATCAATTCCACGAGCAGCGATGTCCGTCGCAATGAGAACTCTCGTCTTTCCTTTGCGGAAATTTTCTAAAGCATTTTGTCTTGCTGTCTGTGATTTATTTCCGTGAATCGCTGCGGATGTAATACCGCTTTTCTCAAGGAATTCAGAAATTCTATTCGCACCATGTTTTGTTCGAGAAAAAACAATTACGCGTTTTAAATTTTTATCTTGAAGAATATGTTGTAAAAGAGCGCGTTTATTTTCGCGATCCACATACATCACTGATTGAGTAATGAGTTCTGCTGTTGAAGAAACAGGAGTGACTTCAACTTTAACCGGACTGTGTAAAATAGAATGAGCAAGTTTTTCAATTTCCGGCGGCATCGTTGCCGAGAAAAATAAGTTGTGTCTTTTTTTCGGTAGCAAGTGAAGAACTTTTTTGATGTCGTGAATGAATCCCATGTCGAGCATGCGATCTGCTTCATCTAAAACAAAAACTTCAAGAGCTTCTAGTTTGATGAAACCTTGATTGATTAAGTCGAGAAGTCGTCCAGGTGTTGCCACGAGAACATCGACACCATTGCTCATCGCTTGTACTTGCGGAGTTTGCCCTACTCCACCGTAAACAACAGCATATTTAAGTTTTAAATGTTTTCCGTAAGTGAGAAAACTTTCGTGTACTTGAATAGCAAGTTCACGAGTTGGTGCTAAAACCAAAACGCGTGCTTGTTTTTGTGCAGCTCTTTTTTTTGAGAGCATTAAATTATTTAGAATGGGCAAAGCAAACGCAGCTGTTTTTCCAGTTCCTGTTTGTGCACAACCAAGAAGATCTTTTCCTTCGAGAAGGGCGGGAATCGCTTGTTCTTGAATGGGAGTTGGTTGAGTATAGTTTGCTTCTTTAAGGGCGAGCTTAATAGGCTCGATGAGTTTCAATTCTTCAAATGTCATAGTCCATGAACCTACATTTTTTAAATGACTGTAGCAATAGCTATTACTCTCTATAAAAGGAATTTATATAATGCAGAGTCTCTTCCTCGATGATGAGTTTCAGATCCGGAAGAGCGTGAATACAGTGAGCTGCAAATTGAGAAGCGGTCTCGTGAGATTTCTTCTCGATTCCCTCTCGCCTCATCCGCTTCAGAAATTTTTGATAGCGTCTTTCTTTTGCGGAAATTTTTTGGCGAGTGAGGAACGTAAACAAAATCCAAAAGAGCGGCAATGATCCACAAAGGCCAATGACAAAGAGCCAGCCTACAGAGAGATTTTTAGGTAAAAGTGAACTTAAAATTTGTTGTTGTTTCTCTTTGTCGAAGTTGAGAATGGTTGTACTGAAAGATGTATTGATGGAATCAAGCCAAAGTGAAGCTTGGTTTAATGCTTTGAAGTTCAAACTGCTTTTTGAAATTTTATAAAAATAGAGATTGATATAGGGATCAATTTTCTCATGATACGCGAGAGCTCCTTGAGTGATTCTTCCTGGAGCAACGATAGCCGTTGGATCAAATTTCACCCAACCGGAATTTTTTAAATAAACTTCCACCCATGCATGAGCATCGAGTTCTCGAACAATGATTGAATGATCATAGGGATTATATTCTCCACCTTGATAGCCGGAAACAATTCGAGTGGGAAGTCCGATCGCTCGGGCCATATAAGCAAAGCTCGCAGAAAAGTGACTGCAGTACCCGCTTTTTCCATTAAAAATAAAGTTTTCAAGTGAAGAGTATTCTGGCGGAGTGAGTGAATATTCATAATTTCTCTTTTTAAAAAAATCGATTGCGAGATTGAATTTTTCCAAATCAGTTTGCGGCTTCTTGTTTTGCAAAATAAGGTTTGCGACATTTTCTTTTTCAGATGATTTGAGACGAACACCTTTTCTTTGCATGAGAGGAATGAGAGTGTGAGGATTTTCTTTGTAGCTGGTGTCGACTTCGTAAACAACGTTTGAGCGTGAAACATTTCTTAATCTGAAACTTTCTTCACTGAAATATTGAAAATCCAATGAGCTCTTGGTGACGTGGCTTATTCCGTCTAATGTCGGAAGGAACTCGTTCGTATCTTTGCTCAATTGAACTTTATAATTCACTATCGGCGCTGGTGTTGGATGTTGTTCTGAACGAAGGTTTAAATAACCGCTCTTCCATTCATTGTTATTATAGTCCCACAAAATACTTTCTCTCCAATAGAGAAGTGGAGGTGGGAAGTTTTTAGGAGCAATTCCATAGACACGAAAAACAATCTTAGAAGAAAGTGTGAGTGGTCCGAGCTTTTTAAAGTTGAGATTGGAATCAGATCCTGTAAAAAGGAGTTGATTGTTACTAGCCGTAATAAATCCCTGAGTGAAACGAGGGAAAGTATAGAAAAGAACCAATGATAAAAGAAGTGATGGAATAATGAGAAAGAGCAGTCGCGTTCCGCTTAAAAGCGAAAGATCGTAATTTCTGATTTTCAAAATAAAATAGAAAAAAAGAATAATTTTGCAAATCCCCAAAAAGAACATTGGGAAAGTTGGGCTTAAGAGAAAGAGACAAGCTTCCGACAGCGCCAGAATGAGAAACATATTAAAGTGATCGCTTTCGCTATCGAGTTCCCATAATTTTAAAGAAGCGAGAATGAGAACAAGAGAGACACCGGCCTCTGTTACAAGAAGTGGTTTAAATAAGTATCGTAAGAGGACTAAGTTTCCAGCGAGCAAAATGATCTTAAAGATATTTCGCAAAAGCTTATGAGTGATAAAAAAAGAAAAAAGAATTGAAACGAAAACAGAAGCGATAACTGCTTTCGGCAATTCATCTATCAACATCAGAGTGTTGAAAACCACCAAAAATAAAGCGAGTGTTTTGATACTAAACTTCATATTGCGCCAAGGCCTTAAGGCAAAGATTCAAATGTGGCGTTGAATGATCAGGAGAAATTTCAAAAGCTCCAAGTTTAAGTCCGTATTTAATATTTTGAGAGTGGAGTTGGTGAAGAGCAAAACATAATGAACTCAATTCTTTTTCCAGCTCTTGCTTGGAATGTTTTTCAGACGAGAGAGAAAGCATGACTGGTGCCAGGTCAGGAGTGATGAGTTTCTTGCTGAACCATTGATTACTCTGCGCTACTTTTTTCCAATAGACTCTTTTAAGAGAATCACCTGCCTGATAATTTTTCAAATAAAAATCATCACCGTCATTGTGTTTTTCTTCATTGGTGTTTGTCTTATCGTGTAGCTGATAATCTTTTCTTTCAGGATAGATGATTAGAGGAAGTTCGGAAGAGAAATAAACAAAACAGCGAAAAAGATGAAAAGGAAAAAAGGTTTCAACGATAATCCTTGGCAATTTCCCGACACCTCTTTCTGTTGCGACGAGAGGAACATCAACTTTTAATAAGTTCTCCTGGGCATTAAAGGAAAAAGAAAATTGTGAATTTAACGTCTGAATGAATTTATTTTTAAAACGCACGCCAAGAAAGTGATGTCCAAGCGCAGATCTGCTTTTGAATGTGAGAGAAAGAACACCGTTTTCATTTGCATGCAGAGGATGAATGCGAGCGGAAATAAATTTCAAGCCTTGAAGATTGAAATGGGTGTAGTACATCGAACCGATAAAAAGACAAAAAAGAATAAAATTAAAAAGTAGCACGTAGTTGTTGGCATAAACGAGACCGATCACTAGTAGAATGAGGTTAAGACAAAGAAGTTTTAATCCATCAAGTGTTGGAACAATATAGAGCTGATTATTTCTACCGATATTTTCAAATCTCTTAATCAACATTTGTATTGCGAATAAGTTGTTTGGTTAATTCTAAATCGTCTTCGTAAGACTGATTTTGAAAAGGAGTCAGGCGATGAGAAATAACAGAAGAAAGAACTGCCTGCACATCATCGGGAAGAACAAAATCTCTTCCTTCAATAAAGGCCCACGTTTTAGCTGCACGAATAATATCTCTCCCCGCTCTTGGGCTTAAACCCTGAAAGGAATTGTTGATGCGAGAGTTTTCGAGAAGGGCCAGGACGTAGTTTAAAAGTTTTTCACTTACTGTAATGTTGTTGATTGCCGCATGTGTTTTATTAATTGAGTCTGCATTTAAAATTGGTTTTAAATGTTGAAAGCTTTCGATGTGGGTATTTTCTGAAATAAGTTTTCTTTCAAAAGCAGGATCTGGATAGCCGATTTTAATTTTCATCATAAAACGATCAAGTTGCGACTCTGGTAAATGATGAGTTCCCACTTGTGAGCGTGGATTTTGAGTAGCGATAACAAAGAATGGTTCTGGCAAACGAAGTGTCTGTCCATCGAGGGTTACTTGTTTTTCTTCCATCGCTTCTAAAAGAGCGCTTTGAGTTTTTGGAGTTCCGCGATTGAGTTCATCAGCTAAAATGAATTGATGAAAAATTGGTCCAGACATCAAAGTAAATTTTGCTTCTTTTGCATCGTAAATTTGCACACCCAATAAATCAGAAGGCATTAAATCGTTGGTGAATTGTACGCGGGCAAAACTTAAATCTAAAAGTTTCGCCATCGTTTTCGCAAATGTTGTTTTCCCTACACCGGGCACATCTTCAATGAGCAAATGTCCTTCAGAAAGAAAACAGCAGAGTGCTAATTTTAATTCATGTTTTTTTCCAAGAACTGCAGTTTGTGCTGATTCGATAAATTGGCCGATCATTTGATTCATGCTTCTCTCAAAAGTGGAGGTTTCATTTAATGCTAATTGAAAAATGGAATTAATCAATGTAGCGTCGTAAGACTATGAATCATTTTCTCTTAACATTTATGGGGTTCCTTACCGGACTAGTTGACTCTATTGTTGGTGGCGGCGGACTTATTTCTTTGCCGACACTTTCGATTGCGATTGCACCAGGGGCTCCAGCTATTGGGACAAATAAAATCGTTGGTTCTGTCGGGGCCTTTGTCGCACTTGTGGTCTACGCTCGCAAAGGTCATCTTCGCTGGAAAGAAGGACTTTCATTTTGTATTGTTTGCGCGTGCGGATCTTTTTTGGGAAGTTTACTTGCACCACATGTTTCAAAAGAATTTTTTCGTTATCTGATGATTGTTATGTGCCCGGTGATTTTGTATATCGTTTGGAACAGAGAAAGATTTTTTAGTGAGCGAGAAGATTTTGTAAAACCGCACTACTCGCTTTTTTTTCTATCCGCTCTTGGAAGTGGTTTTTATGATGGATTTTTTGGGCCGGGAGGAGGAACGTTCATGTTCCTTGGATTGTTTTTAGGAACTGGTTATCCACTTCTTCCGTCGATTGCTATTTCAAAAATGGCCAATACATTTTCAGCAACAACAGCGCTCGTGACTTACGCACACAATGGTTATGTTCATTGGAAAGAAGGATGGTTGATGGCGATTGGGATGATTGTTGGATCTTATGTAGGTGCAAGTTACGCTACAAAAAACATCACGAAGATTATTCGGCCGATGCTCACGTTAATTGTTGTTCTTCTGATGATCAAATTAATTTGGTTCTAAAACGTCTGCTTCGGCTCCAGCCTCTCGCAGACATACAATCCATCCTGGACATAAAGAGGCCCGGGCTGCAACTTTACTGCTCACCCAAGCCTTTTTTATTTTGTCTTTCAAGGAGTGAAAGATTACTTGAACGATTTAACTAGAGCGTCTGCCATTTTCTTTGGAAGTGGAGCATAGTGAAGTTCAGAAGCATATTTCTGACCATCTTTAAGTGCCCATCCAAGAAAAGCTTTAACTTCTTTTAGAGGTTCTGTTGAACCTTCTGGTAAAAGAATCCATGTGAAAGAAGAAATTGGATAAACACCTTTTCCTTCAGCATTGATTACAGAAATTCTTAGATCACCATTGAAGTTTTTTACAGATGCAGCTGATTTAGAAATTGAATCAACAGATGGAGCTACGAACTCCCCTTTTTTGTTTTTGATAGCTGCTGTTGCCAGGTTGCTGTTGATTGCGTAGGCAAGTTCAACGTATCCGATAGCACCGTCAGTTTGGGCAACCATTGCTGTAACACCTTCGTTGCCTTTTGCTCCAACACCAGCTGGCCAGTTAATGTTTTTACCAGCACCAATTTTTTCTTTCCACTCTTTAGAAACGTCAGCTAAGAAAGTTGAGAATACAGCAGTTGTACCTGAACCATCTGAACGTCTAACAACAAGAATGTCTGTTGCGGGAAGTTTTGTTTTTCCGTTTAGTTTTGCGATAGCAGCATCATTCCACTTTGTGATTTTTCCAGCGAAGATATTTGCTAGTGTTTCACCATCAAGCTTAAGACCTTTCTCAAGTCCTTTTACGTTGTAAGCAACAGTAACAGCACCAAGAACAGTTGGGATGTGACGGATAGGAGCTTTAGCTTGTTTTAGTTCTTCGTCAGTCATTGGAGCATCAGTTGCACCGAAGTCTACTGTCTGTGCAAGAACTTGCTTAATTCCTCCACCGCTTCCGATAGACTGATAGTTGAATTCCACGTTTGTGTGAGTTTTTTGGTATTCCGAGAACCACTTTGAGTAAATTGGATAAGGGAATGTAGCCCCTGCACCGTTAATCTTTTGAGCAGCAGATACGCTAAGAGAAAGAGACAAAAGAGAAAACATTAATAATTTTTTTAACACGCGAAACCCCTCTGTATGCAGTAATGTCTTACGCCGATATTATGAAAATTGCGGGTAATTGTACCGTTAGGATTTTGTCAGGACAGTGTGAGAAATGGCCAGCTTCGAAGCACAACGGCAAAAAAAAAGGGGATCCGAAGATCCCCTCTTTATATAACTTTTTATTAAAAAAATTATAGATCGAATTTAATACCAGCAGCCCAAAGATTTGACTTAATTTTGCTTTCTTGGTTAGCAGCTACAGTTGCAGTAGTTGTTCCAAGAGTAACTTTCTTCACGTCATTAGTGTAAGTAAGGTGGTATCTGAAGTTGTTATCTTTGAATGGCTTAACTTGTAGACCAACAGAAATAGCATCTCTCTTGTAGTTATCGAAGTTAGTACCAACAGCATCAAACTTATCGTGGATGTAGTTAACAAATGGAGTTAGCATATCCCAAGTATAAGCTACGTTAGCGTAGATAGAAGATGTTTTATCTTCTTTGTTTGTTAAAGCTGTAGCATTTAAAACAGTGTTGTCTCTTTTGTATTGTTTCCAATCTGCATCAACTACTAAACCAGCAACAGCAGAACGGATACCAGCAGCCATCAATTTATTAGATGCGCTTGGTGCAGTTGTTGTTGCAGTAGTTTCTGGAGCAATACCAAATGAAGTGTAACCAAGAGTTGGTTGAACAAGTCCATCTAGGAAAGTTCCGCTATAGTAAGCTCCAAGTCCAAACTTAGAGTCTTTACCATTGTTACCAGCAGAAGCTGTATCAGAGTATGTTGTAGATTTTTGTGGGTTGAATGCAGATAGTGTGAAAGTTTGTCCAGCAAGACCAGTGTAGATTGCTGAGTAACCAACGTGGTAAAGATCAGCATCGTTCTGAACCATTTTATAAACAGCAGTGTTAAGAGCTGTGTATGCAACTGATGTTGAAGTTGGGTTGATCATAGTTACGTTGTAATCAGTTCCAGATACAAAGTATTCGCGTCCAAGAGATTCAGCTTGGTTAGACTTACCGATTCTTGACGTGAACCATTGGTTCTTGTGGTCAATATAGAAGAAGTCTACGTTTTGGAAAGACAGATCACGGTTCTTAGTAGCAGCAGATTGCTCTGAAGAAAGTCTGTATCTGAATCTTAGAGAAAGATTGTCGTTGATTGTTGCAACAGCGTTCAGACGAATGATGTTTGAGTAAAACTCAGTTCTTTTGTCTTCGAAGTTGTTTGTTGATGTTGCAAACTCGTGCTTAGTATTTGACATACCAAGGTCAAAACGTCCTTCAACGTTCCATTTTAGGTCAGCGGCCATTGCAGTTGTGCTAAGAAGCGCAATCGCAGGGATGAGCATTTTCATAGAATCTCCTTTAAAATTAATCTAGTCTAAATAGGATTTAACAATCGATTTAAAAAATCAAGCATATATTTTGTTAAGATTGAGTTTAACTGTCCGTTGATTAAAATTTAAAAAGAATGATAATTAATGAATGGATTCAATTGAACAAAATTTTAAATCAGAGACTAAAACGATCAAGTTTTTACTGAAGGCTTTTTTCTTTTTTATTCATCTTGCTATAATGACGGAGATTGTTGCTGGGCCAAAATTCAGATTAGTGTTGCGTCTTATATTCTTTCTTTATCTATCAACACCGTATTACAAAACAATCAAACATCGCTACTACACCTATTGGACCTTCTCCGTACTACTTTTTTTGTACATGCTTTTTAAAATCAATGAACAATTTTTTATTCTTCATCATCCACACATTGGCGTGCTGTACCTCATCTCAACTATCATCCTTATAATGAAGATGTATATTCTCTCTTCTCCAATTTATTATCCGCGTGTGAGCTGGTGGGAATATGATTTTCGTTATCGCGACGATTTAAAAATCGACGTAAAAGATCATGAGCACGAGTATGAAGCGCGCTTAACAGACTTAAGAAGGTTTGCTGGATGCGTGGCCCTCTTTGAAGAATTAAAACTTGGCCATGAAATTGTTATCAGTGCAAAGGTTGATGATGAACTTGTAAATCTTCGCGGACAAGTTATGAGTAAACGCCGCGATCTTATCGGTCGTCCTCTTATTTACGGTGTGCAATTTAAATTTGATAGCCGAAGCAATAAAAAACGTTATATTCGTCTCGTGCGTTTGTGGAAAAAAGAAAAAAACAGTAAACGCAAATTGAAATTCGCCCATGTTTGAAAAAGAAAAAAAAGAACTTACATTACAAGATCAACTTTGGTTGATGGATGAAGCTTTAATTGAAGCAGACAAAGCTTATCGCGATGATGAAGTTCCGATCGGTGCAGTAATCGTCGATTCAGACGGAGCCATTCTTTCACGTACACATAATATAAAAGAGAAGTCGCACAATCCATGTGGACACGCAGAAGTACTCGCAATTATCGATGCGGCCAAGCGATTGGGGAATTGGAGACTGATTAACTGTTCTCTATTCGTAACACTTGAACCATGTCCGATGTGCTTAAGTGCGATGATTCAAGCGCGCATTGGTTCTCTTTATTTTGGGGCTTACGATCCAAAAGGCGGATCATTAAGTCTGAATTACAATTTCTATAAAGATCAAAAGCTCAATCACGCCTTTCCAGTGATTGGCGGTCTTCGCCATTTCGAATGTTCGAAAGTGCTTTCACGTTTTTTCAGAGAGAAAAGACAAAGTTATAATAAGAACTAGCGAAAGATCTTTTCTCGTGCTAATTTCCGCGCGCAGGAGAAAATTATGAAATTAATTCTATGTTTAATCGCTCTTTCGTTTTCATTATCAGCGTCAGCTTTTGTTGAATCAAAAAATTGTCCAAGTAAAATCGGCGTTACTTTGTTCGATATTACACGCGCTCAATCTCGTGAAGAAATTCAAAACAATTGGTCGGTAAAAAGTGCGTGGGAATCATTCTCAAATCAGGAAAAATTAGATCAAAAATTTTCTATCGTAAGCAGAACAGACTCCGCTCTTTGTGTATACAGTAATGGTCATCAAGCCCTTTTTCTAGAGACAAATAATGGTGTTGATGAACTCGTCATTCCAGTGAATGAAAAACTTTATATGAGAACAAAAATTCTTTCGTTCGGCAAAGATTTTATCGAACCGGCGATTGATGAAGAATCAAAACAAGTAGTCTCTCCTATCATTCAATTGGATTCAGACGGTGGATCAATGACAGTGGTTGAAGTGAGTGTTGGTGAAGTTGAAGCAATAGATATCGACGTATTATAAAAAACAAAAAGGGCCAGTTGATCTGGCCCTTTTTTTTTGAATTATTTTTTTCCTTTTTTGGCCGCTTCCTTAACTTCGATAGTTTTAGCAGTCATGAAATATTCGATCGTTACTTTTGAACCAACTTTTAGTTCACCAGTAACTTTAGACGCTGCATCTTTAGAAATTTCCCATTTTTCTTTCCCTTTTTGCACAACAATCGTCGTGTCAGTCATTTCAAGAACTGGTCCAGTTACCTGATAAGTTTTTGGTGCAGCTGCAAATACGTTTAATGAAAGTGTCAGAAGCGTCATTGCGATAAGTGATTTCATAATATCCTCCAAATGTTGATTGATAGCGGGGAATATTAAATCAAGATTGTAGAAAAGCGTCTAGTGTTGAGAGGCCAATTACCTTGACACATAAGCTGCGTATTACTACACTCACTCCCGGTAGCTAGGGCATAGCAAAGGTATATGCGGCCAACCCCGCCAGGTCCGGAAGGAAGCAACGGTAACTGTCATTGCTTTGTGCTGTTTTCCTAGCTGCTTCTTCTAATTCAATTTACTAATTCCACCAAATTCATTACCCTTTTTCAGTAGGAAAATTTCCAAGGAAGATAATGTCGTACCAAGTATTAGCTAGGAAGTGGCGCCCTAAAAAATTTCAAGAAGTAGTCGGACAAAGTCACGTTACTCGCGCTCTTCAAAATGCAATCATTAATCAAAAAATCGGGCATGCGTATATGCTGGTTGGAACTCGCGGTGTTGGGAAAACAACTGTCGCGCGATTATTTGCAAAAGCAATTCGTTGTGAACAATTAACGGGTGACGGAAATTCTTGTGGTGTTTGTAAAGCGTGTTTGGATTTCGATACAGAAACATCGATGAACGTTATCGAAATCGATGGAGCTTCAAACAACTCTGTCGACAACATTCGCGAACTCATTTCAAACGTTCACTATCTTCCGACTTCAGGAAAATACAAAGTTTACATCATCGATGAAGTTCACATGCTTTCAACAAATGCATTCAATGCTTTGTTGAAGACGTTAGAAGAACCGCCATCGCACGTCGTATTTATTTTTGCGACGACAGAAGCGCAGAAACTTTTGGGAACAGTTCTTTCTCGTTGTCAGCGTTTTGATTTTAGACATATCAGTGTTGCTGATCTCACGGCACACGTAAAAGATATTGCGAGAGCTGAAGGAATTAAATTTGCGAATGATGAACTTATTCAACAGCTCGCTGTTTTAGGTCGTGGTTCTGCACGTGATACGTTGTCGTTGCTTGATCAAGTTTTAACGACTGCTGAAGACGGTGTGATCACTGAAGAGCATTTAACATCATCACTTGGAATTGCCGGACCATCGAGTTTGCGTGCGATTCTCTCAGCGCTTTATGCGGGTGATGCAAACACGCTTTCAAGAATCTACAACAAACTTTTAGAAGAAAACGTTCCGGTAAAAAATATCGCGAGCGGTTTATTAGATGATGTGTATGCCGACTTAAAAACGAACAAGAATTACAGTCAGGCAGAGCTCATCTGGATTTATGAAACGATGGCGCGTGAAACATCGTGGATCTTTGCTTCGATAGCGCCGGAAAAATCTTTTGAAGTTTTACTTTTTAAAGTCACTCTTCGTAGAAGTTTTTTTACGAATAAGATTAAAGCAAGTGAAACGATTGTGACGGATAGTGGTTCTCAGTTGGCCGTTGGCGGTTTGCAGTCAACAGTTAGCAGTCAACCGTCGGCAGTTTCAGTTGCTCCAACTATTACAACTCAAGAACCAGTTGAAGAAGTTAAATTGAATGTTGCTAGCATTTTGCAGGCAGAGCTCGCAAAAGCAGAATCAGAAGCCGCTGCAGTTAAACCAGCACCAGTTGTTCAAGCTAAACCGGAAACAGTAAACGGCCAACAGCCAACGGCTAACAGCCAACCGTCAACCGACATGACATGGGAAGGTTTCCTCACATATTTAAACTCAAAATCCCCAGCTTCAGCATCAAACCTGGAACAAGGAAATATCACTTCTCCACTTCGTCTGGAAAACGGCGAGTTGAGTGTTGAATTAGGTTTCGGTTTTTCGGGAATGGTCTTTTTCGATTATCTAAGTGATTCAGAAGTTCACCAAAAAGTTGTGAACCATCTCGCAGAATATTTTAATGTACCGGCGAAAAATGTTCGTTTGAATTTGATCGAAGTTCAATCGAATGAAAACTTTGTTTCAACTGCAGCAATCAAAGAGCAGTTGGCAGAAATTTCGATGCAAGAAAAAATAGAAAACTTTAAGAACAATCCTTTGCTTAAAGAAGCAGAGAAAATTTTCAATGCGAAAGTTGATAAAGTAATAATAGACAATAATAAAAAATAATTTCAGGAGTTACACATGAAAGGTCTTAACGGATTAATGAAACAAGCACAACAAATGCAACAGAAGATGGCGACTCTTCAAAAAGAACTTGAGTCTAGAGAAATCGAAACTTCTTCTGGTGGTGGCATGATTAAAATTAAAATCACAGGGAAACAACAAATTCTTGCGATCTCAATCAACAAAGAATGCGTAGACCCTAACGATGTTGCTTCTCTTGAAGAACTTGTAAAGACAGCAGTTAATCAAGCCGTAAAAGAATCACAAGATATGGTTTCAAGTGCAATGTCAAAAATCACTGGTGGAATTAATATTCCAGGGATGTTCTAAGAATGGAATTGCCTGAAAAACTTTTAAAGGTCGTTAAGCAGTTCAGTCGTCTTCCAGGTGTCGGTGAAAAGACAGCTTTGCGCCAGTCACTCATCATGACGAAATGGAACAAGGAAGACCTTGTTGCGTTTGCTGACGCTGTTAAAAGTCTTTCAGAACTTAATCACTGTGAAAAATGTGGAATGTTTTGCGATGATCGCTTGTGCAAAATTTGTGTCGATCAGCACCGCTTTCATTCAAAAACAATTTGTGTCGTTGAGTCGATTACAGATTGTTTAGCTATTGAGCGCAGTGGAAACTTCCGTGGAAAATTTCATATTCTTTTCGGTGTCCTCAACCCTCTTTTAGGTGTTGGTCCCGATGAATTGAAACTCGATACACTTTTAGATCGTGTAAATGAAGAAGAAGTTGATGAACTTATTCTCGCTGTAAATCCTTCAGTTGAAGGAGATGCAACATGTGCGTACATCAAACAAATACTTCCTGCTCACGTGAGAGTTGATCGCATTGGATTTGGTATTCCAATGGGCGGAAGTTTAGAATTTGTAGATTCACTTACAATTACAAAAGCATTGGAGAATCGCAGACATCTATGAAAGTAAATCAAAGCATTCCAAGATATGTTGAAACTTTTTTTAGATCGTGTGAGATCGATGAAAAACTTAATCGTTATTCATTCTTTCTGATTCGTCACGATGGCGTGGTCCTTTATCACAACAACAATTTAGCGGACTCACTTTCAAAATCTTCAATCGGTGCTCTACTCGGCGGTGTCTGGCAAGCTGCCCGAGCTCTTGCGGATTTCATTCCAAAGGAAGAAAAGCAAGAAGGCTATCGTTTGAGTTTTGATACTTCGGCCCAAGGTGTTTACATCGTTCCGATTACAGCGGGTGATGAAGAGCTTTATCTCGGTTTGATTTATCACGATGAAGTGAATCCTGGATTTATTAAAAACAAAATTAGAGAAATGGCAGCGAGCTTTACTGAGTATCTCGAGGCTGAAATTAAAAATTTTGCGACTACAAGAAATACACAGAAGCAGACGAAGAGTGAATTTCTCTTCGGCGATATAACTGATTCTGAGATGGATCGCCTTTTCGCATTTGCGAAGAGCTAGGTCATAAAAAGGTAAGAAGATGTCTTTCGTAAATTATGTAACTAAAGAAGTAAATTGCAAGATCGTCTACTACGGGCCGGGGCTCGGAGGGAAAACGACTAACATTCAATACGTTTATCAAAAAACGAGTGGCGACAGTAAGGGAAATATTATTTCTCTTAACACTGAAAATGAACGCACTCTTTTCTTTGATTTCCTTCCTCTTGACCTTGGAGAGATTCGCGGTTTTAAAACGCGCTTTCATCTTTACACGGTTCCAGGGCAAGTGTTTTACGAAGCTTCAAGAAAACTCATTCTTCGCGGTGTAGACGGAATTATTTTCGTTGCGGACTCTCAAGTTGAAAGAATGGAATCGAATATTGAATCTCTTAAATCACTAGAGAAAAATTTAACTGAACAAGGTTACGATATCGAAAAAGTTCCACTGGTCATGCAATGGAATAAGCGCGATCTTCCAAATATCACATCAGTAAAAGATCTTCACGATGCTTTAAACAAGTGGAATGTTCCAGAGTTTGAAGCACAGGCAATGAAGGGAGCTGGTGTATTTGATACGCTTAAAACAATTTCAAAATTAGTCTTGATGAATCTTAAAGGTGGGTTGGAATAATGAAGCTAAAACTATTTTTTGTTTCTACTGGTTTAGTACTTTCTCTTTCTTCTATGGCCGCAGACCAAACTCCTTCGACAGAATCAATTAAAGAATTATTAAAAGTATCCAACGCTCAGAAAACATCGGAAATGGCACTTGCTCCCGTTGTAACGGCCCTGAATAAATCGCTTGATGATCTTCAGGCAAAACTTTCAGCAAAGGCTAATTCAGCGCAATTAAAAACCATTGAAAAAAGAATGGGCGAAATTCACAAAATTTATCCAGAAATGATTAATTGGGAAAAATTAGAGCCAGTTTTTACAAAGGTTTATTCAGAAAACCTTACTCAAGAAGAAGTTAACGGAGTTACTGCTTTTTTCAAATCATCGGCGGGAAAAGCTTGGTTGGAAAAAACGCCAGTACTTTTTCAAAAGACTCAAGAAGCACTAATTCCAGTTCAGCAAGAATATCAAAAAGCGCTTCAAGCAAAAGCTCAAGAACTTGTTCAAGAATTACAGAAAGAAAAATAATTAAAGAAGTTTTTTGTAGTTTAGATAAATGAGATGTGACTTTAAAAGCGCTTCTTGATCGTAAAAACTCGAGCGACTTCCTACGAGATGATGTCCTTCAAGCACGCCGAGATTGCGTCCTTCAAAGTAATTTGGAAATTGAGCGTTCTCGACATCGACAACACCATCATTCGATTTATTACTTCTGAAAAAGGCCTTTGCAAGCATCATCCAGACGTGACTCTGATGCCACTTTGATTCAAAAGCAATCGCTGTATAAAATGGTTTTTTCGGTAATGTCTTATGATATTTTTTAAACCAACTTTCGCGATAAGAACGTGAAAGTGATTTTTGAAGTTCTTTAGCGAGAATATCAATTTTCTTTCCAAGAATTCTTTTTGAAACTTCTTCCGGAATTGTACTAAGAGCATTCACCAATTTTAAAAGCTTGTGATTCACGTGATCGCTTCCCATGATTGGTGTTGCGATAAAAGAGAATCCCTTAATGTTTGGTGAAAGATCTTCGCCTTCAGTTTTCAAATAATGAAGAGCATCGACTCCTCCTTTTGAAAAACAGAAGAACCAGAGTTTTTCGTTTGGATTTTTTTCCATATATTGATCAATCTGTTTTTTGATTAAAATAGCATTCTCACGTGATCCTTTTTTTCCATCGACGAGAGGAGCAATGTGTTTGATGTTGTATTCATCTAAAAGATTTTCAGCGCCTCTTTGAAAAGCGGGCGTTGAAAAAATCTCATTGAGTACACCGGAAATCAAAACGATCGTGACATCGGTTGGTGGGACAGCAAGTGCCGTCTTGTAGTCTTGATGTAAATGACAATGAGTGATTTCAGTGTAAATCGTCTTAAAAATTTCTGAATCGCTGGCATCAATCGATCTGTTGTTAATTACGCTCGCAAGAACATCTTGAGCGCGGGAACTTTTTAAATTTTGATTTTCAAGTTGCCTGATATCGAAAAAAGATTTGAGAACAACAAAGGCCGATCGACTAAGCCAGATTCCTGAAGTTGTTGCTGAAAGAAGTGATTTTATAAAATCTTTTTTTGTATGAGACGATTTGATTTTTTGAATGTTGAACACAAGCTCTTCAAGCGTAGTCGTTCTTGCATAAGAGAGAACATCTTTGCTCTTCCTGATGCGCGAACGGTACTGTGAAAATGATTCTGAAAATGCGTTTATTGCGTTCATATTTTTTCTATCTGATTTGCCCGTAGTGCCAAGAAATTCATTGGCAAACAACAAGTCAGTCTTAAAACGTTACCCAAAGTAGACCCACAATTGCAAGCTTACACGAATATTGTTGAGTTTACGGAGAGGAATGCGCAATTCAATTGTTTTCATTTGGGCCGCATTCTCGTAATATTCTCTAACAAATTATGCATATGTGAGGGCCTCATGAGTACGATTAAAATTGGTGTTATCGGTGGTAGCGGAGTTTATAAAATCGATGGAATTGAAGTGGTTAAAGAGCACACAGTTCTCACTCCATTTGGAAAACCGAGCTCAGAAATTATCGAAGCAAAACTTAATGGCGTATCATTTTATTTTCTTCCTCGACACGGAAAACACCACTCTTTTACTCCGAGTGATGTGAATTACCGAGCAAACATTTTCGCTCTTAAAGAATTAGGAGTTGAGTATCTAGTTTCAGTATCTGCAGTTGGATCTTTGAAAGAAGAATATCCACCAGCTTCATTTGTTATCGTTGATCAATTCATCGACTGGACGAAAGGAAAACGCGATCGCACTTTCTTTAACAACGGATTTGTTGGACACGTTTCGGTTGCTGAGCCTGTGGAAAAACAATTACAAAAAATGATCGTCGATGTTTGTAAAGAAGTTGGTGTAAAGCACGGAGACGGTGGTTCGTACATTTGTATCGAAGGGCCGCAATTTTCTTCAAAAGCAGAATCACATATCTACCGCTCATTTGGTGCAAGTGTAATCGGAATGACGAATGTTCCAGAATCTTATCTCGCCAAAGAAGCAGGAATGGCATACGCAACGATCGCAATGGTGACAGACTACGACTGTTGGAAAGAGGAACACTGTACACTTGAAGAAATCATGAAAGTAATGGCGACTAACAATCAACAAGCTCATGCCGTTCTTAAAAAACTTATTCCAAAACTTCACGCAAACCAATTCTCTTTTAAAAAAGAAAACACATTTGCGATTTTATCAAAGCCAGAAGTATTGAGTGCTGACCAGTCTCGCATGGTTGAAGTGTTGATGAAGTAATGACCTATACAAAGCACTACACAGTATTAAAAAAAGAATGTATCGACTTCCTCTCGGAGAATGTTCCCGAGGGAGAAGTCGCGTACTTTGCCGACCTCACTTTTGGTGGTGGCGGGCACTCGTTTGAATTTCTCTATCGCAATCCGAATTTTAGAGTGCGTTCAACGGACCAGGATCCGGATGCGCTTAAAAATGGTGAAGCTCGCATACAAGCTGAGAAGATGGAAGGAAGGATTAAACTTTTTAATACCAATTTCGTTCATTTTCCAGAAGTAGCGAAAACAGAGTGCGCTGATGTTTTTAAAGAGGCCGGTGGTTTTCAAGGAATTCTTTTAGACCTTGGAGTTTCTTCTCACCACTTTGATGAAGCTGGAAGAGGATTCTCATTTCGTTTCGATGGCCCACTCGATATGAGAATGAACTATCGTTCAGAAGATTTCCTTACGGCAGAAGAAATTGTAAATGAATACCGCGAAGAAAAGCTCGCGAAAATTTTTATGGATTATGGCGAAGAAAAATACGCCAAGAAAATTGCAGCGAAAATTTGCGAAGAAAGAAAAACAAAACGAATCACGACGACCAAAGAATTGGAAAACATCATCTTCCATTGTTATCCGAAGGAACAACGTTATGGAAAAACCAACCCATCTACTCGAGTATTTCAAGCGCTTCGTCTTGAAGTAAATCGCGAGCTTGAAGTTTTAACAGAGACAATCACTCAACTAATTCCTCTCTTGAAAATGGGCGGACGTCTTGCGATCATCAGCTTTCACTCTCTCGAAGATCGTATTGTGAAAAACCTTTTCAAAGAAGCCTCTGAGAGCACAGAGCTCCCGGTGCAGATCCTTACAAAAAAACCAATTATCCCCACAGATGAAGAAATTTTAAACAATTCTCGCTCAAGAAGTGCTAAACTAAGAGTACTAGAAAGAATTGAAGTCAAAAAAGACAAAAATAAATATAAGAAAGATTTCAGCCAAGAATAATCAAGGAGTGATTATGGCCGGAGCAAAAAAATCCCAGGAAAAGTACAACTTGGGTAAAAAGATCAGGGAAATTGTATTCAGCTCTCAGGGCTTCCCGATTTTTTTATCTTTTACTACTCTCGCAATCCTATTCGTTTTGTTCAGAATGAAAAACGTAGAAATGGATTATCAAATCACAAAAGCAAACCGTGACATTGAAAAAGTTCTTTTGGACAACAAAGAATTAAAAGCGAAGAACGCACGCATGCTCTCAACAGATCGTTTGAGAAGACTTGCTTCAGTTCATCACTTGGATCAACCAAAACAAGATCAGATTATTGTTATCCCTTAAGCTTTTAATGTAGTGAGTTTATGAATAGAGTTGAAAAAAATAGAATTATCTTTGTCTTCACTTGCTTCTGTTTGTTTTTCCTTTTTGTTTTAGGAAAAGCATTCAAAGTCCAATTGGTTGATTCAAGTGACTTGATCATCAGAGCGAATTCTCAATTTTTAAGACAAGCAACGATTTATCCTAAACGCGGAAACATTTACGATCGCGAAGGAAATCCGCTTGCACTCAATGTTCAAACTTACAGCATTTTCACAATTCCTAAATCAACAAACGGTGACAGATCAGTTTATAGAAAACTTTCTAAAATCGTTCCTGAAATTTCTTATTCTGAAATGATGAGAGAGATCAACAGAAGAAAACGTTTTACATGGATTGGAAGAAAACTTCGTCTTTCAAAAGATCAGGTTGAACAAGTAAAAGAGTTAAAAGGAATTTTCATCGAAGGTGTTCCTGAAAGAACGTATCCAAACCATGAAATGCTTGCTCAGACATTAGGGTTTGTTGGTCTCGATAATAAAGGTCTCGCAGGTCTTGAGCACCTTTACGATAAAGAACTCAGAGGAAATCCGGTTACATTAAAATACACTGTCGACAATAAAGGTCGTCCGATTAAATTTGAAAGTCACCAGGACGTTACGGCTCAGGCTAAAGATATTTATCTGACGATTGATAAAGACGTTCAAGGGATGGCCGAAAAATATTTAAAAGAAGCGGTTATCAAACACAGTGCTGATAAAGGTGGTGTTGGTGTTATCGATGCTTCGACGGGAGAAATTCTTGCGATTGCAAACTACCCTGCTTTTGATCCAAACGATGTAAAGGCATCAGCTCCTCAGAATAGAAAACTTGCTTTCGCCACAGATCCATTTGAACCAGGATCAGCCTTCAAACTTTTCACTGTTGCTTCTGCCTTCGAACATAAAGTAGCAAAACTCGACTCAAATTATTACTGCGAACAAGGTCACATGAAAGTTGATGGACACATCATTTCAGAAGCGGAGTCGCACGAACGTTATGAATGGTTATCAGTTGCAGACATCGTAAAATTTTCTTCAAACGTTGGAACGACAAAGATTGCTTTTGATTTAACGTTTCCAAAATTTAAAGAAACATTAAAAAAGTTAAACTTCGGTGAGAAAACGGGAATTGAAGTCCCAGGTGAATCGCGCGGAATTTTTACTGAAGCAGAAAACGTAACACCGCTTTCTCTTTCCAACATGAGTTTTGGCCAGGGGATTGCAGTTACGGGAGTCCAAATGCTCGCAGCGTATGCGGCAATTGCTAACGGTGGTGAATACATCCGCCCAACTTTAATTAAGAAAGATCAGTCACAAGTCGCAGAACTTGAGCCTGAAAATGACCATCAGTTAAAGAAGCGCATGAGAGTTTTTGCCCCAAAAACAAGTGAAGATTTGACCACGGCGCTTATCGGTGTTGTGGAAAAAGGAACGGGGACTAACGTTCAAATTCCTCACTTCAAGATTGCTGGTAAAACGGCAACGGCACAAAGAGTTGACGGCTCTGGAAGATATCACGGGTATCTTTCTGGCTTCATCGGATTTCCAGTGAACGTTGATCGCCGTTTTGTTATTTATGTTTATATTGATAACCCGAAAGCGGGTGGATATTACGGTGCCGCTGTTGCTGGCCCGGTCTTTAAAAATTTAGCGCAGTATATGCTCTATAAAAATAAAGACATCAGTAAACTTGCCGATGCTGATGTGAATGCTGAAAAAGAATTAGACCTGAAGAAAGTTAGAAACAACATCGACATGGTTCAACAAAAATCAGCAGCAACAAGATCGTACGATCCAAATGTAGTTCCTAACCTCGTTGGTCTCGATAAAATTTCGACAACCAATGTGGCAAATAAATTGAATCTCCACTTGATTCATAAAGGAATGGGAGTAGTCTCTTCACAGTCTCCTGCTCCGGGAACACCACTGACAGAAGATTTAGTAATTAAACTAGAATATTCACCACCTAATTATGAATAAAACAAAACTTCTAAATTTGATCGCTGATAAAGTCCTTTCAAAGAACTCTATCAGTGATCCTGATGCTATTGTAAAAAACGTTACAACCAATCTTCAAAATACGACGGCTTCAGATGTCGTATTCTACAAAGTAAATCCGAAAGACGAAAAGTCTGTTGAGAATTTTAAAAAACGTCTCAATGGAACTGAGCCTGGGCTCATCATTGCGAACGAAGAAGCTAAAGATTTAGTTACAAAAGATAATGTTGTCTTTGTTCGAAGCACTGAGTTTCTGCCCTTGCAAAAACTTATGTTAGACGAGTTGTTTCCGAACAAACACACATTAAAAATGGTGGGAGTAACAGGAACAAATGGAAAGACGACAACTGTAAACTTAGCAATGCAGATTTCATCTCTCATCGGTCATCCAGCGATTTCAATCGGAACGATTGGCGTGCAAGATATGAAAGGTGCTGTGATTGAAGATATTGAATCGACAACGCCATCATATGTTGAACTCAGAAAACTCATCCATCGTTTTCAAGACAAATACGAAACGTGTTTTATGGAAGTGAGTTCACACGCACTTGTTCAAGAACGTCTCTATGATGTTCGTCTCGAAAGTGCAGCGTGGACGAGTTTTTCGCAAGACCATCTCGATTATCACCGCACGATGGAAGAATATTTCAAAGCGAAACTTTTGATTGAATCAAAATATTTAAAAGATCAAAAAGTAATGATCGTTCCTCACTTGGAAAAAGAGCTCATCGAACATTTGAAAAAAGAAGCGCCGAAAGCGAGAGTAAAAATCGCGAAGTCGTTGGATGAAAGAGGCTATGGAAAAAGTATCGATGAACGTCCGCTCTTTTACCATTCGACATACAATCAAAGTAATGCCGAAATTGCGTTGCAATTGAATGCGGAACTCTACGGTGAAGACAAAGTAAAAAATATCAAGTTGAAAGATATCAAAACGCCATTGGGAAGATTTTCAGTTATTGAACTTGGCAACGACAACATGGCGATCGTCGATTACGCTCACACTCCGGACGCACTAATGAATATTGGAAACGCGATTAAGACCGCGTTCCCAGATCATTCACTCACTGTTGTTTTTGGTTGCGGTGGAAATCGCGATAAAACAAAACGTCCTCTCATGGGAAAAGCCGTTTCTGATTTTGCTGATAAAATTATCGTTACATCGGACAATCCTCGCGATGAAGCACCGGAAGATATCATCATTGATATTCTTGCGGGAATCAAAGTGGGATACGAAGCAGTTGTCGATCGTAAAAAAGCGATTTATGCAGCACTTGAATCTATCGGTAAAAAAGAAATCGTTCTCATCGCCGGAAAAGGGCATGAAGAATACCAGGAAATAAAAGGCGTAAAACATCCTTTTAGTGACTTCAACATCGTTAAGAATTTTAAATCTGGATCGTAAAATGTTAGCAAGTAAGTATCTTCCAAAAATCACTTCAATCCTTAAACTGACTGGACCAACAGATATTGATTTAATCATCAATACGGATTCAAGAACATTTAAGGTCGGTGAAACATTTGTCGCTCTTCACGGAGAAAATTTCGATGGATTTAATTACATCGATCAAGTGTTAAAAGCTGGAGCGAAGGCCGTTGTCTTTACTTCAAAAGGTGGAAGAGATCTTCAGATTGATAGTATCTCAGATAATTATCCGGACGTGCTTTTTATTGAAGCAACGGATGCATTAAAATTCATCCAGGAATTGGCGGGACTTTATATTCACGATTGGCGTGCAAAAAAAGCAGATAGAAAAATTATCAGCATCACCGGCTCCAATGGAAAAACGACTCACAAAGAAATGATCACGGCGCTTTTAACAGCGGCTTTTCCGGATAAAGTTCTCGCGACAAAAGGAAATTTAAATAACCACATCGGTGTTCCATTGACGATTTTTCGTTTAGAAGACAAACATGAAATCGCGATTATCGAAATGGGAATGAATCATCCGGGAGAGATCAACGAGCTTTGCGAAATTGTTCATCCAGAACACGGAATGATTACAAATATCGGACCAGCTCATATTGAGTTCATGCATACAATTGAAAATATCTTCATGGAAAAGAAAACACTTTATAAGGCCGTGCTCAAAAATGCGGGCGGAAATGGAATGTTTGTCGTAAATGCTGACGATGAGTTTTTAAATAAGCTTGAACCGTCGAAAGGACTCACTACTTACGGTGAAAAGACCGGTGATGTGTTTGTTAATATTACAGGGCCCAAAATTACTTTCAACTTTAATGGCAAGGATGTGTTGATAACCAACAATAATATTCTTGAACATCACAATTTAAAAAATTTAGCGGGAACAACCATTCTTGGGTTGAAACTTTTCCCGGAAAAAGCAGATGTCATTATTAAGGCGGCCAATGATTATCAACAACCGTCAATGAACCGTTCACAATGGATCGATAATATCTTTCTGGATGCCTATAACGCTAATCCGAGTTCGATGAAAGTTTCTGTGAATTCATTTCTCAATGTCATGAAGTCAAAAGGCATTTCGCTCGACGATTGTTATTTTGTTTTAGGTGACATGAATGAGCTTGGAGTTTTCGCTGAAGAACTTCACAAAGAAATCGCAGAACATCTTAAAGCAAACGGAATTAAAAACGTCACTTTTATTGGTCGCTACAGAGACTTTTATATGAAAGGATTTGAGTCGCCTAAGAGCGCATACCTCACAAAAGAAGAATTCCAGGACGAGTGGAAGAAGATCAGAAAGAACTATAAATATGTCTTCGTAAAAGCGTCTCGCTCTTTACAATTAGAGACCCTGATGAGTATAGTTTAAAGTTGGTTTCCATGAATCCGGATTTACTTCGAGCTTCGGCGTAAAAAATTTTTATGCCTTGAATCTCTCGCAACTCCGAATTCATTATTTTTTTAACTTATCCACAGGAATTACAGGATGCTCTATCATCTTCTGCACCCCCTTAGTCACCTAGTTAAGCAGTTCAACATTTTCAAATACATTACGTTCAGATCGTTCGTAGCGTTTTTGTTGGCAGCGATTATTTCTGTTTTTTGGGGAAAGATCTTCATTCAGTATATGAAGCGTATGCAATTTGGCCAAATCATCCGCGATGATGGACCTGAATCACACTTCAAAAAGAAAGGAACACCGACAATGGGTGGTGTTTTTATGCTGGGAAGTATTTTTATAACGACACTTATTTGCGGAAACTTTTTTTCGGTTCCATTACAAGTAACTTTAGGTGTCACGTTTTCCTATTTCCTGCTTGGGTTTTATGACGACTATCTTAAAGTTTTAAAGAAGAACACAAAAGGTGTTTCGGCGAAGGGAAAACTTGTTTGGCAATTTGGAACGGCCCTTATTGCGATGTTTATTGTTGTGAAAGGAAATGTAATCAACACAGAACTTTATTTGCCGTTCATTAAAAATCCAGTAATTGATTTAGGCTACGGATACATTCTGTTTGGCGCGTTCGTGATTGTCGGATTTAGTAACGCAGTTAACCTCACAGATGGTCTCGATGGTCTTGCAATCGGGCCGATCATGATTAGTGCTGCGACACTCGGCTTCTTAACTTATGTAACAGGCCACAAAGAATTCTCACAATACTTATACATCCCGTACATCGAAGGCGTCGGTGAAATCACTGTGCTAACTTCGGCTATTATTGGTGCAGGAATCGGCTTTTTGTGGTATAACTCCTACCCAGCACAGATTTTCATGGGTGATGTTGGTTCGCTCTCATTAGGTGGTACGCTCGGTACAATTGCAGTTCTTGCGAAATCAGAATTTCTCTTCGTTTTAATCGGAGGAATTTTTGTAGCAGAAGCACTGTCTGTTGTTATTCAAGTGGCTTCATTTAAAACTCGCGGTGTGCGCGTTTTTAAAATGGCACCTATACATCATCACTTCGAAAAACTTGGCTGGCCTGAAACGAAAGTAACAATTCGTTTCTGGATCATCAGTGTGTGCTTGGCAATTCTTGCTCTTGCAACACTCAAAACGAGGTAGTCAAAATGGAAATGGAAAGATTTAAAGGTAAAAAAGTTTTAATCGTTGGTATCGGGAAAACTGGTTTTTCTTTGATTAACTTTTTTAACAAGCTTGAATGCGAAATTCGCGTAACAGATATCAAGCCTATCTTCGATTTGAACAAATCGGTAAAGAAACTTAAAAAAATTGAACCAGCTCCTGAAATGACTTTCGGTGAGCACAAGGACGAAGACTTTTTGGAAGCTGACGTTGTTGTTTATTCGGCAGCGATCAATCCAAATCTTCCGCAACTTGAACTTGCAAGAAGAAATGGAAAAGAAGTTTATTCAGACTTCGCTCTTGCTTACAAACTTTGTAAAAAACCAGTAATTGCTGTTTGCGGTTCTTATGGCCGTACAACAATCGCTGCGATGATTGGATTCACACTTAAAGTCGATGGAAAAAATGTTTTCGTTGGTGGAACTTCAGAAGCTCCATTCATCGAGTACTGCCTACTTCCAAACATGAACGAGATTGATTACGTAGTTGTTGAAGTTTCAGCTCTACAAATGAAATCGCTTCATGACTTTCATCCAAAAGTTGTCATTCTTCCAAACATCGGTGAGAACTTCTCTAAGGCAAACTTCTCTTCAGTCAGTGAATACATGGAAACAAAGCTTTCAATTATTAAAAAGCTTTCTCCTGAAGATACACTTATTGCAAACTACGATACTCTTGCAAACAACGCTTCAATCAGAAATGCGAACTGCCAGGTTTACTGGTACTCACGTCGTTCATACGTTTCTCTTGGAGTTATGAACGAAATTCAAGGAACGCACTTCCACGATAGAAGAATTCACTCGAACATCAACTACCACTCAGAATTCAAAGTAATGAAGATGAGAATCGTGGGACAAAACAACCGCGAGAACTTGATGGCCGCAGTGACTGCTTGTAAAGCTCTTGATGTTGGTGATGAAGCAATTCAAACTTGTATCGAAAAATTTCCAGGGATTCCAAATAGACTTGAATTTATTATGGAGAAAAACGGCGTAAGTTTCTACAATGATTCTAAAGCAGAAACGATGCCAGAAATGCTCGCTTCTCTTAAATCATTTAAAGAGCCGGTTATTTTAATTGCTGGTGGTAAAGATAACGAAGATCTAAACTTCGATCCATTCGCAAAAGACATGATCGGAAACGCACGAGTTCTCGTTCTTGTTGGTGAATGTAAAGAAAGATTGAATCGTGCTCTTGGAGATCACAACCAAACTTATATCGTTGGATCGTTCGAAGAGTCTGTTCTCTTTGCTTACCAAAAATCGAGAACGGGAGATGTTATTCTTCTTTCTCCAGGAAACCCGGCTTCGGATTTCTTCCGCGACTACGAAGAGCGCGGGAACTATTTCAAAAAACTTGTTTATCAGCTATAAAATTGAGCCCGCATTTCGCGGGCTTTTTTTTGTCCTAAAAAATACCTGATCATTTTTCTTTAACAATAAAAAACCAATTTAGTTCTTTAAGAAAAACCAAAATTTGTTAATCTATTAGTATGGAAGACCTGCTTGTAGACGTAGACAGATTAGTTAAAAAGTTTTTATCGACATTGGCGATTATTATCACCATTGGTTTGATCATGGTTTGGTCTGCGAGTTTTATTCTTGCGGCCGAAAAATTCGGAAGCTCACTTCACTACATTATTCGTCAGCTTGTTTATTTGGGACTCTCTGTTGGTGTGGCGTTCACAGTCTCGCGCACGAAATATACTTTCTGGCTTAAATACGGTTATCTGATCAACATCGCTGCTTCAATGATTGTAGCTCTTACAATCGTTAAAGGAGTCGGTTCCGCTGCTAAAGGAGCGAGCCGTTGGTTAACTTTCGGCGGGATGAGTTTACAGCCGGGAGAAATTGTAAAATTCACAGTTATTCTTTCAGCACTTTCGTTTTTTGAAAACTGGAACAAGATGGATACGAAAGAGCGTTTAAAGCATGGAGGAACTTTGTTTCTTCCTCTCGCACTTCTCATCAAACAACCAGACTTCGGATCATTCAGTATTTGTTTTATGGTGATCGCGTTCGTTTGTTTTATGAGCTCGTTTCCAAGAAAATATTTTTACTACTCACTCATCGCTGGTGGCGTCGGTGGTGTGTTCATTCTTTTTTCTCAAGCTTACCGTGTAAAACGTCTTCTTACGTATCTTGATCCATGGAAAAATCCGCAGGGATCTGGTTTCCAAATCATTCAGTCGTATATGGCATTCGCCAACGGTTCTGCACTCGGACAGGGCCTTGGGAATAGTAATGAAAAACTTTTTTATCTGCCGGAAGCACATAACGATTTTATTTTCTCGGTTATCGGAGAAGAGCTTGGATTCGTCGGTGTTTTTCTGATCATTTGTTTATTCATAGCTTTTATCTATTTCGGATTTAAATTAGTTCTACAGGTTAAGGATCGCATTGGAATTATTCTCGGTTCATCGATCATTTTCGTCCTTGGTTTACAAGCATTATTAAACATGGGCGTAGTACTCGGACTTCTTCCAACGAAGGGACTCAATCTTCCTTTTATTAGCTATGGTGGGTCGTCTTTAATTTGTAATTTTTTTGGTATTGGTCTTCTCCTTTCAGTCGTAAAAGGTTATCGTGATCAGCTGCAGGGAGACCTCAAGTATGAGGCGCGCGCATCGAGAGCGGCCGCTAGAAATGCTAGTCAAAACGCTCAAGAATCTCATGATCAAAATGAGGAAGCATTCGCTTAAACTCCCGCATAACTTGTGAGGGAGAAGAATGTTCAAATCAAACAAAGCACTACAACCAAAGAACGTAAAAATTCATTTCGTTGGAATCGGTGGTATCGGAATGTCTGGTATTGCTGAAGTACTTCTCGCTTCCGGCTACAAGGTTTCAGGATCAGATGTTGCAGAATCAGCAAACGTAAAAAAATTAAGAGAGCTTGGTGCTGAAGTTTATATCGGTCACAAAGCAGAAAATATTCAAGACGTGACAGCTGTTGTTTATAGCTCTGCCGTTAACGATTCAAATCCAGAAGTCGCAATCGCAAAACAAGATGGAATTCCTGTTATCAGACGTGCGGAAATGCTCGCTGAACTTATGCGTTTGAAATATTCACTCGCTGTGGCCGGAACTCACGGTAAAACAACAACGACATCTTTTCTCGCAACAATCTTAGAAGAGTGCGATCTCGATCCAACGTACATTATTGGTGGGATCGTTAAAAATTTAAATGGTCACGCGAAAGTTGGTAAAGGGGATTTCCTCGTTGCTGAAGCGGACGAATCTGATGGAACATTTCTTCTTTTAACACCGGTCATGTCTGTTATTACAAACATTGATAACGATCACATGGATCACTACGGAACAGAAGAAAATCTTTTTAAAGCCTTCGTTGAGTTTGCAAACAAAATTCCATTCTACGGAATTGTTGCTCTCAATGGTCACGATGATAAATTAATGCAATTAAAAGCAGAGATGAAACGTCCTGCTGTTACATTTGGTATTGATATTCCTGCTGACTTCACTGCACGCAATGTGGAGTTCGGTCACTTTGAAACGAGTTTTGATCTCTACCATAAAGGTGAGCTGCAAGAGCGATTCAAAATCAATCTTCCAGGTCGTCACAATATTCTCAATTGTCTGGGAGCAACAGCGCTTGCTTACCACATGGGACTCACATTCAAACAAATCGCAAAAGCAGCAAGTAAACTTGAAGGCGTTGGAAGACGTTTCCAATTATTGTTCAAAGAAAAAGGATTTGAAGTGGTGGATGATTACGGACATCACCCGACTGAAATTGCTTCTACACTTAGAATCGTCAAAGATACGCGCGCTGATTTTAGAAAAATTGTTATCTTTGAACCTCACCGTTTTACTCGTACGCGCGATTGTTGGGATCAATTCCTTCACTGCTTTAACGATGCAGATGAATTGTATCTTCTTCCCATCTACGCAGCCAGTGAAACACCAATCGACGGCATCAGTACTGATCGCCTGTTAGAAGACATCAATCGTCTTCACCCACACTTTGCTAAAAAAATTGAAAGCATTGATCACCTTCATAAGATCATCGAGTCTCATAAGAGCGACAAAACAATTGTTGTGACATTGGGAGCGGGATCAATTGGAAAAACTGCTCGTAAATGGGCCGGTGTTGAATAATCTTAAATCATAGACATCGCTAATCAGGAGAATTACTATTTTTCCAATGAGTGAAGTATTAGTAAATTTAAGTTCAATTGATGGTGTCGTTGTAGAGATCAATAAAGATCTCAAAAAATACTCGACGATGCGTTTGGATGCCGTTGGTGATCTGATCACGGTAAAAAATAAAGAAGCGCTCAAAGCAGTCACAAAAACACTCACACAAAACAATATCACTTATCGCGTACTCGGATGGGGCGCGAATATTCTTCTTCCCAAGTCGACAACGATTCCTTATCTCCAACTCGATTTTGATTTCGATCGTTCGGTGTTCGAAAAACCGCAAGACGAATATGTTCTTCCCGCTTCTGTTTCACTCGCAACACTCACAAGTCACGCGAGCAAATTCGGATTAAAGGGATGGGAAGTGTTTACGGGAATTCCCGCTACATTAGGTGGCGCGATTTTTATGAATGCTGGAACAAACTTAGGTGAAATCGGAACTGTTATAAAGGAAGTGTCTCTCGTCACAAAAGAAGGCGTTGAGAAGTTGATTAAAATAGACAAGAATTCATTCACGTATCGCCACAATCATTTTGTTGAAAAAGGTGATGTGATTTTTGAAGCCCGAGTGATTCACTTTGGTATTGATGAAGCGATCACGAAGAAAATTCGCGAGTACTTAGAGATGAGAACCCGCACTCAACCGTTAAAAGAATGGACGTGTGGATGCGTTTTTAAGAATAACCAAAATCTTGTTAGCGGTGTAACTTGTCGAGCCGGACTTTTTATAGATATAATGGGCCTGAAGGGTTTAACCTACAAAGGTTTAAGGATAAGTCCAAAGCATGCCAACTTTATGGAAAATGTTGGCGAGAGTTCTTATGAAGATGTGTTGAAGATGATCAACATTCTTCAAAAAGAATTGAAACTCCAGACAGGAGTTTCGTTTGAAACAGAAGTTGAATACTAGTTCTGCAGAGCTGGTTTACTAAGGAAAAAGTCAGGATGACGTTTTTTAAGTCTAAAAAATTTATCATTGGCGCAACATTCGTTGTGGTCTTAGCCGTCACTACTAAAGTTACATCATCACTTGGCCCGACAGCGGGAGAAGCTTCAAAATTTAATGAAGATCTTTCTTATCGTTCTAATCTTGGAAAGTGCCCAACACGTCCAGCGGGAACGATGGCCCTTCAAGTAGTAAAAACTTTCGAGCAGTCGCATTCACTTCGTGATGTAAAACTCAAAATCGTAAATGAGAAATGGGCCGATAAATATTTCGTGTCTGATTATAAAATTTCTTACGATCCTTTTTCTAAAGTCCTCGATTTAAATTTCAATTGTCCTGAACCTCTGATGAAAGTTCAGATTTATAAAAACGGTGGAAGCGAATCTTACGAAGCGATCCTTGTTGATAACGGACAATTGTTTGATCCAACTTATGAAGCTCTTTTAAAGAGTGAGAAGAAACTCACTCACGAACTTCCTTATCTCGCTCTACCGGTGGGAGAAATGGAAGACAAAGTTCAAAGCGATGTTACGAATCTTGTAAAAGAGATGAGACCAGAGCTGAGAAGAAAACTATCTGAAGTAATTTTGAACGATAATAAAGAGCTGACGATAATTCTATCAGTTAACGGCCACCCCTCTAGTGTCTTTTTGGGACCTGATGAGTGGGGGGAAAAAATGGGCAAGCTGGATAAGATTGTAAACTACATGGAATTAAAAGAAAAAATTCCTGCGATTATCAATCTTACAAACAGCAAAAAAGTTGTTGTCAAGTTTAAGGACAAATTCTAACATTTTATGTGACGGAATGACTCTGTCACCTCGATCAATAGAGAAAGGATTCTCATTATGAACGAAAAAAACATCATCGTAGGTCTCGATGTAGGGACAACAAAAGTTTGTACTATTGTTGGTCTTCAACATCCCAATCAAGAATTAGAAATTATCGGTATCGGTACACACCCTTCTTACGGATTGAAGAAAGGATCGGTTGTGAACATCGATAAAACTGTTCGCTCCATCCAAAACTCATTGGAAGAAGCAAGATTAATGGCCGGAGTAAACATCGGAAGTGCGACAATCGGAATCGCCGGAAGTCACATTTACAGTTTCAACTCTTCAGGTGTTGTTGCCATTAAAGGAAAAGAGATCACACAAGACGATGTTGATCGCGTTCTTGAAGCTGCAAAAGCAGTAGTGATTCCTTCAGATAGAGAAATTCTTCACGTGATCCCGCAAGAGTTTCGCGTAGACAATACAACAGGAATTAAAAATCCAATCGGTATGTGTGGAGTGAGATTAGAAGCTCACGTTCACATCGTAACAGGATCAATTCCTCTTATTCAAAATCTAGTTAAATGTGTTGAGCAGACAGGAATCGAAGCTGAACATATTACACTTCAACCATTAGCTTCTTCAGAGGCAGTTCTTTCATACGAAGAAAAAGAATTGGGTGTTGTTCTTATCGACATCGGTGGTGGAACAACTGATATTGCTGTTTGGAAAGACGGAAGTCTAATCCACTCACAAATTATTCCAATCGGTGGGAACCATTTTACAAACGACCTCGCGGTTGCTTTAAAAATTCCTCACAACGAAGCGGAAAGAATCAAGATTAACCACGGAAGTGTTCTTGCTGAACAATTAAATCAATCAGCACACATTACTGTTCAAGGTTTATCTGGAACAAAACCTCGCGAAGTTCAACTTTCAGTAGTGGCCGAAGTTCTCGGTGCACGCGCTGAAGAATTGTTCGATGTTATTCGTGCAATGGTTGAAGAGAAAAAACTTCATGACGATGTATCTGGTGGATTCGTTCTTACTGGCGGTGGTGCTCTTATTAAAGGAATGCCGGAATTAGGTGAATATATCCTTATGAGATCTTGCAAAGTTGGTTTCCCGATTCCATTCGGTGGAATGACAAACATTATGCAAAATCCAAAGTACTCGACTGTGCTTGGTCTTCTCATCGAAGCTTCGAAAAGAAAACCGTACACGCCGACACAGAACCAATCGGCAACGAATCATCGTGTGACATTTAACAGTAACAATAATGGAAAAGAAAAAGACTCGAATCATTCAAACACTGACCTCATTGGTAAATTGAGTGAGTCATTAAAGTCAGTGTTTAAAGAAATATTTTAATTAAAAACTTTTAAAGAATTTTGCTTGGGAGGACTCTTATGTTCGAAATTACAGATACAGAAAATAGATTAAACGGCGCTCGCATTAAAGTTGTGGGAGTTGGTGGCGGTGGATGTAACGCTGTAAATACAATGATTCGTTCAGGACTTTCTGGAGTTGAATACATTGTAGCGAACACAGATGCTCAAGCATTAAATATTTCTCTTGCTCAAACTAAGATTCAACTTGGTGGAAGCGTAACAAAAGGTCTTGGAGCTGGGGCCAATCCTGAAATCGGGAAAAAATCTGCTCTAGAAGATTATGAAAAAATTTCTGAAGTACTAAAAGGTGCTGACATGGTTTTCATCACTGCTGGTATGGGTGGTGGAACAGGTACAGGAGCTGCTCCGGTTATTGCAAAACTTGCAAAAGAACTTGGCGCACTTACTGTTGGTGTTGTGACTAAGCCTTTCGTATTCGAAGGAAAGAAAAGATTTAAACAAGCTGAAGAAGGAATTAGAAATCTTGAAGAAAGTGTAGATTCACTTATCACGATTCCTAACCAAAGACTTCTTTACCTTGCTGGAGAAAACCTTTCTCTAGTTGATACATTCAAAAAAGCAGACGAAGTTCTTCTAAACGCTGTTCGCGGTATTTCTGATTTGATCAATAACACTGGTCACATCAACGCTGACTTCGCTGACGTTTCTACAGTAATGGCAAACAAAGGGCTTGCTCTTATGGGGACAGGATCTGCTTCAGGAGCAGGAAGAGCAATCAAAGCTGCAACAGACGCGATCTCTTCTCCACTTCTTGAAGATATCTCTATCAATGGTGCAACTGGTATCATCATCAACATCACTGGTAGTGCTCAACTTTCTATGCACGAAACAAACGAAGCAGTTACTCTTATCATGGAAGCAGCTGATGAAAATGCTGAAATCATTTTCGGAACTGTTATCGATGACAACTGCGGTGACGAAGTTAAAGTTACAGTTATCGCAACTGGACTTGGTGGACAAATTAAAGCGCATGCTGCTTCGTCAATTTCTTCTTCGGCATCATCGTCTTCAGCTTCAGCTCAAATTCAATCAGTATCTGTGGCAGCTGCACCAGTGCAAGCAGCTCCAGTTCAAGCTGAACCTGCTTACGTAGCTCCAGTACAACAAGCTCCACAAACTGTTGCTCAAGCTCCAGCTCAACCAGCACCGGTTGCTCAACACGAAGCTGATAGAGACATTTTCGCTCCAAGAAGAGCGGCACCGGCACCAGCTGCTTCATACGAAACAACTGTTACTGAAGATCGTTCAGACTTCGATCGTTTTATGAATGATAGAAATGCATACGCTGCCTCTCAAGGCAACGAAGATGCAGTTACTCATTCACATCAGGAAGAAGTTAGACAGCAACAACCATCTCGTTTGATCCAATCAATCAGAGATGCAGCTAACAGATACGAGAACCCATCTCGCCCACAAACTTCAGCTGCTCCAGCTCCTAAGGCTGAGCCAGAAGTAAACAACAGAGCAAAATCAATTGCTGAGAAACTTGGTTTCATCAACTTTGATGAAGATGAATTCGATACTCCTTCTTACCTAAGAAAAGAAGAGAAGGCAGAGCAACCAGCTCCAAGATCGACATTCAAAGGAATTGATCTGTAATTTAAAAATCTAAATTAATTTCAACATGAGGCCCTGGTTAATCCAGGGCTTTGTATTTTAAGAGCTCATTAGTTAATTTTTCTTCGTCTTCTTCACGCACATTGAGTTGAATAAACGATTCGATAAAATCATTTTCAATGTTGATCTTATAATGAGTCATCACGAAGCTCGGAACATTTTTATTCAGCCAAAGATCGCGTTTAAAATCGTAAATATAAAGACCGTCTTCCGGTGTATCGGGAGTTGTTTTTACATCTGTGATTTGTTTCCACTTATTGTTGGCAAAAATGCGGAAGTGCTCTTTGCAGAAATGCATGCTTTCATGTTCGACCAAACAGTTTTCGCAAAAAACTTCTTCGCAAATCAGACAAGATCCGACTGAAGGTTCGTCATTGTGGTGAATGCAATAATGTCTTTCCTGAATTGGTTCGTAATGGCGTTTTGACTTTTCTGAAACCGGTCGCAGAACAATGGGAGGTGCCGTCGGTGTCGGCGCTTGTTGCTGTGTTTGGACAACTTCATTTCTTGGAGTTGTCAGCAGTCTGAACAGAATGAAAATCATCGCACCCATGAGAAGGAAGATGACACCAATCAAAGTAAAAATAATCGCGGCCGAGTGTTCTTGCAAAATTTGGTTCATAGAATGTGTATAAAAGTTTGCGGTTTATAACCTAGAATTTGATCGAAGTATTTTCTGATCGCAATTCGAAGTTCTTCCGTTGTTTTTTCTAAATCTTTAAAACTAATTTGCACGAAGTAATTTTCAAGAAAGCGGCGGAATTTTTCTTCGTTGCCGGATACGAGCGTAGGTAATCCTTGAAAGGTAATATTGATTTTTTCAACGTCTGTTAAACTTTTTGAAACTTTAAGTGAAACAAAAACAGATCCATTACACGCAAGTTTCCTTCTCTCACTCACCTTTTCACGCTCTAGAATGATTTGTTTTCCGTGAATGATTACAGGATCTAATTTTTCTCCCTGAATAATTTTGAGTTTTAAGTCGTTGTCGACTTGCATTTCATCAAAGTTCAGGAAGTAATGAGCAACGGCGCTTGGAAAATGCGTTTTGACATGTTCAATGTGCGAGCGAATAAATGAACTTTCACCGTGAATAGGAACGATGTCTGTTGGATTATATTTTTCGTAGATGTGAACAAGGTCATCACGGCCAGGGTGACCTGAAACGTGAATGAGTTTTTCCTGAGCAGTGATTGTTTTCACACCCACTTCAGCGAGCTTGTTTAAAAGCAAGGAAATCTTTTTTTCGTTTCCTGGAATGGCCTTTGAACTTAAAAGAACGAGATCATCAGGGCGAGGTTTGAAAGTTGAATCTTCGCCGACACAAAATCTTCTGAATGTTCCGCGGAAATCTCCCTGGCATCCGGAAAGAAGAACTACGACATTCTCTTGCCCAGGTTTTACTGATTCGGCCATTGTGACAACAGAATCGAAGTCGGGAATCATTCCTAATTCGTTCGCAGTGTTCAAATAACTAATCATCGAGCGACCGTGAGGGATAAGTTTTCTTCCGTGTTTTTTAGCGAGAGAAATAAAAGTCATCAAGCGATGTATGTTAGATGAGAAACATGTGATGAAAATTCTTTTATCAGTGCTAGTAAAGATCTCATCCATCACTGGAATGATATCTGTTTCAGAAGGCGTTTTAAGCGTAGAGCTTGTGATGTTGGTGCTGTCGACGAGAAGCACCCTGCGCTTGAGCATCTTTGAGTGTTTAATCAATTTATCAAAATCAAAAGGACGCTCGTAAATTGTTTTGTAGTCGATTTTAAAATCTGAAACAAAAAACAATCCAAATTCTTCTTTGTGGTCTTTAAGAAGAAGCCCAACCGTTTCAGGGATTGAGTGATTCACATGAATTGGATCAATCGTGAAATCCTGGAATCCCAACTGATCGAAGTGGCGATACTCTGTGATTGGATGTGGATTGTGATTAAACTCTAATTTTTTTCTGATAAGCCCTGCTGCAAAAGGTGATGCGAGAACTTTAATTTTTGGAAATTGTTTTACGATGTGAAGAACAGCACCGATGTGATCTTCGTGTCCGTGTGTAATCACCAGATGAGTTGGCGTTGGAATTGTCGAAAGATCTGGAATGAGATAATCGATATCAAAAAAATCTTCGTAAGGAAAAAGAATACCGGCATCGATGAGAATAGTGTCGTTCTCTCCTTGAATCAAAGTCATATTTGATCCAATCTGCCCTATTCCACCAACGGGTTTAATTTTTAAAAATGGTCTTTTCATTTTTTCCTTGTCGGTTTTTTAATTGTTTGAAGAGCGCTTACTTTCGCAGCCAAAATTCCAGCGGCGATATCCGTTTCTTCACCGACGATGAAGTCTGCAAACTGACGTTGAGGATCCAGATATTTTTGATACATCGGTCTTACCGTATCGTAGTATTGGGAGATAACAGAATCGAGTGAGCGACCGCGCTCTTCCACGTCTCTGTGTAAACGACGAATGAAACGAATATCAGCTTCGACATGCAAGAACGCCGTGATGTCGGAAATTTTTCTAATCTCTTCGTCGTATAAGCTAAAAATGCCTTCAAACAAAATAACCTTCGAAGGTTTAATTGTGACAGTTTGTTTTAAGCGAGAGTTCTTTTTGAAATCGTATTGAGGTGACTGAATAGCTTTGCCATTTTTTAAATCGCGAAGATGTTTTGTTAAAAGTTTCCAGTCAAATGCATCCGGATGATCGTAATTCAAACGTCCGTTGCTGAACTCAAGTTCTTTGGGAAGTTTTGGAAGGTAATAAGAATCCATATGAATAACAGAAATATCTTCTTTAGCACCTTTTCTGACTTTATCAGTGAAAGTTGTCTTTCCTGATCCAGAACCACCACAGATGGCGATGATATACATGTGGGCCTTCCTCCATTGGTATTTTATAAATAAAATGATAAATTAAAGAGGTCACAAAAGAAAGAAGCAAAAGGAAAACGATGAAGTTAATCGTCTGGTGCATTGGAGTGTTTTTATCTGTATTGATACAAGCGCAAGCCGCTGACAAAATCAATATCGCCATATCTGCCGCGCCTAACAGTCTCGTTCCTTTTTTTTCAACCGACGCCAACTCACAAAACATTAATCGACTAGTTCATAAAGCACTCATCGATTTCAATCAAAAGATGCAATATCGCTGCATGGCCTGCTCGACTTATGAAGAAAAGATCGTTGGTGGTAAACAAATTTTAAAATTCAAATTGCGCGAAGATCTCACGTTTAGCGATGGTACTCCGGTCACAGCTCAGGACGTGAAAAATTCCTGGTGGTATTTTGCGAGAGACGAAAAGATTAAATCAACTTTTATCGGAACATTTGAAGCGATTGAAACAGTCAACGTTATCGATAAATACAATCTGGAAATTGTTTTCTCAAGTTTTTCTCTCGAGAACGTTTCAAATCTCGGACTCATCAAAATTCTTAAATTAAAAAATCCCAAAGCTGAAGTCATTGAGCCTCAAGATATTATCGGTTGTGGAGATTATGTTTTAAGCGATATTAAGCCGCTCGAAATAACAGTGACGCCGAGAAATCCAGCTCGTCCTACTTTTGTTTTTAAAGTTGTAAAAGATGAAACAACACTTGCTCTGAAATTAATCAACAAAGAAATTGATCTCTCAGTTGCGAACATGTCGCCGAGAAAAATTTATTGGTTAAAAAATCAATCGAAGGTGATTAAAGTCTGGGACATGCCGAGTGGAAATTATCTTTTCATGGGACTTAATCATAAAAAAGAAATGTTTCAGGATATTCGAGTGAGAAAAGCGATTTCACTTCTTATTCCTAGAGCAGACTTATTGAAATACAAACTCAAAGATACAGCAGTTCTTTCCTCTGGAATGTTTTCTCCGGCCTTTGCAGATATTTATGAAGATCGTCCGATTGATCCTTATGACCCGGTTGCAGCTGAAAAACTTTTGGCTGAAGCAGGATACGTAAAAAATAAAAAAGGTTTTCTGGAAAAGAACGGCAAACCGCTAGAGCTCGACTGGAAAGTAAGTAACAATAAAGCGAGCATTGAAGTCGTTGAAGTGATCGAACACTTTTTAGAAAAAGCGGGAATTAAAGTAAACGTGAGCATTCAAGAATGGGGAACGTTTATGAGCGCTTTTAAAGGCGGAAACTTTGACGTCGTCATCAGTCAATGGATTGGGTTTACCGGCCCGGATATGTTGAACTTTGTTTTTCACTCAGCAAGTACTCCACCAAAAGGAGGAAATCGCACAAGCTATAATAATCCTGAAGTGGATAAATATTTAGATCGTGCGACGAGAGAAACAAACGAAACAAAAAGAACAAAGCTTTACAAAGAGGCCTTGGAAATTGTAAATCGCGACTACGCTTATATTAATTTATGGCACCCGAACGTGATCTGGGTGGGAAGCAATTGCTTAAAAAATATTGAACTCGATCCAACAGGAGGATTTTATCCTCTCTTAAAAATGGAAAAGAGTCATGAGGGGTCTTGTGACAAAAGATAATACAGATAAAAAATTTAATTTTGTTCTCGTTGAATATTCTAAAAACAATGTGGAGCTTTCAAATTTAATTAATGCTTATGCGCTTGAAGATTTTGAGTGCGATGGAATTGAAGAATTTTCATTGGAAGAAGCGCGTGTGGATGAAATTCTAGGCGAGCGCGCTTATTCTGGCGGCGATATCCCGGAAAGTCTTATCGATGAAGTTCAGGCAGCGACAACGAGTCAGGATTCAATTACGTACAAATATTTTTTCTATCAGGGCGACTTTGAACAGAACGCAGCTGATTTTGTATTCTTTATTAAAGAAAATTATTCTGAACTTCCGTTTTATGCTGCCCAGAAAGATTTTGAAGACTGGAATGCAGAATGGAAAAAATTTTACACACCCATTATTGTTTCATCTCGCTTGGAAATTATTCCAGAATGGCTTAAAGAATCGAGACAAGAGAGCCGCGCAGAGAAAGTTTATATTTATCCGGGAATGGGATTTGGAACGGGAACTCACGAGACAACTTGTTTGTGTCTGAGTTTGTTCGATAAAATTTCTGATGAATTAAAACCGGGATCAATATGTCTCGATTTTGGTTGTGGCTCGGGAATTTTGGGAATCGCTGCTCTTAAAATTAAAAAGATGCCGACACTTTTTTGTGACATCGATAAAAGTGCGCTTGATAATTGTGTTCAAAACCTCGTGCTTAATTTCGAGGGAGAAAATCTCGAAGGAACAAAACTTGTTATCCGCGATCGTTTTATAGCTGATAAAAAATACAAACTCGTTTTCGCTAATATTTTAGAGCACGTTTTACTCTTGGAAAAAGAAACGATTCATTCTTCATTGGAAAAAGACGGCTACTTGATTGTCTCAGGTCTTCTTAATCACCAGGTGGATAATATCGTAAACGCATACTCAAACTTAAAGAAGGTCGCAGTCATTTCAAAGAATGACTGGAGCGCAATTTTGTTTCAAGGGAAATAATGAGAGCGATTTTTTATCCTTACGTTAAATCAGAAATTTCAAAGCATATTATCGTTGCTGATGAAGCCGCAAAACATTTACAAGTTGTGCGCATTAAACCAAATGAACCAGTGCTGGTTTTAAATGGCAAAGGCCTTATCGCTCATACGATTGTCGGACAAATTTTAAAAACGCAAGTTGAGTTGCTCGTTCAAAGTATTGAAGAAGTGCAACCTCATCATCACATCAGTCTGGCCGTCGCAAATCCTAAAAAAGACGCATTCGAAGATATTTTAAAAATGGCGACAGAATTAGGCATACGTCACATTTATCCGCTTCGTTCTGAGTTTTCTCAATATGATTACGAACCAAATGATCGCTTCCAGCGCATTTTAGAAAGTGCTCTCATTCAATCAAACAATGGATTCTTGCCAACTATCCATGCTCAGCAAACTTTGGAAAAATTTTTGGAGACAAGTAAAACACCACTTTATTTTTTCAATTCAAAACCAAATGCCAATGGAAGTTTAGATAAATCCCCGACCGAGAAAGTGGTTCTCATAGGACCAGAAGGGGGATTTTCAGAGAGAGAAGTGGAGCTGATTTCTGCTCAAGAAAAGGTTTTTTCCATCCATTTGCCGACTCCGATTCTAAGAGCGCCGACGGCGGTCGCATCTTCGATAGGTTATTTGCTGGCCCCTTAGGATTTTGCCCTAAAATAAGATTGATGCTTTGTTTCTGGTGTGAGAATCTATTTTCGTGCACACGCAATAATCTCTTACCCAAGGAAGAATATGAATCAAGAATCTCATTCATTTTCAACTCCAAAAGCAGAAGCCCCATTTCAAGTCAACCTCGATGAGTTTAATATCAGCGAAGATAGTTTTAAACCGATGACAAAAGGTTTGGGTTTTCATCAAGAACAAAAACGTTCGACATTTGCTCCTGCTCCAAAAGAAGTAAAACCATTTGGTGCGGTAGCGAGAGCAAATACTCCAGCGAAAAGTGTTTTAAACCCACTTTCAGGGCAAACAGCGGCAGCGACAACAAATCATATGCCTTCTGGACTTGAAGCTTTCTACGGGACAAAGGGAACTTCCGGATCACAAACAAACGTTACAGAAAAAAAATTAGATCTGGAAAAGCTGGAAACAAAAACAACGGTTAAAACGGCTTCAGCATTCGCGCAATTTTTTGCGTGGATCATCGACGTTCTTGTTGTAACAAGCTTCGTAGCAATCACCGGTGCTCTTCTCGTTTTTGCTTCTGGAATTCAATACAAGATGTTTGCACGTCTTATATCAAATCAAGATTTGATTACTTTTAGTGCAGCGATTTTTTCTATCTACTACCTACTCTATTTTACGATTCTCGATTTAACAGCGAGTCCGGGAAAAACGGTTATGGGTATTCGTCTTGTAAAATCTGATAACTCAAATGTTTCAGTAAAAAATACTTTTACAAGGGCCCTTATTTCGCTTCTTTCAAGTGTTGCGCTTTTTTTACCAATGCTTCTTGATTTTCAAGGGCGTTTGTCTGACACAAAAGTGGTGAAGTAAGTGGAACATTTATCAAAAGAGACCATTGAGTTTTTAGAGAAAAACAAAGATAAAAAAATTGTTTTTACGAATGGCTGTTTTGATATTCTTCACCTCGGCCACGTTGAATATTTGAACGAAGCAAAAGCACAAGGTGACGTTCTTATCGTTGCGATTAATTCAGATGCAAGCGTGCGCGAATTAAAAGGCCCTGATCGTCCGGTAAACAACGAGCACGATCGCTGTGAAATGCTTCTCAATTTAAAATCAGTCGATGCTGTTCAGGTTTTCACTGAGCAGACTCCCCTGGAAATTATCAAACTTATTAGGCCGGATGTTTTAGTGAAAGGCGGTGATTGGAAACCAGAACAAATTGTGGGATCTGATTTCGTTCTCTCTAACGGTGGCGAAGTCAAAAGTTTGATGTTTAAAAAAGGTTATTCAACAAGCAATCTCATTAAGGCCGTTCAAGGCAAAAAATAATCGTGCAGATTTCTTTTCAATCACAACTGGAATTCGATTTGTTTCTTTGTGAGAAAAAAGAAATAAGTCCAATGATTCTTCTTCCGGAAAATATTCTTTTCTCTGATTTAGTGAAATTTTTTCAAGCGAGTCTCGATCAAATCAAGCCAGCCATTCTATTGGCGAGTGATCAATACAGATCAGAAATCAATCTCACTGAACTCAAGGCCCATCACCAAAAAATCATTCCTGGAAAATTAATATTCTTGAATTATTCAATCAGGAATTTGCTTTCAAAATTTGCAGAAAACGAATCTCGTATGAAAAGTTTTCAAGAGATAGAAGACTTTTTTGTTGAAAACTTTCAAAAATAAATTCATTACCTGAGTGAATTTCTCCAATGAAATCTCTTAAAAATCAAAAGAAAGCACTTAAGTATGTTTTTTCATCTCCGATACAGTTTGCAACAACTGGATGGGACCGGTTGTGAAACTAACAAAGATTTATACATGGTTGTTTAAATCTTAAATTTTAAGGAGGAAGGCATGATTCTAGGAGATTAGTATGGGATTAAGAATTAACACAAACGTTCAGTCATTAAGAGCACAAAATTCACTTTCAAAAGTTGAAGAGAACAAATCGAACACGCTGGCAAAATTGTCATCTGGTTCAAGAATTAACAAGGCCGGAGACGACGCTGCTGGTTTAGCGATCTCTGAAAAGTTGAAAGCGAATATTCGTGGTACTCAACAGGCAAGTAGAAACGCCGGAGATGGTATTTCAATGATTCAAACCGCAGAGGGTGGTTTAAATGAAAGTTCAAACATCTTAATCAGATTAAGAGAGCTTTCAGTTCAAGCAGCTTCAGACACTATTGGTGACCAAGAAAGAAAGTTTTCTGATCTTGAATTCCAACAACTAACTCATGAGATGGAAAGAATTGCAACATCAACTCAATTCAACGGAAAAAATCTGTTGAGTGGTGAAGGTGACTCAATGGATTTCCAAATCGGGATTATGAATGATGAGAAGAACGACAGACTTTCTTACAAGCCACAAGACACAAGTGCGCGTACGAAGGATTTGGGAGTAGACGGACTTAACGTTCTAACGAAAGAAAGTTCACAAACAAACCTTGAAAAAATTGATAGTGCTATTAACGGAGTTAACGCAAACAGAGCGTCTCTAGGTGCTCTACAAAATAGACTTCAATCGACAATTTCTAACTTGGAAACAAGAACAGAAAACTTGTCTGCTGCGAATTCTAGAATTAGAGATACTGATATCGCTCTTGAATCAGCTGAGATGACAAAAGGAAACATCCTTTCTGCAGCAGCTACTTCGGTACTTGCTCAGGCGAATAACGCTGGATCAGCAGCTCTAAAATTGATTGGATAATTTGTAATACATTCTTTATTGAAGGGCCTGGAGAAATCCAGGCTTTTTTATTTTTATGCGAACGTTAATTACATTATGGTAACTAAGTTTAATAAAGGTTGCCTAAGCTCTCCGCAAAGTGAAAGATAGCCGGATGAAAATTTTTATCCTCTGTATTTTGCTTCTGAGCCTTTCAGTTCAGGCTGAAGATCAAATCGTTAATGGTTATATTTATAGCAGACCTAGCTTTGGCGATATTTTTACAAATATTCCTCATAACCTCGTCGGTTCTGTTAAAGAGGGATTTCAAAAAGACAAGATCGGAGCTTGGGCGGTTATCGCAGCTTCAACAACTTTACTCTACGTATACGATCGTAAAATTAAAGATCACACACAAGCATTCGGTCGCAGTATTGGTCTCGGCAACGGCGATGGCACTAAATCCTTAGTGAGGGTCGGAAGTGTTTCGATTTTTAGAGGGCCGACAGATGTTGGTTCGGCTATGTATTTCTTAGGTGATGGTTGGACGACAATGTTAACATCGGCAGGATTTCTTATTGGTGGAAAAATCCATGATGATAATCGTGCGCTTCAAACATCAGCACAGTTAATGAATGGTCTTCTTATTACCGGAATTATCACACAAGTTTTAAAACGTTCAACGGGAAGAGAGAGTCCAAGCGCAGCTACTTCTGAACGTGGAAGATGGAGACCATTTCCATCGTGGTCACAATTTCAAAACCACACATCTCACTACGATGCTTTTCCTTCTGGGCATCTTGCAACAGCGATGACGACAGTAACAATTCTTGCAAATAATTATGAAGATTATCCATTCATCAAACCGCTTGGATATTCTCTAATGGGTCTTCTTTCTTTTCAAATGGTGAATAACAATGTTCATTGGGTAAGTGACTATCCTCTTGCTATTGGAATTGGTTATGTCATCGGAAAAACTGTTTCACACAATGGAAGAAAGAAAGTTGCGGGTGAGACTGAAGAAAAAACTTCATACGAATATGAATTTGCTCCGACATTGAGTGCTCAAGGTCAACCAGGTATCGCACTTAATATTTCTTATTAAAGTTCTTTGATGAATTCGTGCAATTCAAGATTGTCGACTTTGGGAATTCCAAATTTCGGATCATGCGAAGGAAATTTTTCGAAGTTTCCTGTCGCTTTAAATCCTCTTCTTTCATAAAATGCGATCAATTCTTTTCTGTATTGAATGACTGAAATACGAATGCGTTTTCTTTTTTCTTTACGTGCGAGTTCTTCAACATGCTCGATAAGTTTTTTTCCAAGACCTTTACTTTGAAGAGTGGGAGAAACAGTGAGCATTCCAAAATATAAAGTCTCTGCATTTTCTTTTTTTATGTGAACACATCCAATAAGTGTTTCTCCGTCAAACGCCATTTCAATTTGATTGAAAGGTTCTTCAATTAATTGTGTGAGACTCTCGTTATCTGTTCTCTGGCCGTCTAAAAGAGAGCTCTCAGTAGTCCAACCAGCATTGGATGAATCGCCTCTGTAAGCGGAATTAATCAACTGAACGAGTGAAGGAATATCGTGAATGGTTGCAGTTTTAAAAAAAATCATAAAGCCTATTTTTAAAAAAATGATTATTAACTTACTAAAATTTAAACGAATTGTCATATTGTTGAGTAAAATACTTAAGTTTTTACCCGAGTGGTACGATCAGTTATTCGTCTGACTGTTTTGGTCAGGAATAATAACGAAGAAAGCGCGGGGGCGTTTTCGATCATTAGGAGATTATCATGGGTTTAAGAATTGCTACAAACATTGCCTCTCAGTCCGTTCAGAAGAACTTAAAGGAAGTTTCGAATGCAGGTAATGCTGAACTAGAAAAACTTTCTTCTGGTAAGCGTATCACAAAAGCATCAGACGATGCTGCCGGGCTTGCGATCTCTACAAATTTAGAAGCGCAAACAAAAGGTTTAAGACAAGCAACACGAAACGCGAACGATGGTATCTCGCTTGTTCAAACTGCTGAAGGTGGTTTATCTGAAACATCAAACATCCTTGTTCGTTTAAGAGAATTAACGATCCAGGCTTCTTCAGACACAGTTGGTGAGCAAGAAAGAGGATTCCTCGATAAAGAATATCAACAGCTAACAAAAGAAGTTGATCGTATTTCTGAATCAACTACTTTTAACGGTGCTCAGTTGTTGAATGGTAAAGGTAAAGGAACAATGGATTTCCAAGTTGGTGCCTTCGCCGGAGAACAAAACAGAATTCAATTTGAATCAGATAAAGCGGATTCATCTTCATCATCAATTGGTGTCTCTGGAACTAGCATTTCAGATAAATCAAGTGCACTAGATGCAATCTCGAATATCGACTCTGCGATTGAAAAAGTATCGGGACAAAGAGCGGATTTAGGTTCGATTCAGTCAAGACTACAATCGACAGTTAAAAACCTAGAGACACAAACAATTAACCAAGATAGTGCTCGTTCGGTAATTCAAGACGTAGACGTTGCAGAAGCTTCAGCTTCACTTGCAGCTAACAACGTAGTGAAGAACGCAGCGGTATCTACTTTATCTCAGGCCAATGCAATTCCAATGTCAGCAATGAGATTGATTGGTTAAGAGATTTTATAAGACGAGTGCTTCTTCTTTCGCAGGAGAGCACTCTCTTTTAAAAATTTCTCTGAGATAAAAAGAAACTCTGAATAGAGCAGACTTTTTAAAAGAACATTAGAACGTATATAGATTTAAGTAATCTCCAAGAGAGAAATGATTATAGCAATGGTTATTCTCTCTTACTTAAACCCAGGCCCTCCGCTTCCCCGCATATAGGTGGAGGGCCTTTTTTATGCCAAGATGGGTTGGGGTTACTGGAGAAAAACATTTTAGTAAATTATTTCGCCATCCAAGTTACTGAATTTTTAGAAATTCAGATCTTTTTTTTATCCGAGTATATTATTTTGCTTAAGTATTTTCCTGAGTCGTTCGATAGGTTGTTTGACTGACAAAAACAGTCTCATAACAAACTAGAGAGTGGGGACTCTCACAAACAGGAGATTACTATGGGTTTAAGAATTGCAACGAACATCGCTTCTCAATCAGTACAAAAGAACTTGAAGGACGTTTCTAATTCAGGGAATGCTGAACTAGAAAAACTTTCTTCAGGTAAGCGTATCACAAAAGCATCAGACGATGCTGCGGGCCTTGCGATCGCTACAAACTTAGAAGCTCAAACAAAAGGTTTAAGACAAGCAACACGAAACGCGAACGACGGTATCTCGCTTGTTCAAACTGCTGAAGGTGGATTATCTGAAACGTCAAACATCCTTGTTCGTTTAAGAGAGTTAACGATCCAAGCTTCTTCAGATACAGTTGGTGAGCAAGAAAGAGGATTCCTCGATAAAGAATATCAACAGCTAACAAAAGAAGTTGATCGTATTTCTGAATCAACTACTTTTAACGGTGCTCAGTTGTTGAATGGTAAAGGTAAAGGCTCAATGGATTTCCAAGTTGGTGCCTTCGCTGGAGAACAAAACAAAATTACATACGACTCGGGTGCAACAGATTCATCAGCTTCATCTATCGGTATCGGTGGAACAGGAATTGCAAATAAAGACGACGCTCTTTCAGCAATCTCTAACGTCGATAAAGCGATTGAAAAAGTATCTGGGCAAAGAGCGGACTTGGGGTCGATTCAATCAAGACTTGGTTCAACAGTAAAGAACCTTGAAACTCAAACGATCAACCAAGATAGTGCAAGATCGGTTATCCAAGACGTAGACGTAGCAGAAGCTTCAGCAGCACTTGCTTCGAACAACGTAGTGAAGAACGCAGCGGTATCAACACTCGCTCAAGCGAACGGGATTCCAAACTCTGCACTAAGATTAATTTCTTAAATATTTAGATTAAATGAAAGTTTGGGAGGAGTAACATCCTCCCTGTTATGAGAAAAAACTTCTGTTTTAATCCCCTCCTCTCTATCGTTTGGTAGAGGGGTTTTTTGGGGGGAAACTGGAAAATATATGAAAGAGCAAAAAAGAAGCAAAGAATTTGATCGAATGATTGTAGAGGCGGTTCAAGGGAACTACTCTTTCTTTGCTTGGCAATCAATCGGTGGAGTTGTTGAGAAGTGCGAGTTAAAAGTGAAAGCTTACCGCAAAGACTACAACGAAATGGAATTGGAATTGTGTGCTGGCGAATATGAAAAATTTGCCAAAGTTATTTCTGGAAATCGTATTTTAAATGTCTACGTTCCGGAAATTTCTGTTTCATTTTCTTCTGAATTAAAAACGATTTCAGCAGATAAAAAAATTAAAATTTATCTTCCTGAAGAATACTCATTCTATGAACGCAGAAAACATGATCGCGTTCAAACAACAAAAACTTCTTATATGAGTTTTGAACACAACAAACAACTGATGAGAAAAGCTCTCTACGATGTGAGCCTCGGTGGATTTGCTGTCATTCTTCCTAAGTCTGATAAACTGATTATCAGCAAAGGAAAAATTTTTGAGGGAATTACATTAGAAGTTGGGTTGAAAAAAATTAAAGTTAAAGCTGAGTGTGTAAATGCTTTTACTATTGATCGTTTTAAATTTGATAATCTTCCTTATGGTGGATATAAAATTGCGTTTCGTTTTACTAATATTTCCAAAGAAGATAGAGCGTTTTTAGCTGACTATCTTACCCAAGAACTTCTCGTGCAACAGGCCCATAAAAAGGCCAATTAGGTCCAATTTACATAATGCAAATCTTGGCCAATAATGAGGCATGAAGTTTTCCGCAATCTCAGATGTTCACGTTAAAGTTTCCGGTGATAAAGCAGAAGAGCTGCTTCTGGCCTTCTTGCGAAATCCTGATGTTCAATCAAGCGACGCCATTTTTTTACTTGGTGATATTTTCGATTTAATGATCGGGCCACTCTCGCAATATTTTCTTCGTTTTGAAAGCTACTTCAAAGAATTCGAAAAACTCATTGCGAACGGAAAACGAATTTATTACGTCGAAGGCAATCACGACTTCCATATAAAAAATCTTTATAAGAAATTTTTCGAGGTTCACAAGGAACTTGATTCATCGCTTTTCAAGATGTCACCTTCGTTTGATTTAGAAGATGCCGGCAAACGCATGAATTTCGCTCACGGCGACAACATGGAACTCAATAACCCAAGTTATAAGCTCTTTAAAGCAACAGTTCAGAGTCCTCCACTGCGCTATTTCGCCAACAACTTGATGCCGCATTTTTTGATTAAAAGCGTGGGAGAGTATTCAGCGGAAAAATCGCGCAAGAGAAATAATAAACGTTATTCTACAGAATCGGATCTCACGCCCGTTAAAGAAAATTTTAGATATTCAGCGGAAGTTTTTCACAAGAAACATCCATGCGAAGTTATCGTTTGTGGTCACAGTCACGTTAAAGATTATTATGTTTCGCCGAATGGATTTGAATACGTGAATAACGGCTATGCTCAACACACTCAAACTTATATCTCCATTGAAAATGGAAATATAAGTTTTAAGCCTGTCTTTGTTTAGAAATTAAAGAATCGGATTCATCGCCTTGATCACTTCAGCGCGCTTTTCTCCAATGACATGGTCAATGAGAGAAACTGTGCGAGGTTGATCATCAACTGTTCTCGTGCTTTTTGAAACGTTGATCAGTTGAGTAGCGAAGTTTGCAATTTGAGGTAAGTGAGAGATCGCCAGAACCTGTGAGCATTCAGAAACAGATTGCAGAGAACGACCGATACAAACAGCAGTCTCGCCTCCAATTCCCGTATCGATTTCATCGAACAGGAATACAGAGATTGTATCGTTGCTTGAAAGAATCTGTCTGATTGAAAGAAGAATTCTTGAAAGCTCTCCACCAGAAGCAATTTCTTTTACTTTAAAGAAACCTTCGCCCGGGTTTGTTTCAGCAATGAAGTCTACGCGAGAAAATCCTTTCGCGCCCAATGTATCAGCTTTATTCACAACGATTTTAAGAGAAGCACCGTTCATTTTTAGCTCGCGAACTTTAGCAGTAAGTTCATCAGAAAGCTCTTCTGATTTTTGTGTGCGAATTTTGTGTAGTTCTTCAGCGAAAGTTGAACATCTTGTTTCAAGATCGTTGATCTTTTTTGAAACGAGAGAAATTTTATCGTCAACTTGAGAGTACGAATTGAGTTCAGCTCTGAATTCGCTGTACGTTTTGATCATTTCTTCAGTTGTTCCACCGAATTTTCTTTTTAGTTTAGAATATAAATCGATACGATCGATAATTTCTTCAATGTTTTCTTCGTCGAGGTTCGCGTTCAGATCTTTTGAAAGATCATATGAAACGTCTTCGAGGATTGATTTAACATCATAAAGCTTAGTGATAATTTCTTCTGAAACGATTCCAGGATTCTTTTCAGCGCGGTTTAAACACACTTTAAGAAGACCGAGAAGGTTTACATCATCGTCTGAAATCGCAGAAGCAAGTGAGCCAAGAGTGGTCTGACGTTTTTCCACGTTTAGAATCATGTCTTTTTTCTTCAAGAGTTCAAGCTCGTCTTCAACACTTGGACTTAGTCTTTCAAGTTCTTCAAGTTGAAAACGAATATAGTCTTCGCGTTGAGCGCGAACATTTTTTTCATTGAGAAGATCATTAAAATCTTTTCTTAAGCTCGAAAGTTGGCCGTAAAGATTTTGGTAATCAGCGATATCAGAATTTAATCCAGCGTATGAATCGAGAAGGATCAATTGATAGTCTTCGCTTAAAAGTTTTTGGTTTTCAAATTGCCCGACTAGATCGACAAAGCGCTTTGAGAAGGCAGTCAATGCAGAAGCTGAACAAGATTGGAAATTTAAATAGGATTTTGATGATTCATTAGCAAAGATAATTCTTTTGATAACGATCTCATTTCCTTCAAATGGATGGCCGATTTCATTGAAGTAGTTCTTGATTTTTGAATCGTCAGTAGAAAAAACAGCTTCGATAGTTGCGAATTCTGCATTTTTTCTGATGAGCTTTTTATCAGCGCGAGCGCCGAAGATGATTTGAAGAGCATCAAGAATCAAACTTTTTCCTGATCCTGTTTCTCCAACAATCGCGTTGAATTTTGAATCAAATTGAATTTCTTGATTTTCAAATGTTGCAAAGTTTTGCAGGTTTAATGATTTCAAATATAATGTTTCATTCGTTTTCATTTGATCTCTCATTTTATCTCTCGGGCTCCGTGTGTGAATTTCTCTTTTAGCGTTCTAAAATATGTGCGAGATGGGTTCTTAATTAAACGTACGACTTTGGTATTTTTTTTCGTCACTTTTACGACTTCACCCGAACCGATAACGATGGCCTGTTGTCCGTCGAGAGTAAGTTTGATCGATTCGTCAGCTCTCGAGGCTTTAATCTCGACAACTGAATGATCTGGAATCACCAGCGGTCTGTGAGTTAAGCTGTGAGCGCAAATCGGAGTCAATGTCATTGCGTTTACACTCGGCTGGATAATCGGTCCGCCGGCAGCGAGTGAATAAGCAGTCGATCCAATCGGAGAACTGATAATGAGTCCGTCTCCAGCAAGGTTATAAACATGCTCTCCATCCGATTCCACTGATAGAGTAAGCATGCGCGAGATTTGATTGTTGTTAATAACAACATCGTTCAAAAAATAACCCTTGAACATCGGCTTATCTTTTCTCTTCTCAAAAACTTCCACTTGGTAAAGTGAAAGAGTCGTTACTTCAAAATTTCCTTTCAATGTCGATTCAAGCTCATCAAAGAATTCTGCTTTGGTGAATTCAGTAATGAAACCTAAGTGACCCATGTTCACTCCGAAGATCGGAGGTGAGTTCTTCGTGATATTGCGACAGACACCAATCAATGTTCCGTCTCCACCCATTGTAATAATTAGGTCGGAAGTAGAATGCAATTCAGTTTCTGCAATGAACTCGATATTTTTGCTTTCGCTTTTGAGGATTTTTTTTACACGCTCTTCTTCTTTGTCGAGAAATGTTACGTGTTTCTTTCTTCTGTGCAGCCATGAAACGAGATTTGTTAAAATACTTTCAAATTCAGTGTTCACTTTCGGCTTTAAAACGATACTAATATTTTTAAACTGGGCCACGTGGAGCTCCTTCGGCCAAAAAAATCTCTAGGGCAGATTCAATGTTCTCGAATGGCTTTGATAAAAGCAGACATCCGTATTGAGTGGCCTTCTCGATTACATGAGGTGAACTGTAGGCCGTGATGATGATAAAGAGTTTGCTGATTTCGGCCATTGTGAAGCGGGCCTTTGATTCTTCGATAACGTCGAAGCCTGAAATATCTTGAAGCATGAGATCGCAGATGATGCGGTCAAATTTTTGGTTGAGGATGAGTTGGATCGCTTCGCGACCGCGACTTTCAACAGTGACCTCGACACCTTTTTTTTCCAAAAGTTTTTTTAGCGACTTTTGAATTAAAGGCTCATCTTCAATCAGTAGAATTCTCTTCAAAATAAACTCCCTAAACTAGAGGTAAGTTTATCGAGAAAGTTGCGCCAGGAAAAGGCGAATTGTTCTGAAAATGTATTTTGCTTCCCAATTGGCGTGCAAGATTCTGACAGATTGAGAGCCCGAGGCCCGTTCCAAAATCTTTTGTTGTGAAAAATGGCTCGAAAATGGTGTTCGCAAGCTCAGCTTTAACGCCGGGCCCATCATCTACTACGGCAATCGTAATAGTTTTTCCCTCTTTTATCAGCTTAATCACAATATTGTTTTGTAGAACTCTCGCGTTTGCAGCTTTGATCGCCTGAGCGGCGTTGATGATCAGGTTAAAGATAATCTGTGTGAGGTATGTGGAGTTCGTTTCGATTTCCAGTGAATCCGTTTTTTCAAAGCCGATGCACTCGATTCTCTTCTGGATTTCTTTTGTCTCACTTTTTGTCAACGTAATGACCTCTTCAACGAATTTATAGAGCTGAATTTTTTTATATTCCTGTTGATCGTTGTAGAGATTCGAAAAGTTTTTGATAATGGTTTGTGAGCGGTTGGCGTTCACACAAATATCATTGAGCAATTCCTTTGTTTCTTCATCTTGAGCATCACTTAAAAGCAAAGTCCCAGTGAGGTTCAATCCAAAAAGCGGGTTTGAAAGTTCGTGTTGAAGTGTATTTAAAAGTTCTCCGAGGAGAGAAACGCGCTGAGAGTGATAGAGTTCTGTCGAAATCGTATCTTTGCTCAGATTGGAAAGTTCCATCACAGTATTTTCTTCACCGTCGATGGGAAAAACCATGAGGTGGGAGTTTTCAACGGGTTCACTTCCCGAATGATTCGTAAAAACTTCCTGGGAATTCTTTTTAACAAAGATTTTCTCCGGAAAATTTTCCAATGATTTTTTCAAAACATCTTTTTTTAAATCATTTTTTTCTTTGTCGAGAATTTTCATCAAGAGCGGTTGCAAGTGAACTGACAAACTCTGGAAGAGCACTTGCTCTTCTTCGCTTGGAGGAAGGAAAGAGTTTCTCGAGATAAGATAAATAACAGAATAGTTTTTTAAATCGATTTCTTTCGCAAGAAAATTTCCAACAACATCCAGATCATCTTTCATGTTGAGAGATTGATTAAAAATTTTGTTTTTACTTTTTTTAACGAGATTAAAAAGCGAATTGAAACTTTGAATGCTGATGAGTTTTGTTTCTTCGTAGTTGGCATGATTATAAAAATAATTCTGGCCGACAGGTTTTCCCTTCTCGTGAACGAGCACGTGGCAGGATTCAAAAGAATTGAGCGAAGTGAGATTTAAAATGGCTTGAGGAAGTTCTTTTACTTCATTCGTAAAAAGAAGAAGCTTTCTAAGCTCTTCTTTGAATTGAAACTTCCCTTCGAGTTCAGAATTTTTTGAACTTTTTAAACCTTGAAAGACTTTTTTTTCAAACGAACTTTTGGAAAAACGAAGTGGCTTCGCCTTTAGAGGCAAAGACATAAGCTCAGCACTTGATGAGCTTAGAAATTTTTTAACTTCTTTAATTCCGGCAGGACTTTGATCTTCCACTGTGTAAGGTTATCGATCAGCTCGTACTCTAGCAAGTCACAAAGCATGATGATGTCTTCTTTTTCTTTGGCCTGAAGAAGGGCCTTGATGACAGAAAGAAGATGGATCTCAAGTTTTTGGATGCTTTCATCTTTAAAGCTCTGACCCTGAAGATTTGTTCTGATAACACGATAAACTTTAGAGATAAGTTGGATGTATAAATCCATGACCTCAACAACTTCAACAAAAGTTGCATTCGCCTGATCATTTTCGCCGGCATTGTAAAAAGCAATCAGCTTTTGAATTTGAGCTGTGATGTAATCGACATACCCAAAACATGAATCAATTGATTCAAAAGCAAGTTCAAGTGAATTAGCGTTTTTAACGTTGTTGTTTAGTGCAGTCATTGAACCTACTTATTTGTTAATATCAGAGCGAGAGGGAGTCTTGCCCGATGTGAGTTTGTGTTCAGCAATTGTATTTTCAATCAGCTCAAATAAAATACTGCAAAGACTTGCGCATTCTTCAAATGCGTAGAAAGAACTTTCAGTCAGCTGAACAACATTGTCTCCGAAGAGATTTGCTTTTCTGATTGTAAAATAATCAATAATCGGGGCCAGGTTAGGCGAAGTTTTTTGAACTAAGCTTTGAAGCTGGTCAATCTCATCGATTTTTTTTGAGTATTCTTTAATGCGAGCAATGCTTGGAGTTTGAGAAGAGATTTCTTCTAAAATAAAACGCGAATATTTCTTTCCGAACTCTGAAAGTTCAAAAAGATGTTGAAGGCCTGTTAAAGCATCCAATAAATCGCGATGAGTATTTTGATTTAATTTCGGGAAGGGAACATTTTCTTCATGGTCACTGATAACGAATGACCATGCGACTCTATAAAGAGTGCGGAAAATATCCAGACTATCAACTTGATTGTCGATCAAGCTTTCAAGGCTCATCTGTCCTTTGCTTAAGCGTGCACGATAAAAATGTACGGAGCTCAAGTGGAAGCTCGAGATTGCGCCTTTCATCCATTCGCTGGTAATTTCTTTTTGTTCTAACAATTGTTTAATTGAGGCGCTGACAATTTGATAAGGAATATCGTGGTGACATTGAGTATAGCTGCAATTATCAGTCGGAAAACAAGGAAAACATTTTGTTCTTGGTGCGATATTATACGCGTTCGCGTGATAAGGAGTCGTCTCATAAGGACGAACACTTCCCAATGAAACTGTAAGTGTCGGTGTGTTGTTGATCGCAGCTAAATGCCCGACCATTGAATCGTGTCCAACAAAAAGTTTGGCTTTTTTAAGTTCCATTGAAAGCTCAGCAAGAGTTGTTTTTCCTGTGAGGTTCTGAATGCGATGGCCGAAAGTTTTAAGCAGAGGATTTTCAGTAATCATCTGAGACTTTAAAACTTCGTTTTTAGCACCGACGATTTGAATCGTGCACGAATCATTTTCTTTAAGTGTACGATAAAGAATTTCAACCCATTTTTCTGCTCTCCATGCTTTTCTTTCATGAGATGCAAAAGGGTGAATGATAATTGTATTATTTCTTGCAGTCGTCACTGGAGCTGTTTTGTGTTCAGCTGGCTTTACACCGATGATACTTTTAAAAATATCAACAAGTGAGTAAGGATTAAGAGTTCCTCTCATGACAGTTGAATAAACATACTGAGACCACTTGTCATTGATCTGCATTTTGTTGTTATAGTCGTAAAATGTACCGATTTTGTGTTTTGATTTAATGAGAGAAGAGAGATAAGCAGAAGACTTTGAGAATGATAGATTGATTAAAGCTTCAAAGTTTTCACCTGCGATTTCTCCCAGGAATTGATCGAGTCCATGTAAGCTGTTAGTAAGTCCACCCACTTCAGAGTTTTCAAGAATTTTCTTTGTATCAATAAGATAAATTTTATCAAAGATTCTTCTTAATAAAAAATCGAGTGGTTTAGCAAATTGGGCGCGCGCAATCAGAACAAGACGATAATCAGGATGATTTCTTTTTAGTTCTTCTGCTGCTTGCGCTGTCTGGATAAGATCTCCAAAACGAGTCATTTGCATAATCGCGATTGAAGCTACTGGAACGTCTGTTTCAGGAATGCGGGAGTTGTTACTTGCCTTCATGGAGATCCTCCTCTGCAAGTAATGAAAGAAGAATGATTTTTAAATCTTCTTCATTAAGAGGATTCGTTTTTTCCAGCTTTTCTTTAATGCGAGAAAATTCACGATTAACGTCTTCCTTGAACATATCCATAAACCAATCCTAGGTTTGCGATTTGCGATCTAGCTATTTACCTGTTCAGTACCACGTCCGATAAAATCGGCCTTGCGCTGAACAGAGATAGTATCTTCCAGTTGTTTGATACAATATAAAATCTTTTGAATATCAGATTTAAGTTCATAGAGAAGAACTTCAACTTCTTTTGCATTTTCTTCAAAAGTTTTAGCATTGATCGATTCAATTTTTGTTTTAAACATCATCACCGGGATTTGCACCAGCGAACTGTTATCAGCATGAGCAATGAGTTTGCCCAGGTTCATAACGAAATCTCTTGAGCTCTTTCTGTTTTCTAAACTTTGAAGAAGAGAGCGAAGTGTTCCCAAAAGATCTTTCATGACGTTTGTGACATTTGTTTTTTCTTTCGCGCTCCAGTTGCTTGCTCCGGCAATTCCGAAGTCAGTGATGTCTTCGTAAATGTTCATTGCTTCACTCTGGTCATAAACAACGTTGATAAGTTGTCTCAACATCAGACGGTGAATTTCAGTTTGGGCATCAACAGTCCCAGCAACAACCGAGTAACGAGCACCAAGGCGATCAAATGAGCACGAATAAAGAGTCACGTCGTTTGAAAGTCTTGGACGAATTGTTTTTGACTTAGAGAAGAAATAAAGCACTGAAGCCATGATATCTTGAGCAGTAATTTTTGTTTTCTGAACTTCGGAACCCTTAGTGAAGTTTCTGTCAGTGATGATATCCGTAAGAATTAAACTTCCTTGAGAGTATGTTCCTTGTTTTAAAAAAGGAGCGTGTCCAAGAGAAATTTCAAGAACTGGAGTTTCTGCAAGGTCGGCAATGTGTTTAATTGCAGTATCTGGAGTAATAAGCAGATCAACGTTCATTAAAACAGAAGCGACAGCTTCCAGATCAGCTTCTACAATAACGAGTTCGTTGTTAAATTTAGAGTTGATTTCGTCAGCATATCTTCTTTCTTCGTCGACAGGTGCGATTAGAAGAACTGGAATAAGTTCCATGTTCGAGCGAAGAGCAGCGATAAGTTCAGTAAGAGTGCCTTCTGAAATATCTTTAGCAGCGTCCGCAGTTTTCAATTGAATGCCGATAATTTTAGAAGTCGTTTCTGATCCATTTTTGCGAATTGAGTTCATGTGACTGAAAGCAACTGCATTGTGTTCAGAGTTTGTAAGAAGTTTTTCACCTTCTCTGTTGTAAGAAATTCCGATCATCTTGTGGTAACAATCCACAAAGTGAATAGGAGCGTATTTAGCAACCGGCAGAATATCGTTAAAGAGAATATCCCAATCGTTGTTCGTTACAACGTTTCTTTCATTGTTGAAGTGAACGCCGACAACTTTGTCAGTTGAACCACGTAGGTAAGAACAAATATAAGCCCCAACAATATCGTTAGAGTAGTTAATGATCTCGTCCCATTTTTGGTCTTTGATTGCTTTTAATTGAAGAAGAAGTTGTTCTAAGGCAAATCCATCTGAGAAAAGTTTGTTTGCTTTTAGAGTAATAATTTCTTTTCTATCGATCGTATGCAGGTGAGAAATATTTTTAAGTGATTTAGCAGCAGCTGAACTTTCTTTGTAAACGAGAAGAGAAACATTGTTTCCTTCTGTTGCAGCTAAAGAGTTAACGATGTGTCCTGTTGTATAAACATCACCAAGTCTGCGGAGGTTAATAATGAGAATGTTTTTCATGTTACAGATCTCCCAGACCAGCTTTTTTCTCTTGTGATTTTGGCTGACTGTTTTTTGTCATTTCAACGAGGGCCATTGCAAGAAAGTCTGCTTCATCAAATTGCGATTGCTTTGAAACTTGGTTGTAGAGTGCTTCTTCCAGAGTTGTTTCCTGGTCAAAGCGGTGCAAATATTTTTTGATTTCCGGTGATTCAACGAAATTCATAATCCCGCTGATGCTCTTTGGAGCTTCGAAAGTCAAAATTGTTTTAAAATAGTATTGATAAAGATTGAACGAAGGAGGGTGAGCAATCATCGCTGGTTTTCTCAATAAGAAATGCACGAGATCGAGATCGCTGTAAAGTTCGTTCGATGTGAATCCAGAATAAATCAGAACATTCTTTTTGTTCAGAAGATCGAAAGCGATGCAGTCATCATACACTTGAAGACTTGGTTCAATGACGATGACTTTAAAATTGTCGCCGTGATATTGAGCAAGTTTTTCAATAATCGCATTCACGTGATACGCAAATCCCAAACCTAGAACGAGAACTTCGTTTTTATTTTTTAAGTTTTCTAGTTGTGATTCAACAAGCGTTTCAGCTTCCTTGAACGGATTATAAATTGAATGAAGGTGAACTCCGTTAACGACTGGAACTTTTTGTTCAGTTCGCGATGTTCTTACTTCGTATGAAGTGATTTTTGGTAAACTCATGAGCACCCCTGTTCCTCATCCTGAAGGTTCAAAAAGGTAGATATTGGTGTTAAGTTAATCATTAACTCAACTGATTCTATTTCCTCACGTTCCCGGATTTTTGTCAATGAAGATTCACTCGGAAACGTGAGGGAGAAATTACTTAATACCTTTGTGGTTGTAGCCTTTAAACATTTCTTTGTTTTTGAAAATGAGCGAGATTTCTTTTGTTGTATTTTCTTTTTGTTGAGCTAAAAGCTCAACTGTATCGCGGTCGATTTCATTCATTTTTTCAGACCATAAAGCAAGATCTTGAAACCATGACTTAAGAATGAGAATTCCGTCCTGATCAATATCACCAGGGCTCAGGCGATTGATTTGATCTTCAATAACTTTTTGAATTTGAGCAACGATGTTGACGATGCGATCACGGTTTTCAGTTTCGCTTGCTACGCGATCAATGTCTTCGTTTCTTGCAAAAACATTAATTCTCTCAGTACAGTGAACGGCTAAATCGAGCATAGAAAGGTGCTCTTGAATATTTTCAAAAAGTTCTTGAATCATAACAATCCTATTTTTTTAAGTAACAATTATTATTTTAGTTCGCCATTTGGGCTGTTGTTTGCTGCTGGATTATTTTTTAATCCTTTGATCGCTTCACTCCAGCCTTCATAAAGAGTGTTTAGAACGTTTAAACATCCCTTTAGCGGTTCTGCATCGATTTTAATGTTTGCTTGTGTGCTCGAGAAAAGAATGTAGTCGTAAAGTGACGACAATTCTTTTGCGATATCTCCACCAACTTCAAAATCAAGACTGTTATTCAATTCAATAACGATGTCCTGAAGTTTTCCGATGTATTCACCTTTCTCAGCAATCTTCTTTGCCTGAATAGCTTCAATAGCTTTCTTACAATTCTTGATTGCTGCTTGGTAAAGCATCAGAAGAATTTGTTCTTTGCTTGCGGTACTTACCGCTGTTTTCTTATAAGCTCCGTAACCATAACTCATATGTGCCTCCTCAAATTATCCTTATCCTAATTCTTGAACAGGGCTAGGTCCGGATGCTCCTAGTGCAGCAACCCCAGCTCCCTGTGATTTAATTTTTGAAATTGTTCCTTCCAGTCTTGAAAATTTATCCTTTAAATTTTTCTCTTTCTCTTCTAAATATTTTTGTTTTTGACTTATTCTGCGATCGATCTCTTCGATGTTGCTTTGAAGAGATTTTTTACGACTTTGAATAAGACCGTCTGGCATACGAAGAGATGTGTTCATCGTTGCGTTCAAGTTATCCATGAACCCTTCCGACTTTCCACCCTCAGGTGTGAATGTACCAGTGAGGATTTGTGAAACAAGGTTGTAGTCTTTACTAATGACTGCCTGGAATTTTTTCTGATCGAATTCCAAAATACCATCGCGACTAAAAGCTAATCCAAGATCGCCCACGCGATGAAATCCGGTATCTGTTTGAACGTCTTTGAAAACAGCAGCGTGAATACGACCTTCAAGAGATTGAAGCATGATATCCCCACCGAGTGTTCTCGATGTATCAGTTTTTTCATCAATAGAGTTTTGCTCTTTGATGAATTTTAAAACAGCATTGAGTTTTGTAACGAGGTCGCTGACTTTGGCACCAACGGCTTCTTTATCTTCAGTGATGTTAATCGTAAATTCTTCACCTGGTTTTGCTTTCTTTAAATCGATCGTCACACCAGGAATAAGATCTTTTAATTGGTTGTCTGGTGCTTCGAGTTCAAATCCATCGAGCTTTACTTTCGCGTTGTGAGCTTCACGTTGAAATTCCAATTGGAAATCTTCGTCGCCATCAACAAAATAAAAGTATGGAAAGTTCACGGCGTTTTCATCACCGGTTTTATTTAAAGCGAGAACGAGTCTCCACGGCGTATCTGATCCACTTCCGTCGTTAACAACGTTTGCAGTAACACCAAGACTTGTGTCTTTGTTGATGAGTTTTGCAATTCCACTTAACGAAGCATTGTCAGAATCGACATAGATATCTTTTGTTTCACCATTTGGAAGTGTGTATTGAATGAATCCTACACCGACATAACTTTTGTCTTTGTCTTCAAACCCTGTCGACATCGCAGAAGATTTTTGTGCGAGGGAAGTTACTTCAAATTGATAACTGCCAGGCACGGTGCGATTTTTATCTGTTGTGACACCGATGATGTCGTTGTTTGTATCAACTTTTAATTCACGTAAGGCGCGAGCATTGGCATTCGTCGCAAGATTTCCGCGCACGTCTTCAGCTAGTTTTAATAGCTGATCGACGAGACCTTTCTTGTCGTTGATTTTGCTTTTTTGTTTTTCCATATTCTGGATAGGAACTTGTTCAGCAGACATGATCTGCTTCACGATATCCTTAGGTAATCCAGTTGAGATGGAACCAAACGCTATACCCAGAAAATCCTCCTGATTTAAAGGGGCCTATGACCTTCTAAGAATAACATACGGTAGGACCATTCTATATGAGGCAGGATTTGCTCATTAATTAGCTTGTGAAGCGTAGGGTTCGCCCTTAAAATAAAAAAGACCGGATGGGGCCGGTCTTTCTTTTATTCTAGGATATTAAGAAGTGGACGTATGGGATTCCAGACTTCTTAATTACTGATTTAATCGGTTATTATGGACAATACTTTAGTAAACAGTTCAAACATTTTAAGACTAAAATGGAAATTCTTCACATATCGTGTAGTTAGCTATTTTTCTTTTTTACTGATCCCTGTTTATGTTCAAAAAGGAATGCACATCAGTCCCGCGGCCATGGCCGTGATGATGACTCTTTATATACTGTTCATCGTGAGCCAGTGGTTTCTCTTAGGTAAAGAGATCGATCACCGCTTGAAGATTTATTTCCGAGTGAACTCGTCAATTGATCGTGTTGTCTATCGCCTCTTCTTAGGAATGTTTTTTTTCATTCTTCTTTTTAATATTATTAATCTTCTCGATGCGAAGTGGATTTATAACAGCTACTGGATTATCTGGGCCGTGCTCGGTCTGTTTTACTCCTGGCCCACGCGTGGAAAAATTATTCAGGAATCAGTTTCATCGAACTTTGGTGAATTTCGTTTCTTGGATAATTTCGAGAAAACTCTCGTTGGTTTAATACTTATCACATTTGTTTTTTCACTGCCGGATTTACCTCCGCTCGTGAATATGGAAATGCTGAAACTTTATTTTGATCCATTAGAAAAAATCGGAAACCCGATGTGGAACTTTCTATTGATCAATTATTATCCGTTTAAAAGTTATCCCGAACTTTTCAGATTGGCGTGGAGTTTACATTTCTACATTGTGGGAATGGGGCTTTTCTTATTGGTGTTCTACGCATTTCTTCGTTTCTTCGTTTCGCGAAGGCTTTCACTTCTTGGAGTTTTTGCTTTAGTTTCCTCGTGGTCATTCAGCAAAACGCTTGCGAGCAATATCGAATTCTCGATGCTCACAACTTATTCGCTCATCTGGATCTGGACTTTATTGTGGGTAACAAAGAGTTCAACTTATCGCGCGGGTCTTTTTATGGGACTTGTGAGTTTTTGGGGAGCACTCATCAACTCAAATTTTGCGATTCTGGTTTTTTTCCAGGTGCCGTTCGTTCTTTTTATTTTTCTCAAAGACAGAACGCTGTGGTTTAAGCGCCAGCTTTTAAAATACGCTTTGTTCGGAGTGATTCTCACGATCCTTCGTTTGTTGTCTCACACAGATCTGATAGAACCCCTTCATTCACTTGATTGGGGTATTTTTAAAAATATTGCAATGGAATTGGATCGAAAGGGTTTCTATATTTTAGGAATTTTTGGTCTCGCTGTTACTATCGTCAAATATATTAAACCTAAGTTTTCAGTGCTTAAAGAATTCCAGATTGAGCGCGAAAGCATGGAAATTTTTTTAGTGTCGTTTGCTCTCTATGTTCTTTTTTCATTGTTCTGGGATGATTCGCTGATTACTGGTTTTGGAATGATGTGGCCGCTCGCCTTTCTAAGTTTGATCCCCCTCGAGCTTTTATTTCAATCGCTTTCCCGCGTGCGCTCAAGCCGCAATATGATCTATGTAATTTATATCTTAATTTGTCTTCTCGATTCGCATTTTGAGGGAAGGGTTAAGGTCTTCTTAAAAATATTTAACAATTAATTTTTTCCAGATGTGATACACTTTTATTAAGAGGGTACGAAAGACAATGAAGTTTTTCGTCTACCAATGGAGTGGTAATGTTTAGTTCAGGATTGACTAAAGGTATCTACAACAGTTTCTTACGATCGTATCAGCTCGATAGATCAGAACTAGAATCGACTCCATTTATCTACGCGGACCCGGACAGCGGCGAAGTAAAGCTCCTTACAAATCTTATGAAGACGAGTGAGATTGGCTCAGAAATCTTTGCGGTTTCTGTTGCATCAGGCGGCAACGTAGAAGTTCTCTCGACTGAGAATTATTAAGATTTAAACACACTTCTGTTTGAATCCCATTCTCAATTTTGTTAGTGCTCGCGCGCTAATAGTGTGCTTTACTCACTAAAAATTGGTTCTTACATCATCTTTCTGCTATTAATACCCGAGTGACAATTTTTTGACTTAATGTGAATAACTACGGTGTTTCATCCACAAAACAATTGCGTAGGTATAGCAAGAAAAATGTGATTGTGAATATCAGTCGTAACTAGTGAAAATAATGACAAGCTTTTTTTTTTCAAATTAACAAAAAATATTGAGGCAAAAAACCAAAATGTGGATAACTTGGAACAATTTGTTGATAAAATATCCAAGTCAACTAATTATACAAAAAATTTGTAAGATTTTTTAATGTCGCAGAGTGTATTTTTATGAAAAACATCCAAAATGAAGTTATTCTAGAGTTGACAAAAACGCTCGCAAATTTTTTTGGGCCAACGGCTCAAGGAAATATGAAAGTCGATTTGAAAGACGATAAAAGTTTCGTCACAGAGATCGATCACTTTGTTTCAAAAATTGTGAAGGAACATCTTGGTGCTCATCCTGTTTATTCAAAATATTCTTTTTTTAGCGAAGAAGATTTCAAAGAATACATTTTTCCCTGTGCGATTCTCGATCCGATTGATGGAACTCGCGAACTCGTTAAAGGCCGTCCCGAATGTGCAGTTTCATTGGCGTTAATGAACTCACATGAAATCGCAGATCCAGAAAACTATGCCTGGCTCTACAATCCGTTCAGCGGATTTTCTCTCGATTCAGAAATTCCTTTTGTTCCTTCGCTCGATAAATCAGTTCAGAAACTTCTCACGTTTGTTTCGCGTTCTGAATTTCACAAAGGACAGTTCGATAAATATTTAAGTAATCCTCAACTTGATATCACTCCTCGTGGAAGTATCGCTTTTAAATTAGGACTTCTCGCAAGCGGTGCATGCGATTTTATTATCTCACTTGCTCCAAAAAACGCGTGGGATATCGCCGCTGGAACAATTCTCTGCGAACAACGTGGAATTCATTTCTACGAGAATGGAAACCGCATTACGAATCTTGATCGAGAACGTTATTACGGAGCTTTGATCTGGGCGCCAGATTCACTTGCACCGATTCTTCTCGATATTTTTAAATCTGAATTCAAAGATGAAAAACCTTAGTCCAAATTCGTGTTGTTGGATTAATTTTTGAACTCATTTGTTTAACCTCTAGTGATCAACAAAGAGAGGTTAACCATGAACATTCAACTCGCCAAAAAATTACTCAACATCAGTGCTCCTATTCTCATCACAGGCCCTACTGGTTCCGGAAAATCGCGACTGGCGCGAAAACTTTTTGAGAGTTCTAAGATTCATCGTGATCGTTTTCTCACTCTACATTTAGCGAGTTTAAAAGAAGATCTTTTTGAAAGTGAGTTGTTTGGTCATCGAAGAGGATCTTTCACGGGAGCGGTGGAAAATAAAAACGGTTATTTTAAAGACGTCGGAACAGGAACTCTTTTTCTTGATGAAATTGGCGAACTCTCTCTTGAATCACAAAAAAAACTTCTCTATCTTCTGGAAGAAAAAAAATACACGCCGATTGGTTCAACTCATGCCCTCAACTTTTCCGGAAGGTTGATCTTGGCGACAAACAAAGATCTAAAAGCAATGGTTACGGCCGGAACATTTCGCGAAGATCTCTATTTCAGATTGAGTATTTTCCATTTAGAACTTGAATCTCTCAATCAAGATAAAGTTCGTTTGGAAAAAGAAATTTATAAAACGTTCGAGCAAATGAAAGAGCGTTACCAAAAACATCGCCTGTCGCTGGAGAACGATGTTTTTCATTTGTTAATGAATGCAGAATGGAAAGGTAATTATCGCGAATTAAAAAACTGTATGGAATTTACGGTGGCCCTTTGTGAAGGAACCAAAATCACTCGTTCAGACCTCCCGGGATGGTTTCTCTCTGGGATGAAAAAAGAATCGGCGAAGACAGAAGTCGATTTTATTTCGCATTTCCCTGAGGATTTTAATTTAGCGCTGGAGAGTTTTGAAGGATGGTATTTACAGGCCATGTTTGAGCGCTTTTCAGGAAGAGTTAATGAGACGGCAAGAGTTCTGGGAATCAGCAAGACGACATTGATTAATAAAGCTCGCAAATATGGAATCGATACATTGCAGATCAGAGCGAAGGCAAATGTGCAAAAAACCAGTAATTTAGCTGCGTAAAATTTACAAAACAGAGGGGGAATTCGTTGACTTTCACCCGAAAGAAGAGCAAAAAACAATCACAAATTTTGTCTTTATGAGATTGGAGTTCAGATGCTTTCTAAAAGCGTTTTGATTGTTGTTTTTGGTCTTCTTTTTTCTCTGCAAGCGTCTGCTTCAGGGACTGTTTTGATCGATGGAAAAGTGATTAAAAATCGCGATCATCTTCATACATACGTTGCTAAAGAACTCAACTTCAATCGCTATTATGCACGCACTGTCGATTCTCTCTACGATACTTTGAGTACAGACTACACAGGCGAAACAGTTATTAAAATCAAACACGTTAGTATTTTGAAAGCTAAATTAGGAAGTGAATACATCGAAGGGATGATTCAATCGATAATGGATGCCGCTGAAGATAATCCTCGTGTGATTATGGTTCTCGAGTAATTCATCATGACTTTTAAAGTAAAAGACCATTACTTCCATAAAGCTAAGAAAGAAAATTTCTTGGCAAGATCTGTTTATAAATTAGAAGAAATCGACGAGCGTTTTAAGATTATCACAAAAGGTAATCAGATAATTGATCTTGGTTATCACCCGGGCTCGTGGATCCAGTATACTGCAGAAAAAATAGGCAAAGATGGCCTCGTCATCGGAGCCGACATCAAAGAAATAAATAATAAACTTTTAAATTTATCGAACGTGCGTCTCTTCAAAAAAGATGTCTTCACGATTGAAAATATGGCCGAATTAGGTGTGGCCGATCAATTTGATGTAGTATTGTCAGACATGGCACCGAACACGACTGGCGTTCAATCGGTCGATCAAATTCGCTCGCTTAATCTCGTTGAAATGGTCTTCTCACTCTTGCCGCGATTTCTCAAACCGGGTGGAAATCTGGTCATCAAAGTTTTCGAAAGCAACGATGCTCAGGTATTTTTGAAGGCCCAAAAAAAGCACTTTGAAGAGTTCCATTATCTCCGACCAAAATCTGTGCGATCTGTTTCTAAAGAATTTTTTGTCATTGGGAAGAATTTTAGGCCATAATATTAGCTTACATGAAGTAAAAACATGATGGTTGATAAAACATGGACAAGTTTAAAAAGAAAACCCAGAAAACAAACAGAAAGTTTGTCGTAATTACTACTACTCTAGGCCTTGGTCTCTTCTTTGGTGGAACAGTATTTAATATCTGCCAGGGGAAGTTCAATCAAAAGCTAAATGCGGCCGAACAAAACGTCGGAGCCATTCCACAGCTACCAGCTGGTTTTAAAGAAACGATGGAAAAATCTTTTCTTCAAGGAACTGAATGGCCGGATAAACTCCAAATTAATAACCAGTCGTTAAAAGTTGAATACACTTTTAATGAGAATCTTACGAATTACGCTAAAAATCTTTTGAAGCAGTATCGTTCAGATTACACGGCGATTACAGTTATCGATAATGAGACTGGAAAAGTGTTGGCAGCGATTGGATATGAAGGAAAGGGAAATAAATTTGATAAAAATTTAGTTCTTTCAAACACGCACCCCTCTGCAAGTTTAATCAAAATGGTTACAACTGCGGAGCTTCTTCAAAACACACAAGTTAAAAAAGAAACGATGTTTGATTTCAGAGGAAGAAGTACGACTCTCTTCAAATATCAATTGAACGAATCAAAAAATAATCGTTGGGATAAAACGCAAACACTGGAAACAGCTTTTGCAAAATCTAACAACGTTATCTTTGGAAAAGCGGCAATCAAAAATACGACGAGTGAAAACTTAGTAAAGATGGCCGAAGGATTTGGATTCAATCAACCAATCTGCAAAGAGTTCAGTTTTTTAAAATCAGAAATTCGTCCTGTTAAAGATGATTATTCTCTAGCTGAGCTAGCTTCAGGATATAACGTCGATACAGTTATCTCTCCTGTTCATGCAGCAGCGATGGCCTCAATCGTTGCTAACGATGGTGTTTTAAAAACTCCAAGATTCATTTCTAAGATCGTTGATCCAAAAGGTGACAACATCTGGCCGGAAGTAGCAACAGAAAGAAGAGCGATCTCTCCTGAAACTTCTAAAGAGATGCACGAGATGATGTCGATGACAATCGATGATGGAACAGCAAGAAGATCATTTAGAAAAATGAACATCGGTTACCGCGATGTTTTAGATATCGGTGGAAAAACGGGAAGTATCACTGGTGGTACACCGTTTGGAAAACGTGATTGGTTCGCAGCTTACGCTATTCCTCGTGAAAAAACGAAAGGAAAAGGAATTTCAATCAGTGTCATGAACGTTAACGTAAAAAAATGGCACGTAAAATCGTCAATGCTCGCAAAAAGTATTATTGAATACTATTATAAAAATATTAATCCGGTGGCATTGAACGTTAATGAATCAAAGCGCGCACCAAGTGAGTCGTCTCGTCCTGCTAAAAGAAGACGCCATCGCTCTCACAGAAGAAACGTATAAAGGAATTTATGACAGAAGAAGAAGCGCAACAACTCCTTAGTAAAAAACAAAAGATGATCAAAGAGACGAAATCAATCCTCTTAATCATCATTGCGGTTATGACTTTTCGTTCTGTTTTTTTCGAGCCATTTAGAATTCCTTCGGGATCTATGATTCCAACTCTCATGATTGGTGATTTCATTCTCGTTAACAAATTTGCTTATGGTCTCAAAGTTCCTTTCACGGATATCGTGTTGGGAGAAAAAAGTTTTGATCCAATCTATATCGCTGGAAAAAGCGATCCAAAACGCGGTGACGTTGTCGTTTTCAAATATCCAAAAGATCTTTCTGTTAACTACATCAAGCGTGTTATCGGTCTTCCAGGTGATACATTAGAAATCAGAAATAAAGTTGTTTATATCAATGACAAACCGATTCAACCGACAGAGTTTGATGGCAAAGCGATCATGAACGATATGGACGATAAGTTTAAAGGATACAATCTAAAATTCTTTAAAGTAAAAACCGGTGAACACGAACATGTTATCCAACAAGACAGCGATAACTACTTCCGTGTTGATTTCGATAAAATGACAATCCCGGCAGGGCACTTCTTCATGATGGGTGATAACCGCGATTTCTCTTATGACTCTCGCTACTGGGGACTTATTTCTCACGAGCAGATCAAAGGAAAAGCAATGTTCGTTTGGTTCTCGTTTATCTTCCCTTTCAGCGAAAATCCGATGAAGTTCCGTCCAGGGCGTATCGGTACATCAATTAACTAATCTAATTCCGGGCAATACCCGGGTGCTAATGAAACTGGGGCGATTGAAACGCTCCAGTCTTTCTTAAACTCTTCACTAATTTTCTTAATCGCCTGTTCATCTGGAAAGATAATTCCCAATTCGCGCGATTTTAAAATAGAGTTATTCGAAAAATTAATGGAGCCAATATAGGCGAGTTCGTCGTCGATAAGAATCATTTTTGAATGCATGTAAGGATGTTCTTTGCTCGCTGGATACGGCATCACTTTCACTTCAACATTAGAGCGGGCAAGAATATTGATGAATGGATAATTGTAGAGTGGATTTTTGTTTTTATCACACTGAGGAAGAAGAACTTTAATCGATACACCTTGAGTCGTCATTTCTTTAAGTGCATCTTCAATTTTTTTGTTTCCTAAATTTTCCACTGAGAGATTAATGTTGTAACGAGCGGTGCGAATAAGATCGACAAGTTTATCTTCAGCATTGACCGGACTCCAAAGCAAGTTGGCCACTTTGAGAGTTGGTGTTTTACACGTGTTAGCAGCAGCGTTTTGCCAGTCGGCCATATAGACTTCTTTCATTTCGTCGATGATGTCCTGTCGTTTCGTGATAATTCCGAAATCGCGAGTTTCGGCATAGTTCTTTGTAAGATTGATCGCTGTGATAAAAGCTTTCTTAGAATCGATGATTAAACTTTTTTCATGAGTGATGGAAAAACAAGGAGAGCTTGCTCTTACATTGATGCCGGCATCTCTCAATTGATCAAAAACAACCCGGAAGTTTTTTGATTGGAGAGAAGCTGAATCGAGAATGATTTTAATATCGACTTTGTTTTGATGAGCTTTAATAAGAGCATCGACAACTGCCGGGTTAGAAAGATGATACATCTTCATCCAGATTGTCTTTCTGGCGTCTAGAATTCCCTCGATGATTTTTTGATGTCCGTTTGGATCAGGAGTAATGATTAACTCATCTACCGTGCTATTAAGTTGATTGCTAAAGAGCGAACATGAAGCAAGAAACGTTAAAGTACTAAGCAGGAAAAGAGATTTTAGTGCACCCATCATTACCTTCTATATTTTCAAAATGCAGTTCTTTGTATTCTTTTCTTAGATAATTTCTAAGCCAGTTTTTCAAAACGCCATCGCCGTGACCGTGTATGATTGTGACGAAAGGAATTTCTCCATTGAAGACTTCTTCAATGGCCGCTTCACAAGTTTTTTGAAATTCATCTAAACGCATTCCACGGCAATCGATTTCGATATCTCCGCGCACTTCGCGATTCACATGCACGCGAACTTGTGGCATTGGTGGTTTTACTCCTGAAGGCCAGCGGAGAGAATCCGTCGTTGTCCATACAGAAAGAGCTCCGTGCTGGATTTGCACTTCTTTCTTTCTCGGATTGAGCTGCACAACCTTGACGTTCTTTTTGATGTTCACGGAAAAGACCGTCATATTGTTTTGAATATCTTCAAAAGCAATTGGACGATAATGAGAGTATTTCGGATCAGCTTCTGTCTGCAGAGCTCTTTGAGGAGTTTCTTTATTGAGAGCTGATTGAATTGATCCAATTTCGTTATTTAAATTTCTGCGATTAGCGATCTCACCTTTTTTTGCTTCATCTAAAACGCGCTCAGCTTGTTCGAAGAGTCCGCGGATTTTTTTTGTATAATCACCCAGGATTTTTTCGCGCTCTAAAAAAAGAATTCCTTCCATTGACGCTTTTTGGTTGCGAAGTTCAATTTGCAGGTTTCTATTTTGTGAAAGAAGTTTATCGAGATCGACTTTCTTTTGTGAAAGCTCTTGGAGAAGCGATTCGTACGTTACTTGTTTTTCATCGAGGAGAGTTTTTGCTCTTTCACTGATCTCTGTTCTAAGTCCGAATTTCTCTGAGAGATTGTCGAAGATTTTAAACGCGAGAGAACTTCCCGGTTCGCCGATAATTAATTTATAAGTCGGGCGATTGAGATCAAAATCAAAACCGACGTGAGCTGAAACATAATCTCCACGAGCGTGCATAAAAGTTTTCAGCACCTGATGGTGAGTTGAAATAATAATTTTCGAAAGAGAACGTCTGTGAACTTCTTCGAGGAAAGCAATTGCGAGAGCAGAAGCTTCTTCAGACGAAGTTGAGTTAAAAATTTCGTCAATGACGATTAGGTTTCTCTCGCCGAGATTTTGCAGAAGCTCTAAATAATATTTTGATTCAGATGCAAAAGAACTGAGTCCTTCGGCAAGATTCTGGTGATCGTGACTAAAATAGAAAAGATCTTTCACCGGATAAACTTGTGCTCTTCCGGCCGGAAGATAAAGTCCCATGTGCACAAAGAGGACAGAAAGGCAGAGCGATTTAAGCGCAACTGTCTTTCCTCCGGTGTTCGGCCCGGAAATAATAAGTCCCTTGTGGGTTTTATCGAGGAGCAAATTGTTTTTAACAGGATTGCGAATGAGCGGATGAAAGAGTCCTGTTAATTCAAAATAAAAGTTTGTTGTGAGTTCTGGCTTTGTAAGACCAAGCTTTTGTGAATAAGTCGCTTTTGTATTGATCCAGTCAACTTCCACAACCCATTCAGAAATCGATTTAACTTCTTCTGCGAATTGATGAATGATCTTACTGAGCTCGATAGTGAGTTTTAAAATCGTCGCTTCAATTTCTGAAAGAAGATGGATGCGCTTGTTACTTTTTTCTCTAATCTCATAGGGCTCTACAAAAAGAGTCATCCCCGATTGTGAACGGGAAACGATCGGTCCCAACTCAGAATTATAAGAATCAGAACGAACAGCAAGAACGTAACGATCATTGATGATGTCGTAATTATCCATTTGCAGTTTGTTTGAATAGAGATCTGTCCTCGATGCTTTTTGAATACTCACGCGCAGATCGCTTTCGAGGGCCAGAACTTCAGCATAAAGTTTTTTAAGAACCGGATGGCGTTCGTAAGAAGCATTTCCGGAAACATCGACAAATTCGCGCAAAGGATTGACGAATTGACGGCGCAATTTTTGAGTGATGTCTGGTTTTAGCGCGAAATCTTTTTCAAACACTAAATCGCGAAACGGCGGAAAACTTTCCTGATAAGCTTCAATTAAAAGACAAAAGAAGTTGAGTTCACGCGCTTCGAAAAATTTCCCTTTGAATAAATCGGGGATCAGTGAGAAGTATTCCTCGCCTTCAGGAAGCATGCGCAGTCTAGTGTTGAACAAAACAGAAAAGTCGTCGTAGTTCTGAATAAAAAACTCTAAACGATCGAGGTCGCGCTGAATGAGGTCAGCATCTCTAAAGTGCGGCGGTGATGCAAGTTTACTTTTCGTAGACTCAAAATGTGCTAAACTAGCAATGTCCCCTGTTAATTGAAACCAATCCAGGAGCTCGAGCGCTTCACTATTACCGTTAAGAAGATTTAAAGACATGATTCAGACTCACCAACAATTACAAAATACATGTGAAGAATATAACAGTTTATTTTCAAAAAATGAATTTTATCCTCTTCAGAAGGCGTATACGACACCGCACTTCCTGGTTTTGTCGGTGCGTTTTCCGGGCAAATCAGTTGCCATTTATATCGGAAGAGGAAATCAGTATCAGGGAATTTTTCTGGCAGATAAATTGCCGCCGGCGTACTTGCGCGTGCAAGATCGTCTGCTCGATTATGTAAGAAAATATTTAGTGGGAACTCGTCTCGGAAAAATGGAAGTGGATGATAAGACAATGGTGAGTCTTCTTCATTTTAAAACTGAGCATACGGATAACAGTTTTCTTTTTGGCTACAAAGAACGTCAGCTTTTTTTCGCCAAACAAACAAAAGATGAAATTTATACAAGCTGGAATGGCGAGACGGTGAAAAGCGACAATATTCTTTCGCTCGTTGATCCTTTCGGTCCGGATAAAGCGCAAAACTCTTCTCAGAAAGTTGCAATGATTGAAGATTATTTAAAAGCAGAACAAAAGAAAGTTTCCGGTCAGCCGGTGCAAAAGAAAAAAGAAAAATTTCTCTCACGCAAAATTGATAACATTACTCACGATCTTGAAGAAGTAAAAAACTGGTCTTTGATTGAAGACGATTTAAAAGAAGAACGCATTGATTTGAGTGCGGATGAATTAAAAATTCACGGGCAGAAAATTAAATTGTACGGAATGAATTCTCCATGGCTCAAGCGCGACGTGATTTTTAAAAAAATTAAAAAACTAAAAAAGGCAGAAGAAATTCTCACGACGAGATTAAGTGAATCGCAGGAAGAATTTGAAAACGTAAAGCGCGGTGACTTTGAATTTGAAGTGACAAAAGAAAAAGTGATTCAGCCCTTATGGATTACTCATGCAAGTAAACAAAGTAAGAGTCAAAACTCTGAATACAATATCAAAAATTTTAAACTTAAAAATTTAACAGGGGTGATTGCACTCGATGCCGCCAGCAATGATTACATTAGAACGATTTGTTCTAAAGATCACTACTGGTTTCATATCGAAAATTATCCCGGCTCTCATTGTATTGTGAAGACCGACGATTTTTCTAAGTTATCTCTCGACGATCTGGCCGCGATCGCTTCGCTTTTGCGTGATTACTCCCGCCTTGAAATTCGGGAAATACCAGTGCTTTATAGTCAGCTAAAGAACGTGAAGGGAATGAAGGGAGTTAAGGGCGAAGTTATCATTAAAAAACCCAAGCATTTAAGATGCCTATACATCGATTGGAAAGAAATAATTTCCATTCTTTAACGCGATTTGAAAGCAAAGCCTCCTGTCTATACAATGAAATAAGATTAATTAAGGTGGAAAAGGCCAATGAAAAAACTTTTACTATTAACTATTTTTGCACTTTCCTGCGCAGGCTCATGGGCCCAGGAAAAAAATGAAGATTTGGAGCAATACGAAATCAGAAGCTATGCTCCTCAAAAAAGCGGCGTGAATGATCTCGTCTTCGAAGCACGTATAGATAATCTCACTGAGATGCTTTCAAAAAATTTAGTGCTCGGAAAACTTGTCGACGTTTCTTATAAGATCTATTGGCTCTCACCTTCACAATACAAAATCGAAGTGCAAGGACTTCCAAAAGGTTTTCAAGATGTAAGAGCGGATTTAATCGCACTCATCAAAGGAAAGTTGGAATTCGTTCTTCCTGAAAAGTTTTCTGATAAGTTTAAGGGTTACACTTTAAAGGGTGAACCGGTTGCTGATGGAAAGCTCATTCGCGCAATCGACGCGACTTATACGATGGCCATTCCAGAAGTCGACATCACTATGGATAAAACAGGACAACTAAAAACAATTGAAACAAGAGCTCCGATGTCAGCGGTGAAAACGGAATTTTTCCATTCGCCAAAATCTTGGAGTAATAACAAGTTGGTTTTAGATAAAGTTGTTCTTACATCGAAACAGGGTGCTGCTGATCTTACGACTATCAACGACATCGATTACATGAACGTGAATGGAATTGGCTTTCCTTCGAAAATTACGATAAAGAATATTTCCGAAGTGACGATTCCGGCCCACGGGAAGGAAAAAGAGAAAAGAGTAAAAAATGAGACTGGAACAGTGATTCGCTTTTCAAAATACGAAGTGAACACTGGAAAGGCTCAACGTTATATGACTGAAGGTTTAAAAAGGTAAGGGCGAAATTTTTGAAATGGCTTAAGCGAACAACATCCATTTTTTTTGTATCAGTTCTACTGGTATTCGCACAGTCATGTTCTAAGCAGTCTCCCGACACTTCTTCAGAAGAAGTGCAAACATCACGTGAGATTCAACGTCTCGATGCCTGCTCAAAAGTTAATTTCAATAAAGGTGTTCTCCTCTATCAAAATGTGAAAGACCTTTTTGTTTGTACAAAATGGGACGAACAATTTCCTCATATGTTTGGGGCCATGAATAAAGTAAGTGCAGCTTCATGGAACCATTTAATGGGACCAATCGATGCGAACTTTGTTTCGAATCAACAACGTCGTGATCGCGTTTTCAAAAACATCCGCGAGCTCGATGCCAAAGGTGGATTGGATAATTTAAGTTATGTAATCGTGGCCCTTAATGAAACAAACTTTTTCGATTCAACAAAAGCGATGTTTGCCTGTGTGGACAACCCAACGGACCCAGTCTGTGCAACTCGCGCAGGAAAAATTCCTGAAAAACGTTCGTTGAAAAAGATTATTGAACTCATCGACGCTGATCCGGAAACTATTGATAATATCTCTCTTTTTGTTAAGGCTTTTGTTAAAGCACTCGATGGACGCTCAGAACCACTTCGCGCAGAAATTAATAAATTTAGAGCTTCACCACTCTATGTTCCAGTTCGTTTAAAAGTAGTCGATGCTATCGCCAATAAAGCACGTAATGGCTTTTCAGATGAAGACCGTGAATTCGTAAGTAAAGTTTTACTGACAGGAAATGCAAAAGGTGATGTTCCCTGGATTTACCAATGGATTCAAGATCAAAAGATGAGTCGTGAAAAATTCCGCGACTTGGTGGAATATCCAGTTTTAACAAACCCGGAATTTGTCGGAGAAATGAAAGGACTCGAGCTCGCTTATGACGGTGGTCTTGCTTGCTCAATGAAGAGTTCTACGTCTCCAAATAACTTGATTGAATTTGATTTCAAAACACATATTTCAAATTACGTTAGTATCATTCGCAACAAAGATTATAAAAGTTTTTATGATTATTCGACTGAAACAATTTTTGGTCTGAAAGCTTCGACTGAAGTTTGTTCTGAGCTGGAAAAAAATCATTACAACGTTAATATCATCAAACTTCTAACTCACTTCTCAGACTTTTTAGGTGAAAAGAAATTTTATGATCTCGTAAAATTCTTGATGGCAGAAAGTACAGCGAAAGGAGATCCGGATAAAACGTTTGCTGAAAATCTTTATCTGTTCGATCTTTTGACAGGAGATATTTTTTCTTCTGCCAATGCCCTCAATACAAATATTATTTCAAGCACGCGCAATTTCTATCCGTTGGTTTACGACGTCGCTAGAGCACTTCCTCCAGAAGCCTATGTGAATTTGGGAGAATATATCGCGGCTATCGCAAGACCAGAAAACGATGCCCGCTTCAAAGGTGTTGCTGATTTCTGGACTTTCTTTACACCGGAAGAAAAAAACTTTTTGTTTAACTTTGTTGATCGTCACTTTGATAAAGGTGTTGATTACGTTCTTCTCTTCGATTTTTATACAAAATTCCTGGATGATTTAAGAGATGTTCAGCCATCATTGCGTGATGCCTGGATCGGAACAGCTGACAAAGAAGAAATGTCATATCTGACTCTGCAAGATCTTTTTACGCAATTTGCAGGGAAAGAAACTCTTCTCGACTTTAAAAAGTTTTTCTCTCGCGATCAGATCATTAAAGTCCTCGAAGTTATTTCAAATGGTCAGGGCATCAATCAAATGGCCAAGGATCAACTTGCGTACATGAAGTCAGACAACTACGTTCTGCGCTCTCAAAGTGATCGTTACGTCTTTAAAGTTTCTTATAATCCAGGAGCAGATCCTGATTACGATGCAAAAGCAGTTATCGATTGTATGACAAAGTTTTCGGATATCCAGAACGGATTCTATGAACTCGTTCGCAATCTTCCGGCAGCGTGTAGCAAAGTCACTGAAGCCAATGTCGCCTTCAGAATGTATGGATGGATGAATTCAATTGAAGGAAGTTATCTTGAATTCAAACAAGCAAGCGATCCAAAAAATTCACTTCTCGATTCAAACGGAATTTTAAGTCCGTACATGCTGAACAACTCACTCGGTTTAGTAAAAGTTTTAGACAATCTTCTTGGCCCAGTAGGCTCAACAATTCCTACGAAAAACGGGGGCAGTTATTTATTGAACTCGGCTAATTATCATTTAAATGAAAAACAAGCGGCACCACTGGTTGAACAAAATCTTCAATGGTTAAATTCATTCTTATCAGTGAGTCCGGAAATAAACACTCAACACAGAAATGCGTTGGTGAAATCTTTTACGAGAAAAGAAAATTTCGCTTACTCGAATACTGTCTTCGCAAATCTTGGACAACTTTTAGAAGAGTATGCTGATTGGGTGAAAAAAGGTGAACTTACTAAAGCTCAGACGCGTTCACTTGGAACATTCGATCCAAACTTGACGTGTGCGAAATTTGTAAACCAATTCGTAGCTCCTTATCCATGTCCATCAACTGATGTTGTGAAGGAACACGGGAATAAGCTTATCACAAGTTTAGCAACTATCTGGGATCCAAGTTTCGGATCACCGATTGCGAGTGTTATAAAGGCCGTTAAACCGGGTGAAGGATTAGATATTCCTCTCAATAGTCCAAAGACTCACAAATACCGTTTGAGTTTAAGAGAAACATTTAAATACTTCTACGATACGACTGATAAGAGCTGGCCGGTAAACCGTCAGGTTGTGACATTCACAAATGACGACAAAGCGACATCGACAGAAACAATTACAACAGCAGAGGGAATTGAATCTGTTATTCGTGAAGTTCGTTTCGGAAATAACTATCTTGGTGCCGCTTTCTTAAACTATGTTGTTCACGGTGATGATTACAATAAAGACGTTGCCAATAGAAAGATGGTGACTCAAGCGTGTTTCAAAATTCCTGGTGTTCGATGTGGACGTCCGATGTCTGAAAGTGACATGCGCATGCTTCGCAATGCCCTCAATGTATTTGATGCTCTTTCTGATATCAATAACGGAAGAAAGCAAGACGATCGCTTGCAATACGGTGACTTCATGAAAACTTTTGAACAGTCACTTCTACAGACCTCTTCAAAAGAAGCTCAACAAGTAAAACTTTTTCCATTGAGCGATGAAGTTTTGAAAAAACACAACGGTGTTATTCTCGACGAGATGATGTTGTTGACTATGCCAAGTAACGTTGGACGTGTCATTCGTGATCGCGTGGGAAGATCGAGAGATGAATTTGAAGCATTCATTGCGCGCGAAGATTTTAAGCGTGTAGACCGTGCACTTCTTTATGGATTTGATCTTCCGACGACAGGCCCTTCTGCTGAAAGACTTCTTAATAAATTAGTCGCGACTCCAGCTGGCGGGGGCCAGAATTTATTTGGAAACACTGTTGATTGGGTGAACACTCTATCATACAGCGAAGAGAGATTGCTTGAAGATACAATTGCACGCCTGATGGTTGTTGGATCGTACTTGGGAACTCCTGATATTGTTTTTGGGACGAAGACTCCACCTACGGGCACAATGAAATACAAAGACAATAATCTCTTCCAGGTTTTCTTAGCTCTGGAAAAACTTGTTGATTACTGGCCGACATTGAAAAATTATTTCCCTGGTGATGTAAAACTCATAGAAATGATCAAACCAATCAATACTGGACTTTATTTCTTAACGAATAAATTGAATTCAACAACTGATCCGTCAAAGAACACGGCTTATTTAGCGTTGAACGATTTATTTATGGTATTGCAGACAACATTGTTTGATCAATTGCCGAATCCACAAATTAACGGAAACAGAAATTCGACAACTCAAGGATTAAATCTGTTACTTGCTATGTTTAAAGATCCGCAACAGGTAAGCAAGACCTATACTGTAGGACGTGCCGACTATAAATATCTTGATGTCTTCCATGCAAACAACGCGGCACCATTTTATGCAATCTCTCAGAACTTAAAACGCATGACAGGTTCATCGCAAGTCGATTTCACGGCCCTTCGCGATTACTTGGAATTTACTTCGAAAAACGTTCTTTCATTGGCGGGCGACACTGTTCCTCGCGAAAATTATCACTACGATGAGCCAGCGAGTTTGATTCGTTATTTAAATAAAAAGTCAGCGTCAGGGCAAAGCAATTTCATGATCGTTAATCAAAAGTTCTTTGTAGAAAATTCTGATCAAATTTCTCAAATGCTCGACGATCTTCTTCCTTGTGTAAAAATCAAAGAAGTTAAAACTCCACTTCTGTTTAACTGATCATTCAACTCAGTTAACACCATTCTCCAGTAATAATTCTCATATTGAAGAATACAAAACTCGTTCTATACTTAAGAGATAACAAGATATTATCTCTTAAGAGGCTCAGCTGAAAACACTACAACTTCTTGCTAAATCATCTGTGAAAGTACTTCGTGGAGAGCGTGAACTTTCTGCTAGTGATGTTGAAGAAATTCCAAAAGGACTCATTCCAGGCGAATGGATTTGCATTGTCGATTCTGCCACAAAAAAAAGATACATTGCTTATTCAAATGCTTATGCAGAAATTTTTTTCAAAATAAAAGTGATGAAAGAGTGTGCCCCTGATTTTAAAAATTCTGAAGATGAAAAAAAAGTTGCTGAAGAAACTTTGCATGAATTACTTTCAGCAGCGATTAAAAAACGCGAAGTGTTTTTGGATTATGCCAATGGCGCTCGACTTGTTTATGGGATTAACGATTCACTTCCTGGTCTGATTGTTGATAAGTACAAAAAATATATTCTCATTCAAATCAACACCGCAGGACTCGATCGTTTTCGCGATCTCATTCGTTCTGTTTTTCAAAAGCATTTTTCCTCGCACGAAGTTCTTTTTTATGACAACGAAGAATACAGAAAAGCGGAAGTACTTCCGACTCACGCAAAAGAAGAAATCAAAGAAGATCTGGAAGTTCTGGAAAATGGTCTTCAGTACAAAATACCAAAATCTGTTATGCAGAAAATTGGCTACTACTATGACCATAGAGAGAATCGCGCACGCATAAAGAATCTTCTCCCTCGCCTTGTGATGAAAAAAGAAAAAGGCCTTGATCTTTTTTCTTATGTGGGAAGCTGGGGACTTCATTTGTTGTCTGCAGGTGTAAATCATGTTGAGTTTGTCGATCAAGGACAAATGCAGGAAGCCGTTCAAAACAATTTAATGCTGAATGGTTTTGCAGATCGCGGTGTTTTCACACGTGCAGATGTTTTTAAATATCTTGATCAGGCTGCGAATGAAAAGAAAAAGTTTGATGTCATCATCAGCGATCCTCCTGCCTTTACGAAGTCGGAAAAAAATAAAATCAATGCAATTCAAGGCTATGAAAAATTGCATTTGAAGGCGATGAGACTTCTTGAAGATGAAGGTGTGTTTGTTGCAGCTTCATGTACACATTACGTGGACTACAACGAATTGGATAAGACAGTTCAAGATGCAGCTTACAAAAATAATCAAAAAGTTCAGTTGCTCGATCTCGGTGCTCAAGGTTTTGATCATCCGATGACAGGTCTAAAAGATAAAAGTTTTTATATTAAATATTTAGTTTATTACATAAGAAGAGGGTAAGTATGAGCAGTACTCAGATGAGAGAAAAAATTAATATCGTTCTCAATCACGCGAAGGGAGTTATCTTCGGCCAAGACAGTTTGTTGGATGCTATTATGGCCGCGCTGATTTGCGAAGGTCACTTGTTGATTGAAGGGATGCCTGGACTAGGAAAGACAATGTCGGTTTCGACGATTTCAAAGTTATGCGATCTTTCTTTCAAGCGTATTCAGTTTACACCAGATCTGCTTCCTTCAGATTTAATCGGTACGATGATTTACTCACAAAAGACGGAAGAATTTAATACGAAATTCGGGCCAATTTTCACGCAACTTCTTTTAGCAGATGAGATCAACCGTGCACCTGCAAAAGTTCAGGCTGCTCTTCTTGAAGCGATGGCGGAAAAACAAGTCACGATCGGTGAAGAAACTCATCGTCTCTCTTCTCCATTTGTTGTTCTTGCGACTCAAAACCCGATTGAGCAAGAAGGGACATACCAACTGCCAGAAGCACAGCTCGACCGTTTTATGATGAAAGTAAACGTCGACTATCCAAGTTTTAAAGCAGAAAAAAATATTCTCGATTTAAAGAAAGGTGGAACACGTTTAGATCCTGTTCTTTCAACAGACGATCTTCTCGGAGCTCAGGAATTGGTTGAGGCTATCTATGTTGATGAAAAAATCAAAGATCTGATCGTGAAAATTGTTCATGCAACAAGACCGGGATCAGAACATTTTAGAAAAGAATTTAATGGAATTATTACAGCAGGAGCTTCACCTCGTGCGGTTATCTGGTTGTACAGAATTTCAAAATATATGGCGTTCATGGAAGGAAAAGATTTTGTCACTCCAGATCACGTTTTGAAAATCGTTCCAAGTGTTCTTGGGCACAGAATGATCCTGTCTTATGAAGCGGCTATCGATAATTTCAAAGCGACAGACGTTGCTTTAAAAATTGCAAAATCATTGGTGTAAGGTACGAGCTGATTTACTATGAATATTACCGAAGTTAGAAAAGTTGTAGGTAAAATTAAGGCCAATCTTTTTAAGAATGCAAACTCGCACTCTGTGGGGATGCTTAAAACAAATTTCAAAGGAACGGGACTTCAATTTAAAGAGCATCAAGTCTATACGTTTGGTGATGATATCCGTTTTATCGATTGGAAGATTCTCGCAAAGACGAGTAACCCATACGTTAAAACGTTCAATGAAGAACGAAATGTTGAAATCGTTGTTGTGATTGATGCCGGAGCGACAATGCTCACTGGTTATAATGGCGTCTCAAAACTTCAGGCGGCGATTGAGATCTGCTGTTTACTTTATCTGCTAGCTAAAGAAAGCAATGATTATGTTCACGCGATGATTGTGACAGATGAAATCATTCACGTCGCGAAGAAAAATGGTGAAGCCGGAATCAGTCATCTCATTTCGATTCTAGAAGACAAAAAAATACTTAATGAGCAGGGAAAAGTAAATTTAGAACGCGAAGTAGGTAGTGGGGTGGATAAGATCCAAAAATATACTTCGATCATGAAGCACTTGACTCGTAAAAAAGAAATCGTTCTTCTTTCTGATTTTAATGATTTTATTGACTCAGCTGATATTAAAAAAATTCTTTACCGCTCAAACGTTCACTGTTTCCAGTTAATTTCTCCGCTTGATGAAGCTAAGTCTCTCCCATTTGCTCTTTTTGCTTCTTCGAACAGATTTGCAAAAGGTGGGCTTGGAAAATACGATCTCAGCGGAAAAAAAGAACTCGCTAATGAGTTTGGAAAAAAATTCAGAAGAATCAGAATTCAGGAAAAATATTTAGATAATTTTGTAAAGGAGATGAGATGAAAATTTTATCTGCTTTACTTTTATGTTTGTTAGTTTCGCTTTCTGCTGTGGCAGCGGAACTTCAAGCTGAATTTAATTTCAACAGCGACGTGACAAAAATTAAAGAAGGCGACCTTGTCGAAGGTACATTGAAAGTCTGGCCGATTGAAAATGTTGATCCAGGCGAATTTAAAAAACTGGAGAATACGACGCTTTTTAATTCGCTCGCTGTCATTCAGGTTCATTCTGTCGAACCCTCTGCCAACAATGCAGACGTGACTGAAGTGAAAGCTCTCTTCTTGGCGAAAGCTGCTAAAGAACAGTCTCTTTCGCAAATTAATTACAAAGGACAATTCGTCACAGTCCAAGCTCCAGGTTTTAAAGTAGAACCGTTGGGAAATAAGTCACAAGATTTTTATGTAGAAGATCAAGCGCTGAGCTACTCGAATGCTCAAAAGATTATTTTAGCTATTCTATTGGTTGTCATTGTACTGGGCGCGATCTGGAAGCGAGAAAAGATTAAAGAATTCATTGGACGTTTTTCAAAAAATCCAGTGAAGCTCGGACGCAGAAAGTATAATCAAATTTTTTCCAAAGCAGCTAAGCGTGAAGACTACGAAGAAATTTATGCGCAAAGAAAAGAATGGCTGGCATTCATTGAAGTAAAAGCACCGGCCTATAATGAATTTTTTAAAATCATGAACCAACATCAATACAAAAGAAGTTGGGGGAAAGAAGAATTAAGTGATGTACAAGCAAGCTTTGATATCATACGCGGGAGTTTCAAATGAACTTTGAATTCCAGCATGTATCGTATGCGCTTTGGGGAGCTCTTGGTCTATTGTTTTGGCTTGTGAGCTTCTTCTATTGGTTTAGAAAACCGCAGCTCTTTCTTCCAAAGAAATACAAAAAAACAGGTTTCCCTTTTTTACGTTCGCTTATCTTTATTGCCGGCATTGTTGGATGGCTTTATGTCTCATTCGCGCTCGCAGGTCCTCGTCGTCCGATGGGAATGGATAAAAATACAATTGATGTAAACGATATTTTTATCGTGCTCGATTTATCTCGTTCAATGATGGCCGAAGATTTAAAACCAAATCGTGTTGAGGCTGCTAAACAAAGAATTAAAGATTTCGTTGCCCTTTTTCCAAAAGATAGAATTGGAATTGTTATTTTTGCAGAAAGAGTTTTTACGCTTCTTCCTCTCTCTACTGATTTAGAATTGATTAGAAAGATGGTCGATCAAATCAGACTCGGGCCTCTTGGAGATGGAACAAACATTGGAGATGCACTTGCACTGGCGACGGGACGTTTATTGCAATCGCAGGCAAAAAGCAAAATTATTCTTCTGCTCACGGATGGGGTGAGTAACGTAGGAACATTGACTCCCTTGCAAGCGGCAGAGATGGCAGCGGCCAATAAAATTAAAATTTACACTGTTGGTATCGGTGGTGATAAAGACGCTCGCATTCCGGTTGGACCCAATATGTTTGGTGTTCAACGCTATCAGGTTATTCCCGGTGGAAGTGTTGATGAAAAAGGACTGCGCGAGATTGCGAACATGACTCACGGAAAGTCGTACATGGCGAGCAATAACAAAGCTCTTCAAAATGTTCTCGATGAGATCAACAAAATGGAGCGCACGCAGATCGAACACTCTGGAAGAATTATTTATCAGGAATTGTATTTTAAATATCTGCTCACGGGAATTTGTTTTCTGGTTGGAGCTGAGTTGAGCCGTCGCATTTTATTAAGGGAGGGACCATGAGTTTTGTTAATACTCAATACCTCACGATGGCCATTGTTGGAATTATAATCATTGCGATTATTCTCAATCGCTTGAACGCTTCTTATTTTAAGTGGGTCAAATCTTATTGGTTTTTCGATCGCACGTGGATCAGTCGCTTCTCAAGTTTCTTTTATATGTTGAGTTTGTTTCTTCTTCTTCTTTCTCTTCTAGATTTAAGAGGGCCGGAGAAAAAAATTCGAGCAAGTCTTCCTGATCAACGAACAATTATTATGATTGATACTTCAACGAGTATGCTTGCTGAAGATGTCAGACCAAGCCGATTTGTTAAATCGCTTCAGATGGCACGTCACTTTGTGAAGTCTGCAGCCGGACATCAAATCTCAATTGTTCTTTTTTCCGATATTCAAAAACGTTTAATTCCTTTTACGGATGATATCGATTTACTTGATTCACGTCTTGCTGCTTTAGAAAAAACAAATGCGGTTTCGGGGGGATCAAATATTTCACAAGCGATTGAAGAGGCTCTTCAGTATTTTGAATTTGATTCAAGCGATGATGATAAATCAAAGGCTGGAAACATGTTGGTGTTCACAGACGCAGAAGAGAGTGAAGGAGAATTTAAAACTCACGTTCCACCAAATGTAAATTTAGCAATGGTGGGAGTGGGAACTTTAAAAGGAAGCAATATTCCACTTCGTTGGGATGATGGAAGCTTTAGAGGGTACAAAACTTTTAAAGGTGAACCAGTTGTTACAAAACTGGATGAAAACTTTTTGAAAAAAATGGCGAAGAATGCCAAGAGTTACAAATATTGGATTGCGAACTCATATTCACTTCCCACAGATGAAATTATGAACTTCTTTAGAGCTGCCTATAATAAAAAACAAAGCACAGGTGATATGCGTGTGCGCCCGGTTTACTCACACTACATTCTAATTCCGGCAATCATTCTGTATTGCTTTTCTGTTTTGTTAGGAAGATTTGCGATGTTTAAAATGGCAAAAAATCTAGTTCTTATTTTTGCCTTAGGACTGGCGGTGAATACTTCGAGGGCTCAAGATGAGCAGCCTAAAGAAAAGCCTCTTAGTCCAGAAGTTAAAAATGATTTAGAGGTTATTAAGGCAGGCAAGGCAGATCGAAAATATGTTCTTAAAGTTGCCGAGAAAATGCTGAAAGAAAAAGATGAGAAGCGTGCGACAGAGCTTTATTCTGAGTATGCAAAAACTAATGATGAAGATGAAATTCGTTTTAATTATGCGACTTCGCTCTTGAAGTCTAATCGCCAGGCAGAAGCTCTTCCGATCATTCAAGACCTGATGAAAAATTCTAAAAACGAAGATTTAAAAAACAAACTTCGTAATAATGTTCTTTTGAGTATGGATCCGAACAGGCAAAAGCAAAAAGATCAAAACAAGCAGGACCAAAAACAAGATCAGAACAAACAGAACAATCAAGACCAGAAAGAAAACGATAAAAAGAACGAAGATAAAAAGAACCAGGACCAGAATAAACAAGATAATAAAAAAGATGGCGGGAAAAACAACAAAGACGATCAAAAGAAAGATAACAAGCCGGACGGAAAACAAGATAACAATAATCAGAAAAAACCGGACAAAAACGGCAAGCAAGATAATAAAGACGAAAAGAAAGACGAGAAAAAAGACGGGAACAAAGACAAAAACAAAGATAAGAAAGATCAGGATCAAGAAAAAGAAGATCAAAAACCTCAAGGCCCAAGCACTTTAGAGGAAAAAGAAAAAGAGATCGAACAGAAAAGAAGAATGGTGAAGACACCGGCGATGATCAAACAAATTATGAGCGATGATCGCGATTTGCAGAAAAAGATGATGGATACATCCACTAGTGAGCGTGGCGAACAAAAGCCGAAGAGAGACTGGTAAATGAGATTAATAAAATTATTATTTTTACTTTTTGCTGTAGGAATTATTCCAGCTTTAAGGGCAGAGAATGTTGACATTGAAGTCAGCCCCCCAGAACCGCTTATTAACGAAAGCTTCTTTGTGACGTTTAAAATTAAAACGACTGGAAATGTAGAACCTTATATTTCGTTTACTCCGGACGGAGCGACTGTTCAGGGAAAGCGCGAGCAAGGTGTTTCGATTTCAACAACTGTTATCAACGGAAAGTTCACAACAAGCCGTGAACAAAACTATGTTTATGAATTAGTGGCTGAACGTGCAGGACAAATCACTCTTAAAAATATCAAAGTTGATATCGGTGGAAAAGTAACGACGTTGAAAGATGTCCACGCCAACGTGCTTTCTCAACCTCGTAGAATTCCCGATGCTTTCATGGAAGCGCAAGCTTCGAAGACAAAAGTTTATCTGGGAGAAGGAATCGACGTTAACTATTATCTTTATTTTAAAAATTCTATTTCAGCCAACGATGTAAAAGAATTTCCAAAGCTCAATAAATTTATCAAACGTTTTCACCACATCAATTCTCCAGTGGAAACAGTTCAATACAAAGGCCAGGTTTTAAAAAGAATCCTCGCATACTCAGCTCGCCTTTATCCGGAAAAAGTCGGGAACGCTGTTTTAGACCCAATGACAATTTCAGTTCAGGTCGTTGAAAGTGATTATTCATCACCATTTGGTGGATTTGGAATGGGATCACAGCATTTCAAAAACAAAGATCTTTCAAGTCCAAGAATTGAAGTAGAAGTTCTTCCATTACCTTCAGAAAATGTTCCGGCTGGTTTTACGGGAATGGTGGGAGAACACGAATTTAGTTTGAGCATTCCAAAAAATAAATATCTGGTGAACGAGCCGATTGAAATTAAACTGGAAGTAAAAGGAAAAGGTGCACTTGAAAATATGGATGCACCGGCGATCTATACAGATAATAATCTGGAACAATTCGATACGAAGTCTGAAGTAACAGAACTCGGTGCTCAATCTGCAAAAAAAGTTTTTGAGTATACACTTCTCGCAAGAGGCCCTCTCAATATCAAACAACGCGAACTTCCTCTCGCTTATTTTGATCCAAATTCAGGAAGATATGTTGAAAAGAAATTAACAATTCCCGCATTGGAAGTAAGTGGTGTTGCCACTCAAACTGGATCGACAGGAACACCTACGGCTGCTCCAGTGAAAAAAGACCAACCTCAAGCAGCTCAGGAAGATTTTCTTTCGAAGTTATTTGCTTCGAATGAATCGGGCAAAAAAGTTGAACCAAATGCGATTGGTTTAATTGGACCGAGTCTTAAAAATGAAGGCAGATGGTTCGATCGTTGGTTCGATCTGATCAATGCAGCTCTCGTTCTGATGATTTTAGGTGTATTAGTGAGCTGGTTCTACTCAAGTAAAAATACAGTAACCGCTTCTGATCGAGGAGACGAGATTAAAAAAGATATTGCACTGATGAAGAGCAAAGGGCTTAATTACTCTGAACTCTATAAAGTCGTAGCGGCCCTGGATCGTCACAATAGAATGTCGGCGGGTGGTGTTTCGATCAACGATGTAATCAATCAAAGTGCATTAAGCAACGAAGCCAAGACATACTTTAAACAAACGCTTCAAGTTTGCGAAGAGAAGAATTTTGGGATAAATAAACAGGATAAGAAAATTAGTTTTGAAAACAAATATTTTAAAGAACTGTTGAAGTACGTATGATCACGATAAAAAGTTTTGAAGAATTAAAATCGGTTTATTCTGAAGGAAAGATCCAGGTCACAATTGGAAACTTTGACGGCGTTCACGTTGGTCACCGCGAATTTCTTTCGAGAATAGCAGACGATTGCAAAAAAAATAAAGCAAAGTTTGTCGTTATTACTTTCGTTCCACATCCGGTTCAAATCCTTAAAGCTCAAACAGGTTTTTTAATTAATACTTATTCTGAAAGAAGAGAACTACTTGCTGAGTGCGGAGTCGATTATCTTTTAGAGGTAGATTTCACTCGCGATTTCAGTACGCTTTCTCCTGAAGAGTTTTTACAAAAATTCGTTTTTACATTTCTCGGCATTGATAAAATTTATCTCGGGCACGATTTTGCTTTTGGTGCAAATAAATCCGGCGACTACAAACTTGCACGCAGCTTATGCGAACAAGAAGGAATTACGCTTGTTTTGCAAGATGAATTCAAACAAAATAATTGCGCAGTCTCTTCAAGTGTTGTGAGGGCTGAAATTCAAAAAGGGGATATGGAGAAAGTTCAAAAACTTTTAAGCCGTCCTTATTTTCTTTCAGGGCACGTCATTAAAGGGCAGGGAAGAGGCCGCCAGATTGGTTTTCCAACGGCCAATATGGACTATGATAAATCATTGATGATTCCAAGTTTGGGCGTTTATATTACGCAAACAACGATTCACGGGATGACATATAATTCTGTGACAAATATTGGTATCAATCCTACATTTAATATGGGACTCGCGATTAATATCGAAACTCATTTGTTGGATTTCAGTCGCGATATTTACGGTGAAGAATTCAGAGTCGCTTTCTTGAAAAAAATTCGCGATGAAAAAAAATTCTCAAGTGTAAACGACTTGATCTCTCAAATCGATGCTGACGTTCAAACAGCTAAAAAATATTTTAAAAATGATTAAGCTCGCTTTAATTGGAAAAAATATTCAGCACTCTCGTTCGCCTGAAATTTATCGTCGCCATCTTGGTTCAGTTTTACATTACGATCTTCTTGACTACGAAAATGATTCTCAAATTCCATCCGCTCAATCACTTTTTGCGGAATACAACGGAATCAGCATCACGAGTCCTTATAAAAAGCATTTTTTAAATGAAATTGAACTCACATCAAAAGCAAAAGAACTTGGAGCGATTAATTGCATGAAGATCTCCAATGGAAAGGTAATTGGAGAGAACACAGACTATCTGGCGATCATTGATATTCTCAAAAAAAGACAGCAACAATACGGGCCACTTCATATTTTTATCTTGGGTGATGGTGTGATGTCGAAAGTTACAGAGGCAGCACTTAAGCAATTGAGCATTCCCTACAATGTTTTTTCTCGTAAAATGTTTGATGATTTTGATCATATAAATCTCAAAGAAAAATTTCAAAGGTACAGCGTGACTAATCAAAAAGTTGTAATCAACACATGCGCGCGCGAATTTATTTTTAAAGGAGAGATTGATTCAGACGCAATTTTTTGGGATTACAACTACAATTTTTCTCCTCATTTCTCATCTCTACCGGCCAAAGTTAAAGAATATTGTGACGGTTATGAGATGCTCGAACTTCAAGCACAACATGCACTAGCATTTTGGTCAATTATTTGCTGATTATTTAAATAATTAAAATCTTAAAGAACATATTTTTTTGTTCCGATAAGTCTTCAAAATATCGAAAGCTTTTTGGAAATAAAAAAACACTATGTTTAGAAAAGAGTTTGTTGAAGTCATTACGAAAACGGGGATGGTTCCGATTAAGGACTTGAGGCCGTTGATTATCGACAAAGACGCTCTCGTCATTTCTGAACTCGGTCTACTTCAATTTAAATTTTTCGATGACGTTCGTTTTGCAAAACAAGTCGCTGATAATTACGGACTCACATACATCGATCTTTCAAAAGCAAAAATCCCTGAGCGAATTTTTAAAATCGTTAAAAAGAGTGACATCATAAAATATCGCGTGATTCCTATTCAGAAAAATGCGAAAGCTGTGAGTGTTGCGATTTACGATCCCTCACTTGTAAAACTTCAAGCAGAACTGCAAACGCTTTTCCAATATCCAATTGAGTTTATTCTTACGAGTCTTTCTTCGTGGGCAGATATGTTTGCTCGCGTTCCAGAAAGTATTGAAGACGTTCTTGAAACGATTCGTGAAATTAAACCGGATTCAAAAAAAGAAGAAAATATTAAAGAAGATGATATCGGTGATGATGTCATCAGATACGTTAACAGAATTCTTGCAGAAGCATTTGTGACAAAGTGTTCTGATATTCACATCGAACCTTATGAAAACAATTTTCGTATTCGTTATCGTCAGGACGGAAGTTTAATCGAAGCCGCAAAACCACCTCGCAATTTAATGTTGCCGATTATTTCGAGAGTAAAAATTCTCGCGCAAATGGATATTTCTGAAAGACGTAAGCCGCAAGACGGACGTATTAAACTTGAAATCGGTGGTAAGCCAATCGATTATCGTGTGTCTTCATTGCCAACATTATTCGGTGAAAAAATTGTACTTCGTCTTCTCGATTCATCTAACTTGCAATTGGATATGACGAAACTCGGATTCGAGCAAAAGCAGTTGGACGTTTTCAAAGAAGGTATTTCACGTCCCTACGGAATGTGTCTTGTTACTGGGCCTACTGGTTCTGGTAAGACAACGACACTTTATTCAGCTCTCGCTGAACTCAATCAGATTGATTCTAATATTTCTACAGCGGAAGATCCGGTGGAATTTAACCTGGAAGGTATTAACCAGGTTAACGTAAAAAAAGATATCGGATTAACTTTTGCGGCAGCTCTCAAATCATTTCTTCGTCAAGATCCGGACATCATCATGGTCGGAGAGATTCGAGACGGAGAAGTTGGAGAGATTGCGATCGAAGCAGCTCTAACAGGTCACTTAGTTTTATCTACTTTGCACACGAACGATGCTCCAAGTACGATCACTCGTTTGATCAATATGGAGATTGAACCATTCCTGGTTGCAGCTGCACTAAACGTCGTTGTTGCTCAAAGACTTTGCCGTAAAATTTGTAAAGACTGCAAAGACGTCGATCCAAGCGTTACTGTAGAGACATTGGTCTCATGCGGAATTTCTCCGGCGTCAGCAGCGAAGCTGACTGTCTATAAAGGGAAAGGATGTGCTGTTTGTAACAATACTGGTTACAAAGGTCGTGTGGCGATTTACGAAGTTTTAGAGATGACTCCAGCGATTAAGGAGATTCTACTTCGTAACGGATCGACAGATGAAATCAAGCGACAAGCGATTAAAGAAGGAATGAAAACACTGAGAATGTGTGCTCTAACTAAAGTGGCCCAAGGACTAACAACACTCGATGAGGCGATTTCAAATTCCGCTTCTGATAAATTGTAGGAAATAATATGAGTGAGGATAATACAAAGAGTAATGCTTCAACCCGTTTAACTCAAACAGGGACGTCTCACAATGTGGGAAATGAAAGCTTAAAGATTCAGCAGCTTTTTAAGTTAATGGTTGATAGTAACGCCTCTGACTTGCATATTACTTCTGGAACTGCACCTGGACTTCGTATTCACGGTGAAGTTATCAAAGTAAAAACAACTCCGCTCACAGGTGAAGATACAAAAAGGCTTATCTATCAAATTCTTTCTGAAGATCAAAAAAATGAATTTGAAAAAAGATTGGAACTCGATTTTTCTTTCGGGATCAAAGGTCTCGCACGCTTTCGTGCAAACGTTTTTAATTCGAAAGGTGCAGTCGCAGCGGTCTTTCGTGTTATTCCAAGTATCATTCCAGATTTTAAAGCACTGAATTTGCCAAACGTTCTTCTGAAAATGTGTGATGTAAGTAACGGACTTATTCTTGTAACTGGTCCAACGGGTTCCGGTAAGTCGACAACGCTCGCAGCGCTTATCGATTATCTCAACCAACATGAAGCCGGTCACATCATCACTCTCGAGGACCCGGTCGAGTTCGTGCACGCTCATAAAAACTGTCTAGTAAACCAAAGAGAGATTGGAACAGATTCATTATCGTTTAGTAATGCTCTAAAAAGTTTACTTCGTCAGGATCCGGATATCGTTCTGGTGGGAGAGCTTCGTGATATGGAAACAATTGAAGCAGCTCTGACGATTGCCGAAACAGGACACTTGGTTTTTGGTACTCTTCACACGAACTCATGTGTGCAGACTATCAACCGTGTTATCAACGTTTTTCCGGCCCATCAACAAATTCAAATTAGAACACTTCTTTCGTTCGTACTACAGGGAGTTGTTTCTCAACAGCTGATTGCTAAATCTTTTGAGAAAGGACGTGTAGCTGCGATGGAAATTCTTGTTCCTACAAATGGTATTCGAAACCTTATTCGCGAAGATAAACTTCACCAGGTTTATTCGCAAATGCAGATCGGACAAGATAAGACCGGAATGGTGACGATGAATCAAAGTTTGAAAAAACATGTTGAGACAGGTGCGATCAGTGCCGATGTAGCGATGTCGTATTCAAATTCACCTGACGAATTGGCCACACAATTAGGTATTAAGGTAAAATAGAATAATGGCAATTTATAAATACGAAGCCGTCGATGCAAACGGAAAAAAAGTTTTAGGGCAAATAGATGCGGCTACTGAAAAAGAAGTTCGTAAAGTCCTGCGCGCGCAAGGTGTTCGTGTTAAAAAAATTGTTCCTCCAACTATTTTGGAATTCGATCTCGGAGCATGGCTTGTTGATAAAGGTTTTGCAGCGGCGATTGGACCAAAAGAGCTTGGAAATTTTACAAAGCAATTAGCGATTATGATTAGTGCTGGTGTGCCTATTTTGCAATCGTTGGAAATTCTCTATCGCTCGGAAAAAAATCCTTCGCTCAAGCTTGCTATTAAAAAAATTGCTACGGATGTTGGAGAAGGGAAGACGATAGCCGAGGCAATGCAAGCTCAGAAAGGATTTGATAAATTATACTGTAATCTTGTTCGAGCTGGAGAAGCCGGAGGTATTCTAGATCAAATATTAAAGAAGCTCTCTACACACATGGAGAAGCAACAAAAAACAAAGGCGCAGATTAAATCAGCGATGATGTATCCATCAATTGTTTGCTTGGTTGGGGCTGGTGTAATTTGGGCGATGATGGTTTTTGTTGTTCCACAGTTCACGGGAATGCTTAAAGAGAGTAATCAAGAGATTCCTTGGATTACTCAATTTGTCATTGATGCCTCAGATTTTTTTGGAAAATATTCACTTGTTATGGTTCCCGCTTTTTTTATTGGAACTGCTAGTTTTGTTTCTTATATCAAAACACCGACAGGAAAAATTTTTTGGGATAATTTCAGTATGCGTTTTCCTCTTTTTGGAAAGGTTATCATTAAGGCTAATTTGAGTTCTTTTGCAACAACATTGTCGACACTTCTTGGTGCCGGTGTTGCACTCATTGATTCCTTAGATATTTGTATTGAGACAATCGACAACTCAGTTATCGCAAACGATATTAAAGAAGTGAAAAAGAAAGTTGTGGAAGGAAAAACACTTACGGAGCCTCTGAGTAAGATTAGTTATTTTCCGGAACTCGTTACACAGATGATTCGAGTAGGTGAGCAAACAGGTCAGATTGATCAGATGCTTGCTCGAGTCGCAGAAGTCTTCGAAGATGAAGTAGATACACTGGTCTCCGGAATGACCAAACTGATTGAACCTATTATCATTGTAGTCCTAGGGGGAATCATAGCGACCATTTTAGTTGCCATGTACCTTCCGATGTTTATGTCTGCAGGGGCATAAAATGACTGAGAATTAATAAGATATAGCTATTTATCCGAACAGTGTTACAATTTAGACTAAGTTTATTTAAAAGGGACAGTTTCAAAGAATCTTAATTTTTTTGAGGCCGGAATTTTTAAATAACAAAAATGCCAAATCTTAATTTTGGTATAACGAGGAGTAGGTTATGAAAAAATGGCTTTTAAAAAGCGAGAGTGGTTTCACGCTCGTAGAGCTAATGGTCGTTGTTGCGATTATTGGTATCTTGTCAGCAATTGCGGTTCCGAACTTTAAAAAGTATCAAGCGAAATCAAAACAATCAGAAGCAAAAATTCAGTTAGCCGCTGTTTATTCAACGGAAATTGGTGCAAACTCAGATTACGATACGTATGCAACTTGCTTAACGGACCTTGGGTACGAGATCCCACCAAAAGGATATTATTGGGTAGGATTTGCTGGTAGTGAAGCAACAACATTGGCGATCGTTACAGGTCGTACAGGATCTGCGTCTTCGTGTACAGCAGTGAGTGGTTCACCCTCAGGGTTTTCATATGCAGTTGAGCCGACGATTCTCTTGAAAGCGAACAATGCTTCAACGACAGCAGCGGCAGGTGACCTTCAGGCAGTTGGTGCTGGTACAAATCCAACAGCGACAGCTTTTACAGCAAGTACAGCAGGAAACATTTCAGGTTCAGGTGCGTTTGTTTTGGATAAGTGGGCAATCACTCAGACTAAGGCTTTAACTAATCCACAAATTGGTTACTAATCATTCGCAAGAAAATTCTTTTTATACGAAAGCCTCTTTTATAGAGGCTTTCTTTTTATCTTGAGCGGCGTCCAAGGTTTCTCTGCATAATAAGTATCATTCTTTTTCAGATAAGGACGATTGTTATAATCGTAATAAGCGCAGTTGCCTTTATTGCGATTTAAACATTCGAGATCAATTTCTGCTTTTAATGAATAAAGTTGTTCTTTAATCTTTGTTGCAAAAAATGATTTTTGATCTTTTAACTGGCTTAGTTTTGTTGAAAGAAGCTGAAAAGCAATCTCTGGATTTCCTCTTTCATTCTCCATTCGGGCGAGATTAGAAAGGACAACAGCTGTCACTTTGGGGTGTTTAATGAGTTTAGAATGAATTTGATAAGAGCGCTCATAATCACGAGCTTCAAAATGAAAATGAAAAGCGGCATCTTTCAATAGGGAGTAATCGTCGGGATAAATCTGCAAGCCTTTGTTGTAGATAACAGTTGCACCTGGAATATCATCTTTAATGATCGAAAGATAAACCCCACCAAATGAATAGTCTTCATAAAAATTTGGTTCTAAAATCGAGATAGTATTAAAGCGAAGAAACATCCATGAATTGAGATCTGCTTTTTTATAATGTTCGATATCGCTCTCGAGAATTGTAGAGACCCACAATGTAGAAGAAATCAATCTCTTTAAGCCCAAATTAAAATAAGTGAAAAATGAAGAGTTGAAATTGAGACTTTGATCTTGCTTGGAAATGAACATCAGAGGCTTTTCATATTTTGCGTTTACCAGATAGGCTGCCCCTAAAAGGGAAGCCGATAAAAAATAAGGCAAGACTTTTGGAAAAAATTTAATCTTTTTCATGTTTGTTCATTATATCATTTAATTAGAAACCTTTAAAAGTTTGAACATGAAAAAACAACGATTAAGTATACTGATCATTACAAAGAAATATACTGCCGTGGATATTTCTCCCGAGAAAGCAAATCAACTTCGATGTGATGATTGTGATTTTGAAATACTTATTGGAGAAGGAGATAACCCGTCGTTGCAAAGAAATCATCTCGCCGAAAAAGCTGCAGGCGACTATTTGCTTTTTTTAGACAATGATTCTGAGCCCAGTGCAGAGCTCTTGTCAGAATATATTTCGCTTATTAAGCGCTATCCGGAATGCGTAATTTTTGGAGGTCCTTCCCTGTTAAAAACAGATGGTTTAGGGTTTCATGAAGCTCAGAAAATATTTTTTTCATCTACTTTTGGAATAGGGCCTTTTAAAAGCAGATATAATCCGTTAGGAAAAATAAGATTTACTAACGAAAAGGAATTAATCCTTTCTAATATTCTTATTCAGCGGGAATACTTTATTAGAACAGGTGGTTTTAATAAAGAACTCCATCCTGGAGAAGAAAATGAATTTCTCAATCGCGATAAAGAAGCTCAAGTTCTTTATTCTCCTGAAGCTAAAATCTATCGTTATCCAAGAGAGAATTTTAAAAAGTTTATCTATCAAATTTTTTCTTATGGAAAAGGCCGAGCAAAGCACCTTCTTTTTGCAAGTAGCGAATTGATTTTTTTGCTACCAATTCTTTTCTCATTTTATATTTTATTATTACTATTGCTTTATCCAGTGAAAGGTATTTTCATCCCTTTTATAGTTTACTTAAGTTTTATAGTGACAGTAATTACGACAAGCAGAGCTCGAAAAAAATGGTATCCATTGTGTTTGCTTGTTTTCCTGGCGGGACATTTTTTTTACGGCATAGGAATTACAGTTGGGCTTGGAAAACGACTCCTTTTTAAAAAAAGCAGAGGGCTAAGTTATTTTAACGTTATTCATATTAGGAAGTTTTAATAGTTTGATAAATTAGATTTAGAGCTTAGAATATTTCTTATGATTCAATTTAAAAACATCTCCAAATCATTCAAATACAATTTTTGGGAAAAAGAATTTAAAGCTCTTGATGACGTTTCGTTTTCAATTAACGAAGGAGAGCTGGTTGGATTTCTCGGCGCAAATGGAGCAGGGAAAACAACACTCATAAAAATTCTCATGGATTTTTCAAGACAAAATAAAGGTGAAGTTATTTTTTCGAAAACGATGGGAGAAACACCAGATCAAATCCGTTCGTCGATTGGTTATTTGCCGGAGAAGGCTTATCTTTATCAGCATCTCACTGGCCGTGAATTTTTAGAATATACCGGTAGTTTAAATGGAATTGAACGAACAGAGCTAAATAAGCGCATTAATTCATGGGCAGAAAGAATGCAAATCGCCTATGCCTTAGATCGCAGGATTCATGGTTATTCAAAAGGGATGCAACAGCGCTTAGGTTTTATTAGCTCACTTATCCATCTTCCAAAAGTTCTTATTCTCGACGAGCCTCTTTCTGGTTTGGATCCTTTGGGAAGAAGAGACTTCAAAAACATTTTGCACGATTTGAATCGTGAAGGGACTACGATTTTTTTTAGCAGTCACATTGTGCCTGATGTGGAAGAGATTTGTAATAAAGTTATTTTTATTGAAAAAGGAAAATTGATCTATGAAGGAAGTATTGATCAATTAATCTTAGAAAATTCAAATGAATCTTATCAAATTAAATATGTAGACCAGGGTAATTTAGAAATTATTCAAGCAAATGAAAACGAAAAACAAGCGATTCTTTCAAAGCTTATTGAAAAAAACTTTAATATAGTCGGAATCGAAAAAGATAAACCAACACTTGAAGAAATTATTTATAAGATAAAAATATGAAAAATGTGTTAACAGTTTCGAAATATACATTCATCGAAGTTTACCGAAGCAAAGTCATGATAAGCATTTTGTTTTTGGCTCTGGGGTTGCTCTTAATTACTTATGTGGCTTCAGAATTTGCCTATGGAGCTCCGGCGAAAGTTGCTTTGGATTTTGGTTTTGGAATAATGGCTTTATCAAATATGGGAATGGCCATCTTTATCGGTTCTACTCTTCTTACTAAAGAAGTTGAACAAAGAACGCTTTATATGATTCTTTCAAAACCGATTTCTCGCGTGTCATTTCTTGCGGGAAAAATTATTGGCTTGTCTTCGGTTCTGTTGATTAATACTGTCATACTTTCGCTGTTATCGATCGGTGTTTTTATTTTTCTAGAAGGAAAATTTCAAGAGCTGATGATATGGTCTTGTTTTTTTTCGTTCCTCGAAGCTATTTTAGTTTTGCTTATGACAGTTCTTTTTTCTCTCATTACGAATACTGCAATGTCAGTAATTTATACAATTGTTTTAGTTGTTATTGGACATTCATTAAATGAAACATCGAAGATTTTGTTCACGAAAATGAACCCATTTTTTAATACATCAATGAAAATTGGAAATGTGCTTTTACCGAATCTTTACAAGTTGAACTTAAAAGATTTTGTTTTGTATCAACAAAATATTTCCTCACAATATTTATGGAATGTTTTAACTTATTTTATGCTTTATACGGCAGCTCTTCTGATTTTTGTTGTTCAAATTTTCAAAAATAAGAACTTGGATTAACTTTGGAAAATATTCTCATCGTTTTTGCTACTATCTTTGGTTTGATGATCGGAAGCTTTTTAAATGCTCTTATCTATCGAATTCCCATTGGGAAAAATATTGCGTTTCCTCGTTCTTCTTGTCCGAAATGTGGTCATATTATCGCTTGGTATGAAAATATCCCTGTCGTTAGTTATCTTTTTTTAAGAGGCCGTTGCTCAAATTGCAAAACGAAGATCTCAATTCTTTATCCAGTTGTTGAATTAGTGACTGCCGGATTTGCTTTTTTAATTGCTCCCCACTCATTAAATCCATCTGATCTTTTCAATTTTTTCTTTTTCCTAAGCGTTTTCAGTTCATTTTTAGTCCATTTTATAGTTGATCTAAAACATCAGATTCTCCCTGATGCAGTCAATATCTACCTGGCATTACTCTTTTTTGTCGTGAGCTTTTTGATTCATCCATGGAGTCATTGGTTGATTGGAGGAGCGATTGGGCTCGGTTTTCCTCTTCTAGTAAGCTGGATTTTTTACTTGTTGAAGGGACAAATTGGTTTAGGAGGAGGAGATATCAAGCTTTTTGGAGCTCTTGGCCTCTATCTTGGTCCTATAGGAATTATGCAGAATATTTTTCTGAGTTGTTTTCTCGGAGCACTTGTCGGAATTATTCTCATGGGCGCCAAAATAATAAAAAGAGAGAATCCGATTCCGTTTGGTCCTTTCATTCTCATCGTCGCGAGTCTGCAAATCTTCGCTGAAGGCTGGTTCTCACACCTTCTAAGATATATTCCTTGAACAGATTTATTTATTGAAGGTATAATTTAATAAAGAATAATTTCTGAATAAGGCGTAATTTTGAGTTCTAAAAATATTGTTGATTCCATTAAGGATAAAGTTGGCGACCTGTTTTATGTAGGTCCTAAGGGCATTATTGGAATCGATATTGGTTTAAGTGCGATCAAAATGGCCGAAGTTGCAAAACAAGCAGATGGTTCATACAAAATCTTGCGCTATTCTTCGGTGGCCTTGCCCGAAGGAACAATCATTGAAGATGAAATTCAAAAAGAAGATGAGATTCTCAAAGCCCTTCAACAAGGACTGAAGGAACTTCATTCAAGTAATAAATTTGCATGTATCGGCTTAGCCGGCCCAAACACGCTTATCAAAAGATTGCAGCTTGCCGGTGGAACTCCTGAAGAAATTGAAGATCAAGTAACATGGGAAGCTGAACAGTATCTTCCTTTTCCAATTGATGAAGGAAATATTTCTTTTAGTGTAATTGGAGAAAATCAAGGTGGTGGTGTTGATGTTATCATCGGTGCCGCTAAAAAAAGTATTGTAAATTCTTTTAAAGAAGTCATTGAGCGTACATCTCTTAAAGTTAAGATTGTAGACTTAACGGCTTCAGCAACTATTAATGTTTTTGATCTGGTCATGAGCCAACAAGGAACGACGAGAGGAAAAACATGGATACTTATGGATCTGGGAGCACAAAAAACTCACTTCATGATTTACAAGAATGGCGTTCTTGTTTTCTTCAAAGAAATTAATATTGGTGGTTTAACAATCACTGAAGAAATTCAACGTCAGATGGGTGTAAATTACACGGAAGCCGAAAGCTTGAAGATTCATGGCGATGGTAATGGAAATATTCCAGAAGAAATCGTCGAAATTATCAATCAAGTTTTAGATACATTTTTCAGTGAATTAAAAAAGACAATTGATTTTTGGGTAAGCTCAACTTCGGAAGAATCTTTCGATGCATGTATTCTCACGGGAGGAGGAGCTTTAATTCCAGGTTTCACAGAAGCCCTTCAAGAGCTTTTGGAAACGGAAGTGCAAATCCTCAATCCATTCTCAGCAATGACTTACAATAAGAATAATATCGATGAACAGATCATTGATGATATTGCCTATAAAGGAGTTTGTGCGATTGGATTAGCTATGAGGAGCTTAGCGAAATGATTGAGTTAAACCTCCTCGAGAAAAAAGAACCGCTACGACTGCCCACCGTTATTGGTGTAGATCTCAACAACCTCAATTTCAAAATGCTTGCGGTGGCAGCTTTTATTTTTTACGTACCAGAAATCTTTGTGCGCAGTCATTTTGAAGATCAAGTAAAAACCGAAGAAGAAGAATTGGCTAAGGTTACTAGAGATAACGATAAAATCACAAAAGAGATCGGTAAAAATACCAATATTAAAATGCAACTTGAAGCTTACAACAAACAAGTTGAAAAGCTTAAAGCTCGTTCTGCTCAGGTAGATGAGATTTTAAAAATCCGTACAAACCCTAAAAAGGTTTTGGAAAAAATTGCGAGAAGTATTCCTGAAGATCTTTGGTTTGATCAATTAAAAATCGACGATAATAAGGACATACATATCTATGGAGGAGCATATAACTCTCGAAGTATTGGTGAGTTTATAACAATCATCAATGACTCCCCATTTTTTGGTAATACAATTACTCCTTTAAAACAAGAAAATAAAAAAGAAACTCTTGATGGTGTTCTGACAAGCTACGAAGTGTTTGAGCTCAAGGGAAAAGTTAAGAATTATGATATGAGATCTAGGTAAACAATGGAAAAGCTCTTAAAAAATATTCATTGGTTTATCATAGGCTATGCGCTTTTTAATATAGGTATGTATTATAAAGACGTAGACGAAAGAATTACTAATTTAAAAAACCAACAAGAAGTTCAACAAGAAAGTTTAAAGAAAGCTCGTAAAACTAAAAAAGAAATTTCAACTTTCTATAGAGACATCGATGAAGCTAAATCCAGAATTGAACGTGTTGCTCTAGAAATCGAAAAAACTCAACAGCTCTTACCTAGTGAAGTTTCAGATACAGAGAACATTAGTTTGCTCCGTAGAATGGCAGAAGACGTAAATATTAAAGAAGTTAGTATCATGCCAGAAAGAGAAGAGGATCGAGGTTTTTATATTGCAAGAAAATATAAATTTAAAGCGAAAGCAACTTATCTTCAATTTCTCATTATGTTTGAGAAAATTTCTGAGAACAAAAGAATTTTGAATGTTTCAGAATTGTTTTTTAAGAAATTAGATCAACCCCAAAGAAGTAAATTCCAGTTGATTGATGGTGAGTTTACTCTTGAAGCTTATAAGTTCAATCCTGGATTCAAAGAAGATCGCGGTATTGATAAAATTGAAAAAGAATTTAAAGAAGGAGAGGCTGCTGCAGTTGGTGTTAAAAAACCTCGCACTCCACGCCCGGCTAAGAAAAATGGGGGAGAAGAATAATGTTGAAAAAAATCTTTTTTCTACTATGTATTCTTAGTGTTTCTGGTTATGCCCAGGATGAATCAGGAACAGCTTACAATTTATTTAAGAGTAAGACATATGTAAAAAATCCTTTGGATTTAAGAGATCCGTTCAAGAGAAGAATTAATAAGAAAAAAGGGCAAACAGCAAAACTTCACGATATTGGTTCTTATTCAAATCAAACAGACACGATTGAAAACAAACCAGTTGAAAGCATCAGAATTGTCGGTGTCATGATTGGTAAAGAAAGAAGAGCAATGGCCAAATTGTCAGATGGAAAAGCCCTTAGTCCAGAAGTTTACTATATAAAGGAAGGAATGAAGATCGGTCCAAACGGAGCCGAAGTAAAAGCAATTCTTCCTGGTGGTGTTGTTCTCGTTGAAAAAATCCGCAATGTTTATGATCAAGATGAATATCTGGAAACAGTGATTCCTCTTTCTAATGAGTAATTCACTCGGCTATTTTTCTTTAAAAAAAATCAACTATTTTTTTAAATGCTTGGTATAATTTTATTAAGTCCTCATTATTTAGGAAGAAAAACATGATGACTTAGGGATAGTTGCATGAAAAAAGGATTTTTTCTCAGCATTATAGCTTTTATTTTTATCTCCTCTGCTTTTGCATCAGAGATGAAGGCCATAAATTTCACTCAGAAAGGTGAAATCAGTGAATTGGAATTTCTATTTGATTCCAATGAAATTCAGGCAAATAAATTTCAGGTAAAAGAAGATAAACAGATCATTGTCGATCTTGCAGATGTAACAGCTACTGATCGTGTAATGCGTGCGTTTGATACTTCAGAATTTTCTGGTGGTGTCGTTTTCGTGAAAGCTTATAAAAAGCCGAAAACAGAAAAAGATATTAGAGTTGCAATTCAATTAAGAGACAACGTTCGTTCAGTTCTTGTGAGAAAACCAAATAGAGTTATTCTGCAAATTGAAAATCGTTACGGTGTTTTTTCGCAAAAAAAAGTAGAAGAGAATCAAACATATAAAGAGAAAGTTGGAGAAGTGCCCTCTTCTCTCGCTGCCAGATTAAATATTCCTAAATCAGATTCAGTAGAAGATATTCTCGAAAACGTTTTAATGGCCGGACGTAAAAAATACATTGGTAGAAAAGTAACAATGAATTTGAAAAGTGTGAAGCCGGATGAAATTTTGAAGATGATTGCAGAAACATCAGGATTCAACATCATCACAACGGAAGAAGTGAAAAAACTGGAACCAATTTCATTAAACTTAAATGATGTTCCTTGGGATCAAGCACTAGATACAGTTCTGGAAATGAATAGACTGTATGCAAAGAAAAACGGAATTATTCTTTTAGTTACTTCACTTGAAGCTGCAACAAAAGAGCGCGAAAACGAAAAGAGAGCTAAAGATGCCATGGTTGAACAAGAACCACTTCTTACAAAAGTTTTTCCTATCAGTTTTGCGAAAATCGACGATTTAAAAGCGATTCTTTCTGAATATTCTTCAGAATTAGCAACGTCACAGACAAGCACTTCCAGCGGGCAAGTTTCGACATCAAGTTCAAACACTGGAAATCCAAACGTCATCAAGAGAGGAAGAATCAGTATCGATTCTAGAACAAACTCTATTATCGTTAAAGATACAGCTGAAGTTCTTGAAAGAATGAAAAAAATCGTTGAACTTTTAGATACACAAACGCCACAAGTTTTAATTGAATCAAAAATTGTTGAGGTAACAGAACGCTATAGTAAAGAGATTGGTTTAGATCAAGGTTTAAATTTTGGTTACGATCCGTTTAGCGCTTCACTTAATAGCCCAACAACGGGAACAAATGCTGGTACTTTTTCTTTTAGTTCAGGACCAGATGCGGGACGTTCAATTTTTGGCGTAACAATTGGTCGTTTAAATAAACTTGTTAATTTAGATTTTCAATTGAAGCTAATGGAAAGTGAGTCGAAAGGTAAGATTATTTCTAGCCCAAAAGTCATTACTAAAAATAACGTTGAAGCAACTATCGCTCAGACGGAAACAACTTATTATAAGGTATCTACAGCATCATCGAGCAGTGGTGGAACTACAACTACCGATGATTGGAAATCGCAAGATTCTAACCTAGAATTGCTTGTCACTCCGAAAATTACAAACGAAGGAACAATTTCAATGAGTGTGAGCGTGAAAAAAGACTCATTGGGTGTTCAGGCTTCTGCATCTGTTCCTGCCGATTTAACAAAAAGACAGATTAAAACAGAAGTTCTTGTTGATAACGGAGCCACTGTTGTTATCGGTGGTATCTACTCTTATCAACACACAGAAAACCATTCAGGCGTGCCCTTTTTAAAAGACGTTCCTCTGGTTGGATGGTTGTTTAGGACAAAATACAATCCGGTTACGCAAAAGAAAGAACTCATCATCTTCCTCACTCCGAGAGTTATCAACCAAGAAGAAGCTGGCTTAGTTGATAGAGGCTAAATTTTAATGAGTAAGGATAAACTTCAACTTCTTTCTCCACTTTTTTTAAAGTACCAAAGTGACTTTGAAAAAAATCCGCGTTCGAGAGTTTTTGCTCCGCTTGCGGAATCGTATAGAAAGTTGGGCATGACAGATAAGGCGATGGAAATTCTCTCTCAAGGAATTCGTTATAACCCAGGTTATGTCATGGGTTATTTGGGATTAGCTTTCTGTTATTTCGATCTCAGACAATTCAATCTCGCTTATACAACACTCCGTCCTTTGATTGAAGCTAACCGTGACAATCTTCGTTTGCAAAAATTATTTGCTGACACTTGTATCGAGTTGGGAAAACAAGAAGAGGCACTTGAAACTTTCAAGTATCTTCTTTTCATCAACCCCCGCGATAAAGAAGTTGCAGAACTGGTAACAAAATTAGAAAGAGAAATTGAAGAACGTTATCGTCCAGCTCATAAACCCATTATCATTCCAGAATCAGAACTGACTTCTGAAAAAGTTTCTTCTCCAGAATTTTTTGATCTCGATAAAATTTCTCCGGAGAAAAGTGACAGCAATGATTTTGATGATTGGATGACGATTGATTTAAGTCATGAAACAAAAGCAAAAACAGAAAACAAAACGGCGGTTCAATCTGTTTCTGTTAAACCGAATTACGATCAATGGAACGTGAAAAAGAGTGATCAGGTTCACGAACCAATAGCAACTTCACAAATTCAGTCATCAGTTAAAACACACGCCGCTCAGACGCCCATAGAAGAAGAACAAAAACCAACACCAGTTCAACCAAAAGTTGAAGACTCGAGAGCCTATCAAGTCCATCTGGATCTCGACAACGATAATGAAATTGACGAAGAACCAACGGCAATTGCCCATGAAGAAGAAAGCACTCCGCTAGTGACTCACACTCTCGTTGATCTCTATTGCGGTCAAGGTCATATCGAAAAAGCGTTGGAGGTTTTAGAAAAAATTCTAATCCTCAATCCAAATGATCAAAAAACAATTAAAAAAATTAAAGAGATTCAAGCTCTCGCTCAACCTTTAGAAAATTTCGAAGAAATAAAATCTACAGCGAAACCACTTGAACCATATCCAGCTCCTTACATCGCAGAAGATCTATTTGCAGAACAAGTTATTGAACACGAACCAGAAGTTGAACGAGCACATGCCCCTGTTCATTTGGTTGACCTCTCGGAACTCGATGATGTAACCGAAGAAGATGGCCGTCGCCACTTGATGAGTTTGATTGATGAAAAACTTGGACCGATCGAAGTTGAGGAAGATCACTCAAAAGTTGAAGTCGCTCGTCAAATCGAAGAAAAACTCACTCTCTTCCTAAAGAAAATTCAAAAAAGAGCACTGGATTATCAAGGCCGTGTTTGATAGTTTCTAGTTTATGACTACAGCAAAAAAATTTCTCATCATCAATGGGCCGAACCTGAATATGCTTGGAACGAGAGAGCCGGAAATTTACGGCAGCCTCACTCTACAAGAAATTATGGAGTATACGGAAAAAGAACTCGCAAATAAAAATTGTGAGTGTGCTTGGTTTCAATCCAATATCGAAGGCGAGATCGTGACTCGTATTCAGCAATCGATCAAGCAAGATTTCAGTGCTTTAGTTATCAATCCCGGCGCTTATTCTCATACGAGTGTGGCGATTCTTGACGCTCTTCACATGGTGAAAATTCCAGTGATCGAAGTTCATCTTTCAAATACTCACCGCAGAGAGGAGTTTCGCCAAACAAAGTTGACTGCAAAAGCATCAGCAATCATAATGGAAGGCCTCGGCAAACATGCTTATTTAATGGCCATTCAGTCTCAGCTTTTGTAATAAAAGAAAAAGACATTTAACAAGGAAAGGATATGTACGATACAACCGACATCAAAAAAGGATTAAAAATTGAAGTTGAAGGGAAACCTTACGTCGTTTTGAAATCTGATTTCACAAACCCAGGTAAAGGTTCTGCTTTTGTTACAGCAAGAATTAAAAATCTTGAAACTGGACAAGTAATCGAGAGAACTTGGAAGTCTGGTGTATCAACTAACGTTACTGCTCCAGATCTTGATGAAAAAGAAATGGAATACACATACTCAGATCAAGACGGATTCAACTTTCTTGACCAATCAAACTTTGAAACTATTCACTTAACTAATGAACAAGTTGGCGATGATAAATACTATCTAATGGAAGGCTCAAAAGTAGTAGTTCTTTACTATAAAGGTCGCCCAATCTCGATTGAACACCCTCACTTCATCTTCATCAAAGTTGCTGAAACAGATCCAGGATTAAAAGGGGACACTGCTTCAGGTGCAACAAAGAAAGCTGTTATGGAAACAGGTCTTCAAGTTAAAGTTCCACTTTTCATTAAAGAAGGTGAGCTTCTTAAGATCGATACTCGTACTGGTGAGTATATCGAACGCGCTACTGCTGATAAAAAATAGTAGCTTCAAAATTTACTTTTTAAAGGCCCCATTTTTTGGGGCCTTTTTTTATCCGAATCAATTCCTCAGACATTTTTAAGAGGCAATATTCACCCCTCAATCTTCTTCCTAAAATCAGTTAAAATAAAAATAATCTCAATAACTTAAGCTAACTTCACGGAGAGCGATGAGCGAGAAAATTAAGTGGTCATCCACTCTTTCTGAAATAGAAAGAATGATTCCAATTTTGGAGAGTGATGAAGACTCAAGAATTCTTTTGGATCGATTTGAATCAATCGATGAACATTATCGCGATCAAAATTTTTCGCAATTGTATTTATCGTTGTGGAAAGTTGCACTCAAAATTGGAAAATTAAATCTCGCGAATCTTTACGCAAAAAAATCATTACAATATTTAATTTCGTTTAAGAGAATTCCGCAGATAAAAATATTTATTCAATCACTTCACGATGCAGGAATATTTAAAAAAAATACAGAGGAATTTCTTATTCAACGAGAGATTCTCCTAGGGAAAAAGAATAATTTAACAAAAAACCATTTTACTTATATCGATCTCATGGAAGATCATCCGGAACATTGGAAAGAATTTTCGGAATTTTTAAAACAGTATCTTTTACTCGAGAGCGAATGGACTGCAGAACAATGGAAGTTTTGTTATGAATATATTTTAACGAATCATTACGACAAAGAAATTTTTCTTTCTCTTTTGGAGAAAACGCACGAATTGAATAAAGTTGCAGCTCAGAAAAAATTCATGAATTTTTTATCGGCTAAAAAAGTGCGAATAAAAAATATTGAACTAAATGCTTCTCCAATGCCGGAGCAGAAAAAAGAAAATCTGCACATGGACTACGATCAGTTAGCAATGGAATTGCTCTCTGGAAATATTGAACCGACAGATGAAGAACAGAGAAGAGTTTTGAACTCTCTCAAATTCATTCCTGCGGAAGATTTAAAAAGTAAAGGCCAGGACATGGTCGTGGCCTTTGAATTGTTAGGAATGGAACAAGTTGTACTCAACTTGTGTGAACAACTTGTAAAAATATTTGACGATGTAAAACAAAAAGCGAGTATTTACTATGTGTGGGCACAGGCCCTCAACAACAAAGGCGACTATTTTAAAACGATCGATTTGGTTGATGAAGTTTTACAAAAAGAACCTTTGTATGAAGAAGAAAGACTAGCTTTTCTGTATTTGAAAGCAGAGGCGAGTTTAAAACTAAAAAAAATAAAAATGGCAAAAGCACTTTATTTGGAAATAAAAAAGCACAATCCTCACTACCGCTTGGTTAGTGAAAGGTTAAAGGCAATTGAGACGATTAAATAAAATTTTAATTATATTCTTTGCTTTCTGCATGCTGACCATTTATGGGGCTTGGCGCTTTATTCACTCGCGCAAATTTTCAGATAAAGCTTCTCAACGTGTTTCTGAAATTCTCACTAAAAAAATTGGAGCAAAACTTTCATTTACAGGTGTGGATTTCAACATGTTTCCACCTTCAACCATTTTCAAAAATGTTCACATTGAAAAAAATGATCCGACGTCAGCTGATGTCGATCTGACTCTGGAAGAGCTGAGCGTGTCTTTTACCTATTCAAGCTTCTTTGCGAGTAATCTGGAAGTTGATGACCTTATTTTGAAAAACGGTTCTCTCAAAGTTAAAACTTACGATACAAATTCTCCGGATATTAATTGGAAAGATATTAGTTTCAAAAAAATCTACGAGAAATATTCTGAGATCTACCAGAAAAGTCCTCTGCATTTGAACATTGTTCGTCTTGAGAACATCAAAGTGGGCATCGATGAAAATCGTTTCACGGCCAGCACGCTTTCTTTTTCTCCTCATAAAAAAGAAGTTCGTTTGAAAGTTTCAGCGAGTGATGTTCATATCGATCCAAAAACAAAAGATGTTCCAATAATTGATATCGACAGCGTTGAAGTTCTTGCAACGCTTACGAAAAACCTTTGGAAGCTTGAAAATCTGCAAGCGAAAAAAGGAAGCAATAAAATTAATGTTGCTGTGAATTTATTTAATGCTCTCAATTCGATTCAAAGTACAGGTGAAGCAAATTTTGATCTGGATTTGAAATCGACACTTAAATATTTTTCTAAATTGCCAAAAGAATTTGAAGCGATTGCCGGTAACGTTAAAGGGAAAGTAGAAAGCAATGGAAATGTTTTTGATCCAGATGCGACTGTTAACTTAGATGTCTTTAATTTTAAGAGTGAGTGGATCGGATTACAAAAAGCTCACGTGACTGTAAAAAAGAAAAAAAGCTTAGTTGTTTTAGAAAAATTTATTGGAACAAATGACAAAGAAGAATACCAGTTGCTCAAGGCTCAACCATTTTTTGACGTAAAAAAATCTTCTCTTCTTCGCGGCAAACTTTCTCTTTCGATGAAAGATGCTTTCACAAATACTTTTCTCTATGCCATTCGCCATTCTCTTGAACCGGTCAAAGGTTATTTAACCGGCAAAGTCGATATTATCTGGGATGGTAAAAAAGTTTATTTCGATATTCGCGATAAAATGCAGGTGAAAGATTTTAAACTTCTTTCAACATCAAAGAAGCCAATACTTCAAAATCCAGGATTCTTTCTTGAAGGAACAACTTTGGATTTAGATGAAAATTATAAGTTGGGAATCAATGCAAAGATCACGATGAACAATTCTAAACTTGTGGCCAACGGAGAACTCTCTGGCAAAGATCTCAACATTTCAATCAAAGATTCAAAAATCGATATGAAGGCCTTCGGTCCAGTCGCAGGTCTTGCTATTACTGGCTCTGGGCCGGTGAGTGCGGAAATTTACGGGCCGATGGATAACGTAAAATTTGATTTTATCGTTGACTGGAACAATTTCAGCATCGTCGATTTAAATTTTGGAAAAGTTAAATCGGAATTTACATTGGGACTGAAAGATTTAGGCATACGCATTCATCAGCTGAGTGGCCAATACAATCAATCGACGTTTAGTGCGGATGGTGTTTTAAATTTTGGTGATAAATCTGAAATGGATATAAACATCGATGTGAAGAACACAAATTTCACTGATGCTCAAAAAATGTATTATCTTGTTTTCAAAAATATTAAATTGCCGGTTGTCCCAGAATTTAACTTCTCTGCGCAATACCACGTCTATGGTGGTTATGCGATTGAGAACTTAAAAGTTGATGGATCAATCAAAGGAACAGATCTTAAAGTTTCCGGTGAAGAAGCTGAGCAAATTAACCTGAACTTCAATTTACAAAATAGTTTGTTGTCATTCAAAGACATAAAAATTAAAAAATCGCGCGGAGAAATCAACGCCAACGTGACAGTCAACCTTTCAAACAACTATACAGAGCTTGAAGGTGGACTGCAGGGGATGCGTCTGAGTGACTTTAATTTTTATCGCAAACTGAACATGGAATACGATGGTGACCTCGTTGTTGATTTCGATGGTAACGGAACAAAAGAAAACTTTTCTTCGCGTTTTAAAACAAAACTCAACAATCCATTTATTGAAAATATTCCAGCTTCGCCATCAAATGCGATCTTTTATCTGAATGCAGATGATGTTGTGATCAATGCCAACCTGCTTTCTGGAAAAGTAAAAGTCGATTCGCTTATCAATTTTAAAACACGTCAGGTTTCGTTGAAATCGATTATTGAAACGAATGACATGCGTGAACTTCTGGGAGTTGTCGCCGGACATAACATGTCTGAAAAAACAATCAACGGAAAAATCAAAGCGCAACTCAACTCTCAATTCAATCTGGATACGATGGTCGTAAAAAAATTCTTCATGGATATCCTGCAATTCAATCTCAAAAAAGGAGATATGAATGTACATGTCGATCCAAAACACAATTCAGTAGCGATCGATGAAAGCGTTGTTAAAAATTGGGATTTGCGTTTTGTAGACGGAGAAGATTTCTTTGTGAGTAAAGCACACAATCTTGGAAACGGCGGAATTGTTTTTGATCAAAACTTTTCGATTAAAACAGGTCTTCTTGAACTAGTGACAGGATCAATCGATAAAGCCGTAGGGACGATGAAAGGTGTTACTCAACTTGTTGTCGATAAAAAAGTAACTATGACGAAGTTTGAACTTAAGGGAACAAAAAATTCATTTAAGATTAAAAATCTTCCTGGTGCCATTACTGATCTGGAATTTAATGTGGCCAAACGTGGAGATGTTTTTGAAATTTCTCGCCTGAATGGAAAATATGGAGAAGGGGATTTAAAGATCAGCGGAACACTTCTTTTTGACGATATTTATCCGGAAGCAAATATCGATTATAAAATTGAACGTTCAACAATTCCTCTCTTTAAAAGATCAAATATTCTAGCGAGTAGTTCTGGAACAATTACGGGAACAGAGTTTCCTTATAAGTTGAATGGAAAAGTGACATTACTTCATGGCGAGTTCTTGGATGATCCGAGTGACTTCACAAAAGATAATAAAGTAAATCTCGATGCCTTTAAAAAGTATCTGCCCCAAAATAGCAGTGCTTTGAAAAAGGGCTACCTCAATCTCAATGTTTCAGTTGATACAGTTAACCAACTCGTGATGAAAAATAATTTAGCGGAAGTCTACGCTAAGGTTAATGGACAGTTGACTGGCGATGTTCTCTCTCCGGAAGTGAACGCGCGCTTAGAAGTTCTTCCGACAGTGAGTAAGTTTAAATTCAAAGGCCACGACTTTCTTCTTAACCAGGGATACGCAGAAATTCGCGACAGAGGAAAAACGAGAAACTCTGATTTAAAATTTGTCGGACTCGCTAAAATCAATGATTATGATGTTAAACTTGATATTTCTGGAACGATTGAAAACACGCAAATTTCTCTTTCGTCAGAACCTGCTCTTGCCCAAGAAGATCTAGTGTCACTTCTTACTATTGGTGTAACGTCTGACATGTCGAAAAATCTTGAAGCGAAAGAGCGTAACTCTGTAACGAACGTGAGTATTGCCACACTATTAGTGGATCAGTTGAAGATTAATGAAGATTTAAATTCTACATTGGGACTAAATTTGAGCGTTCTTCCTGAGTTCAAAGAAGATGAGACTTCATTGGTCAGTGGTAAGTCAGCTGTCAACGAAAGTGGGACCAGTCGTTTGAAATCTGGTACTAAAATTAAACTTAAAAAGCAGATCAACAAAGTTGTGGATGTCTCCGTTTCTAGTACACTCGGCGGATCAATAGAGCAGACACAGGAAATGAACGTAAACTTCAATATCAATAAAACATTTTCGATTGAAGGAGTTTACGAGGTGAAGCCGGCCGAAGAAGAAAACGCGAACACGCCGAATTCGATTGGTGCCGACTTAAAGTTTAGAGGATCGTTTTGATTAAAGCATTGTTCGCCTTATTCATTGTTCTTCTTATGAGTATCACGTCATACTCGGGAATGGCGTATGCAGAAATCTCTCCGGCGAGAAATGCCAAGCTTAAAAGCATCGACTGGAGAACGACTCCAGAACTCAAAAAACGTTTCAATTCATACTTCGATGATCTTTTAGGAAAGCAATGGGATGTTCTCGCTTTCAAATTAAAAGTAGACCAGATCAGCAGAGAGCTTTTCACGAGCGGTTATTTTTCTTCTTCGATAAAAACAGAATTAGAAGGAACGGAAACAAATATTATCGTAAAAGTTTCCATTGAAGCGAAAGAAAGAACAAACTTTCAATTTCTGGGAAATAAAATTTTCTCGCATCAGGAATTGAGAAGCAAACTCGTCGATAAAATTAAAAACGATTTCGGAAAATTAGATCGCAATGGTTTAGCGAATTTTATCAGCGAAACTTATGAGACGGCTGGTTTTTATAACAGTGTAGTTAAAAGTTATGAAAACATAGGTAAAGATCTTGAAGGTATCACTGTAAAAACATTCTTCTTTGAAATCGAAGAAGGGGAAAAATTAAAAGTCAGCAACATCATTTATCGCGGAAACATAATCTTTAAAGGAGAAGACCTCGAACATCTTTTTAAGAAGATGGGATCATCATTGGCCCTGGCCGGATATTATGACAAAGCATTCTTTGAGAATTTTACCAACATTATTAAGAAAGAATATTTGGCACATGGATTTGTGTTTGCAGAAGTTTCTAAACCGAGAGTTGTGACAAGCGATGAAGATGAGTCACTGTCAATTGAATACGGTATTTCTGAAAAGCAACAGGTCATATTGAAAAACATTTCTCTCAATCGCATCGATCCTGAGACACAAAAAATTGTTAAAGCGCTTTTGATAAACAAAGAAGGAACACCTCTCAATGTTGTAGATTTGGAAAACGATTTAAAAACGATCATTCAACATTTTCAATCGCAAGGTTATTATTTCGCAAGTATTTCTAACTTAAACGGAGACAGTTTGCTCGTTTATGATAAGTCTTATATGGGCGCAGATCTTCGCCCGGATATCGTTCTCGACAGACAAATATGTTTCAACGAACCGATCATCAACGGAAATGTGAAAACAAAAACCGAAGTGATCACTCGCGAGATCAACCTTTCAAAGGGAGAAATGATCACGCCGGCGAAATTGGAAAACTTCCGCCAAAAACTTTCCAACCTTGGACTTTTTTCATCTCTTAAAATCTCTCCTTATATGATCTATGAGGGCGATGAAAAAACTTGTGCGAAAACAAATCTAATCATTCAAGTGAAAGAAAAAGATTTCGGACAGTGGGAGATCGCACCTGGATACAGAACAGATTTAGGTTATAAAGTTTCTGCCGGAATTACGTGGGGGAACTTGATGGGGATGAACCGCTCGCTTTCTCTTAAAACCCAGGCGAACTTGCGCACGAATCTCGATGGCTTTGATCTAGGAAGAGAAAATGAAAATAAACATCTCCTCGAGCATTTAGAAAAAATTTCTTATACAGAGCCTTACGTTTTTAATTATCCGGTGGAATTTGAAGGATCAGCCTCGGCACAAAGAAAAAGATTTTCCGGCTTCGATGCAGACATTTACAGAATCGCGCCT
>CBIHNP010000007.1:0-197784 GCA_966211875.1 uncultured Bacteriovoracaceae bacterium
TGAGATACCATCATTCGCGTTTCTTTCCGCTTGATTGACACCTCTGATTTGTGCTCTTAATTTTTCCGAGATCGCTAAACCAGCAGCGTCGTCTGCGGCCTTTACGATTCTTGTCCCTGAAGACAGCTTCCCTAGAGTTGAAGCTTGTTCTGTGTTGTTAGCCTGTAGCGTACGTTGAGCTGCTAAAGACGTAACGTTCGTGTTGATACGTAAACCCATGAGATCCTCCCTGTAGATTTCGGTCGTCCCTCCTTGGTTTTGATTCTCACTTGAAAATCAACGAGCATCATGCTCAACAGAAATTTGGTCATTAGCTTCGTCACCATGACTCGGCCATTTGTTGAATGATTATTCGGAAAAAAATTCCGAAGCTTTAGAAAAAAAATCAAATTTTTCAATATTTATAACTGACAAAAACACTCTGTATGCCCTCTGTCTTCTATTAAAAAATAATCAAGATAACTCTCATCTCTATAAGATTTTTTGACGAAAAGACGGCAGAGATTATGGAAGCAAAAAAACAACTCGTCATCGTTCCGCCAATGTCTGGACCTCTTCAAAAATTGAATGAAGTTCTGGAAGGTATTGCTGTTGATGAGAATATTGAAATTTCCATCATCGATGATTTAAAAGAGCTCTCTCAATTTCTGGGATCTACTGGTCAGTGTCTCATCTATTTTTCCAACGCTAAAAAATGTGCGAGCTTTCTGCAGGAAAACAGATTTGTTATTGCAAAAACGCATACAAAAGTTATTCTTCTGACTCCAAAAGAAATTCCAGCGAAGACACTCGTTAAATTTACGAAGATAGGTCTAACGGAATCGATTCTTGAAAACTCTCCTCCAAAGACTCTCCTCTACAAAGTAAAGCTTCTTCTGCGTTCGATTAAAACATCGACTGGCGCTGAAGAAAAAGAACTTGCCATGAAGTCTATGGGCGATAACAACCAAGCAGCTGCTAAAGGCGAAATAAACGCTGAAAAAATTCAAACTGAAGAAGGTGAAGCAGTTAACTATCTCGCAGAAGAACGAGCAAAGTTTAAAAAAGAGCAGGAAGAAAACGCTATCGATTACGGTAGTTCACTCAAAGGCAAAAACTCTATACAAGAAGAGGCCATTGAGACCCACTGGAAATCAAAACGCAAAAAAGATGAAACTGCTATAGATCTCGATGATGGCAATCATAAAATCGAAGATGAAAACACCACTGATATCGATATGTATTATCGAGGAAAAAGAAAAGGCGAACAGCTTGAAGTTGTCGATGGTGAAGATCTCTACGCAAGAAAACCTGTGGCCGAAGAAGAGGCCATGGAGGACTATCTAAAAAAGAAAAAAGTTGAAGAAACGGTTCTCGATCTCGATCCGGCGAAAAAAGAAAGACGCCAAGACATATATGAGGAAGAAGACGATTACTCTCTCAAAAAATCAAAAGAGTACGAAGAACTTGAAGCGGCAGACGAACCTGAAAAGAAACTTCAGTTAACTGAAGAAGAGGAAGAGGCTGCCAAGAAAAAAGAGATGGATGAACTCGAGGCCCTCTTTGAAGCTGCTAAAAAGCGCGCAGCTGAACAAACAGAAGACCTCGGCGGACATTATAAAGGGAAAATCATGAATCTTCCTGAAGAGGAAGAGGACGAAGGTATTACGGAAGAAAAAGAATACGATAATACCGATCTCATGTCCGAATCAGAACCTTCCTTTGATTTAGATCTTCTCCCTCCTGACGAAAAAGAAAAGCGCAAAAAATATGAAGAGGAAGAAGAAGAGACAAAGCGCAAAGGTTTCAGAGAAGAAATCAACGAAAATATGTCCGGTAAAGATGGAGCAAGTGATCACATCGAAACCATGATGATGAGTGATATCGGTGAAGATGCTTCTAAAAAAATTCGCACGATTGATACATTCGAACGAGATGCAAAGAAAAATGCTCAAGAGGAAGAAGATGTTGAAAGAGCTCGCAAAAAAAATGACGATGCTCCCCTCTCTGCTGCCGATGATCTCTTTGAAAAAAAGAAAATCTATGAAAATGAAGACAATGATAAAGACAGGGATGCTCAAACTGATCTCGATTTAATCGGTAGCGACGATCCTTTCGCTAAAAAGAACGAAGGGCAACAAGACGAAGAGGAAGATCGCGAACGCGAAGTCTCTACGAATCTAAAATTGATTGACGGTGATAAAGAAAACAATCGCGCTCAGAAGGAAAAAGAAGATGATGCTCTCTCATTAAAGAAGATGGATCTCTCGGAGCTCCAACTGGAAAAGAGCCGCAATCACTCTCACACAGGAAAAGTCGACAAGATCGATACATTCTATCGCAGTGGTGAAAATAAAAATAAAGAACACGACTGGAACTTAGGTGAGCAAAAGAAAAATACTGAGCTCGCTCTTGAAAAAGGACCTAAGAGACAAGACGAGACAGCGAAAAAACAAGAACGTGTTGATGCCGGTGAAATCACTATCGACTATCGCAAACTAAAAGAAGAATTCGAAGCAATCTCTCGCGGTGAAGATTCGGGAGAAGATGGAATTTATAGTTCTAGTGGAAAAAGAAAAGGCGAAGACGATGAAGAAGCAAGCTTCAAAGTTATTGAACTCAACCCTGTAGGTTTTGATTTCGGTATTGAGATCGTCAATATGCTCTATCAAAAAGAGACAAAGCCACTTGAGTTCTACAAGGCCATTGCAGAAGAAATGATTACACATTATAAGGCGTATCCTGTCTTCTACAGCTATAAACCAAGCGATAAAAAACATACCGAAGCTTTCGATAGTTTTACCCAAATCAGCGATCCTAGCATTACAGATGAACTGCATGGATGGTGGGACGAACATAAGAAAAATGAAACAATTATGTCCGATTATTTCACAAAGACGATGAATACCTGGATTTGCCGTCAAATCCCTACTCAAATGACTGAAGGAACTCATTGGGAAGATGTAGAACTTCCTTCATGGGCCGCAAATGAATTAACAGATAAAAAAGTTGAACTCGTCTTCCCTTATTTTGACGGCGTCGATCGCATGGGAGTTGCTCTCGTCTATTTCCCTTTCGGTCTCAACCCAAAACAAGAAAAAGGGATCGAAGTGACGCTGGAAATGGCACGTACAATTCTTCTCGATACAATTCAGAGAAAAGTAGCCGTTCAATCTCGCGATCCAGAGGGAACTGAAGAGACAGAAAACAAAACAGAAAAGAAAAAAATTTTAAATATGTTCTCTGGTCTGTTTAATAAAGGTAATAAGGCGAGCTGATAAAAATGAAAACAGAATACGATTTTTTCATTATTGAGCGCGATCACTTAAAAGGAAAAAGAACTTTTCCTTTTCAACTTTATATCTTTAATCCCACTCATAAAAAATACAGCATGTTTTTAAATGGAAATCGCCCGCTCACTAAGGAGTTGGAGACATTTATGGATTACCTCCTAGAGCGCGGAGGAAAAATCGCCGTTTTAAAAAAACAACGAAAGACATTTTTGACGGCGCAAGAATATCACGAATCAGAAATTCCTTCTCTTAAAGCACGTGAGCTTCACGAGCTTGAAAAAGAAAGAATCATGAATATTAAATTAAAAGAGATGCACGACCAAAAAAACGGTGCCTTCTCTTTTCAAACTGAATTTGAAAAAGCTTGTGAGACAGATAATTTTGAAAAGATTATCGAGTACGCGCGTGCAGAAATTCTCACGTTTAGTGTCACTCAATCTCCTACTGTTTCTCTCGCTCTCGAATTATCAAAACGCCATTTAACAAAAGATAATTTTGTGAATCGTATTGTCGCGACTTCATATCTCTTTGCCAAGAACATGAACATTAATGACAGCGATGCTCTTGCTGATGTCGTGGCCGGAGCTTATCTGGGCCATATAGGTTATACGCAACTCCCTCTCACATTCATACGTACACCAGCAATGAATCTTTTTGATCGGGATAAAAAACTATTTGAAAAGCATACGATATTGGGCAACCATATTATTAAGAAGAGTGGTCTCCAGATATCCGAACGAGCAAAGAGAGTTATTCTCGATCACCATGAACGTTACCAGGGTGGTGGCTACCCCGGAATGAAATATGGGGAGTCTATTGAGCCATTGTCATTAATTGTTGGCAGTATCGCCCACCTCTTTGAATTTTCTTCAGGTAAAATTAATGGAAGTAAAATGCCGATCAAGTCGATAATAATTAGCATGAAAAATAAAAACTTCATTCCTGGGCTCGAATTCGATTTCGGTGATAAAGTTTTTAGCAGTTTAGTAACTTTGATTAATACCGATAAAATTGAAAATAAAGAAGATAAGAAAGCCGCATAATAAATGAGCTGGAATCTACAGGAGTTTCTACATGGCCTTAAAAGCTGATATCAAAATCCTCGTCGTAGACGACATGTCAACAATGAGAAAAATTATTAAAAACATGCTCGCGCAAATTGGTTTTACTAACATTGCAGAAGCAGATGACGGTGCTACTGCATGGCCGATGATTGAAAGTGCAATTAAAGAAGGAAGACCATACGAATTCATCGTTTCTGACTGGAACATGCCTCAAATGTCAGGTCTTGATCTCCTTAAAAATGTAAGATCCACTCCAGGTCTTGAAAAACTTCCGTTTCTTATGATTACTGCTGAAGCAGAACAAGGAAACGTTGTTATTGCTGTTAAGGCCGGTGTAAGTAACTTCATCGTAAAACCTTTCTCAGCACAAGTATTAAAAGAAAAAATCGATAGAATTTTTAAATAATAAAAACAACCTATGAATATTCTGAATGATCCTTCAATGAAGGAAATTGTAGAGGATTTTTGTACCGAAGCCGACTCTCTCTTTGATACGTTAGAGAACTGTCTGACGATTATCGAAGAAGATCCGACGAATACGAAAGAATTGGAAAAATTCGGTCAAGTCATCGACAGAATCATGGGTGCTGCCAAGTCAATCGGTGCAACAGAAATTGCTACATTTTGCGAGTTGGGAAAAGTCATCGGGTACAAATCGTCACAGATTAAAGAAATTCCAATGATCGAAGTCGTTGTTGCTATTCTCTTCGACTCTCTTCATATGCTCAGAAAAATGAATCAATCATTACGCGAAGGAAACGACAAATGCATGGAGAAATTAAATACCAAGGCTTTTGTCACAAGATTGAACTGGCTCTCTGAAAAATTTAAAGATATTGAAAGAGCGTCTTGCGCGATTGAAAAACGACCAAACAATCTTTCACAGAACTCAATTGATGAATTAATGAAAAGTCTTGGACTTTAATTGGAGAATATATGGCCGGCGAATCTCACTTTATTGAATTTTCAAAACCATTTATCGATGCCGCTAAAAATGTTTTTGAAACAATGGTTTTTACAAAATTAGAAACTCAAAAACCGATCATTAAAACGGATGCTGTTTCTAAGGGCGACATTTCTGCAGTTCTAGGTCTAAGTGGTGAAATGGAAAAGGCCGGAACAAGATGCCTGTACAAGGCCATGCTCGTTATTTCTTTTCCGTACGACACCTATTTTAAAGTGGCCAGCGCAATGTTGGGAGAAACATATACATCATACGTTCCGGACATTCATGATCTCGGCGGAGAAATCGTCAACATGATCATGGGAAATGCCAAACGTGATTTGAAAACTATGGGCTATACTTCAAACATGGCGATTCCCTCAATGGTTGAAGGAAAAGCTCACACGATTAAATATCCTGCGGGAACACATATCGTGCTCATTCCCTTTAATTCAGTTCACGGACCGCTTTATATGGAAATCTGTTACGCTGAGGCTGAATAAAACTACCTGAACTCTCTAAACGGTAAATCAGAGCGTCCACGCCACTCATTGAGAGTAATCTCTAAGTGTTCAAAGCGCTCTGCTTGTTCTTGATTCTTCTCTTTGACATCCACTCGTGCAAATGTAAGTTTAGCCCCGTTAAAATTCTTACCAAAGTCCAGATTGTACATCTTCGTCCACGTTCCCGTGTTAATGAAAATTGAACCGTCGTCGTATTCTCTAAAAATCGGATCGTGAGTATGTCCAACGATAAGGGCCTTTATACTTTCATCCCTTGTTACATATTCTTCAGTTAACGATTCATAATCCTGGAAAAGTTGGATTTCATTTTTTACACCGTTTAAAACTTCTCCCAATTTTTTATTTTGTTTGAAGATCATAACGAAACGAACCATCATGAAATAATAAAAATTGGCAAAAACAAAACGAATCGTATAAAGCGGATCGTAGATGATCCCGTTGATGATGAATTTATTCACCGGACGAACAGCATTGATATAATCACGTCCCTCTTTGAACTTATTTATCACGCGTGTAACGTAATACGATCCCCACGGTGGGATAAAATATTTGTTGTGATTGATATCTGTCGCAATACAAGTCTTGATGCTGTAATTGTGAGCGAGTTCGTACTCATGTCCGTGTCTGATGACAATTCCGTCTTCCGGAATATAAACAGTATCGTCGTTTAAAAGAATTCTGAATTTCGCGCGATCGTTTTCCGGAAACTGCTCCATTAAAAATTCGCGCAGTCTCTCAAAAACCAATTCAGCATCATGATTTCCCAGAATATAAACCAGGCGATTATTTGGATAAGTAAGAAAATCGCGAAGGGCATCGATGACTCCCGGATGGGCATCCAGAATCATTTGAAGTTTATCCATTGCCGCATCTTCACTCCAGAATTCATCATCAAAATATTTGACGAAAGGTACAGCTAGAAGATCAAAGAAATCTCCATTAATAATTAACTCAACTTCTCGATCGAGATAATGCCCGCTGGAATGATATTCGATGAACTCGATAAGTTCCTTATCGTAATGAAAATCTTCCAAAAAATTTCGACGATTATTAACGTTCAGTCCCGCCCCTAAATGCAGGTCTGAAATGACGATAATCGTTTTTTTAATCTCATTTTTTTGGAGGAATTTCATAGATCTTGTTTCCTACAATAAGTTCCACTTCTTGAAACGCCGGCGAAAGCGGAATGAAATGCAGGACGTCCCCTTTTTTTAAATTCACAGAAAGTTTTTGATACTTTTCAGGATCAATCGAAGTGTAGCCTGCAGTCGTTTTTTTATTCACGACAACTTTTCCCACCAAACGTGTGAGTGTTTTATTTTCAATAACAACCTCCATTGGAGATCGAAATTTTTCCGGAGAGATGATTTTGAAACGATCATCGTAAGCAGTGACAAGAAAGCCATTCGACGACTCGATGGCCTTAGCCGCGACACTAATCATAATGAGAAAAACGAAAAACAATCTCTTAAGCATAGAATTATTCTAACAGAATTCTTCTAATCGTATAGGAACTCTTTTATTCCCGACTCGCTCACTCAAATATTCTTTCCTATTAAGCCTCTCGGGAATAAACCGATAAGACAGCATGTTTGAATTTTTAAAAAAATCCGCAACTAAGAACACTTCAAAGACCACTAAAAAAGAATTTAAAAAGTCTTTTTTCAGCGATGTTAATCATCAATGGATCAGCGAGGATAAAAATACGAGAAGAAGTGTGGAAATTCTTTTGGATTCACTGAGCGAAAAACATGTTCAGTTTTTTCTAAAACACCCTACTTATTTGATCCCATGTCAGGCGCATTTAAGCTGTGCGATTGGAAAAACGGGAAATCATCATTTGATTTTAGTTTTCCCTGAACTCGTTCAGTTGCTCAAGTCTGCGAGTGCTTTTCATGGTATCGCAATTCTTGCTCATGAGTTAGGTCATATCTATCATCAGCATACTGAAATGAAGACGGAAACTTTACAGGCCCAAATTGAAGCCGATCAATTTGCCCTCCAATTAGGTTTTGGTGAAGAACTCCAAGAGGTTCTTCTCGATCACGTGCACTCTATCGATTGCAGAGTTCGCATTTCAAGACTTACGGCCGAATTATTATCTCAAAAAAAATGAATACAAATCAGAGAAAAAAAATCGTACTCGTCTCTGGAATACAAGTCTTCCCTCCTGAGTCCGGAGGGCAATTAAGAAGTGCCAATCTTTGTCTTGCTCTTGTAAAATCAGGATACGATGTAGAAATTTTTTCTTTTACTGGAAGAAAAAAAGATTATCTCTCACTCAAGAAAAGTTCCGAAGAAAAAATCAATTCTCATCTTTCTGAATACGTTGATCGCAATCCTCTCTCGGGAATTCTTCAATTTCTCTTTTATCAATTGAAGCTTCCGCCTTTATGGTTGGTGTGGCTCACCCGATTTTATTTTCCGAAAGTATTAAAAAATAAATTGAGCGATTCTCAATGCTGTATTCTTGATTTTCCTTTTCTCTATCCGGTTTACAAACATACATCGATTCCTGTCATCATTAATACACATAATGCAGAATTTGAACTTTACCCGAAAGACAGTTTCACTTCCCGCGTTGTAAAAAAGATTGAAATCGAAGCTTTCAAAATTGCCGATACAGTATTGTTTTGTAACGAAGCAGATAAGGATAAGTTCAAAGATTTTGTTCCTGCGCTCGAAGCAAAAGCAAAACATCTTCCCAATGGCATTGATATCGAAAAATTTGTCTTTGACAAAAATGAAAGAGAAAAATTAAGAGAGCAGTTAAAACTGACTCCGGATATGACGGTCTTTCTTTTCACCGGCAGTCGTTTTCTTCCCAATCAACGCGCCTTTGAATTTCTTGTCAAATGGGCCCATGATTCGTCTGCCCAATTAACAGCTGAAAAAATTGTCATAGTTGTTGCCGGGACTGTTTCGGAAACTCTCGTCGATCACCCTTATTTAAAAGTCGTCGGTAAAGTTCCGGAGATGATCCCCTATCTTTGGTTGGCAGACTTCGGACTCAATGCTATTGAAGAAGGCTCTGGAACCAACGTCAAAATGATGGAGTTTCTGGCCGCACGTCTTCCTATTCTTACGACTTCCTTTGGAGCAAGAGGACTGCAATTAGTTGATCAGCACACTTGCTTTTTCTTTGAGAGAAGCAATCTCTTTGAAGTCATGAAAAAAGCAAAAGCAATGAATGAACAGCAAAAACAATCTATGTCCGAAGCGGCCTTCGAAAAAAACCAACAGGTGATTGATATGGGCCATGCTCTCAAAAACCTGGACATAAAGTGGTAATTTATTTTTTTTAAACTATAATTAATTTATAAATAACTTCATGGAAAACAAATGAAAAATTATTCGAGTAAAACTCTTATCATTGGTAGCGTTCTCATTTTCACATTTGCCGGACTTCTTTATTCTCTTCTTGCTCCAAAAGTTTATTCTTCAAAAAGCCATGTCGCTCTCTTCCGTTTGAAAGTCGAAGATCCTGATTCGAATATGGAAGAATCTCGCAACAGATGGATCTGGGTCAGAGACGGGTTGAATTTAAGAAGTGCTCTTGTGACACAAGAGATGATTGATAAAGTTATCGCCTCAGATGAAGCAGCAAAAGAAATTGCAAAAAAATTTCCAAACACTCATCTTGCTTTCGAACATTTTAGCAAAATGATTGATATTCAATTTACCGGAGCAGATGAAAATAATTATCTGGTCGAAGTAAAGTCGCCATCGCCTCAATTATCCTACGCTCTCAATCAAGCTGTTTTTGAACGTATTAAATATCTTGCAACGACTGCTGATCAAAAGAAATTCGATGATCTGATCAATGCAATTAAAACAAAACAACAGGAATTAAAAGATGATCAGAGCAGCTATGGTTATTATCAGGACAAAATTAAAAAGCTGACATTGTCTAATATCATCGAACAAAAGCAGAGAGAAAATGCATTCGAGGTTATCGCCGCTCCGACTTTAAATGAAGTTGCAGTCTGGCCACGTTGTTATCTTATCCTTATCGCTTCAGCCTTTATTGGTCTGGTTGTCGGATTGGCCCTGGATTTTTTTAGAAAACATTGTGAGTCTTGCCAAAAAAATTAAATGACATCACTAAGTAAAATACAGGAAGAGCTTTTTAATCCTTTATATCCGGTGCTCCTCTACCTTTTTTTGAGCATTACGACTTTGCACATGCAAGTTCCATTTTTATTGAGCATTCATATCGAAGCTTTGACTCTGATATGGGCCCTCCTGACTTCACTTATGTTTTATCTGCTGAATGAGGGATTTGCATTAAACTATAAAAACATCTCTTTAAAATCTTTTCTCGTTGGTCTCTTATTTATCAGTGCTCCTATTCTCACATCATTTGCAACAGGCGATCACCTGAATGTTTTCAGTGATGATGAATTCAAAACATTATTCGAAATGATTCTTTTCGCTCCTTGTGTTCTGCTCGCAATGAAAAAGGAGAAAAATAGAGAAATCATTTTAAACAGTTTCATTGCCTTCTATACTCTTTTCGCTTTTTATTTTCTCTATCGTTATCTCGTTCTCCATGAAGTCAGAGATTTCGACTTGCGTCCTCAATTAAAAATAAGACATGGTGATGCCAATTTCCTTTGTACCTTTTTTTCCATGATGATCCCGTTGTCTCTTATGAACGCCTGGGAAAATCATAAACATAAACAAGACGTAAAAATGTATGCAAACATTTTTTCTTCGCTTCTTTTCTTTGCCTGTGTTTTTGCCACACAATCCAGAATGGGAATCATCGCGACTGTCCTCGGACTTCTCTATTTATTCACTCGTTCTTACTTTGGTATTTCAAAAAGATTTTTCGTTATTCCTCTGATTGCCTGTATCGTCCTGATTGGAATCAGTGGTCAGAGTCTTTCAAAGCGTTTTATTGAAATTCAGGATAAGTCCAACTCAGACCGTTACCTCACATGGAAAAATGGTTTTCAGGTTTTTTCTGACTTCCCGCTTTTTGGTTCAGGTATTCACCAGGCGAAAACTTATTTTTACCAGAACACCGGTTACCCTCATTTTCAAAGCGAGATGCATGCCTTGGAAGTTCACAATACTTTTTTAAAAACTCTCGCCGAACTTGGCCTTGTCGGTTTTATTCTTTTTTCTTTGCTTTTCTTCTGGCCTTGGGTAAAAGCTTTTCAGTTAAAATCAGGAGAACGGTTCTTCCTTATTTCTTCTCTGATTATTTTAACTCTTTCTATTTTGACAATCGGTCTGACTTACAAAGACCTCTTTATTTTGCATCTTTTTCTAATTACCGGTCTCGCTTTTTTTTATTCTGAAGATAATACCTGTAGAACTATTAAGATTAAGGAGTAGTTATTCAAGTTTTATTTTTTATCGTCTTTCTGCTTATTACAACTCATTATGTTCTATTTGGACTAATGGTTCTTATTCTCTCAACTCTTTTTAAGAAAAAACATATGATGAAAGAAATCACGCCGAGTGTATCTTTTATCGTTGCCGCTTACAACGAAGAGAGAATCATAAGACAAAAAATTGAAAACGATCTCAAAATGGATTATCCGAAAGATAAACTGGAAATTATTATTGTTTCTGACGGATCAAGTGACAATACTCCCAATATCGTCAACGAGTTTAAAGACCAGGGAGTCATCGGACTTTATAATCCACCTCGAGAAGGAAAAACGGCAGCACTTAATCGCGCAATAGCTCAGGCAAAAAATGAAATTCTTGTTTTTTCTGATGCAAACTCAATGTTTCGTCCGGATGCTATAAAAAAACTCGTTCGCCATTTTGCTGATGAATCTATCGGTGGTGTCTGTGGAAGAAAAAGTGTTCTGCAAAATGCAGATCGCAATGCTTCTGACGGAGACAATCTCTATTGGAAATATGAATCTGCTCTCAAACAGGCGGAAAGTGATTTAGGTTCTATTCCTACTGCTGACGGTGAGATTTTTGCTCTTAGAAAAAAACTTTATCATACAATTCCCTCAGCGATCATTAACGACGACATGGCCATCACATTTGATATTCTTTCCCAAGGGAAAAGAGTCATTTATGACAAGAGTGCCATAACAGAAGAAGAAGCCTCAATCACTCTTCACGATGACTTCAATGTTAAATCGAGAATGGTTTACGGTGGAATTCAAATCATGTCTCTCTACAAAAAAGAACTGAACCCTTTCACAAGTTTTTTTGGGTTTCAATTCTTTTTCCATAAAACTCTTCGCTATTTTATGTGGCTTCTTTTGATCCTCATTTTTATTTTTAATTTGTTTTGCCTGGAAAAACATCCGTTCTATGGCTATTTTCTTTCACTTCAAGTGCTCTTTTATGTCTTTGCCCTGATCGGTTTACTGCTCGATAAAACAGCACAGAAGCAGATCAAACTTTTCTATCTTCCCTACTATTATTGCAACGTCAATTTTGCGGCCTTCAAGGGATTTCTGTTTTATTTAAAACAACGCTCGAATGTTGATATATGGAAAAAGGCCACGAGATGAACTATCAGACGAGTGATGAGAAATTATTGGAAGGTGAACATTTCATTATTTTCGGTGAAGATTTCGCCCGTCACCCTCATGCTCTTGAACATCTCATGCGTCCTCTCTTTTCAAAAAATAAATTTATCTGGGTCGAAACAATCGGTCTGCGTTCACCCAAATTGAATCTTTACGACCTAAAAAGAATTCTTGAAAAACTAAGCAATTGGTTTGTTAAATCTAAACAACAGCAGGAAAAAATCATTGTTCCGGAAAATGTAACAATCGTTAATCCTTTCATGATTCCACTGCCTCAATTTCCACTCGTGCGAAAATTCAATCAATGGATGGTGTTGAAAAAAGTCAAAGAGGCCATGATTGCTAATAATATTAAAAATCCAATCACAATTGCTTCTGTTCCAAACGCCTGCGACTTTATAGGACACTTTAATGAAAAATTAAAAATTTATTTTTGTGTCGATGAATTTTCTCTCTGGCCGGGGCTCGATACTAAACTCGTTGCCAGCCTTGAAAAAAAACTCATCCAAAACTCTGATATCATCCTTGCCACTTCAGATACACTTGCACAGACAAAAACAATTAACAATCAACCGACTTCCGTTATTTCTCACGGTGTAGAATTCGATCACTTTAATATTGGTAAAAAAGAAAAGGCTTCTCATCCCTATAAGATTTGTTACTTCGGACTCTTTGATGAAAGAAGCAATCAAGATATTATTCTCGCGATTGCCGATCATTTCACAGACAGTGAAATTCATATTTTTGGAAATGTTGTTTGTCCTGTAAAAAATTTGAAAGAAAAACAGAATATACTTTTTCATGGTCCGGTTTCGTATTCAAAACTTCCTGAAGTAATCAAAGACATCGATCTTTTTATTCTTCCCTATCATAAAAATGAACTCACACATTTTATCAATCCACTAAAATTGAAAGAATATCTCTCAACAGGAAGACCGGTTGTCGCCTCTGACCTACCGGAAGTTCTCAAGCTAAACCATTTATTGTTTATTGGAAAAACGCCGGAAGAATTTGTCGAAAAAATTCAGGCCATAAAAAATCACGAACTTGTTTTTGATTCAGAAAAAATTGTTGATTATGTTCGCAAGAACGAAACATGGACAGCTAAAGCAAAACAACTTTCTCAAATAATTCAGAGCAATCTCTCAAAAAAGAAGCAATAAAAATTAAGATTAAACAGTATTAACCGAGAAGCAGGAATCTTTAACTAGGGATTCCTAATGAAAAAAGTTACGCTACTTATTCTCTCGGTTTTTTCATTTATCACCACAGAGGCCTTTGCTGCTTCTGTAAGCTTTACAGGCCAACTGAGCTTCGGCAAAGTAAACGTCGGTACAAGCAAAGACATCACCATTACGGCCAAAAATACAAGTTCAAAGAAAGTGCGTCTCGACAGTAACTGGTTCAACAATGTCGGCGATTTTAAGGTCGCAGGTGGTACTTGTAAGTACGGTGCAGTGGATTTAAATTCAAAAGCAAGCTGTACTATTATTATCAGATTTACTCCGACAGCTGGAAAAACATACAGTGGAAGCTTTGCACTCGGTTATTTCCTTGGAACAACTTGGACGTGGGAAGAAATTTATAACACAATTTCAGCAACAGGAGTTGCAGTAACTCCGACTCCGACTCCGACTCCGACTCCGACTCCAACGCCGACTCCAACGCCGACTCCAACGCCGACTCCTACGTTGAGTTGGTTAAAAGTTGTTGGAAACCAAATTCAAAAACCAACAGGTGAACAAGTTATTTTAAAAGGTGTAAACATCGCCGATCCGGAACAACTAGATGTGAAAACATGGGAGCGTCCAAATACAACGGCAAGAAGTATCGCTTCAGTGGCAACTGATCAGTATTTTGCGGAAGTGGTTCGTCTTCCAATTCTTCCAGGAAATGCAAATTATCCGAATGAAGGTTTTTTCAGCACAACAAATGGTTGGGACACTTATTTCAATGCTCACATTGATCCGGTTGTAAAAGATCTTACGAGCAAAGGAATTTTCGTTATCATCGATCTTCATTATGTAAGTGACTATTCGAATCTCTATCCGCAAGTTGAATCGTTCTGGAAATATATGGCGCCAAAATACAGCAATAACCCATATGTCTTCTACGAAATCTTTAATGAACCGATCAATCCAAACGACTGGACGACTTGGAAAAATACAATCGCTCAACCAATTGTTAATGTGATTCGTTCTCTTGCTCCTAATAATCTTATCTTCGTTGGTGGTCCAAACTGGTCATCAAACATGGCGGGAGCTGCAACAAATCCGGTTGCAGGAACGAACCTCGTTTATATCGGACACGTTTACAGCAACCAGACTCCTGCACAGTGGGACTCTCGTTACGCTGCTGTTGCTGACAAATTCCCTCTCTTCATTTCAGAATGGGGATTTGAAACTGGTGGAACTGAAGGTGGTGACGTGAACTACGGTCAACAATTTGAATCGTGGATGAGACTACACAATCTTGGATGGACGGCATGGACGTTTGATACTCAATGGGGCCCAAGAATGTTCAATAGCGATTGGACATTAAAAGATTCACCTTCTGGTGAAGGTGCCTTCGTTAGAGATCTCTTGCAAGAACAGCATTTGAAAAAGCAGTTGCCTTAACAAACGGAGCGAGACTCTTCTCGCTCTCAATTAAATCTTCCATCGTGGTAAATTTAAAATCGTTCAACAGTTTTATAAATTTATCACGATTGGAATTTAGCCCAACATAATGACGAAATTTTTTGAATTGAGAAAGTCCGATCTTAGGTTGAGTCGGATCGAATTCCCAAGGATGAAAATACATCACCAGCGAATCTCCTTTCAGAGTTTGCTTAAGCGAAGATTTGATCATTGAATAAGGAAGCATTCTAAAATAGCCGCCGCCATTAACTGGAATATTCATTCCATAAAATTTTCCTTTTCTCATTGGAACTTCTGTCAGCCCGTCCATGTCGGTAATCTTCGTTGGAAAATTGCGGATCCCATAGTCAGGATGAACCGTTGAAAAAATACTGCTGTCGTATTCAATGCCATTTCTTTTTAAAATATCGATTGCCCACAATGTTTCTTTTGTAATCGAAAAACTTGGAGCTCTAAATCCTTTAACGGGTTTCCCTGTGAGATTTGAAATCACTTCAATTGATTTTTTTAAATCTTCTTCAAAAGTTTCGGGAGTCAATAAATCGATTGGCGTGTGAGAGTAACCATGACTTGCAATCTCGTGCCCTTCTGATGAAATTTTCAAAATAAGTTCCGGACATTTTTCAGCTATCCATCCGAGAACAAAAAAAGTGGCCTTGATATTTCTTTTATTCAATTCTTCCAGGATAAAATCCATACCGACATTAATTCTCAACTCCTGATTGCTCCAATCATTGAAATCAAAAAACTCGCGCATGTTTCTCACTGTAAACCAGTCTTCAACATCAATACTCAATGCCATTTTTCTATCGGTCATATAATTCGACATAATTGCTCACCATATTTTGAATTGAAAATTTTTCTTCAACTTTTTTTCTTCCGCGAACCAATCTTTGCTCTTTATCAAAAGCGCTTTCATCATTTTGATAAGAAACAAGAGTTCTAAAAAGAGCTTGCTCATCTTCTTTGTCAAAAAGAATAACGATATCTTCTCCCAGTTCACGGTGGGCCGAAATGTCTGAACAGAAACACAATTTCTCACAAGACATCGCTTCTAAAACAGCAACGGGATGTCCCTCTGTATGAGACGCTGAAATGAACAGATCGCCCTTATTCAATATCGACAAAGTATCGTTAGTAAAACCGTGAAGGAAAACATTTTCGGATAAATTATTTTCTGAAATATAATTTTTTAGATCATCGATCATTGCCGGCAATTTTGCTGTTCCCGCATGATGAAACTCAAAAGGAATATTGGCGTCTTTTAAAAGTTTGCACGTCTTTAACAGATAAATGAGATTCTTCTCACGCGAGATCCTGGCAATGCTCACCAGTTTCAATTTTTTTTGATCCAGATTTATTTGAGATGTTTTAAAAGCTTCTGTATCAACACCATTAGCGATTACAACCAATACACTCTTCTTCATTCGAGGACAGTATTCAAGAATCGTATCAGCTACATATTGAGAGACCGCGATCATGCGCTTATAAAAATAGCTCGCGATCTGAAAAAACATTGTATATTTTTTTTCGCGTACAAAATGAATGATCGTATGCTGAGTGTGAATCAACTTGATCCACGGAAATCGCAATTTCAAAATGACTGCATATTCAATGGGACCAAAATCGTGAGTGTGAATGACATCAATTTTATTTTCTTTGATGTATTGAATGAGTGTTTTAATAAGTGTCCAGTCTCTTCCCGCTGCTTTTTTGTAAGTCGCAACTGGAAAGCCTTGCTCTTCAATTTGTTTTCCAATTCCACTCAGCTCTTTTGTTTCGTAGGTAAAAAAGAAGACATTGGCCTTATCGTTGGTATTTAAAGCGAGCTGTTCAAGAAGACGCTCGATGCCTCCCAGATAAAGGTATTCAACTAAATGCAGAACATTTTGTTTTTTCATGGGTACTCATTATCATAAAGAGAGATTTTTCCCCAAAAAGATGTGAGTTAGAATGTAAAATTAACAGGATCTTAAGGCTGCTTTTGGTAGCTCGGATCGAGAGGTACTCCCATCTCTTTTGCCCCAAATTCATAAATGTCGTAATTCTTAACACTTGAATCCGGGTTCTTATCAAGTTTTAACAGCGAAGATGACCATCCTGGAATAGTAAAATTAGTCAGCTTTTTGAGTGCGCTGTCCTGAACGTAGATTTGTACCGTTTTGCTCAAAGGGGATTTATTAACAATCGCCAGGTTAATTTGATTATTCTCTGTTGTTGCATAAGCGTTGACTTCATCTCCAAGGTTATCGCTGGCATCGACCACTGTTCCCTTAAAGTTATTTGTGAAGAGCTTATACATGTTGAAAAGATCCTGACGAGTTCCCCCTTCAATAAGTGCCCATGGCAGCGGAGAAAGCGTAGAACTGCTTAAGATAAACTGATTTAAGAAGGAAACTCCGCCCTTTGCAAAGATTCCGATTGAGTCCGCTAGATAAAGCGGTCTGATGATTGGATGATAATCGTTTGTTCTATAATCCGAATCGACAGAAAACTCATTAATGGCCAATAGAGCATCCGGATAATAATTCGCGAGCCAGTTTTTCATGCGCTCTAAAATATCCGGAGAAAAATTACGGTATGAAGTAACGTCATATTTATTGATATAAGTTGGATCATTCCAGATGCGTGTTGACTCAAGCATTTCAGCAACCATTTGCTGACCTGATTGATTTTTAATAATTGAAGCAGGATCAGAATTATTCGTTCTAAAATTTGGATAATAATGAATCGTAAAATAATCGAGTAGCTTATAACTTTTTGGATTTAATGTTTTGTCTGCTTCAGCGGCCTTTAATCTGTATAAGAAATAAGGAATGAAGTTATCAAACTTGCCTCCCCCGTAAGAACAACTGACACGTCCTCTGACATCTCCCCACTGGCAATCTTTAGACATATTTCCCGTGTTCCAGTCATACCATGATGAAGTCATCTCTGGTCCCCATAGTTTAATACTATTAGAATCACCAGTTGCTTCTTCCTGTGCACGTCTTACGGCAATCGCATATTGAATATAACGATCGATATATTCGTCTGCGCTGATTGCATCGTCTGATTCCCAAACTTTTGGATGTGTCTCATTCCAAATGGAAAACTCATTTCCCAAACTCACGTTTGCAATTTTAAGTTTTAGTTTTCCATTCAAATATTTGATCATTTCGTAAGCAGAGTCTGCCGTGAAAGAACGTTTAATGACATATGAGCCATTGGTTTTTTCCGGTTGATAGCCGCTCAAATTGATTTGAAAAATGCTGTCCACTTTATAAGTGGACATATCGCTCGCAAGGTTTTCTAAACATGGTGCACTCTTAATTTCACCTCTGTGAGTAACCGTCGTACACGACTTCCAATTATAAACATCAAAATCATTTCCTCCGATTCTGATTTTTCCCAACTGCAATTCGTCTACAAGTTCCTTTGAAGGAAGTTCTGAGTAAGAATCGACATGCGATCCGTAAAACTGTTTATCAATTTTTTGAAATTTTTTGTTTAAATCAATAGTGATTTTAGAAGTGATGTCGGCTTTTTCCTGTCTATCATAAACTCCCTTCACCGATGTGATTGCTGACGAACATGCATAATTAGGGAGCAAGATAACCAGTAATAAAATATTCTTCATAACTTTGGTTCCAAAAAAATTACACTTAAAAAAAGGCCCCGGTATTTTAATCCGAGGCCGATTTTTTTTATTTTTAAATAAAGTATTTCACCTTATTAGTTTGAACAAGCTGCTGAGTAAGTATACTTGTGGCTGTTCACGTAACGAGTAAGACGTTGTCCAGAAACTTCAAATCTGAAGTCTTGTCCACAAAGTTTTCCTCTTTCGTAGAATGCTTTGAAAACAGCTGGAGTTTTCCAGATTTCTTGACCAAAGTTTGTCACTAGTCTTGCAAATTCTTTTTTATCATTGAAGTTTTTCTTCATGTCGTTAGAGTAAGACTCAAGTTTTGCAAAAGAAGCGTTTACAGCGTCGATTGAGTTTTGTGCACAGTCGTTGTTGTTTACGTCACCGTCTGTTTGAGTTTTTGTACAAAGATCTGTGAAAGACTTATCAGCTTGGTAATTTAAAGCAGATGCTTTAATTTTTTGAAGAAGATTAGAAGGTGATTTAGAGTTTCTCAATCCTACTAATTCTTGAACGTAGTCATCTGACCAGTTAACTTCAAGAACAACCTGGTTGAATCCTAGAGAATCCTGGAATGCAGGTACAGTTGCACATGTTTCATCAACAAGACCTGTTAGACCTTTTACTTTGTTGATGTATCTTCTTAAGTGTTTTTCTTGTCCAAAGTTTGATTGGAAAGCGTATTTGAAGTTACCGAAAAGAGTTTCAGTGTGAACGCGACCAGCTAGGCTTGGAGCTTCCTTAACTACTTTTCCACCCATGAAAGATTTTGTTTCGTTTTCAGCGATACCAGCTACGAATACATCTCTTTGTTTTACGTATGCACCAGTATCTTTAAGAGTATCTTCGTCCCATACTGATTTTTCTTCTGTTACATCGTCAGATTGAGTTACGTTTGCTTTGAAAGAAAGAACTGGAACAAACGGAGTTGAAACCAAGAACCCTCTTGCCCAGCTAGAGTATGATTCAGTAAGATTAGAAATTTTGTTAACACCAGATTTTTCAACTTTTGTTAACTCTTGAGCTTTAGTCATATCTCCGGCCATGAATCTTTCGAAAGCTTCGATGCTTGTTTGGTTATCAAGAACGAATTCGTAAGCGTATCCTTTTTGACTTTCGAAATCTCTATCGATCGATACGTTTGGACGACCAACACCTACTCCGAAGTTTACAGAGCGGATTTTTTTCTTTTGAACTTCAACGTAAACGCGGTTTGGACCAGTTTTTTGGAAGTAGTTTACCCATCCACCAGTTGCAACTGCGAACAATCCGATATCAACAGGAGCGATACCTGCACCAACGTAAAGAGAAACACCACCTTCTGATTCCCAGTAAGCGCTGTCACCAACTTTCCACTTTGAAACTTCTTCGTAGCTAGTTGGAAGATTTTTTTGTTTTTCAGCTTCTAGTTCGTTGAGCTTATTGATGTTACCTGATGTGATTGAGAAATCGTTTTTGATTGGTCCAACACCAACTGATGACCAGATTGATGTAGAAGGAAACCAACGAGATCCAGTAGCTGAAGCTGTTCCATAAAAACTTCTTCTAAGAGTTACTTGGAATCCACTTCCGTAAATATCTGTGTTAATTTCTGGACAAGCTGCTGGTGCTACAGGTGTCTTGTTAACAACTGCATTCATCCATCTTACATTGAGCATTGCTGTACTGCCTGCAGTGTCTGCTGATGCCGTTCCGACAAGCAACACTCCAAGCGAAAGCGCTCTTACTACCTGATTAATCTTCATCAAAATTCCCCTCGTTTAATGACTCATTTTTTTAAATAAATTTTGTGAGTCGTTTAGTACATTACTAATTGTTAAAATAGAACTAAAAAGTATGGCTCCTATAAATTTTTATTCTTTCTTAGGCCATTTCTTACAAATCATTTAGGGCCTTAAATAAAACCTGATCTCCCTCAGGAACATCGTGGAAAGCCGTCTTTAAAAATTCACTGTTTGGATCTCTTCTTTTTTCACCCGGAAACATGGCAATCGTATAAGGACGAAAGCTCTTCAGCTCAAAAGGAATCTTATTAAGTCCATTGAAATAGCATTCACACAGATCATTTGTGACCACGTCATCTTTAATATGACAGGTAGGAGTCGGGCGTGGATTGAGCTCGATAATATGAAGTAACTTGCTCTTTGAATCGATAATGTATTCCACAGAGCCAAAGCCGGAATAATTCATTTTCTTTGCGATTGTTTTGACGAATGCTTCGATGTCTTCATTCTCATACCCGCAGGAAACAGAGGCCGGTCCGGTCTTTCCAGGAAAAGTTCTCAGGCGAAGCATAGGATTGAATCCAAAGACCACACCTTCATTTGCACAGAAGGGAGATTGCCCAACCTGACCATCGATGTATTGTTGAATTGAAATAACTTTTTCGCTGGAAAAAATAGAAACAAAAAACATTCGCTTGAAAGTCTCTTTCAGGATCGTAACGAGTGAAGGCCCGCCTAGATTTTGAAAATGATTTTTTAGGTCAACTTCCGTCTCACAAATAAAAACGCCGCTTCCTCCATAACCTGAGTCGTATTTGATCACTACAGGATAAGACATGTCTGCAGCGGCCATAAGGGCCTCAGCTAAGTTGTGAACGATAATATTTTTCGGTGTTCGAAGTCCCCACTCATTACATTTTTTTTGAAAACTTGATTTGCTCAAAACCAGTTGATCAAATTCTTTTCCTGTTATTGAAGAGCGGATAAGTTTTGAAACAGAATGAAAAAACGGCAGACGCTCCAGAAGATTGGATACGTTCTGCAAGGCCAGGATCGTGTCCTCGTCTCCGGGAATCACGACTTCCGGTTTCAGTTTTAAGAAAGCATAGATGATCCAAAGATAAACAAGTTTGGAACGCGAATATGTGAACGTCGGATAGAGAATCGATTCTTTTAAATGTTTTGTTTTTCCCAATAAACTTTTCTTCGGGGCGAGGGCCGAAACTTCAAAACCCGCGCGAACCAGTCCTGAAGGCAATCTGCTGATTCCCGTCCAGTTTTCATTGAGAGCAATAATTAAAGCTTTCTTTTTCATAGAGCATTCACCCTTAATATTTTTTGAAATAAAGTCTTTTTTATTAAATAGAGTTCTTCATCTTTGATGATTTTAGAAAGATACGAGAAGAAAAAATAAAACACAGTGAACAGAGAAAAACTTAGGGCCAGAATCCAGAATGGTTTCCAGGCCACAAACTGAAAGGTGAACTTTAAAAGTCCCGCCACACCAATTGAAATGAGAGAAGAGATCGCCAGATCATTCCAGGCAAACAGATCGGTAAACTTGCTCTCTAAAAGTTTTGCCCCCTGATTAAGGCCGATAATGTTCATGAATAAAACGCCGGCAATTTTTCCAATCAATGCCCAGATAGGTCCGCCAAGCCATGCACCCAAAACAAAAAGTAAAACTCCAATAGAAAGACCGATGATCTTAATTTTCAAGGCCACATGAGTTTTGGAATTGGCCCGGAATAGAGGTTCCGGATTGAGAGCTCCTACAATCAAATAAAGATTGAAAACCATGAAGAAAGAAACGCTCGGAAGATATTTTTCAGAGAAAATAAAAACGATAATTTCTTTGCCGAAAAAAATCATAAAAATGACTAAAGGAATAATGATCAAAAAAAGTTTTCGACTCATTTCCTTCCAGATGCGGATGGCACGAGATGTTCCTTCGTGTTTTAAAGCATCGATCATTTCGATATTGATGATTTCATACATCGATGTTCTCGTTGCATTGACCAGCGGATTTTCAAAGCATCCAACAGTGTAATACGTAAATTGGGCCAGCGAGAAAAAGGAAGAAATAAAAAAGTTTTCAATGTTGAGTATGTTTTGAAGTATGCGGGACAAACCTAAAGGAAGACCAAATTTAAGTTGAGACATCATCAAAGAAGGTGCATCTGAAAATTTAAGTCCTTCTTTCTTTTTATAAGAAAGAATTGTGGTCACCGTAATCAACAATCTGATTGTCATGAGCAAACTGAGTAAAACGAGAACAACTTTAAGTGAATTGAAAAAATAAAAGGCGCCGATAATCGCCATTGATTTTAAAATTTCCATCCCCATTTCAATCACCAATCGCTCATTCATGCGATTCATACCGATTAAAATTCCTTCAATCTGCATAGAAGAAACAGTCGCCAATGTCAGATATCCAAGCAGAGGAAGATATGTTTCAAGGGAAGCATTGTTTAAAAGAGAGGCAATTTGATGGGAGAAAATCGTCATCAACGCCCAAAGAAGACCCGTGGCCAGTAAATTAAAAACAAGAGCGTTGGCACTATAAAGAGGAAATTTTTTGGGTTCCCAACGAAGAAAGAAATAAGCGGAATCATCGAGTCCTAAATTGAGGGCCACTTGAGCGAACCAAAAAAATAACATGATCTGCTTATAAGTTCCGTAGGTCTCAACTGAAAGCTTTCGCCCCAGGTACATAGGAATGACAATGGAAAATAAAACTCCAAAAATTCGTGCTCCAGTGAGCAGAAGCACTTGATTAAATGGGCTCTTATTCTCTTTCACAACGACCTATTGGTTTTTTGAAAAGTTAACCATCTTGATGGCCGTGTAGTAACTAATCATCAAATTGAAAAGCACTGAACGATGGTGATCGATATAATAGAGATCGTATTCTAATTTTTCTGCAGCAGTTGCATCGTAAGGAAGACAGATCTGAGCAAGACCAGTAATTCCCGGTTTCACCAATGATCTCTTTTTATAGTCCACAATTTCTTTGTTGAACTCATTTACGAATTCCGGACGCTCCGGTCTTGGACCTACAAAAGACATATCTCCTGAAATAACATTGAACAATTGAGGAAACTCATCAAAGTGACTGGCCCTCAGAAATTTTCCTAACGTTGTCACTCTTGGATCGTCCTTGCACGAAAGAACAGCACCAGTTGTACTCTCTGCATTTTCAATCATTGATCTGAATTTATAGATGTTAAAAAGCTTTCCGTTCTTTCCTACTCTCACCTGAGTGTAAAAAACATTTCCGCCCATAGAAATTTTAATAGCGACCGCAGCGACCAACATGACAGGAGCAAGAAGAAGAAGCAGAAACAAAGCGAAGAAAGTTTCAAAAGCAACTACAGTCTTTTGCCCCACGTGCAATTCCTTAAAGAGGAAAGTTTCTGTGAAGAAAAACGAAGACATATCAAATTGAGAAACTTTTAAACTACGCTGCCCGGCCAAATGATTCATAAGCCTAAACCCCAATCAATTATTAATAATTGTTAAAAATTAGGCTTTTTGTAATTTTTATAATCGACTATTTCAACTTAATTAACCTTGAGCCTAAATTTTTTATACAGTTTAATAGGTATTTTTTTTTGAATAGCTCTCGTCCTAGGGAATCCCCATTTCCTTTGCCCCGAATTCATTGATTTCAAACTTTTCTGCAAATAATCCTGGATTTTTTTCAAAGCGAAGAACGGCAGCTGACCATCCCGGAATTGTGTAAGTGATAAGCTTTTTTGTCATCAGGTTCTGAACATAAATCTGCATTTTTCTTTCAACTGGCTCTTTGTTAACCAAAGCGAGATTAACAAAATTCCCGTCCTGAACGGCATAAGCGTTCACGAGATCTCCCATATTTGTTTTTGTTGGGACGACCTTTCCTTTGAATTTATTGGAAAACAATTTAAACATATAAAATAAATTCGTTTTCTCTCCTCCGTTCACCATGCTCCAAGGGAGGTTCGCTTCTTTTTGACTGCTCAAAAGAAATTGATCGAAGAAAGCGACACCTTCTCTCGCAAAAATCCCGATGGAATCAGCGAGGTAAAGCGGTCTGACGATCGGATGATAATTAATTGTTCGATAGTCCGAATCTACAGCAAATTCATTGATGGCAAGTTTGGCATCCGGATAACCTGCTTTCAACCATTCCTTCATACGGCCTAGTATGTTTGGATTATAATTCTTGTAAGAACTTAAATCGTAATTATTTTGAAAATTGGGATCGCTAAAAACGCGGGTACTCTCAAGCATTGCTGCCACCATTTGATGACCGCTTGAATCTGTAATAAATGAATTGGGATCTGCAATACTTGTTCTGAAGTTTGCATAGTAATGAATGGAAAAATAATCCAGAAGTTTATAACCGCTAGGATTCAACTTGCGATTTCCTTCGGCATTTTTTAAGCGATAGAGAAAATAAGGAACGAAATTATTAAATTTTCCTCCTCCGTATGAACACAACACTCTTCCTTTTACATCTGTCCATGCACAGTCTTTCGTAAAATTTCCAGTGTTCCAATCAGTCCACGAAGTAGAAATTTCAGGTCCCCATAGTTTGATACTGTTGGGATCTCCCGTCACTGTTTCCTGTGCTGAACGAACCGCAATGGCATATTGAATATAGCGATCGATATAATCATCGGCACTAATCCCGTCTTGAGTGTCCCAGATTTTTGAATGAGTTTCATTCCAGATGGAAAACTCATTCCCTAAACTGAGATCAGTAATTTTTAAATTCATCGTTCCGTTGAGATACTTAATCAATTCGTAAGCAGAGGCCGGAGTAAACGTACGTTGAACAACGTAATTATTGTCGATCAACTCTGGTTGATATCCCGTCAGATTGAGTTGAAAAATTCCTCCGACACCATAATTGTTTATAGTTTTTGCCAGCGTATCCAATCCGGGAACATTGATGATCTCACCGCTCGCGTTCACACTTTTGTTGAGTTTCCAGTTGAAGACATCGTACTCATTTCCTCCCACTCTCAACTTTCCAAGTTGAAGCTCATCGATGAGGGCTTTGGCCGGAATGGGTGAATAGGAATCTACATGTGACCCATAAAAATTTTTATCGATGATTTGTCCAGGCACTTGTCCAAATCTCGAAGAAAAGTCGATAGTAATCTTTGAAGAAATTGTTCTGTCTTCTCTTCTGTCAAAAAGGCCTTGGTAAGTTGTAATTCCTACGGCACCGGCCATCGTTGGCAAAATAAAAGATAAGAAAAAAATTAAAGTCATTGTTTTTTTCATAGAAAATCTCACTCAAAAATTACTATCGCTTTTAAAACTTATTCAATGCCCATTTCATTCGCACCATATTGGCGAACTTTAATTGATCCGGAACGATCATCCGGAACATTTAATTCTGTTACTGACCAATGAGGAAGGTTCAGGCTTGTCACAGAATCAACATCTCCTTCTTTTTGGAAATCGAGAGAAGTCGTGTGATCAACCTGATCTTTGTTAACTAAGAATACATTTGTTCCTGTCGGAGTTTTTACAGAATAAACGTTAACCATGTCTCCGAAAGAATCTGAATTTTTCAGAACCTTTCCAACAAAGTCATTAGAGAACATCGAATACATATTATACAAAGATGATTTCTCTGTTCCGTTGATCAAGGCCCAACTGCTTGGAGCATCTCCACCTTGCAGGAATGAGTGCACGAATGTGTCTACGCCACCAGCAGCAAGTCTTCCGACAAGATCTGCAAGGTAAAGAGGACGAACAATCGGGTGATAAGAAATATTATCCAGAGAATCTACACCAAATTCTGTCACAGCAAGTTTAGCGTTCGGATAATACTTCGCTCTCCACTCTTTAAATCTGTTAATTAATCTTGGAGCGACTCCGCGAGGTGAAGCGTAGTCATATTGATTGACGTAAGTATCGTTGTCCCAAACATTAACTGCATCAAGCATTCCCGCTACGTTTTGTGTTCCATCTGGATTTGTAATGATGCTTCCGCGATCATGAAAATCTTTTCTGAACAATGGATAGTAATGGAATGAAAGATAATCAAGCATCTTGTAGTGTCTCGGATTTTTCACGCTGTCTTTTTCAAATTCAGCAAGACGTGAAAGAAAATACGGAACGAACTCCGTAAATTTTCCGTGACCATAAGAACACTTTAACTTGATTGCTGAGGCTTCACTGACTGTACAGTCGTCGGGATGAGTCGTTTGCCAATTAGACCACCCGTTGGCCATTTCCGGTCCCCAAAGCTTGATGTCGTTACTGTTTCCTGACAACTTCTCCTGAGCACTACGAACGGCCACTGCATATTGAATGTATTGGTCGATGAATTGATCAGCTGAAGGAACAGGAATGTTGAAGACATCCATTGAATCAAAAGGCTCGTTCCCCATAACAACATCTACAATTCCTAACTTTTTCGTTCCATTCAGAAATGTAATCGAGTCTGCTGCATGTTTCGACGTTGCTGTACGAGCATACACTAAGCTTCCCGAAGATTGATCAGGTTGCCATCCAAGCATATTCACCTGGAACATTGGATTCAATCGATAACCTTGTTTCGCCAGAGTTAATCTTCTTTCAAGAGGAGAAGAGACGTAACTGATCCCATGATCAAAATACGCATTGAGCTCCCAATTGAATGTTGAATAAAGATTTCCGCCGAACTTGAGGTAACCTAATTGAAGTGGAACAACAGCGGTTGCATCCGGAAGAACATTAAATCCATTTGTATCAGCACCATAAAACTTTTTATCAACCGAACGAACAGCGCTTCCGCTGATATCAGTGTTTACAGTAACAGAACCATCTGTTTCCAATTGCCTGTCAAAAGGAAGAGTGAATTCTTTAATGGCCCCGACACCTGCCAAGGATATAGTAGAAAAAGATAATCCGAGTAACCCCATAACTAACACTGATTTTGTTTTCATTTGAATCCCTTAATTAATTTTTTTAAAAATTTTTACTACATTCTTGAACAAGCATCTGTTGGTGCAAATTTCAAGTTATAAGAATGACGAGTAAGTCTTTGTCCTGAAACTTCGAACGTAAAATCTTGTCCGCAAACTTTTCCTTTTTCATAGAATGCTTTGAACACGTAAGGTGACTTCCAGATTTCCTGACCGAATTTAACCATATTTTTAGCAAATTCTTTGTTGTCTTTTCCGTAACTCTTGTTCATTTGAGCAGCGAAACCTTGAAGGTTTTTGAAAATTCCATTGATTTCATCTGGAGTGCTGTTTGTACAAGTATCATCCACTCCATCGTTATCAATGACATTACATAGAGTAGAATTATTATCTTTGTCCTCTTGGTAATTGAGGGCCATGTTTTTTACTGAAGCAAGGAAGTTTGCATTCGATTTGTTTCCATCAAGCCCTACGATTTTTTTAACGTAAGCATCAGACCAGTTTACTTGAAGTAAAACCTGGTTGAACCCAAGAGAATCATCAAAAGCAGGAACTGTTGCACACGTTTCGGCCACTAATCCAGTGAGGGCTTTTGCGCGAGCGATGTATTTTCTCAAACGGCGTTCTTGTCCCCAATTCGATTGATAATTGTATTTGAAATTACCGAATAATGTTTCAGTATGAACTGATCCTGTCGCCCCAGGAGCATCAAACGTCTTTTTTCCTCCGGCAAATGAACGAGATTCTTTGATCTGAGCATTTCCGATTCTTAGGTTTCTTTGCTTCTCATACATTCCTGTGTCTTTAATTGATTCTTCATTCCACACAGAAGCTTCTTCTGAATGATCGTATGAAGTTGCTGTTGAAGCTTTAAATGAGAAAATTGGGAAGAATGGAGTTGCCAAACCGACGCTTCTTGCAAAACTCGTTTCGAAATCAGTTGTATCAGAAATTTTATTAACTCCTGAGTTTGTAAATTTTGATAATTCTTGCGCCTTCGTCACGTCTCCGGCCATAAATCTTTCGTAAGCTTCAATTGAATCCTGGTTATCAAGATTAAATTCGTAAGCGAATCCTTTAGACTTATCAAATTCTTTTTCAATTCCTGCGTGAGCGATGATTCCTCCACTCAGGTTAAGTGATTTAACATTTTTCTTCGCAAGCTCAACATACACTTTTGTCGGTCCTGTTTTCTGAACGAAGTGAACCCATCCTCCTGTTGCTACGGCAAAAACTCCAACGTCAACCGGTGAGATACCAGCACCGATGTAGAGACCTACACCACCTTGTGATTCCCAATAAGCTCTGTCGCCCATTTTCCAGCGATTGATTTCTTCGTAGCTGTCAGGAACATGTTTTTCTTTTTCTTCAGAAAGTTCACTGAGTTTATTAATATCGCTAAAAAAGATCCCAAAATTATTTTTTATCGGACCAATTCCTACTGAGGCCCACGCGCCTACGTGTGGAAACCATCTCGCACCAGCAGCGCTCAATGATAAATAGAATGCTTTTTGAAGAGCAACCTGGAAACCACTGCCGTAAATGTCTGTGTCGATTTCCGGACAAGCAGCAGCTTTGACCGGTGTCTTGTTGATAACAGCGTCCATCCATGTGTAATTAAATCCACCTGTACCACTCGCAGTGTCTGCAAGTGCAGATCCTGTAGCGAGAAAGGTACTTAGTGAGAGAACATGCAGGCAATTTTTCATTTTCATTTTTCCGCTCTCCTGTTTTGCAAATTGTTTTTTGAGACTCAAGCGCGTGAGTTAGTACATTAGCAAGACAAGAAAAAATAGAGCGGATGACGAAATTAAAGTTATTTAAATATAGGAAAAAGAAATATATCTCCTCTTCCTTAGTAAAAAACTTTTAATGAAAATAAAATTAGGAGTTAAGCGCTTCAAATAACTTTGGATCGTCATGAGGAACATCATGATAAGCACTTTTTAAATACGGACTTTTCAAGTCGCGCTTTTTTTCATTGGGAAAAAGAGCAATCGTAAAATTTTTAAATTCTTTTTGATCCAGATCGAGATCATTACAAGATCTAAAAAAAGTTTTACATAAATCGTAAGCAACAAGTTCATCACTAAAATGAGTCAACGGAACAGGACGAGGATTGAGTTCAATAATATAAATGTCATTAGTTCCCTCTTCCTGAATAAAATCCAGAGAGCCAAAACCATTATAATTAATTTTTTTTGCAATAAGACTCGCGTTCTTTTTCATTTCTTCACTATTGAGTCCCTGAACGACACTCGATGGACCGGTCTTATCAGGATATGTTTGGATTTTTAACATCGAATTAGAGGCCAACATTTTTCCTTTGCTCGCAAAAAAGGGAGTGGCCCCCGTTATCCCCTTCACATATTGTTGAATAGAAATATTCATTTCATTTTTAAGAGTAATAAAAAAATTTCTTTGAAAAAAAGCTTTCAACTTTTTAAAAAAAGAAAATTGAGATATCTTCGAAAAGTTGTTTATCAACTCTTCTTCTGTATGACAGATAAAGACACCTGAGCCTCCATAACCTTCATCCAGTTTTATTACTAAAGGAAAATTCATTTTTCTTCCCGCTTCAAGAGCTTCGCTCAGACTTTTTACTTTCTGATTTGATGGAACTTTTACTCCCCACTCTTTACAGCATTCAACAAAAACAGACTTACTCAACAAAAGTTCATCTGTATCCTTTGGTCCGATAGAATTCCTGATGATTAAAATTTGTTCAGAGAGAAAAGGAAGTCTTTCAAAAAAATTAGAAAGATTTTGCAGGGCCAGAAGGGCTTCTTCATCTCCCGGAATAACTTTTTCCGGACGAAACTTAATAAGAGAATAAAGAATAAAAAAATAGAAAATTTTAGAACGAGAATATGTCCAGGTTGGGTAAGTGATTGAGTCAGCTAGATACTTTGTATAAGAAATAAAACTTTTTTTAGGACATAGAACATAAGTCGCAAAACCAGAACGAGTGAGCGCTGAAGGAAGTCTGCTGATTCCACTCCAGGATTTATTAGTCGATACGATCAAAACTTTTTTTACCACTCGTTCCTCTTTCTTTATTAATAAGTGGACCATACTTCTAAAGGATTCTCTCTTCCTTGAAAATAAAAAAGGCCAGTTTCCCGGCCCTTTTTTTTAAAACTCATTGAAAAAAATTATTTGTTATGTTCCTGGATCAATAGATCGCGGATATAAACACCTTCACCACCTGGAGAATCTTTTAGACTCCAGTCAGTATTAACCATGCGTGGTCCCCAAACCGGATCGAAAGTCCATGCAGTCCAGCTTGCATTATATTGGCTCATCCATGCTTGCCATGCTTGTCCCCAATTAATGTCACCACCTTCAGTTCCTCCAGTTTCAAATCCCCATTCAGTAAAGAACATTGGATATTTCTGGATAACTGGTAAGTAGCGCGAGTTCCATAACGTTGTCGTATTCTGATTACTATAAACGTGTCCTACATAGACAATATTACTTCCAGAGACAGGGTTTGTAGCAGCTCCGGCCATATGTGATGACCAGTAAGGACCACCAACAAGAATAAGGTTATTTGGTGCATACGATCTGATCAAGTTAACTGCTGGTTGAGCAATCGTATTTTTCCAAGTCGTCCAATCATCTGGGTTGATTGGTTCATTGAAAATTTCATAAAGAACGTGTGTGTTGTTAGCAAACTTCGGTGCCATATATGTCCAGAACTTTTGTACCTGCGGCCACAATGCTGAGTAGTCGCTGATATAGTGAAGATCGATAATGACATATTTACCTTTCGCAGTTAGCTCATCAACAAGTGGCTTAATGTGTTTCGTGAAATACACATCTCCACCATTAGTAGCACTGAAAAATCCTTCATTCGGATAAGCAGAGTTCCCTGGTAAAATCGGAAGTCTGATGACTTCTGCAAAGTACTGATCAGTCGCCATATCTGCTACCATTTGAGCGTTCACGTTTGGACGTTCCCATGGTTTCGTATCAAGTTGCTCTGGATCGGCGATATTTACACCTTTTAAAACAACTTGTGTTCCGTAATCGTCGACGATTTTATTTCCGCTAACTTTTAACCATCCTGTTGCTGGCGCTGGGGTTGGAGTCGGAGTCGGAGTTGGAGTTGGAGTTGGAGTTGGAGTTGGCGTAGGAGTTGGTGTCGGTGTAGGAGTCGTTGTCACTCCTGCTCCAGTAAGTGCTAAATTACTTTCTGTCCACGTCCAGCTCGTTCCTGGATAATATCCAAGAGTCCAAGTATCGGCCAGCGTACCTGTCACTTTCGGTGCAAACTGAATATTTACCGTACAAGTTTTTCCTGCACCTAAAATATATCCAGTCGATTGATTGTACTGACACGTTCCACCCGAAACAAACTTATAGTACGTGCCATTTTTAAACCAATAGCTATCTAAACGTACTTGAGCTGTGCTTGTGTTTTGTGCTGTAAAAGAAATTGTTTTTGTTGTTCCAACTGTTACATTTCCAAAGCTTGTTGCATTTGGAAAAGTCACAGCTGCTGAAAATGCGGCCTGAGCACTGAATGCCACGGCCAAAGCAAAACTGCTTTTGGATAAAAACTTCCATGTTTTCATGAGGTCCCCTTTATTAATCCATTAATAAAAATATTTTTTTTGTCTTATTCGCTTTCGCGTTTATGTATTCGGCAGAAATATCAAACTGCTTCAATACAAAAAAATTATGTATGACTACTGTGTTCCCAGGACAGCAGGCTTAATAAATAACATTTCAATATGAGAGTGATTGCATGGAAGAATGAATAGCAGAAGCTATGCCAAGAAATGCTCAGGGCAACTTACCGATAAAAGTTGAAGGTCGGTGAAAAAAAATCACCGAAAGAATTGATCAGGGAAATAATGAAGAAAGATCGGTGAAAAAAAATCACCGACCTTTGTAATGGAATTGTTAGATTGGCTATTGAATGTTTTTAAAGAAGGTAAACATTTTTAGAGCAGTGTAATAACTGATCATAATATTAAAAATGAGTGAGCTCTGATTAGCGATATAGAAAAGATCGTATTCTAATTTTTCTTCGGCCGTTGCATCGTAAGGAAGACAAATTTGAGCAAGGCCTGTAATACCTGGCCTGACCATTTTTCTCTGAGTGTATCCAGCAATTTCTCTTTCAAAGATTTCAACGAACTCAGGGCGCTCTGGTCTTGGCCCGACAAAAGACATATCACCTGCGATCACGTTTAACAGTTGAGGAATTTCGTCGAGGTGACTCGCACGCAAAAATTTTCCTAGTCGCGTGACTCTCGGATCATCTCTTCCTGAAAGAACCGGACCGGTTTTTTCTTCAGCATTTTCGACCATTGATCTGAATTTTATAATTTGAAATTTCTTTCCGTCTTTTCCAATGCGAATCTGCTTATAAAAAACATTTTTTCCCATTGTGGCCCTTATTGCGACTCCTACAAACAACATCGCTGGCAGCATCACAATCAACAATAACAGAGCACATAGCTTCTCAATGATTGTTAATGCTCTTTCTCCCAAAGTAATTTTTTTGAAAAAATAACTTTCTGTGTAAAAAAAAGAAGAAAGATTAAATTGATTGATTTTTAAACTAACACTGGTCGCGGAAGTTGCAAGATGATTCATAACTCCTCCTCACTGATTAAGAGTGAAGAAGATTAGTAAATTTTCTCCCGCGAGAATACAACTGAAAATATCAACATTAAATAAATTTTAAAAATCCCTTAAGTTTAATCGTCTATCATTCGTTTTATGCCGGAAGATGCCAGCATTTATCTATGCAATGCTTAGCTTTTTCCGAAGTAAAATGACAAGTCAGTTTTGTAATTAACCAACTTGGAGTCACTGTCTCTTCTTTGAAGATGACTTTTCCTTCAGGATCAAAATGCGTGTTCAGCAATTCATTTTCTTCTTTCGTCGAAATGCGTTTTTTTACTTTTTTACTGATTTTTTTAAATTTTTCGCCAATTTTTTTTCTCACACTGTTCTCCTGGAAAATTGAGTTCCTCTAATAGAAAAAGCAATGTCCATGCCAGGAAGACAAGACTCCAACGAATGAAAAAGACGAAATATGGGTGAGTTTTTTATTTTTTCATTGGGGATTTCTGCCTAAAGCAAAATCCTTAAGTCGGTTACTGATTTAATTTCATCGCGGATTTTTGCAGCCTCTTCAAAGCGCAACTCGCGCGAAGCTTCTTTCATTAATTTCTTGAGCTCTTCAATTCGTTTATCCAGTGCTTCTGGAGAAAGATGAGTGGCTTCAACTTTTTTCTTCTCCCCTTTGCCTTTTTTAGCTCCACGAAGAGTTTCAATAACACCACCACTAACGCTCTTTTTGATTGTCGCTGGTGTGATGCCATTTTTCTTGTTGTATTCTTCCTGCAATTTTCTTCTTCTTTCTGTTTCCGAAATTGCACGTTTCATACTCTCTGTTGTTTTATAGGCGTAAAGAATAACTCTTCCTTCCGCGTTTCTGGCCGCACGTCCGATCGTCTGAATCAGTGAGCGCTCTGAACGAAGGAAACCTTCTTTATCGGCGTCTAGAATACCGACGAGAGAAACTTCGGGAATGTCCAATCCCTCTCTCAAAAGGTTGATCCCTACAAGAACATCGAATTCACCGAGACGTAAATCGCGGATAATTTCCATGCGTTCAAGAGTATCGATATCCGAGTGAAGATAACGAACTTTAATTCCGTTTGAAGCAAAATATTTTGTGAGTTCTTCAGCAAGTTTTTTTGTAAGAGTCGTGATGAGAACACGCGATCCTTTTTTGATCACTTCGCGAGTTTCTTTCAAAAGATCATCGACCTGTGTTTCCGCATGTCTCACTTCGATAATCGGATCGAGAAGTCCCGTCGGACGAATGATCTGCTCGACGTATTCTCCGTTTGTGTGCTCCAATTCAAAATCGCCGGGTGTCGCCGAAACATACATCGTAAGATCCTGACGAGCTTCGAACTCTTCAAATTTGAGAGGACGGTTATCGAGTGCTGAAGGAAGACGGAATCCGTAGTTCACGAGATTTTCTTTTCTCGCGCGGTCTCCGCGATACATTCCTCCCACCTGAGAAACTGTAATGTGAGACTCATCGATAATGACGAGAAAATCTCTATCGAAATAATCCACGAGCGTTGGAGGAGGATCACCAGGTCTCGCTCCCGTTAAGTGACGAGAGTAGTTTTCAATCCCAGAACAAAAACCTAACTCTTCCATCATCTCAATGTCATAAAGAGTTCTCTGTTCGATGCGCTGGCGTTCGAGAAGTTTATCTTCTTTCACAAACTCAGCGATGCGCCCACGAAGTTCATCTTTAATCGTATGAATCGCGTGCTTCATTTTTTCCGCACTGACGACATAGTGAGATTTTGGATAAATCGTTTCGCGCTTGAGTGTTTGTAAAATTTTTCCACGGAGAGGATCGACAATGGAAATCGAATCGACTTCGTCGCCAAAAAATTCTACGCGAACAACATTGCTTTCTTCATGGGCAGGAAAAACTTCAACCACATCTCCGCGCACACGAAAACATCCGCGGGAGAAATCGATATCATTACGTTCGTATTGAATGGCAACAAGTGTTTTTAAGAAATCATCGCGATCAAGTGTCTCGCCTACTTCGATACTCGCTTTCATAGAAGAATATTCTTCTTTTGAACCGATACCGTAGATACACGAAACAGAAGCGACAACGATCACATCGTCGCGCTCGATGAGACTGCGGGTAGCACTGTGACGAAGTTTTTCAATTTCGTCATTTACCGCAGAATCTTTTTCAATATACGTATCCGTTCCGGCCACATAAGCTTCCGGTTGATAGTAATCATAGTAAGAAACAAAATATTCAACGGCGTTGTTGGGAAAAAATTCTTTGAATTCTGCGTATAACTGAGCGGCCAGAGTTTTATTGTGGGCCATGACTAAAGTTTTTTTACCGAGGGCCTGAATTACATTGGCCATCGTGAATGTCTTACCCGATCCGGTCACTCCCAAAAGTGTTTGTCTCTTTTTCCCTTCTTTAAAACCTTCGACCAATTCAGCGATCGCTTTTGGTTGATCTCCTCCGGGAGGAAAAGGGTTCACGAGATTAAAAACAGAATCGTCAAATTGATTTGACTGGCTCTGCTCTGATTTCTTTTTTGGCGCTTTTTTTTGAGATTTTGCTTTATTCATAAAGATTATACGTCTACGATATTTCCATGAAAAATATACTCCCGTCACCTCTGCAATACAAAAAAAATAAACTTACCTTTGATGGCCAGTCGTTAGAAAAAATTGCGCAAAAGCGCGCCACTCCATTCTATTTGTATAGCCAAAAAACACTAGATTTTTATTATAAGAGTTTTCACAGTGCCGCTAAGAAAAACGGCATCCCCGAGCCTCTCGTTTGTTACGCCGTAAAGGCCAATGCAAACCTGGATGTTTTAAAACATCTCAAAAAACTGGGCAGCGGTGCAGACGTCGTTTCAGTCGGAGAACTCAAAAAGGCCCTTAAGGCCGGTATTTCTCCGGATAAAATTGTTTTCTCAGGTGTCGCAAAAACAGAAAGTGAAATTCGTTTCGCGATCAAATGCGGAAAACACGGCATCTATTCATTCAATGTCGAATCGATTGAAGAGTTAGAACTCATCAACGAGATCGCGAAGAAAGAAAAAAGAAAAGCACGTGTGGCCTTCAGGTTAAATCCGCAAGTAAATGCAAAAACGCATAAACATATTTCGACGGGAAATAAGACGCACAAATTCGGTCTGCTTAAAACAGATATTCAGGAAGCGATTGCCGTCAAAGAATTTTGGACAAACACAAAACTCGTCGGACTTTCAGTTCACATCGGTTCTCAGTTGACTGATATGAAAGCGACGATCGCTGCGATTAAAGAACTTTCAAATCTCGCTCTAACTCTTCCGGTTGAACTGGAATTTTTAGATGTCGGCGGTGGACTTGGAATCGATTACACAGAGGAAGAACGCTCAAAACTCGCTTCGATCGATCACTACATGAAAGTCGTTTCAGATGCTCTTCAAAAATTTTATTATGATCACGCTGACAACTGTCCACGCGTTGTTTTTGAACCCGGCCGTATTCTCGTTGGAAAAATGGGCGTACTTGTTTCAAGAGTCGTTCGTACAAAAACATCGGACAATTGCCACTTCACAATTATCGATGCAGGAATGAACGATCTCATCAGACCTGCTCTCTACGAGGCTCATCACGAAGTTCTTCCTGAAACGAAATCGGGAAAACTTATCACCACAGATATCGTGGGCCCTATTTGTGAAACAAGTGATTGCTTTGGAAGCAAAAGAAAACTTCCCGCTTTAAAAAGCGGAGACCTGGTTGTCATCGACAATGCAGGTGCCTACGGACACACGATGGCCTCGAACTACAACATCAGAGAGATCGCTCCTGAGGTTTTAATCTAACTGTAAGAATTCTTCATAAAAAAAGACCGCTAGGCGCTTGAAATTGGTACACCGACATCAAGCGCCAAAGGTTGCCGTTTCTCTCAATCTATCCTAATCTTTTCGCTCTTATCCTTATAGGTTTTTTTGAGAGGAGATTTCTCAATGAAAAAGACATTATTTTTACTCTGTTCACTTCTGTTCGCGCAACTTGCTCACGCAGGCCTATTTACAGTCGCGCCTTACATCACAGTTGAAGATCAGGGAAAACTCACTCTTAATTTTCAACCATCAGAGGACACTGAACTCACGATCAATATCACAAGCGGTAACAACGCAATCAAAGCAAATAAATATTCGGGTCTCTACACAAGTTCAAAACTAAACAAACTCGAACTTGGCACACTCAAATGCGGCGACGGTGTTCACTATCAAATTTCTTCGAAGACACAAAAAGAAGTTGATAACGGTCTCTATTCGATTCCATGTGATGCGAGCAAACCGCTTTATTTCGGTTTCATGAGTGATACACAAATTAAAAACGGCGACGGACAAGATCGCGCAAATGTTCTTTCAAAAACAGTTGCCGATATCCAAAAAGTTTTTCCTCTCAGTCTGATTGTGAACGCGGGAGACATCGTTCAGCACGGCGGACAGGAAGCTGAATGGTTAAACTACTTCAGCACTGCAAACGTTTACCTTGCTGGCTCATACCTTATGGCCGCTGTTGGTAACCATGAGTACTACGACTCTCCTTCTCAAGATAAAGCTCCCCCTCAATTCTTAAAATATATGAGAAACAACCAAAGTTCTGAACTTGGTTATATGCAACTCGACTTGGGAAGAATCAATCTTCTGATGTTGAACTCGAATTTTGATTTCATGTCAGATGCAAAAATCAAAGAACAATGGGATTGGTTAGAAAGCAAACTTGCAACAGCTGAAAAGGCCAACAAGCCTTCGATCGTGGTTATGCACCACTCTCCTTATTCATCGAGCCTGGAGTACGTAAGAGAAATTCCAACTCGCCTTCGCAACGAGCTTGTTCCTATTCTTGAAAAACATAAAAATGTTAAAATGATGATCTCTGGTCACCTGCACATGTACGAGCGTAGTGTGAAAGATGGTCTGACTTATTTAATCGCTGGACCTTCTGGCGGAATTAACAACGTTGTGACGTACAAAAACCCTTATATGGTTTTCGTAAAATCTTTCATTACAACTTTCAGTGTATTCACGATCACTCAAGATAAAATCGACGTGACAACTTATACTGGAAACAAAGAAGTCATCGATCAATTCTCTGTTCCGCTTAATTAAATAAGCGGAACGAGATTAAAGAAGTGAATAATTTTTCCTACAAAACCTTGTAGTATGATGGAAACGTGATTGTTTTCGTGTTCACGCACTTTTTTCCAATCATCACTTCCCCATTCGTAAGATTTAGAAACAAGATCTTTAAAAAAGTTATTAAGCTCTTTTGCAGTTGTTCCGGCCTCTGCTTTCTTTCCTTCGAAAAGAACACCTAACTCAGTATTCAAGTAGCGTGAACGAGGATCGAGGTTTGTCGTTCCGACGAGAATAGTCTTTTCATCTACAACAACAAATTTAGCGTGCAATTTTCCGTAAGCCTTTTCTCCACCTAAAGCCGCATCATCAAGGCGCCCGTATGCATAGACTTTAATCTGATTGGCGATTGGCGTGTCTTTAACTTCAGTGACAAGTTTCGGTCCAAGAATTGTATCAACCATCGCCTGTGCTGGAATATTATCTGTTGTGCTCACAGAGTTTGAAATAACTTCCAGTGTGCGAGATGGATCTTGAGCGAGCCATTCTTTTAACAATTTAATGTCATCATCACTTAACCAGAGATAAGGTGAAACGATTTTGATTGAAGACTTTGCGTCTTTCATTACTTCATGCAGACGACTTACGATTGAGTTTCCGTTTTTAGGATTTTGAGGTCCAAGCGGAGCAAGGAATGCTTTTGTTCGCGAAAAATTTTGAAGTTCGTTTACGATAGAAACCATTCCTTCATCCAGATCGTGATCAAGAAATTTGTTATCTTCCATTTCTTTAATGGCCTTTCCTAATCCTAAACCACTATCTGAGAAAAGTTTTTCAAACCCTGTGCGCATTTTTTTGAATTGCTTTTTTACGCCATCTCGGTTGATTCTGAATAAAAAGTTTTCCAAATTTTTATTGGCAGCATAGTAGAAAATTTTATTGTAATAATTATCCAATGCGTTTACAGGTTCACCGTTCTCATCTTTACTGACAAGATTGCGGACCATGATTTCGACGTCCTGAAACGTCGTTTTTCCATCAGGATCAAGAGCGTAATAATAGTTCGCAATATTACGTCCACCGATAACGGCCATTGAATCAGTCTCTGAAAAAGAATCGATCATTAAAATTTTATCGTGTGAACGACGGTTCATGGAAAAAGTAGCAAGAGGTCTCTCTTCTCCTTCAGCTACAAACAGATTGCGGACTTTGTTGTACCAATTTCCAACATGCGCACGAATATTAAACATTGGGTTGATGATAACGATTTCTGCTTTTGCACGCTCTTCTGTCAGTTCGCCGGCAAGATTGCGAACTTTGCCTCCGCGAAGAACTGAAAGTGCTTTTACTTCACTATAAAAAGGAGCATTCGCCATTGAGCCTAACGAGTCGAGCATGATTCTCACTTTTACTCCGCGCTTGATGGCCTGACGAACTTCATGAAGAAGTGCTTGCCCTGATTCATCATCGTGGAAAATATAATAACTAATATCGAGCGTGTATTTCGCTCTTCTGATCATCATAATCTTTGCGAGATAAGCTTCCTGAGGATCAACTAAAAGTTTTGCTTTTCCTTTAATCGCTTCATCTGCTTCAGGAACGAAATCTTTGATTGATTCAACAACTTTTTCGTAACGAGCTTTGAGATCGCCTCTCTTCAAAAGCAATTTCGTAAAAGCAGGTTCAACATCACTCGTATCAACCAGTCCGCCATCAAGGGCCTTGATATCATGACCAGCAACTGTCGCAATTTTTCCTTCTTCTTTTTCGTTCGAAATAATTCGAGAGACGATGTCATTGCAACTATCATCGGCCGCAACGGAACGTTCAATATCAGGTTGTGAAACCGGATTTGTTGCACAAGAGGTAATTAAAAGGAGTAAGAGAATTGTATTTATTGACTTCATCATGAAGAACTATTCGTCTCCACAATAGAAAACTTGAAATAAACGGAATACTGGAGCAGCGAACTCGGTTTAATTAAATTGTTTTCACGAATTGTTCACGGGAAAAACGAATACGAGGTCCGTATAAACCACCATCTGCACGTTTTCCGGCCCCGACGATCATAACAATTGTGGCCTTTGAAGAAAGCCCCATAGCCTTTTTCACGCGACAAGAATCGTAACCTTCCATCGGACAAGTGTCGTATCCGTGAGCGCGAAACGCGAGCATAAGATTTTCAGCGGCCAGTGCGCACGACTTCACTGACCACAATTTTAATCCAAAACTGCTGATGGGTTCGCGAGGAACAACTTTGAATATCCCACCGATCGTATTTAAGAGCCACTTAAAGGGAGTGAGAACATTGAACGGCCCTACTGTGTAAACAAACGGTGCGAGCTTTGAATAATAAAGTAATGCAGACTTCGGCGTTTCTACCGGCAAGGATTTAAAATACTCGAGCATTTGTTTGCAGCTTCTTTTCCAATTGCTCGGCACTGCCACACAAACGATAAGTTCTGCTGCTGTTGCGGCCGCAGGTTGAGAGAAACAAGCTTTCACTACATCTTGTTTTACGCTTTCATTTTTTATTCTGTAGAATTCCCACGTCTGAAGATTGGAAGAATTCGGTGCAAGTAATGCGAGATCGATACACTCGTGCACAATGTGATCCGGAATCAATTCTGTCGTAAATTTGCGAACAGATCTTCTCGCGCTCACTAATTCGCGAAAAGCTTCGGGGTTGTGATAATCAGCGCCCTCTTTTTGAAATTGTTCGTTGCCTGCAAAGTTACCGTTCATTTCCGTGAACACATTTTTATCTGTCATGATTATTTATAACTCCAAGTCACACTTCCGTCCGGATTGTCTTTCACGACAACGCCGAGTTCATTCAGACGATTTCTGATTTCATCAGAACGTCCCCAGTTCTTTGTTGCTCTCGCCTCTTTTCTTTCAGCGATAAGCTTTTCAATTTCATCGTCATTGTTTCCAGAAGTTCCTGAAAGAGTTTTTCTCGCTTGATTTAAATCAGCAAGAATTGTTTTTGGATTATCGTGAACAAGACCAGTGGCGAGTTTCATAAGATCACTCGCTTCTTTTACAACAGCGATATAATTTTTTGAAATAGCAGAAGTGTTCAGGCGATTGAAGTCTTTAATCACACCGAAGAAAACACCAAGAGCTCCTGGAACGTTAAAATCGTTTGCGAGTTCGCTCTTCATCATCTCGATAGATTTTTTTACTTTATCTACTTCTGCACTGTCATCAACTTCTTTAGCTGTTGCTGTTTCAAGTGCCAGGGCAAATTCATGAATACGTTCCACTTCACTCATTGCTTTCGTGATTAAATCATCAGTCCAGTCAAGTTTCGATCTATAGTGAACTGAAAGCAGAATTTGTCTTAATACGTGCCCAGAATATTTCGTTACAAAATCGCGAATCGTCACAACGTTTCCGAGTGACTTCGACATTTTTTCTAAACCAAAATTTAAAAATTCATTGTGGGCCCAGTTGTGACAGAACGGACATCCGTTTGCTGCTTCCGATTGTGCGATTTCGTTTTCATGATGTGGGAATAATAAATCCACTCCACCGTGGTGAAGATCGATTGTTTTTCCTAAATGTTTTTTTGCCATTGCAGAACATTCAATATGCCATCCCGGACGTCCTTTCCCCCATGGAGAATCCCAACTCCAGCCTTCTTCAGGCTTTGCAGGTTTCCACAAAACAAAATCCGATGGATGTTTTTTATTGGCATCACTTTCCACACGAATACCGTGTTGAAGGGAATCAAGTTGTATCTTCGAAAGTTTTCCGTAGTCTTTAAATTTTGGAACATTGTAAAGAACTTCAAAACTGCCATTCTCTTTTGGAACAGTATAACCGTAACCATTTTTGATAAGGTCTTCGATCATCTGAATAATTTCCGGCATTGACTCAGAAACAGTAGGCATCACTGTCGCTGGCAGCATTCCTAGATAGTCGTAGTCTTGTAAACATTCGCGGATAAATTCATCAGCATGTTGCTTAGGATGAATTCCACGCTGACGAGCAACCTCTAAAATTTTGTCGTCAACGTCTGTGAAGTTGCGAACAAATTTTACGTTGTAGCCAAGCGCCTTTAAAGTGCGGTGAAAAAGATCGGCAACAACCGCTGCGCGCGCATTTCCGACATGAAGAAAATTGTATGTTGTAGGTCCGCATGAATAAAAACGAACGAGGTTCGGATCGATAGGTTTAAATGTTTCTTTGGAACGAGTGAGATTGTTAAAAAGCTTGATTTCCATGATTTTCCCAATAGCGTGTTAGACTAAGGCTCTAGTCTAACATACTTGTCCGAAAAAAATAGGCAAGGAGCCTATTTTTACGTCGATGGAACAAGTAAAAACCAAAATTTTCTTATAATGAGTTTCGGCAAGTGCTATTGGAAATAAGAGTTAATTTTTTCGTTGATGGCGTTTTTATCGATCTTATTTGAAAGCGAGAATTCCTGAGCAAGTAGCTCGCGGCATTGATCTAACATTTTCTTTTCCCCGAAGCTCAGGGCCTTCTTTTCTTTCAATAGAAAAAGCTGGCGAAGTACTTCAGCGATTTCAACAACAGATCCTGTTTTAATCTTTGCAGAATACTCTCTGTAACGACGGTTCCAGGTCGAATTATCGACCTTCACGTCATGGTCTGTAAGAAGTTTATAAACTTCTTCTACTTCAGCATCACCTACTAGCCCACGAACACCTGTTTCACTATCTGTCGGAACCATAACGGTCATACCGTTAGCGAGAATTTTGATGATGTAGAAGGTCTTCTTCTGAGAGCCCAATTCTCTTTCTTCAATGTCGACAATCTGACCGACACCATGGCCGGGACAGACAGCATATTCACCGATTGAAAACATTTAGACCTCCAAAAACGTACTTGTTTCCCACTATAACGCATAGAAGTGTTTGGCTCAATAAACCCTGTAATAGTTACATATCTAGCTTAAATTTTTGGGTTTTTAGGGTAAGAGCTCGCCCATTTTGCCCGTGAGTTTCTGCCGGGCCACTGCACTCTCCATCCAAAAGAAGTGGAAGACCATACCGTTGTCCTCGCCCTCTGAATGCACAGTGTGTGCCCATGAATCGGGCAAGTCATTTTTCTCGATGAGGTAGTAATGCCGATGATTCACTTCGGGTCGATCTTTCCTCTGATAATAGGTTTCTCCTATCTTTTTGGTGATGTCTTTTTCGGTGAAAGTGAGGCCGGCCTCTTCAAAAATTTCGCGTAGGAGTGCGGGAATTTTGTCCTCGCCTGGGTCAACTGTCCCCCCGACGACTTGGAGTTCTGCTTCGGGGAAATCGCGGTGGAGGAAGACGAGAACTTCTTTTTTCGAGTTGTGGTAGCGGGTGATATACGCAAGGACTTTGGTTTTTGTTTTCATATATCAAGCCACCAACTTAACTATTGCATTAATCCCCGCTCTATCAAGCATATCCTGCAAAGCCACTTCAACCCAAAGTTCTACAGGTTCTTTTAAAATTTTCGCAATTTTTTTTGCCTGATCTACGGTCACAAAATCTCTCTTATTTTCAAGATTAGAAATATAAGATTTTGGAACTTTAATTTTTTTTGATAGTTCCTCTTGAGTCAAATCTTCTCTAGTTCTATAGGCCCTCATCATCATTGCAAAAGAAAATTTTTCTCCAAGAATTTTTTCAAGTTGTTGCTCAGCAATCAATTTTTTCTTTTTCATAAAATTAATACTCATGTTTGTTCACTTCAATTATGGTGATAATTATTTCTGTATGTTGATTTACAAAGTAAAAAGCACGGTAAGATTTGTTAAGACGTATAGAACGCTGACCAATACGATCTCCTCTCAAAGGCTCATCGTGATAACCCGAAATCCTTCTTGTCTCATAAAGACCCAATGTTTTAACAGTAGTGATCCAATAATAAAGAGAATCGCTTACATTTGTTGGAAGTTTCTTGAGCTGCTTGAGCGCGGCTCTTGAAATAATTATTTCCACATCAACCTCAATATACAGTAAATCACTGTACAAGTCTATAATTCAATTTTCATAAGCAAGAGGTAGATAGTTTCAAATTTTGTAAGTAGTCCTATTTAATTAGGTAGTAAGCATAACAATGAATAAAATTGACTATTACTCGCTCTATTGGCAAATAAAAGTTGGCAACTCTCATATTCCTTAAGCTTAATTTGCCTTGGGCCAATCCCTCTAAACATCGAATCTTCTTCTAAATTACAACATGTAACTTTTAGCTCGCGTCCAAACAGTAAATTAGTTCAAGAAAGCTGACGAATTGAAGACAGATCAATTGGAGGTCTCATGAAAATCATCAACGTTATTTCTTTTCTCTTCGCTCTTGTAGTCTCTGCCATGGCCATCAGCTCTTGCGGAAAACAAACAGCAGCTTCATCGGCCACTGGCTATCCTGAAGTCTCTGTGAAATGTGGTTCAGAAGCTTGCGTGAAATAATTTGCAAATAATTTAGAGAAGAAAGAAGGAAAAAACATATGAAAAAAACAACTAAAGCAACCATCATTCTCGCACTCGCTTTTATGCCACTTGCTCCTGCATACAAAACTGCTAACGACAGAAGTATCGCGAGCATTCCTTTCTATAAAAAGAAAGCTTCGAGTTTAAGAGAACTCGTTTCTCAACTGAAGTTTTCAAATGATGCCCGTGCGGCCGCAAACTTCACAACTCACTCGATTAACAATATCAGAATGTCGATGGGGCTTGCCCTTGGGTATAGTGACAACGTAGCGTACGGCTATCTTGCGTGCGGAGGAACAACTCCCGCTGCAAACACAGACTGTAACGATGCCCCTCCTTATAATGGAATCGTCGGACGCTTAACTGATATCATCAACACTCTTCCTACAATTGGTAACTCTGTTGGGATCACTTCATGTGAAGCTGTTCCTGCCTCAGGATCAGTGACAGGTGTTGATGACAATGGAACAAGCGTAACAGTTAATTTTAAAACTCCAACACACACTATTCCTTCGACATGGGTTAGTGGTGGAACATCTTTTCAAAAACGTGTTGAGTTCACAGAGAGCATTCTCGGTGAAACGACAAAGATCGCCTACGAATTTAATTGTGGTGATTCACCTGCTGCTTACGTAACAATCAACATGGCAATGGGAGTAAATGACGGTCACACTTATACAAGAAGAATTACTGTCTATAACGGTCAGAAAAATTCGACAGAAAAAGGAATCGAAGTTTATATGGCCGAATATAGTGCGGACTCAAGACTTCGCGCTGCTGATGCAATTAGAATCGAATATAACTCGAGCAACAACGAATATAATTTTTGGGGAATCATGAACACCAACATCAGCGGTGGACAACTTGTTTCTCGTTCAATGATTCACGGAAATTACTCTACAGGTGAAGCTTCTGTCCTTTATAGTGGACGTTTGGATAACACTCTCGCTGGTAATGATGGAGCGATCGATGCTTCAAACTATACGGGTGCCTACATCACTGCAACTGGATTAACAGACGGGACAGCAAACGTTCCGGCGTTTAATTTAGCAACAGCAATCACTGTAATTCCAACAGATGTTTATAAACGTGGATGTATCGATTTTACAAATCCGGACAATGCTCCTGCGAGCAACGCTGTCTGTGCAAGTCTTCCACTCTCTGCACCGGCAAGCGCTCCGTTTGTCGATGCGAGCGGGACTTGGGATATCGACTGGACGATTACGACAATGCCTACCAAACTTGAAGTTCTTTAATTCTTATAAGAAGGCCCGTTTCGTAACGGGCCTTCTTATTTCAAGTTTGCTTTTAATCCAAAAAAGTCTAATTTCAAACCTTCGCTTTAACATCCAAATGTTTTTTCAAATACTTCACTGAAATAAAATCTGGCACATCATCTGCAATACTCCGGTTATAAAAACTGGAGGACCTATGAAAACTTTTATTATTCTCACTCTTCTCTCTTTAACTTTAGTAAGCTGTAACTCAGAAGATGCAAAATCATCATCGGCAACAATTAACGGTATGTCGGCAGATCAAGCTTTTGCTCCCTATATGTTAAAAACAAAAGGTACTTGCGCTGAAGGAGACTTCAAGGCCGAGTATGTAGTTTTTAACAACGTTGAATTCTTTTTAAAGGCCAATGGAAATGCAATCGCTCATCAAGGGGATGTATGGCAATCTACAACTTGGAAATATGAGGGAACTGAAATTGTTTTCAACGAAGGAGCACATGTTAGAATTATTAATTACAATGGAGAAGATACTCCATTTTTGGATAATGGTAGAACTCATCAAGGATATAAATCTGAATACGATCAGCAAAAAGATAATGATATCTCATGTGAGGATTTTGTAGCTCACATCGATTCTCTTCTCTAACAAAAAAGGCCCTCATACGAGGGCCTTTCCTTATTTAAAAACTTTTCAGTTTAAAAAATTAGTAACGAGCTTGAACTTCGTTCTTATCGAAGAAGTAGTTGATCTCTCTGTCAGCAGCTGCTTGAGAGTCTGATCCGTGAACAGCGTTTGCTTCGATTGATTTAGCGTAAAGTTTACGAAGAGTGTTTTCTTCAGCGTTAGCTGGGTTTGTTGCTCCCATGATTTTACGGTTTTTTTCAACAGCGTTTTCACCTTCAAGAACCATAAGAACTACTGGACCTTCAGTCATGAATCCAACTAGTGAACCAAAGAATGGTCTTTCTTTGTGCTCGATATAGAATCCTTCAGCTTTTTCTTTTGATAAGTGAGTAAGTTTTAGAGCAGCGATACGAAGACCTTCTTTCTCGAAACGAGCGATGATGTTTCCGATGTTGTTGTCTGCTACTGCGTTTGGCTTAATGATTGAAAACGTTCTTTCCATTTGTATTTCTCCTTTTAAGAAAACTAAGAATTTCTGATAGTAATATTTTTTGCTTTCATTGCTTCTTCAAGTTTAGAAGCCAGGTCAGCAGGTGATCTCGCAACTGTGATACCACATTCTTCTAAAACTTTAAACTTCGCTGCTGCTGTATCGTCTTCTCCAGAGATAAGTGCACCTGCGTGACCCATTCTCTTTCCTTTAGGAGCTGCAGCTCCAGCGATAAATCCAACAACTGGCTTCTTCATGTTCTTTTGAATCCATCTAGCAGCGTCTGTTTCAGCAGATCCACCGATTTCTCCAATCATGATAACGCCATCAGTGTCCGGGTCTTTATTGAACATTTCAAGAACGTCGATAAAATTTGTTCCGTTAACCGGGTCACCACCGATACCAACACAAGTTGATTGACCGATTCCACGAGCTGTTAATTGTCCTACAGCTTCGTACGTAAGAGTTCCAGAACGAGAGATGATTCCGATTCTTCCTGGAAGGTGAATATGTCCTGGCATAATTCCAATTTTACATTGTCCTGGAGTGATAACACCTGGACAGTTTGGTCCAATAAGACGAACTTCCGGATTTCTTGCAAGAGCATCTTTTACTCTTACCATATCAAGAATAGGAATCCCTTCTGTGATTGTGATGATGATGGGAAGTTTTGCTTCGATACACTCAAGGATTGCGTCTGCTGCGAACGGAGGTGGTACGAAAACCATCGCTGCGTTTGCTTGAGTTGCTTTCACTGCTTCTTTAACAGTGTTGTATACCGGCCATCCTTCGTGAACTGTTCCCCCTTTACCAGGTGTAACCCCACCAACAACTTTCGTCCCGTAAGCTTCAGATTGTTTCGTGTGGAAAGTTCCTTGTTTACCAGTGATACCGATTGTAATTAAACGTGTATTTTTATCGATCATGATAGACATTATTTAGCTCCTTTAGCAGCAGCTACTACTTTTACAGCAGCGTCGCCTAAATCTTTTGCAGCAGTAATAGCAAGACCTGATTCATTTAAGATTTTTCTTCCAAGCTCAACGTTTGTTCCTTCAAGACGAACCACTAGTGGAACGTTTAGAGAAACTGCTCTTGCAGCAGCAACAACACCTTCTGCGATGATGTCACATTTCATGATTCCACCGAAGATGTTTACTAAAATTGCTTTTACGTTTGGATCAGAAAGGATGATTCTGAAAGCTTGCTCAACAGCTTCTTTCGTCGCTCCACCACCTACATCGAGGAAGTTCGCTGCGTTTCCGCCGTTAAGTTTAACGATATCGAGAGTGGCCATCGCGAGACCAGCACCGTTTACAAGACAACCGATGTTTCCATCAAGTTCGATGTATGAAAGACCGTATTTTGAAGCTTCAACTTCTTTAGCTGATTCTTCAGTGAGATCTCTGTAAGCTGCGATGTCAGGGTGTCTGAACATTGCGTTTTCATCAAAGTTTAATTTTGCGTCTAGAGCGATGATTTGACCCTCACCAGTTAATACTAGCGGGTTGATCTCTGCGATAGAGCAATCAGATTGAACGTAAAGGTTATAAAGACCTTTGTAGAAAGCGTCTGCTTCTTTTGATTGAGCAGCATCTAGTCCAAGCGCATTTGAAATGATTCTTCCAATGTACGGCTGGTATCCAGCTCCTGGTTCAACAGGAATTTTTACGATAGCTTCTGGATTTTTGTGAGCTACTTCTTCGATTTCCACTCCACCTTCTTTTGAGGCCATGAATGTGACTTTAGAAGTGTTACGATCAAGAACGATCCCAAGGTAAAATTCCTTAGCGATGTTACAACCTTCTTCAACAAGAAGTGTGTTTACTTTTTTTCCTTCCGGACCTGTTTGGTGAGTTACCAAAGTCGAGTGAAGAATTTTTTCTGCGTATGTTTTTACTTCATCAAGAGACTTAGCAACTTTTACACCGCCAGCTTTTCCTCTTCCACCTGCGTGAATTTGAGCTTTAACAACCCAAACTTTTCCACCTAATTTTTTTGCGCCTTCAACTGCTTCATCGACAGTTTTAGCAACTTGGCCGTTCAATACTTTAATGCCGAATTTGCGCATTAATTCTTTGGCCTGATACTCATGGACGTTCATAGAATCTCCTCATCCGAAGTGTTGTGATTTAGTACCTAGTTTTAAACGTGATCATAGTAATGCTGCGGTTTTGCTCCTTAAAGGAACAACGCCCAATTCCTTGCTAAATAAACACAAAAAAAATTAAAATATTCTGTAATAATTGTTTCTCTCACTCATTTTTCCCAGAGGTACTCGTATGCAAAGCAAAAAATACTATTCCCTTGAACCTGCGCGCTTTAAACTCGATGGTGGCGCGATGTTTGGAATCATTCCAAAACCTCTCTGGGCAAAGGTGCATCCGGCCGATGAAATGAACCGTATTGAACTCGCTTTGCGTTTGGTTCTCATTGTGACTGACACAAAAAAAATTCTCATCGACACCGGCATTGGTGACTATCACGGAGATAAATGGGATCAACGTTTTGGCGTAGAAGGAAGTGCTTCTCCTCTCGAGAAGTCGCTTGAATCTATCGGCGTAAAACCTGATGAGATCACCGATTTAGTTATTTCTCATTTGCACTTTGATCATGTCGGTGGAATTGGAAAAATGGTTGATGGAAAAATCGAACCTGTTCTAAAAAAAGCGACAGTTCATTTGCATAAAAAACATTATGAATATTCGCATAAGCCAACAGAACGAGACACTGGTTCATTCGAAGTTCAATACTTCGAACCGGTAATCAAATGGTATCAAGAACATAATCAATTACATTTTCTCGACGGAATGGAAGGAGAAATTTTTCCAGGTCTTAAATTTAAATGTTCAATGGGCCACACGCCTTATCTGATGCATGCGTATGATGATAAATTTATTTATATGGCCGACTTAATTCCTACCAGCAACCACGTCCATATTCCGTGGGTCATGGGTTATGATATTTCTCCCGGTGTAACAACAATCGACAAAAAACATTTTCTCGAATTTATCGCTAAAGAAAACCTCACGATGGTGTTCGAACACGATCCACTATTCTGGGGATGCAAAGTGAAACAAAACGAAAAAGGCGATTATGTTTGCGGGGAAAAACTAAGTTACACTCCTAGTCCTGCCTATAGTATTTCTTTTCATTAAAACTGTTTTTCAAAAACGTATTGGTTAAGGCCCGATTTTTTCGTGTACAAAATTCTTAGTGCAATTCATGAACTAAGGATGGTCATATGCGCGCACTCATTTTATTTTTTTGTCTTATTACTTCTGCATTCGCAGAAACAAAAAATATGCGCTGGAAAATTTTGAATGAAACGTGGACGGACGAGTTTGAACTCTCCTATCAAAATTTCATTCACACGATGGGAGTCGCGCGCAGGAACGGCGTTTGTCAGACGACAGATGAATGTTTGCGAAGTCCGATTGCCAATCCGATGTACGCTGATAAAAATCCATCCAAGTTAATCAATGTTTATTCCGACTGCGCGGATCTTCCCTATGTTCTTCGCGCGTATTTTGCGTGGATGAATGATCTTCCTTTTTCGTATCCCACCGATCTCGTCGAAGCAAAAAATTTCACTCGAAATAAAGGTGACATTCGCTACAGCAAATACGGAAACATCATTATGGAAAAACGTTATATAAGAAACGGCGACAACATCAATAAAATTCTGCAAGATGTTCCTGAAACAATTTCTACTGCGAGCTTCAGAACGAATGCCGGCCTGTACGATACGGGAGATTTATTTCGCGACACCTATCCCGTCGACATCGACAAACGCGCAATCACTCCCGGAACAATCGTCTACGATCCGAACGGACACGTGGCGATCGTTTACGAAGTCACGAAAAGCGGACAAGTGCATTTGATGGATGCTCATCCTGATAATTCACTCACGACAATTACTTACGGAGAAAAATTCGCACGTTCATCAGTGAGAATAGGCAGTGGTTTTTCGAATTTCCGTCCTTTCTCCGTGGCAAATAGAAATATTTCTCCTCGAAGCAATAACGAACTTCCCTATTATTCACTCATTCAATTTCAAACTGATCCATTTATTCTCGATGGAAAAGTTGTGACGTTTTACGAATACGTAAGAGGAAAACTCGCTGACGGTGATGTCGTTTACGATCCGATTAAAGAGTTTGGTGATTACTTAGATGAACTTTGTCTCGATACAAAATATCGTGAGCAATCGGTGAATCTCGCAGTAAGTGCGGGCATTGATCAACAATCTCATCCGTACACGCTACCTGCGAACATTTACGGTGCTGATGGCGATTGGGAATCGTATGCGACACCTTCGCGGGATGCGCGTTTAAAAGCACTCACTCGCGAGATCAAAGAATATTTAACGAAAGTCATTCACGGATATACAAAGAAAAATATCAAGATGATTTTTGATGGCGATGATCTCGTCCACGATCTGCGCGAAAAATATTTTGCAAAGACACAAGCGTGCACCGTCATGGCCGATGCGAATACAACAATCAATCTTGATACGGTCCTCATTAATCTTTTTGCACTCTCATTTGATCCTTATCATTGTTCACTCATGAGATGGGGAATGAATTGTGAAACGAATGCGGACAAACAGCAGTGGTATGATGCTGAACAAGGTTTACGCAATCGCGTTGATCGCGATTATTCGCTTAAGACGGATTATAATGTGAATGATTTGCCGAATGCGCCTGCTTCGCAGGTTGAGAAACCGGATTTGAGGTTTGATGAGTTGTTGGAAATTCCGAGAACGGTTGACGGTTGGCCGTTGGGAGTTAGCCGTTAACTGTAAACCAATAACCGCCCAACAGCAGACGGCCAACAGTTAAACCGTTACTTAGAAATAGTATTTATTCTATCTTCGAGTCTCTTAACATTAAGATCAATCTGCAATTTAATCCCGCGCGCACGTTTATCAAACTCAGTGCGAAGTTCAGATTTGTCTTTGTCAGTGAGTTTTTTAAACTTTTCTGTTTTAGTGATCATATCGCTCGCCATTTCTCCCAGTTGTTTTCCAATGAGAATTTGTTCGCGATAAGGAGCGATGACTCCTACTTTTCCTTCTTCGTTAAATTTTGGATCTTTTGAAAGCTCGTTTGCTTTTACGACGAGAGCTTGAAGAAGCGGAGAAATTTCTTTGATATATTTTTGTTCGAAAGAGACCATTGCTTTTCCGGTTTTGGCCTTTTCTAATTCCATTAAATAATTTTGCGAAGTCTGATTGAGGATTGATTCAAAAGTTTGAATGCGTTCCAGTTTGTCTTGATACGGCTTGAGAAGTTCATTCGTGATTGTCGATTGATAATCAGCGAGCTTCTTTTCAAATTCTCTCGGTGTTCCTGGATAAATTAAAGTTGTTCCGTCATACGTGAATGATTTGTTCAGCGATTTGAAAAAAGCTATAGCACTTAAACTTTTAAAGTGTTGATTGATAAAATGAGTTTGTTTTCCTTCGGCGTGAATGTTGTATTCACCTGGAAGAAACTTAGAACCTTTCGTTAAAGTCATGCGTGTGAATTTTCCCACATGATCTTTCATTTCGCCTTTTACTGTAACAGTGACATCTTCCGTTCCTAAAACGCGTTTTGGAATCGAAGTCAATTTGATGACGGCCTGAACGACACCCGGTTTGTTATTGCTCACCCAAAGACTTTGACTGTCGAGAGCAAGGGCCGCGGCCACTTCGAATTTTGGTGTGTTTCTCGTCGCGGCCATTTCCAATTTTTCCAGATAGACCGGCATGAGCCCTTTAATTCGAAGTTGAATGCCCGCCTCGCGTTCATTCATTCCAAACCAGGCAACGACAACGATAAAGAGAACGCTGATCGCGAAGAGAAAATATTTTGACGTGCGAGATTTCTTCGCTTCCGTCTTCATGCGAATTTTGATTTCACCTTTTGGATCTAAAATCGCGTCCAGAGGAATCGGCGGTGGAAGTTCGTCGTCAAAAAGTTCGACCTGGCCTTCTGCATGTGCTGTTACAGATTCTGTCGGTGCTGCTTTTGGCAACGTAGGAATATGCGGAAGAGGTGGAGGAGCCTCGTCACTTTCTGTTTTCGCCGGAGTTTTTGGCGGCGCTTTTTTTTGCGTTACCGGTGGAAGTTCAATTTCTTTTTTTACCGATGCAGGCTTGGGAAGTTCGATTGTTTTTTGAACGACTCCGAAAAGATGCGAGAACACGGGAACTTTAGAAATCGGTTCCCACTTTTCATTCCCTTCTTTCCAAATGAGAGTTTGCGGCGAAATTTCTTTGCCTTGATAAAACTCTGCGATCTCTTCAGCACTGAAGGGACCGAGGTGATGTGTTCCTTTGAATACAAACCATTCTTTATTCATTTGATAAAATAATGATATACTGACATCGAATTAGGCGCAAACCTTAATGAGGATTTTATGCAAAAAGTAAGTGGCCGCGATCTCGAACGAATCATTAGTAACCAGTCAACTCGCGAAGAGGCCAATGTCCTTTTTTTCAAATTCTCCTCTGACATCGGAACGATTCGCAATTTCGGTCGCAGAGGCTCGACGTTTGCACCTGAGGCGATTCTTTCGATCGTCAAAAAATTGGCCTGTCATAATCTCTCAAAGTGGTCCGATGTAGAGCTCGCGGATCAGCAGGCGGAAAAAGAAAATTTCGGCGAGGCCCAAAAATCGCTCGCGCAAAAAATTCAGAGTCACCTGAAGACAAGTCCGAAGGCCAGCAAGTTTATTTATCTTGGTGGCGGACACGATTATATTTACCCGACAATCAAAGCGATCAATCATTTCACGAAAAAATTAGTGGTGATCAATCTCGATGCTCACCTCGACACAAGAACTGATGAAGCTCCAAATTCCGGGACACCCTTTCGCCAGATCGCTCGCGAGTTCGACGGTGAAATTGAAATCATTCAACTGGGAATTCACGACTACGCCAATTCTATTTCAACAATGAGTAATCTCGAAAAAGGAAAAGAAGTTGTTGCGACTTACGAAGACGTTCGTTTTGGAACAAAAGATTTTACTGAAACAGATAAATTTTTAAGACGTGTGATTCCTTTTCAAGAAAATACAACTTACGTTTTCAGTCTCGATGCCGATGCAATGGATGCCGGTGTGATGGAAGGCGTTTCGGCCGTCAATCACCGCGGACTTCCCTACGATTTTATCGAAGATGTTCTGCTCTATTCGATTGATGAATTAAACTGTCAGCACTTTGGAATTTTTGAATACAATCCGGTGTACGATAATCTTTCACAGAAAGGCGCGAGAACTTTGGCGTCGCTCGTGTATCAAATTATGGATGAAAGACCTATTCGAGAATAATCTCAAGTCCCTTTAAAAGACTAAGAGCTTCCGGCAAACTGAACTTGGCTTTTTTAATGATTGTTTCTCTCGGATCGATAAAATAATCGCGCGCGCCTCGAAGATCGGCCTGACTAAGATTGGCCTTATTAAAAACGGCTGCCTCAAGAAATGAATCTGTAAAAGAAGATTTCATGAGATTGCATTCGTAAAAATCCACTTCCTTCATTGAACAAGATTTAAACTGACAACCCGATAAATTAAGCGATTGAAAAACGGCATAATCCAAAACGCATTCATGAAACTGTGGAGTCGAAAGCGTCGCCGTTTCCGCAAAATTAATTCCAACAAGTTTACATTTAGAAAAATGACAATCGCGAAACGTTGTATTTTTCACGCTGACGTTGGAAAGGTTGCAATTCTCGAACTTGCATTCGATAAATTTATGAACAGCGAGATTTACTGAAGTAAAATCGATGGAAGAAAATGTACATTCAACAAACTCTCCTTGTCTCAAAGGCAGAATCTTTTGAAAGCTCTCTTCGTTAAAAATTTCTTCATCAAAATAGTTATTGCTCATAGATATGCCAAGTATTTCAACCAAGTCTTAAAAAGGCAAGTTTTGCCTATGGGATAATCCTCACAGAAAAAGGATTTCTCTCCGATAAATTCATTGAAATCGCCAGGAGATTTTTATGAAATCGGCCCTTCTTTTTTTATTTTTTGTATTAACCGGATGTGGAAAGACCGCACTTGATAGTAATAGTACCAGTACTTCTCTCAGCGCTCTTTACAGCAACTCCACTCCTTCGCTTTATTTTCACTCGACTCAAAAAATTGTCGTGGAAGTCTTTTATGAGCCAGGAGCTGAACCCTATGTAGGAAGCACCGTCAACGGCATGCCCTATTGGAAAATTTTAGAAGATAATCTAAAAGCGATTTTTAAATACCGCTCCAGTGTTCCTGTCATTGTCGTTCCCAAAGATATGACAACGATGACTTCCATTCCCACTCAAAATAAAACAAGCTGGACAGCAGATGATATCGTGAATTTAAATAAGGCCTATAAACAAGCAAGCGCCACGAGTACTGAAGCGCATTTCTATCTCTATTTTTTAAATGGAAACTCGAGCGACTCAAATAACATCATCGCCGAAAGCATCAATGGCACGCCGGTGATTGGCGTTTTTAAAAGTGTGATCGCGGCCAGTGGTGGTTATGTCACTCAACGTTACGTCGAGCAAAGTACGCTCGTTCACGAAATGGGACACGCGCTTGGCTTCGTCAACAACGGCGTTCCAATGACGACAAATTATCAGGACACTGCTCACGGTGATCATTCAATCAATCAAAACTGTGTGATGTATTGGCAAAACGAAGGAACGGCGGATCTGAAGAATTTTGTCGCTCACTATATTTCAACGGGCGACACTGTAATGTGGGGGCCGGAAGTTCTCGCTGATGCTCAGGCCTTCAGCAAATAGGATCTCCAAAAACAAAAAAGCCCAGAGCGTATTTCAGCAATGGGCTTTTTGAGAGACATTCACAGGAGGTCTAAAAAAATCCTTTTAATAGATTCTCCACACACACACTAATACCTAATGCAGAAGCCGTGCCAACTTTTAAAAGCCTCAAAACAAGAGTTAAAATGTGTTAACCTACTGAAAAGACGCGACTAAACTTACAATTGCTAAGTCACTAATTTGACGATTGAGGGATTTGCTAAGTCATTAAAATGACGGAAGGATCTGACTATTTCTTACATTTAACAGCTAAACTGTCAACAGGAACTGATGGCGATGACTGTTAACGGCCATCAGAGACCGCCAACAGATAAACCGTTGGCGATCCAGAGGATTTTAGATAGTCACTTTCCCGCGCTTTTGAAGTTCGCCAATGATGCCGTTGAAATACTCAAGTGGGTAGGCTCCTCTCACTGGTACGCCGTTCACTAAGAAACCTGGTGTTCCTTGCATTCCAAATTCTTGAGCTTCTTTCATATCGGCCGCGATTCTGTCAGTAACCGCTTTAGAGTTCAGATCTTTTTTAACTTTGTTCACATCAGCACCAACTTGTTTTGCTACTGCTTGAAGAAACCCTTCTCCGTTTTTCAACTTCGCTTGGTTTTTGAAAACTTCATCGTGGAAAGCAAAGGCTTTCTTCTCATCTTGCAATCTGATGGCCTCGTAGTATTTAGCTGAGATCATCGATTGTTCGTGGAAAGAAAGTGGAAGGTGTTTATACACTAAACGAATTTTTCCATCGTATTTTTTCAGAAGGGCCTGAACTGTTTCGTAGCTGCGAGAACAGAACGGACATTCGAAATCAGAGTATTCTACGAGAGTGATCTGAGCATTCTTTGCTCCTCTGATTGATTCATCTTTTCGGATGTCGGCCATAAGAGGTTTATTGAAAGATTCTTCCAATTGTTTCTTCTCTTCAGCATCGCGGTTCTTTGCCATTGCCTCTTGAGCATTCTTCGCTGCATTTTGAAGAGCTGTAATAAATTCTGCCGGATGTGCTTCAATAGCATCCGTTAAAATTTTTGGATTTTCTTTTAATGCCTTAGTGATTTGCTCTTTCATGTTTTCATTTGAGCTGCAGCTTGAAAGAGCGACTGCTGTAAGCGTGATTGTGATAAGTGATAACGATTTTAATTTCATGGTATCCTCCCCGTGATAACTGAATCGTAACATAGGAGGATTTTTATAAGTCAAAACGATGTCATTTCTTTGTCAACTCTACCTGACTTTAGGCTTTTCCTAAGCGGTAACCCAGCCCTCTGATCGTTTCCACAATATCATCGTTTAATTTTTGTCTTAGTTGAAGAACATGCGTATCAACCGTTCTCGTCGTTGGAAAATTTTCGTAGCCCCAGACTTTATCGAGAAGATTTTCGCGGGAAAAAGTTTGTTTGGGATTTTCTGCCAAAAGTTTCAACAGTTCGTATTCCATTTTTGTGAGCGTAATTTTTTTTCCATCGTAAACAACTTCGCGCTCTGGGACATTAATCGATAATTTTCCTATCGAAATATTCTCGGCCTTCTTTATCTCAGCTGGACGCTCTCTCAATTGCACTCTGATACGAGCGACGAGCTCACGCGATTCAAAAGGCTTCGTCATGTAATCGTTTGCTCCCGTCTCAAGTCCTAAAACTTTGTCGACGAGATCTGTGCGAGCTGTGAGCATGATAATTGGTGTAGAAATATTTTTTGTGCGAATTTCGCGCAGAAGATCGATGCCTTGTCCGTCGGGCAACATCCAGTCCATAACAATCACATCAAAGTTTTTTGTTAGATGTTCTCTCCCCTCATTTAATGAAGTGGCCAGAGTGGCAATCATGCCCTCACCTTCAACAATTTTTTTAAGTGATGTTCCTAAGTTTTGATCATCTTCTATGATGAGAATTTGTTTCATCTATTATTCCTCAAAAACCATTGTGAAAGTCGTCGGATGATTTTTTAAAATCAATTTTCCGTTCAGCTCTTTAACGATCGTCGAAACGATACTGAGCCCCATCCCCAAACCTGTTTTGCTGTCTATTTTTCGTTCACTTTTAATAATCTCATCAATGTTCGAATAAGAACAAGTCCCATTATCAATCACCTGCACTTCCATTTTTTTATCACTCATCACAAGCACAACTTTCACCGGTGCTTTGCCGTGAATGAGGGCATTTTCAATAAGGTTTTTCAGACAAACATTAAACCAGTAAAGATCAACTTTAAAACCGCGATCGAAAGAACTCGGAACAAACTCTACTCCACGATCTGCGTACGGATCAATTAAATCGAGCAAAAGAGCATTCATCGAAGGGATCTCTACAAGGTTTTTAGCAATGAGGGCTTCACCTTCCTGAATCTCTAAGTAGCTGCGGCTTTTTTCTGCAAGTCTCTTCAAACGATAAATTTCATCTTCAATTTTCAAAAACTCTTCAAGCATATGTTGAGGCAATTGATCGCTCTCGCGATTGATGTTTTCAACTTGCAATAAAAGATTCGCTATCGGCGTGCGAAGTTCATGAGTGAGAACACGAAGCGCGTGTTTCTTTCTCTCTTCCTCGAATTTCTGTTGTTTGATTTTGCGGAAAAGAATAACGGCGACGAGAAATAAAACCAGCATCGAAAAACAAAAGACGAGCAATGATGATTTCTTCAAAACCTGCATCAAACGGCCGGTGTCTTTCTCGTAACAATAATCGCCATCGTCATAAAAACATTTTTCTCCGTCATTGATCGGACGAAGAAAATAATTTTGAGCACGGAAAAAATTTTCAAATTGTTCTTTAGGGAAAACTTTATAAACGAGATCGAGGTCCTTCACGACTCTTCCCATATAGTAATCGTGTGTGATGAAGTTCGCTTTGCGATTGATGATGGAAAGAAGGTCCGCTTTGTCCAATTTTGAAAGAATTTTAAAATTTCCATCGAGACTCGCCATCGGCAAATCTTTTAATTCTAAAATATGAAAGAAGTTGATGTTAGAGCGGGCCCAATCTGCATTGCTGTAAAGTTCATTTCCCGATTGATAAGCGAGATAAGCATAACTCATCCCACTCTCATGAATGAGCGGTGCCGTTTCAAAAAAATTGGCAGGAAGTTTTGAAATTTTATGACAACGAAAATTTTCCCACAACTCTCCTTTGTCGAAATACTGTTTTGTCATCTGTTCAGTATTTTTCACACAAGGTTTTGAGTAATTACTTTTTTGCGAAAGAAGGGCGATCGGCTGAATCAGTTGAAACGAATCACGACTTGGGTAAAGTCCGCTGAAATCGAGTTCCAAAAGCGGCTTCGTCTGTTTTTCGAATTCTGTTTTGAGATTTTTAATAGCGAGAATTTCACTTTCCGTCGCCAGATTCGTATTGCTCAAATTGAGCGCGAAATAAGCCGTCGAAAATGAAAGCGTGATAGCCGTTAAAATAAGGAGAAGGTACATTCTCATAATGTCTTCTAGCTTTGCTTTTTATCTTTTAAATAATCCGAAAGCGTCTGCACTGATCGATCGACAGCTTCGTCTAATTCCGAAACGCCGTAAAGATTTCCCACATGGGCCCAGATTTTTTTCGATTCTTTTTGAACGATATCAATTTCCACCCAGTAATTGGCGTTCATCTTGTTGATCGATAATCTTCCGAGAAGAAAATCGTTTCCTTCAAGCTTCACAAAAAATTCTGCGGGAAATTCGTGGATGTTCATTTCGTATCAGCCTTTGCCTTTTGTCTCAGTCGAATTGCGATCCATTCTTTCTAAATACTCAATGATCATTCCAGCAACATCTTTTCCTGTCGCAGTTTCAATCCCATTCAAACCTGGAGAAGAATTAACTTCCATAATAAGTGGACCGCGATCCGAGCGCAGTAAATCTACACCGGCCACGTTTAAACCTAAAGCCTTAGTTGCATCGAGAGCAGCTTGTCTTTCTTCCTTAGTAATAGACACGACCTGGGCCGTTCCTCCACGGTGAAGATTCGATCTGAATTCTCCGCTCTTTGCCGTTCTCATCATCGACGCCACAACTTCATCGCCGATCACAAAACAACGAATGTCAGAGCCGCGCGCCTCTTTAATAAATTCCTGCACGAGAATATTCGCATCCATCTCTCTGAACGCGTCTATAACTGACTCTGCTGCACCATCGGTCTCTGCCAGGACAACACCTTTACCTTGCGTTCCTTCGAGAAGTTTAATCACGAGAGGAGCGCCACCAACAAGCTTGATCAATTCCTGAGTCATCTTTGTCGAGTGAGCAAAGCCTGTAATCGGCAACCCAATTCCTTTGCGAGAAAGAAGTTGCAGTGAACGCAGCTTATCGCGCGCGCGCGAGATCGCCACACTTTCATTTAAAGAAGACACGCCCATCATTTCGAACTGGCGAATAACGGCTGTTCCGTAAAAAGTAATTGAAGCTCCAATGCGCGGAATGATGGCATCAAAATCGTCTAATATACGATCTTGATAATGCACCATAGGTTTTTTCGAAGTGATGTCCATATAACATTTAAGGGTGTCGATCACTTCAACTTCATGACCACGGGCCTTGCCGGCCTCAACAAGTCTTTTTGTTGAGTAGATACTTGAGCTACGAGAGAGAATCGCAATTTTCATTAATCTTCTCCGTGAGTTTTTTTCTTGAGCAAATATGAGCGCGCTGGGTTAATCAGGAAACGTCCGTTCAGCGCTTCCCTTCCAATGAGCATTTTAAATCCCATGAGGTCACGCTTAATAAGTGTGAGTTCGATTTCAAATTCAGTCTCACCCATTTTTATTTTGGTTTTAACAACAGGTCTTATTGTCTTTTGCCCGGTAGAACTTTTGATTTCACGCTCTTCTATAAAACGTGATTTGATATGTTTCTTATGGCCGCTGTCTGAAATAAAGAGAAAGCGCACGTACTTTTTTCCCTTCTCAGTAATGTATTCTATTTCATCCGCATGCAGCGCAGATGTTTTTGCACCTGTGTCGATCTTTGCTTTGACATCGAGAAGTTTAAATCCTGGAAGGCTTACACTTTCACGCCATCCTACAAACTCCATTTCTGATTTATGTTCTTTCATTACAATCCTAAATTCTTTACTCACTAAATTCCTTATTATTGTGAACAAAATCTTCTTAAAACACCAGCAATCTATTTAAGACTTTTTTTAACCTATTTAGAAACTGGCCACAAACCTAATTTCTTCTTAACCTATCATTATCTTTGCGCTAATATTCTTAAGCCTAATACCATTTATTTCAAAACGATACCTACTTAAAAGGAGCTACTTTCTATGAGTTCAAAAAAGTGTTCCACGTCTACATCGATCGGTAAAAAACAGATCATGGGTGTGACTGGTTTTCTACTATGCGGATTCGTCTTATCGCATTTGCTGGGTAACTTAACGTTGATCATCGGTTCAGATGCTTTCAACAAATACTCACATGCTTTGACGAGCAACCCTTTAATCTATCTTGCGGAAGCAGGATTAGCAGCGATCTTCCTTGTTCACTTGTTCTTAGCGATTAAGCTGACACTTGAAAACAAAGCAGCTCGTCCAATTGGTTACTACATGTACAAAAAATCTGGTCGCGGCGGAGACTTCGCTTCTTCGACAATGGCGATTTCAGGAATCGTCACTCTCGTTTTCTTATGTCTTCACATCTCTGGATTAAAATTCGGAACGCAGTATTCAACGACTGTTGGTGGAGTTGAGATGCGCGATCTTTATCGCACGACGGTTGAGTATTTCGCTGATCCGATTCACGTTGCGATTTATGTAATCGCAGTTGTGACATTGGGAATTCACGTAAGCCACGGCTTCTGGTCTGCTTTCCAATCGCTTGGATGGAATCACCCGAAGTACATGGGAAAAATTGATTGTGCTTCAAAATTATTTGGTCTTGTTATAGCTGTGGGCTTCTCTGCTCTTGCCATTCTTTGCTACACAAGAGGAGGACATTAATCATGACAACAATTAAAAAACTAGACGGAAAAACTCCAACAGGTCCAGTTCAGGAAAGATGGAAGAATCACAAATTCAATATGAAGATTGTGAACGCTGCCAACAAAAGAAAGTATTCTGTTATCGTCGTTGGTACAGGTCTCGCTGGAGCATCAGCTGCTGCTTCATTAGCTGAACTAGGATACAACGTAACAACTTTCTGTATTCAAGATTCACCTCGCCGCGCTCACTCGATCGCTGCTCAAGGGGGAATCAACGCTGCTAAAAATTATCCAAACGATGGAGACTCAATCTACCGTCTGTTTTACGATACAGTAAAAGGTGGTGACTACCGTGCTCGCGAGAGTAACGTTTACCGTCTTGCTGAAGTCGCAAACAACATCATCGATCAGTGTGTGGCCCAAGGTGTACCATTCGCACGTGAATACGGCGGAACACTTTCAAACAGATCATTCGGTGGTGCTCAAGTATCGCGTACATTCTATGCTCGCGGACAAACAGGACAACAACTTCTGCTTGGTGCTTACTCATCAATGATGAAAGAAGTACACAACGGAAAAATTAAATCATTCACACGTCGTGAAATGGTTGAACTTGTCGTCATCGATGGAAAAGCTCGCGGTGTCATCATGAGAAACATGATCACTGGTGAATTTGAAAAATACACAGCAGACGCTGTTATTTTAGCAACTGGTGGATACGGAAACGTTTTCTACTTATCTACTAATGCTAAAGCTTCAAACGCTTCAGCTGCGTGGAGAGCTTACAAAAAAGGTGCTTATTTCGCGAACCCATGTTTCACTCAAATTCACCCAACATGTATTCCAGTTTCAGGAGATCACCAGTCAAAACTAACGTTGATGTCTGAGTCTCTTCGTAACGACGGACGCGTTTGGGTTCCAAAGAAAAAAGGTGATACAAGAAAGCCGGAGCAAATTCCTGAAGAAGAAAGAGATTACTACTTAGAAAGAATCTATCCTTCATTCGGTAACCTTGTTCCACGTGACGTTGCTTCGAGAAATGCAAAAAATCAATGTGACGAAGGAAAAGGTGTTTCGCAAACTGGTAAAGCAGTTTACCTCGATTTTGCAGACGCGATTAAACGCGACGGCCACGATAAAATTAAAGCGAAGTACGGAAACCTTTTTGATATGTACCAACGTATCACTGATGCAGATCCATACAAAACGCCAATGATGATCTACCCTGCAATCCATTACACAATGGGTGGTCTATGGGTTGACTACAATCTTATGTCGAACATTCCAGGGCTCTTCGTATTAGGAGAAGCAAACTTCTCTGATCACGGAGCAAACAGACTTGGAGCTTCTGCTCTAATGCAAGGTCTTGCTGACGGATACTTCGTTGTTCCGTACACAATCGGTAACTACTTCGCGACGGAAAAATTCCCGAAAGTAGATATGAACCATCCAGAGTTCGAAAAAGCGTTCACGGATTCTAAGGATAAATTCAACAAACTTCTTGCGATCAACGGGAAGAAGACAGTTGATGAATTCCACAAGGAACTCGGACACGTTATGTGGGACAACGTCGGTATGGCGAGAAATGAAAAAGGTCTAACTGAAGCAATCGCTCGTATCAGAGAAATCAGAGCGGACTTCTGGAAGAACGTAAAAGTAACGGGAGCAAATGTTGACGTAAACACAGAACTTGAGAAGGCTGGACGTGTGGCAGACTTCTTAGAGCTTGGTGAGCTGATGGCCCTCGACGCTCTTGAAAGAAAAGAGTCATGCGGTGGACACTTCAGAGAAGAATCTCAAACTGAAGAAGGTGAAGCAAAACGTGATGACGAACACTTCTGTCACGTAGCTGCTTGGGAATTTACTGGTGTGGATGCTAAGCCAATCAGAAACATCGAAGAGCTCACTTTCGAAAACGTTAAACTAACACAAAGATCTTACAAGTAAGGAGTCCCATATGGGTGGAAATAGTACAGATACAATGTCTTTGAAGCTAAAAGTTTGGAGACAAAAAAATGCAAAAGATAAAGGAAAAATGGTCGACTACTCAATTGACGGCGTTTCTCCTGATATGTCTTTCCTTGAGATGATCGATACTCTGAACACTAAGCTTGTTAAAGAGCAAGGTGATTCAATCGCTTTCGACCACGACTGCCGCGAAGGAATTTGTGGAATGTGTTCGATGATGATTAACGGTCAAGCTCACGGGCCGGAAGCTGAAACAACAACATGTCAGCTTCACATGAGAAAATTTAAAAACGGCGACACGATCGTTATTGAACCATGGAGAGCAAAAGCTTTTCCTGTTCTTAAAGACCTTATGGTTGATCGTTCAGCGTTCGATGAAATCATCGCTGCTGGTGGTTTCGTTAACGTAAACACAGGTAACGCTCAGGATGCAAACAGCATTCTTATCGGACAAGAAAGCGCAGAACTAGCAATGGACGCTGCTGCTTGTATCGGTTGTGGTGCGTGTGTAGCGAGCTGTAAAAACGCTTCAGCAATGCTTTTCGTTTCGGCGAAAATTTCTCAACTGGCACTTCTTCCTCAAGGAGAAGTTGAATCTAAGGCCCGCGCAGTAGCGATGGTTAACAAGATGGACGAGTTGGGATTCGGTAACTGTACGAACGAAGCTGAGTGTGAAGCTCAATGTCCGAAAGGAATTAAAATTGAGAACATCGCTCGTATGAACCGTGAATGGTTTAAAGGTGTTCTTACAGAACGTAACTAATGTTTTTATACTCTGAAACGATATCAGTATTCATCTCTCGCGTGCGTTCACTCACACGCGAGATTGTGAATAATGAAATGAATTTAAAAATGGAGAGAAGCCGGATTTTTTATAAAGGCATCCTCTATCCTCTCAACATCGTCGTCTTCGAAGACAATTCTCGCCTCGGTTATTTCGATTCCCGCTCTTACGAATTGGGTCTCTCTAAAAAACTTATGTACACCGCTCAGGACGAAGTCTTAAAAAATATTTTGAGACACGAGCTTGCGCACTTCATGTGTTATTTGGTTTTTGGGCCGCAAGTTCTGCACGGTGAAGAATTTCACGATGTATGCAGAAATTTTGGCTGGGGTTCAGAAGTCTACGGAGCGTACGCGAACATTGAAAATGAAAATGCGAACGTTGCTGACCCGAATGAAAAAACGGAAAAGCTTCTCGCTCGTTTGAAAAAATTGCTCGCACTCGCTTCTTCTGAAAATGTGCACGAAAGAGAACTTGCGACGCTTAAAGCGAATCAACTTCTTCTTGAACACAATCTCGACCTGACAAGAACTACAGAAGCAAAAGAAGAAACTGTCTACGTCAAACGCGTTTTAGAATCTTCACGAAAATCGACAAAACATGTGGCAATCTATGAAATCTTAAAAACGTTTTTCGTTTCTCCTGTCTTCAATCACGGTCGCGGGATTTTTTATCTCGAAGTGATTGGCGATAAAACATCAGTTGAACTTGCGGATTACGTTGCTCACTTTCTCGATCACGAACTTGAAGTCATCTGGAAACAAACGCAAAAAGAAAATCCTCGCCTAAAAGGAATCTCCTGCAAAAATTCTTTTTTCTCCGGAGTCGCAAAGGGCTACGTGGAAAAAATCGAAAAGCAAAAATCGACAATGGCGACGGGAACTGATCTCGTGGCCATCGAAAAAAATATTCAGAAGAATTTACGAATTGTTTATCCGCGTATCGGGCATTCGAGTTTATCGGGTGGACGTCACGATGCTGACGCTCATAATGCTGGCAAAGTAAAAGGCGGGAATCTCTCAATTAAACCTGGCATCAGTTCAGGAAACTCTCGCACTCTACTACTTTCTTAAATAAAAAGTGTGATTTTTATTTGGCCTTACCGGAAAGCGCATTTTCACCGGCCATTTTCCTTTGATACAATCGTCTTCCATGCGCTCAATAAAAATGGACATTCGCCAGTTCGCTGTTCCCTGCCCACTTGTGGGGAGTATTGAAACGCATTCGGGTTATGCAGCTCCTCCGCTTTCAGGGCAAGAGATTCATCAACTCATTCAAAGAAAATTAGAGCGCGAGAATCCAGACTTTGTTTCAGAAAAACCTTTTTCACTGAAAATTGAACTCGATGAATTCAATCTTACGATCAGTGGTCGTGCTGATGGATTTATTGAAGATCCTGCAGAAATTATCGAGATAAAAACTGCGTTTGATATTCAAGAACTTTATAAGAAATTACTTTCAGATTTTAATCATCCGTATGTGTGGCAGCTACGCACTTACGGTTATGTTTATTTTAAAGACACGGGAATTGTTCCCGACCTCACAATGCGACTCGTTTCTGCCCGCAATATTAAAAAGAGCGTCGACATCTCAGTGGATCTCGATCTTGAAGAGTATGAACGTTGGATGAATTTGCGACTTAAAGTTGTCGCTGAAGAAGTTAAGATCAAAGAAAAAATTTTGAAAAAGAGAAAAGCATTGGCAGATACACTCGCCTTTCCTTTTTCTTCACCTCGCCCGGGCCAGATGGAATTGATCGAAAATGTTTCTGAACATTTTGAGAACGAGACTCCACTTCTGATACAAGCACCGACGGGACTTGGAAAAACGGCAGGCGTTCTCTACCCAGCGATGAAAGAAGCATTTGCCCGCGGACAAAAAGTTGTCTACGTCACTCCGAAAAATACTCAACATCTCGTTGCTGAAAATGCAGTTGATCTTATGGTCGACCAGGGAGCGAAAGTTAAACGTCTTACTCTCACTGGAAAAAGTAAGATGTGTTTGAAAGACGAACCGATCTGCAATCCTCGTTACTGTGAATACGCCAAAGATTATTACAAAAAGCTGGATGAAAACTCACTCGTTGAAAAACTGGGAAAACAAAAAAGTCTTTCGAGTAAAAAATTAAAAAAGATGGGCGAAGAATTTCAAGTCTGTCCTTTTGAACTTTCACTCGAAGGAATTGATCATGCTGATGTTGTGATCGGCGACTATAATTATGTTTTTTCTCCACGCAGTCTCATTGGCCGCTTGAGTGCTCCGGTGCTGGAGATGGATGAATCGCCTAATCTCGTGATCGATGAGGCCCATAATCTTCCCTCGCGTGCGCAGGATTATTTTTCGCCGCAAATTTCAACGCGCGAGATTTATGACTACAAATCGCGTTTTACTATTCTCGATTCTGATTTTGTTGAAGACGCAAAAGAATTTGCTGATGAATTAATCGCCCTGATTTCTCTTTATCGTGAAGGTGCTGACACAAAAAAGATTGTGATCGATCCTGCTCCCTTTGCTGATCTCGAAAAAAAAGTGCGCGACTTTACGATTTCCTATCTCGAAAACGATATCGAAATAAAACCCGAAGATCCTCTCTTACGTTTTTCTAACTATTGCACGGATTTTGTCAGCGGTCTGGAACTCAATGGGCCTGAATTTTTTCAAACGTATCAACGCTATCAGGATAATGAAACTTTAAAAGTGACATGTTCAGATGCCTCTGAGCAATTGAAACTCGCTTATAAGGAATTTAAAAATACTGCGGCCTTTTCTGCAACATTAAAACCATTTCACTATTACCAGGAACTCCTGGGACTGCCTTCAACGAAAACGAAGACGATCGAATTCAGTTCTCCTTTTAAAAAAGAAAACAGAAAAATTCTGATGATTCCACAGATCTCGACGAAGTATAAAGACCGCACTGGAAGTGTGCCGAAGATTTGCGAAGTCATTCAAAAAGTCACCGATCTCAAAGCGGGAAATTACATCGCTCTTTTTCCGAGTTTTGATTTCATGATCAAGGTGGCCGATAGATTAACTCTTTCCAACTTTCAGATTCTCATTCAGCAAAAGAAGATGACTCCGAAACTCACTGAGAGTTATCTTGAAACACTTCGTGAAAATTCGAAACCGACGCTTCTTCTCGGCGTTCAAGGGGGAATTTTTTCTGAAGGAGTCGATTATCCAGGAGACATGTTGATCGGCGCTTTTATCGTCGGTCCGGCCCTTCCTACGTTTGATTTTGAACGCGAACAAATTAAAGACTACTACGGCAAACGCTACGGTGCCGAAAACGCTTTTGACTACGCTTACGTTCATCCGGCGATGGCGCGTGCGATTCAATCTGCTGGTCGCGTGATTCGCACAGAAACGGATCGCGGAATTATCGTACTCATCGATTCGCGTTTTCTCGAAGAAAGTTATTCGGAATCAATGCCGAATGAATGGTTTGAAGAATCGCCACGTGAGCTTCTCTCTACACAAATACTAAAAGACCTGAAAGATTTTTGGGAGAGCGTATGAAACTCATAGATCTTCCTCTCTTCTTTTTAGACTTACAAACGACAGGGGCAAAACCTGACAACTCAAATATTTTAGAAATGGCCTGGGGTGATCGCGAGAAGGTCACGAGTTTTTTAGTCGCTCAACCTGAAGGCGCAGGAGTTCCTCGCCGCATTCAAATGGTCACGGGAATCAGCGATGATGATATGACTGAAGCAAGAGAACTTTCTGACGTTCTCACTGACTTCAATCAATTTATCGCTCAATGGGATGATCCTGTTTGTGTGATTCACTTTGCTCAGTTTGAAAGACCATTTTTAAAAGCGGCCTTTCAAACAGAAGATCTTCCTTTTCCGATTTTATGTACAAATGAAATTGCAAAACGCCTTTATCCAAATCTTCCTTCACGCGGAATCAAAGCACTCGCTGGATTTTTTGGAAACAACTCCGGCGATTTCAAGCGCGGACATGGACATATTGAGGCCACACAAAAAATTTGGGAAAATTTAGTTCCTGCGCTTGCTGAAAAAGGAATAACTACATTGGATGAACTTCGCCAATGGTTACAGGAAACTCCAAAAGCTGCTCGAACAAAATACGAATATCCATTGCCGAAAGAAAAACGCCTGAATCTGCCTGACGTTCCCGGCATCTATCGCATGTTGAATTCTAAAGGCGAAGTTCTTTATGTCGGAAAGGCCACATCGCTTTTTAGTCGCGTGAACAGTTATTTCCGCGGACAAAAAAATCGCAACTCCTTCAAGCTTGAAATGCTCGCGCAAGTTTATGATCTTCGCGTGACGGAATGTGGAAGTCCGCTTGAAGCGGCTCTTATGGAAACGGACGAAATCAAACGCCTCAATCCATATTACAATATCGCTCTTAAAGTGGGTTATCGTTCACTTGTATTTTTTGATCGCGACTTTTCTTCAATGAGTGAAGTGGCCGATGATGAACATTTTATCGGACCTTTTTCGAGTATGCTCGTCTTTCATTCGACGATGAAGCTGCTTTCATTTATTCATAATCGTTTTGAAGACGACAATGCTCTTCCCGATGAAGATCTTTTTCATGAAGTGCTCGATCAGGAATTGATAAAAGCAGGTCTCGATCTTTTCTGTGCTCGTCATGAGTTTTCTCTTCTGGATATTTCTTCGATGAGAAAAATTATGGCAATTGGATTGATTTGGGATCATCGTTTGAAGCTTCAAGAAGAAGTTGAAAACGAAATTGAAGCAGATGATGAGGAAGTTGCTGAGGAAGATATTCCTTTAACCGCCGAAGACATCGCCGACAAATTCGAACGCCACTTCATGCGCGTTGGACGTTCGTACATAAAAGCAAGAAAGATGAGCGCTCTTCTCGACGCCGATATTTTATTCAACGAAAAAGATTCTCCCGAAGCAACTCTCATGATCAGAAAAGGCAAGATTTTCAGAGGTGAAATCGAAAACGTCGAAGAAAATCCATGGGCAACAACACCAATCGAAACATACGATCGCCTCACTGTCCTTCTGACAGAATTAAATCGAGTCAAATCCCAGGAAGGAAATTTTAAGATTACTTATTTAGCTTGAACGAATGATTTCCATTCGTGAGTGAGAAGAGAAATTTCCACGAAATCTTTTTTTCCGAAAAAACAACGCTCAGTCGATTGCCACTCTTTCACATTCAGTTTTTGAAATTCAAAAATTTGCGGAACTCCACCAAGTTCTTCGCACAGTTTGAATCCAGGTGAACCGATATTAGCCTTATAATTTTTGATAACGATTTTCTTAGGCTCGCGTTTTAGGATTTCGCACTTGTCTCCACCGCAACTTTCTGAAGTATAAAAAAGCATGTGATCAGCTGTTTTTTTTTCACATAAAACTGATTTCTCTTTTTCTTCTTTGCCGGAAAAAATAATTTTCGTCGTCACTGGAAAACAAGCGGCCGTGGCATTCATTGAAAGCAAAAAAAGAAAAAGTATTTTCATGGTAGGTATGTAATCCCTTTCATCGAATTTTTAATCCGGCGCTGGCTCACCCAAAGGTTCCCAGTATAACGACAGTTATTGTTCGAATCGCATTTTTTGTGGCAAGTAAATCCTGAACCTTCAGGATCAGTACAATCTTTTCCCCAGCTGTTGCGAATGAGGTATTCGCAATCTCCCGTTTCCGGATTTTGTCTGCGTCCCATGATGACTGTCGCATGTCCACCTGTTCTTTCGTCATTCTCGCTCATCAAATTGTATTGTAAAGCAAATCCAACGATCTCACCTTTATCGAGGAGACTATCGATATCTTTCACGAGATCCTCTGCTTTATATCTGCCGACAAATTTATTAACCGGATTAATTTTGTAGCCAGAAAAACTCTTCTTTTTGCATTGAAGACCCATCAAATATTCAGCAAGATTTTTACTTCCGAATTGATTGACGTAAGAAATAACCATGCCCATATTTGCCGAAGGAAAAGTCGCTTTTAAATTCTGTTCGAGGCATTGATTGTTTGAAAGATTATTTTCACCCGCAGCTCTATAAAGCGCTCTCAAAAACTCGGCATAGTTGCGGGAAGTACAAAAACTAAAATCGCTCGAAGGAAGATCTTCTTCTAAACAGAGACTATTATTTTTTGCCAGGTAATCAGTGATTGCACCGCTGATATCTCCTCCGTTTCCATCGAGAGATTCAACATCGTCTTTAATACTTTGTCCGGAATCATACAAACTCACGGCAGAAATTTTTTTCTTCAAACGATAGCTGAGCAAATCAGAAGCGGCATAAGCATAACACCATCCCACTCCATCCTGGTTGCGGACATTGTCGATGTTCACTGCTTCGTTTTGATTAATTCTGTCCGTACATTTGTTATTTTGATTGGTCTTTATTTTATTGGCGCGAGAAGCTTCCGCAATCGCATCGTAGTTATCAACTTTTGCTGCCGGTTTTTTGTTCGTCTGAAACATGACGACTTCAGAGAATGGGTATTGTTGATTCGTTTTTTTCCCAGTGAGAATCGCGTACTCATTAACAAGATCGCTTCCGCCTTCTTCGTAAATTTTTAAACTGAAATATTTATTGAGCGTTTCAATTCTTTTATCTTTGAGTTCTGAACGCAAAGATTTCGAAGCTTCAAGGGTCGCTTTATAGCAAGGTTCATCTTCCGTGCTTGCCTGCAATTCAAGAAAAATTTCTGCAAACTGTTTCATATCATCGTAAGAAACAAGACGTTTGGAAGTAATCGCACTTCCCTTTTGCTGAAAGTCTGCGAGGGCATCTGAACAAGTGTCTGCCCAGAGTTGAGTTGTGAACGAAATTAAGAGCGAAAAGAGGATCCATTTCATTCTTATGAGTCTATCAAAAATACAAAACTTTTATACTAGGTCGAGTTTACCAGAGCTGAATGCTCTGGTTATTTCTCGTCACGAATTTTCATCAGAATATCGAAATAACGATAAGCTGGCGGGTCTTGATCGTTCTGCTTGTGATCCGGTTTTAAAAAGAGGCCCTTCGTTTTAAAAAGAAGTTCCTTCATTTTCGGATTAGCTGCAAGCTTTGCTCTCGTCGCTTTTAAAATCAGATCGTAATGAAAAGCAGAGCCTTCAGCATTGTCGCGGTAATTGAATTTTTTATCCTGATAGCTGATCCATTCAATATTATTTTTCTTGTTCAGTTCATTTGCTTTCGTCCCCGCACCTTTTGCGTCCCAGTCTGCGAGCAAATAAACTTCTGCACGCGTATAACCCCATCCGGAAATTTTCGTGCGTGGATCATCTTTTAAATTCGGATCAGGGTATTTCATTCCCTGCCAGAGACCTTCAATTGAATTGTAGTGAATGCCGTCGAGGTCAAAAGGCGCGCGGGCAAGATTTGAAAATACACCGAGCTCTGTACGCTTTGAAAGAATCACTTCGCCCGATTTTGCGTCCTGAGGAAGAATTTCCCAATCCTTCGCTTCTGATCTCGGGATTTCTTTCCACCATTCGCTTGGATATTTTTCTGCAGCAAAAAGTGAATGAATCATTGAGAAACCAATGAGAAAAAGAATTGTGAATTTCATTGAGAACTAAACCTGTTTTTTATCGGGCCCAAAAATCCATTTGTGTTGCTGGCCGATCACACGGAAAAGTCCGCCGTGTTCTTCGTTCCAGTTCAGCACCTGGATAAAGCGTTCCATTGGGAACTCTTCATTGGTATTAAAGCACGGAGTGAGTACCCATGAAAATGGCATTCCGTTGTTTTCAGCTTCAAGCATTTTATAGGCTTCAAGCGTTGTCATGAAATCGGTTTTATCAGCGATCACCGCCTTTACCTGAAACTTTCCAGGATACTGAGCGATCATCTTAGAGATGTTACGGAGAGGCGTTTTAACGCCAGTTGAAGGCGTTTTAAAATCAAAGCTCACGTAATCAACGAGGTCGAAGATTTCATCGACAACACGAGTCCCTGCAGCTTCGATATTCACGTAATATTTTTTTTCTTTCAAAAGTTTTGTAAGCGCGAGAACGTGCGGCACGTGACCTGGATGAAGCGGATCGCCTCCAGTGATTGAAACGTTTTTAATTTTTCCGTCATACCCTTCAGTGTGAACCTGGCCCATCACACTCTCGAGGTCCTGGCCCATGTCTTCAGTGAAGTCCCATGTTTCCTTCGAATCACAGTTCAGACATCCGACCGCGCAGCCCTGGTAGCGCACGAAGATTTGCGGACGACCTAAAAAAACCCCCTCTCCTTCGGTGGCGCGATAAATAGAATTTATGAGGTGTTTTGTAATCATTTTAGGCCTTTCAATACTTATTATCTGGTCTTACTCTCCCTTCTCGCCCTAGTCAATTTAGCCTGTAGAAAATTCACGAATAACTGACCTGTTTTCTAGCACATCATTTGCTTCCAAAGCGCCTAAGTCTAAGGCAAAATAGAGAGATGAATGTTCAAGAACTATACGAAGAAACCATTGCTAAACTAAAACGCGACGAACGTCCGCAGATCAAGCTCACACTGGAACTCATTGAGGAGCTGAAGCGAGAATGGCAAAAAGCGCTTACGGCCGCGACTGTGGATGAAGGTGCGATCAAAAAAATTCTTTGTATTTTAGACAACACTCAAAACACGACCCGCGAATTCAACGAATATTTTTTTGCGACACTTGCAAAAATTAAAGATGAAGATCTTGTCATCTACACACTCGCTGCTTCTCAAAAGCACGTCGTTGCTGAAGCACTTAAAACAGGTGTGATGATTCCCGGTGTGTACTTTGATGAATTAAAAAAACTATTAAAAAATAAAAATCCTGAAGTGCTCGAGTGGACACTCCGAACAATCGAAGCAATGGGCCCGCTTTCAATGCGCTTTAAAAAAGAAGTGCAGGAAGCAAAACCTGGTTTCGTAAAATTTTTTAATCAACACCAGAAATCTGCTGCGCAAATTATCGAGCTCATGGAAAAACAGTGGGAGAAGATGCTCAAATGAGAAATGGGAATAGAAACAGCGATGAAGAAATCAGAAAATTCTTGCAAGAGAAACATGATCCTCAATCGCAATTTGAGAAACTCAGAACTTATAAAAACGCTGCAAACCAACCACTTTTTCACGAAGATTACCACGAGACTTACAACGTCAATATCAAACCTGATTCAACAGTCGCGCCTGCGAAGTTTATCCCCGATCCTCTTCGCCCCAATGAATTTCGTGCTCATCCAGTGACAATCAGAGCGATGAGAAAAGAATTATTCATGGGAGGACAAGACTTCGTTGACCTGGAAACTCTCTATGTTTGTGCTTCATGTAAGCATGAAATCGATTTACAGTTTTGGCATTTCTGCCCGTATTGCGAAGCTTCTATAAAGTAAGTTTTCATTGGGAAAACTCTATCATTCCCTTACATTTTGCCTCACGTTTTTTCTTGTTTTCCCTAGGGAAAATGAGAAATGTTAAGCTTTGTTAGATTTTAATATTTTACTAGATTACTCCCCTATCTGTATTGTGGATTTCAACGAAATTTATAGTAGTAATGCTTGCCGCTGCCGAACTATTGAAGGTTTTACGCAGTAGATTTTTTAAGGAGTAAGAATGATGAGAGAAAACGCATACCTCACTGACAAGCAAATCGCGACGCTAAAAGATAAGTTGCTGTCTGAGAAAGAACGCATTTCTAACAAGAAGCTCGAAGAAGAAAAATACCAACTCGATAAAAACGAGCTTTCAGATCCTCTAGATGAAGCGAGTGTAAACACACAAACTTCTCACGATATTCGCTTCATCAATCGTGAAAATTTTTATTTGAAAAAAATTAACAAATCACTCGATGCTATCAACCGTGGAACATACGGATTGTGTGAAGAGTGTGATGCTGAGATCGGATACGAAAGATTGAGCGCGAGATTAACAGCTGAACTTTGTATCGGATGCAAAGAAGAAGCTGAACACGCTGAGAACAATAACTTCTTCGATAAGAAGTCTAAGTCTCTCGGACGCGCACTTCACGATACGACTCGCTAATAAATTACACAAAAATTTTATTCTTAAAAACAAAGGCCCTCATCACGAGGGCCTTTTTATTTCTAGGATGGAATGTATGTCCGCGGGAGGCAGGAGCCGGAGCGGACTATTTCAGCGGAACATAATCTCCAATAGGATGTTTGTACTGATTGTAATCGATGTAGCGGATGAGATTTTTCCCCGCAAAGTTTTCTCCCAATTGATTGATAACTTCACTCTCGCGCATCTCATAATCTTTCGTGAGCACAACTTTATAAACTTTATCCGTGATCGCTGTGACTTCTTTAATCATCGATGACCACTTTGCACTTTGAATTTCAGTGATGACGTCGCGAGAGTTCACTCCCATTAAAAATTCGCCCCATTTGCGGCCATCGCAAAGATCGCTATTTTTTTCGTTATCACCGAGAACTCCGATACTGCGAACTGAAAGTTGATTCTTATCAAATTTCGTCCACACACAAAATGATCCGGTATCAGTAAAAACTTTTGCAACTAAGCTCGCGCCGTATCCACCGCAATGAAGAGTCAGATCAACTTCGTTTAATTTCTGGTGAGGAAGATTGGCGAGAGAAACAACAAGAAGAGCATCCAATTGTGTTTCTATTTGCGTTTTAGCGCCTGAATAAACGCTTTTATCATTGAAGCTCGCTACTTTTAACGTGTCTTTGTATTCAAACCAGCACGCGCCTTCTGAGAGCTCTCCGACTTGAGCGTTTGCGTTTCCTAGTAAACTAAAAAACATTAAACTCCAGGCGACTTTCCAAAAATGGTTCGTGGTCATAGTCTTTACCTATACAGATTTGCTTTTACTTTAGTAGTCCTATCGACTATTAAAAAAGAAAGTTTAATTTTTTAGTCTGGTATTAAATATTGAGGGTTTAAGTGAGAGAACTGATCTACGCCGTGGTGGAAAATTTCTATGAGAAGGTCATTGATGATGTCCTGATCGGCTACCACTTTGCCAAATTCAGAGACAAGGAAGTTCTCGCTCATCACCTCGAGCGTCTTACTACATTTTGGGAAATGCAATTAACCGGGACGGCGACGGCCACAATCGACAGACCCTTTCACCTGCTCTTCACTCATCTGCAACTCAATTTAAAACGCGGAGAACTCGGCCGTTGGATCGTGCTCTTTCATCAAACGCTCGATTCACTCGAAGCAGAAGTCGATCATCCAAACGTCAAAGAAATGTGCGAGTTGTGGAAAAAAAGAATCGCGCTTTTTGAAGAACGTTTCAAAGCGCATCCGCAAATGTTTAGTCCAAATTTTTAATGGTGTTCTGAATGAGCTTCGCCGTGGACTTCTCCATGAGCGGCTTCACCATGACCTTCGCCATGTGCTTCCACTTTTGGTTTGCGCTGGATTTTGCGATTGGGATTGATCGCTTTGAAATGCGTGATCACGTAGTCTTCTAAAATGGGTTCACCTTCTACGCGATCAAAAAGCCAGTTGCGAATATAGTATTGATTAAGGCGCATGGCCTCTGCTTTTGCTTGCTCTTCTGTCTCAAATTCTACTGCTAAAAAGACCAGACGTTTGTAGATATAGCCTTTGGAATCGAGGCGGTTCACTCCCGGAGAATAATCAGACAACTTGATCGCATCTTCTCCCTTATCGCCGCTTGGATACGCTTCCGTATTCAAAGCATTGAATTCTTCCACTGTGTATTTAAGCGAAGGTGCTTCGTGTTTTTTTGAACACGCCACTAATGAAAGAAACAAAAAAGAATAGAAGAACAGTTTTTTCATTATCTCTTATTCGTTACCTTACGATTGCTCGTTGTTTGAGTTTTTCTAGCGCCATTAGGTCTAGCTGTTTTTTTGCCAGCTGGTTTTTCAGTGCGCTTATATCTTGGAGTTGAAGACGTCTTGATTGTTTTAACGTGTTTCTTGTCCCCAGGCTTAGTTGGCTTTTTCTTTCTACCAAACCCAACTTTTTCTTTAAGCTCAGTAAGTTTTTTCTTTTTCTTATCAAGCTTCGTTGTGACTTTAGGTTTGTTGATATTTTTAAGAGCTGCGAATTTTTGTTCATCAAACGATGTGAGTTTAAGCGCTGTTTGATTTTTAATCGCTTCGTTAATTCTCGTGATGATGTTTGCATCTTTTGGAGTGACAAGGTTGTAAACGAAACCTTCTGCGTTCATACGTCCCACACGTCCGCAACGGTGAATGTAGTAAACGGCTTCGAAAGGAAGATCGTAGTTCATTACCCAGACCAGATCATCAATGTGCATTCCGCGAGCAGTGATATCTGTAGAGATCAAAACTCCGCCTTCTTTTAAAAAGCGATCATAATTTTTCTTTCTGTCTTTTGCTTCCATTTCTCCATGAAGAGCATGGAACTTCAACTTAGGAAATTTTTCTGTAAGAGTTAGAGCAAGAGCATCAACCGTTTCGTGTTTGTTGACGAAAATGATCCCTCGTCCCTTCGCCTGATTTTTTAGGAACGCTTCTGTCATTGAATCTTTTTCTTTATCAGTTACGTAAATGTTAAACGTACGCACTGATTGAGTAAGCTTATTTTTATCAGTGGCATTGTAGCTCACGAAATCGATATCATTAAAAACTGTTTTGCAGAAATCATCGAGACTCTCAGAGTGAGTCGCTGAGAAAAGCCCGACGTGAACAAGACTTGCATCAGTCGATCCGTAAATGTTCACAAGATCGCGACGAAATCCCATATCCAGAAGCTGATCTGCTTCATCCATGATTAAGTATTTTGTATTTTTTAAATTGAGTTCTTTTTTCTTAAGCGCTGAACTCAAACGTCCAGGAGTGGCGATAAGAATATCGATGTGATCGCGAGCAAGAAGATGGTTTGTCTTCGCTCCTTCTCCGCCGGCAAGTAAACGCACGCGCATTTTTGCATGATGAGCGATCGACTTAAAAACTTTAAAAAGCTGAGTGCCCAACTCTCTTGTCGGAGCAAGAATAACCGCGCGGGGTCTTCCAAAATTTTCTTTTGTCTGAGCAATCGGAAAATCTTCTTCATCGACTTTTAAAAGTTCACATACTGGAAGTGCGAACGCCAATGTTTTTCCCGAACCTGTTTTCGCAATAACGTTAACAGACTTACCTTTGATAAAATCAGGAATAACTTGTGACTGAATATTTGTTGGGGCCTTTAATTTGTGTTCTTCCAAAAAAGAAAGAACTGAGGCGTGTGAAAGAATTTTTTCGAAACTCATGAGGGATCTCGCAATAGCTAGAGGTGTAATAACCTCTAGCCTATCACGAAAAAATCTTAATTAGAAGAATAAGCGTAAATCGATTGAGTTGATGGCCGAAAGCTTAACATCGCCGTCCATCGACTTCATTGGCGTCTTGAGCGAGTACTCAAGTTGTAGCAACCACAGCTTAATTCGTGGAGAGATGGTGAAATATTCTTTATCCACCATACCGCGAAGTTGCAGTCCTAAACGGTCTCCCCAAACGTGCGCTCCCAAATCCGTCCCTAAGTACATACCATCAGACCATCCGTAACCATTACGTTTGTGAGCACCAAGGAATGGGTTGAATGAAAGTCCGCCGAATTTATAAAGTGCGTCTGCATGAATGCGCATTAATGGATCGTATCCATAGACCTGGTCTTTCGATCCCTCTTTTCTGTCGCTCATCTTTGAAAGTTTTAATTCTTCAATTGAAGCAAAAATGCGGTAATTTGTGTTTTTGTATCCTAAACGATAATCCGTTTGTAGCGTCGTCTCAGTATTTTTTGTTTTAGGAAGATCAACTTTTGTTCCTTTAGCAATTGAGTCCGCACTTACCCTTTGGTAAATGTCCGTACGACTTAAACCGTAAATATCCCAGTTACCAAAGAAGTGCTCACCGTATTCGTAATTGTTGAACAATCCTGCACGGCCATCCACTTTTGCGAACAAAAACATGTCTGGAGCATTTGTATCAGGGAAAAAATACTTTCCTTTATAACTATTGCAAGCCGCCTGTTGAGTAGCATCTAATCCTGAAGTCGCACACAAATCAGTTCCTCCACCGCCAGAAGGCACAAGAATATCATCGCCTTTTGTATAAGAATTGAAGTGGGATTTAATATTATCCTTAAGAGTTTGCGGCAGATCGACGTTAACCAGATCGAGAATTGTATCGGCCGTAATTTGAGAAGAACGGATACCAATATTTGCTCCACCATCAACAAACACGCGAACGTTTGGTTGAACTTTTAAATCTCCAATTGAAAATCTAAAAATGGGAAAGCCAAGAGCAACATTGATTTTTACTGTCTGTTCTGTTTTATCGTATTTCGCGAGAACTGTTTGAGCATTCGCCAACTTTTCTGAGTCTGTTCCCTGAAATTTTGAAGCATCACTAACGTCTTTCACAAAAGTTTTAGCGTCTTTATTTAAAGTAGCGCCGATATCTAAAAAGAAATCGTGCCCGATCGGCTCTAACATTTGTTCTGTTTTTAATTTGTCGTCAATCAACTTGTAGCGAGTAACAACATCATAAGAAAAAGCATTCGTGGTAAGGGCAAGGGCAGCTAAGGCCAATACCTTCGTCTTCATTCGTTTCATCTCTCTCCATCCTTGGGTTTTGAAAACATACTGTAATGAACTCTTTCATCGTATTAGATGCTAAAAAATTGTAAAGCACTTTATGTTCTATAAAATTCTTCAGGAATAAATTGCCTTAAAAATATTTTTTTATGACAATAAATTAATGAAAGAAAACACTGATTCCCGCAAGCTCGAAACGGAGTTGCTTTTCACTCTCGACGTAAGAGTACCCGACCAAGCTCCTAGAAAACTGGAGGTTGTTGATCGCGTATTAGCAGGAATCGATCCTCGCAACGATCTCATTCTGATCGACCCAAAAGTCAAAACGAAACATTTCCTCTTCAGAAAGAGAAATAATATTTTGAGCGTGCACTATTTAGGTGCTGACAATCAGACTTTTTTGAATGGCCTTCCTCTGGAAAGAGGAAAACTTTATCTTCTGGAAAAAGGTGACATTCTCAAAGTCGGAAAAATCGAAATCATCATTCGTCGTGAAACGGGAATTAGCAAACCAGTTTCTCTTGCGAATGCGAACTTACCTCTCACCGAATCTCTGAGTGAAGAACATGAGGAATTTGCAGAAGAAGTTAGGCATACTGAGGTTGAAAACAAAACAGTCGGTCCTGAAGAAAATGAGCGGTCAGCGGAAATAGAAGACGAGGAGAACGTTGTCTTCACTCCAATGCCAAAACCATCCGGCAAAGTCGACCTCAAAATAGAAACAAAAAAAGAACCCATTTTTAATTTTTCAACGATCAGACTCATTCCCTATAAATTTTACGGATTCGTGATCGACATCGCTGTGACCTACGCACTTCTCGGATTTGTTTTCCCAATGCTGGGTCTCCTCTCTCCCGTGCAAGATCTGCTCTTTCCGTTTACACGTTTTTTCAATGAGAGCGTTCTTCTTCATTATCCGGAATTCACCCAATTAAAAATTCTTTCCGTCATTGAATTCTTTTTCTGCTTTCATTTTTTTATGTTGGTGGGAAGTCTTATTCTTGGAACAACACCGGGAGCTTTCTTAATCGGTCTTCACCACAAGGACAATTACAAAGCTTATCTGACGATTCGCTTTAAAGCGTGCATCTACGCTCTTCTCAATATTTTTCTTCTGCCGTTTTTAGTGTTCGATATTCCTCTCTACAAAGGAAAAAATTTTAAAGAACTCATCACATTTTCTGAAAGAGAAATGACGACGTCGAGACTTTTCACTCTTTTTAGAAGGGCACTCGCTCCTCTTGTGATCGTTGCGAGTCTTATCTCTCCTTTCTTTTTGAAACCACCTTTCACTGCACCGATGACCATAGAAAAACCTTTTGTCGCTAAATTCAAAGATCCTCACACGAACAGTATCGTTTCAAGTTCGAGCTTTTTAGGTTTTTCTTTGAAAGCCGACCTCAGCAACCAACTGTTGCTTCTTCCGTATTTTGAAAAAAATAAATGGGGACTCACTCTCATTGATTTGAATGCAAAAAAATCATTGTTGATGAGAGAAGAAAATCGCATTTCGATTCCTCTAGCTCTCTTTAAATTGCGTTACTCGAATCCATTGGCCAGTTTATCGATTCCGAATGAACAGATGGCCAATGAAGCTCTTAAAAATAAAACGATCGAAAGTCTCACTCTTTCACTCGACACTCTTGTAAAGGGTCTTACGGAATTCGGGCCAATGTTTGCAAATGGTTTTCTTTTTAAAAATGATTTTCTTAAAAACTTCAGCGTTCAAGACAATTTCATGCTGATGTCTTTTCAAAATAAAAATCCTGCGATTCTTCTCTCTAGCAGCAATGGAAAAGCAAAAAGCAGAAGCGGTAGTGACGAAAAAGTTTTTCTTTTCGGCCGCAAAGAAATTATCGAGTTTACTCTTTCACTTCCTAAACAAAGTAAATTGCGCAATCAAATCGTCGAGCTCCTTTCTGGACTTCGCTACGATCAAGGGACGAGCGACAAGCTTAAAACTCCCGGAATTCTGGAAGTGATTGAAGCCTATGAGCGTAAGAATTACCCGGTCCTTTTGACTTATTACATTAACGAAGCTAAAAAGGCCCAAGCAAGTAACAATCCTGAATGGCGTTCATTTTTGAAGAAAAATGTTCTGCAAACAAAGAACACTCTCAGTGGTCTTGCCAATAAAAACATAGAAAGATCCTTCGATGATGTTCTAAACACACTCTAAATCGAATGGAAAACAACAAGAGGTCCTCATCATGTCTGAAAGAATTCCAGAGAGAATCCAAGACCAGGTTAAAGAACACTTTAAATTCAAACTCGAGCACGTTGATAAAAATTCAAAAGCGCGCGCGGGAACGATCACAACTCCTCACGGAGAAATTCCAACTCCGGTTTTCATGCCTGTGGGAACTCACGGTGCGATCAAAGCTCTTCAGCCTCAAGTGCTCGAAGAAATGGATACAAAAATCATTCTCTCAAACACGTATCACCTGCACTTAACTCCGGGATCAGATCTCGTGAAGAAAGCTGGTGGCCTTCACAAATTTATGAACTGGCCTCGTCCGATTCTTACCGACTCGGGTGGATTCCAGGTTTTCTCTCTTCAGAAAAAATCGATCAAAGAAGAAGGGGCAGAGTTCGCTGATCAAAAAGGAAAGAAGATTCTTCTTTCTCCTGAAACATCAATCACGATTCAGCAAAACTTAGGTTCTGACATCATGATGGCCTTCGATGAATGTATTCCTTATCCAGCGACTCGCGATTACACAAAGAACTCAATGGATAGAACACACAGATGGCTTGATCGTTGTATCGCGACCTGGAACAACCCAAAGCAAGCACTTTTCGGAATCATTCAAGGTTCAACATACAATGACCTTCGTAAAGAATGTGTGGAGGAATTGGTTAAGCGCGATCTTCCTGGTTACGCTATCGGTGGTGTATCCGTAGGTGAAGGTGCTGAGTGGATGGAAAAAATAGTGAGCTTTACAGCTCCGCTTATGCCGATTGATAAACCTCGTTATGCAATGGGGATTGGAAATCCGGAAGATCTTCTCATGTTATGGGAAAACGGAATTGATATGAGTGACTGTATCATTCCAACGAAATTTGCCCGCGGTGGAACGCTTTTCACTTCACGTGGAAAGATTCGTATCCGTCACAGAAATTACCGTCGCGATTTTTATCCAATCGATCACAGTTGCTCTTGTTACACTTGTAAAAACTTTTCTCGCGCATACATCAAGCACTTGTTTGATTCAAACGAGATCTTAGGACAAGTTCTTGCGACAACTCACAATATCGCTTTCTATAAAGGTTTAGCTGAACAAGCTCGCGAAGCGATTTTGAATGATCGTTTCTTAGACTTTAAGAAAGAATTCTTCGCCAACTATAAAAAAGACTCTGGCGATGATGATGGTTCTGACGAATAAAAGCTGACTCGAAATAAAAGGCCCTCAGAAGAGGGCCTTATCGTTTTTAAAGTTTCGATTCAATCATCATCGAAAGAAGCTTCGTCAGCTTCTCAAGATCTGCATACGAAATATTGTGGAACATAGAAATACGGAATTGGTTTCTTCCCAGTTTTCTATATCCATCAATTCCGTAAACTGCTTTTTTCTTCTCTAAGAATTTGATCACGTCATCAACGTTTACTTTCGTATCGACGTCGATTGTCGCAACAGCGATTGATCTGAATTGTTTTTCTTCGATGAAACATGACAGGTATGGTTTTGAGTCTGCCCATGAATAAAGAAGATCAGCTTTCTTTTGTGAAAGTTTTTGAATTTCAGCGTAGCCTTGCTCGTTCATTCTCTTTACTTGTTCGTTCATGATGAAGATCGTTGCAAGCGCTGGAGTATTATAAGTTTGGTTGGCTTCAGAGTTTGTGATCGCGTGCTCCCAGCTCATGATATCTGGAATGTAACGAGATTTATCTGCAGCGATTTTCTTCGCGCGCGCTTGAGCTTTTGGCGACATGATTGCGATCCAAAGTCCTCCGTCAGAAGCAAAAACTTTTTGAGGAGAGAAAATGAAAAGGTCAGTATTAGAAACGTCACAAGGACATTGTCCTGCACCTGAAGTTGCATCCACTGCTAAAATTGTATTGCCGTCTACAACTGGAAGTTCTGAAAGTTGAACACCTGTTGAAGTTTCATTCAATGTCACTGCAATAACGTCTGAACCAGCAACTGCTTTTCCGTTGATTCCTTTTCCGAAAGGAACAGAAACTTGTTCTGCTTGAATCCATGGAACGAGCTTTGAAGATTTGTACCACTTCTCAGAGAACTCTCCACAAGTGTAATGAGTAATTTTCTTTTCAACGATTCCAAGTGCAATCATATCGAAAAGAAGTGTTGCACCACCATTACCAAGAGCTACAAGGTAATCCGATGGAAGATTAAAATATTTTTTTATACCGTCTTGAAGTTCTTTCACGACGTTTTTTACACCTGGTTTTCTGTGGCTCGTTCCCATGTATTCATGGCCGGTTTTTGCAAGACGCTCTAAAAATTCAACCGGAACAAGCGATGGCCCTGATCCAAAACGTGGATCAGAGGGAATAAGTTCTTTAGGGATTTCGAAATTATCAAACATAATTCTTTCCTTGGAATGAGTAAGAAAATTTAAATGATCATTTAACGTTGCCATTTTACCGCAAGATTTGAAAGAATACTAAGCGATTATGAAAAATTTAAAATACCTGACACTTTTATTCGGACTCATTCTTTTCACTTTTGCGACACAAGCAAAGGCCTATGACTTCACTCTCTCATTGGGGAATCTCTGTGAATACGTCGGGAAGATTCAGACGGATGAATCCGGATCAACAAATGTTTGTCAGTTTAATCCTTATCTCGCGAGTTCCCTCGATATGTATTTCAATCCCGATCTCGCGCTTTCGCCGGAGGTAGGTTTTTCGATTCCAAAACATGGACGCGATGAAAACATTACGAAGATGACTCTTTTTGCTCTCGCAAATTTGAAATACAAATTTAATTCGAGTGTTCATGCCATAGGTGGACTTGGATTGTTCTTTACCCGCCTCTCCGGCAAAGGCGGCACAGAAGATTTAAATAACGGCAACGGAACATCTTCTTTTCCCCTTCCCGATGCCACAGTTTATTCACGCAATTTTATTGTGAACTTAGGCGCAGGTGTTGATTTCAATCAAAACTGGGGCGCAGATCTTCACACATATATTTTCAATGCACTGAAGTCAGAAGATCGCGCTTTTTCCATTGCTATTAACGGCACCTATCACTTCGGGGAGTTTTAAGAATGAAATTATTAAGCACACTTTTATTGCTCCTGACATTCACGCAAACAACTTATGCTTTTACGCTCAACAATTCAGCGACTCTCGCTTTCAACAAAGATCTCGTAAATATCAACGTCGCTGCGGGAAATTGTAGCAACATTGGAATTGATGAAAACGAATTGCTTTCAATTGCAGGCGATGCTGTTAACCAATATTGGAACAAGGCCCCTACTTCGCGTTTAAAATTTCAGGCAGGCAGTGTTGTAAGTGTTGCGGCCGCATACAAAACAGGAACGATTTGTAATGCCAACACTTCATGCGATCCCAATCCCACTCTTGCAGTCAGCTCTGATATTCTCATCACGTGCAATAACAACTCGACAAACTTTTCGAGCACGGGAGTTCTTGCCGTGACTGTTCCAAACAATATCGATGGAAAATCAATTCTCGGTTCACTCATCATGATCAACGATCTGGCGAGCAACCAACTCAAATACAAATCTCGCGACGAAAAAATCTCGATCATCGCTCACGAAATCGGCCATGCTTTTGGTTTAGGCCATAGCCCTGTGAAAGATTCACTCATGTACTACGCAACAGTGGATATGAGAAAAAGTTTGGGAGCTGATGACATCGATGGAATCAGTTATCTTTATCCGAAACAACAGCCAATAAGTTGTGGGACTGTCGATTTTAACGGCACAAAGAACAATCCCAACACTTGGTTGGGATTGATGATTGGATTTATGTTGATCGCACTTTTGAATCAGCTGCGATATTTGAAACTACGTCCGCGTTTTTGACATTCGCGTTCGTATTCTTCTAGCCATTGTTGCTCTTGATCTGTGAGTAAACTTTCATCGATAAGATCGTGATCAAATCCGATATACACGAATGGTCTGAAACGCAACATTCCTGGAATGTTTGGATGTTTTTCAATAACAGCTACGTTTTCTAAACGAACTCCACCAAAACCTGGGATATAAATTCCTGGCTCGATTGAGCCTACAGTCCATTCTTTAAGAGGAACATTTGATGTTGTTGAAAGACGGAATCCCCCTTCGTGAACGTTGATCCCTACTCCGTGTCCTGTTCCGTGATTGTAGTTTACTCCGAATTTGAACACTGGCTGACGAGCAATTCCGTCGATCAATGCTCCCCAGCTTCCTTCCGGAAAAACTGCATTTTGAGTAGCGAGAATCGATTTTAAAACTGTCGTGTAAATTTCTTTCTGACGTTTCGAAGCTGTTCCTCCTGAAAGGAAGGCCCTCGTTGTATCTGTTGCGTATCCTGATTCAAAGTATCCACCTGAATCGAGAAGGACTAATTCATTTTCTTTCATTTCGACTTCAGCACTGGGGCTTGAAAAGTGAATGATAGAAGAATTCGCACCAACAGCTGCGATTGTTTTAAAACTTTGTTCAAGAGCGCCGTTCTTTTTATAGAACTCGTTTGTCTTGTGGAAGAAATCAAGTTCAGAAACTTTTTCACCTTTCTTCACTTGTTCTTTTGTCCATGCAATCGTTTCGAAGATCGCCTGGTCTCCACGATTGAATGAACTTTCCATCGATTTAATTTCCGTTGGATTTTTGTGAGCGTGGAAAGGGATAAGTCCATCCGGACGATTTTCTAATTTCTCTTCGCCGAAGTGAGCTTTTAATTTTTCGAAGTCTGCAACGTTCATTGAACGATCAGAGTAGAAAACTTTTTTGATTGTATTTTTTCCGTCAAAGATTTCTTCACAGAAGCTGATGTCTGAAAGGAAGTCTTCAACTTTAGAAAATTTTCCAAGAGTTATTTCGACACTCGTACTTTTCACTTCGCCTTCTAAATTTTCAAGAAGAAGGTAAACGCGGTCGTGAGTCGCAAGTGCTTTAGCTCTGAATGTACTTTGGTAAGGCATTTCGAAGCGACGAAGATTGGTGATCCATGCGATTGAATCAAGTGCTGTGATATAGAAAGCTTCACCTGGATTTAAAATGCGTTGACATTTTGAAAGTGTCGTTTCTCCGACAAGGTCGAGAGAAAGTTCACGAATCTTTTTATCGAACTCAAGAGTTTTGAAATCGATGACGTTGTGAAGTTCAGCATTGTTGAATGCTTTTACTGTCATGAGTTTTTGAAATTCCTTGTAGAGAGAAAGATCGATACGATCACCTTCTACTCCCAATGCTTTTAATTTTCTTTCAGCAATTATTTGTTTCATCGCTGTTTGAAGTCCTGTTCCGTATGGACACTTGAAGACTTCAACAACTTCCGGATCCACTTCGAGATCCGCTTGTTCGAAGTAACGGCCGTCGACAAAAAGAAGTACTCTTCCGTTTAAGGGAACGATCACTTCTGCCGTTGAGCCGGTAAAGTTAGTCACGTAGTAACGGTGAGAATCTTGAAGAGGAACATATTCATTAAGAAAAATATCGTTCGTCGATACATAAAATGAATCGAGTTTTTGCGCTTTCATGAAGCTTTTGAGCTTCAGAATGTTCTCTTGAATGTCTTTTGTGGATAAAAAGCGATCTTTTGCCATATAAACTAAACCTTTTTGCTAAAGTTTCCTAAATTAATGCCGATGAGGGGCGTAGGCATTATAGCCTACTGAATAGATTACGGAAAGATCATTAGAAAAAGAGTTGTTATGAAATCGAAGCTTCATCCTGTGTACATTATCGTCGGGTTATTCCTCTTTAAGGTGGGTATCATCGATAATTTCAGGAATTTTGGACATCATTCAAATGCCCGCTATGTAGCGAGTGAGTCTCCAAGTGATCATCTAAAGCCTATTCGCTAGGACTTAGATTGCAATAACTCCACGAAATGTTCGCCACGTTGGACATAGTTTTTGAATTGATCAAATGACGGGAACGCCGGAGAAAAAAGGAGAACGCCTGTCTCACTTCCCTTAGTCGCTCGCAAATCGCGCACCGTATCTTCCAAAGTCACAGTTTTTTTGTAATCGACCTTCCCTTTGATTTCCCCTTCGATTTCTTCACCCATTTCACCAATGAGATAAAACTCTTTCACGCGCGCTTTCAGGTAATCAAGGTACGGCAAGATAGAGTCTCCGTGTCCGCGTTTTTTTCCGCCAATAATGAGATAAAGCGGGCCGGGGATATCTTCCATCGCGGCCACAGCTGTAAGAGTCGCGTCCCAGTTCGTACTCTTTGCATCGTTGTACGCGCGGAATTTTGGAAGGCCTTCGACACCGTCGACGAATTCAATTCGGTGATGAACGCCTGCAAATGTATCAATCGATTTTTGAATCGCCGCTGGTGTGAGTTTTAAAACACTCGCCGCCAACAAAATAAAATTCAGATTCACTTTGTTGTGAATCCCTGGAAGTTTAAATTTCGAAAGATCGTATTCGCTCACTGGAGCTTTTGTATTCACGGAAAGTTTTTTTCCTTTTTGTTTTTTCGCCCAGTCGGCAACGAAAAAAAAGTCTTCCGGATAAATCAAAACATCATTTTCTGTAAAACGATTTGTAATATTGAATTTCGAACGGCCGTAATCTTCGATTGAAATATAACGTTCGCCGTGATTTTGATACAAGTTTAAGATCATCGCGATATTCACATGAAAGTGATCGATGCTCTCTAATTGAAAACTAGAAAGTTCAAGCAAAATAAAATCCGCTTCAGGCTTTCCAGAAAAAATATCATAAGCGTAATCGCAAAACGGAATCCCGATGTTCCCACCGACAAAAACTTTTTTGTGATCCATTTCGATCATCTCTCCTAAAAAAGTTGTCGTTGTTGTTTTTCCGTTTGTTCCCGTAATACCAATGATCGGTTTTAATTTGTTCACTGATTCGAGATAGCGATAAGCGAGTTCAAGTTCGCCTGAAATGGGAATATTTTTTTCCGCGAGCGGGACGAGTAATTTGTGATCGCGTGGAATTCCCGGAGAGAGAATCACAACGTCGATGGATTTTAAAACATCCGGCAAGTGCGGATCGTTCTCACTATAACAGTTATTGAGAGGAGTATAATCGAGCACGCCCGGCGCCTTCGCCCAAGAGTGAATTTCACCCGAATTGATCGCGATTGTCTCTGCCCCAAGAACGTGGGCCATTCTAAGCCCTGACAACCCCGAAACGCCCATACCAAAAACTGCAATTCTTTTATTCTTTATATTATTTTTAAAGTTCATCATGGGTGGTATTCTCCCCCCATGGAACTTAAAAGTCAGGCCTTGGCCCTTAGAGATTTTATCAATCGCTACACGTTGATGTGGAACGATGAAATCATGAATGAGTACCCTGAATCCATCGCGCATTATCCTCCCGAATGGATCGCGCTTCTCGACTCGCTTTCTGCCGATGAGCTGCACGCAATCGATTGCAAAATCATTGTTCCTGCAATTGAAAACACCAGTTTTGCGCATTTTATGCAGGAAGCGATTGATCTTTCTGCGCTTCCGATAATCCCCGAAAGTCCAGAAATCCCTCTCGAGGATTGGGCCTTTAACGGAGTGAAAAAAAAGAAACGCCATGAGATTCAAAAAATTGTTCCGCGCTTAAAAGCAGTTCAAGACCAGGCGCATTTTAAATACGTCGTCGATATCGGCGGAGGTGTCGGTCATCTCTCTCGCGTACTTTCTCACTATCATGCGATTCCTTCGATTTCGCTCGATCGCGATCCGAACTTTCAAAAAATCGGAGCTCATCGTTTACAAAAATATCGTCGCATCGATGGCAGTCAGGATGTTACGTTCGTCAATCTTACGTTCGGTGAACCTGGCCAAAAAAAACTTCTAAATGATGTTTTTAAACCGGAATCATTTTCGCTCGGTCTTCATACATGTGGTCCGCTCGCGAATATTCTCATTCAAAATTCTATCGATCATCACACCAAAGGACTTCTGAGTTTTGGTTGTTGTTATCATCGATTGAATCCTGAAACAGATTTTCCGCTTTCTGATTTTTATAAAAAAGAAAATTTCACGAAACTCAATCTCTTCGCTCTAAGTTTGGCGACTCGCTCTCACGCTCAAATGGAACGCGATGTATATGAGACAAAAGAACGCGTGAAGTATTATCGTTACGCTCTTCACTTGTTTCTCATGAAACACTTTAACAATAAGTATTTTACCGATGTCGGGGAAGTTCATATCAGGACTTATTGGAATCCGTTTGCCGATTATATCCGCTCACGACTTGTGGAACTCAAACTCGAACATTCATTCACTGATGAAGATTTTGAAAAATTTTATCACGATCCCGCTCTTCAGAAAGAATTGCGTACAATGTGGATTTGCAATCTCATCCGCTGGCAATTGGGGCGTGTGCTCGAAGTGTATCTACTCATCGATCGCTGCCTTTACCTTCAAGAGCAAGGTTACGATGTCGAAATCGAACAATACTTCACAGAATCGCTCTCTCCGCGAAACATCGGCATTCTCGCGCTGAAAAAAGATTAAGCTTTTAATGTCTCGAAATATTTTTTGAGTGAATCAAAAAGTGCAGTAAAGGCTTTTGGATCGTCGAGCCCTTTAATGATTCCGTAAAATCCTTCGTGGGCCATGACGATAAAATGAGCGACTTGTTTTGTATTTACATCGCTTTTTAAGAAACCATTTTTCTTCGCGCGTTTTAACTGCAACTCCGTTTCATCAATCCAGAGATTGAGTGCAATCTGCAACCGCATTTTAAATCCTTTATCAATCGGCGCCATCTCTTGCACGAGATTGTTTAAAGGACAGCCGTATTTTAAATGTTCAGGGTCCCCTTTTCCAATGTGCGTATGCATCTGATAAAGCATTCCTTCAAGAGGATTGTCATATTCATCGAGTGGTCTGATCCAACGATCGATGATCATCGGTTTAATCACATCATCAACGAGCGCATAACCGAGATCGAGTTTTGTCGGAAAGTGATGATAGAAAGCGCCTTTTGTGAGCGATGTTTTTTTCACGATATCGTCGACGCTCACACCTTGAAAGCCGTGAACAAAAACTTCAAAAAAGGCCACATCCAAAATTTCTTTTCGGGTCCTTTCTAAATCGCGTGTCTTTTTAGGTGCTACTTTCTTTTTCACTCTTTTAGTATGGCAGATTTAAACACTCTTGACAACATACTAAACAGTATGTTAATATCTTTTCCAAGAGGGAGGGCACTATGCTTTTAAAAGTTGTATCAGCTATTGGTATTCTAGTTCTAATATTTCTTTTCTATGTTTCGATGAAACCCGGCCATTTTTCTTATTCAAGAAATGGAATCATCAAAGCACCTCCTGAAAAAATTTTTCCGTATCTCAGTCAATTAAAAATGGGAAGTATGTGGTCTCCTTACGAAAAGATCGATCCCAATATGAAGCATACATTTATTGGAACAGATGGAATTCCTGGGGCCAAAATGGAATTTGAAGGAAACAGTAAAGCTGGTTCAGGTTCACTTGAAATGCTCTCAATGGTTCCCAATCAAAAAGTTGAATATCGCCTTCTCATGACTAAACCAATGAAGGCCGACAATAGAGTTGTGTACACTCTTGAACCAACTCCGGAAGGAACTCGTTTCATCTGGACGATGACAGGCGAAAGCAATTTCATTGGAAAACTTTTTTCAACTCTCATCGACTGCGAAAAAATGGTCGGTGGACAATTTGAAGAAGGAATTCAAAATTTAAAGAAAGTTGTTGAGTCACAAAAATAATCAGGAGACATGCGTGCAGAATTTAAATCTTGATGCCCAGAAAACAGTCAGGCCGAAATCACATTATCTTTTCATCGAAAAAATCGGACCTTTCCAGGATACAGCAATGGCGTGTTGGCAAGAACTTCACTCTATTCTTCCCGGTGTAAAATCTTCTCTCAACATCACAACGTTCATGAGCCTTTATAAAATCGAACCGCAAATGATTTATCGCGCGGGCATTGTTGTTGCTGAAATACCTGCAACCATTCCAGCTGGATTAAAATACGAAATGTTCGAAGGTGGCGATTATTTAAAATATGCACTTCGCGGTTCATATTCACAACTTCCGGAAGCATGCGGACTCGTTTTCGAAGACGTTAAGAAAAAGAACGTAAAAGTTCGCGATGCTTTTTACATCGAACACTATCTAAACGATCCACAAACAACTGCTGAAAAAGATTTGCTCACAGAAATTTTAATCCCCGTTTAAGGAGACTATATGATTGATGAAAAACGCGATTTAATTTTGGACATAATTGTCGATTTATCACCAGAACAAATGTTTAGAGCATGGACTGATCCGGAACTTCTTCCGAAATGGTTTTGTCCTCCACCGTGGCATGTTTCGAAATGTAACATAGATTTGAGGCCAGGCGGACTATTCTATTCGAGAATGGAAGGACCGGATGGCCTTGCAATGGATAACTACGGAACTTATCTTGAAATCGTTCCGAATAAAAAAATTACATGGACAGATGCTTTGACAGAAGATTTCCGTCCGACGGAAAAATCTTTTATCACTGCAACTCTCACTCTTACGAAACATGAGAAAGGAACACATTATCATGTTGTCGTTCGCCACAAATCAGAAGCTGATCGCATTCAACATGAACAGATGGGATTTAAAACTGGTTGGGGAATTGCGACTGAACAGATGGTTAAATTAATGAAGGGCCTATAAATAAGAAGGCCCTCTTTCGAGGGCCTTTTCTTTTAAACTATCTTAAGAACAACATATCATAATATTTCGGCAGACTGTAAAATTGATTCGGAATCAATTCCTCAAGATCGTTACAGATCGTTGCCATTGTCGTACTCATCGACATCAATTCAGTGGCAATTTTTTCTGCATACTTTTGATGATCAGAGTGATCTCCACCTAATTCTTTATGAAGACTTTGAGCAAGACCGTGAAGTTCATCGATCTTCAAGCTTACTTTTTTATAAGCATCCATTTCGAATTGAGAAGAAACACCGATTTCTTTTTGGTTCTTGATCACTTTTGCGAGAACATTTTTGTATTCAAGACCTGAAGGAATCACGAATTGGTGAATCATATCAATTTGAGTTTCAATTTCGATTTCTCTGATCTTGATGTATCTCTCAAGAAGAATATTGTAGCGAGTATCGATTTCTTCAGCTTTAAAGATTCCGCCTTTTACAAGGAAGTCATACGTCCCTGCTTCTGTCATTGTCTTCAATGCTTCAGGTGTCGTGCGAAGATTTGGAAGTCCGCGCTTCGCTGCCTCAGTAACCCACTCTTTCGAATAACCGTCACCGTTGAAGATCGCCTGGTGAGATTCAGAAACTAATTTTTTAGTTAATGAAGTAAGCGCTTGATCGATTGACTGACCTTTCGCTAGTTCAGATTCAAGGTAAACGTTTGCTTCAGTCATTACTTCTGTTACAGCAGCATTCAATACTGTCATTGGGAAACCGATCGCCTGAGAAGACCCCACTGCTCTAAACTCGAATTTATTTCCAGTGAAAGCAAATGGCGATGTTCTGTTTCTGTCCGTGTTGTCACGAAGAAGATGTGCAAGTTGGTTTGTTCCAAGATCGATAATTTTATTTGCCGTCGGTGAGAACTGTTGATCTGTCGCAATTGAGTTGAAGATATTTCCAAGCGTATCACCTAAGTAAGCAGAGATGATTGATGGAGGGGCTTCGTTTGCTCCAAGGCGGTGATCGTTACCTGCTCCTGAGATCGCCATACGAAGAGCTTTCGAGTGACGGTGAAGAGCTTTTACAATGATCGCAACAGTGGCAATAAATCTTAGGTTCGCATGCGGTTCACTTCCCGGCTCAAGAAGATTGAGACCAGTGTTGTCGCTCATCGACCAGTTGACGTGTTTACCAGAACCGTTGATTCCTGCGAACGGTTTTTCATGAAGAAGAACCATCATCTCGTGTTTCTCAGCAATTCTTCTCATCGTCGACATCACCATCTGGTTGTTGTCTGAAGCCACGTTTGCTTCTGAGAAAATCGGCGCCATTTCGAATTGCCCTGGGGCCACTTCGTTGTGACGAGTTTTAGAAGGAATTCCCAGACGGTGAAGTTCGTAATCCAGTTCTTGCATGAAAGCGAGAACGCGATCAGGAATCAATCCGAAGTAATGATCTTCCAGCTGTTGGTTACGAGTTGTAAGAGCACCGAAAAGAGTTCTACCAGTCATCACCAAGTCAGGACGAGCGTAATAGAAAGCTTTATCAACGAGGAAATATTCTTGTTCAGCTCCACATGTAACGTGAACTGAAGTTGTTTCTTTGTGGCCAGCGAGATTCAAAAATTTTGTAGCAGCAGTTGAGAGTTTTGAGATCGAGCGAAGAAGCGGAGTTTTAATATCGAGAGCGTCTCCGTTGTATGAAACGAATGCAGTTGGAATACAAAGTGTTCTTCCGTTTACTGATTCGATCAAAAACATTGGGCTTGTTAAATCCCAAGTCGTATAACCGCGAGCTTCGAATGTTGAGCGAGATCCACCGTTCGGAAATGAAGAAGCATCCGGTTCACCTTGCATAAGTTGTGAAGCCGATAAACGCTCAATTGGTTTTCCATCTTTTAATTGGAAAAAGGCATCGTGCTTTTCAGCAGTCCCGCCAGTGAGAGGTTGGAACCAGTGACAGAAGTGAGTCGCACCGTTTTTCACGGCCCATGTTGTAACTGCTTTTGCAACAGCTTCAGCATTTTCTTTTTTAATTCCTTTGCCTTCGTCGATTGCTTTCACAATTTCTTTTTTCGTCACATCAGAAATGTCTTCAGATGTTTTGAAATCGAAAGTGAGTTCGCCATAATAATCACTGACTCTCTTGGGAGTGCCACGATTGTCTTTGGGAATGTCGAAATGTCTTGGGGTTCTTGAAGTGGCTTTGCTACGTAGACCGGAAACAGAATCAGTAAGCTCGCTAGTAAAACTCATTGTTCCTCCTGAGGGTGTTGGGTTCTCTCAGGTGACAATTATAGTTATAGTTAAATGAAGATTAAAGAGTTTTTAAACACATCATCGCAATTAATGTGAAAAAAAGAAGAATGGTTGCAAGCGTCGTCTGCATTTCTTCAGGCATCATAAAGCTGTCCTTGAGTTAAATTAATGAGTCAATTTTTTAGTCCGTCCACTATGACAAACTTTAAACGAGTCTTCAATTCTTTTTCCCAAAATAACACACGAAGTTTAAATTTTTTACCTGGAGAATCCTAAACAACGCGGAAGAGATCGAGATTAATGGAATAAACCTCCTCCGTCCCCGATTCGTGAATGACTTTATGAGTATCCTCAATTGCTTTATTACAAATTTCTAATAGATCTTTGTAGGATTTTTTATCGATGGTAAAGACAGAAGAAAAGTGCAAACTGTTTTTGTCCTTTTCATGAATCGAACGAATCGCTTGTGTGCGTTGATTGACCTGATAAACGCCGTGAAGGGACGAAGTTTTCGGTAAATGTATCGACTCTCCCGAAAATTTAAAACGTTTTCCCTCACGTTTTACGAGATTGTACTCCTCTAGAAAGAAAAGATTTTCTTCGACAATCGCGGGCGAAAGATGAAAACGCTCTACCAATTTCTCCACTGTCTGCAAATGAGGCGAACTCGTCGCCACATGAAGAGTGAGCGGAACCCAACTCGCAAAATAACGGGCCATGAAAGCTTCCGAGTCGCGGGCACTCTTCGCGCGAACTTTATTATTGAGATCCTCTTCTTTCGCCGCGAGTTCGACTCGTTTTTCTTCCAGATACTGGCGCAGCTCGGGTGTGGCCGCACGCGAGAGCCTCAGTAAAAGAATGAAATACTCACTTTCGAGCGGGTTCAGCTTCAAAAAGAGCGTAAGTTTGAGCGCATGATCTTCCGTGAGTTCAACCTTTCCCCGCAAGGCCTGTGAAAGATAGGCTGCCTGGCAGTTCATGGCCTTGGCCATTTGGGATTGAAAACCGCGTTCGGTCCCTTTATCTTTAAGAAGATCTCTCAAATATTCCTTATAGTTAGAGTATTTTAAGGGGCTCATCTCAGGTCCTCCCGCTTGTTTATAATAAATAAACAAATTAGCGCAATGTTATATATTAAATATATATCATGCCGTTTAATTTTTGTGTATAACCCGTTCAACAAAAAATTTGAACCACGGAGTTTTTATATGAAATCACTTTTAATCACTTTGAGCTTTCTAGTTATGGGATCAGCAGTAGCAGGTCCATCTGTTTCAGGCGGAATTGCTTTCTACGAAAATTACGAATCGTGTACAAACAAAAAAGCAAAAACATCTTTCAGAGTCGCAGCTGTAGCAAGCCCAACACTTGTTTTCGGAACAATGGTTGAAGGAACTGTAGCAACAACACTAAACTGCAAAGACGGAAACAACAGAAGAAACGCGACAACAGGCGAAGAAATCGTTTGGGACTGTAATGAACAAAGAGCGGGAGAAGGACAACTTCACGTCATCATCAACAGAAACGACATGGGAATTAAGTACGCTACAGTTTACAGAAAAGACATTCTTAACAGAGATGCAAAACTTTCAACAATGGCGTGCGATCAACAAGTATCAAATCGCTAATAAAAAATACTTAAACGAAACAGGCCCTCTATGAGGGCCTGTTTTTATTTAAACCTTAGGAATAAAAACGCTTTCAGCAAGCGCTTTATCAACAGCAGTAATCGCCTTCAGTTTCGCCGGCGTCACTCCCAGATTAATCGCTAGCGATTGAACAACACCAAGACGAGAAATCGTCAGCGTGTATGTTTCATTAATACGAAGATATTTTGCATAATCATTGAAACGATCTTTCAGAACACGCATTCCATTGATCGCAATAATTTCGTCTCCAGCATTGAGACCAGCTTTATAGGCAGGGCCATCGAGTGTGATTGCTTTTGCAACGACGCGATCGCCTTCGTAACCGGCATCAAAACCAAACCATGGTGTTTCAGATTTATCCCATTCGAATTTAAGTCCCGCTTTCGCGCAGATTGATTCAAGATCGATTTCTTCCGTTGTCGATGTCATGATTTCAAATTTCGCTCTTATGTCTGCCCCACCAACTTCTTCCACCATTTTGTAAACTTGTTCGGCCTCTACTCCGCGCTGTGGATTTTCTTTGTAGTCTTTCCAAAGAAGATTCAAAACGTCGTTGATGCTTTTCTTCTTTTCAGCAAGCAGGATATTGAGAGCGAAGAAAACGATTCCACCTTTTAGGTAGTAACTAATGCTCGAGTTGTTCGAGTTTTCATCCGGACGATAAAGTTTAATCCACGCATTGTAAGATGAATCATCGAGAGAATGAAACTTTCTTCCCGGAATACCGTAGTAACGATTCAGATTATCTTTCTGCATATCGAGATATTCATCGAGAGAAATAAGTCCCATGCGGTAAATAAAAAGTTCATCCATCAACGATGTTAAACCTTCCGCTAACCAGAGCAGCGGAGTTGTCGCCTCTCTTAAATAATTAAACGGCCCGAGTTCTTTCGGACGAATGCGTTTTACGTTCCACGTGTGGAAGTATTCATGAGAAACGAGTGCGAGATAATTGATATAACCTTTTCTGTTGGTAATTTGTGTCGGACAGAATTGAAGTGCAGTTGAATTTGAGTGTTCAAGTCCACCGTAAAGTCCCGGAGAAAAATGCGTAATGAAAGAATACTGTTCATAAGGAACACCACCGAAAAATCCAGCGATGTGTTCAACGATTTTTTTTGTATCCGCTTTTAAATTTTCTTTGTGCGGAAGAAGATTTCCGTAGAAAGCGACGTGATGATCAACGCCGAAAACCTGAAAACCGTCTGTTTCCTGGCATCCGATTTCGATTGGTGAGTCGATCAGATCATCGTAATTTTTTGCTGTATAAAGAAACACTTCTCTCTTTACTGAAACGTCTTTTAATCCTGTTGTGACGTGTGACCAGCTCGGTGGAAATTGCAATTCAACCGTTGGATCAACGATATTGCGATCAAGCACACCCATCAATAATGTCGGCAGGTGAAGAAAGGCGTGACTTGCATCCACATGTGATGTACGAACCGTTAATTCGTGACAATAAACTGAGTAGGAAAAACTGAATTCGTTTTCTTCTGTATTTTTAAGATCGCTTTTTGACCAGTCGATTCGGAAAGTAGAAATGTCGGTTTGATCAAGTTGTAAGCGCTCACCGTTTTTTGTTTGCGCCACAAGCATTGAAAGATTTCGTGAATATTCACGGATTAAATAAGAACCAGGACTCCATCTCGGAAGAAAAAAGTCCAGAAATTTTTCATTGTTTTCTTTTTTTCCTGAGATAATAACGCGCACTTGATGCGTCGAAGGGTTTTCAATAATTAATTTATAACGAAGTTGCATAAAAAAATCCTTTTTTGACTTGTAAAATCTTTTTTGGTTCGATAGTAGTCGGTGACAACAATAACATTAGCACACACACTTTCGCATGGGAATTTCACATGGGATTTAAACAAAACAAGGTCAACAAGGATTTAGTCACACCACCCGTGATTATGTTTACCGACAGAGCTCTTTCTCAATTAAAGCTCATCATCGATAACGACTTTACCCTTGCCGGAAAATATTTTCGCATCGTGGTTTCTGGAAAAGGATGCGAAGGCTTTACTTACGCTGCAGGGTTTACTGACCTGAACGAAGAAGATTTTCAAGTTCGCATTGCCAATACTGATGATGAAATTCATATCGTAATCGATCCTTTTGCCGCTTTCTATTTACAAGAAGCCTCTGTGGATTTCGTGCAGGATTTCGAACAAGACGCTGAAGGTTTCGTGATCGTGAATCACGCTCAAGGCGAATTCAAAGGAAAATTCTGGAGAGCAGCTCCGGAAAAAACTCCACCAGTTCTAGGAGAGCAGGATGCTTGATTTTCGCTATCTCAAAGCGTTCATGCTGACAGCGAAATATTCAAGTTTCTCTAAAGCGGCCGAAGAACTCAACATTGCTCAATCAGCAGTGAGTAGACAGATTAAACTCCTCGAAGATTCTCTTTCCGAGGAATTAATTATTCGCTCTTCGAAAAAAGTTATTCTTTCTGAAAAAGGAAAAGAACTTTATCAGGCCTCTCTTTCATTTGAAAAAACATCTCTGCAAATTTTCGAGCGCGAAGATAAACTTCCGCTTTCGATTGGAATTCTCGAAGGACTTCTTAAGACGTGGTTCACTCCGCTCCTTACTGAATATCTCAAACAACAATCGCGCGACGTGAGTGTTCACGTTGCCGACATTCCCGAACTTCGCCAGGGAATGGAAGACGGCCGTTACGATGTGATTTTTGGGACTGAGAATATTCAATCTGAACTTGTGACGTCGCTGAAACTTTTCGAAGAGAAATTAGTTCTCATCGGGAAAGGTGAAGTGAATAAGAAGAAACTCCACGAGTATCGCTGGGTCGTTTTTTCCAACAGCGATAATCTTTTTAAAATTTCTAAGAATAAAAGTGAATCGATTGTGATGGTCGATTCGTTTGATACTATTATCTCTCTTGTTAAGAATGATATGGGGATTGCTATTGTTCCTGATCATTTGATTCGCAAAGAGGATCAATTGAAGTCACAGGAAGTTCCCGGGCTGCCTTCTTCGCAAATTTATCTTTCTACCTTGAATTATAAGAAGATGCCTGAAAGGATTCAGGCGTTGGTTGATGTTGTTAAGAAGAAATAAAGATCACAAAAAATTTCTTTATTTTTTATTCATCTAGATTCACCATCAATCAGCCAGCTTAAATTATCAGCGGTTGAATAAACTTTATCAGATTCCATTTTAAGCTTGCCCGCAATATTAGACGATTGCTGGGCCATTGAAGATGAATGCTCTGTTACCTGGTTTATTTGGTGCATGGCCTTTGTCACTTCTTCAATTCCTTCTGATTGTTCAAGGGAAGCCGAGACAACCTCTTGGGTTATTGAATTAATCACATCAATGTCCTTGATGATTTGATCAAATGCCTGGCTACATTCATTCACACTAGATGCTACGTTCACACTTATTTTCTGATTTCTTTCGATGATATCATTGAGATTCGAGAGGCTTTTTGCTTTTATATTTTTTACTTCATTGTCGCTATAATTAAGTAATTCAACAATTTCTTTAGCAGATTTGGCACTTACTTCTGCCAAATTAGAAATTTCTTCGGCCACAACAGAAAATCCTTTCCCATGCTCACCGGCACGTGAAGCCTCAACAGAAGCATTAAAGGAAAGTAATTTTGTCTGAAAAGCGATATCATTAATGACTTTCGTTTTGTCTGAAATTTTAGCAATTATTTTCGTGATATTTTCAATTTCAGCATTGCTGTTTTCAACATCATTGACTATTTCTCCTCCAGCTTGATTAATGATTTCTACAACATTAACCATTCGATTGACTGCTGATTTACCTAAATTTATAGATTCCTGGCTGGTCATTATTTTTTTCAACGACAATTGAGAGCTTTCAGTATTTTTGCTGATCATAGCACTAATCTCATTTAATGAAGCACTGGTTTCCTGAATGGCGGAGACTTGTTCAGTCACTCCGGAAGTGAGCTCTTCACTTGTCTGATTGATTAAAAGTGAAGTCTCCTTAGTTTCATGTACAACTTGAATTAAATTTTTTAATTGTGAACGCAAATTTTTTAAAATTTTTGTAAAAAAGAATAATGAACAAATACTTGAGAGTAAAACAAAGCAATAAAGCACGATCCATAGTGATTCAATTTGTCTGGTCAGTTCATCGGCAAGTTTATCTTCGGCCTTAGCTAGTTCGTTGGTGATTGTCCCTAATTGTAATAAATCACCTTTGGTATCACGCCAGAGAGGTGTCTCCTCATCATTCAGGCGCTTAATCCCAATGACCGTTTTTCCATTAAAGGCCAGATTATGGAGATCTAACTGAACTTCGAAATCTTTTGTGTAATGCTCTTGAATCTTATCTATTAAAGTCATGATGTCATTTTCATTATTAAGATTAATTTGGTGAATGAGAGGTTTTAATTTCAAAAATTTCTCAGAAAAATCTTTGGCAGCATCTTTGTAATTTTTTAGCGCTAATTTATTTTCAGGGTTTAACAAAATATTTCGTGTTGCCTGACCCATTTGCAGGCCATCAGCATAAAGAATTTTTGAAACAAGGTTTACTTGATTGATTATTCTATTACGCTTTGTTGCTGCAATATATTGAGTCTGTCTCGTAAGAACAAATGTGAAACTTATAAGCAATAAAACAAACAACAGAGTTAATCCGTAGTTAATTAACTTTCTCAAATTCATAGATAACTCCAATCAATATTATAAAAAGATAATCTTTCTTTTCTTGAAAATCTGCAAGATATAAAATGTTCCTGTTTAATTACATTTTTTCTCACGAGGAAGAACACGTCCATCCTCGCAAAGATTAAGTTCATGATGAGTGCCTTTCAAAGGCATCTTCGAAAGATTATATTTGCGAACAAGCGGAACAGGACGTCCCAAACGATCTGGAGTTGCATAGGCCCATCTTACGCTCACTTCTTTTGGAGTTTCTTTATCGAAAGCAAAGTAAGCGCCTTCTTCGTTTTGCGAAGGAAGTGAACCGCCGTTGTATTCGACATTAAAAGTGCGAGTCGTTTTATTTGTCGTGAAATAAACAGTTGAAGAAATCCCGTGAGTGTTGCTGTTTTTCCCCTGCAAATGGAAACGCACAGAACCTCTGCCTTTTCTTTCTGTCTGATTTTCAAAAACATAAATGCGGTTGTTGATATCGCCAGCGCGTGTTTTACTCTGGCCTGTAATAAAACTCATTACACCGTTGCGTTTTAAATCAATCGTCACTGTCCCCGACGGATTCATTACATTCACACCTAGCTCTTTTGATTTATCATCGTAAGCATGATCTTTTGCCTGCTCGAAAAAGACGAGACGTGAATCAGGCGGAAAACCAGAGTTGTCGATAATGAGATCTGTAAGACCGTCGAGATTGTAATCAATCCAGACACCGCGATGATTTCCTTCCGACCATTTATTTTTCTGATCTTCGTGCAAAAATTCTGAACGAATAAATTTTGGAGGAAAAGATTTTGATGTTCCTGAAAGAATGCTCGACTTGTCTCTGCTTTCGGAATCGCTGTCGCGGGAAAGCGTTCCCACTACGATATCAACGAGTCCATCGTTGTTGTAATCGCCACAAAGTGAGAAAAAAGAATTTCCTCCACCGTGTGTTTGTTCCGATCCGTCTTCATCGGCCGCATAACCCGATTCATTTCCGTAGTTCACGAAATTTTTTCCGTCGAGGTTCATCCACATTTTATTGTAGTAACCATTTGAGTTACTCGTGAGAATATCAGGGAAACCGTTTTTGTCGACATCGCAAACAGAAGCGCCGAAAGTCGGAGTTGCATTGGAATAAACATGATCAGTCTTATTATAATCGTATTCTCCACGCAAACCATTCGAGACATCTTCGTATTGAAATTTTCCTTTCCCTCTTAAAAGAAGATCTGGAACTGGTCTCGGTGTCGGGTCCTTATAAGAAAACCAATTAGCGAGATAGAGATCGAGTTCTCCATCGAGATCGTAATCAAATACAGCGATACTCGCTGTCGGAGTGAGACCAACCGGCAATGGTGCTAGTTCTTTATAGTGAAGCTTTCCATTCGCGATTTCGCCTTTAAAAAGGCGCGGAGGATATTGTGTGACTTCTGTTTTTTGATTGAGTGTTCCCACGATGACATCGTAAATACCATCGTGATCGAGATCGACAAAATTTAAATAAGAACCACGAACAACGCTGTCGAAAGGGCTTTCACCTAAAACAAATTTATTCGTCTTCGGATTAAAAAAATAAAATTTGGGAGCTGCATAGAAATCATCAAGTGTGATGAGGTCGGTATAGCCGTCGTTATTCACGTCGACTGCATATAAATGAACGGCCTGCACGCCTTCAAGTCCGTACTCTTTTGTCTTATCGACAAAAATTTTCGAAGGGACTTCAGGTCCCATATTGTATCTGGGAGCTTCTTCTTTATATGTAGTAATTGGCGGTGTAATTACTGCTGATTTTTTAGCTTCTTTTTCATGAGAGCAACTAGCGAGTAAACTCGCTAGTGCTATTGCTGCTGAAAATGTTTTTTGTTTTTTAGAAGTCGATGATATCAAGACCGTAGCCCCCGTTTTTCACAACGGTTTCTGAAATTTTAATAACAGTTTTATCGCTATTCTTGCTCATGCTCTTTGCATTTCTTGTGAATCTTCTACGAGCATCTTTACAGATTTGTTTTGTCATACGAAGAACGTAATCTTTTTGCTCTTGAGTTGCTTTCGAACTGTTTAGGATCGCTGTTGTTCTTGAGATAACAGCAGCCATAACGTAAAGATCGATACACATATCAGCTAAACGACCTTGTGGAAGTTCGTTGTCGATAATTTTCTTTCCGTATTTGATGAGAGAATCTTCAACTGCAATGGCAAATTTTCCTAAGCAAGATGAGAATTTCTCTGCTTGTTCTTTCAGTTCAGGATGAGCTTTTGTGAGTTGTTTAGAACCCATCATGTTCGATAAGCGCTTGCGTGCAAATTTTGTGAATACACCTAGTGACTTAATAGGATCTGAAAGCGCTGAAGAAACATCTGAAATTTTTCCAAGTTCTTTCATATCTTCAGATGGGCCTCTCACTCCTGAAAGAGCAAGAAGACAACGAAGAATTTCGTTTGTTCCTTCGAAGATCAATTGAATTCTCGCATCTCTCATCATGCGCTCATAAGGGTACTCTTTCATGTAACCGTTCCCGGCCGCAATCTGCATCCCCATATCAATCGTACTCCACAGACATTCTGATCCGAAGACTTTACAAACAGCAGTCTCCATATAGTAGTCTGACATTCCTTTGATCATGTTTCCTGTAGAAAGATAAACAACACTTTCTACGGCGTAAGTGTTTTGCGCCATCTTCGCAAGTTTGTCTTGAATCAAACCAAACTCTGCAATCGGACGATCGAATTGTTTTCTGTTGGCCGCGTGATCTGTTGCAAGTGCAAGAACTGTTTTCATTCCCGCCACACATCCAGCTCCGAGTGAAAGACGTCCGGAGTTCAAAACGTTCATCGCGATTTTGAATCCCTTCCCTAGTTCACCTAAAATATTTTCTTTTGGAACGATGACTTTATCGAAGTAAACCGCGCGAGTTTCACTTCCGCGAATCCCCATCTTGTTTTCTTTTTCACCGAAAGAGACGCCTTTCATTTCTTTTTCAACGATAAAACAAGAAATTTTTTCTACGATCTTTCCGTCAACTTCGTGATCTGTTTTACAGAACACTGAATAGAAACCAGCTAGACCACCGTTTGTGATCCAAAGTTTTTGGCCGCTGATTGTGTATGTTCCATCTTCATTATCTGTCGCTTTTGTTTTGATTGAATAAGCATCTGATCCCGATCCCGGTTCTGTTAAACAGAAAGCCGCGATCACTTCACCAGTTGCTAAACGGGGAAGCCATTTTTTTCTTTGCTCTTCATTACCTTCATTTAAAAGGGCACGGTAACCAATTGACTGATGTGCTCCAGTTAATGTCGCGACAGAAGCATCGTAAGAAGCAACCTGTGCGAACACGCGACAGTAAAGACTGTAATCAAGTCCCAGTCCTCCGAATTCTTCCGGAACAGCAAGACCTAAAAGTCCAAGAGCACCCAGGCCTTCAACCACTTCATTCGGAATTTTTCCTTCGCTATCGAATTTTTCTCCGTTGATATTATCTTTGGCAAAAGCATCTATCGCCGATGTCATTTCCTTCGCCATTTCAACCTGGGCATCCGAAAAATGCGGGAAAGGAAAAATTAAATTTTCGTGAACTTCTCCAAAGAAGAAACCACCGACTACCGACTGCAAATTGCCTGACTCATTAGTTGCCATTTTTTATCACCTTTAATATTTAGAAAAAAGAAATTAACAATAATAGAATACTCAATCTTTATTAAAAGAAAAGGAAAAGGAATACTGATCATTTTTACTCAGGAATAAACTGCTCTATTATTTCCTGTTTAAATAATTTCCTTGCTGCAAACGATCTAACTTCTTAGAATAGAAGAATAACTATAGAAAAGCTCCACCATGGAAGGTGACTTTGGAAATTAACATGAAGTTAAAAAATGAAAAAGTTTAAATTTAATTTTAGCTTTCTTGATCGTTTCAAGAATCCAAAACACCACGCGGAAAGTTCAGAAACTCCTGTTGATGAAGTACACACTGAAGATTCTTCGTCTTCCGAATTTGATTCGGATGAATCTCCAGAGGATTTTGCAGAGAGAACACTCGGTGGATTCAACATCAACAAGTATCAACAACAACTGCAGGAAGCGGCGGAAGAAGCTAAAAATAATCCGGTTGAAGAAACTGATCGCGACCCTACTCATAGCAGTTTTCCTTTTCAAGAAATGGAACTTCCGAACAAACCGGAAACTGCGAGCAAGTTTAAATTTAAATTTCCTAAGTTTAACCGCGAAGCAACTACTGAGCGTTTAAAATCCCGTTTCGCTGGTAAATTCTCAGGCGGTCTCTCTGGCAAATCGCCAATGAACAGCTTGAACAAATTCAGCTGGAACGATTTTATTCTTCGCCTCTTCTCTCCCTATACGCGCGGAAAAATCCATTCAGTATTTATCATTCTATTAGTCATCACTATTACCTATATGTTGGGTAAAAACCTGGCGATGTTTTTCAATAAAGCTCCGCCTGTTGCTAAAGCGACGAGAACGATGCAAGTTCCTCTTGAGAAAGCGGACACGACAGTACAAGACATTAACAAGATTACGGCGACGAATCTTTTCAATGCAAAAGAAAGCGATAAAGCAAACGGCTCTGCTGCTAAAAAAGATATCGAAAGCATTATCTGTCTTGATGCTGAAAAACCAACAGCTCTTCAAATTAAACTACTCGACACTATCGTTCTTCAGGACTCTGTGAAGTCTGTGGCGAGTGTTCAGATTCGTGGAAGCTCTGAACTTCAAAACGTACGCGAAGGTGAAAAGCTTGATGAGATGGCCGAAGTTTCAAAGATCAATCGTATGAAAATGATTTTAAAAAATCTTCAAACGGGAGATTGCGAGTACGCATCTGCTGATCAAGAAGCAGAACCGATGATGCCGAAAATTAATGTGATTTCTCCAAAGGCCGGAAAATCACTTTTCAAAAGTATGAATCCAAATATTAAAAACGTTGGGAACAATTTCAAAATCAAACGCGCTTTCCGCGATTCGATGATGAACAACATGAGCGAAGTCCTTACTCAGGCAAAAGCAGTTCAGATCACAAATCCAGACGGATCACTTTGTTTTAAGATGACTGAAATCGTTCCTGGAAGTCTCTACTCTCAGCTGAACATTCAGGAAAACGATATTATTTGCAACATCAACGGCAAGAAGATTGAAAATCTTAACGAGTTGATGGGACTTCTTGGAAGAATCAAAGATATTGATCAATTCCAGATCGGTCTTAAACGCAATGGTATGAATGAAAATTTAGAATACGGTTTTGAATAGAAATAACGTTAGAGATAATTTAGGAAAATCTAATGACTAAAAAAAATGTATGGACCACTTCAGTTTTAACAACGTCAGTGATCTTAACCGCAGGTCTCTCGCCTGAAGTTTTTGCTCAGTTCGATAAGTACAAAAGCAAAACAAAATTTAATAAAGCGAGTGCGAAGAAAGACGACATTGCGATTCCTGATACGGGAAAATCAGCAAAGTCACTTCTTAACCAGGACACGACAAGCTTCGTTCCAGGTGATGAAGAAGGTGGTGATGAAGTTGCTCAAGAAAACGGTGGTGGTGACGACGGTGATTCATCTGGTGATGGCAGCGGAAGCGATACATTCGGACGCAAAAACGGCGGCAGTATCAAGCCAAGCAAAGTCGACAAAAAATATGTTAACTTGAATCCTGAAACAGCATTCGGTCCCGAAGTCGTGACAAGTTTCGACTTCCCTAACGTTTCAATTCTCGATTTAACAAAACACATGCAAAAACTTACGGGATTAAATTTAATTCTCGATAAGGATATCAAAGGTAAAATTTCGATTTCATCTCCTACTCCGATCACAATCGGAGACGCGTGGAAAGCTTATCTTCAAGCTCTTTCGATCAACGGTTACTCACTCGTTAAATCAGGTGCGTACTACACGATCGTCAACAACCGCGATATTCGTTACTCTCCGACGACGATGTACACTGGGACATATACGCCTAACACTGAAAACTATGTTATGCAGATTATCCCTCTGAAGTATGTAAACTCGAGAGAAGTGGCAAACTCTTTCCGTCCTTTCATGTCTCGTTACGGAAGAATCATCGAGATCAAACAAACGAATACTGTTATCGTTCAGGAAACTGGAACACACATCAATCGTTTGATGAAACTTATTAAGTTCATCGATATTCCAGGTCACGAAGAATCACTGCAAATTATCAAAGTTAAAAACTCTTCTGCGCAAGAGATCGCAACTCTTTTGGATAAAATCTTAAAAGGAAACGCGAACGATTCTAAATTCAAAACATCAGCTGCTACAGGACAAACGTCTCAAGTAAACATCTCACGCATTATCGCTGAGCCGAGAACGAATTCAATCATCGCAATGGCAAACTCTGACGGAGCAAAAGAATTGCGCGATTTGATTTTAAAACTCGATGTCAAAGTTGTCGCTGCAGGTTCAGGTCAAATTCACGTTTATTACTTGAACTATGGTGATGCTGAAGCTCTTTCTAAAACACTCTCTTCTCTTGTAGGTAACGCTCCAAAGTCTGGTGGACTTGGCGGCCTTACACGTTTCACTGCTCCAACATCAGGTGGTGCAGCTACAACTGAAACGCTTTTCAACAGCGACGTGAAAATTACTGCAGATAAAGACAATAACGCTCTTGTCGTTACCGCTTCACCTACTGACTACGATACGGTGAAAACTGTTATTGCAAAACTCGACGTTCCTCGCGACCAGGTTTATGTTGAAGGTCTGATGATGGAAACTCAAGTGAGTAAAACAAATGCTTTCGGTGTAACTCTTCTTGGAGCAACAGGTTCAGGAAATTTGCAAAGATTCGGTACAGGTGACCAAGGTTCTTTGACAAATTTACTTACTAACAACATCACTAATCTTTCTGGTCTTTTCTTAGGTGGTGGTGTCGGTCACTCTTATACAATTCCTGGAGCGAATGGAACAAATGTTACAGTCAACTCAGTTAACGGTCTTGTGACTGCGATTGCAAACCAATCAGGAACAAACGTACTTGCAACTCCACAAATCCTAACTCTCGACAACGTAGAAGGTGTATTCGAAAGCGGTGAACAAGTTCCAACTTCAGAAATCACAAATGCAAGTAACGGTAGTTCTCAAACGACAACGAAATTACAAAAAGTTGCTTTAACATTAAAGATCACTCCACAAATTAATAAAGCAACTCGTTTTATCAAATTAAAAATTGACCAAAAGATTGAAGACTTTTCTAATCGTCCACTCGCTTCAAATACGACAGGTGGTGCCGCAACTGTTATTCGCTCACTCGCTACAACTGTTGTTGTCAGAGATAAAGACACGATTGCGATGGGCGGCTTGATGAGAGATAAAGAAACGAATACTGTAAGTAAAGTTCCTCTATTGGGTGATATTCCTGTTCTTGGATGGTTATTTAAAAATACATCTAAATCAGTTGAAAAAGTTAACCTCCTCTTCTTCATGACTCCAAAAATTCTTGCTCCATACGAAAAAGGAAATGCGGACAACATGAAAGATATTCTTAACAGAAGACAAGCTCACTTGAAGAACACAGCTGGTGATGACGACGCTTTTGCTTCAACGGCAAAAGGTCTTTACGACAAAGCTAAGAAACAAGCTGAAGGACCGTTATACGACACTTCTGAAACGGCAAAATACAACGATAAAAATCAAATGCCGGATTCAAGCATGATTCAAGGTGCACCAGACAGAAATAATGATTCGACATCGGCAGCAACGGAAGACATTCCTGATTATCAGTCAATAAAACAAAGCGCTGATAAACCAGTTGAACAAGTCAATAAAGCTGAAACAATTAAGGCCGAAAAAACTAATGATAAAGCTCCTGCGAGTACTGTTCAGTAGTCGCAGAAGTTAACGGAGATATTGGGTGAAAATAACAGACCACATGCTCGAAAAAGTTGAAGGCCAGAAAGAAAAAATTGGTCAGCTTCTTTTAAAGCACACAAGTTTAACTGATGATCAACTGGAAGAGGCGCTCGAGATTCAACAAGAATCCGGGATGCTCCTGGGTGAAATTCTTTTAAAGAAAAATTACATTCATCCTCACGACATTATCAAAGTTATTTGTCATCAAGTTGATATCCCCTACATCAACGAATTAAAGCTCGATGAAATCGATCCGAACCTCACGTTAAACATCAACATCAACTATGCTAAACAGCACGAGATCCTTCCTATTCTGGAAACCGATTACAGCGTGACTGTTGTGATGACTGATCCGTTTAACTTCGATGCGATCAACGACATCCAGGAAATTTTTAAGAAAGAAGTAAAACTCGTTGTCTCTTCTCCACTTAAAGTTCAGGACGCCATCAACAGAATTTACGAACGTGCGAACAGAAACGTCGTCGATTCTATCGAAGGTGAATTCGATGAGAACTTAGATCTTGAAGGACCGATTGATATTCTTGAAGCTGGTGCTGATGAAGCTCCGGTTATTCGCTTCGTAAACTCGATCATCTTCCGTGCGATCAAAGAACGCGCGTCTGATATTCACATCGAGCCTTATGAAAAAGATGTTGTGTATCGTTTCCGTATCAACCGAGTTATGCGCGAAATTTTACGTCAACCGATTAAAACACAAGCTGCAGTTACATCTCGTCTGAAAGTTATGACGAAGTCGATGGACATCGCTGAAAAACGTTTGCCTCAAGACGGTCGTATTAAAATTAAAATGGCCGGTAAAGACATCGATATTCGTGTGAGCGTCGTCCCTATTCAAAACGGCGAGCGCATCGTTATGCGTATTCTTGAAAAATCAAACAACGTTGCAACTCTGGAAAATTTAGGTTTCCACGGAAGCATTCTGCGTACACTAGACGAACTTTCAAAAAGAAAACACGGAGTCGTTTACGTATCGGGACCAACTGGTCACGGTAAAACGACTACACTCTTTGCAATGCTCGAACGAGTCAACACACCTGATAAAATGATTATTACAGTAGAAGATCCGGTGGAGATTGAGATGGCCGGGATTTCACAAATCCAGGTTAACCATAAAATTGAACTCACTTTCGCCCGCGCTCTTCGTGCAATTCTTCGTCAGAACCCGGACATCATCATGGTCGGAGAAACGCGTGACTTGGAAACGGCAGAAAACGCCATTCAAGCTTCACTAACTGGTCACTTTGTTCTTTCTACAATTCACACCAACGATGCTTCTTCAGCACCTAACCGTCTTGTCGACATGGGTGTACAACCATTCATGATTGCCTCTTCACTTGCTGCTGTTCTTGCTCAACGTTTGATTCAGGTATTGTGTGTTGAATGTAGAGAAGCCTACACTCCTACTGAATACGATTTTCAAATGCTCGATGTTCAATCTGTACCGAAGGATACTGTTCTTTATAAAGCAAAAGGTTGTCCGAAGTGCAACTATCGCGGTTATTCAGGAATGACAGTCGTTGCAGAACTTTTAATTATCACTGATGACATTCGCCCACTCATTCTGAAAAAAGCGGATTCAAATACAGTAAAGAAAATGGCAATGAAAGGCGGAATGAAAACTCTTCGTCAGGATGCTATGGAAAAAGTTTTTAAAGGAATTACTTCCGTTGAAGAAATGGTTCGCGCGATCAACGAAGAAGATGAAGAACAACAACTAGAGAATAAATAAATAGATGGCGATTTATAATTATAAAGGACTAGATAAAACCGGAAAAGAAGTTAAAGGCACATTGAGTGCTGAAGGACTCACTCCGGCAAAAGCGAAGGCCCGCGCGATGGGAATTATGCTCATTGAGATCAATGAGCAAACATCGACTTCAATGAAAAAAAGTGCCGGAGGATTTAGCTTCGGCAGCGCTGTTTCTATCGGCGATCTCGCGCTCATGACAAGACAGCTTGCCACTCTTTTGCGCGCAAAAATTCAAGTCGTCGAAGCCTTCACAGCTCTCGTCGATCAAACGGAAAATCCGCGCTTAAAAATTACGCTTTCAGAAATCCGCCAAAAAGTTAACGAAGGGTCTTCTCTTGCAAAAGCTCTCGGCGATTATCCAAAAATTTTCGATAACGTTTACGTCAACATGGTTGACGCCGGTGAAACTTCGGGAACACTGGAAGTTGTTCTTCTTCGTCTCGCCGATTTTACTGAAAGCCAACTCGCACTGAGAAACAGAATTCGTGGAGCAATGACTTATCCGATCATCATGATGGTGGCCGGAGGGACGATGATTGGTATCATCTTCATGTTTGTTATTCCAAAAATTACAAAAATTTTCATCACACAAAAACGAGCTCTTCCACTACAAACACAAATTTGTGTGTGGATTTCTAATTTTCTTCTGCATTATTGGTGGCTCGTGATCGTTGGTGGTTTTGCCCTATTCACAGGTGTAAAAAAATATATCAATACACCAAAAGGACGCGCGCAATGGGACTCGATGGTTTTAAAACTTCCGATCGTTGCTGAAATCGTGACGATGATTAACGTAAGCCGTTTTTGCTCTACACTTGCCACACTACTTCAGTCAGGTGTTCCTATTCTTGCTTCAATGAAAATTGTTTCAAACCTGATTGCAAATGTTCACATGAAAAGAGCGGTCGAAGAAGCACGAACAAGTATATCCGAAGGGGCTTCTATCACTGGCCCACTCGTTCGCTCTCAACTCTTTCCTCCTATGGTAACCCATATGATTAAACTCGGAGAAAAGTCCGGGGAACTCGAACCAATGCTCAAAATTGTCTCTGAGAACTATGAAGATCAAGTCAATACAAAACTTAGTGGACTTACATCGGTATTAGAACCTATAATGATGGTAGGAATGGGTGTCGTTGTAGCGTTCATCTTGTTCTCAGTTGTTGTTCCATTGATGGAACTCAACACGATTAAACACTAAAAAAATTTTTATATATAATCACTTTTCGGAGAAAAAATGGAACAGAGATTTTTTCAAAAAACGTTGGCACAAAATCAAAAAGGCTTCTCGCTTATCGAGATTTTGATTGCCCTTACCCTTCTTGCTCTTGCTGGTACATTTGTTGTTGGTAAATTCCTCGACAACCTTCATGAGGGTCAAGTGAACTCGGCAAAAATTCAAATGAGTAACCTTGAAGGCCGCTTAAAAGAATTCAGAAGAAAATGTGGATTCTACCCTACAACTGAGCAAGGTCTTGAAGCTCTTGTAACAAAACCATCAGGTGGTCGCGAGTGTAAAGATTATCCACAAAACGGATTCATCGATGGAGATGCAGTTCCTAAAGATCCATGGGATCACGATTTTGTTTACGAATCTGACGGAAAAACTTTCAACATCTACTCTTACGGACAAGACGGAGAAGCAGGCGGAGAAGGAACAGATGCAGATATTTACCTAAAAGCTCAAGGAAAAGGCGGAGCTGCTCCAGCTGAAAAAGCTGGTGGTGAAGCTTCTCCTGCTCCGGCACCAGCAGAAGGTGGCCAAGGAAATAATGAGGCCGCACCTCAGTAAGTTTTTAAAAAAATCTTTAAATCAAAACCAAGGCTTCACTTTAATTGAAATTTTAGTGGCCTTGGTTTTAATCGCTCTCGTCCTCGGTATCAGCATCAACGGTTCATTCAATTCACGTGAAAATCTCGATCGAGACGTCGCCAATGTCGAACGCGCTATTCGCTTTATGAGCGATGAGGCCACACTTAAAAACGCCGTCATTCGTTTGCACATCATGCTCGATAAAGAACCACAAGAATATGCTGTGGAATACGGCCCCTCCGATTCATTTATCCTGCCACCAAAGGCGGAGTTTGAAACAAAAGTAGAATCGAAAGAGGAAGAAGAAAAAAGAAAAAAAGACACAAAGAACTTAAACATGAAATTCACCAAGGTCGCTGAGTTTCAAGAACAGAACACTGAGATGAGTAGCGATATCAAAATTATCGGAGTCGCGACTCCTCAATCAGAAAAACTGCAAACAAGTGGCGAAGTTTCTGTTTATGCTTTCCCTAGTGGAGAGAAAGATGAGGCCCTAGTGCTTGTTGGCTCAGATGAGGATATAATAAGTCTAAAAGTTGATGCTTTTTCAAACAAAATTGAGCGCGAGACTCACCCATTGGGTAAGCCTACTAACGGCGAAAAAGATTTGAATGAATTGCAACAGGCAAGGGCCAAAGAAATTTTTGAAAAATGGAAGCACGAAAAATAGATTTTAAATCAGCGTTCGCCGAACTTCGCAAAGATCAAAGCGGCTTCACGCTTATGGAAGTCATGATCGCTATTGCGATCTTCACTATTTTTGCGACTGTATTTATCACCGGCCAGGGCTATAACCTCCTCGACTCTTCTCAATTAAAAGAAGAAATGATTATGAAAGATCTTGCTGAAAACAAGATCAACGATATCATCGTCAATCCTCCTGAACTTCGCGATTCGCTCACGATGACGAAAGAAACAAAAGATTGCGAGAGCAATACTGACTATCAGTGCATCGTTGAATACAAAAAATTCTTTATTCCCGACATGGCGAAAATCTCAGGTGACTCTGACAAAGAAGGAAAAGACAAAGACGAAGAATCGCAACAAGCTCAGCTAGAAAAAAGAATTTATACTATTTTCAAAGATAATATGGAAAAAATTATCTGGCAGGTAGAAGTTACGGCGAAAAATAAAAGCAGCGACGCTCAATTTAAACTTTCGACATGGCTCTATAACCAAAATGCGGATGTACAAATTGGACAATTCTAATTTGCAGAACATTCATCACAATGAATCCGGCTTCACTCTTATCGAAGTCCTGATCGCTATTATTCTTCTCGCTTTTATTTCTCTCTATACTTTTAAAATGGTCGACAACAGCACGGATACAAAAGAGCGTGTGTTAAAAGAAGACCAGACTAAATTGCAAAGCTTGACTGCGATCTCTCGCCTCGACAGCGATATCAGTCAACTCTACACTCCGCTCTTTGCTTATTCTAAAGCAAATCCCGCTGCTGATCCCAATGCTGTTTACCAGGACAATGCCACTTCTAAAGGAACGTTTGATGGAAAAGCAAAAAACGGTGCGATCGTTCCACAATTTCAATCTGACGATAAATCGACGTTAGTTTTTTTAACGGCCGCGAATCGCAGAAAAGTCGCTGATGCAAAAGAATCTCGTTACACTTGGGTAAAATACAGCATCCGCAGAAGTGAAAAGAAAGAAAATGAAGGTGACGAAAAAAATTTAAATACTAAAGGCGACAGCGAACTCATTCGCCAAAGCATCAGTACAAATATCTATACTCAGGATTTAAATTGGAATGATGTCAGAGCACAAATTCTCATGACTCAAATTAAGAGTCTGGAATTTTCATTCTGGGATGAACGTAGCAAAAAATTTGTGGGCTCTCTTCAGGATTTAAATGAAAACAAAAATCTCATTCGTTCACTTAAGATGGAACTTGTGTGGGTTGATGAAAACAATGTTGAACAAAAAATCGTAAAAATTTTTCGCGTGCTCCATCCGTACTTCAATACGAAGTTAGACGATATGGGAACAGTGAATGGTGGCGGTGCTTATGGAGACAGTTCAGCTCCTCCTGGTATTCCCGATCCCAATAACGCCAACGGTAGTTCATCCGGCGGAGGCGTAGGAGGTCCAGATGTTCACCTCTAAAAATTTTTTCAAAAAAACTCTCAATAATGAAAGTGGTATCGCCCTTCTCATGGTTATGGGAGTTATTGCCATTCTCACTTTCCTGCTCGCGGATTTTACTTTTGAAAGTAAACTCAACAAAATTAAAATTTATAATCAGCAAGATAAAATTCAAGCACGCCTAAATGCAGAATCAGGACTCAATTTTGCTCTCGGAAAACTTCGTCTCTATCAAGAAGGTAGAAATAAAATTGAGAAAGACGATAATTTAAAAAGTGCTTTTCCAAGTTCTGATCTCGAATCAATTATCATTGAACCGTTTATTTTTCCTCCTCCTGTGAATGCAAAGGCCGGAATTATTCAGAAAACGGCGGTCGATGATTTTTTAAAGAAAATTATTTTTCACGGGGAAGTGAGTGTCACATTCAATAAAGTTTCAGGATTCTTAAATCCGAATGGTCTTCGTTTACAACCAAAGAGCACAGGACAACAAGGCCAGAGTTCACAAGATCAGGATGCCGCTGCCCAATCTCAGGTTGCTGACGATCAACAACAGCAACAGTCCGGCGGAACACAAAAAGACAATACACCGGCCAATATGGTTATCGAAAAAAAATTAGTCGAAACTCTCCAACGTTTGATCAAAGATAAAAACGACAATGATGAAGATTTTCACCAACACTACTCTAACGTCGATGCGAACTATCTCGTTCAGGAATTAAAATACTATGTGAGTGATAAAGGAACTTACCAAGGAAATGAACGTCCGGAGATTGAAGCAAAATTCAATCAAAAAAATATTACTCCTAAGTTTGCTCCGATGAGTTCTATTGACGAGCTTTATCTGCTCCCTTCGTGGGATGATGCCCTTGTCGACCTCATCAAAGATCGTCTGAGCGTTCACGATGTCAGCGTTATTGCCGTTAATGAACTCACATTGGAAGATCTCAAAATTCTTTTTCCGAATATCAATAATATTCAAATTGAAGAATTCTTTAAGTACCGCGACGGTGACGTTGATAAAAAGATCAAAGGGAAAAAATTCAAAGATGCTGAAGATTTTAAAAGAGTCGTGACAACTGAACTTAATATTGTGACAGATTCGGAATATCAGGAGCGCATGACTTCACTTAAAAATGCGGGACTCGTGATCGATACTTCCGGAAAACTTTATAAAGTTACCTCGCGCGGAACGATGAACAACGCTGTCTACAACCTCATCGCCTACGTCGATCTTCCGATCAAACCACAACCGAAAAAGGCCCCGACTCCGGCCGCACAGACTCCGGCAACTCAAGGACAAAGTCCAGATGATCAGCAGGCACAATCTGATCAACAAGGACAACAGCCGGGCAGTACGACAGCAAAAGATGACAAACCAAAACCGGTTGAACTTCTCCGCCCACGTGTTGTTGAAATCAGACTTGAATAGTCAGATGATCCAAATCGCAGTGGACATATTTTTCTATATCACTGAGTAATCTTTTTAGGTAAACTAAACCTATGAACATATTGGCAATTGATGTCGGTTCTTACTCGATCAAGTTTGTAGAGATAAGGCCAGAACGAAAGAATTTAATCCTTGTTGAAAAACATGAAATCATTCTTAATGAAGCGAAAGTTCATTATCCTGATATTGCGACATTGAGCGAACTACAAAAAGAAGTTGTTGCCAGCTACATTCAAAAAAAATCTTCTGAATTAAAAATTATCTTCCAGGTTCCCAATGAAATGTTAACAACTCGTTACCTGGAAATTCCTGGAACATCAAAAAGAAAAACAGAACAAATTATTCCATTTCAGTTGGATGAAAACCTTCCGTACTCTCTTACTCAAGCCCACTTTAGTTCTAAACTTCACAAGCGCGCTGGTGGATTTTCAGTTCTCTCAAATATTACTCAATACAATGTCTTCAAAGATTTTTTTGGCTATTTCGAAAGCAAGGACGCTGGACCTTCTGTCCTCACTTCTGAAATTTCGACGATGCAAGCTTATATCGAACATATTCGCATGAATGATACTTGCTGCATTTTGGACTTAGGCCATAAATCAACGAAAGCGTATTTCGTTCAGGATCGTCAGATTGTTTCTAACCACACTTCATTTGTGGCAGGACAAGCTATCAATGAAGTCATCGCGAAAACGTATCAAATCTCCAATGAAGATGCGATCATTTATAAACATGAAAATGCATTTCTTTTAACAGACGAACAACTCGATGAAGTTTCGCCTGAACAAAAAGAATTCGCTCTTTTAATGAAACAAGTTTTCAGTCCGCTGATTCTCGATATCAAACGTTGGGAAATCGGCCATCGTGTAAAATTCGGAACGAGTATCGATAAAATTTACGTTCTAGGTGGGACTTCTCAGATCAACAGTCTGGAAAACTTCCTTACCTTCCACACGGGATTGCCGATCGAATCTCTTCCCCCACTACTCGATTTCAAAAGCGATTACTCAATTCACGATAAATCTTTTTATCTCGTAAAAATGATGGCCATCTCTCAGAGACAGCCAAGCAGTTTGATCAATTTCCTCACAGGAAAGTTTCAAACCGCTTCAAACGCTTTCATCTCTCTGCACTCTGCAGTTTTCTTGTGGGTGAGAACAACGTTTATCGCTCTTCTTATCATCTTGGGACTTTCAACTGAGCGCTTTTTCTTTTTAACAAAACAAGACAAAGCAATGGATGCAAAGATCAACGGACTTTTAAAAACTCCGTCGCTGGAAATCAGTCCTAAAGACCGCAAACTCTACGTTACAAAACCGGACAGCGTATTGAATGTACTTAAAAAGAAAAACAAAATGATTAAAGATGAAGTGAGTTCAATTCTCTCTTCAAACAGCATCAATGCTCTTCGCCCGCTGGCCGTTTTAAGTAAAACGATGAGCTCTAATCCAAAAGTAAGCTTAGAACGTTTCAACAGCGACGGATATAACGTCACTGCGACTTTCACCTCTGCTGATCCAGCTGAATTAGAAGCAATGAGTACGCATTTGAAAGGTTCAGGACTTCCAGATCTGAAAGTCAATTACGTCTCTGGAAAAACGATATTAACCCTAGAATTTGCCGACAGAGAATAGAATGGATAAATCAAAAAACATTTTTATTAAAATCGACGAATTCATCTTTCAGAAAATCGATCTTCTCAAGGCAGATGGAAGTTTTCAGAAGATCAACGATCTTCTTTCAGGGTTAGAAGAAGATCAGCAAAAAATCTTTGCTCAAGTTCTCACGTTCACAATGCTTGTTATTCCTTTTCTTTTTGTGGCCACACTGTGGTGGGGAAATCACAAATTGAAAAAGAATATGGAAATCAAAAATCAAATTTTAGAACAAGTAGCGACTCTCACAGGAAACAAAGATACTTTGACAAGTGTCAGTTCTACTTACGTTGCTCCGACAGCGATCATGGGACAAGAAGATCTGGATAACAAAATCAGAAATCTCATGTCTGCTTCAAGCATTGATCAAAATAAAGTTCACGTTCTCAATTTCAGCCAACTCTCAACGACAAGTAATATTGCTAAAATCGAGGCCCTTCTTAGTTTCCAGAATTTTGGGACACAAGACTTCTCTAATTTTATGCGTGCTCTTGTTGAACAAGAAAAATTTAAAGTGATGCGTATTAGTTTAACAAAAGATAAAACCACTAGCCTTCTTCGCGGAGAGATTTCTCTCATGCACTTAGGAAAGAGTTCGCCACTTTAATAAATAAGAATGAAAAGAAAAAGAATTCAATATAACGAATTAAGCGAAGAAATATACAGTCCTAAATATTGGACGAAAACGAGACTTATCGTTTCTGGTCTCGTGATTCTTATCTTCGGTTTTCTTTTCAACTTCTCGCTCGAAGAAAAAATTAACAAATATTTGCTCATGACTCTTTCAAGTAATCAGGCCTGTCCGATTCTCTTTGAAAAAGCAGAGCTCTCGTATTTCCTTCCCAAAATTGATATTCAAAAACCGGTTATTCTTGGAAGTTGTTTTGGACAAGTGAACAACAAACTTCCCCTTCACGAATTTAAAATCGCCCTTTCCGGCCCGAGTTTTTACCCTCCGGGAATTAAATTGCACGTGACAGTGACAGAAGGAAAAACAAAACTTAGTCTCTACCCGACTCTTTCTCCCTTCTCACAATATGTAGAGATCGACGATTCGAAAATTGATTCGACAATTCTTGCAGCGATGATGGCCGACAATAAATCACCAGTCGCAGGAATTTTAACAGCAAAAGGATCACTGAAATTTTCTTCAGGTGGAACACTTGAAGACGGACATCTCAATATCACTTCTCGAGATTTTCGTTTTCCAGCACAAAACCTAAGCGGTTTTGAAATGCCGCTCATTACACTTAATCGCCTTTTCTTAAAGGCCCACTTTACGAATAAGACGACAATGCAAATTGATCAGATCCAACTTGGTCAGAGCAATTCTCCAATGGAAATTAATCTCAAAGGAAATCTTCTTGTAAACCAACAGAGTTTTGTTAATTCACAACTGCAGTTGAACGGAACACTTCATCTCACAAATTTCATGATGACTAATTTCCCAATCATCAAGTTCTACTTGCCTCAGGATAATCAGAGTGGTACTTATCAAATGAAAATAATGGGGCCGCTTGGAAATCCCGGGAAGCCGCAATTTAAATAGAATTAGCGATGTCTCATATGTCTTCAATGATAAATACAGAAATCGAAAAAAAGCTTAGCTACCATCTGAGTTTACTTCTGCCTCATCATAAAACGAGCGAAGTTTACGGTTACGCCGTTCTCCCTGGTGGAAAATTATTTCGTCCAAATCTTGTGTGGTCGACACTGCAAGACCTCAATTCCGATCTTTTTATAAAATCCAAAGACAATAAAAATTCTCCTCATTCACTTCTTGCGAGTGCCGTTGAATTTCATCACAGTTATACACTCATTCACGATGATCTTCCGTGTATGGATGACGATACAATGAGACGTGGAAAACCTTGCACACATATCGTGTACGGTGAATGGCAGGCACTTCTCGCTGGTGACGGCCTTCTCAATCTTTCGTATCAATTGCTTTCAAAAAGTACGAATCCAAGAACACTCGAACTCATCCGCTTTTTTTCGTGGGCGTTAGGGCCCAAAGGTCTTATTCACGGACAAGTTCTGGATCTCTCACATGAGATGACAATAAGTTTTGAGAATACCTGGCGCACGCACGAACTTAAAACAGCACGCCTCATTCAAGTGGCGATTTTAGGAAGTGCAATTCTTGCGAATGCAAAAAACAGCAAAAAAGAAAAAGCACTCTGGAGATTCTCTCGCCTGCTTGGAATCAACTTCCAACTTATAGATGATCTCTCAGAACTCGCTGAAAGCGTTTTAAGTGATCATGAGAAAGACGTAAATCCATGGCTTCACCATCCGGAAATCACGCTTAAAAGAACAACTGAAGCGCTGGAAACGTTTAATAAACTAAGTGCTGAACTAAAACTCACTAACACAAATAAAATTATCAGCGACTATTATCAGAAAATGCTCAGCACTATTGAAGGAAACCTTCAAACAATTCACGGCCATTTAGATAAAAAAGTGGATATTCTACCAGTGCTTCTTCTGATGAAGAGCTTCCGTTAGAGTAAGAATCTCATTCAACTTGTTTTTCGCCATTACTAATTTTTGAAAATCAGTTTCGATCAAAACGCGTTTTGTCTGAGTGTATTGTTGAGGAGCTGGAGTTCTTTCTGTTGAATCAGATCTTGCTTCAGCATCCATTCCTTCATCGAAATAGTCGGCTGATGTATCTTCTTCGGAAAAATCTGCAAAAGGAGCTTCCACCAAATGTTCACGAGGCATAAGAATTTTCATCTCGCCTTTTGCACGTTCGATGGAAAGCTTGTCATCAAATAATAATTTTTTAATCAAAAGGATAGCTTCGATATCCTTGTGCTCATAGAGCTTTTGTCCGGAGGAAGACATCAGCGGAGCAATCTCAGTGAATTCCGATTCCCAAAAACGAAGCACATAGGATTTTACTCCTGTGAGCGCACAAACTTCATTTATTTTAAAAGAAGATTTGTTGGGAATTTCTATCGGTTCATTCATTGAGTTTCCTAATTATCTATTCAGCTTTTTATTCATCATCGTTCTCATGTGGATCGAAATCGATATCGTCTTCACCCTCATCAGTGTTCGACATGAACGAGCTTAGTGCTCTTGCTGTTCCCTCTTTTGGTGGAAGAGATTTGTTTTCATTTCCTTTCTCATCAAGACGGTGAGCATATCTCATCGTTACGTCTTCTTTCAAAACTTGTGAAGGCTTGAAAGTAAGAACACGTCTTGCAGAGATATCCATTGCTTCACCCGTTTGCGGATTTCTTCCTACGCGAGTTGCTTTATCTCTGATCGAAAAATTTCCGAAACCAGAAATTTTTACTTTTTCACCCTTTGAAAGAGTGTCTTTGATAACTTTGAATACGAGATCAACTAAATCTGCTGCTTCTTTCTTCGAGAAACCAGCTTCTTTGTAAACTCGCTCAACGATATCGGCCTTCGTAAGACTCATTATTTTCCTCCATGAAAACTATGCGCGACTAAACCATATATTAACAGGTTAACTTGAAAGGTTATTTTTTACAAAACAAAAATTGAGGTCTTGCTTTATTCCGGACTAACATTGTCTGGCTTTAACGAAAAAAGGGCCCCGAAGGACCCTTTTTATTCTATTTCTGGCTTACTTTTTTTTGAGTTTAACTTTCTTGCTCATCTCTTTTTCGATTTTTTTCTGCAGATTCATCTTCTCCGCATCTTTCTGCTTCATCCACGAAGAAAGTTTTTCATCAACTTCACGAAGCTCTTCGATGAGTTTCTTCTCAACAAGTGATTTCGATTTAGCGATACGATCGAATTCTTTAAGAGAAGCCGAATCGTCTTTTACCATCAATGCACGCTTCTCTACTTCTTCTTTTGTCATACGATAGATTGGCATATCCGCAAGGTAATCAGCGAATGTGAATTTTTTCTTATCCAGATATTCAACGAAAGTTTTACGGTTAGCAGATTTTGTTGCCACTTCGTATTCTTTGTCTTTGATGAAACGGATGATTTCGTTGTTTTGACGAATTTTCTTTTCGTAGTCTTCACAAAGAAGTTCATAACGACGTCTTACAACTTCTAATCTTTTCGCTCCGAAAATTTCAATAATTTCTTCCGGCGTATTGAAAATTCTTACCCCGCGCTCTGAAATAAGCGTGTAGTTTGGAACAAGTGTTGAAGAGGTCGACATCTTCTTGATCACTTCTGCAAGTGGAGGCTGCTGTCCTTTCTTGAAGATAAGTTCGATCTTGATATCGTTATTTACCGATGAATCAATAAAGTCTTTGATATAATCTTCATCGATATGTTTTGTTAAATAACGATAGATCTTAGTCGCATCGTACCCGCGAGGAAGTTCAGTGATGTAAATGCTTCCGCCGATTTCTTCGAATTTCATTCCGAAAACAAAACGGCCCTTCTCATCTACTTCAATTTTATTTTTGTAGTTGTGTACGTAGCTTCTTAATTTTTTTGCTTTTCCTGTTTCAACAAACTGGATAATTGAATTGATCAAATCCGAGTGGTGAAAGCTTGGAATAACAGATGAGAATCCAGTTCCGATTCCTTCCGCTCCGTTCAATAACATGATTGGAAGTTTTGGAAGTAAACAAACAGGCTCCATTACTTTTTCGTCGTAATTCGGAACCATCGCGACCTGGTTCATATCATCAAACAACAAGTACTCTGCGACTTTTCCTAATTTACATTCGATATAACGTGAAGCTGCCGGAGCAGTTTCCATTCTCTCTCCGAAATATCCTTTTTTATCGATAAGCGGATAGTTGTTTGAGAAAGTATAATCCTGAGCAAGGTTTACGATTGCTGATTCAACAGAAGCAGGTCCGTGCGGGTGAAGAGTTAAAACTAATCCCGTTGCTGACGATACTTTCATCAATCCTTTCGATTGGTTTTTCCATAACGTAAAAAGAATTCTTCTCTGTCCTGGTTTTAAACCATCTTGCAGATAGGGGATCGCACGATCCATCAAAGTATAAATTTGATATTCGCGATATTCTTGCTTAACAACTTCAGTTAATGAAACTGAATCAAGCGCGTGTAAGTATCTTTCTTCCATTTATTTCTTCCCTTTCTTTGTCGTTTTTACCGGCGCTTTTTTCGTGGCCTTTGCAGTAGTCTTTGCTGGAGCCTTCGCAGTCCCTTTGGCAGCTACCTTCGCCGCTACTTTCGCAGTTGTTTTTTTCGCAGGAGTTTCTTCTTCTTGAAGAGCACCAGTTGATTCAACATCTAAAAGAAGTTCTTTTCTAAGATTTGTATCTTTTCCGAAACAAATATCCAGAGTGTGTTTCGCCGAGGACATATCGTCGACTGTAATTTTTGTAAATTCTTCGCGAGAAAGCGTATGCTTGAAAGCTTCAGGAGACATCTCTCCTAGTCCCTTGTTTCTCTGAATTTCTTTAATTTTAACCGAGGAATTTTTTAACTTCTCTAATTGGTTTTCACTCTCAACGAAAAGAGTTTCTTTATCAGTAATAACCTCAAACAATGGTGCTTTTGCAAACTGAATTGCCCCTTGTTCAAAAAGTTCCGGCCAGAATGTGAAGAAAAAGTTCGTTAAAAGCGTGTTGATGTGACCACCGTCAACGTCAGAGTCCGCAAGGAAAACAATTTTCGAATAACGAAGATCGTTTGCATCTGCTTTTTGTCCGATCGTTAAACCAATAGAGGCCATGATATCCATGAACTCCTGGTTATTGATAACGTCGTTGATAGACGCTTGCATAACGTTCATCGGTTTCCCTTTGAGCGCAATCCCACCCTGGTACAATTTATTTCTTGCTGAACGAAGTCCACCAATCGCCGAGTCCCCTTCACAGATGAAAAGTGTACAAAGGTGACGGTCTTTTCTTTCATTGGCATCGAGTAGTTTTTCCACTCTTTGTTTTTTCGCTTTTTTCCCTTTAAGAGAAGCGTCTTTTAATTCCTGGAAACGGTGACGTGATTTAGCACGTTCAACAACCAGTTCGAGATATTCTTTATTTTTGCGAAGGAATTTCTCGATATTGTCTTCCATGAATTTTTCGATCCCTTTTTCAAGGTTCAAATCACGGACGAGTTTTCTTTTTGTTTGCGATTCAAAACGCGGGTTCGGCATCGTAATTCCCATTACGAACGTCATCCCTGTCAGTACGTCGTTATCAACAACTGAAATTTTTTCTTTCTTAGCTGCGCGCTCGATTTTGTCTTTAACAGTGTTAATGAAAATTCTTTTCACGCGATCGTGATGGAATCCACCGTCGAATGTAGGCGTCGAGTTTACAAAAGAAATGAATTTTTCACGGTCTTCTGATCTTTTATCAAGTGTCACTGAAAGGTGGAAATCGATCTTCCCTTTTACTTTTTTCCCTTTCGCGTTTTCTGCCTCGTAAATAAAGGCTTCTTCACCGAAAAGTTGTGCTGATTCCGGGTCAATTCTTTGCGCTAATTCGAACAATCCTTTTTTGAACTGGTATCTTTCTCCGTTAAAGAAGAAAGTTAATCCCGGGTTGTTGTAAGCTAAATCGATAATACGTTTACGAAGAAGATCTTCGTTGATGATGTTGTCTTTATAAACTTCTTTTGAAAGTTGAAGTGTAACAGATACACCCGAAGCGCCTTTGAACGGCTTAGGTTTTGTTTTGTTTGTTTTAAGAGCGCCGTCTAAGAATTCCCAAGTTTGTTCTTTCTTAGAATTGTAGTGTTTTACAGTCGCGATAAACGTGTCAGATGTAAGACAAGTTGCCGCTGCACCGAGACCGTTTTGTCCGAGAGTTCTGTAAAGAAATCCCTTCTCATCCGTCTCTTCGTCTTTAAACTTTGAACCTGTTCTGAATTCTGTATAGACCTGCGGCACTTTATCGATAGGAAAACCAATTCCGTTATCCGCTACAGTCACCGTCTTTTTATCACTCGATAGTGTCGTATGAATTTCAGTAACGTGCCCTCGATAATACTCATCGATACAGTTATCTAAAATCTCTTCCACCGCCTTTGATTTCGCCTGGTGAAATTTAATCGTTTTAAATTCGATTCCATTTGGCTTGTAGACATACGCTTCCAGGTCTTCGATATCGTTACTACCAAAAACAAGGGTAATACGATTACGTACGTGCCAGCGCTGATCTTTACTTTCAATCACCGCGTCTTTTGTGCTACCTTTTCTTACAACAGGTCCTACACTCATATTCATGTATCCTTTTCAAACTCTAAATATTGGGAATATAATCAAACTTTGAATGTAAGGTTAAAGACCAGACCATGTAGTAGAAAAGGTACAATGCGTTACAAAATCTTTTTTCTCACCCTCTTTTTTTGCGCGAAAAGTCTCTACTCTCAAGAGCTAAAACTTGAAAATTTACCCTACAAAAAAAATATTCAAGAAAAAATTTTAGCGGGGGAAATATTCTCCGAATCAAAAGTTCAAAACTTAAATAAAAATCCAGGACAAAATGACCAGAAATTAAATTTCTCTATAGCAGGTCTGCATCCGAAGTCGTGTACATATGCACTCAAAACACTCTCCCTTTACGAGGAGTACTCACACTTTTTAAGTTTTGTGAAAGAATCGCATTACGACGTTCAGAAAAAAGAAATCAACTTCCTCATCGCTCACACGCTTCTTCCGTACGATATGCGCCTCATATTCACACTTCCGAGGATCACTGCTCCTGGTACATACCCTTTCAGTTTTGAGATCGGAATTCTTAAAAATCTGCACGGAAAAATTAATGTCATCGAGAGAGGCAATCGCTGTTTGTTTTACTCAACTGCTGAGTGGATGGGACCGCATACCGGATTTAATCCGGTAATCTTCGAGTTGTTTTCACAGGCACTTTCAAAACTTTCAATGGAAATCTTGTTTAGAATTTCATCAAGTCTTTCACACTAGAGGCGCATTAAAAAACATTTCCATGACAAAGGTTTCAAAGCATATTATAAAAAATATCTATGAAAGTTTTAAGAATAAGCGCACAAGATACGTATCCTATCCGCCAACAAGTATTGGTTCCTGACCACGAATTGAAAAAGGCAAAATTTGAAAACGATGACGACGAAGACATTTCGTTTCACTTAGGCGCATTCAAAGATTCAAAACTCGTAAGCGTAGCTTCTTTCTTCTACGAAAGAAATCCGCTCTTCCAGGACCTCCACCAATACCAATTGCGTGGAATGGCCACTCTTCCTGGAAATCAAGGCCAAGGTCTCTCAAGCGAATTGCTGACAACGGCTTTTCCTATTATCAAGCAAAATTTCTGCACGCTTCTTTGGTGTAATGCCCGCACATCTGCTGTTGGTTTTTACGAAAAAGTAGGTTTTAAAAAATATAACGATGAAGTGTTCGAAGTCGACGATATCGGACCGCACGTTCTCATGTATAAAAATATCTAGGTTAGCAGAATTCCCAGTGCCTCATGATCTGCATCTACATCAAGCGGTAGTTTGATGATAAACGAGGTTCCTTTTCCTTCAGCACTATCCATACTAATAGTTCCGCCGTGGGCCTCGATAATTTGTTTGCTGATATACAGCCCCAATCCCAGCCCGGTAATTTTTAAATAAGGGGCGGCCCGCCCGAAACGCTGAAAAAGCAAATGTTGCTTTTCTTCCGGAATACCTGGCCCTTCGTCGCGAACAATAATCGTCACACTCTCATCATGTTTGGTTGCTGAAATTTTTAATTCCGTTCCTGGTGCATATTTAACGGCATTAGCGATGAGATTGACCAGGACCTGCTCAATTCGCCCTTTGTCCCAACGAGTGATGATATTTTCCGGAACATCTATTTTTAAATCACAGCGAACATTGGACAGTTCCACTGCAAAACGTTCCGCAACTTCCAAAACGATTTCCAAAAGATTGACCCTCTCCAATTCAAACATGAGCTTTCCACTTTGCATGCGGGAAACATCAAGCATATCTTCAATCAATTGATTGAGACGATTCACTTGCGTTGTTGAAACATCAATAGCGCGGGCGAGTTGATCAATAGGGGGAACAGCTCCTGTTTCCAGTCGAATCTGTCTGCGGGTCATCTGCAATTGCAATTTGAGAGAAGTAATCGGTGTTTTTAATTCGTGAGAAGCAATCACTATAAATTCATCGCGAGCGTGAATGGCCTGTTTCAGTAATTCTTCATCGTCTTTTCTTTTCGTGATTTCCAAAATGATCCCCAGTAATTGATCCGGGTTATTTCCATCATCGTAAAACACCTGTCCTATTCCCTGAACCCAATGAATAGTTTTATCCGGCCAGACAACGCGAAACTCGACATTGAAAGACGAATGTTTATTGATCGCTTCCTGCATTGCTTTGAGTGTGCGCTCTCTATCTTCTGGATGAAGTCGATCCTGGAGAACAGTAGGTGTGTTCGGACATGTTCCCGGTGCATATCCAAAAAGTTTTTGAGCGAGATCATCTCTTGTGACAATATTCTTTTTTAAGTCCCAGCTCCACGCTCCCATTTGCGCTGAACTAAGGGCCATGTTCAATTGTCGCTCACTGAGCTTCAGACGTTCTTCGCGCAAGTGTTTAAGTTCCAATATTGTTTTTACGCGCGCAATGAGCTCGTTGCCAGAAAAAGGTTTTACGAGATAATCGTCTGCCCCACTTTCCATTCCTACAACTGTGGCCTCTTCTCCTGCGCGGGCAGAAATGAGGATGATAGACATTGTTTTGGTCATGGGATTATTGCGCAATTTTTTAATCAGTCCGAATCCATCCAGTTTAGGCATCATCACATCGCTCAAAACGAGATCAAAATTTTCATCGAGTATTTTTTCATAAGCTTCTTCTCCGTCCGAAGCTGTCGTTACATTCCAAAAAGGGTCCAGCAAAATTTTTATATAGGCCCGCATGTCCGGATTATCATCAACGAGAAGAATGTTATAGCGTCCGGGAGTTTTAGAATTGACTTGAACTTCCCACTGATATTTTTTTTCTTCCGGTATCAACCTGAAAAGTTCATTCACTAAATCTTCCGTCTGCTTTGTTTTTAGTTTGAGATTTTGTTTTTCCTGCACCTGATTTTCAGGCAAGTGTGCTTTGCCTAAAGGAATTTTCACCGTAAAAGAACTTCCGTGGTCCGGAACACTCTTTACCGATATCTCTCCACCGTGCATCTTCACTAATTCCTGAACAAGAGCGAGTCCGATTCCCGATCCTTCAAAAGATCTTCCCTTCGATTCTTCGATTCGATAAAAACGTTTAAACACGTTCGGCATTTCTTTTTCCGGAATCCCCACTCCCGTGTCTTCGACTGTCAATTCAGCAAATCCGTTTTTACTTTTCAAACTGACTTTGACTTCACCTTCAAGCGTAAATTTAAAAGCGTTCGAAATTAAATTGAGTAAAATTTTTTCCCACATGTCTGTATCAACATAAACCAACTCGTTCAGTGGAGGTATGTCGATCATATATTTGAGTCCGGCCTTTGCCATCATCGATTCAAAATGCCCGGCGAGCGTCTTCGTCAATAAAGAGAGATCTGTCGGCACGTAACTGGCCTGCATTTTTCCCGATTCAATACGTGAAAAATCTAGTAAAGAGTTAACAAGTTTCAAAAGTCGCAAAGCATTTCTATACACAATTTCTTGTCTGACTTTTTGTTCAGAGAGGAGTGGGTGTTTCAAATCGTGGAGCGAGTCTTCAAGCGGTCCAATCATCAATGTGAGCGGTGTACGAAATTCATGGCTGACATTATTAAAAAAAATAGTTTTAGCGCGATCAATTTCTTGCATGGCCTCAACTTGTTTTTTTTCTTCTTCCAGCGTGTGGATATTGGTGATTTGAGTCGTAATATGTTTTCCGATAAGATCAAAAAATTTTCGATAAGCTTCATCAAAGAGCAAACGAGAACTAATTCCTAAAACCAGAAATGCTGCGGGTTCATTATGGTTCGCCAGAACAATAGGAAGAACATAAACAGCATCAGGTTTTTCTTCATAGGGAGCTGTCGGCAAGTCTTCAGGAATCGATTCGCGAAGGGCCACAATTTGTCTCGGCTTCGTTGTTTTATTCGCTTCAATAATCTCCCATCGATCACCTTTGGAGCTCTTCAGATCAATAGTCTGATAATTTGATAAACTTTTTTCTGCAATTCCGAATGAGGCCATCAGCTCGGCAGTCGTTCCTTGTTCATTTTTTATATACATCAAAGCAAAAGGCACATCCTGAATATTTGTTTGCAACTTATTCATGGTTGATAGAGCAACTTCTTTTATACTCTGATAATCTTCCGTTCCTAAATCATGAAGCGTGCGCAACCTTCTCTCACCTAAAATCTGCTCCGTTGTTTCCTGACAAGGATTGATGATCCCTCCCACTCCGCCGCTTTCGTCATAAATAGGACTATAAGAAAAAGTGAAATAAGTTTCTTCCAAAAAACCTTTGCGGGTCATGAAAAGCAACATGCTTTCTGCCCACGTCGCTTCACCTGTTTGAAAAACATGATCTGTGAGTGGCGCAAGGTCGTTCCAGATTTCCGCCCACTGCTCTCGCGCTGGACGTCCGAGGAACGTCGGATGTTTTAATCCGGTAAAAGGAATGTAAGCATCGTTGTAAAAAACAGTGAGTTCTTTTCCCCACCAGACGAACATGGGAAATTTTGAGCCCAGACAAATACTGAGTGCTGTTTTTAAACTTTGCGGCCATGTTTCAGGTGAACCAACAGCTGTTTTTGACCAATCGTGGATACGAATTAAATGTGACATTTCTCCATTGCCCGGAACGACAACAGAAGAGGGAGCAATTGAATGGAGGGACAATTCTGAATGTTCCGTAGTTCACCTCATTCGCAAACTACCCACATCATCCAAAATTATTATGTTTATGGATAATAAATAAATTAAATGAAACTCATAATGAATTTAAAACTATGAAAATCAAGTTTATAAAAAGACTTATTAAAAAAATTACTTAGGATAACAAAAACGTCTGATCGTATTGCGATCGACGATTTTATAACTTTCCAGGACGCAGGCTTTTTTATCAGCAAATTTTTTAAGAGGAGCACAGGGATATTTAGGACGCTTTTTTTCCATCGCTTCCGCTCTGTCGTCGCGGCAGGTTTTATCACCGTCTTCATTCACACAGGCATAGTGTTCAAATTCACAGTCGTAAATGAGATACTCGCCTGCCTTATATTGCCAATCAATTTGATAATCGCTTTTTTTATAATCAGCTGCCTTTTCATCTGCACTGAAAGCAGAAAAAAAGTGAAGCATGAATAGCGCGACTAAAAAATATTTCATGACTGACTTTTGATTGTCCTTTGAGCGGCAACAAGCAGATCTTTGCATTCCTTCAATTCAAAACCGTAGAACATGTGGCTTTCTGAAACCTTCGGAACAGCTTTTCCGAAGTTCGCTTCGTCTTCAAAAGAGCGGATGCGATTGTTTAAATTGTTTCTGATCGTGCGCATTTGTTTCGGCGTTTTTTCCGCGAAACTTTCTTTTAATAATTTTACACGCGCTTCTACTGATAAATTTTTGTTGTCCATTCTATTTCCAAAGTAATAAGTAAAATCTTCCGTCGAGTTTATACCCTTCAACGACGAGAGTGAAAATCAAAAAGAAAAGTGCGAGTCCTAAATATTTTAAACGCGTTTTATCGAACTGAAATCGAATCCCACAGGCCGTGACCATTCCAGCGACGAGTCCTGCTCCGTGAGCTGTATTTGCAATCGGCCCAAGTAATCCGGTTAAGCAGAGAAAGTACCAACCGATCATCATTCCAATATCGCTTTTAGGAATCGCGTATTCAAAATCGTCGTGCAATTTTTTATAGACCCAGATAAATCCCAACATCGCATAGAGGACACCGGACATTCCACCGAATTGCGGACCGCTTACCATGTATTGGCAGACGTTTGAAAAAAGCCCTGTGAGCAATACAAATACGATCAGAAAATTTTTTCTGAAATTAAATTCGATTAAATAGCCCAGGTCTTTAAACCACAGCATATTGAAGAGAATGTGCAAAAAACTTAGATGTAAAAAGATCGGCGTAATGAGACGCCAGATCTGCCCGTGAATAATTTCGTAGAAAATACTGCTTTCCGTTTTCCCAATGAAAAGATTGCTGTATACGACATCCCCGATATTAGCAAAACTAAGAAGATAAAGTCCCACGCAAACGAGGATCATCGCATAGGTCATCTCTCCTCTCGGAAGAGATTTAATTTTTACCCACTCCTGATCGACTTGCATCGGTTTTTTAAATCCGAGTTTCACACGGAAAAAATCCTGTGCCATAGCTACGTATTCTTCACTGGGAACAGTGATTATATAAATATCCTGATCAGCAACATACTGATGATCAGCTGGAATATTCATTTCACGTAAACCGTAAACGATTTCTTCCGTCATTTTTTTATCGCGTAATTCGCCAATGGTTAACATATCACTCATTCTATTGGGTGATTGTATCTTTGTGAAGGGCCTTGAAACTCGCTTTGAGCGTTTTATAGCGATCGCTGTTTAGACACCCTTCTTCAACTTTCACGATTTTTCCTTTTTTGAGAATATGCTTGAACGTTCCGGCATGGCATTGTCCGCTTTCATTCGATTTAAAATTGGCAATCTCTGTAATATGCGGAGACTGAGTAATGACCTCTGACGGCGACAACTTTTCTCTGTTGACCATCATTGTCCCGTTCGCAACAATCACCACTTCTTTATCGATGATTTTTCCCTGATGATTTTTATCTAAGAGAATAATCACGGCATCGGGATTAACGGCAAATGCGCTATAGGAAATAAATAAAAAGATTGTGAGGAGTTTTTTATTCACAGTACTTCACTCCTGGATCTGCAGGACATTTTAAGGCCGCGCGAATATCCGGTTGAGCGAGAATATTGCGCTCAATGCGAGTCGCCCCTTCCGGATGCGGATCAAATGTCGATTTTACGCTCGATAATCCGGCCACAATTTTTTCTTCTATCGTTTTATTTTCAAAATAATTTGAACAACCTTCTTTGACAGCAAAATTGTGAAGTTTCGCCGCTCCCTCATCCTGATTGCTGCAAACATCATAGGGCAAACTGATTTCTAAAAGCGCTTTTTCTGCATCAGCTTTTGAAAGAGCTTTTAATTTTTTTCCGACAATTTCAGAGGCTATCTTATCTGCGAAAGCTTCCATCAATTGCGTTTTACCAAGAACACTTCCGGCGGCGCTGTAATCACACCCTTGAAAGTAATCCAGAAAATCCTGATGATCGTTTAAAAAATTCAGTTGTCTTGCTTTGCCGTTGTTCGGAGTATTTTGCCCAAGACGAGTGAGTTCATCGAGAGCGTCTTTTGTTTTTTGTTTGATATCTGCCACGTTCATCGCTTGAGCATGAACAGACTTCGGGTCTTGAAGACAACTCAGCGTTTGCGAGAAAGGATGATCTTTATAAAGCATTTTATCCTGCATGCGATCTTTGATCTTCATCTCTTCAGGATCTTCGTAAAAAGTATTTGAATAGCTTCCCAAAATCGGCTGCATTTTTAAATTCACTTCAAAAGGCGCTTCTACAACAGCTGGTGGCATGCGGGTATGATACATTTTTCCGGAGAAGCTGCACGAATCATAACTGTGACTGATTTCGTGGGCCATTGTCTCAACGATGGCCATCTTCGGAAACTCGAGCATCTGAGGACAGATGGTGAACGAATGATCTTCGGCCGAATAAAAAGCGTTCGCATTCGGACAATTGTCTTTTAATTCTTTTGTGAGTCTCGGCGGATTAAAACGAATTGTTTTAATTCTCTCTTTAATACGCTCTATTTTATCAACGTTCGTTTCATTTTTTTTGCTGTCAAAATAAGCGAGCAAGTCTTGCTGAGTTTCCTGGAAAATCGCATAAGCATCCTGCGCTTTTTGTGTAAGTTTTGCTCTGTTATCATCCAACGCTTTTTTTCCACCTGCGGCCTTCTCATCCGTCAGCATCGACCAGTCATAGAATGGATTTTTGTTCGAATAATCGGGAATGAGGTTCGCTTCAAAACGTTTCAATTCCTCTTCATAAGCAGGATTCATTTTTTGAAACTGAATCTCCAGCAAATATTTTTTGACGTCAGGATTCAGAGTTGTCTTCGTTCTTTTTTCCGCTTGGGCAATCACAGTCGCGAGATCCGCTCTCGTCGCATTTTTTTTGTCCCAATTGGAAGCATCACCTTTAAGGCCTGCTTCTAAACTGATTGTTAAAATTTCTGAGCTGATTTTTTGAATCTTTGCTGCTTGATTATATTTTGTCGTCAGTTCATTTAATTTTTTGTTGAGGGTGAGAATAACTTTTAAATGTTGATTTCCCAATTTTGTATTGTAGTCATCGCGCTCAGCTTTGATATCGTCTGCATATTGTTCTTTAAAACAAGCAGTGATCATTTTTCGATCAGAATAATAAGATTCATTCAAAATTTTTTCGCCCTGGGCGTTTTGATAAAGAATGGGACCGTCTGTATAAATCCCCTTCATCGAACAAATGTCTTTCACTGAACAACGAGTTGTGTTTGGGTCTGCTGGATCAGGTTTACAATCGGCCATTTTTATTTTCAACACCTGATCGATCGACTTCTGCAAACTCGCATAGTCTTTCACTACATCTTCAATCGTGCGATCTTCGTCAGAGGCCATAACTGACCAACACGCGAACAAACAAATAATGAATAAAAAGAGGCGCATTTTTTCACCCAAACAAAGGAACATTCACAGAACTTATCGGAAGAAGGACTAAAAACCATGAGTTTTAGTCGGGTTTTTAGCTAGACAGCAAAGAAATAGGTTTATTTTTGACGTATTTTAGGCTAAATTCGGCCTATAAGACATTCTAAGATTTTGAAAATATTGACGCTCAGTCCTTAGTACGAATTAAAACTGACGAGGCCCATGTGCTAAAAATTAATAAAAAAGTCGAATACGCTTTGATGGCCCTGAAATTCATGGCCGATAAAAATTCAGATGGAACAATTCCTGCGCTCACAAGTGCGCGCGAGATTTGCGATGAATTCAACACGCCTTTCGATACAACTGCGAAAGTCATGCAGTTGATGAACAATCAAGAGATCCTGAAATCCGTAAAAGGAATTAAAGGTGGCTATTCGTTAAACAAACCTCTCGCTGAAATTACTTATATGGAACTCGTTCGTTTGATCGAAGGCAAAGATATTGGACGCGTTTGCGTGAGCAACAAAGGTACTTGCGAACTCTTCGGCAAATGCAATATCGCGACTCCTGTTGAACAACTCAATCGCAAACTCAATTCATTCTTAGAAACATTAACACTTGCAGATCTTCTGCAAGGAACAGAATTTAATCATTATCACAATAACAATCATTCTCACTTAGCTGAGAGAAATGGTGAGCATACAGTATGAGTACAGATATTTTAAACAACGATTACAAGTACGGATTTTTCACCGATATTGAAACGGAAGAGTTTCCAAAAGGACTCAACGAAAATATCGTGCGAATGATTTCCGCAAAGAAAAATGAACCTGAATGGCTTTTGGATTATCGACTAAAAGCTTTCCGTCATTGGGAAAAAATGACATTGCCTACTTGGGCAAAATTAAAAATTCCCGATATCGATTTCCAGGATCTTTATTACTATTCTGCACCTAAGAAAAAAGACGCTGTAGCCTCACTCGATGAGATTGATCCTGAGTTGCTTGCGACGTTTGAAAAACTGGGGATTCCTCTGAATGAACAAAAACGCATCAGCGGTGTTGCTGTCGATGCGGTATTTGATTCAGTTTCAGTTGCGACAACTCACAGAGAAGAACTTGAAAAAGTCGGAGTTATTTTCTGTTCTATTTCAGAAGCAGTAAAAGAACACCCGGAACTGGTTAAAAAATATTTGGGAACAGTTGTCCCTTACTCGGATAACTTCTACGCTGCTCTAAACGCAGCTGTGTTCTCAGACGGATCATTCGTTTACATTCCGAAAGGAGTGAAATGTCCGCTCGATCTTTCAACATATTTCCGTATCAATGCGAAAGAGACAGGACAATTCGAACGCACACTTATCATTGCTGATGAAGGTTCATTCGTAAATTATCTCGAAGGATGTACAGCTCCTCAGCGCGATGAAAATCAACTTCACGCCGCAATCGTTGAACTAGTTGCTCACGACGATGCGGAAATTAAATATTCAACAGTACAAAACTGGTATGCCGGAGACAAACAAGGTCTCGGTGGTATTTATAACTTCGTTACGAAACGTGGAAACTGTGTCGGGAAAAATTCAAAAATTTCATGGACGCAGGTTGAAGCGGGTTCGGCAATCACATGGAAATATCCTTCATGTAATTTGATCGGCGATAATTCTGAAGGGGCCTTCTACTCTGTAGCGCTTACAAATAATTTCATGCAAGCGGATACAGGAACGAAGATGGTTCACATCGGGAAAAATACGAAGTCGACAATCATCTCGAAAGGGATTTCTGCTGAACAATCGGAAAACAATTACCGCGGTCTTGTGAAAATCATGCCGTCGGCAAGTGGCGCTCGTAACTATTCGCAATGTGATTCGATGTTGATCGGACCGAAAGCGCAAGCAAACACGTTTCCGTATATCGACGTAAAAAATAATACAGCAGTCGTAGAACACGAAGCCTCTACTTCGCGCATATCAGAAGAACAACTTTTCTATCTTCAGTCGCGCGGACTTTCAGAAGAAAAATGTATTTCGATGATCGTGAACGGTTTCTGTAAAGACGTCTTCAAAGAACTTCCACTGGAGTTTTCAGTTGAAGCAGTAAAATTAATTGAAATGAAATTAGAAAATAGTATCGGATAAAGGACATAAGTATGATCGAAGTAAAAAATCTACACGCCGCTGTTGTTGTAAATGGCGAGACAAAAGAAATCTTAAAAGGAATTAACTTAACAGTTAAGGCCGGTGAAGTGCACGCGATTATGGGCCCAAACGGTTCAGGAAAAAGTACACTCTCAAAAGTAATCGCAGGTCATCCTGCTTTCACAGTTACTGAAGGGTCAATCACATTTAAGATCAATGCAAAAGATAAAAATCTTTTTGAACTTGAAGCAGATGAACGTGCAAAAAGCGGAATCTTTCTTGGTTTCCAATACCCGGTAGAAATCCCTGGTGTTTCAAACTTCACATTCCTGCACGAAGCTTTCAACGAAACTTGTAAATTTAACGGCGCTCCTGAAATGAACGCAGAAGATTTCAGAAAGTTCCTACAACCAAAACTTGAACTTCTGGAAATGAACGAAGCTTTCCTTGATCGTCCGGTGAACACAGGATTCTCAGGGGGAGAAAAAAAGAAAAACGAAATTCTTCAGATGGCCGTATTAAATCCTCGCCTTTCCCTTTTAGATGAAACGGATTCAGGTCTTGATATCGACGCTCTTAAAATCGTTGCGAAAGGTGTAAACGCTCTTAAAAATCGTTTCAATGCAACTGTTCTAGTCACTCACTATCAACGTCTACTCGACTATATCGTTCCGGATCACGTCCACGTTCTCTACCAAGGGAAAATTATCAGATCAGGTGGAAAAGAACTCGCACTTGAACTGGAAGAAAAAGGATACGACTGGGTTATTAGAGAATTCGAAGAAAAGAACAAATAGCCAAAAAAATAAGAGAGACAAATGGAAAACGTTATCTTCAATACACTGACAAAAAATTCAAAGGAGCTTTTAAACAAAGCGACTCTGGATTTAAGTCCGAGCTACCAGACAGCGATGAAAAACGCGCTGAATGTTTTTGCTGACCTTGGTATTCCGACTAAGAAGAACGAAGATTGGCGATACACAAATATCGGCACTCATCTTTCTCCACGTTTCTACGATGGAAAAGAAAGCATCGTTCAGGACGTTCCGAAAGTCGTTTTAGATAAACGCGGAATGATAATTTTCAACAATGGTGTGTTCAATAAATTTCTTTCGCATTTGCCGGAAGGATTTTCTCTCGACACTCTCCATGTTGAAGATAAATTCTACGACACATTTGATTCACTTAACTTTGGTGTGGCCCTCGCTCCTGTCGCGCTTAAAATTAAAAAGAATACGACATTGGATTTCCCGGTAACGATTGTTCATCTGGTGGACGATGTCGGCGTGAATAAAATTATTTCTCCTCGCTTAAACATTCTTGTAGAAGAAAACGCAAAGGTAAGTTTCCTGGAAATTTTCGAATCGACTAATAACGATCTTTTTCAATACACGAACAATGCCGTTACAAAATTTGTTTTAAAGGCAAACGCTCATATTGAGCACGTGAAGATTCAAAACGAAGCAAAAGCTTCTGTGCATATTGGTCTAACAAGTGCTGAAGTGGCAGCTCACGCAAAATTTAATTCAGTAACTGTTGATCTTGGTCTTCAAACAGCAAGACACAACATCAACGTAAACTTGAATGAGTCTGGTGCTGAGGCCGGTGTTCACGGCGTTTTCGCAACAAAGAAAACTGAGCACACTGATGTTTTCTCGACGATCTCGCACAATGCTGCTCACACAAACTCTGATCAGTTGTTCAAAGGAATTTTAGGCGGCGACTCTCACGGAATTTTCACTGGAAAAATCATCATTAAAGAACACGCAGCTCTTTGTAACTCTGCTCAGCTGAATAAAAATTTGGTGCTTTCGAAAAAAGCGCATATTGATACGCGTCCGCAACTTCTCGTTCACGCTGACGACGTTAAATGTTCACATGGCGCCACTGTAGGCCAGCTCTCTAGAGAAGAAGAATTTTATCTGGAGTCTCGCGGAATTCCTAAAGAGCGCGCAAAACGCATGCTTTGTTATGGATTCGCAGCGGACGCTCTTTATAAGATTGAGAACGAACAAATTAAAAAATTAGCACTGGATCTGGTCACAAAAAACTTTGATCAGATCACAATTGGTGAAATGAATTTATGAATCTAGATAATAGGATTGAACAAATTCGCGCAGACTTTCCTCAGCTACACATTCAGGTGAACAATCACCCGCTCGTGTATCTGGATAACGCTGCTACGACTTTGAAACCAAAAGCTGTGATCGATGCGATTACACATTACTACTCGTATGAAGTGGCAAACGTTCACCGCGGAATTCATACGCTTTCAGAAGTGGGAACTCGTCACTTCGAAGAAACGAGAATCGCTGTTCAACAATTAATCAATGCTCGCGAAGTTCACGAAGTGATTTACACAAAAGGAACAACTGACTCGGCAAACTTGCTCGCTCAATGTTACGGAAAAATTTTCTTAAAAGCGGGAGATGAAATTCTTCTCTCACTAATGGAACACCATTCGAATATCGTTCCGTGGCAAATGGCCGCAGAAGCCGTCGGTGCAAAAGTTGTCGTGATTCCAATCCTTGAATCAGGAGAAATCGATCTCGCTGCTTATAAAAAATTATTGAATCCGAAAACGAAAATTGTTTCTGTCGCCCACGTTTCAAATACGCTGGGAACAGTAAACCCGATAAAAGAAATGATTGCTCTTGCCCACTCTATTGGAGCAAAAGTTTGTATCGATGCCGCTCAAAGTATCGCACATATGAAAGTTGATGTGCAGGATCTCGATTGCGATTTCCTTTTCTTCTCGGCCCACAAAATGTACGGCCCTGATGGATTGGGATTCCTTTACGGAAAAGAAGATCTCTTAAATGCGATGCCACCGTTTGAAGGCGGAGGCTCGATGATTTCAGAAGTCACGTTTGAGAAAACAACTTATAATGTTCTTCCCAATAAATTTGAAGCGGGAACTCCGGCCATCGCTGGAATCATCGCTTTCAAAAAAGCGATTGAATACGTTCTAAAATTGGGACTGGATGAAATTGCTAAACGTGAACATGATCTGCTCGACTACGCGACGACTGAATTAAAAAAGATCGGCGGTGTTCGTTTAATCGGTGAAGCAAAAAACAAAGCGGGAGTTCTCTCGTTTGTTTTAGAAGGCGCTCACCCGCATGACTTAGGAACATTATTGGACAAGCAAGGTGTGGCGATCAGAACTGGTCACCATTGCACTCAACCGCTTTTAAAACACTACCAGTGTTCAGCAGCGGCCCGTGCTTCGTTTGCTTTCTACAATACAAAAGAAGAAATTGATGTGTTTATCGCGGCCGTAAAAAAGGCGCGCGATTTTTTATTATAGAGGATCTTATGGAAACGAATAAAGATTTTTATCTTGATGTTGATATTCAACCGACACCAAACCCGAACGCACTTAAATTTATTTTGAATGTTCCAGTGAAGAACGAAGGAAATTCAACTTATAAATCTCCTGCTGAATGTGGAGAGAATCATCTCGCTCTGGAACTTTTCAAAGTAAGAGGTATCGATCAACTTCACTTTTTTGAAAACGTTATCGCTGTCACAAAATTTTCTTACGAAGATTGGGACTCAGTGGAAAAAAATGTAATGCATGTTCTGCAAGCTGAAATGCCTAAGCACAATGCTGATTACAACGATCCAAATCCGGAAGCTGATCGCAGAAAAAATCTTTCGCCTGAACTGCAAAAGATCGAAGAGATTCTGGATAAAACAATTCGTCCAGGTCTTCAAGGTGACGGTGGTGATATTCAAGCGCTCACTTATCAGGACAATATTTTGATGGTGAAGTATCAAGGTGCGTGTGGGACATGTCCTTCATCGACTACCGGGACGCTTGAAGCGATTAAGGCGATTCTTCGTGATGAACTTAATCCTGAGATTGAAGTTTATATTGCGCCGGAATTCTAAAACTGTTTATCAGTTGACTGTTGGCAGTTGGCCGTTCGCGGTTAGCTGTTGACGGTTTACAGTCCATTTCTTCTTTTTTCTACCCTCAAACTGAAAACTGCCAACTCCCAACGGCCAACCGTTAACTGCCAACCGATTCCCTCTTTTCATTGCTAAAAATCACTGATTGTTATCATTCAAAAAAGATGTTTGACATATCAAACTCTTGATCTAATATATAAACAGGAGGATCTTATATGATCGTTCAAAATTGCAATCTCCTGTTAGTGATCATTTCAAAAATTGAGACAATGATACTTGATCAGAAATCTCAACATCCCGAACTAAGCGATGAAGAAATCATCGAATCATTAAAAATAAAGTTGAGCAGAGAAAATAAGCTCTAAGATTTTTTTATCGACTTCCGAATTAACATCCAAATGTTTCATTAATCCATCTAACAGGAGAACTTTTTTATGTTAAAAAAATGGAAGACGTATTTAGTTGCAACACTTGCTATCTGTACTATGGGATTTGCTACTTCATGTGGTAACAACAGCACATCGAACATCCAAATCGCTGGTGTACAAGGGCCGAATGTTTCTCTTCTTCAAGACAACATTCAAATTTCAATGGTATTTGAAAACGTACAAATGGATGGTGGACTTCGTTACAACATTCCAAAGTACAAATACTCTTTCTTGGAAGTTTCTCCAGATGTTCAATCAAACGGAACTCTAATGAGCATCTCTATCTCTCTTAAAGACATCGTTGATGGTGGACTTGATCAACTTGATCCACAAAAACTTCCTGGTGGACGTAACATTCCAGGCGTAACAACTGGTGCTCTTCCAGCAGTCGCTTTCTCAATCGAAAAATTCCACAATATGTCTTTCTACCTTGGTAAAGATGTATTCGGTATCTTCGTTCCAGCAACAGTTGGAGTTGATGGAGCAATCGCTTCTTTCAGATACTATATGAACCAAAAAGCAGCTGGTACAATTTCACTTGTTGGTAACGATGATAAAGGTGAAAACGCTGGTATCCTTCTTATGATTAACCTTACTGGTACAACTAAGTCTAAGATGATGAGTATTTATAAGAAGTATAACTAGGCCGTAAAAATGCTCCAGTGGAGCATTTTTACTTGGCCTGAAAAGGTAAAAAGAAATTTTGTGTATTAGAGTTCGGCCTAGCCTGCCGACTATTTTTGAAAATGAAACGCGACCTTCGGGTCGCGTTTTTATTTGTGTTTCTTCTCTTTAATTGGTGTCGTGACTTCTCTCCCTAAAATAGGAACCAAAATCACCGAGAGCATAATTAACACAGCTCCAAAAATATTCATCGGACTTAACGCCTCTTTAAAAACGATATAACCAAAGAGGGCCGCAAATGGCGATTCCATCAAAAAGATGAGGCCCGCAATATGCGCTGGGATTTTTTTCTGGGCCACAACTTGAATCGTAAACGAAATCATACTCGAGACAATTCCGAGGAAAAGTAGTCCTTTCATAGCATCTGAGTGAACATCAGCGAGCGCAGAAAAGCTCACCATCCCCTTAAAGATGATTGCGAGTACTATCGAAAAAATTGCGACGAAAAAGTTTTGTAAAAAATTGAACTCAACCGGCGAATCGATACTCGTTGCCACTTTCCCGATATACATGATGTGAAAGGCCGCTGAAAACGAACAAAGAAGCGTGATGAAATCACCTTTGTTTAAATCCTTCACTTCTAAGTTGCACATGAAGGCCATGCCGATTAAGGCCATGAGAATGAGAAGCCAGAAACTTCCGCGATACTTTTTCCCTCTGAAAATCATCATAATGAGAGGAATCAGCAGCGAATACAATGTCGTAATAAAACCACTTTTAGCGACTGTCGTACTGTGAAGTCCGAGCGTTTGAAAGAGCAATGTCCCCAAAAGAAAAACAGAACTGATTGCTGCTTTTTTAAGAATATTTTTTTTGCGCCAGAAAGATTTTTTGTAGATCAAAAACGGTAAGCTTAGAAGTCCAGCGAGAGCAAAACGCAAAGCTGTCGACCAGAAAGGATCAAAGGCCTCAAAGGTCCAGCGAGCTGCTACAAATCCGAATCCCCAAATGGTTGTCGAGAGCGAGAGAAGTAAAATATTGAGAATCATTTTTTATCTAAATTAGTTGGGGAAAAATAATAATTCATCATCTCTTCGTGAGGAGAACCTTTTTTCGGTTGGTATTTATAAGAAAACTTCGCACGCGCCGGAAGTGAAATCAAAATAGAGTCTGTTCTTCCATTCGTTTTTAATCCGAACATTGTTCCGCGATCGTGGAGTAAATTAAATTCTACGTAACGCCCGCGACGATGAAGTTGAAAATCTTCGTCGTCAGCAGTGTAGGCTTCGTCTTTTCTTTTTTCGACGATTGGGAAATACGATTCGATAAAATGATTTGAAAGATCTTTCACCATTTTAAAATCGGCATCGAAATTTCCTGTGTTGAAATGGTCGAAGAAAATTCCGCTCACTCCGCGCATTTCAGGTCCGCGGGGATCTTTTCTGTGAGCATTCACGAAGTAACGATCACATTCTTCCTTCATGGCCTGGTAACAGTTGTAAGGAGCGCAGGCGCGTTTCCATACATTGTGAAAATGTTCGAAGTCTTCCGGGTGCGGATAATAGGGCGTGAGATCTGCTCCTCCACCGAACCAAAACTTGGCATTAGATGTATCTCCGGCAACAATCATTCTAAAATTCGCGTGAACAGTCGGCACGCGGGGATTTTTTGGATGGATGATCAGAGAAATTCCAGCAGCCCACATTTCATTTCCAGTGCCACCCAATTTTTTTGCGAACTCCGGATCAATCGCTCCAAAAACTTTTGATGTATTCACACCGGCGTTTTCAATGACGTCACCTCTAAAGGCGCGTGTGATTCCACCACCGCCTGGAGATCCATTGTGATCGAGTCTCTCCCATGGGTCTTCAATCAATTCAATATTTGGATCAACTGACAACAGCGCTTGTGTAATTTGATTTTGTAATCCAATTACATGCTGATGAAATTCATTTTTTTTTGTTTCTAATTCAGAAGGTGTCATATGTGGTTTCCGGAGCTAAAAGATTGAAAGATTATGTATCATAATTTCCACTCGTTATCAAAAGAGTAGCTCTAATTTTGGCCAGAGAAATTGGCCTAATTTATGAGTATTGCACTAAAACCATAGGTTAATTATCTTCTAAAGAACTCCCCTATAATTAACGAAGAGCTGTTTAGTCTAATGTCTCTTTAATACAGGGATTTTTTTTATGAAATTTACACATGTTTTGGCCATCACTTTAACCTTCGCACTCGCACATCCACTCTATGCGGATGATGTTGCAAAGGTTGTTATCCTGAAAGGACAAGTAAAAGCGAAACTCAGCAATGGAACGATTGTTGATGTTAAGGCCGATCAGTCACTTCCTGAAGGAGCCGTTCTTCAAACAGCAGAAAAAAGTTTTGTGAAACTTATCTTCATTGATAAATCGCAAATGAATCTGGGACCAAATTCACAAATGGTGATCAATGCTTTTCCAAAAAAAGAAGCGGGAATTATCACTCTTGTGAAGGGACAAATCAGATCGCAAGTTACAAAAGACTATATGGAAATGGATGATAAGAGTAAATCGAAACTCTACATCAAAACGAAAACGGCAGCGATGGGTATTCGTGGTACAGATTTCCAGGTCAACTTCAATCCGGAAAACCAAAACACTTCTCTCATTACCTTCGAAGGAAAAGTGGCGATGGCCCACATCGATCACGCTGCTCGCGAAGATCACTTTGATCAAAGCAAACTTGAAAAAGTTGTTTCAAGCGATAAAGCGGTTATGGTTACTCACGGACAAATTTCCGCTGTAAACTTAAACGTTGCTGAAAGAGCGATGGCACCAACTGCTCTTGGTGTAAAACAATTAGATGCTCTCAAAGAGAACGAAACAGGAATAAAAGAATCTACAGACGGCGATAGAAAACAATACCGTAACCCACTTCCTCCTGGTGCTGACAGTGCCGCTTTTGCGAGTACGACAAGTGATAAAGCTCCGCCTCCTCCTGGAGATAATAAAGCACCGAAGAGTGACCCAAATGGATTTTTTAATACGAAAACTGGAGAATATAAATTGCCGGCAGGTTCAATCATTGACTTGAACACTGTTAACATCGTTCCTCCTCCTGCTAACGCTGTCTTTGATCCAAACACAAAGACATATGTCGTTCCTGAAACTTTCGGGAAAATTGACAAGACTACTGGTGAGTATAAAGCACCTGAAGGACTGAAACTTGGTAACGATGGTAAATTTATTCTCGTCGATCCAGAGGCGTACGCAAAGTCACAGGCCGTGAATAAAGATGATAAAAAAGATGATAAAAAAGAAGATAAAAAAGATGATAAAAAATCAGACGAAAAGAAAGAGGGAGACAAAAAAGATAAGACTGCCGAAGTAACTTCTGCAGCTGGTGATAGTCGAGCTCCGGCAAGTGTTGGACCAGCTCCAGTAGCACCACCCGTCTTTAAATTGCCAGATCTAATTCCTCTTCCTCCTGAATGGCAACCACCTGTTGGCCGCGCACCAGGAAGCGTTCCTCCTCCTCCCACAATCTGTGCTCAATGTATAATCGACAACAATAATCGGACAATTGACACAAAAACGGCCACTGGAACAACAGTGCCTACGACCTCAAAAGTTCATATTATTTTCAATGCACAGTAATTGAATATCAATTATAATCATTGAGAGAAACAAATTAAAAAAAATTTGGAGCGCGCCTAGAAGGTGCGCTCTTTTTTTTCTACGGATGGAAAATGAACTCACGAGCTTTTTTAAAGGCCTTACCACTCACAATGTTATTGAGTATGAATCTCTATGCTCAATCTCCAGCTCTGAATGACTTCAATCAATATTATAAAAGCGGACAATATTCAAAAGCGCTTTCAGCTCTTGAGCAACTCGATAGCAGCAATAATGTTCATGGTGAAAAAGGTTATTACGAAGGACTCTGTTATTCTAAATTGCAGGAATACGATAAAGCGATCAAAGCTTTTGAAGTCGCGATTAAGGCCAATAATTCTTCTCCTGATTTACAATATGAATACGGACAAGCACTCTATGCTGCCAATGAATTAAAAGCTGCGAGACGTGCGTTTACTGAATCAGCAAAACAATCTTTCAATACTCCTGCTTCACTCTACTACATCGCTCATATCTCTCAAATTTTAGAAGAGTTTGAAACAGCAAAAAACGGTTACTCTGATTTATTAAAAAACAAAGAAGCGGATATTAAGATTAAACAAATCGCTCGCTTTCAAATGGCAGAGACAATGCTTTCTATCATGAAAGAAAAAATCAGCGACAAGAAAAGTTTAACAAAGGGAGTGGAAAAATACGTCCTTCCCAATATGAAACAAGCTTACGAATCTGATAAGAGTACAAATGCCGCAAACGATATTCTGCAAAGAATGGCAGAAATCGAAAAAGAATATGATCTCGATCCTAACCTTCTTAAAAACGGCCGTCGCATTTCTCCGAAAAGATATTCTGGTTACTTCTCTCAAAAAATTAAATTCGATGACAACATCACTTTGACGAATGAAGAGAACAATATTCAACAATCGAAGAAAGAATCTTTTGTTTTTGAATCTGAAGTTTACGGTAAGTACGATATCGTTCTTCAAAAAAGATTTATCATGTCTCCAGAACTCAGAATCAATTTTGTTCAAAACGGCGATCAAGATACGCCTGAAGTTTTTCAAAACGATACTTATTCAGTCTTCGCCAACTTAAAAAATAAATACGAACACAATATGTTCGGACAGCCTTCAAGTTTTCTTTTTGATATCGAATACAATAACTCTCACAAAGACTGGCGACAAATTCACGAGCGCAGTGCTTACGCAACTTCTCTCGCGTTTGCTATCGGCGAATCTTTCACTTATTTTTCTGTCGGCGATACATCAGTTCACTTCAAGCGCAAAGCTTATAAAGGCGAAAACGAACAGATCAACAACACGACTTACAGTTTAAGTGCCGATCAGACAGCTGCACTTCCAAACGGTCACATGGTCATTGGTTTATTTGAAGCGGACTTCATCGACAATTACAACAACACATCGACAAGCACTGATACTTATCTTCTACGCTTTGATTACCTCATTCCGGAAATCATGCCGAAATACACTCTGGATATCGCACTTGCATCGACGGTGACTGATACCAAAGAGCAAGAAGCAACGAGAGGAACTGAATTTACTCTCAACCCTTCACTAGATCTTTCAAAAGAGATTAACGATCACATGAAGATCTCTATCAACTACGATTACACAAAAAACAATTCGAAACAGAGTGACTATAAATATTCAAAAAGTATTTTCAGCACTGAGTTTCGTTACAGCTTTTAATCTTAGGAGCACCCCTTATGTTATTTAGAATTTTCCAATATTTTGGAATCTCGCTTATCGTTGCGTTCTGTGCTCTCAGTATTCTTCTTTCAACAAGTGAGCGCGATTTCTCCTCAGGGGCCGATAAATCTTTTATTCTCACTTACGCTTCTTTCTTTGAGGATCGCTTTTACGATCTTCGCATGCGTTTTACGATTGAACCGAATAAAAAAGATGATCGTATGGTTCTGGCGGCCATTGACGATCACTCATTGAATAAAATCGGAAGATGGCCGTGGACAAGAACAAAACACGCTCAGATCATCGATAAACTCGGAACATTCGGCGCAAAGATTATTGCGTTCGACGTTTTTTATTCAGAGCCGGAAGTCGCTTGTAATGCCGAATCACCTGACAATGTACTTGCGGCCAGTATAAAAAAATTTCAGCTGAATCCAGGTCACAAAATTATTCTTCCCTATTCTGTAGATGTAAAAGACTCAGATAAAATTGATGAAGAAAATTATTTTAAAGATGCCCCTGATCAGCTGCTAAACTTCGTTCTCGATACAAAACAAGCACAGGGAGCGAACCTCCAACCGAATCTCGTTGGAAGAAAAGTCTATCCTATTCCTGTCCTTGCTAATTCAGATGTCGGTATTTCACACATTGAAGCTCAGGCCGATTCAGACGGAGTTTTCCGTCATTATCCACTCGTTACAAATATTGATTCAATTTATTTTCCTTCTTTCGCACTTCAAGCTTACGAATTCTACTCCGGCGATAAACCAACATTGGAAATCCCTTCGAGTGAATCCGCTTTCCTTCGCACGAAAAAAGGTCTGACTTACGTCAACTATAATGGCGAAACCAAAGTCAGATGGCTTGGAGGTCTCGATCATTTTCCAATGGTCCCTATCTACGACATTCTCAATGCAAAAGATGGCGATCCTCACATGACTGGAATCTTCAAAGATAAAATTGTCTTTGTTGCTTCAACTGCTTTTGGTGCCCACGATTTAAGAAACACGCCTGTCGATTCTGCTCTTCCGGGAGTTGTTTTCCACATGAACATGGTTCACATGCTCTTGGATGGAAAATTCTTTATGTCAGAAAATGATTCCGCGAAATACTCTTGGTTCTTGCTTGGTTTAGGATCAGTACTCATTATCGGAACGATGTTTTTAGGAAATGCGATTCTGGATTTTGTTGTCGTTAATGCGATCATTGTCGGTTTCCTCTATATCGATACCTATTATTTTATCCCGCGCGGATACAATATTCGTCTGTTCTTCTGTTTGTTTTCAGTTGTTCTCTGTTATTCCTGGTCGACGTTCCTGCACTTCTACGAATCAAATAAAGAGAAGAAAAAAATCAAAGGAACATTCTCTCGTTATCTCGCACCATCAATCGTTAATGACCTCCTTAAAAATCCGGATAAAGTTCGTCTTGGAGGAGAAAAGAAAAATATTACGGTGTTCTTCTCTGACGTCCGCGACTTCACAAGCATCTCGGAAAAACTGACTCCGGAACAACTTACATTGTGTTTGAACAAATACATGACGATGATGACGGACACTCTCTTTGAACACCAGGGAACTCTCGATAAATATATCGGAGACGCAATGGTTGCTTATTGGGGAGCTCCGGTTGAAATTGAAAATCATGCTTACTGGGCGGTTAAAGGAGCGATTCAAATGATCGAACGCCTTCCTCCTATCAATGAAGAATTTAAAAAAGACGGGTTCCCGCAATTCAAACACGGTATCGGTTTGAACACGGGAGAATGTTCTGTCGGTAATATGGGATCAAATCAAATTTTTTCTTATACTGCTCTCGGCGACAACATGAACCTCGGTGCTCGTCTTGAATCACTTTGTAAATTCTACGGTGTTCAATTGAATATTTCTGAATACACAAAAAATGCGATTCCAGATCATCTTGCAAAAGAATTCGTTTTCCGCACACTCGACAAAGTAAAAGTGAAAGGAAAAGAAAATGCCGTAACGATTTACGAAGTTCTTCACTCAAGCCATATCCTGATCAACGATAAAGAAGCTCTCGCTCACTACGAACAGGCCTTTGCTTTTTACCTGGAACAAAAATTTCAGGAAGCAACAGATCTTTTAAAACCATTACACGAAAAATATCCGACGGATAAATCTTTTGAACGCATGCTGCACATTTGTATGGATTTTCTGGAAGTTCCACCTCCTCCAGGGTGGGATGGAACTTATACGCACAAGTCCAAATAGATTATTTGCAGAACTTTTCAATCTTCTGATAGAGTGCGGCCTGATTTCAGGCCGTCTTTATTTTTAAGAGGGAAAAGAAATGCTTCAGCTACAACATTTTTACGAAGAGTGTTTCCAAAATCATCTCAATGAGAATGCTCAAATTCCCTCTGTAGAATCACTCTTTCTCGAAATAAAAAAACAGCGTTTGCTCAAATCGCGATCAAGCTTACTTCATTATCTCGATCAGAAAATCTGGACGGATAAAATTGAAAATATTGATCGACCGGATTTTGAAATCACTCTGAAAAAAGAAATCATCGAAGGTCTGCATTTAAAAAATAAGGTTTTTGGTACATATAAAAAAGCTATCGATCTCTTGCGTCCAGCCATTTTAAAAATTAATCGTGAAGAAAATCGCCCGGCACGCATTTTAGAATTAGGCAGCGGAATGGGAAAACTCACACACGCCCTCTACGAGGAATTTACCCATTCTGATTTACAGGTCGAGCTCACGGGCTCAGATATTGTCCCTGAATATATTGAAGCTGCTGAAAGAAGTGCGTGCGAAAAAAATTATTCACTCCATTTTAAAGTCATCGATGCTTTTCATCTAGAAAAAGAATCCGTCAATTCATACGACATCATTTTCACCCTCCATAGTATGCATCACTTCACTCCTTCTGAACTTGCAACGATCATGGCCGGTGCGAAAAAAATTCAGGCAAAATATTTTATCGGCATTGATGGTTATCGCGGTTTCGGCAATCTGCTTTTTATGATGCTCTCAGGGGGAGGAAAAAGTCTGTTGAGTTGGAATTCCGTTTTTTTCCAGGACTCTCTTACATCGGGAAGAAAAATGTATACGGCCAAACAACTGGAAATTTTGGGAAAACTCTCCTGTCCCCACTCCCGCATTTCCGCAAGAAATTGCAAACCAGGTCTTACAATTGTTGAGATTCAGAATTTTGAATGCTAGGCTTTTTTTATGAAAACATTTTTAATTCTCGCACTCGCATTACTCTCTCAAGCTTCTTTTGCCAAAACTCCGGCGAAACTTCAGCATACGATCGATTTTATTTTCGAGAAAGTTCTAGAGAAAAAACATCTCGATAAAAGGACTGATATCCCGATACCTAAGTTTTATTACGAGAGTTCTACACCGTTAAAACAGTTTCAAGATGCCATTGAAAAACAATGGGGAATGCGCCCTGATGTTTTTACAAATGCTTTTGCAATAGCTAACAATGAAATTTATATTCTGGACGATGCCGATTATTACAAACAGACAGAACGCTGTATGGACGATTCTATCGCTCACGAACTCACTCATTACTTGCAAGTCAAATATCAGAATTGGGATATTAACGACGAAAGTTTAGAGTGGGAAGCTATCGATATTCAAACTGAATTCAGAAAAGAGTTTTGTAAAATTTAAAGCGGCACATTCACAAGCGATTGAACAATCTTTGTGTATGATGGCGTTTTAAACTCACTGATGAGTTTTGGAATAACCACTTTTGTATTGAACGGCGTTTTTGTCTCTGCGGCCTTCATAAATTCTTCAACAAACATTTCTGCAATGAGAATAACTTTTGATAGTGGCGAGAGATCTTCCATATAGAATTTTACGAAGCCTTTTCCCTTCTTCATTCCATGATGTTGTTTGATGAGAACGTCAGCACCCATCGGACAACGTTTGTAGCCTACGACCACTTCTGCGGCCATCTTAGCGTGATTAAGAACGACATCTTTTTCTTTTTCAGAAAGTTTATCGCTTTCCAAGAGAGCAGCTTCCGCTTTGAGCTCCGGAAATTTTAAATAAATCGGAGCGAGGAAAATATCGTGAAAGAAAAGCACGAAATTAATTTTTTCAACCTGACTCTCTCCTCCCCACGTGACGTTTTTAATCATGTGATAAGCGACATAAGAAGCGATCATCGAATGTGTAAAAACATAACCGTCCCTATTGCTGAGTAAAACAGAGAGAAGACCTTTTAAGTTTTCTGTATTTTTAGCGACGTCTCCCATAACTCTTGCAGAGGCCGTTGCAATCTCTTGCATCTGTTGTTTGATTTCATCACTTGAAAATAAATTAGCAGCGGCGAACTCATATCCATTGCTCAAGGCCTGAACTTTTTTCTCAACAGGAGCGGCCTCATCCAGAGCTTTTAAACTCTCTGTGATTTTTTCAATGAGGGCCACGGAAATTTTATTAATAATCGTCAGACGATCTGTACTGCCGACATAAACGTGGTCTTCTCCCTTAGTGACGAGATCTTTTAAAATATCGCCCATAGGATCTTCATTGCGCACGAGACGTTTATAAGTCCCTTCCGTCTTTTGATAAATAGAACAAGGAGCTACAGAGACACCTTTCAAAGTAGATAGTGAAATGGGATAATAAGCACCGACATTGAGCTCGGCCATTTGTTTGGCCGTAACACCTAATATCTTCGCACTCATTTTTAAAATGTTTTGAATATTGTATCTTCCGGTTACACCAAAAACGTTGTCTTCGATAACATCATCTTTATCTGCACCAGTGACAATAATCGGAATTTTAAGAGCGTGTGATTTTAAGTGAGTTGTCAGAGCGGCCCGGGCCGACCCTCGATTGATAAGTTCGAGAGTCACGACCAGGTCGAAATTGTTTTTTGCTTTTAATTGTTCGATGGCATCGCTAACTGAAGTGACAAGAACTGTTTCGGCAGCGAGATAAACTTCGAGGTTCATCACGTACAAAACATTTAAAAATTCATTGTCAGAGACAATTAGCGTTTTTCTCATATTAATATTTCAAGAGAGAAAGCATTCCATCGTAAATTCTTTGTGTATCTGGAAGAATCGCGCGCTCAAGAATGCGGTTGAATCCTACCGGAGTAAACGGTGAACCAACACGTTTTACAGGAGCATCGAGGTGCTCAAAGGCTTTATCGTTGATAATCCCTACCAACTCTCCACCGAATCCGCCGAATACTTTATCTTCGTGAACAACAAGACAACGGTTTGTCTTTTTAATCGAATTGATAATCGCTTCTTCATCGAGTGGAATAATCGAACGAAGATCGATGACTTCAACGTCGTATCCCTCACCTGCTAATTTCTCAGCAGCTTCAAGACACATGTGAGTTGTGTTTCCGTATGTGATAACCGTTAAATCTTTTCCTGTTCTTCTCGTGCGAGCTTTTCCAAACGGCACTTCGAAGTCTTCAGGGATTGAAGCCATTGCTTGTTTTGAGTTGTAAAGCGACTTCGGCTCCAGGTAAAGAGTTGGCCCTTCACTTCTCATTGCTGTTCTGATTAATCCAGCAGCATCGTCAGCAAACGACGGGCATACGATACGTACACCTGGAATAGCTGCGAGAGATCCTTCAAGGTTTTGTGAGTGGTAAAGACCACCACCGATATATCCACCAGAAGCTAAACGAATAAGAATGTTTGGAGTGAATGCTCCATTACTTCTCCAGTAATCGTGTGAACACTCAATGTATTGTTCCATCGCCGGCCAGAAATAGTCTGCGAATTCTGCACCTTCAACAACAACGCGAATATCTTTTCTGAAACGAGAGAACCCATTTGCTGTTCCCAAAATATAATCTTCAGCGATCGGTCCGTTGAACACGCGTTCAGCTCCGAATTCCTGTTGCATTCCTTTTGAAACGTTGAAGATACCACCCTTCTCTTTGTTCGCCATATCTTGTCCCCAAATGAAAGTATTTGGGTTGTGACGGAATTCTGCTTTAAGAGCTCCGTTGATAGCGTCGATAAATTTCACGGGCTCAGAAGTATCGTTGTGAGTTCCGTCTACATATTTCGCTGGAATATGAGCTGGCGGGTAAACGAAATCGAAAATTGATTTTGGATCTGGATTTGGTGCTTTCATCGCTTTCACGTGAGCATCGAGAACCACTTGTTTCATTTCTTCTTCGATAGCGAGAAGTTCCTTTTCGTTAAATACTTTTCCATCGAGAAGTTCTTTTCTAAAACGCGGAAGCGGATCTTGCGCTTTTGCTTCAGCAATTTCTTTATCATCGCGATACCACTCGTGCTTATCAGAGTTCGAGTGAGCTCCGATGCGCACGCAATCAGCGTGAACGATAACAGGTCCGTTATTTTCAAGAGCAATTTTTCTTGCTTCATCCATTGCTGACATTGAATCGAAAATATCTTTACCGTCACAGTGAATGATTGTGAGGTTTAAAAATCCTGTGAAGTTATCAGCAACTCTTTCGTTAGCTGTTTGATCGCGTTTAGGAACAGAAATTCCGTAACCGTTATCCTGGAATACGAAAATGACCGGAAGTTTTTCGTTTGAAGCTCCGTTGATCGCTTCGTAACAGTATCCTTCTGAAACAGAAGATTCACCTTGAGAAGAAATCGCAACTCCTTTGTGCTTATAACGTTTCATCGCGCGAGCAACACCTGCTGCGTGAAGAGTGTGATTACCTGTGCAAGAAGAAACGTTGTGAATGTTCCAAGCTGGTTTTGCAAAGTGGTTAGACATGTGACGGCCACCAGAAGCGATATCTGTCGCTTTTGAGATCCCGTTTAAAATAATTTCTTCAGCAGTGATTCCTGCAGAAACGGCAACACCCATGTCGCGATAGTATGGGAACATATGGTCTTCACCGCGAACGAACGTTTGTCCGATTGCAATTTGAATTCCGTCGTGTCCAGCGTACGGTGCGTGGTATGACCAACCGATCGCTTGCTTCAAATAATTAGGCGCACGTTCATCAAGCATTCTTCCAAGAACCATGATCTCGTACCATTTCTTCAGCGTTGCCTTCGGTGTCGACTTTACCGAATATTTTTTTTCTACTTTTTTAAGCATGACAAACCTCTCCCCAATTTAAAAAATTCTTTGGGATTTTTAATTAATTTCAAAGGATTTTTATGGTAACAAAATTTTTTTCATTCTACAATTTGTCGACTTAAAATGGAAAAATCTTAACGCTTTTCCCCAAGGAGATTATATGCCTGTTGCAACCCCTGCCCAGTATAAACAAATGCTCGCTAACGCTAAGAAAAATGGATATGCGTACCCAGCGATCAACGTAACAAGTATGTCTACTGCTAATGCTGCACTGAAAGCATTCGCTGATAAAAAATCTGACGGTATTATTCAAGTGTCTACAGGCGGAGGAAAATTTGCTTCAGGACAAGGCGTGGGAGATATGGCCTTAGGAGCGATTTCAATCGCTCAACACGTGCATTTGATGGCCGAAAAATACAATATCCTCATCGCTCTTCACACTGACCATTGCCACCCACAATACGTTGAGAGCTTCATGCTTCCACTTGTTGCAGAGACAGAAAAAAGACGCGCAAAAGGTCTTCCGAATTTATTTAATTCACATATGTTTGATGGTTCGGAGTTGCCGTTAAACGAAAATATTAAACAGTCAAAAGCTTTACTTGAACGCTTCGCTAAGAGCGAATTGATTCTCGAAGTTGAAACTGGTGTTGTCGGTGGAGAAGAAGATGGCGTAAACAACGAACACGCTCCTGCTGATAAACTCTACACGACTCCGGAAGAAATGGTAGAGATCGCGCGTGCACTTCGCCCTATCGGAACATTCATGTACGCTGCGACTTTTGGAAACGTACACGGTGTTTACAAACCAGGTAACGTAAAACTTCGTCCTACAATTTTAAAAGACGGACAAGAAGCTGTGAAAAAAACGTTCGGCGCTGAAGCTGAACACTTCCTCGTTTTCCATGGTGGATCTGGATCAGAACTTTCTGAAATTCACGAAACACTCGGCTACGGTGTGATTAAAATGAACATCGATACTGACACTCAATACGCCTACACAAGACCTGTAGTGGACTTCATGTTAAAAAATTATGACAAAGTTTTAAAGGTCGACGGTGAAGTTGGTTCGAAGAAGCATTACGATCCACGCGAATGGTTGAAGGCCGCTGAGAAGATGATGACAGAAAGAATTGCCCATGCCTGTGACGACCTGAAGAGCACTGGTAAATCACTTCTATTGTAATTTTGCCACTTAAGTTCCTATAATTTCATATCTAAATGGCCCTTGTTTCGCTAAAAAGAACAAGGGCCGGGCCTATACGTTGAGCGAAATTCTAAAGCATGTAAGAATAGGAGGATCTTATAGGAGAACCACTATGAAATGCCCTCTGATTTTGTTGTTTACGACCGTTCTTTTTTCGACAAGTGCTTTTGCTGACAGAAACTTGATTCTCATTGGTGGTGGTGGCGAGGCCACAGAAAAGACCGGAACAATGTTCGACGACACATTAAAAGATGTCGACAGCTACCTTCAAAAAAATAAATGGAATAATTACTCTGTCAGTTTCAATGGTGGTCATCCTGAAACAGAGGCCATTCTTGCGAGCAGATATTCAAATGCTCAATCAAAAAATACATTCAACGAAGACAACTACAAAGCGTTGTTAAAAAGTTACCAGGACAAAATTACAAATGGTCAGATCAAAGCTGGCGATCAATTGATGGTGATGATTGATACTCACGGGGCCGCACGTCTCGATGAGGGAAGTGAAATATCTCACGCTATCGCGATCGGTTCAAGTACTGGCCAGGCCAATCTGAACGATCTTTCAGGAACAACGACGACGAGCTTAGATACAATGAAAGCTCTTATCGATCTCGCGAAAAACAAAGGTGTAAAACTTGCGATTCTCGATTTCAGTTGTCATTCGGGAAATACACTTGCTCTTGCCAACAGTAATACATGTGTAATCTCTTCAACTGGCCCACAACATTTTGGTTATGAGACTTTTTCTAAAAACTTCATCGCCAAAATGAAGTCTGGAAAATCTTTGGAAGATGTTTTCCTTGATGCAAGAAAATCAACAGCAGATACTTCTTTTCCAATGATCTCTACGACTGCTGGAGTAGCCATTAACAAAGATATTTATCCCGATATTACTCCTTACCTTTATTATTACGACAAAGATCCAAAGAGCGATAAAATGACGAGCTATATTCAAGCTTCAGGAAGCAATGTTGGATTGTGTGCCCGTCAAAATCAATATGCCGATCTTCTGGGCAAACTCGACCAACTTCAATCCGTAGGAAATGCCGGGATGAAAAACTTGCCTGAGGTTAAAAAAATTAAAGGACTCATTGCTGATTATAAAGCGAGTCAGGATCGTTACATCAATATGCTTCGCTCATGGGGATCTACTGAGCTTAACCGCAGAGAACAAATCGTAGGGATTGGAACGAGCGGAAGAAAATCAGAACAAATGACTGGGAATTTCACATGGGGAGAAATGATCAACACTGATTACGATCAGATTATCAGAAACGTGACTGTTGCAAAAAATGGTGCGCGAGATGCCGCTACTCAAGCGATGTTTGCAGCTTCAATTGATATGCACACTAAAGCGAGAAACAGACAACAAGAAATCTTTGCACAGTATCCGCAACTCAAAGGTTATAAACAAAAACTACAAGAACAATTGAAAGAGATGGATGGGACCTACAACCTCGCTTATCAGATTGCATTAGAGGAAAGAAAACTTTACGATAGTATGTATAGTAATCTTCGCCAGAACAATACTCAGGCGAATCCATGTAAGGATTTTGTACTCTAATTTGTAGGTCATGAAAAAAAATTTTCTCTACTCTCTATGCATTACCTCTGTGTTCTCTCAATCTGCTTTTTCTTGCGGAGACTATCTTGTACGCGCACAAATCACGATGAAAAACGGGATCTCAGGATTTGTTATTAATCCGGGAACTCGCTCTGAAATTAATCTCAAACCCGATTTTAATGAGTCTGCAAAACTCTCACCTTATATCAATCGTATGATTGAAGCTAAGATCAGAATAGATGAACAGATGGATTTTAATATTGGAAAAGTCGAACACATCGACGATATCAAAATAATCGCTCCCGATCCTCTCGCTCAAGGAAAAGGAACAAAGCTCACTGTTCTAAAAAAAGCAGATTGTCTGAAAAAAAAGACGCTATAATTTTTTCTTGATGTAGAGGACCTTCTCTACTTCGGCCACAGTATTATTTTCTTCATCAAAAATTTTCACCAACAACGTCGGCTCAATTTTTTCATTCGTTTTTAACTGTTCTTTGTAATCGGCAATCAATTCAGGAGTCAGAGAAAACGTCGCCGTCACTTTCCCCTTTCCGGGTTTCTTAAAACGAATGCTCGCGGCCTTGTCCCAAATGATATAATCGCGTCCCATAATCTGCATGAGCATCAACATATAAAACGGATCTGTCATGGAATAAAGAGAGCCGCCGTAGTGAGTGTTGACGTAGTTGCGATTCCAAAAATGCAGATTCATCGACACTTTGATTTCGTGATAATCAGGGGCCATGTAGTCGATACGAATGCCGGCCCCCAAAAATGGAGGCCAGAAATTCATAAATTTTAAGAGTGAAGATTTTTTCAAACGATTAGCCCAAAATCTTAGAAACGATTTCAAAAACGTTTTTCGACAATCCGTCAGTTTTTAAAACGCGATCAAGTTCCGGTTTCATTAAATTTTTAAGGTTCGCTGGAAGACGTTTGTAGTCTTTAAATGCAGAGGCCAGACGAGAAGCGACCTGAGGATTTAATTTATCAAGTTCAAGCATTCTATCAGCGATCAATTTATAACCGCGTCCTGTTGGATGGTTAAATTGCATTTTGTTCATTGCAAATTGCAGCAGTAACGAACGAACAAGATTTGGAATTGTACGATCGTAAACAGCATCGTTTTCCAGCTTCAATACGTTTTCGTATGTGCTGTCGTAACTTGCTTGCGCTTGAACTGTTAACCATTTTTGCATGACGAGTGTTTCGTTCTTCCATTTAACATAGAACGATTTTAATGCTTCGTCTTTGTAAGTTGAATTCGAATTCACAAGAGTTGATAGAGCTCCAATCTCGTCTGTCATATTCGATGCAGTTGTAAATTGTTCGTAAGCTAGTTTCTTGTATTTGTCGTTGTCAGCATACGAAAGAAGATCAAGCGCTTTGTTTTTCAAATCGCGTTCTCCCATAGATTTCGAATCGAGCTTGTACTCACCTTTTGTGTTCACTGATTGATAAATTTTTGCAAGTTCATCATGGTGAGCATTTGCGAGTGCTTTTTTCATGAAGTCGCGCGCTTTTTCTGTTTCAGGATACATGATCTCAGCTTGTTCCTGATGCATAATTCCTTCTGAAGGAATTGTCATTGAAAGCGCTTTGAAAGCAGCATCGATCTTTGTATCTTTTAAAACTTTTCCGAAAGCTTCAACGTATTTTCCATTCAATTCCAGCGAACGCCCAGCTTTTACATCAGCGATCAATTCAGTCATGATTTTTGTCGCAACAACTTGAGCAGCTTCAAAACGGTTGAATGAATCTGAATCGTTTGCCATCAGGAACAATTGATCATCGAAACTTAAATCGCTTGTTAATTTAACTGGCGATGAGAAGTCGCGGTTGAGTGATGCTACCGGACGTTCATTGATGTTATCGAAGACGAATTCTTCTTTCATTTTTTTGATTTCGAGAGTTTTAGAAACGAGATCATTTCCGTTAGCTCCTACGAGACCAACTTTGAAAGGAATGTGGTACGCAAGTGCCCCTGGAATTGTATTTTCCGGAAGATGTTGTTCAAGCGTAAGCTTAAATTGTTTTTTAGCAGCGTCGTAGTTTGTTGTCGCTGTTACTTTTGGCGTTCCGTTTTGCGAATACCAGTTTTTAAATTGTGTGAAATCGAAATTATTGTTCGCGACACTCATTGCGTGAATGAAATCTTCTGTGCGAACAGCTTGCCCGTCGAAAAGTTCGAAATATTTGTCCATCCCTTTTCTAAATCCATCCACTCCTAAAAGAGTCTGGATCATACGAATAACTTCCGCTCCTTTTTCATAAATAGTCGCTGTATAGAAGTTATTAATTTCGATATATGTTGAAGGTTTAATCGGGTGAGAAGTCGGCCCTGCATCCTCAGCGAATTGAGAAGCACGAAGACCCATGACCGATTGAATGCGTTCTACGTTTCTTGAGTTCATGTCCGCAGAAAATTCCTGATCGCGGAAAACAGTGAGACCTTCTTTCAATGTCAACTGGAACCAGTCGCGACAAGTAATTCTGTTCCCTGTCCAGTTGTGAAAGTATTCGTGGCCGATAACAGATTCAATTCCGTAGAAGTTTGTATCTGTCGCTGATTTTTGATCAGCAAGAACATAAGCGGAGTTAAAAATGTTAAGACCTTTGTTCTCCATCGCTCCCATGTTGAAAGCATCAACAGCAACGATCATATAAATATCGAGATCGTACTCAAGACCAAAACGATCTTCGTCCCACTTCATCGATTTTTTCAGCGACTCCATAGCGTGATTACACTTGTGCTCGTTTCCTTTGTCGCAGTAAATTTCAAGAGCAACAGTGCGCCCTGAACGCGTTTTAAATGTGTCTTTAATAACGCCGAGGTCACCAGCAACCAGAGCGTAAAGATAAGAAGGTTTTTTAAACGGGTCTTCCCAAGTCACGAAGTGCTTTCCATTGTCTAAATCACCGCGAGCAATCGGGTTCCCGTTAGAAAGAAGAACCGGATAAAGTTTTTTATCAGCGATAATTTTCGTCGTGAACTTCGCCATGTTGTCCGGGCGATCAACATAGAAAGTAATTCTTCTGAATCCTTCCGGTTCGTTTTGCGTACAGAAGATCGTTCCCGATTTATAAAGACCATCGAGAGTCTTGTTCGCTTCAGGATTGATTTCGTTTTCAATTTCTAAAACAAATTCTGCAGGAACTTTTGCAATCGTAAGCGTGTGCGTTTCTGTGTTGTGAACATAATCAGTCGTCGCTGCACCGTTAATTTTTACTGATTTTAAAACCAGCTCTTCGCCGTTCAAAACAAGAGGAGCATTGTCTTGCGTATTTTTTTTCATTTTCATTTTCGACTGAACAAGAGTTTTTGTGCTGTCGAGAGTGAACGTAAGATCAATCGTCTCTACTAAATAGTCTGGTGCTTTATAATCAGAAAGCTTAATAACTTTTGGTGTATCCGTTTTCATTTCAATATCTCCTAATAGACTAATTCAACTTTATAACCGGTATGACTTCTTATATTGATTACGCCCGTATCAAAAATCAGGTACTGCCCTTTGATTCCCTGGAGAATGCCTCCCACTTCTGCATTTTTATCGAGCGAAAATGATGAGACTTTTTCAGGGTATTGCAAGACCGGATATTGAATCGAGGTAATTTGTTCGCGTTCTAAAATTTCAATCTGGTTGGCACCGAAGTCGCCTTCCATCCTGTCGAGATCTTCGCCGAAGAGTTCAAACAATTCGTCTCTCTTACTTTCGAGATCGATTTCTTCAACTCCACCTTTGAGCATTTTTCTCCAATCCGTTTTATCTGCCAACTCGCTGGCAAATAATTTTTCAAAAACTCCGGATTGATAACGAGAACTCACTTTCATAATCGGAAGACCCGCAACAGCTCCTTGATCAATCCAACGAGTAGGAATTTGCGTGGCACGTGTGATTCCCACTTTGAGTCCCGATGAGTTCGCAAGATACACGTAATGCGGAATCATACAATTCGCTTCTCCCCAAGAAGGTTCGCGGCATGTTCCTTTGGCAAAATGACAAAGCTCAGGCTTGAGAATGCACATATCGCATTCAGCGAGCTTTAAAGAGCATGGATAACAGTACCCGCCGGCATAGGCCTTCTTCACAGGCTTCTGACAGTTCGTGCAGTTAATTTCCTGCTTAAAAACGATCTTTAAAGGCTTTCCAATAAGAGAATTGAGGACGAGGGTCTCACCTGCTGGTCCCAATCGGTAGTGGGCCACACCATCGACTAATTCCGTATCCATTTTATCGAGATTAAAAGTATTCATGGTGGCCCATCTTACCCCAACCGAAGGCCCAAAGTCTTAAAAAAATAAGGTTCTATTAAAGTCCTTTAGGCCAAGTACCGAATATAGGGACATGACAGAGAAAAAGGATCCAAATAAGAGACATTATTTTCAGGAAGTAACTCCTGAGGAATTTGCTGAGACTATTCTCATGCAGTGTAGCTTGGAAGAGTCCGAGCCGCTGACAGTTTGGGAAAAAGGTGAATCAGAAGATGAGGCCGAACTCTACAAGGCCATCGACTACTATCCGAATCCTAAAATTATCAAACTACAACCAACGGGCAAACTGGTAACCAAGATCACCGGATCACTCAAGGCCGGTAAACAAGTCCTGATCAAAGTTCCGGTTGAAGATAAAATTAATTATTTTACCGGCGGCCGTTTAAAATTTCATCCTGAAGATCTGACCTATTCATTAGAAATTCAGCAAGAAATTTATCGCAGCCAACAACGCGGAAATTTCCGTCTGAACGCGAGCGATGTTATTCCTATTCAGTTCAAGATTGATGAGCAGGTCTTCGACGCTCTCGATATTTCAACCGGGGGAACGAGTTTTATTGTCGAACAATCGGACCTCGAACGCTTTGCTAAAGGAAAACTCTTTAAAGAATGCACTCTGCGTTTCGACCGCAAAAACTATTATGTTCCACTGGCCCAAATCGCCGTTCAAATTCCCATCCCTGATGAGGACGGCAAATCGAGTGGCCGTGTAAAAATCGGGATCGCCTTCAAAGACCTGCCGAGAAAAACTGAGGATGAGCTTTACATCAAAATCTCAACCGAAGCCCGCGGGGAAGAAATGAAGAAAAAATTCGATACCATCCTTGCCAAAAAGCCTGATCCCACTTAGTTTCTGTTTAATTAATCCAGGACTTTTAACGACTTAAATTCTACATAGAATTTTCATACCGGGCCTATTTTATTGACGAAAGGGGGTCTTAAGAGTACTTTTCCAAGTCTTATGGAAACTACAAGCAGAGATAAAAAGATGGCCAAGACCCCATTTAGTAATAAGCTCATTGAGCGTGCAAACTTAATTCGTGAAAACGATCTTTATCCCTTTTTCAGAGCAATTGAAGAAACTCAAGCTTCTACAGTTACTGTAAAAGGTAAGAAGCAAATCATGATCGGTTCTAATAACTACTTAGGACTTACTCACCACCCATACGTTCAAGAAGCAGCAATTAAAGCAATCGAAAAATACGGTACAGGTTGTACTGGTTCTCGTTTTTTAAATGGTAACCTTAATCTTCACGAAGAACTTGATATCAAAATCGCAAACTACTTAGGCCATGAAGCTGCTATCGTTTTCTCAACTGGTATGCAAGCAAACCTCGGAGCCCTTTCTGCTCTTTGCGGTCCAAAAGATTTAATGCTTTTTGACTCTGAAAACCACGCTTCTATCATCGATTCTTCAAGACTCGCTCTTGGAACGACTTTCAAATACAAACACAACGACATGTCTTCACTTGAAGAATTGCTGGAAAGTAATATCTCACGCTTCAATCGCGTGATCATCGTAGCTGACGGTGTATTCTCAATGACTGGTGATGTGATGAAACTGCCGGAAGTTGTAGCTCTTGCTAAAAAATACGGCGCTTACGTTTACGTTGACGACGCTCACGGTTTGGGAGTTATGGGACCTCAAGGTCGCGGGACTATGCACCACTTTGATCTTGCAAAAGAAGTTGATTTCAACATGGGAACATTCTCGAAATCTTTCGCTACTATTGGTGGTGTTATTTCTGGAACTCATGAAGCCATTGATTATATCCGTCACACGGCTCGCTCATTCATGTTCTCAGCTTCAATGCCACCGGCAGCTGTGGCAACAGTTTCAGCTTGTATCGATATGGTGACAACTGATCCATCAATCTTGAACAACCTTTGGGACAACGTAGCTTTCATGAGAAACGGTTTCAAAGAATTAGGTTTCTACACATACGGTTCACAAACTCCAATCATCCCGATTTTTGTTGGAGATGATATGAAAGCACTTCAGATGACGAAGTTCCTCGAAAACCATGGCGTATTCTGTACTCCAGTTCTTCCACCAGCTGTTCCTAAGGGAGAAGCCTTGATCAGAACAAGTTACATGGCCGCACACAATAAAGAAGATCTTGCGACAGTCTTACAAGTCTTCGCTGAAGCTAAAAAAGTTTTCGAAATCCCATCTTCTATTCACTAATTCAACCTACTAAGCTAAGATCTCCAAAAAAATTACTATTTGGAGATCTTAACGATGTCTGTAACTATCAGAGAAATCTTTCTCACTAACAAAAAAGATTTAAAAGAATTCGTCGACCTTCCATGGTCAATTTATAAAAACGATCCACATTGGGTTCCCCCTCTAAAAATGGCGGTGAAGGATCTCCTTAATCAAAAGAAACACCCTTTCTATAAAACGGCGACAGTGAAATGTTGGATTGCTTATCTTGACGGCAAACCAGCGGGAAGAATCATGGCCGTGAATAATCGTTCTTACAACGAATACCAAAACACAAAAATGGGCCATTTTGGTTTTTACGAAGCGATTGATAACGATGAAGTGGCAGCTCTTCTTCTAAAGACAGCTGAGAGCGCTCTTAAGGCCGAAGGACTCACTAGCGTTCAAGGGCCGATGAATCCGGGAACAAATTATGAATGTGGATTCTTGGTTGATCGCTACGACGATGCTCCTCAAATCATGATGACGTACAACCCTGAGTACTACAACAAACAGCTCGAGAAATTTAATTATAGTAAAGCGATGGATCTGCTCGCCTACAATTTTAAATCGCCTTTTCAAATGCCAAAGATCATTTTAGATATTGCGGAAAGAACGGAGAAAAAAGAAAAGATCACAATCAGAAATGTAAATTTAAAAAAGTGGACAGAGGAACTCGATCTCATGTTCGACATCTACAACTCAGCCTGGGAAGCGAACTGGGGATTTGTACCGATGATGAAAGAAGAGTTCTATCATACTGCTAAAGATTTAAAATCGATCGTCGATCCAAATCTCATCCATATCGTAGAAGTTAACGGAACTCCTGCTGGATTCATTCTTACTCTTCCGGATTTAAATCAGGTGTTCAAACAAATCCCAAGTGGAAATTTAAGTCCTATGGCAATCTTCAAAATTCTTACGGCGAAAAAACGCATCACACGTGCGCGCGTAATTACAATGGGGATCAAAAAGGAATTCCGTAAAATGGGATTGGAAACTCTCCTCTACAAATACAATCAAATTTCCATGAGAAAACATAATCCAGGCATCGTTGATGTTGAGATGAGCTGGATTCTTGAAACAAACGTGGAAATGAATAAACCACTTATCCGCATGAGTGGAGAAGCTTACAAACGTTACCGCCTCTATGAACGACAGTTATAATTATTTTTTCCCAGTTTTCGCTATGGTTTTCCTCACGTTTATCGTGTTTGGAAAACTCTTTTATGATCGCGTTTCTGAAATGAAAGCGCGAAAACTTCGCATGAGTGTTTTTGCTACATCAAAAGGTCGAGAGAATTTAGAAAACGTAAAAGCTTCAGATAACTTTAAAAATCTTTTTGAAGCTCCCGTTCTGTTCTATCTTCTCGTTTGTCTTCTTCTTATTCTGAATATCTGGCGTCCACTGTATCTTTATCTCATGTGGGGCTACGTCGCTGCGAGATACGCTCATAGCTTTATCCATTGCACTCACAACAAAGTCATCCACCGTTTTTATGCTTTTGCGACGAGTGCTTTTATCCTCGTGACTCTTTGGTTGATCTTTTTTGCTGAAATTGTGATGTTAGGAAATCGCCACGTATGAAAATTTTAATCACTGGTGCCAGTGGATTTGTCGGTACACACCTCACACAAAAATTATTAAACGACGGTCACACGGTTTATGGTCTCGTCCGCACGCCTTCTAAAATGAGTGTCTCGCATCCAAATTTCATTCTCGTTCAAGGCGATTTGAATTTAGAACGCCTTTCATGGACAGAAAAACTTCCAGCGGATCTCGATGTATGTGTTCACACTGCCGGAATCGTTCACGCTTACAATCACGATGAATTCACGCAAGTGAATGTCACGGGAACAAAATATTTAGTAAATGCTTTGAAAGCAAAATATCCAGAGCGATTAAAATTCATTCTCATTTCTTCCCTCGCGGCCGCAGGCCCGGTGAATTTCGGAGAAAAAAAAGATGAAACGCAAATCGATTTTCCTGTGAGTGAATACGGTCGTTCAAAAAAAGCAGCGGAAAATGTTGTCAAAGAATCAGCACCGAAATCGTGGAAAACTTCCATCATTCGCCCACCGATGATTATCGGGCCAGGCGACGTGGCCGTTCTCGACATTTTTAAAATGGTGAAGTCGCGCGTGATCGTTCTTCCCGGACTCGATTCAAAAATTAAAGAATATAGTTTCGTTTGCGTGTACGACTTAATTGAAACGATTACTCGTCTCATGACAAGTGATGAGGCCCTTCTCGTCTACAGCGCCAACGAGCGAATTGTGACGTTCAAAGAACTCATCGAAGAAATTAAAAAGCAGATGCGACTCTCCTTCATCGTCTATTTGCCGCTTCCGTTTTTCCTCATCAGGATTGCCAGCTTCTTGCTGAATTTTCTCAACAAATTTTTTCATCACAACGTGCGCCTCACTCCGGACAAGATTTACGAACTGAAAGCATCTGCATGGACATGCGATTCTGAACGAACACGTAAGGTTCTGGGGCAAAACTATCGTTATGACTTGAAAGAAACAGTGGCCGTCACGCTCGCTGACTATCAAAAACGTCACTGGCTATAATATCTAAATATTAGATAGCAAACTTGCTCATAATATCCTGTCCAAGATCAGCCTTTTTATATAAAAAATGTCTAAATAATTTCCCCATTTTTTTAAATAGGACAAAATATATGAAACATTTTTTAGCAGCAGCTTTTCTTATCACTTCAACAGCACATGCTTTCGATCAAAAACCGGCAGACTTTTTATCAACAACAGAAAGAAAAAATATCGTTCGTATGATCGATAACGTTTGCGGTGATACATGGTGTGAAGGTGATTTCAACTATCGTTTTAACGATTTTGCTTGTGATAAAACAACTCACGTTTGCGAACTTAATTTTCAATTCATCAGAGAAGAAGATGAAAAATCAAAAACGTATTCAACAGAACAAATCTGTCGTTTTGAAAACATCAAAGAAATTGCTCAAATCGTAGAAAGCAAATTCTCACTTACTGACGATTTCTATTCTTCAGTTAACGATTGTATCAACGAAAAAGAATCTCAAGTAAAATTCTAATAAAAAAAAGCCCTCGCAATGAGGGCTTTTTTATTTTTAATGTGTTTCTTTAGGTCCAGTGACAGTTCTAAAAACATAATCCCAGATTGGCGAACTCACGCCATACTTCCCTTTTTCACCTGAGTAATGATGTTGAAGATGATACTTGCGAAGGTAGCGCCCTACTTTCGACGTCATTGGAAAGTGGTGAGTGGCATAGTGAATATAATCGTAACAAAGATAGCCCACCATGAAGAAGGCCATAATCACGCCGAGATATTTTTCCGGAAACATTAATCCAAAAAGATTCCAAAGAATCGCGTAGATCAAAAGTGCTGGCACTGGTGGCATTACTAAACGAGTTGGATCTTGAGGATCATCGTGGTGAAGGCCGTGAAAAAGGAAAACAAAATATTTTCCTGCGCGGCTTTTAGCGTCCCAATGAAAAACGTAACGATGAAGAATGTATTCTGTGAAAGTCCAAAGCAGCATACCGAAGATGAAAAGTCCTACGAACTCAATTCCAGTTACACCTTTTACTGTTGCTCCTCTATAAAGAAGATAAGAAATGATGGGAACCCACAGGACAAGCGGAACGATTGGATGAACATGTGTACACGCTTCAAGAATTGGATTCTTAAAAATTCTGATGGATTCGCCGTTGTGCTTTTTCATTCTCTTTCTCTGTATCTGTAATAAATTTTCTGTGTGCTTGTTATAATCAAACTAACTTCTTTCGACTAGTGTTCTTAATACTGTTGCTTATCAGTTTCTACCTAATTTGTTTAAAAAAATTTTCTCTTCTCATTTTTTTTAGGAGTAGTTGAATCTTTCCTTAGAGTATCACTTTTGCCCCTAGGAGCATTTACAGCTACTTGCAGTAAGGGACCTGTAAATGTTAGAAAATAGTAATGAATTGTAAGAAAAAAGAGCTACTAAAAAGTGCATTCGGCCCTTAGAATTTTATCCATAGAGACAAACGGATTACACGAAGATAGTCGACGTTTAAAAATGGATTTTGAAAGCGTCGATTTTATTTCCCCACACTTCACTTCACCAATTCACAACTTATTTTTCCCCACAATTCTTTTGCAACAGGACCCATAGCTTTTTTCTTATCTCGCACGAGAAAAATTTCCATCGATCGTTCTTTGATAAGCGATGTTTTAATCGGCACGAGAATTTTTTTAGCGAGTTCATTCTTGATCATCTCGAGAGGAAGTCCTCCCCAACCGAGACCTTGAAGAATCATTTCTTTCTTGAACGAAATTTCCGAGAGAGTCACACTCTTTCCTCCCTCTAAAATTCCCGTGGAAACTTTTTTCACTCGTCTCGCTGAATCCGCAAGAATGATTTGATTGTATTCTCTGAGAACGGTGTCTGTGACTTTTTTATCTTTGATCAAATCCGCGCGCATGACAGGAATCATTTGCGTCTTAGTGAGCAACAAAGTCTCAACGTCCCATTCGCCTTCCATCATCGGAGTAATAGCGAAGTCCACCTCTCCATCGATTAAACGCTCCAGCGTGCCGTTTAAGACCTCAAAAGACAACATGAGCTTCGTATTAGGGTGATTGGTAAAAAAACGTTTTAAGAACTTTAAAATGAGCGATACGGGGCTCACGGCATCGATACTGATACGAAGTTCTACTTCTTCTCCGCGATTCATTTGTATAGCTGTTGATTCGAGTTCACGAAATTCTTTCAAAACGGCGCGGGCCTTTTCATAAAAAATTCGTCCTTCATTCGTGAGTGTCGGACGATACTCATCTCGAGAGAACAAAGTTACTTGATATTCTTCTTCGAGCTTTTTAACGGCCATGCTGATAGACGGTTGGCTTTTATGAAGAAAATCAGCTGCTGCTTTAAAACTTCCATGATTCACAATGGCCTCAATTGTAAAAATCTGTTCTAATGTCATGGCAACTCCTATTTTGATCATGGTTCCCTGGAAGGAACTTTCAGACACCAAAATCATAATAAACTTAACTTATACAGTTAATAGATTAATTATAATTTGTTTTTATATGAACCTAAGCTAATATTTTTATCATCAAATGAAAATGAGAATTTCTTAACAACCGGAGGATACTATGATTAAGAATTTATTAATTGCTACTCTTGCTTTCTCTTCAATCTCTGCTTTCGCAGCTGCAGCTAAAACTGAAAAAGTTGAAATTGATCCAGCAACTTCAAAAATCGTTTGGACAGGAAAAAAAGTAACTGGTCAACACACTGGTGAAGTAAAGCTTGCGAACGGTCACCTTAACTTCGATAAAAACGCTCTTACGGGTGGAGAATTCGAAACTGATATGACAACAATCACAAACACAGATCTTTCTGATAAAGAAATGCTTGGAAAACTTCTTGGCCATCTTTCAAGCCCGGATTTCTTCGATGTTGCTAACCACAAGACTGCAAAAGTTGTGATCAAATCTGTAAAGAAAGAAAAAGCAGCTGATACTTACAAAGTAACTGGAGATCTTACAATTAAAGGTAAAACTGCTCCTGTAACTTTTGATGCTGTTGCAACAAAAGAAAAAGCAACTGCAAAAGTAGTATTCGACAGAACAAAATACGACATTAAGTACGGATCTGGAAAATTTTTCCAAGGTCTAGGTGACAAAATGATCAATGATGATGTTGAATTAGACGTTATATTAACAGCTAAAAAGTAATTTACGGAGAGATTTATGGCCGATATCGCGAAACTCATTAGAACAATTCCTCACTACCCTAAGGAAGGAATCATGTTTCGCGATATCACCACTCTCTTAAAAGACCCGGAAGGATTCAAAACAACAATCAACCTTCTCGTCGAAAAATATAAAAATGCACCGATTGATTATATCGCAGGTATTGAGGCCCGCGGTTTCATCCTTGGTTCAGCTCTCGCTTTTGCTCTTGGAAAAGGTTTCATTCCCGTTCGTAAAAAAGGAAAACTTCCAGGCAAGACAATCACTCAAAGTTACGACCTCGAATACGGTTCAGATACAATTGAAATTCACGAAGACGCGATCTCAAAAGGCGCGAACATACTTCTTATCGACGATCTCATTGCTACAGGTGGAACTGCTATTGGGGCCATCACTCTCATTGAGAAAGTTGGTGGAAAAATTTATGAGACTGCTTTTGTTGTCGATTTGCCTGAACTTGGTGGTGCTCAAAAAATCACTAAAATGGGACACAAGGTTTTCGCCCTTTGCACGTTTGAAGGCCATTAATTCTTATATATTAAGAAATCCCGACAAAAGCCCCATATTCGCTTTAAATAATTAGTATCTAATAACTTCATGAAGGAAAGTTTCATGGAGTTGATTATGAAATCGCACTATACACAGCGTTTGATCGAAATCTTCGTTGCCACTTCACTGGGGTCATTGATTTATCTTAGCACAAGGGATTCATTTGGGATTGAATCACTCATTATCAGCATGGCCATGATCGGAGCGACTTACCTTCTTATCACTCATTATTTTCACGAATTCGGTTCAATCAAAACGAATACAAAAGTGTTGAACCAACAGAAAGCGAAATCAACTGATGTTATTCAAGCTTATTCGATTATCTTCCTCGATAAAAACGGCAATATTCAGACGTGGGATAAAGGAGCGCAGAGAATTTGGGGATACGATTCTTTAGAAATTACAGGCCTTCATTTTTCAGCCCTCTATCCGGACAATTCTTATACTGCTTTGGAATTTAAAAGTATTTTGAATAATGCTTTAGTGAACGGTCTTTATGAAGATGAAGGAATGAGAAAAAATAGAAATGGAAAATTACTACTTTCTCATATGCTCATCAATCCTAGTTACGATACAAAAAAAAATCACAAAGGATATTTGATTATTTCACGTTCACTCGAACCACAAGTTGAACCAGAATTTGTACAGGTTTATGCCTGACAATCCATAATAAGGAAAGTTCGGGCCTTTAACTTTTTTAAAGGAGAAGACAAGGCCCGAATCTTTTCTCTACTCACGCAGCTCTCTTCTCGCAATTAAATGGTAGCTTCCCACTTGCCAAAAGATCATGAGTAATATCATTACAGGTTTAGTTAGAGGAATTCCTTTGTAGTCGTATTCATGTTCATCGCCTTTCACCGTATGAACGAGAGCGTGTTCATCAACAGCATGAAAGCCGAAACCAATCGCAACCGAGCCACGTTTATTATTTGTATCGAGCGGATGTTTTTTCACTGTCACATTCGAAGCAGTAAAAATAAAAAAGAAAATAAGAAGAGCAAGTGTCGACAAAAAAGAAAATTTAGCAGCGTCACCGGCAACAACACTTTCGCGCTCGTCACGTTCTTTCATTCCTGCCAGCTTCGTCATTAAGGCATCTCTCACTCGCTTGCTAAAAAGCATTTTTGTCACGATATAAATTAAACTCAAAACCCAGGCGATAAAAACATACCCGAATAAGTTCCATCCCAAAGTATCAGGCGTCGGATCTTTAAAATCTGTGGCCACGGCCCACACCATGAAACCGATAATGACTGGTGAGAGACCGATTAAATAATAAAACGAATAACGATCAAAACGATTCAGACTAGAACTCATGATAATCCTCCACACGAAATAAATCGTGAATACTTTTTTCAAAATACATACTCAAACGAAAAGCGAGCTCCAGCGAAGGATTGTAATTTCCTTTTTCGAGAGCATTGACGGTTGCTCGCGTGACTCCAACGATGTCTGCAAGTTCTTGTTGCGTGATTTTTTTCTCAGCACGCAGGACATGCAGTTGATTGGTGATCACTAATTTAGCTTTTAAATTGCCCATGGGATAAAAACTCCTCGATGTAAACTAAACTATACATCGAAGGTTTTCATGTCAACTATACTTTACATTTTGACTAGTTTTTTTGACTTTTTGGCGTTTTTTTAAGGAGTTAGAGCCACTGAATGGTCTTCAAATACTTCTTTACGTGAGGAGCGGCCAATTGCGGTTCCTGATGAGGGAGCTTCGTCGGCTTTTCAAACGTCACTGTATTTTTCTTTGCGATTAAACTTTCTGCAAATCGTTCCATTCCATCTTCACCAACAACGAGATCATCTACTCCCGTGATCAAGTGAATGTGTTGTCCTGTAATATTTAAAGTTTCTTTTTCTTCTTTGATCCAGGGAAAAACATTGTCTGGACGAAGCTCCGGTGAAACAAGTTGCTCGCGAACGTTGAGAGTGCTTTTGTAAAATGGCGTATCAAAAAGATGAACGACAGCTTTAGGGGCCATTCCTAATCCAACAGCGAGTGCGCGTTTCTCATATTGAGAAAAAGCAGGAAGCATGAGTGCTTTAAGCGAGAGCATCGCTCCCAATGAATGTCCACCGAGAATAAGTTTTAATTGATCTTTTTCCAGGAGATGTCCATAAAGCGGAAATTCTTCAATGAAATTTTCTTCGAGTTTTTTAAACGCTGATAAAAAAAGTTCATGAGCATGCTCTTTAAAATAATCGAAGTCGCGCACTTCTGAATAATTTCCTAAATAGTGTCCTGGAATATCAAAGAGCAAACATGAAACACCGGCCTCTGCCAAACGAATCGGCCAGTTGATGATTGAACTTTTATCGCTGGTATAACCGTGAGTGAGAATCGCGAATGTTGATTTGATATGGCCCTCGTTTTCCCTATCCATATCCGGAAGAAAAACGAGAGCATTTGTTTGTTCATTTTGATAATCGAGAGTGATCTTTTGAATTTTCATGAGACCAGTTATAACAAAAAGAAATTACTTTTTGTAGATAATCGGCCAGTCCGTTTCCTGTCCGTCACATTCTTCTTTGAGCCTTGCTTCGACAAGAATAAATCTTTCATACATTGGATCGTATTTATAGCTGGCAGCACTTCCGCAATCCCCCATTCCACGCCCCAGTTGGAACGTTCCAAGTGTAAGTGTGTCCTGATCAAAACCTGCACCCATTAAATCGTTTGTTGCCGTAATAGAGCCCTTACCATCGATCTCTGCGACTGAGATATCAATCGTTTCATAAGGAGTCACGATATACGCTTTCTCGCGCGAGTTGTATGCGTACATTTCACAACCTAAAAGATAAAGTGTTCGCGATTCTTTTGAATATTCTGATCCGGGCAAAGTGTATTTTTCTCTCGTCAAATACTCGCCTCTTCCGGGTTCAGTAAATTCCGGACAAGCCTTCACGTGACGATCTAAAATATCTTTCGGGATCTCGAATGTGTCTGCGAAGACAGAAGAAAAAGAAAGAGCAAAACTGAGCGCTAATAAAGTTTTCATAAGTAATTCTCCTTTCGGCGTAATGTACGAACGAAGCAACAATCGCACAAATACATTTTTTTTATTGGAATCTGAAAACTTTATGAAGAAGTAAGGAGCGATCTATAAGATTTTTTTAAGAAAAATGTTTGACGGAAGAGGTTTAATGCATTACTTTTTAGACTCCAAAAAATGGTCTTGCCCAGGTAGCTCAGTCGGTAGAGCAAGGGACTGAAAATCCCTGTGTCGGCGGTTCGATTCCGTCCCTGGGCACCATCTTTTGAATTCATCTTTTAATCAATCACATACATTTCCGTCCCTGGCGCCATTCTTTCCCATTTTCTATCGATTGATCACTGACTGAAAAAAATTCATCAAAAAGAAAAATTCTAGGATATCTTGTTTATCGGTGATACAGACTTATTTGAACTTAGGTGTTGAAGCTAGAATTCTTTAATGGGTTCTTTCCCGTCTAGCTTTGTGAGAGCCTAAGAATGAAAGAAACCTCCATAGATCGACTTAAAGTCAGGAGGTTCGTATGAAGAAATGTCTTCTTCTTGTAGTAAATTTTCTATTAATAAATCATGTAAATGCTAAAACTTGTACGCTCGCTGCAGATAATGCCCCAAAGTGTGCTCAGATTTTAGAAAAACACATGCAAGAAACTGGAGGTCAGGTTACAGGACCGATTTCTTGTTTCAATCAGCAATATGCCGTATTTGTGCACTTTGAGGACGGTGGATATTCATCCGATAATGTGGAATTTTTTGATGTCGATGAATCGACTTGTGAATTCAACTCGGTATTGGATTCAGATTTAAGATTACACTAAACAATTCGGTTGTAGATAATACTAGGGAGAAATTCACAGTCTCCCTAGGCATCATTCTTTGAATAAAAAATTTCGTTTTAGCTTATTTTACAACTGTACAAATTTCAGGATTTTGATTTCCATCAACTTCAACTAAGTATGTGTCTCCGTATGCATTTGTAATTTTGTAAAACGCAACTCCAGTTACAATCGTTCCATTAGGATTTTTTAGATCGCGATGAACGTAGTTTACGTTTGTGAAACTTCCCCATACTTCAGCCTCAATTCCTTGTTCATCCATGCGATCGTACACTGCTTTTCTACAAGATACTGGAAGGTTTCCAGCATCGCTGGCAAATGTAACTATTGAAATTAATAAAGTTGAAAATAAAATTACTGCTTTCATTACTATCTCCTTGCGGCCGAGGCCGGTGTCCTTTTTATTGTGGCCGTTATAGACCCAACTCATATAAAATTAAAATAAATAAAATAGTTTCTTGTATAAATATATTTATATATAAAAGATTCTATGAGGTAATGAATGTTAGAGAAAATCGATCTTGAGTGGATAAAATCATTTGTCACGTTTGCGGAAAGTTCCGGCGTTGAAGAAACTGCAACTAAACTCAAACTGACCCAACCAGCGATTACTCAACATCTCAACAAACTAGAATCATTTCTTCCGAAAAAATTATTTATCAGAGAAGGGAAAAGAAAAGTTCTCACTGAATTCGGACAGGAGTTTTACAAACAATCGAGTTTGCATTTAAGAAACCTGGATGATCTTCTTCGTTCCTCGAAATTTCTGAGTACGGAAGTTAAAGATGTCGTACTCCGCTTCGGAGTCAATAACGAAATTTACTATCGCATTTGCAACCGCATTCAATTCGAAGGGCAACTTGAAATTTTTTATTACAGATCCGATGAGGCCATCAAAAGATTACTTAAAAGAGAAATCGACATCGCGATCAGCAGAGAGGCTCCCAATTCTTCCGATGTCATTGCCGTCAAATGGTATTCGGATACCTTTGCTCTCGTCTATCCGAAAAAATGGCAGAACGAAGTTGATTCAAAGGGACTTGAGACCACTCTCAAAAATAAAAATTATATTTTGAACATGGAAAGTTTCGCGCAGACTGAAATAGCACTCTCGCATTTTAAACTTCAACTTAAAGATTTGAAAACGGCTTACAAATTAAGAGACTGGCTGGCCTTCATTAAAATTCTTGAATCAGGACAAGGATGGGGAATCCTCCCTACTTCATTCACGATTGATTCGAGAGTGAATACTGTTCCGATTCACTCTAAAGAATTGCCCAAGACTCAATTTTATATTCTTTATCATCGAACGATAAAAAATTATCCAGGGCTAAAAAATTTAATCAAAGATATTTTGAATTCGCTTAATTAATTACACTTTGTCTCGTTAGGATAAATCGCGAGTCTTCCTGCAAGAGCGTCCGGAAGTTTCTGCATATCCACAGACTTTTTAATAACAGCATAATTCGCATTTGGATCAAACGTTTTGAAATCGTCATTGATTGATCCTCCGAGTTCGCTGTCGAGATCAAAGTATTGAACATCTGAATGACAATCGAAATTGAAATCATTCAAAGCAACAACTCTTTGTTTATCGAATTGTGTTTTTGTTCTGAAGGTAATCACCTTCGCTGTTTGATTGTAAATAATTTGCCAGCGATTATTCACTGATCCAACGTCATCTAAAAAAGCAAAAAGTGTTTTGATTTTGTCTTCAGATTTATTGATCGTTTTAGCATTGTAGTTTGAGCGAACAAAGCGGTTCAGTGATTCTTTTGATTCCAAAACAACCGGTTTCGTTCCACCGAATGTCACGAAGTCTTTGGCGTAATTAAGTGATTCATCGTAAGTATTGTTGGCCAGTCCTGAGATCGGAAGATTACCTTCGATATGAGTCACTACAGTTCCGTTCAAATATTCAATCGTCATGCAGTGATTGATATCGCATGTAAAGTAATGCAGTTTTGATCCAACTGGTGCCAGACGAAGATTGGGAAGAGCGGCATTGACCTCTTCTACTGATTTAAAATTATCGAGGACGTATTGGATAAATTGGAGTTCATTAAAAGAAGGACGTGTGTCTGCCACTGGAAATGTCGAAGACAATAATTCAAGAGCATCAATCATGAGTCCGGTCTCGTTCATTCCTCCAGTCGGAAATTCTTTTCCAAACTGATTGAAAGTGACACTACCATATTTTGATGTCCACGAACTCGTCACATCCGTTGGAAGAAGTTTCAAGCTTGTCTTAGTGACGTTTCTTTTATTGGTGTATACGAAACCATGCCCATAGGCCCAATCAAACGTGCGCCCGATCCAGTGTTCCCCATTATCGGGATAAAGAGAAAAAATCGTGCAGGCAAAAACAGATTGCCATGCAAACGTTAGAATGATGGTTGCCGATGCGATAAGTTTTTTCATTTAATTCCCCCTCTGAAATTGCCCTCATTCAATTTACTAGAGGCTTTCTCAAAGGGCAATTATGCATGACAAACATCATTCTTATAATTTTTGTCTATGAAAAGAGTATGGTAAAAATTTATTTTTTTCGAAAAAATGATTTTGATAATTCTTTTTTGATTGTTGAATCAAACATTCTTCCTCCATAACAATTCTCCTTTGAAGAAGAAAGTAGTTCAAAGAGAATCCAACAAAAAGAGTAATTGGACATCCAAGAATAAAAGGGACGAAAAAAAATTCAATCATCGTCGCTAAATAATTTGGATGGCGGATATAGAGATAAGGACCACTCGTCACAATCGGATGTTCCTTCATTTGGTAAACATCCATCGACCAAAAAGAACCGAGAGTAAAAATGGTGTACCAACGGAGAATTTGAGCAAACACCAAAAAAACAAAAGCAAAATAAAAAAAAGCACCACCGATCATTTCTCCGTGCCAGTAAGTTTCTGCAATCAAGGCCAGAATCCATAAAAAATTAAAAAGGCGCATTTGCATTGATTCACTTGGAGAATAGAGTGTCACAAGATATTTGCTGATCATAAACCGCAAATTAATTTGGTTAAGAACGAGTTCTATCATTCGCTCTCCGATATAAAAAAAGAGTAAAGCATAACTATAAAAATGAGTCCCTTCCACTAGTGTGATTCACGCAAGCGCTTAGTGAAGTCCACTAAATCCGCGGCCAGTTTATCGACAGATTTTTTTTGCTTTTCGTCCTTAAGCATTTCATTTTCAAAAGCTTCATGCGCCTTACTGATTGAGACTTGTTCGGGAATCACCATCACATTGATATTTTCAAGCATGGCCCTTGCGTGAATAAGGCCGCGCAATCCACCTAAAGGACCGGGCGAAGCGCTCATTAGACCAGCAATTTTTCCATTGAATGCTTTTAAATCTTCTTCACCTTTTTCCTGACGTGAAATCCAGTCAATTGTATTTTTAAAAACTCCACTCATCGAACGATTGTATTCCGGAAGAGAAAGCATCAGCCCATGGTGTTCAAAAAAGAGTTCTTTTAACTTTCTTCCGTTTTGAGGCATCCCTTCATTCTTTTCCAAATCGCCATCGTAGACTGGAAGAGGATAGTCCCGAAGATCGATCAGCGTGACCTCTGCTCCTGCAGACCGTGCAGCATTGACTGCTATCTTGATTAGTTTTTTATTGTAAGAGTCCGTGCGAGTGCTTCCCGCAAAGGCCAATAACTTGATCATCCTCTACTCCTTTTTAACGCCTCAATCACGATAACAAAGGAGAAAATTCTCTTTAAATATATTTAAGAAATTCTATCTATTCATAAAAGCTATCAACACTTTCGCTATTTTCACTTTGAATTAAAAAGAAGATTCGCTGAAAATATCTTTTAGTACGACAACAGGAAAAAAATTATGAGAATAGAAAAAGACAGCCTTGGCGAATTGGAAATACCCGAAAACGTTTATTACGGTATTCAATCTTTTCGTGCTTCCAAAAATTTCGCCATCAGTGGAACACAAATTCATCCTGAACTTATTCATGGTTATCTACTTTTAAAAAAAGCTGCGGCCATTGCCAATTTCAAGGCCGGAGTATTAGAAGAAGAAAAATCTAAAATCATTGTTAAGGCCGTCGATGAACTTTTAAAAATCGATTTCAGCAAACATCCTGATAAATATTTTATCATTGATGCTTATCAGGCCGGTGCGGGAACTTCACAAAATATGAATGCTAATGAAGTCATTGCCAATAAGGCCAGTGAACTTCTTGGTGAAAAATTGGGAAGCTATAAAACAATTAATCCTAACGATCATGTGAACATGTCTCAAAGTACAAATGATACTTATCCGACAGTCATGAGATTAGCAACGCTCACACTCTCCCGCAAGCTTGTAAGCGAACTCTCACTTTTTTCTGCTGCTCTCAGTTCTAAAGCAAGCGAATTTGATAATGTCATCAAAGCTGGTCGTACACATTTGCAAGATGCTGTTCCGATTCGCTTGGGCCAGGAATTTTCTGGATACAAAGTTGTTATCGATCATCTTCACGATCTAGTCGTTCATGCTCAGGCCCAACTTCACACGTTGGGAATCGGTGGATCAGCCGTTGGAAGCGGTCTCAATGTTCCTCATGGTTATCGCGAATACATCATCGAAGAACTGCGAAACCTTTTTCAAGATGAAGGATTAAAACTCACAAAAAATATGTTTGAAACAACTCAATCTCAACTTCCGATGATGATTTATTCAAATGCACTACGTGCTTGTGCACTTGAACTCATTCGCATCATGAATGATTTGCGATTGCTTAGTTCAGGACCGAGTACCGGGTTGGGAGAAATTCATCTACCTTCAACACAACCGGGTTCCAGTATTATGCCGGGGAAAGTAAATCCTTCGATACTCGAAATGGGTAATCAGGTTTTCTTCAAGGTTTTAGGTAATGACAGCGCGATGTCATATGCAATTCAGGCGGGACAGCTCGAACTCAACGTTATGATGCCCGTGATGGCCCAAGTGGCATTAGAGTCCACTCATATCATGAGCAACGCTCTTCGCTCCATCCGCGAATTGTGCATAAAAGGAATAGAAGCAAACGTTGAGCAATGTGAAAAGTATGCCGGGCTCACTTCGCAAATTGCAACGGCAATCAGTCCTGTCATCGGTTATGCCAAAACTGCTGAACTAACTAAAATAGCTGTGAGAGAAAATAAATCAATTTTGGATTTAATTAAAGAACAGCATATTTTAAGTGATGATCAATTCAAAAAGATTTTAAATTTAAGAGATATGACTGAGCCAAAATAATTTTAGAAACTCATCGAGTATTGAGTGGCCAATCCTTTCTCTAAAGGAAGAACCATAAAGACGCTCGGATTTTCTAGTGGCTTCACTTCACGATTTCGAGCAGCGAGACACACTCCTACTCCGTACATTGCTCCGATTGTTCCACCAGCAATGACATCGTGAAGATAGTGAGCGTTATCATTCATTCGACTAAAACCAACAAAACTTGCCATTGTGACGGCAGCAATTCCCCATGGAACTGAATGTTCCATCGCTACAACTGAAGCAAATGCGGCCGCAGTTGTTGTATGCCCAGAAGGGAAAGAATGTTGACCATTATTTGGACGTGATTCATGAACGGAAATTTTTAATGTATCTGTAAGAACTCCTGAATAAAGAGTCGCCTTCGTCATAAGGATGGTTCTATCTAACGCTTTTTTATCCTTAGTTAAAAGATAATCGCCTCCCATATATAAAGCATAAGCGATATTCGGAACAGCGTGCCCCAGGAAGTCGCCAAACTTTGACGTTTTTCCCAATGGTTTATCACTTCCAATGTCTTTCTGAAGATCATCTCTAAATGTATCTTTAAAGGCGTAAGTAATAAGTGTGAGACCACTTCCGATTGCCAGAACTTTCCACGCATCCGTTGTTACTGGAGAAGAAACATCTTCTTTAAACTCTCCAAAATAATCTGTAGCAAACACACTTGTTGAAAGCGATATCATCAGCGCACATAATAGAATTTTTCTCATCAAAGTTTCTCAATTAAAAAGGCCAAAAAAATAAGAACAGATGTCAGACTCAGTAACAGTACGGCCGCTGCCGCACAATCTTTTACTTTGCCGATTTGTGGATGATGGTCTGGATGAACATGATCACACAGATATTCGATGGCCGTATTAAACAGCTCGGCAGAGAGGGTTGCCCCTATAATAAGCAGAAAAATTCCCCACCACTCTGGTGATGCTTTCATATAAGTTATCGTTGGGATAATGATGATGGCCATTATCACTTGAGAACGAAAACTTTTTTCTGTTCCCCAGGCACTTTTCAGCCCTTGCACTGAATAAAGAAAGCGCTGGTAGAGATTTTGATTTTTCATTCCTTATACATTATCAAAAATTCCTTGGAAGTAACCATCAAAGTGTTACACTCAAATATGAAGTCGATACATTTCATCTTTGTAATCATGGAGACATTATGAAACACATCCTTTTCTTAGCAGCACTAATTATTTCTTCTCAGAGTTATGCACTCACTTATCGCGCTCAATGTATTGGTAATGGTGGAAAACTTGCTGTTGCTTTTTATAGTTCTAACGATAAATTGTTCATGAGATACAGTAACTCGCGTGGAGCAGTCGACTTTCCTTTTTATGAAGGAACGGTCACACAAGCCTCGATGCCTTTTGTAAAAATTGCCGAAAAAGAACTCTCAAGCATTGATCAGGAAGTAAGTCTTTCTTGGCCTCTTTCAAAATGTACATTTAATGAAGAGACTCCACTCCTCATGAGCTGTGATGGTCCTGCCACTTTCACTATTCCGGAAAATTCAAAACTCGAATCGTACACGCTTACAACAACGATGACGAGAGAAGAAAGCTTGTCTTATTCTTACGATATTTTCAAAATTCGCTGGGGAATCGAAGGTGAAAATTTTCATCACTCACTTGCCTTGCCTTTTGATCCAAAAAACTGCCAGGCCGAATATGTAAAATAATTCCTATCTTTTTAGTCGGGTTACTGTCGTATTGGGCAGTTCGTTCCAACTAGTAACCCCATCTTTTTCAACTACAATTAATTTATAAATCTAATATTTTAAACCTTAAGGTGACTACGATGAAAATGGGTGCACTTCTACTTGGACTTCTTATCGTTCCTAGATTAACTCTTGCGGAAATTAATCCAAATGAAATTGTCAAAAAGGCCGACTTAAAAAGAGGACTCGGAAACGTCTCTCACTCTTTCAATGTTACAGTGACTGATCAGGATAATAAGAAAGAAGTTTTTCATGTTTATTTCAGAGACGTGAACAATACTCTCACTGAACAAACAGAACCGGAAAGAGCGCGTGGAAGAAAACTTCTTATGAAAGATTACGATATCTGGATGTTCACTCCAAATACAAAAAAAGCTCTTCGTATTTCATTGGAACAAAAATTAACAGGACAAGTTTCTAACGGAGATGTCGCTCGTACAAACTATGCAGAAGATTACGATGCAACGATCATTGATGCTGATAAAAAAGAAAACGCTGACGTTTATCGTCTCGACTTAAAAGCAAAAAATAAAAAAGTAACATACGGTCGTATTGAGTATGTCGTTGCTAAAAAAGATTTTGCTCCACAAGAAGCCACATTCTTCGCCCTTTCTGGGAAACCATTAAAACGCGCGAAGTTTTTAGATTTCAAAATGGTTCAAGGAATGACTCGTTCAACGAAAATGGTTATCCAGGATTATCTACAGAAAGACAAAGTTTCAACACTAGTTTTCTCTGACAATAAAAATGAAAATTTTAGCGACAGTATGTTCAACAAAGAAAGGCTGGAATTTTGATTAAAAGACTTCCACTCTCTTTATTTTTTTTCGGGCTTCTTCTCAATGCAAATTCAGCGCATGCTGAGAGCTGGCGCTATCAAACTCGCGGTTATTTATCAGCGAGACTTTCTGGTTACACTCAAGACGGCCCTAAAAATTATGGTCAAGAAACAAGAGCACAATTTGAACAAACGACAGAATTCAATAGCAGCCTTTCAGCACTTAATCAATTGCGCTGGATGAGCAACTCGCTCAATTCCGATTTAACTGCATCAGGCAATCTTTCGAAGAATGATACTTTTGAAACTTATCTTGGAGAAAACTATTTAAAGTACAAAGGCGACAGCTGGGTGGCTCAACTGGGCTATCAGGAAGTCGTTTGGGGTGAAGCTTTTGGTTTTAATTATGCTGATATCATCAGTCCAAAAGATCAAAGAGAAACTCTCTATAGCGATGCTGGCGATGCTCGTTTGCCCCTTCTTCTGTTTAACGGGAAAAGATTTTTTTCTATAGGGAACTTTTCCGGATCTTTTCAAGTCCTCTACTCTCCTGAACCACGATTTTCAAAAACATTACCAATTGAAATTTACGCCGGTAACGTGCTTTCGAATTACACAGTAACAGTGAACAAAGAAAAAACACCAAAAGTTTTCGACAACTCTGAATACGGTGGAAAGTTTTCTGGAAGTTATAGCGGATTCGATTTTTCTCTTTATACGTTCTCTTATCTGGACAGAGATGCTCATTATGAGTTCAGTTCAGCATCGAGTTTAACAGATATTACAGTTGATGAAGCTCACAATAAAGTTCAAAGTTCCGGTTTTTCTTTCGCGAAGACTGTTTATGATTATGTTTTCAGGGCAGATATTGTTTCAACGAAAGACAAAGAAATTAATTACCTCGATATCACTGGACTTAAATCGTTTTCAACAACGATGCTCAACACTCTTGTAAGTGTCGACTCTCCTACCTACAGCGGTTATTCGGGAGTCTTGATTTTCGCCCGCTCTTCTCTTGGCGATATTATGGAAAACTCATTCCGCGAAAAAAATGAAGAATACGGAATCATCAAGCTCAACAAAGATCTCGGCAGCGATAAATCTTTCGAGTTCTCGTATACCCATGAATTCGAACATGCCGGACACTCAATGCAAACTTTTATCAACTGGCCGATCAACAGTACGACAGATTTAAAACTGGGTGGACAGTTTTATTTTGGTGACGAGACAAGCAACCTCTTCAAATATAAAAAAATCAGCAGCGTTTTCTTTTCTTTAAAAAATTATTTCCAACTTTAGGTGCAGTATGAATGAGACTATTCTCAAATTTTCTAATGTCCATAGAGTTTTTTCCTCTGAAGGAATCGACTTTACCGCTTTAAAGGACATCAATCTGGAAATTCACAAAGGTGAGTTTATCGGTCTTTCCGGTAAATCAGGAAGTGGAAAAACAACTCTCCTGAATCTTGCAGGCCTTATTGATCCTCCTTCAAAAGGTGATCTTTTTATCAAAAACATTAATACAAAACATATTAACGATGACGAACTTTCCAGCATCCGCGCCCGTGAAATCGGATTTATCTTTCAGACATTCAATCTACTTCCTCTTTTAAGCGCTCAAGAAAATGTTGAATATCCCCTTATGCTTTTAAATATTCCCGAAGAAGAACGCATTGAACGCTCCTTCGAAGCTCTTCGTAAAGTTGGCCTTGAAAAATTCGGTCACCACCGCCCTTCTCAATTGAGTGGTGGTCAACGCCAACGCGTAGCCTTTGCTCGTGCAATTGTAAAAAATCCGATGCTCATTCTGGCCGATGAACCGACGGCAAACCTGGATACAAAAACATCTGAAGAAGTTTTTGAACTTCTTGTTCGTTTACAACAGGATTTGAGAGTGACAGTTATGCTTTGTTCACACGACAATGATCTGATTGAAAGAACTCAGAGACAAATTAAAATTTCCGACGGCCAAATCGCGGGAGAAATAAAAAAATGAACATTCAATTTTTAAAAAATATGTTTTCCCGCATTCGTCTTAAAATCGCATTGAGAAGTATTACACGCCATCGCTTAAGAAGTTTACTTTCTATAGGAATGATCGCCGGTGCGGTCAGCTCTATCATTCTCTTCCACGGTCTTTCAGATTTCGTTTTGCAATCTCTCAAGTTTATCGCTGCTGAAAATCAGTACGGAAACATGCAAATTGCGAAAGAAAAATATTGGGCCCCAGGAAAAGAAAGTAAAAAAGAGCGCATGTTCAATATCGCTGATCTTAATCGTTTAAAAGAAACTCATCCAGAGATCACACGAGTCAGCGGACGTTTGAGCTTTTTTGGATTAGTGAGTAACGGTGACCTTTCTATCGGTGGAAAAGTCATCGGTGTCGATGTTGTCGGTGAACCAAACTTCTCTAAAAGCATGCGCACACGCGCTGGAAAGTTCTTCACTGAAAGCAATGCCCGCGAAGTCATGGTCGGAGAGCTTCTCGCAAAACAAATGAACGTGAAACCTGGAGACAGCATCACTATCCTCACAAATACAGTTGATGGTGTCATGAATGCTATGGACATGACTGTTTCAGGTATTTTTTCTGCGGGAATTGATGAAATCGATGCTCAGATCATTTACATGCCTTTAGCCGTGGCGCAAACAATTCTCGATACACCAAATGTTGATATTGCCGTTCTTAAATTTACAAAACTTCCACTCGCTGAAGCGAACGAGAAAAAAATTAACGACGATTTAAGATCAGAAAACAATTCTCTTAAAGCGCGCAGCTGGAGAAGCCTTGCTGTCCTTTTCCGTCAGTGTGAAAAATTTTATGGCGTCCAAAACCATTTAATTGAAGGAATTCTTTTGAGCTTAATGTTCCTTGGTATTTTGAATGCTGTAAGTATGAGCGTTGTTGAAAGAACTGGAGAGATTGGTACTCTACGTTCTTTTGGTGAAGCAAGAAGCGATATCATCGGACAATTTGTTCTTGAGAGCTTGATACTTACATCGATCGGATCAATCCTCGGAGCGATCAGCGGCTGGGGAATTATTCAAATCATCACTATTGTAAAAATCCAGACTGAAATGCCTGGAGTAAGTGTTCCGTTTACTTTACACGTAAACTTCTTGTTCTCATCAGTGCTCTATGCAAGTTGTATGGCCTTTGCGACTTCAATCATCGCAACTTATATCCCGGCCAAGAGAGCAGCTCATATGAATATCGTAGACGCTTTAAGAAAGAATATTTAATTCTTTGAGATAGAGTTTGATATTTTTTAAAAGTCCCCTGCGCCCGCTTCTCAAAAAAGATGTCTTATTAAATCTTCTTCTAAACTCTCCTTCACTCATGGCCTCAAGGTCCTGAGCGAGGGAGGTTTTTTCTTTTGTTAAAAAGAACTCAACAATCTTTTTTTGTTCAGGTTCATGAAAAGAAAAATCCTGAGTCGGATGTAGGCGATCAATACGTTTATTCCAGGGACAAACATCCTGGCAGATATCACAGCCAAAGAGAGTTCCCTCTTTCAACGTCATTTTTTCGCTGGGAACAGTATCGAGTTTAAATTGTTCGATGGTAAAAGTGCTGATGCAATCTTTAGCGATAATCGTTCTCTTGACTGGATCAATCGCCTCTGTTGGACATGCATCGATACAACGAGTGCATTGTCCGCAATGATCAACTTCTGGTTTTTTAGAAGTAATAGCGAGATCGCGATTTAATAAAAGAGAACCTATGAGAAAAAAGCTTCCGTGATGACGATTGATCAGCATTGAATTTTTTCCAAACCATCCAAGCCCCGCACGCATAGCTAAATCTCTTTCTAAAACAGGATGTGTATCGAGTGTGAGTTTGTATTCGAGACCCGGGTGTTGTACCTTCAACAACTCTCCCATTTCAATCAAACGATCTTTAATGAGATTGTGATAATCCTCACCCTTAAAACCCATTGTATACGAAGCGATTTTCAATCCATTCCATGCAGAATGAGAGCGATAAAGGTTTTGTAATTTTTGATGTGTTTCATGATACGAAAAAAGAAAAACAACTGCCGAAGAAAATTCGGGCCAGTGCTCTTTTAGATTTTGTCTTTTTTCCTGTCGTTCACCTTCGAGATAAGTGAGAGGAAGATGATTTTCAACACTCACCCATTGATTGTAATGATCAAGCGTGTGGGGAACGGCTTCAGAGGTCACTCCGAAATCAACCACTCCCCATTTTTTCAATTGATCATCAGTAAATAGCATAATTAAAATTTAGGAATAATTTCAATCGCGCCCATCGGACAACTTTCTACACATCCGTTATCCATCGTGCATTTTGAAACGTTCGCTGCCTGAATAAAAGTTTTTTTCGTTTCGTCTGCTGTTACTTGCCAGATGTCGTGGGGACAGACTTGAACGCATGCCTGACAGGAGGCACACACCGTCGTATCAAGTAAAATCTTTTTTTCGTCATCACTCGCCTCCTCTAATCCCTGCGATCCGCCTTTTACTTTGGGTACGTCGCGAATCACTTCAACCTTGACTGAGTTAGAACTTCCTTGTGAAAAGAATTTTCCATCTCCGCGAGTGAGAACTAATTTATCTCCGTTTTTCAAATGAAGTCTTTCTTTCACTTCTTTCAAAACGTTTTTCATGAAATCTGTATTTTCTTCTTTTTGGTCAGTGACGATGAAAGGACTCACTCCCCAATAAAGACACATTCTGCGCGCGATTCGAATTGAGTTTGTAATTCCTAAAACCGGAACGCTTGGACGGAACTGAGTAATTCTTAAAAGCGATGAACCTGATTCAGTCACCGAAACAATTCTTTTTGCTCCGATCTTTTCCGAGATCATTGAAGCGGCCACCATAATAGAAGCAGTCACGCTCGATAAATCCTGATTGCGGAGTAAAGGACGTTCCTTCGGTGTCTTCTCTGCTTCGCGAACGATGTTGTCCATCATGCGAATCGTTTCTAATGGATATTTTCCTGAAGCTGTCTCACCTGAAAGCATAACTGCATCTGTTCCATCCCAAACGGCATTGGCAACGTCAGAAGCTTCAGCTCTCGTTGGAGTTGGGTTATCAGTCATACTCTCCAACATCTGAGTTGCTGTGATAACCGGAATTCCAAGTGCATTACATTTATTGATTAACTTTTTCTGAATAGAAGGCACGAGATGGTTTCCAACTTCAACTCCCATATCTCCACGAGCAACCATGATCATATCTGTGACTTTTAAAATTTCATCGATATTATCAACGGCCTGAGGCTTTTCAATTTTTGAAACGATTGGAATATTCACTTTAAGTGAGTGAAGCAAATGTTTTACAGCGAGAATATCTTCTTTTTTTCTAACGAATGAAAGAGCGACATAGTCGGCCCCTTCTTTCAAGGCAAACATTAAATCTTCGCGGTCTTTATCAGTGAAAGCAGGAGCAGAAACGTCGCAATCAGGGAGGTTGATCCCTTTGTTTGATTTCAGCATTCCTCCAACTTTAACTTTGATTTTATAAACATCGCGATCTTTTGTAATTGCTTCAGCAATAATCAATCCGTCATCAAAAAGAATACGAGCTCCATCATGACAATCGGCCACAAGGTGTTCGTAAATTGTAGGGATATACTTATCTTTGTACTCTGGATATTGATCTTTGATTTTTGAAGTTCCAATAACCCATTCTGATCCACTCTCTAATTTAAGCGGCTCAGGAAGTTTATCAACGCGAATTTTTGGTCCCTGCAAGTCTGCAAGAATCGCTACCTCATATCCTGTAAGTTTGGAAGCTTCTCTAATATTAGTAATGACGGTCTGATGACCTTCATAGGTCCCATGACTCATATTAATTCTGCAAACGTTTACGCCTGCATTAATGAGTTCAATCAGCATTTCTTTTGAAGATGATGATGGCCCGATAGTGGCCACAATTTTAGCACGTCTCATGTGTATCCTAATGTGTTGGTCTGAATCCTTTCATCCAGCTTATACATTTAGCATAACATTAACTAAGCTTTTTTTGAATTACCTTTTGGGCCGCCTTGAACCAGAGAAGCATTCTTCATGTTCTCCATTCGCTGCTCGTATTGATTACGTAATGTTTCTTTTTCAAGTTCGCTAGACTTAAATAGTCTCTCAAATTGAGCCTGAGATTCACTTAGTTTGAGCCCCATTTCCTTCTGATGGTCACTGCGCTCCATCTCTAGACGGTCTTCATATTTTTGGATTAATTGATTTGTTCTCAATTCATTGACTGCACGATCTTTTCCGATCATGTTCTCATATTTTGTACGAAGGCTTCCCATCTCAATTTCATTCTGACGGGCCTGGTTTTCAAAAGCGATTTGAACTGTCTGTCCTTCTTTAATTCTTCTCGCTTCGTTTGTATTTCTCATGACCTCGACTTCTTTCTCTGACTTGCGAGCAAGATTGTTCATTCGAGTTTCATAGTTTTCGATAATTTTATTTGTCTGCTTTTCCATTTCAGCAAGCTTCTTTTCGTACATATCTTCTTTAACGCTCACCTGGTGTACGTAGCCCTCTTTCATTGCATTTCTTTCATCGCTAACGTCTTTTCTTGTTTTTTCGATGAAATTCGTTTTATCTTTTGCAAATTCACTCTTGATAGATGAAATTTCATCAAGGTTTTTTTCATTGACGTTATTGATGTATTTTCCAAATTCCACTCGTTGATCTTTCATATGCTGCTTGGAATTTGTTTCAGATTTTAATAAACTATCGTCACCGTCACTTTTAGCTCTTGCTACTTCATTTTTATAGCGTTCTAAAACAGTGCCTGTCTTGTCTTTATATTCCTGCAATGAACGATTGCTTTGAACCGCCATTTGAGAATCACGTTTATCGAGTTCTTCTACACCAGCAAGCTTTAAATTTTTAAGCTTTTCTCTGTAGCCTTCATCAACTCTTTCTTCTTTCTCTGTCGCAATTTCCTGGTCTTTTTTCGCATCTTCACGAGCTGAAGCAAGACGATTTTCATATGAATGGATCAATTGCTTATTTTCATCTTTCAACGTAGAAACTTCGTTACCGCCCTTAATTTTTTGGTTGGTCATGTGTTGCACGTTACGAAGATCTTCGTTGAACTTTTTTTCAAGTCCTTTTGATTCGGCCAGATGATCTTGTCTCACTCGTTCTTCGTTTTTTAAATTTTTATCGCGAATATTGTCCTGAAGTTCGGCAAAGACTTTTTGGCTATCGCCGCTTTCTTTCGCTTTAGCTTTTAGCATTTCATCGATGCGTGCTTCTTTTTCTTCACGCATTGAATTTCTTTCTTGCTCGAAGTTAGTGCGCAAGTTTTGGTTGTCGTTTCTTAAACGACTTACTTCTTTAAATTTTTCTTCCTGATTATTCGAACGAATATTTTCTAGTTCGTCGTGATAACCCTTGTCCTGCGCTATTTGATTTTTATGAGTCGTCTCTTTTTGTGCTGTAAGATTTTCTTTATTTTTATCCGTCATGAATTCAATTTTTTGATCGAAATCATCTTTGTAATTTTTATTAGCGTGCAAATAACGATCATTCATCGTTTTCAACGCTTGATCGTGATATCGATCATTCTCTTCTGTACTTTTTTTATACGAGTCGCTCAAGTCAGCAAGTTTTTCGCTGAAACCTGCACGCATTTCATTTCTATCTTGGTCAAATTTATCGCTATTCTTACCGATATCGTGTCTAAAACGAGCTGCACGATCAGCAATCGCCTCTTTCGTTTTATTACTGTAATTTTCGTTATTGATACGATTGTCTTCTTCTAATTTAGTTTTTTGATTGTCGTAACTTTTAGAAAGTTTTTTGATTTTATTGTCATTTGTTTCTTTAACTTCACCGAGATCTTTATCATAAGATTTACGCAAGCTTTCCTGGGCCTGGCGATATTGATCGCGTGCTTGGTCTACTTTTTGAGAATAATCTTTAACGTCCATGAATAATTATCCCGTTTGATAAATTCTCCCCATTACCTGAGTGGGGCACAATAGATTAATTATATATGATGGAGGGGGTCTTTTGGAGGGAGGGAAAAGTTGCCCTTTCCCTCCTTATAATGAAATAAATAACTGACTATTTTGCTAATTCTTCGTCGATAACTTCTGAAAATACTTCAATTGGCTGAGCACCGCTCACTAGCTTTCCATTGATGAAGAAAGTTGGAGTTGATTTGATTCCCAGTTTTTGTCCTTCGGCCATATCGTTGTCGATCACAGCTTTGAACTTAGTCGCTTCTAAACATGACTTGAATTGATCTTCTTTCACGCCTGCTTTTTTAGCAGAAGCGATCAGGTTGTCTTTATCAAGTTTCGTTTGATCAGTAAACATTGTATCGTGCATTTTCCAGAAGTACTTCACACCTTGTTCATTCGCACATTGAGCAGCTTCAGCAGCTAAACGAGCTTGTGAGTGGAATGGAAGTGGAAAGTTTTTGAAAGCAACTTTGATTTTGTTTCCATATTTCTTTTCAAGTTCAGCAAGAGTGACTGAAGCTTTTGAACAGAAAGGACATTGGAAATCAGAGTATTCAACGATTGTTACTTTCGCATCAGCTCCACCTTTGAAAGGAGCATCTTTGATGTTTACGTCAAACACTGGTCTTTGTGGTTTTGAAATATAAACTTCAACAGGAGTTTTCTTTGTCTTCTCTGCGATCCATCTATCAACAGCAACTTTCTTTGCTTCAACTTCAAGGTATTGCTTAATACGCTCTTTGATTTCCGGGTTGATTTGATCTTTTGGAATCTGACGATCTTTAATGAATTTTTCCATTTCAGCGTCTGAAACTTTTACGTCTTTTGCGATGTACTTGTTAAGGTAATCATCGTTTGAAAGACCTTTTTTATTCGGATCTTGATTCATGAATTTTTCTAAAAGCATTGCTTGAAGTTTTCCGAATTTAATTTCGTAAACTTTCATCTCAGCTTCATAGAGATCATTTTCAATTCCTGCGTCCAGATCTTTTTCTAGAATTTGCTCCCCACCAATTGAAGCTGCAACTCCAGGAGCTGGTGCCGGTTTAAAAATAAAGTTTGCTTTTGATTCTGCTTGTTTTTGACAAGCGAAGAAGACAACTGTCATCAATAGAAGGCCGGTAAGTGTCAGGCCCAATTTCTTTTTCTGAGCATTAGATTTCATTGCTACTCCTCATTAAGTGCTATTGCTAATAAATGAAATGCACTTAATGATAACGCCCTTTACTCAAGAATGCGATAGTTCGCGAATAAAATCTTGGTAGACCTCTGAGCGTGTAATGAGTTCGTCATGAATGCCGGAGTCAATCACTCGGCCTTTTTCCATAACCAGAATTTTATCGGCCTTTACAATTGTCTCCACTCTATGAGCAACGATGATCGTAAGAGAAAATTTTTGAATCAAGAGAACAAGTTTTCTTAATGCATATTCGAGATCGGAATCGAGGGCCGAAGAAATCTCGTCAAAAAAGACGATATTCTTTTTAATATAGCAGGCACGAATCCCCGCTAATAACTGTCGTTGTCCCAATGAAAGATTTGAAGGCACGACCATATCATCAGGTCCAAGCCCCCATGTTTTGAGATAAGGAATATTGTCCGTGAGAAATTTCCAGCTCTCCATAAAGTCTGCAGGCATCTCGCGCTTTAGCGTAATGTTAAACATAAGAGTCTCGCTAAAAATATGGGAGTCCTGAGAAACAATTCCTACTTCGCGACGATACTCTTCGAGATCTTTTAAATTCAATTCATAGTTCTCATTATTTTCACCCATGAGAAGTTTGACGTCGGCACGAGGAGCGAGAATATTTCCCGCGAGGATATTTAAAAGCGTCGACTTCCCACTTCCAGAAAGCCCTACGATCCCAATTAATTCTCCAGGCAATCCTGTAAAGTGAATATCAGTAAGATTAAAAAGTTCGCGCTCTTTGCCTTCACTCCCCGCTCTTTTGGGGTATTCAAAATAATCGAGATTAACAATCATTTTTTTAAACGTTCTATGACTGAGTCCCATTTCCATCGGCGTAATAATTTGCGAAGGAATATCATTTAAAAAATGTTGAATGCGATCAATTCCCGTGAATGCTCTCTGGATGTTGGCAATTTTGCCGGAAATTTCTTTGATAGGACTAATCGATCTTTGAATCAAATCGACGATCGCAAAAATGAGAGCGGCTTCTGTTAAATGGGAATAAGGAAAAATAAAAATAACGAGAGCGAGTAAAACCGGATACAGCGATTCTGCTAAAGCATAATAAGCGGCATCCATCGTGTTGACCTGATTTTGTTTGTGAAGAAAATCTTCAAAAGCAATCTTAGATTTTTTCGAAGCGTACTCATCGTGGCGAGTGTAATAAATTTGCTGGAATCCACCGAGCACGTTTGCTGTTACACGGTTTACTGTCGCTTGTGAATTTCTCAAACGCATGAACATATCACGCATCAATTGACTTCCCCAGATGAGAAGAATAGTGGCGATGACTTCAGTTCCCGCAACGAAAAGTCCTGTGAACTTTTGCAGATTGATAAATCCGACAAGACAAGAAATAACGAAACACAGATCGATAAAAATACCGAATGAGCCGGATGAAACAAGGTCGCGGATCGCTTCTGTATCAGACATGATTCGCGAAAGAATTTCCCCTTGAGGATATTTATCGCTGTCGAGTTCATGCGAAGAAAGCCAGCGTCCGTAAGTTTCAGTGCGCGCATATTGCACGAGCATGCGCACATATTTGTTCACGGCCAGTTGGTAAACAACACGATTGCTGTAAACAGAAAGGAAGTTGATCAGAAGAAGAGTGACGGACTTGTGAAAAAGATCATCGCTCTCGTAATGGCGAGAGAGATCAGAAATCAATCCAGGTGTCTTTGCTCCAAGATAAGCAGAAATAGCGAGACACACGAACAGCAGTGTGACCATCCACTTCGAGCCCTTGAAGAAAAATAAATTATACCATTTGCTTTTGGAAGTATTCATATGTTTTCGTATTTGGTTTTAATAATTCGTTCACCGATCCTTCTTCGACAATTCCATGTTCTTTGTCGACGAAGATAATTTCTTCCGAGTTTCTCACTGTCGAGAGGCGGTGACTTGTTAAAATAATCGTTTTGTTTTTCAGAACATTGTGAGCGCGCAGTTCCTGAATAATACTTTTTTCCAGGATGAGATCGACTGAGGAAAACGGATCGTCCCAGATCAATGTTTCTGCATCAGACATAATACTGCGAACGAGGCAAAGGCGCTTCATTTGTCCGCCGGATAAACGTTTCCCGTTCTCTCCTACTTCCATCGCCATTAATTTTTCCATATCGGGTTCGAGATAATCGAGCCCCAGAATTTTTAAAGCTTCTTTCGCGTGAGAACGTTCTTCATCGGTTGGATTTTTTCCAAGAAAGATATTGCGTTCAACTGTATCGTTGTAGATGTAAGGATCTTGGGCGACGAGACTGATATTGCGTCCCTGTTTTCTCATGACTTCAGCGATCTTCAAAAGAATTTCACTTTTTCCGTGTCCCGTTTTGGCAATCAACACATTCCACTTATGAGGAGCAAAATGCAACATGAGCGGTTGGTCCCAGAACGGAAGATTGAAACTGAGTTTTTCCTGCTCACTGTAGTTTTTATTTCGTTCGATAAGATCATTTTCTGAATCAAGAGTTGTGATGAGAACAGTATCCAGATCTTTCAGACGATTCCAAGAAGCGTTTGAACGAGAAACGACAACACCAACCCACGAGAGATATCCCATCGGTTCCATCAGAAGGAAAATAAATCCCGAGAACATAATCAACGTCGAAGCACCGAGGTGTTGTTCTTTAATGATCGCCGCTCCCCAGAGCATCGAGAGACCGATTCCTAAAGTAATCAACGGCATCGTGATGGAAATCCCCAAACTCGAGCGATAAAAATAATAAAGTTCTTTGAGAGATTTTTCTGCAAACAAAGTTGTAAATGATTCTTCAGCATGGAAATTTTTAATTGTTCTTTTTCCTGAATACGTTTCCATAATCAGGTTTTGAACTTCACCTTGCATGTCTTGAGTCTTTTTAAAATAGATGCGGTTCTTTGAAACGATGTACGTAAAGATCACAAACGAAGCGAGCATCGGCAAAAGTGCGACGAGAAGATGAGCATTAAACGCAATGATCTTCGGAATCAAAATAAACATCGCGATGATAAAGTTCCCGCCTTGAAGGCCAACGAAGCCAATCAACGCGCGAATCTGATCGATGTCGCCAGTGAGGTATTGAAAAAGTTGTCCTGCGCTCAAATGGCGAAAGCGACTCGGAGTGGCCCCTTCAATTTTTTCCATCAACTCTGTCCGCAAATGTTTTTGCAAAACGCGGGCAGGAAAGAAAAAGAGAATGCGCGAAGATGTTCTGAAAACAATAATTCCCAAAGCAAGCCAGAAAAAATTAAACGGATGAAGTTCGTTGATATTTTTTGAGACGAGATCCGCTAATTCTTTCGCCATAAAAGGCAATTTACTTTGAATCAAGTGAGTGATGATAAGACAGATAACCCCTGCAATATAATAAAGCTTAAATTCATTAAATTGAGAAAAGATCAGCCCTTTAAAATCCAAATCAAGGCGTTGTTTTTTTTGCATGAGGTATACTATAAAAGCGAAAAACTCGTTTGACAGCAAAGTTTTCAAATCTTACTATGAGTATACCAACAATATAGGCGGATAGCTCAGTGGTAGAGCGCTTGGTCGACATCCAAGTGGTCGCAGGTTCGACCCCTGTTCCGCCTACCATAAGTCTCTATTTGAGCGGTAAAATAATTTCGAAACAACTTCCCTTGTTAATCTCTGAATCAATCGCAATTCTTCCGCGATGACCTTCAACAATTTGCTTCACAATAAAAAGTCCAAGGCCTAATCCGGTAATACTTTCGCCCGTATCTACGCGCTCAAAGCGATCAAAAATAGAGGCCAGTTTATTTTTCGGTATTCCTCTTCCAAAATCTCTGACGGCAATTTTTATATGCCCATCTTCTTCTTTCACACTTAAATGAATTTTGCCGGGAGCGTACTTAATCGCGTTTGTGATAAGGTTGCCGATCACTTGTTCAATCCTTGTTTTATCCCAATGAACAGTGCGATTAACAGCATTATCAACGCTTAACTCACAGTTATGTTTTTTCAGCATCTCTTTTTGTCTTTCGACGACCTCTGAAACCATTTCTTTTAAACTAAAATCCTCAAAGATAAAATTAAATTTTCCTGTGTGAATATGAGAGACATCTAAAAGAACCTGAACAAGATTTACCAAACGATCAATTTGTTTAATCGAAGTATCAATAGAGTGAGAAAATTTATTGACCTCTTCTTCGTTTGCAAAATTCGCTAATTTTCTCTTCACTTTTTGCAGCTGAAGTTTCATCGATGTAATTGGTGTATTTAATTCGTGAGAAGCAATAGAAAAGAAATCATTTCTTGCTTCAATCGCCTCTTGAGAAATTTTATAGAGATTATAATTTTCAAAGGCCAGAGAAACTCTGTGCCCTAACTCTTCAGCTAAATCTAAAAATCTTTGATCGAATTTTTTTTGTTCATCATAAGAAGCAAGTGTCAGCGTTCCCAGAACCTTTTTTTGCGCAATAAGTGGAATGATCATTAATGTCGTTTCACTGAGTTCTGCTGCAAGTCTTCCTTCTTCTTCATTTAAATCTTCAAAACGATGAATCGACAGTCCTGCACTTTTCAGGACCTGAATTTTTCTCGAAGCGATGGCCAGCTCTGTTCCTTTTTGTGATGAAGGATGATTGAGGTAGAGATTCATCATATTTTTTGTCATTGAATTTTTTTTGCTATCGCGATGATGAACCAGTGACATGATACGATCACCTTCTTCATCGACGAGATCAAAAGAGCACCAATTCGCAAGATAGGGAACGCAGACTTTAGAAATATTTTCAAGCATGAGATTTTGATCAAGTGAAGTAATTAAAGCTTCACCTGCTGCTGATAAAAATCGCTCTCCGTCTTCTATTCTTTTTCTGTCTTCAATATCCGTTGCAGTACCAAGCCACGAATAAAGATTTTCATTATCAATTTGAGGTTCAGAATGAATTCGAAAAAGGTGCCATCTGAATTCGCCATGCTTATTGAGAATACGACACTCACCTTCGATGCTGTCATTCTCATGAGCGTTATCAAAAAGTCCTATGAGTTTTCTAAAATCATCGGGATGAATGACGTCTTTCCAACTGAGTCCAAAACTTGTGACCTCAGAAAGCCCAGTATATTCAAACCAGACCTTGTTGAAATATTCATAACTACCGTCAGAGACCAGACGAAAAACAATTTGTGGAATACTATCGGCCAGCTGCTGATAACTTTTTAAACTTTTCAATTCCAGTTTTGCTACTTGAATTGCATGCTGTTCAATTTCGTTTTGATAAAGTCTTTGTGCTTGATCTTTGATCACTTGCTTTTTTTTAAACAAATCGACGAAGACAGCGACCTTTGCTTTTAGAATATGTGGGTCAAAAGGTTTTAAAAGATAATCGACAGCACCAACTTCGTAACCTTGATAAACATAATGTTCATCCTGATTAATTGCGGACAAAAAGATAATGGGAATGTCTTTTGATTTATTCCTTGTTTTAATTAGTGTCGCAGTCTCAAAGCCATTCATCTCCGGCATTTGAACATCGAGAAGAATGACGGCAAAGTCATTGTTTAAAAGATGCTTTAAGGCCTCATTTCCAGAGCTAGCTGTAACGAGGTTATAATCAGGCGAATTCAAAACCGCCGAGATGGACAGAAGTCCTTCAGGGCGGTCATCAACTGCCAAGATATTTACTTTGCTCATTTTAGAATGTTTCCATAGTACCTGTTTGTGTCGTCGGTGCACTTAAATACAGTGGCTGATTATTCAACCAAGTATGCATGACAGATAACAAATGATCAGTATCTACAGGTTTAGTAATATAATCACTTGCTCCTGCTTCAAGACATTTTTCTCTATCACCTTTCATCGCTTTCGCTGTCAGCATAATAATTGGAAGATTTTTAAATTGCGGGATTTTTCTAATTTCCTGAGTCGCTTCAATTCCTCCCATCTCCGGCATCATAACATCCATTAAAACCATATCCACGTCCGGGTTCTCTGATAATTTTTCAATTCCAAGAAGTCCATTTTCAGCGTAGATCACTTCCATTCCCTGACGTTCCAGGATTACAGTGATGGCAAAAATATTTCTCATGTCATCATCGACTAAAAGAATTTTCTTCGCTTTGAAGTTTGCATCTTTTGGAAGAGTAATAATCGGCTTTTCAGTTTTTTCTGCCGTTTCAAAAGTATTTTCCTGTGAAACATATCTGTAGGGAAGGTAAAGAGTAAATGTACTTCCTTTTCCAGGTTCGCTGACAACTTCAATACTTCCTCCGAGAAGGCGGGCAATTTGTCTGGAGATCGTAAGACCAAGACCTGTTCCTCCGTATTTTCTGTTTGTCGTTCCGTCTGCTTGTTGGAAAGCTTCAAAGATTAAATTTTGTTTTTCTTTCGGAATACCAATCCCTGTGTCGATAACAGAGAAGACTAAGAATTTTTCGTTCTTGATTAATTCTTCAGAAATTCTAAGTGTAACTTTTCCTTTCTCCGTAAACTTGAACGCATTTGAAAGAAGATTTTTTAAGATCTGTTGTGTTCTTGCCACGTCAGTATTGATGATACTCTCGGCAACACTCGGTGATGTCTCAATATTAAATTGAAGCGATTTGTGGTTCGCAACCGGTTTGAATGTATGTTCTAAGTATTCGCTGATTTCCGGAATTTTCACATCACGTGGAACAATCGGCATTTTTCCAGCTTCAACTTTCGATAGATCCAGAATCTCGTTGATGAGAGCAAGAAGATCACAACCTGAAGAGTAAATTGTTTGCGAGAACTTCACCTGCTCCGGCGACATATTACTGTCTTTATTTTCGGAAAGCATCTTCGATAAAATCAACAAGCTGTTAAGCGGAGTTCTGAGTTCGTGAGACATGTTCGCCAAAAATTCTGATTTATATTTTGAAATAAGTGAAAGCTGTTCCGCTTTTTCTTCAACCGAGTGAGAAGCAAGCTCCACCTCTTGGTTTTTGATCTCGAGAAGTTTTGCTTTATCTTCAAGTTCTTTTGCTTGAGCTTCAAGTTCAGCATTGGATTTTTTAAGCTCTTGAAGAAGTTCTTCCGTTCTCATCGTAGAGGCGATCATGTTCAATACAACCCCGATTGATGTCATGAGCTGGTCTAGGAAGTTCAAATAGTTTTGGCTGAACTGATGGATCGATCCAAGTTCAATAACTGCTTTTACTTTTCCTTCAAATACAATTGGAAGAACGATGATGTTTACAGGATGAGCTTCACCTAAACTTGATGAAATATAGACATAATCAGTAGGTGCATTCGAGAGAAGGATTTTCTTTTTCTCGTATGCTGCCTGTCCAATTAATCCTTCACCTATTTTGTAATAATTGCTGAAATTTTTTCTTTCAGTAAATGCGTAACTGGCAATCATTGAAAGTGCGCCATCTCGATCATTGTCGGCCAAGAAAAATGTTCCTTGTTGAGCACCAACGAGCGGAGTTAGTTCAGACATAATCAATTGCGCAACTGATGTGATCGATCTCTGACCTTGCATCATGTTTGCAAATTTAGCGAGGTTCGTTTTCAACCAGTCCTGCTCATGGTTTTTATCCGTCGTATCTTTTAAGTTTCCGATCATCTGGTTGATGTTGTCCTTAAGTGCGGCAACCTCTCCCTGCGCTTCAACCGAAATTTTTTGTGAAAGATCCCCGCGTGTAACGGCAGTCGAAACTTCCGCGATCGCACGGATCTGAGTCGTAAGATTTCCAGCGAGCTGGTTTACGTTGTCGGTTAGATCTTTCCATGTACCAGCAGCACCAGGAACTTTCGCCTGCCCACCCAGCTTACCTTCGATCCCTACCTCTCTCGCTGTTGTTGTTACCTGATCAGCAAATGTTCTCAGTGTATCAGTCATCGAGTTGATCGTTTCAGCGAGGGCCGCAACCTCTCCTTTTGCTTCGAGTACGAACTTCTGATTCAAATCTCCATCAGCAACCGCGGTAACAACTTTTACGATACCACGTACCTGCTTCGTTAAGTTTGAGGCCATGAAATTTACGTTATCAGTTAAGTCTTTCCATGTTCCGGCAACCCCAGGAACGTGTGCCTGCGCTCCCAGTTTTCCTTCGATACCTACCTCGCGGGCAACGGTTGTTACCTGATCGGCAAATGTTCTTAGTGTGTCGGTCATCGAGTTAATTGTTTCAGCGAGGGCCGCAACCTCTCCCTTTGCTTCGAGTACGAATTTCTGATCGAGGTCTCCGTTCGCAACGGCGGTTACGACCTTGACGATACCACGTACCTGCTTCGTTAAATTTCCGGCCATGAAGTTTACGTTGTCGGTTAGATCTTTCCACGTTCCGGAAACCCCTTTTACGTCGGCCTGACCTCCGAGTTTTCCTTCTGTACCTACCTCTTTCGCAACACGGGTTACCTCGGCCGCAAATGAGTTCAGCTGATCCACCATCGTGTTGATTGTATTTTTAAGCTCGAGGATCTCTCCCTTCGCATCTACGGTAATTTTTTGTGACAAGTCTCCGCGGGCAACAGCAGTCGTAACCTTGGCGATGTTACGTACCTGCGCAGTCAAGTTCGCAGCGAGACCGTTTACGTTGTCGGTTAGATCTTTCCACGTACCACTAACCCCTTTTACTTCGGCCTGACCTCCGAGCTTTCCTTCCGTACCTACTTCCTTCGCAACACGGGTTACCTCGGCAGCAAATGAGTTCAGCTGATCCACCATGACGTTGATGGTATTTTTGAGCTCGAGAATCTCTCCCTTCGCATCTACGGTAATTTTTTGTGACAAGTCTCCCTTCGCAACCGCCGTCGTAACTTTGGCGATGTTACGAACCTGATCGGTAAGGTTATTCGCAAGACCGTTTACGTTGTCAGTTAGATCTTTCCACGTTCCGGAAACCCCTTTTACTTCGGCCTGACCACCGAGTTTTCCTTCGGTACCTACTTCTTTCGCAACACGGGTTACCTCGGCCGCAAATGAGTTCAGCTGATCCACCATGACGTTGATCGTATTTTTGAGCTCAAAGATTTCTCCCTTCGCATCTACAGTAATTTTTTGTGACAAGTCTCCCGTCGCAACCGCCGTCGTAACCTTGGCGATGTTACGTACCTGCGCGGTCAAGTTCGCAGCGAGACCGTTTACGTTGTCGGTTAGATCTTTCCAAGTACCAGACACACCTTGTACTTCGGCCTGACCACCGAGACGACCTTCGGTACCTACCTCTTTCGCAACACGGGTTACCTCGGCAGCAAATGAGTTTAGCTGATCCACCATCGTGTTGATTGTATTTTTAAGCTCGAGGATCTCTCCCTTCGCATCTACGGTAATTTTTTGTGACAAGTCTCCCTTCGCAACCGCCGTCGTAACCTTGGCAATGTTACGTACCTGGTCCGTTAAGTTTCCTGCGAGAACGTTTACGTTGTCAGTGAGGTTCTTCCACGTACCAGAAACCCCTTTTACGTCGGCCTGACCTCCGAGCTTTCCTTCCGTACCTACTTCCTTCGCAACACGGGTTACCTCGGCAGCAAATGAGTTCAGCTGATCCACCATGACGTTGATCGTATTTTTGAGCTCAAAGATTTCTCCTTTCGCATCTACGGTAATTTTTTGTGACAAGTCCCCGTTCGCAACCGCCGTCGTAACCTTGGCGATGTTACGTACCTGCGCAGTCAAGTTCGCAGCGAGACCGTTTACGTTGTCGGTTAGATCTTTCCACGTACCACTAACCCCTTTTACTTCGGCCTGACCTCCGAGCTTTCCTTCCGTACCTACTTCCTTCGCAACACGGGTTACCTCGGCAGCAAATGAGTTCAGCTGATCCACCATGACGTTGATCGTATTTTTGAGCTCAAAGA
>CBIHNP010000008.1:0-183373 GCA_966211875.1 uncultured Bacteriovoracaceae bacterium
CAACTGCCAACTGCCAACTGCCAACTGCCAACTGCCAACTGCCAACTGCCAACTGATTTACAAACCCGGAACACGATCAATACGCATGACTTTCTCATAAGTGTTCATATAATTATTGCTCAAATGTTTTGACTGCAAACACAGTGTTTCGCTGTTGAATTCAAAATCATCTGCACCTTGAACAAGAATTCCTTCTACATTACCAGTTTCTTTATTAAAGACAGGTGAACCTGAATTTCCACCGTATGAATCGAGGTTTGCCGTAAAATAATTTCTGCGCAAAAACATTGAATCAAGAGTCTGCTGGCGCTCGATATCGTTCATGCGAGAGACTTCTGCACCGTCTGTAATTTTCATTGGCAATCCGAGTGGGTGACCGATGACAAGAAGAGAAGTTCCGCGAGAGATGAAACCATGTTTTCTATAAGCGAGTGGTTTTCTTCCTTCCACTTTGCGATCGAGTTGAATCACGGCGTAGTCATTCACTTCCCATTTTGAATAAATATTTTTTTGAGCAATGATTTTTTTGCAACTGTAGACGTCACTCTTCTTAAAAGTTTTGCTGTCTTCTTTAAATCCGAACACCCATTTGTTTCCTGCGCACTCTGAAATGTTTTCCATACAGTGGCCGGCCGTCACGAGTTTATCGGGAGCAATAAGAAATCCTGTGCAATCACCAACGCTGACTTGTTCAGCAAAACGTTCTGTTGAACACAATTGTGGAATCACGCTTTTTAATTTTCTAAAAGGGAAGTCGATTAAATTTGCATCGTCGCGATCTTCATTTAATTTGCGAGCATTAATTCTGATGGCAACGGACTCGCCTTTATCGATAAATTTTTGATCGGAATAATCATTGATCTCGTAGCGATCGTCATTGCCGTAAATAAGTCCTGTATCTGAGAAATCGATGCTTCTTGCGTACAGCGAGTGGGCCGCGATAAGCGATGAAAAAAGAAGTACGGCCTTGACTGACATAGAACGATCCCCCAATAAGAAAGTGCCCCCCCGGGCGGCCTGATAAATACCAGAGATCGAAATTTTTGTACGGATAATTGAAAATTTTACTGAAGGTTTAGATGATTATTTTGGACCTTTGTTTAAAACAAAGGCCCAAGTGTGTATTTATTTCAGGAATTAGAACCAGAAAGAAACTGTCGAAAGGAATTGCCATGCTTCAGCGTTGGCGTTGTAGACACCTTTGATAAAAGTTAGGTCTTCAACTCCATTTTGCTTAGCAATCTTTTTTTCGTAGAGAAGACCGTTTGTGATGAACGAACTTTTTGAAAGCTGAGTTTGAACACCGGCCTCAATTTTAAAGCTGGTAGAAACAACTTCCTGGCCGTTTCTGTTGATTGATGAATCAGCATTGTACCAAACACCGTCTTGATTGAAGGCCGTGTATGTGAATGCGCGATCTTTTACGTGTAGGAATTCCCAGTTTGTAAGTACACTCCAAGTTTCATCGAAGTGGTACTGAGCTCCCGTTTGCACAAAGTATTCTGTCTTTCTATAAGTGTTATAAGCATCGAATGGTTGTTTGCTTGTGAATCCGTAGATCATATCAAGCCAGTATTCCCATGTGTTCGTATCGAGAGTGGCACCGAAGTCTACAGCGTAGCTTGCTCTGTCTTGAAGTTTAGCTCTGTAATAAGCTTGACCAGTCATGAACGTCCAGCTTTCGCCTTTATAAAGTTCAAGTTTGTTTGCAAGTCCCAATTGTTTTTGTGTTGTGAAAGCGGGAACTGCCTTTGTGTTGTAAGCAGTAACGTATTTTGGGTTTGTCGCTGTTGAGCCCGCTGTTCCTGAACCAGATGAAGTGTATTTTGCATTTCCTTTTTCGTCGAATTGAACTTCCTGGCTGTCTCCCCAGATTGTGAACGTATCAGTGAAACCTACGTGTCTGTTTCCGTATGCAAAAGCAAAAAGTGCTTTGTTACTGATCTTTCTCCAACTGTTTTCAGTTTCTAAAACTGTTCCGCCATCTTGATATGTATTTTCGATAACACCGTAGTGAAGGTTTTGGAATTTTACGACACCTTTACCAAGAGTAAGTTTGATATTTTTAAATCCTCTGTAAGTTGCATAAGCTTCTTCGAAGAGGTTGTTCTGAACAGAGAGGTTTCCGTCGACGTTCAGTTTGATCGCTGCAAGCATGTTGTCTTGTTCAGCAAAAACTTTTAGATCGAGAACGCCGATTCCCAAATCAAGAGCATCTTTTTGTCTTTGAATTTTTTTGTAATTGAAGGCATCGAGGGCGATGAATCCTTTCACTTGGGTATCAAATGAAAAGGCAAAATTAGGCAATAAAAGGCAAAGAGTGAAAAAAAGCTTTCTCATGAATCCCCCAGTAATGTCTTAATGGGGGACTATGTATCATTTATCAGATTCTTTTTCTATACACTTTTCAACAGAATCAAAATAAGACTGGTATTCACCCTTAACAGAATCCCAACACGATTTTGGTGTTTGGGCCGCAACTGAGCGTTCTTGCGATTGCTGGTGTGAACATGACACCAGTACGGTAGTCAAAGTAAGGATAAATAACGCTGATTTGATGAATTTTTTCATAAACAATTCTCCCTTTCTCAATTCTAATCGAAAGACTGATCGGGAACCAGATGGGAAAAATTGAAGCAAATTTACCGATTATTTTTTTTCTGGACTTGTGTTGTCTGCCTTAGTGTCTTTTTTGTCTTTGTCCATATGACATTGTTCACCTGATTTTGAACCGTCCTTATGCATTTCACACTGTGATCCACAACACTTACATCCGTGATGAGCACAAGAAGCGAGAGCAAACAAAGTTGAGAGCGCGATTGTCTTGATAAGCAATTTCATATTATCTCCTAAAGAATTTAAAACATGATCTTATTATAAGGATAATCATTTTAAATTCAAAATGGCAGGCAGAAATTCTCAGTAGGGATACTGTATTCTTTTGGTAGGAATTTAAGTGTGTCGAATCCATGATGAGTGCTTGGATTTAAGGCCGCAAGATAAAGCAGAGGACGAATCACTGTGGCCGTTTCATAGGCAGACGAGAGCACGCAATGTTCTTTAAGTGAATGAAGAATTTCAAAACTTTTACTGATTCCTAAAAGCGTCGGTTTCAAAACAGCGTAGGCGTTTGCAGGAAAATCTTCGAGAGCATGTTGATAAGAATGAACCGATTCATCGAGCGCAATCGGAAACGATTGATGGATTTGATAAAGCAAAAACTCATTGTGACTTTTTAATGGCTCTTCAATGTATTCAATTTTCTTTTCGAGATCTTCCATTTCCAATTGTAAGTGCTGAATAAAATTTTTGAATTCATGCAATTCAAATGAGCGATTTCCGTCTAAACGAAATCGTGTCGATGAAAATTGCGACATCACATTCAATGTTTCTTCCAAACTGTTTGCCGTCGGACGAATTTTAATTTTCATACAAGCAGGAGAGTCTGTAGGAGGAAGAGCTTTCGAATAGAGAGCGTTTACCTTAATCGGGTCTTTATGAATATTCGCGAGTACGTGAGAGAATTTTTTTTCTATGAGAGCAAAAATTACACTTTCTTTTAAGAAAAGTAGTTCGCCTTCTTCTGTCTGCGCCGATTGAGTTGTATTAAAAAAAGGAAGATCCAAATTGATGTTCTCAAAAGAGAGTTCTCTGTTCGTAAAAAAATCTTCCAGAATAAATTTCCATTCACTCAATGAGTAATTGTGAAAATCGGGAAGTGAAACAAAATCGAGATGAGCTATAGGTTGATCATTATCAAAAAGATTGACTGTCATCATTTCGTTTTTAACGAGAATATTTTTTTGAACAACGATCGGTGCTGTGTAATCAAAAACTGAAAACTGAAATGTCAGGTTGATTTTCACAGCAATTTACCGCTCGAAATGAGAAGGCCAACTGATGAAAGAAGACAATACAGCAATAGGTATTGAGCAGTTCTCGCAAGCGCCATATTAAGACTTTGATCGATCGCTGTTTTGGCAATATGAACCCAGTTTTTAATAAATACGAGCGGAAGAAACACGGCCGGGATAAGCCAGACGTAGTGATAAAGGGCCGCAACTAAAATAAGAATGAGCGACGAAGCGATGATGAGTCCGACACAAAGTTTGCGTTGAAATGTTTCACCGAAACGAACAGCGAGCGTACGCTTTTTTGTCTCGCGATCAGTTTCAATATCGCGAAGATTGTTTACAGCGAGAATTGTCGCTGAAATAAATCCAGGTCCCATCCCCATGAGCAGAGCGAGTTTAGAAAAAGTGTGTGTCTGTAAATACGTTGTTCCGCAAACCGCAACGATTCCGAAAAAAATAAACGCAGAAACTTCTCCCAATCCCTTATACGAAAGTGGAAATGGTCCGCCAGTGTATCCGTAAGCAAAATAAAGTGAAAGAAGCCCAATGAAAATAATAACAGGTCCACCGACGTACATCAGATAGATACCGAGAAGAAAGGCCGTGACCATTGTCATAATAAGCGCATTTCTCATCGTCGTCGCAGGAATGAGTCCGCTGTGAGTCACACGTGTCGGGCCTAAACGTTTATCCGTATCAATCCCTTTTAAAGCGTCCAGATAATCGTTTGCGAGATTTGAGGCAACTTGCATGAGAAGAGCACAAAGAACAGTCAGAACCGCTACGAGTGCATTCAGATGATTGATTTGCAGATAAGCGATAGTGAGTCCCAAAATCACCGGAGCGATAGAAGCAAAAAGTGTTTTAGGACGGACAGCGAGAACCCAGTTAGACATTAGCATTCCTAGAATTAAAAAAGTTAAAGTTTAATCGTTTTTAAAACATCATACACTTTCTGGTTTACGTCGTGGTCAACGAAGATTTCCATTAAGCAGTGAGTGTTTTTTTCCTGGAGTTCATTGAATTTTGGAATGAGAGATTTTTCATCGCGCACTTCCAGATAATCGATGCCCACGAGTTCGGCCGCTTTTTTGAACGTTTGTCCGTGCGGGCTCGTGATGTAATCCAGTACATTTTTTTCTTTATGAATCGGAAGAAGAGTAAAAATTCCTCCACCGTCGTTGTTTACCAGAATAATCTTAAGTGGAATTTTTTGTTCCGTTAAGAAATAAAGTGAATTCAGATCGTGAATGAAAGCAACGTCGCCGATGATCAGATAAACTTCTTTGTTTTTCCCGTCGATGAAGCCGTTAGAAGAAGCGATGAATCCTTCGATTCCGCTTACACCGCGGTTTGTGGCCACCGTGATTTTTTTTCTCGTATCAAATGAACAATAAGCATCGAACGTGCGAACGACTGTGCTGTTTCCGATATAGAGAATCGAATCGTCTTTGATATGGTCGAGGATTGCTTTACTGATCAACGGATAAGCAAGAGGTCCTTCATCGATAACTTTCATTTTTTGTTTTGTGAACGATTGAAAGTCGAGAACAAATTTTTTCTCTGTGAAGTCAGCTTCTTTTAAAACATTATGAAGCGCCATCAATGTCGAATTGATGTCGGCATTGATTCGCATTTTTGTGTGATGACTTGGATCTTCTTTTTCAATGTTGCGACTTAACGTAATCAGATTGATCGAAGGAACTTTTTTTAAGTAAGCGTAGTAAAGCGCAGACGTGAGTCTTCCGCCGATATGAAAGATTGTCTCAGGCGGATTTTTAATAAGCGCTTCTTGAACTTCCGGATGATCGAATGTCGGAACAGTTCCATCATTCAAATTGAATTCATACTTAAGTGAACTTGAAACATCAAAATACACCGGCCACTTGAGAAGTTTAACGAATTTTACAACTTCGGAAGTTTGGTCGTATGGATTTAAACTTCCAATGACGAGCAATCCAGTCTTCGAATTTTTCAAAATGTCTGCGATCTCATTTAAGTCAGATTGATCAGGAGTGGTGCTCGAACTCATATAACGAGTGCTCGGTCCTTTGCGCTCTACTTGTGCGCTTGCGAGTTTTAAGTACTCTTCTGGAATAGGACGAACTGTCGCTTCAAGCGGTTCTCTGAAAGCACAGTTAAAATGCACAGGCCCCTTTTGCGGGTAAAGTGATTTATGAATGAGATTTGAAAGCGATGAAGTAAGAGCGAGTGGACTTATCTCAAACGAAGGAGCTCCCAACCCGATTTCTCCCTGCACGTAATCGCCGTAAAGTTTTGTCTGATCCATCGTCTGGTTATCGTCGCAAAAGATGAGTTCAGGCGGGCGATCAGCAGAAACAATGATCAACGGAAGATTTGATTTTTTTGCTTCGATCACAGCGGGCATGTAGTTCGCCATCGCCGTTCCTGAAGTACAGATAAGCACGGAAGGTTTTCCTGTTGCTTTCGAATACCCAAGCGCACGATAAGCACTCGCGCGTTCATCCATTCCCATTTTAATCTGAATTTCCGGATGAAATTTTTCGAGATGAGAAAGAGCAGCGATGAGTGGCGCGTTTCTCATTCCCGGAGAAAGATAAAAATGAGTGATATTATTTTTGATGAACTCGTCGATGATCAATGTCGACCAGACGCGATTGATATTTTCTGAAAGTAATTTATTCATTATGCACGACCTTTAAAAAAGGATTCATTTTTGTTCCGGTTTCATTCCATTCGTCTTCCGGGACTGAACCGGCGACGATTCCCGCTCCACCAAAGATAGTGAGAACTTCACCTTCGATCAAAGCAGAACGAATGCCTACTGCGAGTTCTGAATAGCGAGCGCCGATGATTCCAATCGGAGCTGCGTATTCATCGCGCTTATAGGGCTCTAGCTCTAAAATTTTTGTCTTTGCTTTATCCCACGGCAATCCCCCAACTGCTGGTGTCGGATGAAGAAGTGAGATAAGTGTGAGCGCATCGGTTTCTTCATTGAGAAGAGCGCGGATAGGGGCCGCACGATGCTGAATATAAGGCAGCTTCATCGTTTCAAGCGGCGATACACTTAACTCACGCGAAAGCGGTGTGAGTTTTTTTACAATTTCATTTGTCACGATATTGTGTTCGCGTGTGAGTTTGTCTGAAGCTTTGAGTTCCTGTTCAAACTGAGCATCTTCTTCCGGCGTTTTTCCGCGAGGAGCACTTCCGGCAAGCGAAATCGATTCAAATTGCTTGTGATCGATACTGAAAAGTCTTTCCGGAGTGAGAGAGAGAAAAGCTTTTCCAAATGAAGTCTGATTAAAAATCTGATAAGTCGTAGGCGGATTTTTTTCCAGCAGCGATTTAAAAAAACTGATGGCCTCTAATGGTTCCGAATAACCGTAGATTTTTTTTCGGGACATCACGATTTTCTCGAGATCACCTTTGGCAAACAGAACGTTGCAGGCATTGATCATTTCGGTCCATTGATCATGTTCAGGAAACTCTTCGTAAGAGGCCCACGGTGGAATAAATGGATCGTAATGATTCAAATCAAAGTTGCTGTTAAAAAATAAATTTGGAGCGGAAAAGTTTTTGTACTCAAAACTTTTTGAGATGAAGAGGTGAGTGCTCTCACCTTCAGTAACAAATATCCACTCCGGTAAAATGAAATTCGCGTTTTGTGGATCGCCTTCAAAAGAAAACTGAGTCGTTACAAAAAGTTCAGGATGTTTTTCAGTGAAGGCCTTGAGATTTTGAGCGCTGATGGTTTCAGAATGTCCTAAACCTAAAAAAGAAAAATCTTTATACTTCGATTTGAAGTAAAAAATCTTTTCGCAGTTTACGTTGTTGAGCAGTTCAGACAGATCGAGCTTAGAAAACGAAAACTGCAGACGAGTTTTTTCCTTATCGGCCAGAACTTTTTTTAGTTCGACATAGATTTTCGGAAGTTCATTTGTCAGGAAGTCGCCGGTTTTCATTCTCTCTTATCCCTCTCTTAATCCTCTAGCTTGTCCCCAACATAAAGCATCGCGATTCCAAATGTGAGCGATTCTTTTTTTAGATTTTTGAATCCGGCATTTTTCATAAGGCCTAAGAATTGATCTCCATACGGAAAATCTTCCACGCTTTTGTTCAGGTATGTGTAAGCGTCTTTGTGTTTAGAAATTAAATTTCCAATGCGCGGAAGAAAGTGGCGGAAGTAAAAGAAATAAACAGCGCGAACAATCGGGTTTGATGGAATCGCAAATTCCATGATCATCACGCGCCCGTCTTTTTTCAAAACGCGGTAGATGTCGTGAAGCGATTTTTGAGGATCAGAAAAATTTCTAATTCCAAACGAGATCGTCGTGATGTCAAAAGTTTTATCTGCAGCAGGGATGTTCATCGCATCTCCCAGCATGAGAAAAATTTTATTATCGAGATTTTTCTTTTTTACTTTTTCGATGCCGATATCGACCATTCCTTTTGAAAGATCGAGCCCGGTAATTTTTTTGATTCTTTTATCTGCAATTAACGTCAGTGGAACATCTCCTGTTCCTGTCGCTAAATCGAGAGCGTTGATCGATTCTCTTTTTGGGAGATTTTTAATAAACTTTTTTCTCCAGTAGATATCGATTCCCAGAGAAAGCGTGTGATTTAATAAATCGTAGGTGCCAGCGATTTCGTTAAAAATTTTATAGGATTCTTTCTTGCGTTCGCTGATTTCGTTGTTCATTTTCTGATGCCTTTTTCCCTTGTGGGACGATTGTAGAGTTGTCTCGTTTTTTTGATACTATTTTTACCCCAAAGCGGGTGTTCCTAGCAAGAATTGGATTTACAAAAATGATTGTATTTGTTAACTTTTTGGAAATTTCAGCAAGCATTTGCTTCAAGGTTATTTAATGATTAATGATTTTCTAGAAAGTCTTCCCCCTCAGGTGCTTTTGCGATCTAAAGAATTAGATCTCAAAATTCGTTCGGTGAACGCTCACGCAGCGATCGACGATGTCTTATCACGCACTGTTCTCAGAGGAGGAAAACGTCTAAGACCCTTGTTAACTTACCTAACTGCCCATTTATTTAAAGTCGATTTTGATAATATAACTCCCTTTGCCAGAGCGACGGAACTAGTTCACGCTGCTTCTCTCTCTCACGACGACGTGATTGATAATGCGACAATGAGAAGAGGTTCTCCCTCGATAAATATTCTTGCAACAAACAAAAAAGCAGTGCTCGCCGGAGATTATTTACTTTCGTCGGTGATCGTAGATCTTTGTTCAACAGGGGCCCTTCCTCTCGTCAATGAAATGTCTTTGGTCATCAAAGATCTTTCGGAAGGGGAATGGTTGCAACTCGATCTGATCGGCAGCCGCGATTATTCGCGCGAACTGATTCGCGAAGTCGCAAAGAAAAAAACATCGTCAGTAATGAGCTACTGTACACTGGCCCCTGCGATGTACGCAGGAATGCCAAAAAATATTCAGGAAATTTGTCGTCAACTTGGCGTAAGTCTCGGACTCGCTTTTCAATTGATCGACGATACTCTCGATTACTCGGGTGAATCGCTGAAAGATCAAGAACTCGATTTAAAAAATGGGATCGTGAACGCTGTCGTCTTTGAACTTCTAGACACGCGTCCGGATTTGATGAGTCGATTTAAAGGCGGAGAAGACCTCACAGGCCTTCTAAGCTCTGTCGATATGAAACCATCGGTGGAAAAGATCTCTAACGAGGCCACAAAGCACTTAGAAGAGGCGACTCACGCTCTCGACAGCATCAAAAATTATCTCGCAGAAACGCTTTATAAAAATCAAGCGGAAGAATTAGAGGCCGCGATCACGAGTCTTCAATTAGTCATTTCTTATATGGGGCTTCGCCAAAATTAGGGGCGAAATTATTCAAGACTAAAGCAAATGCTAATGACTACTCATGTGATCACCATCTTAAAAAGACGATCTACTAATAGATCACCGACCTGCCTTTGATCGTGGAATTGAAATCCATTGCTTTCATAGAATTTGCGAAGCTGGCCATGACCGGCTGAACAATCCAAACGAAGAAACTTACAACCGCGTTTTTTTGCGAGATCAAATGCATATTCCATTAAGGATTTCGAAACACCTTTTCCTGCGTACTTTCTAGAAACAGCAAGCTTATGGAAGAACAACGATGATCGATCTGTTATTTCGGGCCAGTAATCTCTATCTTCGCTTTGGATTATAATAGTTCCGACTGGCTCGCCTTCAAATAGCGCTACAAACAGCTCTCTTTTTCCTACATAAGATCTCATTCTTTCGATAGATATCTGGTCCTTTTGCCAAAGTGGCATTCCTTTACGATCTAACCAAAGAGTCACTTCGAGTAAAATATCACAGACTTGATTTAAGTTGTTTTCCGTTGCTTCGACAATCGTGATCATTTAGTTTCCTTTTTCAATGTACCGTAGCAGTTCACGCTGAGCTTAGTAATAAAATTGAATAATGGCTACAAAGAAATTGAACATTTACTCAATTATGTATTATAGTTATTTTCTAGCGATATGCGACCGAGCATTTCTCGATATTGGGCTATTTTGCAGCGACTACCAAAGAGATCGCGAAGGCCGTAGGTACTAGCGAAAGCCTGATTCTTTATCATTTTAAGAGCAAAGACGAGTTGTATCTTAAGTGTCTTGAGGCTGCCGAATCGAATGCTTTTATTTTGTCATATAGAGCTTTGACTAAGCCCATCTCATTCGAGGATGCAACTGCCAAAATTAAAATTGTTATTGAGGATGTTCTCGATTTTTTCGAACAGCAACCACACGAGGCTACAATGCTCGTGAGAGAAATTAGAAATCCGGCGCTTCAAGAACATTGTCGGTCTGAGAATGCGCTCAAGATTCTTGCGGATAAGCTCAATGCATTTTTCATAAGTGCTGCCAAAGATGGTTTTTTAAAGATTGACACCGATGCCTCCTGGCTGGGACTGACACTTTTTACGTCATTGATCTCAATTGCAAGGGATCGTGATCTTACAGATTGTTTTCTTAAAAAAAATAAGGATTCAAAGCGAGAGGCTATCATCTCGAAGCTGGTTGGAATGGTGAAGGCCTAGACCAAGTGTTCAGTGACGGTTGTTAAACGAAAAAATGAAAAGGGCCATCGCTTATAAAACGATGGCCCTTTTTTAAATATTTTTCTCTTAGAAAAAATTAACGAGCGATCTGACAAGTCTGACGACCTCTTAGGTCGCGGTTACAGTCATTCACAGCGTAGCTACAAGCTTGTCCTCTAACATCAGAGTTAATCGGGCCTGTTGCTGTTTGCGTGTACGATTGAATGAACATTCCAGCTGGATCATAACGATTCGCTGTACACTGCTCAGTTCTCGTTCTCGAAGGTGGGCGTGGATCGTTTCTATTATCGATCAATCCGCGAGTCACACAACGAGATCCGTATGAATCATTTCTTGCAAGCTCTGCTTTACAGAAATTATCTGAAGCATTGCAAGCGTCGTATTGACCTTGTCCTGGAGCTGTAAAACTTCTCACTAATCTTCCGTAGTAATCAACAAGGTCTGTCTGACAAACAACTCCCTGAGGATTTGGGTAAGGGTTTGGCCCTGGATACGGAGGATATGGATTCGGGTACGGGTTAGGTACCGGGTTATCAAATTTCAACACACATTGAGCATCGTAGTAGCGGCCAGTTGATTGCGCATACGAAAGTGCCTGTTGGCAATCGTATGAAGCTTGATCGCAAGCTGCTTGTTGTGAATACGATGAACGCGTGTACGATTCATATTCATATCCGTAACGATCTTTGATCACAGAAGTACAAATTTCTGCTGATGCAAATGTCGAAACTCCTAGTAGAAAAAGTGCCATAACTGCTTTCATGTTCTCTCCTTTGGTGTGTGAGCGAGCGCGTGACTGCTGCTACCCTAGTTGTTGATTTCAAGTTCGTTAACTTCATTCACCATTCTTGGGCGAGGACCTGGCATCGGGCCTGGACCTGGCATTCTTCCCGGGCCAATAGGTGGGATTCTTGGCTCAGAACCTGGAGCGTGTCTTGGCGGTTCACGTGGATCACGTGGCGCTGGATACGGGTCACGAGGGTATCTTGGTGGTTCTGGGTATCTTGGTGGTGCCGGGTATCTTGGTGGTGCCGGGTATCTTGGTGGCTCCGGATATCTTGGATAAGAAGGATATGTTGGAGCTGGGTACGATGGATAAGTTGGGTACGGATACGAAGGCGGAACAGGTGGAACAGGGTAGCTTGGTGATACGTTCGTTACTGTACAAACAGCATTGTAGTATCTTCCTGTCGATTGGTAATCAGAAAGTCTTTGACGACAGTTAAAAGCAGCATCATCACACGCCGCTGTTGTTGAATACGATGAGCTTGTGAAGCTGTCGTAGTCATAACCGTATTGATCGCGAATAGTAACAGTACAAAGGTCAGCGTGAGCGACACTTCCTACTAGTAGAACGAATAACGCTAATAAAGTTTTCATGTTATTTTTCTCCAAAAATTGAACAACTATATTTTGTGTTTAACGAAGAAATTTTTAGAGATCAAATCGACTTTTTGAAACTATGTAAAAAAGGGCCTAAAAAAGGCCCTTTGTAAGTATTTTTATGTCGCGGTGAGAATCTACTTACGCTTTGGATTCACTATGGCACCAGAAGTTTAAGCACTCTTTCTTGTCCAATCGTTCTGATAAATCCAGCGAGTTTTGGTCCTTTCTCTAAGTTAATGAGCTTTCTATAAAGAAGAGTAAAGACTTCCATAGGCTCAAGTTCTAGAGCATTGATCATCTCATACATTTTTTCGTGAAGAGACTTATCATCATTGATGTTGTTCCATTCTGTCGAAAGGTACGTGTGAAGGTTTTTTAAAAACGTTGTTTGTTTTTCTGTCATATCCAACTTCACCACTTCTTTATTCAGCGAAAATTTGAATTCTTCCGGTGCAGAGTTTTCAATCCAGTAAGCGGCACGAACGGCACGTTCTTGAAAACGTCTTTCATCGCGTTCGTTTTTGATATCGTTGTTGTAGAAACCGCGTGCGCGTTTTACATCGAGATCATTGATCTGAAGAACGTTACAAAGGTGACGGAACGCCGGTTGGAAAGGCATTTGAGCTGGGTGTTCGCCGATCTGAGAAAGCTCGTAAACACGTTTTGCCATTGCGACTTTTTTCTCGTTACCTGGCTCAAGTCCGTAGGCCATTCTTTCCATTCTATCGAAGTCTTCGTAGTTTTTGATGACGTCTAAGTCGAACGATAATCCGAAGTCGATGTTTGTCTTATAAGATGCGAAGATCCAACGAACCATCTCAGGTTCATAAACATCAAGAACGTCATTTACAGTAACGAGGTTCCCTTTTGACGATGACATTTTTCCGCCCATTCCTTTGATAGAAACGAAGTCGTATTGCAGATACATCGGCGCTTTCCATCCGTAGACTTCAGCAACGATATCTTTTGCAGTCGTGAACGATCCACCTTGAGACGAGTGGTCTTTTCCCCCTGGCTCGAAATCGACTTTTTCCACTGACCATCTCATCGGCCAGTCCATACGCCATGGAAGTTTTGCTCTCGAAGTTGTATCGAGATCGATAGTTCCTGTGTGTTTGCAGTCTTCAGCATCACAACGATACTCCAGCATTTTTTTGCCGTCGTATTTTGTCGCTGTTGTTTTATCGCGATTACATTTTTCACAGTAAACAGAAACCGGCATCCACGATTCTGGAAGTGGTTCTGATCTCCACTTGTTCAGGATCGCTGCGATCACATCTTTTTTCTCGAGTGTGAGTTTAATTTTATCTTTGTAAGCACCTGCGCGGTATCTCTCCGCCTGGTAAATCGGCTCAAGCTCAATACCCATTTTTTTGAGTTGAGCTTCAAACGAAGCTTCGTGGTGAGCAGCGTATGATTTGTGTTCTCCAAACGGATCTGGAGTATCAACAATCGGTTGGAATAAATATTTTGCGAGCTCGTCTTGTTTTGGAAGATTCGCCGGAACTTTTCTGAATGTATCGTAGTCATCCCAAGAGAAAATGAAGCGAACTTTTTTTCCGCGTTTTTTTAATCCGCGAGCGACAAGTTCCGTTGTCATTACTTCGCGGAAGTTCCCGAAGTGAACAACTCCTGAAGGAGTGATTCCCGAAGCGAGTGTGTATGTTTCTTTGTCTTCCTGGCGGATAAGTTTATCTGCCGTTAGATCTGCCCAGTGAACTGCATCGTTAAGTGCTTGGCTCATATTCTTTCCTTCTTACTCTAAACCTAATTGTGCTTTTAATTGATCTTCTGTGATTTCACCTTTCTCAACTGCTGTACGTGTAACGACTAGTGCATTTAGTCCGATGATGCGGTCATTGGCCAAAGCAAGTGAAAGGTCGATGTGTTTTTGATTTTTAACTTCTGAGTATTTTACAAAGCGTTTTAAAAAGTCGATCGCTTCGTTTAATGAGAGAGTCGCTGTCATACAATTCCTGCTGAAATGAAAGTGTGAGTGAATTTTTTAGTACGCTAGATGATAATGGAATTTATAGGGGTTGGAAACATGAAATAGGGGACTTACGCAAAGCAAAGGTCCTCCATATTTCTTCCAAACTCTTTAGCTATCCTTGACCCATCAGGGGGAAAGTGATGAAAGCAAAGGCCATGTCTAAAGAAGTTTTAGTTATTTCTCTTCTCTGTCGTTTGGCAATCGTTCAATGTGGGAATCCTCTTCCTAAAACAGAAGTGATGAACCTTATCAATAGTCCGGCCTGGAAGGTGGCCACTACAGAGAGTAAGTTTGAGCTTCTAAAAAATCAGGTGGAGAAAGAGTATGGAAGAGCTGAAGGCCTTCAAAAAAATCTTCTGGCTAAGGCCCGCGAGCTTTATTTGGGGTAGAGAAATAATTATTTTTTTCAATCGAATATTACTTTTTTGTAAACTTCCATTCACAAACAGTACTTTTCCATGAATTATTAAGGTATTGAGCAGGTTAATAAAATTTGCATTCCCTATGTAAATAATTCTGGGTTTATACAAATCAATCTCAAGATGTTTTATACCTGTATAGATAGTAAGTTTTAGAATTTATTTTTTACTCAGGTAATTTTAATGGAAATGAGTCTACACCAATTCATGCCGATCCTATTTAAAGTCTTATTCGGCTTTATTGTTTTTAACATCGTTGTTAACTTCATCCTCTTATATATTAATAAGCGAAGACTTTATAAACTTCTCGCTCTTTATTGGCCGACAGTTCTCTTTGTCTTTATCATGCAAGCTATTTTTCAAACGGGTGAGTTGGCCGTTTCATTAGCTTATAGTTCAAGTTTGCTTTCAGGTACGATCATGGCGATGATTGGATTTGAAGCGATCGGACGAAAATTTCCTCTCAGGCAATATCTCGCTTATTACGCCATTTCATACCCAGTGACTCTCATTTTTTTTCACCTTGGATATCACTTCACAATAGTGGCGATGCCATTTGCAATTGCGACAGCAACTCCATTGGTTCATACATTTATTAATATTCATATTGTCGATAGAAAGAAGACAACCCGTATGCAGAAAGTTTTGGGGATTGTTTTTTTAATGACGGCAATTCACTGTATCGATTTTGCGCTTTTTAGAATGGACCCAGGAGCTCAATTGTGGGGATGGTTAGTCGCTTACGCTATTTACGATATGCTGGCAGTTCTTCTTCCTTCAATTGCATTGGAAGAAGCTAAGATCTCTGAAAATGAACGTCTTCAAAAACTTGTTGATGAAAGAACTTCTGAATTAAATAGTTCGATGAAAGAAAATGAAAAACTTTTAAAAGTTCTTTTGCATGATATTTCAAATCCACTCATGGCAATGAAGTTTTATCTTACATCTGTGAAAGTTGTTGATGAAACTGATGAGTCTAAACTCGGAAAAGTAAAAAAATCACAAAACGTTATTGAAGATGTGTTGGCGAAAGTTCGAGATATCTATAGTCACAATTGGAATAAAAATAAGATGGCACTAGGGCCAGTTTTATTGGAAGAATGTTATAATGAAGTTTCTTTTGTCTTTTTGAAACGACTTGAAGAAAAAGGTGTGACGCTTTCTTTTAAAAATCTTCTTGAACCAGGAACGAAAGTTCTTGCTGATAAAACATCGCTCACTCATAGCGTTCTGAGCAACCTCGTTAGTAACGCTCTCAAATTTTCTGAAATAGATTCGGAAATCGAAGTTCTCGCCAAAGAAGAACGAGGACAAGTCATTGTTGAAGTCACTGATAAAGGTCCAGGTATTCCTCAAGATATTATTGCCAATATTCTTGCTGATCGAGGAGAAGTAGAGAGTTCTCTTGGAACTTCAGGGGAAAAAGGACAGGGATTTGGACTTTCAATCGTTAAGTCTTTCGTCGATTCATACGGCGGACAGATCGAGTTTGAGTCCAAACAACAAATCATTTATCCAGATTCACATGGAACAAGTATTCGCGTAATTTTAGAAAAAGCTCCTACGCAACTTTCTTAGGAATAGTTTTCGAATTCGGCCCATTTTGCGCATTCATGCAATTATTTGCAACAGACATTAAAATGGCGTGATACATATCTGCTGTCTGATGAAAGTTTTCCCAAATAAGTTTTTGTTCTTCTGGAGAAAATGATTCAATCATTTTGATAGCTCCATTTAAATGTTCCGGATCTTCTTCGACATGCACTCTGATAAAGTGACTTGCCTTAGGTCCATGACATTGATTGACCGTTTTGTAAGCGTTCTGAAAACAATGAACGGCAATTCCTTCGAGATAAAGAATGTATCCCATTAATGCGATACCTTTTGATTGATCATTCTTGTAATATTGAACTTCCCAAAAAGCTTTCGTGAGATTATTTTCTGGAAGATTGTCTAGAGAGTATCCGAGATTTTTTATATCACTAGATGCGAGTCTCTCGTGATAATTTTCTTCTTTCAAATGTGCGAGGAAATGTTTGTAGAGATAATCCTTGTTCACTGGAAAATGAGAAATTGATCTCGCTAAAAGTCGAGTCGAATGACAAACAAAATAATAAGTTTGTGCTAAGTAGTCTGCATAGAATTGTTTATTATCCCATGGAAGTGAGTTGATCAGTTCCGTTGTATGATTAAGCTGCTTTTCTAATATCTTCTTCATCGTAAACCCCTTCTGCCGATAGAATCTTATTGCGATAATCTAATCTGCTATTCCATAAATTTTTTAGTCCGATCGAATAGAAATGAACGGTATCTTTTATCATATCAGGCTCAAAGACAACGAGATCCACTTCACATCCGTGGGCCATTGATTTTGCCAGCGTGATTGATCCAGCGCTAGCGCTGTATTTTCCGACTCCACGATTATTTCTCGTAACTCCGTATGCAGCACTGTACTTTCCATCGAGAAGAAGTTTGCCGATGATCTCGATCGTGATTTGAGAAAAATTTAAATCTGTATTATTATTTTTTCGATAATCAGGATGGGTACAGAAGAAAGCAGCAACGAGTCCTTGTCCACCTCTTTGTTTTTCCTGTTCAAGAATATTTTCAGGCCAGCATGAAAACCAGGAATCCTCTTGGCGAATACCGAGAGTCATGTCGACAGCAGTGTAACACATAAGAGAGATCGCTTGATCTCCTTTAAAGATAACAGCGGCAAAATCATAGCGAGTAAACTCGTTGGAATAGAGCTTATTCACATTGTCGAGTTCTTTTAATGTATCAGACCAGACGAGCTTCCAAAGGCCGTAAGCTTCTTTATAAAGCTTTTGAAGCGGAAAAGGAATTGGTTCACGGCATGGTAACAATACTAACCGATAACCGTTGTTTTGATCTTGCATGGCTCTTTCCTTTTAGTTGTCATCGAAGAAATGCTTTTACGTCTGAAAATTGATTATAGGGTCACTCTAATTTTAAATAGAATTTAATTGTATTTGATGGAGGTTAGAGGGAAATGTTTAAAATTGTAACTAGATGACCCGGCAAAATTTTAGGGCATAAACACACTTAACACTTTCTTGATATCAGTTGTTTTAAAAATGCTGATCAAGGGCAGGTAATGAAATTTTGATAATAGTTCCTGTCGGAAGATTTTGATGAGCTGATATTTCACCATTATAAAGACGAATGTATGTAGATACTATTCCGAGACCAAGTCCTGTTCCTATTTCGCCTTTCGTCCCAAGAGTGCTCTTTCGTAATTTTTTCGTGAAAAGAGTTTTTCTATCTTCCTGAGATATTCCTGTACCTTGATCTTTGATGACAACAATGGCCTTGTTTCTTTCATGAAAAGCTTCGAGAGTAACGGCTGAACCTTCTGTTGAAAATTTAATAGCATTATTGATTAGATTTGAAAAAACACCGAATTCCAACGATGCTTTATCGGCCATTGGTTTTATATGAGCAGGAAGGTTGTTTTGAATAATTAAACTTACATTTTTAGCTAATAATTGATTCTTAAAATGTTCTTTCATTGAACTGAAGATATCATTGAGATTAACGGCTTCAAGATGAATGCCTTTTATCTGTGAAACTTCTAATTGTTGAACATTTTTTAGGATAATACTTAATTGCAAAGAACTTTTTTTTGCTTCTGTTAGAATGGCCTTATCCTCATCATTGAGAGTTTCTTTCTTTAGAATTTTTTCTAAAGAAAAACCAATCGCAAGTGAAAGATTGGAAATATCATGTGACATAATTCGCACAAGTTCTGACTTCTCTTCCAGGAGTTTTTCCATTTTTAGAGATTGAGTTTCAAGTTCTTCCATTAAAATTACTGCGTTCTGATATCCAGTTATGAACTGTTTTATGTTTGAGAAAAGATAAAAAATGTATGATGTGCGTGGAACTTTAATTGTATAGAGTCCTTTGTGAGAAGAAATTTCTCCGCTTACTAAAGCCTTAGGTAATCCTAAAAGAGTTGGAACATTCTCAAAAAGATAAATATAAGTTTCCAAGAGAAGAGGACAATCTTCCAGTTCAGGAGAAATGGTAATTTCCATCTGAATAAGATTAGATTTTATTTTATGATATTTAAAATTAACGAAGTCTTTAAAAAGATGTCGACAGGCCACTGTTGCTAAATACCAGTAGACAGTTTTTACATTAAAAAGACCCGTTGCTATTTTTCGTAGAGTACTTAAATCTTTGTTGTAAAGACCTTGATAAGCAATTTCTCTTGCTGCAAGTTCGTCTCCTAGTAAGTCGGCAGCGTTAGCATACATTTTTACGAATTCGCTCCATGTATGTTTTTTCTTAACATCCATCATGTAATCAAGTTTTAAGTTGGTTCCATTGAGCAGGAGTTCGCGATCAATTTGATGATGAGCTAGCGATTCAAAGAGGGCCGAAATTGCGAGGTTTAGTATTTCCATGAACGTTAATGGCCGAGATAAGCTTTTTTGATTTCCTGGTTATTAAGCAGCTCGTGAGCATCACCTTGAAGTGTAATTTCTCCATTCGTGAGAACATAAGCACGGTTTGAAATATTGAGCGCGAGATACGCATTTTGTTCAACGAGAAGAATCGTCATTCCACGTTGATTGATTTCTTTGATCGCTTTAAAGATGGAGCTTACAAGAATAGGTGCAATCCCAAGTGAAGGTTCATCCAAGAGAAGCAATGTCGGTTTACTCATATACGCGCGAGCGATGGCCAGCATTTGTTGTTCACCACCAGAAAGCGTTTGAGCAAGTTGTGATTCGCGTTCTTTGAGTTTTGGAAAAAGCGAATACACAAAATTTAAATCTTCCTGAATGCCCGCTTTGTCTTTGCGAAGATAAGCACCCATTTCGAGATTTTCTTTGATCGTCATATTGGAAAAAACTTGTCTTCCTTCCGGAGACTGAGCAAGTCCAAGCGCTGTGATCTGATGAGCTGGACGATTTTGAATGGGAGTGCCGTTAAAAAGAATTTCTCCTGATGACGTAGTAAGAAGTCCTGAGATCGTATGAAGAGTCGTCGTTTTTCCTGCGCCATTTGAGCCGAGAAGTGTGACGATTTCACCTTTATTCAATTTGAGATTGATACTTTTTACGGCGTGAATCGCACCGTAGTGAGTGCTGATATTTTTTAATTCTAAAATAGTTTCGCTCATAGAATCCCTTCGATGTCTGCGCCGAGATAAGCTTCAACAACTCGATTGTTACTTTGGATTTCTTTCGGGGTTCCCGTTGCGATCAGGTTTCCGTAGTCGAGAACGAAAATTTTTTCCGCGATTCCCATAACGAGCTTCATATCGTGTTCGATGAGAATGATTGCGATATTGAATTGATCGCGGATCAAGTGAATGAGTTCCGTCAGATCTTTAGTTTCTGTCGGGTTCATGCCTGCAGCAGGTTCATCTAATAGTAAAAGTTTTGGGCCTGTGGCCAGAGCTCGCGCCATTTCTAATTTTCTTTGCTGACCGTATGAAAGATTTTTCGCGAGAAAATCGCGTTTGCTTTCCAGTCCGAAAAGTTTGAGAAGCGCTAAACATTCGGTCTCAATTTTTTCTTCTTCGAGTTTAAATTTTTTTGTGCGGAAAATTCCTGACCAGAATCCATACTTAATACGTGTATGTTTCGCGAGTTTGATATTGTCGAGAACAGTGAGATCTTTAAAAAGACGAATATTTTGAAACGTACGAGCGATCCCTTGTTCAGTAATCGCACTCGATTTAATATTTTTTAAATCGTGCCCGTCGAAATTCACTGAGCCTGATGTCGGTGTATAAATGCCGGTGATCGTATTGAACAACGTCGTTTTACCTGCACCGTTGGGACCGATGATCGCGACGAGATCGTGAGGATTCACGTCGAAAGTGACATCGTTCACGGCCGTGAGACCGCCGAATTTCATCGTTACATTTTTTAAACTGAGAAGTGTACTCATGTCACACTTCCTTTCTTTTTAAAGCTGAATTCCTGCGCTCCAAAAATTCCTTGCGGACGAATGAGCATGAGGACAATGAGAAGAACTGGGAAAATCGTCATACGCCATTCAGCGATTGTACCTCCGGCATAACGAAGAACTTCGGGAATAATTGTGAGAACGATTGCGCCGATCACTGATCCGATTACTGAACCTTGTCCGCCGAAAATCACCATAACGAGAATGCAGACACTCCACATGAAGTTGAAGTTCGATGGATGTAAAAACTGTTGCGTGTGAGCAAAAAGAGCTCCGGCGATTCCCGCGATACCTGCACCAATTGTGAAAGAAAAAAGTTTTGATTTAAAAAGATTCACGCCCATGTTTTCTGCAGCGATTTCATCTTCGCGAATCGAAATGATAGCGCGTCCGAAACGCGAACGTTTTAAGTTGAACATGAAAATGGTTGTGAGAAAGGCAAATCCATACACCCAGTAAATATTGGCGAGGTGAGGAATGTTGATGAATCCGCGCGGTCCACCGACTTTTTCCGTCATCATGATAAGAATGCGTACAATCTCTCCGAATCCGAGAGTCGCAATCGCGAGATAATCTCCACGCAAGCGCAGACAGGGAACACCAATGAGAATTCCGCAAATCGCAGCGGCGATAAAACCGACAACAATCGCGATCAACATATTCACAGGACCTGGAACAGGAAGCGCGTAGAAAACAGAATAGACGGCACTCGCATAAGCACCAGCGCCCCAGAATCCTGCGTGACCTAAAGAGAACTGTCCGCAAAATCCGTTGATGAGGTTAAGACTCAAAGTGAGCGTAATAAAAATTCCGACGATTAAAAATATCTGGAAATAATAATCCACTAAACTTTCTCCTTAGTGTTTTTCCCGAGAATGCCGGAAGGTTTAACCACGAGAATGATAATGAGAATAAAAAAAGAAACCGCGTCTCTGAAGCTCGACTTGTAAAGGCCGGCAACGAGGTTTTCAGCGATCCCGATAATAAATCCACCGAGAGCAGCGCCAGGAATAATTCCGATCCCACCGACGACGGCAGCGACGAATGCTTTGATCCCGAGGTTTAATCCCATGAGCGGTTCAACCGACATTGTATAGCCCATCAACATTCCTCCGAGTCCTGCAATGGCGGCCCCTAAGAAGAACGTGAAAGAAATAATTTTATTTGTGTTGATTCCCATCAATTCAGCAGCTGCGAGGTTGAAACTTACTGCGCGCATCGCTTTTCCAATTTTTGTGAAATGAGTAAGCCACCATAAAAAGAAAAGAACGAGAAGCACGATTGCAAGAATCGCAAGCTGAACATTTGAGACGTTGATTTCGCCGATGTTATAAATTTTTTCCGTGATGAACGGAGGAATCGTTTTTGGATCGGCCCCAAAAGCGAGTTGTCCGAAATATTCAAAGAAGAGAGACGTTCCAATCGCCGTGATAAGCGCAGGAATGCGGCCTGCTTTTCTTATAGGACGATAAACGATTCGTTCTACTATAACCGCAATGAATCCCGCAGAAAGCATCGCTACGACAATCGCGACAGGCATAGGAAGATTCGCGCGAAGGGCGTAGAACCCGCACATCGCGCCGATCATGAGGAAATCACCGTGGGCGAAATTCACCAGACGAATGATTCCGTAAACCATGGTGTAACCCAAGGCCACTAATGCGTATAGTGAGCCTTGAGCGATACCGTTAATTAAGTACTGAAGACAGTCCCAGAGAAAATAAATGAAATTTTGGCTCATGTATTCCTAAAAAAATCTCAGACAATTATGGATTAACTTTAGTGTGGAATACGAATCCCGTTTCATTTGCTTCAAGAACAACCGCTGCTTTTCTAGGGTTTCTGTCTTTATCAAATGTAATCATTCCTGTTACACCTTGATAATTTTTAGTCGCCACTAGAGCTGCGTTGATGTCTGCTGGTTTTGTTGATTTTGCTTTTTGAATAGCAGCGTTCATGATTCCGATTGCATCGTACCCAAGAGCTGCGAATCCACCAGGTCTTACACCGTAAGTTTTTGTGTAATCTTTAACGAAGTTTTGAACAACTGGATCTTTGTCATCTGGAGCGAAGTGGTTAGAGATATATGATCCCTTAACAGCTGCACCTGCGATCTCGAAAAGTTTTGGTGAATCCCATCCGTCTCCACCCATGAATGGAACATTGATTCCAAGAGCGCGAGCTTGTTTAATGATGAGACCAACTTCAACGTAGTATCCTGGAACAAAAATGAAATCAGGGTTAGCACGTTTTACTTTTCTTAGAAGAGATTGGAAGTCAGTGTCTTTAGCAACGTAAGTAAGTTCTTCTGTCGTCGCCATTTTTCCGCCGAGTTTCAGGAATTCATCTGAGAATGATTTCGCTAAACCTTTAGAGTAGTCAGAAGTGTTTTCAACAAGCACTAGACCTTTTTTCTTTTTAAGTGTGTTAACAGCAAATTTTGCCATTACTACACCTTGGAAATCGTCAGTGAAACAAGCGCGAGAAATATAATCTCCCACTTGAGTGACTTTTGCGTTTGTTGCTGTTGGAGTGATGAAAGGAATTTTTGCTTCCTGAACGATTGGAGCACTCGCCAATGCAAGAGATGAAGTTGGTTCACCAATCATTGCAGAAATTTTATCGATGTTAAGAAGTTTTCTTGTCGCGTTTGTTGATTCGATAGCATCTGACTTGTCGTCTTCGATCACAAGTTCGAATTTTCTTCCACCAGCTTTTTTAATTTTTTCGTAAGCTAGTTTAATCCCATTTACGTTTTCCTGCCCGAACGTTGCAGTTGCACCAGTGATTGGTGAAACAACTCCGACCTTTAAGGTATCAGCGGCAAACGTTGAATTGGCCATAACTAAGGCCACTAAACATGCCCACAATTTGTGTGATGACGTCTTAGATTTCATTTAGCACTCCTTTGTAAAATGAAGCATATAACTTTGATAAAAATAAAGTTGGATGTAATAACAGTAACATCCCAGAACACTATGTAAAGTCATTTAGTCGAGTTTAAATGAATCTTTTAACTTATTAATATTTTTTGAAATCTTAAATTGAAGAAAAAAACAATGATCTGGCCACTATAATTTTTAAAACTGCTGGTGATTGATCAGCAGGGCTTAGGAGACTTAATGAATAAAGACGATTTTAAACAGACCTTGATTAAGCAGTATTCTGATTCTATCGAGGAGATCATCGTTGAGAGCGAAACGGTTTATCGAACACATCTCGATTTCAATGAACTGGATTATCGTGTGAGAGGTCTCATTCAGGCCGCGAGAGTCGACGGACTCGAAGAAGGAATTATTTGGGATATTTTAGAGCGTAGGGTGCCCGATTATTATGACTTTGCAATGCGAATGTCATACGGATCGAAGATTGCTGCTTAAGAGACCTTAAAATTTTTTCACTTTCTCTTTATCCTTTAGACTTGTCCAAACAATTTCATTTATAATGCCTCCAAATTCATTGGAGGCATTATGATGAAATTCATCGCTCTTGTAGCTCTCGCTTTTTCATTCAATTCATTTGCTGGAAATACGACGACAATCGCCAGAACATTCGATGGTAAAAACGCTGTTTGTGAAATCAAAGGTGACGTTGGTAAACGCGCTTATAAAGCAGAATTAGTCTCTGACAGAGTAGTAGAAAACGAAAGACGTACAGTAGAGCTTAAAATTAATTTATATAAGTGTGACGAAGTGGATGGTAAATTCACTCTTGTAAAAAGCAATCTTTCAGAAGTAACTCATAGTTATGTTCTTCTTCCAAACGGAGAATTGGGGCAAACAAATAATACTGTGACGATGGCGAATTTCACTCTTACAGATAAATACGAACACCTTCTTGGTGTAAACTCGGTTGCGATCAACGCTGAAGACATTACACTTAAATACACTTTCGACAGCAGCGTAGACAGCGCTTTTTTAACAGCGATGTTTAAGAGCACATCTGAGTTTCCAACGGGACAAGTGATTGATGATGTTTTTGAATACTACGGTGGATATGTTTTACACTTTTCGAAATAGATAAAAAAGAGGCCCTCGTTTGAGGGCCTTTTTTTTTAATAGAGAAGTATTCCTGCTCGTTCATTTTTAAATTTATCGTAACCAACTTTTTCCATTTTTCTCAACTCAGAAAGTGACCCGAGATTATTCACCCAGTGACGAACTTCATCTGTACCGTTGATGAGATCGATGGCCAGTTTATGGTATTCGTATTCGTACGGTTTATTGTGGAATTCAAATTGATCACCGAGCTCGCGTTTGAATTCGCGACAAAGCATTTGAGAGATTGTCCACGATTCAAATTTATCGTTGATCGTCGGGTGAATATGAACACCACCGCAGTTTTTCCCCTGGTGCTTTTGGAATGTCGGCAAGAAAATAATCGGGCGAAGATTATAGCCTTCAGTTAATCCTTCTTCGTGAAAACGTTTCATCACGCGTTCAGCGAATCCAAACGATTCAATTCCAGGAAATCCTGCGACCTCAAGGGCGCGAGTTGTTCCACGTCCTTCAGAAATATTTGTTCCTTCAAAAAGAACTGTTCCTGCAAATGTGATTGCACTCTCAGGAGTTGAAAGGTTAGGCGAAGGAAGGACCCACGAAAGACCAGTATCTTTCCAGTACATATCGCGCTTCCAGTTTTTCATCGTGATGACTTCGAGATCGCAGTCAGTGTTCAACACTTTTTTTCCGTACATTCCGACTTCACCCATAGTGAGCGAGTGACGTTGAGGAATCGGGTAGCGACCTACGAATGATTTGTAATCAGGTTTTAAAATTGTTCCTTCGATCATTTCTCCACCGACTGGATTCGGGCGATCGAGAACGACGATTTTAATATTTTTTCCCACGCATTTTTCCATGAGAAGAGAAAGTGTCGAGATGTAAGTGTACACGCGTGTCCCGACGTCTTGCAGATCGACGATCATCGTATCGATGTCTTTCAGCATTTCGTCTGTCGGAGTTCTCGTCTCAGAGTAAAGCGAGTACACCGGAATTTTAAAATAGGGATGAACGTAGTGAGACGTCTCCATCATGTTGTCTTGAACATCAGTCACGAAACCGTGTTGAGGTCCAAAAAGTTTGATGAGTCTTTTTCCAAAAACTTTTTGCAAAAGAACTACGCCAGTATTGAAGTTCGAATCGATCGAGGCACTATGGCAAAGATAACCAATATTTCCTTTGATGCTGTCTTGAAGTGTTTTTTCGTTTACAAGGCGCTCGAGTCCAGTGATGACTTTTGACATAATATCTTCCTAGATTCCTTTCATTGAAGTTTTATTACTACCAATTCTGAGGGGCGGTCCCATTTTTGTAAAGCTCAAAAATCAGGCGAGATTTCACTCTCAGTGGCCTATAAATTAGGCATAACGCTTTTATTAAATAAATAAAGACAATTTGGGAAGCTCTGTCCGATTGCTGAGATAAATCAAGAAATCTTCATAAAATTAGGAAAATGTAATCAGCTTTCCTAACTGTTGTTCGATAGGAATCGTCAGGAGTCTTTAAAATTGACCTATGAGTTTATTATTATTGCCCATTTATTTAATGTTGACCTCTTCGCACTCACCATCGGTGGCACAAGAAGCAGCTGACGGAAATAGTGTGGATATTTCCGTTGTCTCAATGAATGAAGTCGAAGCGCTTTTTCAAAAATATTCTCATATGGATTTAAATTGGAATATTCCCGAATACGGTTGCCAGGCAAGAGCGGCCCTATTTTCTTACGATGTGGATCGCCACAATTCAATCAAAGTGGGCAAGGCAATGATGACCACTCAAAATTTTAATGAAGATTATTTTCTCTCTCCTAGAAAAGAAAATTCTCGCATTTGTTATAAATGGTCTTTTCACGTGGCCCCCGTAGTGCGTGTTTATAACGGAAACAAAATCGAGAATTTTGTTTTAGATCCGACCTTATTTAAAGGGCCTGTGACATTGGAGAAATGGAAAAAGTATTCCTCGCCAGAAAAACAAAATGAGCAGATTCAGGTGAAAGTCTATACTCGTTTTAAATCAGTTCCTCTTAAAGAAGATATTGAACGAAATTCCTGGGAAGAGATAGATCTTGCTGGGGCAGAAAAATTTATGATCAATCAAAAAAAGTCTTCAGTAAAAAATAAATTGGAACTCAAAAAAGCTACTGTGATCTGTAATCGCTAAACATCTAAGGACATTTTGGCCCTTGAAAGGATGACTTGAAATCTTCCAGCAAACTTAGTCTGTAAGAAGTAAGATTTATCTGACATCTTCTTTGGTTTTCTTTACAAGATTTTTCCGGCCTTATAAAAGCGCTCCAAGAGAATATTTTTGGAGGAGCATTCATGAAAAACGTTTTTATTCTGGTTCTTCTTGCCCCATTGTCTTTTTCAACCGCATTCGCTTCAACAACAGATCGCCATCTGGTTGTTGTAAGTGGAAATGAAACGAGTGATGCTTTTTCTTTAAATGCAGTTGCGACGAAAACTCTTTATCGTACAGAAGAAAGAGAAGCGACTTGCTATCGCGATGTTTTTGATGGTTATGAAACTGTCTGTGATGGTTTTGCAGAAGTTATCGGCCCTCACCCTGATCCAGGTCCACACCCGGATGATCCCGGAAGAGTTCCTAAACCAGGCCCAGGAGATAACAATCCTTCACCATGGCCGGACCCAACTCCAACACGTACTTGTCATGAAGAAGCGAGATACAGATCTGAAGCTTACTCGTGCACAGAAACAGTCTCTGTTCCTTATGAAGTGTTCGATCACAATGCAACGGCAAATGTGAACGCAACAATTTCAGCTGAGCTTCTTCCGAAAACTCAAGCAAACTGTGGAATCAATTTTAGTTTAACTGGAGATGATCTTTCACTTTTCAATTCGTGTGTTGATTACCTTGCTACAGCTGTGAAAACTATTGATGACCAGGGCGATTTAAAGAATTATCAATTTGCAGTAAAACTTTTAAACAAAGATTTAATTCTTGCACCACTTGCAGGAAATTTACAGGGAATGAAAGTTGACGCTGATAATCTCGTTGTGAAGACAGGGGATTTAACGAAAGGATCAAATTTCACTCTTAAACTTTATGTTCAGAGAAGAAAGTTTTTGGCGAAAGATGTTGTGCTCGTCAATCGCGCGCTGACTGCAAAAGAATTTACTTATACAGCTCTTGATGCAAAAACCGGTTTAGTAAAAATGAACCTGGATAAACTGACAGGCGGATTCGAAGCGAAGAAAAAACACGTGATCAGAGTTGAACTCGACGTGACTCTTCCGGCGAATACGATTGCTAACGCTGGTGGAGCGATCAACACTCATCAGGAATCAGAAATCACGATTAACAAGTAATTTGCCTACCATTTTTTGATTTTGGGAGGGGAAACCCTCCCTTTTTTTGTCAAAACAACAGAACTTCCAAGATTCCTTTCCGTTTTTCCGAAGCTTTTATTGTAAAGGTGTTTTTTGCTGGCTAAAATTTATGATGAATCTCATAGCTATTTTCTCTCCAGCTACACACACAACACATTCAAGGAGGAAGAGATGAAGCAGTATCACGATTTGATGAGACACGTGCTCGAGCACGGAACAAAAAAAGAAGATCGCACAGGAACAGGAACACTTTCTGTTTTTGGTTATCAGGCCCGTTACAATCTGGAGGAAGGTTTTCCTTTAGTAACGACAAAAAAACTCCACTTGAAATCGATTGTTCACGAACTGCTTTGGTTTCTTCAAGGCGATACGAACATTAAATATTTGAAAGACAACGGTGTTTCGATTTGGGACGAATGGGCAGACGAAGAAGGAAATCTTGGCCCCGTGTATGGCTCTCAATGGAGAAGCTGGCAAGGAGCTAACGGCGAGACGATCGATCAGATCACATCTGTCGTGAGTCAAATTAAAAGAAATCCGGATTCGAGACGTTTGATCGTTTCAGCATGGAACGTTGCTGAGATTGAAAAGATGGCGTTGCCACCATGTCATGCTTTCTTTCAATTTTACGTAGCAGACGGAAAACTTTCTTGTCAGCTTTATCAACGTTCAGCAGATATATTTTTAGGCGTTCCTTTCAATATCGCTTCGTATGCTCTGCTTACGATGATGATGGCGCAAGTATGCAATCTCGCGCCAGGTGATTTCGTTCACACGATGGGCGATGCTCACTTGTATACAAATCACATCGAGCAGGCGAAGTTGCAACTCTCGCGCGACTTCAGGCCATTGCCGACAATGAAAATTAATCCGGACGTCAAAGATATTTTTGATTTCAAATTTTCTGATTTCGAACTTGTCGGATACGATCCGCACCCACACATTAAAGCACCGGTTGCCATATGATCGTTTCTTATGTTGTGGCCACTGGGCCTAAAAGAGAAATTGGTTTAAATAATAAACTTCTCTGGCACATTCCGGAAGATCTGAAAAATTTTAAAAAAATTACTTCGGGACGCGCGATTGTCATGGGAAGAAAAACATTTGAGTCGATTGGAAAGGCCCTTCCTGATCGCGTGAACATCGTTATTACTCGCGATGAAAATTTCACGGCCCCAAATATTTTTGTCGTTCATGATCCAATGGCGGCCATGAGTCTCGCTCTCGATTACGAAGATGAAGACGACAGTGAAATGATGGTGATTGGTGGAGCAGAAATTTACAATCTCTTTCTTCCATGGGTTCACAAAGTTTATCTTTCAGAAGTGGCCTACGATGGCCCCGCTGATGCTTATTTTCCCGAACTTCCTGATGAATGGAAAGAAACGCATTCTGAACAATTCGAAAAATTTAAATTTAAAATTTTAGAAAGGATATAAAAAGGTGCCACTCTTATAGTGGCACCTTTATTTTTAGTATTCTGATTTTTCTTTACTCATTTCTTTGTGCATTTTTTTCATCATTTTTGTACATTCCTTTTTACTCTTACTTTCTTCACATTTTTTCATGACTTCGTTGTGACATTTTTTGTTGTCATGTTCTTTGTCCATACATTCTTTTTTCATGCCTTTCATTTGATCGACATCTAATGCATCTGCATGAGCAAATCCGATATGAAGAGAAGTCATAGTTACGAGTAAAGTGATAAAAGTGCTGAGTGTTTTTTTCATAGTCATCTCCTGTTAAATGAGAACCACTCTTTCAGAATGACGCCGGAAAATTCGCTCGTAAAGGAGCATTCGATTAATCTCGAGTTTATAGTTTTTTCATCTGCTTTCACGGTCTTCATTGCAAAAAAAGAAAATAATAGGAAAAGAAAAAGTGTCCCTTTCATAGGAGTTCTCCGTCGTTTTAATGCAAATGTCATAATTGACACCCTTTCAAATAACCAGAATTATTTTTTTATAAGACGAATTGATTTTTCCTATTGGATTTTTGTCATATCAAAATCGTATATCGATAATGTAGTTAATGCATTTTGAATATATAGAGGAGAGTGCTAAAAGGGGGCAACGAAAAAATTACCCTGGAGTTTATAATGAAAACATTAACGCTTGCTCTTCTGACTCTTGCTTTCACAGGCACAGTTATGGCCTCTGATTTAACTGAAGACCTTAAAACAAAATTCGAACCTCTTACTAATCCATTTGGAAATGTTGCTGCAGTCGACTTAGACAAAGGAACTGAATCACAACTCGTGGAACTTTTCCAAAGATGTGCTTTCCAGAAAGTGCACAAAGATCAAGCTGGTCTTGAAATTTACGAATTGTCTGAATTAAAAACTGAATGTCTGGCGGAAATCACGCCAAGTTATTCACAAGATCGCAAAGGAAATAGATACATCGATAATCGTCTCGATATTCACACTAAAAATGGTCTTGTTCTGACTGTTGTTACATGGGACGGCAATGATTCAGATGGTGGAGATCAACAAGCTCTTGGCGTATATAACAAAGCAGGAGCGAGAATCGCTGTTTATCCTTCGCTTTATGTGGATGGAAACGTGGTTGATGGAATCATTCACGCGATCAATGAAACAACTCCGATTGTACGAGAATAAAAAATTATTTTGCGTTTACGGCCTCGTTCAAATCGAGGTCGTAATCGCGTTTTGTAAATTTCTTAAGCGATTTTTGTCCGCAGAAAGTTTTCCCCGCACTTGTGATACGTTCTTCCTCGCGCTTGAATTCAAGATAGGGAACGAAATCTCCATAACCTTTGATGAAAAAACTTTCATCGCCCAATTTATAAGAATAATTTTTACTCATGCGCGGACTATTGCTGTCGAGATAACCGAGTTCATAACCGCCGTCGGTTTTTTTCATTCCGACGATAAGCCAGGCGTGAGAAGTGATTCCTTTAATCTGCAATTTTTCGTAAGCAACTTTTTTCTTAACAGCGACGTAATCGTAAACTTCATCCATCATTCCTGAAAGAATATTTGACGCTACTTTTGTGTCGCCTTTAAGGCCGTTGATCCAGCTTCCTAAAATAACTCCGTCGTAAAGCTGCCAGCTATTTAATTCTATTTGAATGAGCTTCTGATTTTCGCTCGAGAATTCTTCGAAATTTGCGTATCCCGGAATTGCAATTACGTTCTCACCAAGGCGAACTTGATGAATGATTGTTTGAATGCCGCTCGTATTTGGTTTCGGAAGATCAGGACGAAAAATCGCGAGATAAAAAATATTGCGCTGGAAACGCGAGTGCCACCAACAAACGCCGCCGTTAAAGAGGCCACCGTCGTTTTTAAAGGCCATGAGATTAACTTCTTCATTCGCCATGTCCTGAATCATGATTCGGTCTTCCGGACGGCCATTAAAGCGCTCACAATAATCGGCCTTACTCGTGGGAAGAGGATTGGCAAAAGAATTGAGTGTAGTGAACAAAACAATGAGTGTGAGTGTTAATTTCATTCCTCTAGTTTCTAGACTCGGCTTCGCTTCGCCCACTAAAAAAAACTATCAGGATAAAAATGCTCAAGTATTAGTTTTCTGAATCATCTTCAACGATTAGATCGTTTTTAAGTTCGTTATTTTCTTTAACACCATCGGCAGGAAAATAAATTTCGAGTACGTTGCTCACGGCCGCGATTGTATCTTTTAATCCATCGATAAAATTTTCGTGTTTCACTTTTTCCGTGAAAGCGTAAACGATTTCATTCCAGACTTTTTGTTCGACTTTTTGATTGATGCCTACATCAGTAATGATTTTAATTTTTCTTTCCATCACAGAGATGAGAATGAGCACTCCGTTGTGATGAGTTGTGATGTGAAGATTGTGATGAAAAAAAGCTTCGTAAGCTTTTTGTTCAACTTCGCGATCGATTTCATCTTTTGTCACGAGCAATCTTTTAATCGCAGGTACGTGTCCCAAAAGGTATCCCACATAAAGACCTGGCAATTGAATCCATAAAAAATAAATCGGGTTGATGATTGTTAAGGGTGAGTAATAGAGCAGGAGAGAGAAAATAAAGGAAACGATAATCGCTGCACGAAAATGGGCCGCAGGATAAATATCGCTGTGATGAACGATCATCGGAACGATTTCGCTCTTCGTTTTTTTCTCTGCTTCGTTGATTAAACTTTTAATCAGCAATCTGTCTTTTTTACTTACTAACATCATTGGTATTCTCGCTATTAAAAAATATTACCAGCTACCTGAAGATCCACCGCCGGAGAATCCTCCGCCGCCGCCAGACCAGCCACCACCTGAACCGCCACCAAAGCCTCCGCCTCCACCGAATCCTCCAAAACCTCCTCCACCAATATAAGGGCCGCCGCGTCCTCCGCGTCCGCCACCATTGGGAAAAACATATTGAAGAAAAACGATTAAGAGAAACAGAACAACGATGATGAACGATGAATTAATACTGCGTGCGTGACGAGGATGAACAGTTCCTTTGCCAAATTTTAAATCGACACCGGCCGTTCTCGCCATGAGCGAAAGTCCGAGCGCCACACCGTTATCGTTGTCGCCATTTTTAAAAAGTTCTTTGACTTCTTCTAAAATGTGACGGGATTTTAAATCGGTGATTGAACCTTCGAGTCCGCGTCCGACTTCGATACGCATCTTATGTTCATCGGCAACGATGAGAAAAAGTGCAGCGCGATCATCACCCTTTTTTCCAAGCTTCCATTGATCGACAACTTTGATGGAATAACCTTCGAGCGATTCATCGCCGAGTTTGTTGATCACTAAAACCTGGAATTGAACGCCGGTGTTTTGTTCTAAGTTATAAAGTGCATCTGAGATGGCCGCATTCGCAGGCTCGCTGATAAAGCGCGCTTGATCGACAATCGGACCAGTGAGTGTCGGCACGTCTTTGGCAAAAACATTTGCCAGAGATAGTGCCGTGAATAGTAAAAGCGCGATAATATATTTCATAAAATTAGAATTTCAATCTTTAGAATTTTACAGTGGGAGCTTTTTGGGCCTCTTGTAAATTTTCCACTTCAAATTGCGGCTTCTTTGTCAGGTGAAGAAATAGTCCGTTGTACCAGGCCGTCGGTGGAACTGTGATCAGGTTGTTGAACTCTTTAATCGCTTCGATATAACGATTGCGGGCAACAGTGATTCTGTTTTCTGTTCCTTCAAGTTGCGATTGAAGATCGCGGAAATTTTCGTTTGCCTTTAGATCAGGGTATTTTTCTACCGTCACCATTAAGCGAGAAAGAGCGCCTGAAAGTTGACCTTGGGCCTGTTGGAATTTTTTCATGTTTTCTGGAGTCAATTGATCAGCTGTGAAGTTCACGCTTGTCGCTTTTGCACGGGCCTCAACGACTTTTGTCAGAGTTTCTTCCTCGTGTTTAGCGTAGCCTTTGACAACTTCTACTAAGTTTGGAACAAGGTCAGCTCTTCTTTTGTATTGGTTTTGCACTTCCGCCCAATCTGCTTCCACTTGGTTAGCAGCAGTTGGAATACTTTGCATCCCACACGAAGTTAAGAACAATGTGATAAACAATAAAGGTAGTACTCTGGACATATAAGACACGTATTTTTTCATAAACACTCCATTGGAAATAAATTATAATAAAGCTTATGACAAAGAATCAAAAAAGTGAACTTCTCCTTCCAGTAGGGAACATGAATATGTGCTTGGCGGCCATTCACAATGGCGCAGATGCGATTTATGTGGGGATGCCGCACTTTAATGCTCGCGGAAGAACGACCGATTTTTCTGTACACGAATTAAAAGAGATGATTGAAACCTGCCATCTCTACGGTGTGCGAGTGAATCTCGCGTTTAACGTTGTCATCTTTGAGCAGGAGTTCGAGGAAGTCGTGGAACTCCTCACTCAAGTTCTGCCGCTCTCTCCAGATGCGATTATTGTTCAAGATGTGGGCCTTGCAAGACTGATTCGTGCAATGGCGCCTCACCAAATCATTCACGGTTCAACCCAAATGACGGTGACAAATCACGAAGCGATGACGTTGTTAGATGATTTAAAAATCAAACGTTTTGTTTTGGGAAGAGAAGTCAGTCTTCCGGAGATGAAAGCGATTAAAGAAAAGACTGATCGCGAGCTTGAAGTCTTCGTGCATGGAGCGCTTTGCGTGGCCTATTCGGGCCAGTGTTTTACTTCTGAAAGTATCGGTGGACGTTCTGCTAATCGCGGACAGTGTGCTCAAAGTTGTCGCTTTGAATACGAGCTCATCGTCGATGGGCAAAAGAAAGAATTGGGGGATAAAAAATACCTCGTCTCTCCAAAAGACCTCTGTGGAATTGCCCAGATTCCTGAGCTGCTTTGTTTAGGAATAGACAGCTTTAAAGTCGAAGGCCGTCTCAAGACACCAGAGTATGTAGCTGCTGCGGCCAAAAATTATAGCGAAGCGATCGCGGCTATTCGCAATCACAAAAAATATACAGAAAAAAATATTGAAGAAGCTAAACGTGAAATGGGTCTTCAGTATTCGCGCGGTTTTTTTACCGGATGGTTACATGGAGTAGATCATCAACAATTAGTTGATGGAACGTTCGGCGCTCATCGTGGGGTAGAGATTGGAACTGTCGTCGCACTCACTTCTAAATCAATCAAGATCAAGACAGATTATAAAAAATTAAAAAAAGGTGATGGAATTCTTCTCGCTGGTGCTTTCAGCGGAAAGAAAACTGAAGTCGGTGGAAAGCTTTACGATGTGAAATATAGCGGAGCAGACGTCGAACTTTTCTTTGCGCGCGATTTTGATTTTAAAAAATTAAAAACTGGTTTTAAAGTTTATTTTAATTCTGATGTTGTTGTCGAAAAGGCCTTGGCGCTTTCTTATACGGATAAAAATCATAAGAAACGTATACCGATTTCCGTTTCTGTGATCGCCGATATCGGTTCACCGATGACCGTTACCGTTTCTGATAACCATTATCAGGTGACCGTTTACGGTGAAACGCCGTTAGAGGCGGCCAAAGATCGCCCGACGACTGAAGAAGATTTGAAAGATGAATTGGGGGCCCTTGGCGCCACTTGTTTTATCGCTCTCGATTTTCATCTTGAAAGTAAAAATGATTTTTTTATTCATCAAAAAGAATTAAAAGCGATCAGAAGAAAATTTACAGAAGAATTAATGAAGGTGAGAGTAGGGAGAACAACTCCAGCACTCAATACAGACGTTCAGAATTTTTTCGAAAAACATTCGCAGGACTTCTCAGCCCCAAAACGTTTGAATATTTTATTGCGCGAATTTAATCAGGTGAAAGATTTTCTTTCGTTTGGTGATGAGTTCAAGTCTATCGTTGGTATTGTTTATCTCGACTACGAATTCGGAAAAGATTACGGCATTTCTGTTTCCTTGGTGAAAGAAGCAGGATTTAAAGTAGGAATCGCGACGACGAGAATTCTAAAACCAAATGAATATTACAATTTTAAAGTGATTGAACGCGCGAATCCTGATGTGATTCTTTGTCGCAACTTGGGAGCTGTTCAATATTTCAAGGAAAGTAAATTTGAATTGAGAGGCGATTTCAGTTTGAACGTGACGAATTCTCTCACTGCCAATTATTTTCTCACAAAGAATTTAAAATCGGTGTGTGCTTCTTACGATATGAATTCGAGTCAGCTCGCTGATTTACTTTCGAAAATGGATTCGGGAAAAATCGAAGTGACCATTCATCAATACATGCCTTCTTTCCATATGGAGCATTGTGTGTTCGCGGCCTTCTTGAGCACGGGCTCGAGTTTCAGAGACTGTGGAAAACCATGTGAAGATCATCGCGTGGAACTCAAAGATCAATTCGGAAATTTCCATCAGATTAAAGCGGACCAAGAGTGTCGCAATACGATGTTCAATGCCACTTCTCAATCGGCAGCGAAGCTCATTCCACAATTTAAAAAATTGGGACTGACTGAATTTCGTTTTGAAGCGCTTTACGAAAAGAAAAATGAACTCAGAGAAAAAATCAGATCGTATGCTGACCTCATTGCCAATGAGGATAGTTTGTACAACGAAGAACTGATGAAAAAACTGGGTGTCTTAGAAAAGTATGGCCTTAGCGACAAAACATTTAGCACGCGTGAACACAAAAATAGAAAACAAGAGCGCTAAAGTAATTATTGATTTACTGTTACTTAAATTTCGTTTTGAAAAGTGAATATCAATTTTCCTATTAACAAAAAAACATATTCTCAAACACTCTTTGTCTCTCATAAAAATTGCGGTATGACTGAATAGAGATCTCTATGAACATGGGGATCAGTTCAAATTCAGGAGGCATTTATGAGTGGGCCTTTTGTCTTTCCTCTAAATTTTCAAACTCTTTTTGAAAAGGCCCCAGGACTTTTCTTGGTCTTAGATCCAAGATTTAATATTATTGCAGTAAGCGATGCTTACAACAAGGCAACTATGACGAAAAGAGAAGATATTTTAGGAAGAAATATCTTCGAGGTTTTTCCCGATAATCCAAATGATCCAGAGGCCACTGGAGTAAAAAATTTAAAGGCCTCACTCACACGTGCTCTCCTTTCTAAAAAAAGCGACCCGATGGCCGTCCAAAAATATGATATTCAGGTATCGACAGGTAAATTTGAAGAACGTTTTTGGAGTCCTCTCAATGAGCCCATTATCAATGCAAAAGGAGAAGTTCAATACATCATTCATCGAGTGGAAGACGTAACGGAATTTGTTCACTTGAAGCAGCAAGAAAAAGAACAACATGAAAAAACAGAAATTCTAAAAGTTCGCGCAGAACTGATGGAAACAGAAATTTTTAATCGCAATCGCGATTTACAAAATGCCAACGAACAATTGCGATTGAGCGAAAATTTGAGGCAGGAGTCCGAAACGGCCCTTTTAAAATCTTATCAGGTATTGGAAAAAAGAGTAGAAGAGCGAACAGCAGATCTCGAGGCTGCTTTAAAAACTCGCGATGAATTTTTATTGATTGCTTCTCACGAATTAAAAACACCTCTGACTTCTCTCAAGTTGCGCTTGCAATTGGCCAAACGAAATGCTCGTCCTGAATCGCTAAAAACTTTTACAAATAGTGAACTGACGAAAATTTTTACGCAGGCCCTTGAGCAAACAGATTCTCTCGCTAATCTCGTAGAAGATTTGCTGGATGTTTCACGCATTCAGATCGGGAAATTTAATCTCAATCTTCATGAGATTGATTTTTCTACAATGGTCAAAAATGTCATTGGAAGATTTAAAGAACAATTTGAAGAGGCCAATTGTCGAATGGAAATGATTATTAAAGACGGGATTTTTACGTTGTGTGATCAACTCAGAATGGAACAAGTCATGACGAATCTTATTACGAATGCCATTAAGTATGGTGCGGGATCATTAATTCAATTTCATCTGGATCTCATCGACGACAATCAAACGATTTTCTTATCCGTTAAAGATGGCGGGGTTGGAATTCCGAAAGATAAACAAGAAAAAATTTTCGAGCGATTTGAGAGACTGACTTCTTATAAACACATCGGTGGATTAGGGTTAGGTCTTTTTATTGTGAAGAAAATTGTTTCGAGTCATCAAGGAGAAGTTTATGTGGAAAGCGAGCCGGGGAAAGGAGCAACATTCATTGTGAAGTTGCCCCTTTTAAAAACGAGTTAGTGAGTTTGATCAACTTTTTCTTTAATTTTTTCTCTTTTCATTGAAGCTTTTTCTGCTGTTTTCAATTTTGTGAACTGAACTTTACAAGCATCAATCTCTTCTTGAGGAGCTGTTACGCCTTCAACTGTTTTTCCTTCGCCGACAAGTGGCTTTAGACAGTCTTTTCTTACGTCTTTTCCTTCTTTGTTTCCTTTAGAGTATCCAGCAGCGATACATGCTTTTTCCAAATTTTTGCAAGCGTTCTTTTTTTTGCTACCTGCTTGTGCACCAGTAGTTAAAAGAGCGGCCATAGCGAAAACGATAAAATGCTTTGTCATGAATTTCTCCTGTCATTAGTGTTAATTAATTTAATAACAGAATTTAGAGAATGTCTTCTTTTCTTATAATTTTATATTCGCCCACGGCGAGATCATCCATTGAAAGACGTCCGATTTTTTTGCGAATGAGGCGAAGAGTGGGGAAACCAACGGCAGCGGTCATTCGTCTCACCTGACGATTTTTCCCTTCGGTTAATTCGATTTCAATCCAACATGTAGGAATAGATTTGCGAAATCGTACAGGCGGATCGCGCTCGGGAACCACTGGTTGTGGATCGAGAATGCGCGCTTTGGCCGGTTTCGTTTTGTAGTCGCCGATCATTACACCGCTTGCTAATTTTTTGAGCGCGTCTGATGTCGGAATATTTTCGACTTGCACCCAATAGGTTTTTACTTTGTCATGTTTAGGATTTAATAATCGATCGATCAATTCGCCGTCGTTTGTGAGAAGCAAAAGTCCTTCCGAATCTTTATCTAAACGTCCGCAAGCGTAGACATCTTTCGGCAAATTGAAATTCGCCAAAGTCTCGCCTGTATGTTCTGGGTTATCAGAAGTAAACTGACTTAAAATTCCATACGGTTTATTAAATGCTAGGTAGAGAAGTTTTTTCATTCTAGTATAGTTTCGTGAACTTTAAACAAACTGTAAAGCTAAGTCATTTTGAAGGTGGTCTCAATGCTCTGATGGTTGCTTCAACGGAGAGCTTTCTTTTTTACTACGCTGTTAAACAAAATGTTTCTTCACTGCAGTTAGCTTTGCTGTCAACGTTGCCGCTGTTCATGGGCGCACTCACGCAGATGATTGTTCCGAAATTTGTGGCGGAAAAACATCTTGGAGCGAGTGTCGTGTGGACGATGTTGTTTCAGATAATCGGCGTTCTCGGTATTCTTTACACTGTTGCCGTTCACTACAATTTTTCGGCCCTTCTTTTTTACACTTGCATTCATTTCATGGGAGGGCTCACTTCGAATCCGTTGTGGATCGATTGGGCTGCGCGAATTATTCCGAAAAGAAATTTTAGAAAATATATGGCGGGAAGAAGCAGCTACACCTGGTATCTCATTCTTTTTTTCTACGTAGGGATGGCGTTACTTGGTCAGTACACGACGTGGTTTAAGCTCGTTTATATTTTTATTATCGGAGCTGTCGCTCGCATTCTTTCCTGTATCACTCAAACGATTATCATTCGCGGAGAATTTTCTTCGAAACTCAAGCGACAGGCGATTGAACGCAGTTTTAAATACGAACACGATCATCCACATACTCCGCATGTGATGCCGACGGATTTAAAAAATTATATCTGGACGTTTATTACATGGACCGCGATTTTTCGCCTGGGCGCTTATGTGAGCTCGCCTTTCTATACCCCTTACATGATGAACGATCTCAAACTCTCGCTCGCTCAATACGTGATTTTATCTTCCATTCCGTATTTCGGCCGCGCCCTTTTTTTCAATCAGTGGGGACGCGCGGGAAAATCGTATCAGGCGTTTTACGGCATTCAGCTGACGATGTTGTACATTTCTTTTATTCCCATAGTCTGGGTAATGACTCGTTCGTATACCATTCTCATTTTGACTGAAATTCTCTCAGGGATGGCGTGGGGAGGATTTGAATTGAACCAAATTCTCATGATTCAAAATTTCATGCATCATTCGATGAAAGAGGGAAGTCGCGTGCTTCTTGGAATTCACATGGCGCTTACGAATTTTTTCGGTGTCGTCGGAGGCATTATAGGTTCGTATCTTTTGGACGCTCAATATTCTTTTTATCAGGTCTTTCTCGTTTCCTCGGTTCTGCGTTTTCTTTTCAGCTTTATTCTCATTCATAAAGCATCAAGCCTTCGAAAAAGTGACTTTACGGCCAAGCATTTTAAGTCTTATTTCAGAAACCTCTTGCCACATGGCCGATAGTTGGTAAGAATTTCTGTTCTATAAATTAGGGTTAAATATGTTTAAACATTTCGCAATATTTTCTTTATTGTTCACGCTTGTTTGCAGTTCTGTTTTTGGAGCTGAAACAACGACAAAAAAGAAAAAGAAAAAAAGATCGCATTCATCATCTCGTACTTATAAACCAACAAAGCACTCGAGAAGATCTCGTCGTTACCGCCACCATGGCAACGGACCGGATTTAAAATCGATCACAACAGAGTCACCCTACAAAGAAGATCCAACAAATGGAGTGACTCCCGTAGAAACAAAACAACCAGGACCTGCAGCAACACCAGCTCCAGCGCCGGCACAACAATAAGAGGATATTATGAAAAAATTATTAGCTGTTATGATTCTTTCTCTCCCGCTTTCAAGTTTCGCTTCTGTTGTCACTTTCGAATGTAAATCGGAAGAAGTAATAGGCGTTCACAAGTTTGATGCTAAAGGTGTTGTGACTATCGATGAAGAGAATAAAGTTTCAGGATCAATTTCTGTTCAAGTAGAAAAAGCACAAGCCCCGGCTTCAGCACAAGTCTTTGAAGAAATCGAGATTGTTGGTTCTCGCAAACATTTCGATGCTGGTGTGATGACGAAAGAGGCGTTTGATCAATTGAGTGTAACAAGCAAAGACAACTACATTAAGGGATTAAACCTTCTTCTCGATTTCCCTGTGAATATTGCTTCACAAGTTTTCAGTGTGGATAATTTTCTTTATCGTTCGAACTGTAAGACGGTTGAAGTTAATCAATAATATTTAAAAAAATAATGTTCAGTAAAGAGCCCGCAACTGCGGGCTTTTTTATTAAGAAAAATTGTTACTTAATAAAAAAACAAACTTGCTCTAAGAATCTGAATAGTGTTTTATAGCAATTTTCACTCCTAATAATTAAAAAATTAATGTAAACTACATGCAAAATTAATTTATTGAATATATTAAAATTTAACTATGAAAATTACAGATAAAATTAAAAGACAAACATATAAACATTACTCCCGAGTTTTAAAGAAATTAATTGAGCTACACGGAGTGAATCTTTATATTAAAGATTCACAGAATTTTATTTCAAAAATTTATCCTGAAGATGATATTTTTCACCTCATCACTACTAAAAATCACCTTGATGGTGCTGTTGTAAATTTAATTCAAGATCTTTCAAAACAAGAATTAAATACTTGTATTGATGTCGGCGCCAATCTAGGTTTTGTTAGTGCTATTTTATCTTTACATTCAAAAAAGGTTTTTTCTTTTGAACCAGAACCAAAAAATATAGAAAGATTTAAAGATTTGCTGGAAAAAAATAGTATTCGAAATATTGAAATTGTAGAAAAAGCTGTTGCTGATAAAAGCGGAAAACTGAGATTTTATACATCTCCTCATGCACACGCACATCATTCTCTTGGACTTGCTCACGCAGGCCAAAGTGAAAACAACTACATTGAAGTTGAGACAATTACATTAGATAAATTCTGCAATCAAAATAATATTCATGAAATTGATTGTTTGAAAGTTGATGTTGAAGGTTTTGAGCACGAAGTTTTTCTGGGGGCAGAAGAATTATTAAAAAATAAGCGAATTAAAAATATTATCTTTGAAATCTCACATGGAGTTATGAATAATTTGAAAAAAGATCCAAAGAAAATTTTTGATTTGCTTCTGCAATATGAATACACAATCTATACTTCCACTCACAAAAAAGTTTCTATCGATAAGATTTCAGATTTTACTGGTCAGGATTTAATTGCAAAAGCTTGAATGGATTAGTTATCATACGCCTCACGACTCTTCGCCACGCGATTATTCATAATCCGAAACTGCCTCATCAAATCATCCGCCACAGTTTTGTTCTCTAAAACATGAAGCGCATGAACGATAGCTTCAAACGTACAAACACCATCTTCACGAACACCACGACGAAGCTTGTATTCACCTTTAACGTTCTCACTAATCTTCACACAAAGAAGATCAGAAAGCCCCGGTTCACGACGACGAACTTTCTTCGCTTGATTCCAGGTTCCATCAGGAACAATCAAATGATAAGGCCCGGGATGAGTTGCTAAAAATTCATCATTCAATTCCACAGCATCTTCGTCGGGAAAAAGATAGAGTGGGAGAGTGCCAGGTTCGAGATTCAATTGCTCGAGGGAAAACGGCGCTTCCGGAAGTCCACGCATGTAGATCGTCGCATTTTTCAGAGTAAGTGTTGCAAGCTTCGCCGTATTACTCGTCAAATGTTTTTCACGATGGTGCATGATAATCGAAACGCGAGTTTTTGTTTCGTGTTCGACGATCTGATCACAAAAACACATCGCTTTATTGATTCGACAACGAAGACATCGTTTGCCGTGAGTGGATCTTCTTTTACTCATGATTGACTCTGTAAACGTCTCTCAACTTCAGCATCCAATCTCGCAACCGTATCGCGCATCAGATGAAAAGCTTCGTCTTTAATTCGAGTCGCATCGTCAGCAGTGAGACCGGCAGTTTGAATAGGAGGAAGAACTTCAATCAGAATCAACCCCGCTTTCCATTTTTTTAAATTCACCGTTTTTGTATACGAACTAATCGCGATAGGAACGATTGGAACTTGTGCTTTGATTGCTGTTAAGAACGGGCCTTTCTTAAAGGGAAGAACTCCGCGTCCGCGCGAACGAGTTCCTTCCGGCATGATCCATACAGAAATTTTTCTCTCGCGAATCGCTTCGGCCGCTGTATCCATTGTACCGAAAGCTTTTTTCTTATTTTTACGGTCGATGAGAATATTTCCCGCGAGCCAATAAAATAATCCAAAGAATGGAATAAAAATGATTGAACGTTTTCCGATCGTCACAGTTTCTTTTGGAACTGTGAATGCTCCTGGAAAAATATCCATATTGTCCTGGTGATTGCTGATAAAAACACATGGGCGATTTGGATCGAGAATTTCACGGCCTTTAATTTCGTGACGAATGCCGAGAATAAAGCGGCCATTTTTAATTAAGTCGCTTACGAATTTTGTATTGTTAGCGTTGAATGGACGAAAAATCCCAACGATAATTCCAATGAAGCATGAAAAGCATACCCACAAAACAGTAAGAACAATTCGTGGAATGGCGATCAACATAATTCTTTCCTTAAGTAATTAGTGCAATCTTCTGGCATTTTTGCTCAGAGTTGCTTTATCAATATAGGTTTGAGTTACTTTTGCATCACTATGATTTAAATAATCTCGCACGTAAAGTAGATCCTTTGTTCTGATGTAGAGATTCGTCGCACAGGCCTTTCTGAAACTGTGAGGCGTAATTCCGCTATCGACTCCGGCCCGCTCAATCATTTTCATAATTTGGTTGTAGAAAGTTTTGAGACCGTAGGCCTCCCCTTTTTTATTTTGGAATAAAAAATCACCGATAAAATGATTTTGATTTAAATAAAAATCTAAATTTTTAAAGATCAAATCATCTTTTTGGATCACGAGAGTATGAATAGATCCGCCTTTGCGTGCGAATGTGAGCACGCGTGACTGACGATCAAAATTCGAAATTTTCAGATAACAAAGTTCACTTAAACGTAAACCTCCGTAGTAAAGGAGATACAACATCAATCGCTCTTTCGTGCGATAAGTTTTTTCTTCGATCAATTTAAACTCTTCACGCGATACCATTTTTGTGGGAACCACATCGATGTCTTTTAAAGTAATCGCATGAATTTTACTTTTTACGGGATTTTTAGAAAATTTATCCGATTCATCTTCATGCACTTCTTTTAGATATTGAAAAAAGTTTTTGAGGCTTGAGAGATGGCGACGTCTGCTGGAAACGCTCATCGGGGTCTGAAAAAAGAGTATGGATTTTTCCGTGCGTTTTTTTAGGGTCGATTTCATAAAGATAATTTTAAACCACATAAGAAAGGCGAGCTGTGGATAGCGCTGAACTTCTTTATAAATAGCGCCGCCATCGCTTAAAAATTCCTTATATCGCCCGATCATTTCACCGTTAACTTTGATGAGCTTTGTCTGCTCGTGAAATTCTATCCACGTAAAAAATTTTACGAGATCAGCTCTATAGTTTCTTATCGTGTGTGCCGATTTGTTCAATCGAGAGAGATTGTGAAGATAAGCATCCATCATTTCCAGATGGTGCAATGAAAGTTCTGAGTTGGTCTGCATCCTTTTTCAATCCTTTGAAAAATGCGCTTTAAAGTTACATATAATTTATATTATATGTAGTATTTGAATTTTAAGTCAAAGATATTGTTTGATTTTATCGAAATCGCCCAATAGAGCGCTTTTTTCAAAGCGCCCTTGGTATTTAGACCTATTTTTTTTGGATAAAAAAGTTTTTCGAGAAAATTATAAACTGTCGCTGTCGATATCTTCCATGTTGCGGTCTTCATCAGACAATCTGAGGTCGTATGAACGATTTGAAAGACGGCTCTGAACTTCCGTTAATTCTTTATAAAGTGCACGGTAGTTAAGCGTTCCATATTCAATTTCAACGGCCTTCAAATCTTTTCCGATCATATCGAGTTTTAAATAAACCAGGTCCTGCAATTTATCCTGCGGAAGAAGTGAGATGAGGAATCCCACACCGATTTTATCAAAAACTCCGCCTTCATTAAGTTCGACAAGTTTCTTTGTCATTTCTTCTGAGTTCGTTGAGTTCAAAAGAATATTGGCAAGTTGATCAGCAAGTCTTAAAAGCATTTTCTTTTCGATGAAATGATTTAAAAGAAGAAAGTCTTTTAGTTTCGTCAATTGCGGATCTTCAACAGTACCGTCATCGATGAAGTGAAATTTTCTCACGCGATCAATGTATTCAATGATGCGAGTTCTGAGTTCGGCAGCTGTGTATTGTTTTAAGTATGGAAACCCTTGCGATTTTAAAATCAATTGAAAGAAAATACGTGAATCCATTTTTTTCTTACCGTCTTTCCATTGAGAAAGATCGATATTTTTTGCAAGTTCTACCGGAATTTGTGAAAGCATAAAGCGTTCAACAAATTTTTGTTCGTACGTTGTGAAGTAGCGGTCCTTGCGCTCGAATGTGAGTCCTAAATCAGGATCGCGTTTTTTTGCATCTTCATCCTGGGCCCTTGGAATAAGAGCAAAGTTATTTTGAAAATTTTGATCTTTTAAATCAAAGAACCATTTTCCTAAATGACTTTCAATATATTTTGAATAAGTCGGGTAGTAGAACTGAAGATCTTTTTCATTCTTATCGACGAATGTCACTTTGCTTTCTGTGAACGTGCGGTCTTTTGAATAGCTTGTTACGAAGAAAGAAAGTTTGATGTGACGAGTGTGTCCGGCGTAGTCACTGAATCCTTTAAAGATTCTTTGTACGCGACGATCTTTCGGCGGAAGTTTTTCGTCAGCAGCAAAAAGTTCGTCTGCTTTTTCGTATGTAGAAATCAATTTGTCCTGCAGATCTTTTGGGTTTGTCATGTCTGCAACGATGAGGTCTTTAAATTTTAGAGTTGAACTTAAAATTTGATCGTAAGCCTCTTGTGCTTCTTTATCTTTTAAATCGAAAACGTAGTCAGTGATGAATTGAGCACCTGGGTTGTAGCTGATTCCGTATTGAACGAGATCGCGCTCAAACAAACGATCGATCTGGTGATCGAGAACATGAATTCCGAAAATTTGAAAGCTCGCACCGATCCCGCCAGAAGCGCTCGAATCTCTTCCACGCTTTGTGAGAAGTTTTAAGCGAACGTGTGTATCATCGATTTTAAAAACCTGAATTGTGTACTCACCACTTAGAACAAATTGTGTTCCTGCGTTTGCCGAAATAACAACGGGAGTGAACATAGATGTCGAAGCAGAAAGCCCAACGGCAACACTGAGGTTAGCCGGAATACTGACGAAATCACCTGGGCGTAAATTTTTAAGCGCAAGTTTTGCATTTAAAGGAAGCTTGTTAGGTCCGTAAGGAAGTGCTTTCATCGCATCGACTTTTTTCGGAAATTGTCTTACGAAAAAGAAACTGCTCGAACGATTTACAGTGAAAGAAAAAGGAACGTCGACAAGGTCTTTAACGACGTCACCAACATTCACTCCAAGGTTTGTATCCCATTTATCAATACGAGTATAAAATTTGTTAATGTAGGAAGCTTCAACGTTGTAGCGGTATTTGTTTCCAATGTTGATCCCTTCAGCGAGATCGACATCGCCCAAACCGGCGTTGATGCTGATATCCTGATCGGCGATCGTCTCGCGGATTTTTTTCTGCATTTCCTTGCGATCGAGAAGATCGGAAAGCTTCAATCCAGCGTGCGCATTTGTGGCCGCTAAAGCGAGAGACATCGTTAAAAAAAGCACCAAATTCTTCATAATAAGAGTCCTAATCATTACAGTGTAGTAATTATGATCTTATACGGCGGTTTGACACGGTGCTATCAGGACGGTGCCCCCCTGTATTTTTTACTAGGGAGTGTCTAATAATTTTGGTACACTTCCAAGTCATATATATGGAAATATTAGAACCCGTTTTCCAAATTACATCGGATCCTTTGGCCTTCTTCCAATTTTTTGGATATTGGGGGCTTTCGCTTATTCTCTTTGCGGAGACTGGGCTTTTTGGCTTTTTCCTCCCGGGAGACTCCCTTCTTGTGACTCTTGGTCTGATCTCGGCCCAAGGGCATATCGACTTGAAAGTCCTGATTCCAAGCCTCATTTTAGCGACTGTAATGGGGGACCATTTTAGCTACTTCCTAGGACGTAAATACGCTGATAAGGTAAGAAACAACATCCATAAGCTTTATTTAGAAGAAAAGCATATGGAAATGGCCGAGAAGTATTATAAAAAGCACGGCGGGAAGACGATCCTCTTTTGTAAGTTTGTGGCCTTCGTTCGCACCTTTGCTCCTTTCGTAGCAGGGACGAGTAAAATGGACCTGATTCGTTTCACTCTTTTTGATCTTGCCGGAGCAACTTTGTGGGTGGGAGGAATTGTAGGCGCGACTCATTACCTGGCCCAATTTGTCCACTTTGATATCAAACAATACTTTCATTATTTCGTCTTCTTCTTGATCTTTTTGCTCGTGTCGCCTGTGCTCTTTAAAGTTTTCAAAAAAAAGGCATAATTAAGTAATAAATATTTTAGAACTTAGAAACGTAAGGAAAACTTATGACTGACACTAACAAATTAAAACTCACACTTGATGATCATGCTCACAGACAATTTAGAGATGATGAATTCTGGAAAGTGATTCCAGGATGGAAAGATGTCACTCGTGCAGAATTCGAAGATCATATGTGGCAGTTGAAAAATTCAATCAACAAAGTAGAAAAAGTAAAAACGATTCTAGGCGAGTTGTGCACAGAAAGTTTTTATCAGGATATGTTAGCGGGTCAACACAAGACTCCAATGAACATCAGAATTACGCCTTATATTTTTGCGTTGATGGATTGGAAAGATCCTGTGAACTGTCCGCTTAGAAAACAATTTCTTCCATTGGGATCGCAATTCTTAGAGGATCATCCTTATTACCAAGCAGATTCACTTCATGAAGACGTTGACTCTCCAGTGCCGACACTGACTCACAGATACCACGATAAAGTTCTTTTTTTACCGACGACAATTTGTCCGGTTTACTGCTCTTATTGTACGCGATCGCGCCTTATCGGTGGATCGACTGAAGCAGTAGAAAAAGAAACATACGGTGTAAACCAAGCGCGTATGGACGCTGCTTTTGATTACATCCGCGCTCACGATCAAATCGAAGACGTTGTTATTTCCGGAGGAGATGCATTCATGCTTACTCCAAAACAAATTACGTTCATCGGTGAAAACCTTCTCAATATTCCACACATCAGACGTCTGCGTTTTGCAACGAAAGGAATTGCGATTTTCCCACAAAAAGTAACGAGCGATCATGAATGGTTCAATGCTTTGAATGCCGTTCATAAAAAAGGCCGTGAGATGGGGAAATCAGTTGTCATTCACACGCATTTTTCTTCGCCAAAAGAAATCACAATGCATTCAAAGAAAGCAATGGATCGTCTGTTTGCTGAAGGAATTATCGTTCGTAACCAAGCTGTTCTTCAAGAAGGTGTTAACGACGATATTAACGAAATGGTTCTGCTGATTAAGCAAGTCAGTTATATGAACGTTCAACCGTACTACGTTTATATTCACGATATGGTTCCGGGATGTGAACACTTCAGAACAACAATTGCTGAAAGTGAAGCACTGGAAAAAGCTGTGCGTGGAACGACTGCTGGATTCAATACTCCAACGTTCGTGTGTGATGCTCCAGGTGGAGGTGGTAAACGCCACGTGGCCTCATACGAATACTACGATCGCGAGAATGGTATTTCTGTTTGGACAGCTCCAAACGTAAAACCAGGCGAAGTTTTCTTCTATTTTGATCCCATCAGAAAGCTTTCAAAAGAAGCACAAGCTCGTTGGGCAAATAAAGAACAGCGTGAAGCGATGATCGCTGATGCTAAAAAGAAAGCTGGATTCTAATTTAAAATTCGTTATTTTATTTGGGATGAACCATGTTCCGTGAATTGGAAAGGATCATAAAACTGATTGGCGTTATTGATGACGTCAAAAAACGCGACCCTTTTTTTGCGGAACTGGTTCACACCGAAACTCTCACAACAATTAGTCATCACACGCATTCATATCCCATTCATGCTTTTGTGATCGGCAGTCGCGATCCAAAAGCGCCGACACTTGGCCTTTTTGGGGGAGTTCACGGTCTCGAACGCGTTGGAACGCAAGTGGTGATTGGATTTCTCAAAAGTTTAATTGCTCAGTTGCAGTGGGATCGCGCGCTCGGAGAATCTCTTAAAACATTTCGAATTGTTTCTATACCACTTATCAATCCAGTGGGAATGAAAACGCTCAGACGCGCTAACGGTAACGGCGTTGATCTCATGAGAAACTCTCCGATAGAAGCTGTTCCCGGCCCATTCTATCGTTTGTATCGCGGTCATCGCATTTCTCCCAAGCTTCCCTGGTATCGCGGGAAATTGGGTGCGCCGATGGAGACTGAAAGTTTAGCGCTGATTGATTTCGTCAAACGCGAAATGTTCTCTTCTGAATGTTCAATGTGTATCGATTTTCACTCGGGATTCGGCCTTCGCGATCGTTTATGGTACCCGTATGCTAAAACTTTTGAGCCGTTTAAATTTAAAGCTCAAGTTGATCGCGTGAGTGAACTTTTTAAAAAGACGCATCCCCATCACATTTATAAAATTGAGCAACAATCGGATTCGTACACGACTCATGGTGATTTGTGGGATCATCTTTTTCGTGAATTTGAGCAACAAGAAAAAGGAAATATTTTTATTCCCTGGACGCTTGAAATGGGATCGTGGATCTGGCTCAAAAAAAATCCGACACAACTTTTTTCAAAAGAAGGGATGTTCAATCCTGTTGTTGAACACCGTTATCAGCGCACGATGAGACGTCATTATATTCTCATCGAATTTTTCACACGACTTATTCAAAACCCTCATGCTTGGACAAATCCATGAACGTTTTATTTTTGCGCGGACTCACTCGTGAAACAAGACATTGGCGAGGGCTTCCGGAAAAATATCAGGCGAAATACCCGGAACATAAAGTGACATCGATTGATTTGCCTGGAGCGGGAGAATTTTATCATATGACTTCGCCTGCGAACCTCGATGAATACGTCGAATTTTTGCGAGCTGAATGTAAAAGAAGAAATCTCGGTGGGAAATTGGGGCTCATTGGAATTTCCATGGGCGGAATGATTGCTCTTCGTTGGGCCGAACTCTATCCGGATGAAGTGGAAAAAATTTATGTGATCAATACCTCTGCCCGTAATTTATCGAGTGCCGCTGAAAGATTTAATTTAAAAGAGCTCAAAACGCTTTTTAAAATTTTCACAACAAAAGATCTCTATCAAAAAGAAGAGATGACTTTAAAACTTACAACGGAAGAATTTAAGATTACTTCTGATGTTGTAAATGATTTTGTGTCTATTCAAAAAAATTCACCTGTTTCCAAACGTTCGGGGATCAATCAATTGTGGGCGGCCTCTCGTTTTAAAATAACGAGCGCTCCTTCTGCTCCTGTAATTGTCGTTTCCGGATTAAAAGACAGGTTAGTGGCACCTAGTTGTTCGAAAAAACTTGCGGAACTTATTAAAGCTCCGCTCATTACTCATCCGACTGCGGGTCACGATTTGCCTTTGGATGCTCCTGACTGGCTTCTGTCTGAACTGCGTCTCTGAGTTGTGCCTTCGATATTGGAAAGCAGAATCGGATAACGTTTAACGATTTCATTAAAACTTTTTTTCGTAAGCTTATAAAGATCGCAATAGGTTTGTGATTGGATATTGGCCGTTCTTGTTGTCTCTTTTAAGAGAGCAATCTCTCCGAAAATCTGACCGTCGTGAAGAGTCGCTACACGTTCGCCGCTTTCAAGAATAACATCTACGTTTCCGTGAGAGATGATGAACATCTCTTCGCCAAAATCGCCGATTTTAATAATCATGTCACCTGGTGATGAATAGATTTGTTCAAGGTGAGTAGAAATATCCTTTAAACATTCGGGCGGACAACTTTGGAAAATGGGAATATTGCTGATCAATTTGATCTTCATATAAATCTGCATTTCCTGCTGAAGAGCATGGGGAAGATCGGCGATGATTTTTTCATCGTTATCACTCAGGCGTTTCGAATAGAGATGGCTATAATGATTAATCGCGGCCTGTTGAAGAGGATCGGGAATCTTATAGTGCTTCATGAACATCAAAAGATCGCTGATCTTTTCACGCGATTGTTCTTTATAACGATCAGCGCTTGCAAGCATACGAGAAATATTTCCGATAACGATACCGTACATACCCACGCCGATGATCATAATAAAGCAGGTAAAAATGCGACCTGTATTATCATGAGGAACAATATCTCCGTAACCAATTGTCGTCAGTGTTGTGAGCGCCCAATAAAACGATTTAATGTAATAGCTCGTAACATCGGTATCGCTTCCCATTGGATAAATATAAATCCATCCGCACGCAATCCAGTTCACGACCATTAAACTTCCGATCGCGATCGATTGCATTTTAAAAATTTTTGGAACAATTGTGATGTTCTCAATAAGGTAATAAACTTTCACGATTCGAACCATTCGCATAAAACGAAAGGCCGTAAAAAGATCCTGGTGCCCTAAGAAATGCGTGAGCAAATCAAAAGGAATACATGCGAGAATATCCACTGTGAGCAGCAACGGAGTGATCCATTTTTTTTGAGGAACACCGACATCATTTTTTTTCTGATGCTTTTTAACTTCTCTCAAGTGATAAATTAAATCGAGAACAAACAAGATTGAAATAAAAGCATCGACGATAAGCTGCCACGATTGAATCTTCGTTTTAAAAACAAAACTGAAGGGAGCTTCGATCGCCGTGAAGCTCGCAGACCAAAAAATGAGAGCGACCCAAAGAAATTCTTTTGTGTTTAAATGTTGTTTATTCATGATAGGAGATTTTTCGGTCTAAGAGGCCCTAAGCTTAACATAATTATCGCTTCAGTCCCTTGACAGAATTCCGTTTGCTCCCAAAATAAGAGAGAGTTTTTATCTGAATCGGAGATTAGATTGATATGAAAAGAATTTTCTTATTTTTGGCCGTGAATATTATGGTGGTTGCCACTATTTCATTGTTGATGAGCGTACTCGGAATTGGACGTTATATTACGGCCGCAGGTCTTCAATACGGGCCGCTTTTAGCGTTCTGTTTTATCTGGGGTATGGTCGGATCATTTATTTCGCTGGCGATTTCAAAATGGATGGCGAAATGGAGCATGGGTGTTCAACTTGTAACACTTGAAGGGCCTCATCGCGGACTCGTAGAAACTGTTCATCGCCTTGCTCGTCGTGCGGGACTGACAGAGATGCCGGAAGTAGGAATTTATCAGGACTCTGTTTTAAACGCATTTGCGACAGGACCTTCACGCAATAATTCTCTTGTTGCTGTTTCTTCAGGTCTGCTTGCAACAATGGATAACGAGGAAATTGAAGGCGTTCTCGCGCACGAAATCGCTCATATTGCCAACGGAGACATGGTGACGATGGCACTTGTTCAAGGTGTAGTAAACGCTTTCGTTATGTTCTTCTCACGTGTCGTCGCTTTCTTTATTGCTCAGGCAATGAGGGGCGATAATGATCGCGATGAAAGACCGAGTCCGTTTGTTCAAATGGCGCTTGTTTTTGTTTTAGATATCGTGTTTGGATTACTCGCGGCCCCAATTGTTTGTTGGTTCTCACGTTTTAGAGAATATCGTGCAGATAAAGGCGGAGCTGATCTCGCTGGTAAAACGAAAATGATTGCTGCTCTTCACGCGCTTTCTCGTGCGTATCCTCAATTGGAGGCCGCAACGAATGAAGTTGAACCAAACTTCCGTTCAATGCAGATTTCGTCGAAAGACGGATTTATGAGATTGATGTCTACGCATCCGCCGTTAACTGAAAGAATCGCAATATTGGAAAAGATGTCTTAATTAATCAAGTGGAGAGAGGTTTTTAAGTGAATTGTTGTAAGTCGTAATCAATTCTTTAAAAACTTCTTCCACTGTCGGAACTGTTTTAATCAAACTGATAATCTGTCCAACTTCCAATTCACCGTTTTCGATATCTCCATCAAGCATTCCGTTTTTCGCACGAAATTTTCCCAAATGCTCAGTGAGTTTTTGTTTTAAATTGTCGCCGTGGAAAGATTGCTCAATCTGCATAATCTCGCGTGCAAATTTATTTTCAATCATGCGCACGGGAACAGTCGATTTCATAAGTGTTTTTGTTGATCCGGCGTGAGCAGTGAGAAGCAGTTCTTTAAAATTTTCGTGAGCGCTCGATTCTTGAGTCATGAGAAAACGAGTTCCCATTTGTACTCCGTCAGCTCCAAGAGCAAAGGCGGCGAGCATTGTTCTTCCATCACCAATACCACCGGCAGCGATAAGAGGGATTTTAAGAGCGTCTCTTACTTGCGGAATAAGCGTAAGGGTTGTGATCTCATCACGTCCATTGTGTCCTCCGGCCTCAAATCCTTCGGCAACAATGGCATCCACTCCGGCCTCTTCGCATTTGATTGCGAGTTCTGGTGAACTCGTCACATGGACAACTGTGCAGCCGTGATCTTTAAGATAATTCGTAAATTTTTTCGGACTTCCGGCCGACGTGAAAAAAATTTTGATTCCTAAATTGAGAGCTGTATCGATTTGTTCTCCCGCCTTTTCATAAAGAAGTGGAACATTCACTCCAAGCGGCCTGCTCGTGAGCGATTGCGCTTTCGTTATGTGACGATGAAGAAGTTCCGGTTGCATTGAACCAGCACCTATTAAACCTAAACCTCCAGCGCGCGAAACCGCGGCCGCAAGTTTTCCTCCCGATACCCAAACCATTCCCCCTTGAACGATGGGATATTCGATACCGAAGAGTTTTGTAATTTTATTTCTCATAAACTATTTCTTTTTTTTCAATGTTTTTTCCAGCGCTTTAATCATAATCGCGACATCTGGACCAGGATAGCGCTTAGAAAGTTCTTCTGTAATAGGTTTTGCTTCTCCGCCTGTTTCCTTAAAATGAATAAGTTCTAAAACAAAGTGGTGAGCGATAATAAATATTTTCGAAAGATCGGGAAGTTTATCAATCGAATTTGAGAAACCTTTTCCGTTCGAAGCACCGTGGTGATGTTTAATGATTTCATCTGTTCCCGCTGGAGCTTCAGGGTTTTTCCTCATGAGCACTGATGATTCGAGAGCGTGATTAAAAACAAGGTCCCAATCTTCTTCATTGAGATTTGCCTGTTCCAGTTCTTCAAACGAATTGATCATAGTCAATTCTTCGCGATCAGCGAGCATGATATCGTGAAAGAAAGAAGCATAGGCGATTTTTTCGTAGGCCTTTGGATCTTCAAATTTCAGATTTTTAATCATCTCAGAGGCCACGACAGAAGTCATGTGACAGCGTTGATAAAGAAGTCCTGTTTGAGAATTGATTACCTTATGAAGAAGGTTAGACATCTCCGGAGACTTTTCAAAGTTCTTCACCATGTTTTGAATAATGGCTTCAGTCAATTGAATCGTCTCAGATGTAAAGCCAAGTTTAGCGATTTCTCTCACAGCAATTTCGTAAGACTCTCCCATAATCTGAATCTTTTTTGTTTCATCCATTGAAGGTGAATCAATTTTTTCGACGAGGCGATTTGAAAGAAAAATTGTAAAGTTTTTATAAGCATCTTTCGCGATATGAAAGTTCTCAAGACCTTGTTCGAGATAACGTTTAATCGATTCTTTTGAGAACGTATCGCCGTTGTGAATTCTTTTTACGTATTGATATTCAGTCGGTGATTTTTTAATACGAATAAAAACGTCACAATTAACATTGTCGAGATTGAGAAAATAACGGACGGGAACAGCAATATAATCGGGAACTGCTTTTTGGGCGAGAACGTTTTCATTGATTCCTAAAATTTTTGCAGTACCGTGAACGACTTGCTCCCAATCTTTCGGATTGCCAATATTGATCGTGAAATCATTTTTAGATTTTTGTTCGTTTCCTAAAACAATCAATCCTGTTTCTAATTTATTGCTGCCGATATAATTTGATAAAATTTCTGCTGTAGGTTCATCGGCCACTTTATTTGTCGTGATGATGAGATCAATGTTGGGAAGAATCGCAAGCAAGCTCAATGCTTCTTGTGCATTTTTTCTTTGAATAAGATCGACACCAAGATAGGTCGTGAGATTGACTGAGATGAGATCATTAAGAGTTTTATTGTCTTCAATCAGTATGACTTGGGCCATATTCTTCCTCGTTATTCCTTAACCATGAAATAGCTTATTAAGAATATGTTAATTCATTTATCACGTATTTCAAGAGAGGGAGAACGCTCCAGTTGCATAAGAATTTCTTCAGACGTCTCTTTCGTAAGATTTGCTTTAGTCATAGTCCGTTTAAGAGCAAATCCCCGGGCATTTTCGATATTCCAACCGGCAGCGAGTAATGATTTTCTAATACTGATTGAAGAACTATAGGTCGAAAGCAGCACATTTTGCCTCGAAATATTCTTCAAAAAACTAAACCATTCCACACTCCAAAGCGCAGGATTTTTTTTAGGAGAAAAGGCGTCTTGAAAAATGGCGTCGAACGTAACGAGTAAACCGCTTTTCTGAGCGAGAGGCAAAGTTAAGCGACCATCGCCGACAAAAATCTTGATGTGAATTTTTTCCCATTTTCCCTCGTAAAACAGCAACTCTCCCTCTGATTTTCGGGCGAGATTAAGCGAAGGAAGTGTCGCTTTGAGAGACCAGAGAAGGAGAGTTTCATCCAATTCAATCGATGTATAAAAAACTTGAGCATTAAATTCAGGATGCAGTTTCAATTGATCGAGGAGAGCTTTAAGACCAACCCCTACACCAAACCCCACATCCAAAACAGAGAAGTCTTTATTCTGATTGATATAGTTCGGTATCTCACAACCTTGAATATAATTGTGAATTGTTTCTTCATAGGCCCCGGATAAATTGTGGCAAGCTTCATCGAAGAATTCCGACCAGATTGTTTCAGTATTATCTTCGGTCTTTATAATTTTATAATTTCCCAAATTTCCTTTAAACTCAGTCACGTTTTTTTTCCTTTAGCCGATATTTGTGTTTATGAAGAAGCAATTTGCGCTGACATTCATTTCTCAATTATCATTTGTGGCCTTCTCCATTATCTTATCTAGTTGTGGAGGCGGCAAGAGTTCTGTACAAAATACTTTCAGCGTAAGCGCTGTCATGAGTGAAGAACGCGCCCTTAGTGATGGTGAAAGAAATGTGGCCGCACGTATTTGTTATGCTTATCAATCAAAATCAAAAAATTTTCGTGGTGCTGACTTCTTAGGAACGAAATTTGTTTTTACAGCAAAGAATACTGATTGCCAAAAATCAATAACGAGCTATCAAATCAATACGACATTGAAATATGACAGCAATAATAATCTGACCTACGTTCCCAAAAGCGGATTTGATACAACGTTAAAGTTTGTAGGGACTGTACAGACTGATACATATGGATATCTTTCTCAGTTATGCGATAAAATTAAAAATAATCAAACGATCAACAACACGACAACTCAACAAAACGTAAAAGTTCAGATTACATTTATCAGAGAAGGACTGGACGGATTTTACCTGCAATATTTTAATAAGCAGAACGACGGCAGCTACAAAATAGACAGTGCTGAGAAGTTTAAAATCAGAACACAAATCGATTATTCCAACGGACAGATTCTGGGAATGGATGAGTACTATTCAACTCAAAAAGTTTGTTCAAGCCAGTACGATAAAAATGCTAATTCAGATTTTGAACAGACTTTCACATCCCATTAAAAATTAATTTCCGGATTTCGTTGAATCGTCATTCGTCTTGTAGTTTAAGAAGTTTTTATTAATATCATCAATGCTCAACTGCGAGTTGTTGTCACCTTGTTGAACGTTCTTACCATTTGTACCAAGGTTCTTTTTAAGCTCTTCGGCACCATCTCCGGTATAAGATTGAACTTCAGAGTAGAGTGAAGCTGTGTTTCGCGAAGCTTTTTTCGTGTTGGTATCTACAACCGATAGATAGGAAGAAACGATGTTGTTAAAGTGGATAAGATTTTGAAGATCAGTGTTCCTTGTCGATAATTCGTTTTTTATTGTCTGCATTTTATTGCTATCATTATCGGTGACTTTACCTTGATCTGTCGTTGTCTTTCCACCAATTCGACTTGCCATTTCTTTAATGAGAGCATCTTTTTCGCTTTTATAACGGTCTTTAATCTGATCTTTGACGGTTTGAATATTTTCGTCTTTTGTAAGATTTTGGATCTCTTTATCTGAGTAACCTTCTTCTTTTAAATAAGAAGCAACGTTATTTTTATCATTCAGTTTGTTATCGAGCGTTTCACCGTCGGCAAATTGTCTTAAACCGAAATCAGTAACAGCTGCCGTATTTTTATCGGTATCAGTACTAAGAAACTTTTTACATTGGGCCTGATCAGAAATTTTTCCATCATCTCCCAGACATTTCTTGGCTTCATTTGAAGGTTGGTCGATAACTTTCGCGATATTTTCTTTTTTATTGTCGAGATTCGTGAAATCTTTTTTCATATCTTCCGAAGTTAACTGAGTCAGTTTATCTGAAGATGCTTTTTTATCGTCAGTAACAGCAAAATTACCGCTACCAAGATTTGCTACTCCAAATTTACTGGAATCAATTTCGTCGTAAAACTTTTTTTGTTCGTTTGCTGCAATTAAACTTTTTCTTGCGGACTTAACGAAATCCATGACAACACAAGCTCTTTGTTTTGAATAGACCTTGTCAGCGTCGTCATTTGAACTCATTTCATAACAAACTTTAGAAACGTCGAGAATACATTTTTGCCAACCGGCCCCTTCTTTATCAGAAAAAGTGACAGATTGCAGAGATTTTAAATTGGTATTTGAAGTATCTTTTCTGGTTGTTTCATCACCAGAAATTAAACAAAGATCAGTCCCTGTACGACATGTCTCGGGCGTTTCCATACAGTAAGAAGTAAAGGCGTTGATGATCGTTTTACCGAGCTCGCTCTTATAAAGTTCGATAAATTTAGAGTGATCGACAGTGCTGATTTTTCCTTCTTTGTTTTTATCGGGATAAAGAACTTCGTCTAATTTTTTTTCATAAAAATCAGTGAGGCCCTTAACTGTCGGGTTAGTGGAATAATCAATTCCAACATCCATTTTTTTATTTGTTAAACCGGTCTGCAGAACGCTGGAATTTTTGTCGTTTGCAGATGCAGGTTTTCTTGAATTGTTTGAGCTTTGATCAGAAGATGAAGCAGCATAAATCGCTTTAATTTGATCTTTTTGTTGTTGGGTTAAACTGCTGTTCCATAAACAATCAGGAACTTCATCTAATTTGTGATTTGCCTGGCAATTCTTATAAGCATCATTCACACCAGGAAGAGCGAGAATCTTTTTTAACGTTCCATCTGTATCATTAACTGTGACGGCTCCGTACTGTTTATCTTTATTATCCGTCTTAGCAGTCTCCGAAAAGGCCGCAGTGGAAATGAGGAGTAAAAAGAGAATCGTTTTAGTTTTCATATTCTTCCAATATTGTACCAATCTTGTCGGAATAATCAGAATAAAACTGTAACCGGAGGAGGAGAGGTCTAAGAGATGCCTGCTTTAGTTGGCACTATTCTCCCTGGGGATCTTCACCTTTGGATTTCTTTAAAAATCCCAGGCCGAAAACCGGACTTTCTGTGAGTTTCTGACGGCGTTTATTATACTCCTCAGTCGTTTTAACTGAAGCGTGACCTACGTCGCGGGAGACTTTATAGAGATCAATTCCATTCTCCAGTGCCGAACCTATATAACTTGCTCTGGCCGAGTGAGGAGAAATGCGTTGGTCGATTCCTGCTTTTTTACACCACGTTTTAATGATGTAATCGACAGATTTTGGATTGAGCGGTTTTACGATATGTGATGGTTCAAGTGGATTTCTTGAAGGTCTGAAAACCCAATCTTCCGGATGAAGAGTTTCTCCCGATTCTGTTTTGATGTAATCGAGATATTCGTTAATTACTTCTGCACATTTTGGGTGCAAAACTTTTGTGAGTTGTTTTCCACCTTTGGCGCGAATTTCGATAATGTGAAATCCGTCTTTCATCGTGAAATGTTTGATACGTAAATTGATCAATTCAGCTTTACGAATTCCAGTTGTAAAAAGCGTGTAGATGACTGCGCGATGAAGAAGCCCAGGTCCTTTTTGTTCCTCAACTAATTCGAGGAGAGTTCTAATCTGATCATCGCTTACATCGTTTGTCGGTTTGACAACTTCTTGTCTCGGGCGTTTGATACTCGTAATCGGATTAAATTGTAGAATATTTTTCTCAACTAAAAAGTCAAAGAAACTCGAGTTTGCGGCCATCTTTCTGTTAATACTTTTAGGAGCGAGACCAGAATCTGTTAGCCAGTTTCGAAAGGCGACTAAATGAACTCTTTTGATTTCATGATAATTGTTAATTGAGGTAAAATTATCTCTAATAAACTCAAAAAATTGCGATATGTCTATTCGATAAGATTTTCGTGTGTGTGGAGACTCGAAGTTATGAAAAAACTCATACTCCAATTCCGCATTAAAAGAATTTTTATTCTCAATAATTCGAAGTTCGTTATCGGTAAGTTTTTTAAGAGCATATGTCATCTTAATTAAATTGTAGGCCTCTCGAGAATTGAATAAAAGAGGCAAAAAAGGATAGGGAAGAAAAATGGGTGAGGGAACAATTAAAACGGTGATGCTTTTTAATTCACCGGAAGAGGCGAAAGAGCTGACTACTCATTTGGGAAAAACCGAATACAAATTTAATGTGACAGTGGCCGATAACCTGGATCATTTTGTTTCTTTGTCAGGAGAAGGCGGGCCAGTAGAATGTTTTTTTCTGGATTGGGATTATTCACAATATTCAATGATCGAACTCGCTCAGAAATTGAGAAAGAGCAATAAGTACCGCAAGACACCTATCGTTTTCGTCACAGATAAAAAAGATGTTCGCACGCCAATGCAATATGCGGCCTTAGAAGCGGATTTAGTCATTCCACGTCCTTTTCAATTAAATGAATTCAACATGCATTTTAAAGCGGCCGTTGGTAAAAAAATGTCTCGTGTAATTCCTGAAAATTATGATGTACTCATTCTCGATGATAAAGAAGAAATCTTAGAATTGATGGTCGATCACATGCGCGAAATGAAACATACTCGTTTTCAAACTTGTGCAAGTATCGCTGAAGCAAAAAAGATTTTGGATGAAAAAGATTTCGATTTATTTTTACTCGATTGGAATCTTGGCGATGGAACTTGCATTGATTTGATTGATTATATTCGTGCAAAGAAAGACAACAAACGTTTGGGAGAATCCTTAATCATCGTTGTGACGGGAAGAAATGATGTCGATGATATTATGACGTTGGTGAGATACAACATAAAAGATCACATTATTAAGCCTTTTGATTATCCTGAATTGGAAGAAAAACTCATTTACGCGATTGATAGACACAGAAAAACGCTTAAAAAATAGGGGAGATTTCTCTCCCCCAAATTTTATTAATAAGAATAGCTGTCGTTTTCTTTTTGTAGTTGAATCCACGTCTGGCCCACGCAGTTCATAGTTCCCTGAAAGTCTTCGTTCATTTTTACGAATTTCCCTTGAATCGAATTTCCTTTAATTGTTCCTTCGAAAAGAATTTTATTTGCATCAACCATATTCACAAGCGTGAATTTTTCTTCCATTGCGTGTGTGATATCTTTGCTTTCGTATGTTGAACAAGTTCCCGAATCGTTATCGTCATCACAAATACGCGCCTGATATTTGTAGTCGTGAACATCCTTATTCGGGTCTCCATCTACATATTCACGTTCAGAATGAAGTTGAAGAAAAAAAGAAATATACGGATCCGATTTTGTTTTACCAGTCACTGTGCAAATCGCTTCATGTGGATGGCTTGCAAATGAGTTCGCTGAAAATAAAAGCGCTAAGGTAAGTACGATTGATTTTTTCATAAAGTTCTCCTTAAAATGTGCGGGAAAACTAGCACATATTTTCAGAGAAACTGATCTGAATTTCTTTTCATGCAAATTATATATAATTCTTGATCCCATAAAAGTGGTCTATGGATACCGTTTTTAGGCCAAAAACGCTTAAAACCGTCTACCCGATAATGTTAGTTATCGGGTAGAAAGAGGTAATATCTGCCGGAACTATCAAATACCTACGGGCGCTATCGCGACTACGCTCAAACCGATCGCTTTTGCTTTGCCGACGTTCTCATACGAATGATGAATCTCGCCCGGAAACGCCAGCACATCGCCTTTTGTGATTTGATAAATTTCACCCGCAATTGTGATCGCGATTTCACCTTGCAAACAATGAAGATATTCTTTGGTGCCTGATGCGTGCGGAATTCCGCGCATTCTGGCCCCTGGATTGATCTCAATTTTGTCGATTTCCATGCCCGGTACCGGATCAGGCAATAATTTAACGACCGTAACTTCGCCGGCCGAACGGCTCACCGATTTGACCTGATCTGCGGGTATTTTTTTGACCAGGGCAACTGGCGACGTCAAAAGCATCTCAATCGACGTGCTCAAAGCGCTCGAAATTTTCGCCAAATTAATCAGCGATGGATTTCCCGTACCTGATTCAAGATTAGCGATTGTTGATCTGGGCACATCCGCAAGTTTCGCCAAATCGGCCTGGGTCATGCCACGTCTGGCACGCAAATCGATAATTCGTTCAGCGAGATTTCGCGACAAGGAATCAAAGTCAGAAAAAGACATAAAACTCTCCAAAAGCAGCTCAAATCACGGCCATAAATGTTGGCATATTGGCATTATGTTAATTAAATAACAAAATGCGAATTAAATAGATACATTTAAAATTTCTTTGTTATCCTAAAACCAAGTAAATGCGTTAATTGTTTCACTTAATTATCATGGAGGTTCACATGAATTTCGGTTTATTCACAGCTCAAGGCGGAGAAATGTTCCTACGTTGGATTCACTATTTCGCAGGCGTTACTTGGATTGGGATGCTTTATTATTTTAACTTCGTACAAGGTGAATGGTTCAAAGAACTAGACGCTGACGAAAAAATGAAACCATCACGTGGTGTTGCTGTTAGAACTCTAGTTCCACGCGCACTTGCTTGGTTCCGTTACGGAGCACTTGGAACTTTCCTTTCTGGTGCACTTATCATCGGTCTTAAAGGACACATGGCCGGAGGAATGGCTGGATTAATGTCGACTTCATGGTGGGCATTCATCGGAACAGGAGCCCTTTTCGGAACAATCATGTTCTTAAACGTATGGCTTATCATCTGGCCGAAACAAAAAATCGTTATTGCTTCAGCAAAAGCAGTAGCAGCTGGCGGACAAGCTGATCCAGCAGCAGCGGCGGCAGGAGCGAAAGCTGGTCTTGCTTCAAGACACAACACACTTTTCTCAGTTCCTCTTCTTTTCTTTATGGCAGCAGCGTCTCACCTTCCATCAACTGGATTTGGTGCAGACTACAACGGAATGAAAGTTTTCGGTTTCGTAGTAATCGTTGCAGCTCTTCTTGAATTGAACGCAATCAAAGGAAAAACAGATAACCTAAAAATTACATCAATCGCTGGTGTAACTCACATGGGTATCGTTCTTACAGCGATTCTTTACTTCGGTATCGAATTACTTGCGAGATAATTTTCACGAGTTTAAAAAATGATGAATGTTAAAAATATTTCAAAAATTTTTCTGGGAGCGATGATTTCGCTCCCGGTTTTGTTCTCTTCAGTTAGTTGTACAAAAGAAGAATCAAAACCGTTAAGTTCGTTAGAACAACAAGGGAAAGCGGTATTTGTGGCAAACTGTATTGCTTGTCATAATCCAGACCCAAGACAACCTGGAAGTGTTGGCCCAGATATCGCGGGGTCATCGCTTGAATTAGTTACAGCAAGAGTTATGCACAAGTCATATCCACAAGGATACAAACCAAAAAGAGCAACTCAATTAATGCCTGAATTACCATTCCTTGAAAAAGATATTCCGGCATTACATGCTTATCTAAATAGCTTTTTGAAGAAGTAATTTATTTTAGAGATTGAAGATGATCTTTGATCTCTTCGATTGAAATAACTTTGATTTTGAAAGTCTGGGCGAAGTTCGAAAGTTCTTCGCCTTTTAAAGCTTCACCTTGCTCATTCAATGTTTCACACAGAACCGCAACTTGATTAAGCCCTGCGAGTTTCATGAGATCAATCGCCGCTTCCGTATGCCCTTCACGCACGAGTACGCCCTTATCGTGAGCAATAAGCGGGAAGACATGCCCTGGACGTTCGAAATCCGTCGCCAGCGCTCCCCGATCACTTAATTTTTTAATTGTTATCGCGCGATCTTTGGAAGAAATTCCCGTGTGTGTGCCAGCGATCGCATCGATACTCACAGTAAAAGCTGTTTGCATCGTGCCTGCATTGGACAGCACCATCAGCGGTAAATCTAATTTTTTGGCGATTTCAGAACTGATCGGATTCGTGATTAATCCGCGTGCATGAGTGAGAAAGAAATTGATTTTTTCGACCGTGACAAACTCAGCGGCCATGAGAAGATCGGCCTCATCTTCGCGATCATGACTGTCAGTCACGAGAACGAGATGGCCTGCTTTGAGATCGTCTAATACAGCTTGGATTTTGTCGGCACTTTTCATGCCGACAGTGTACTAAGGATGGAAGAATAAGTGAAACACTGGTTTGGTTAAATCTTCACCTTTTTTATACTTCGTCCATTGCGCGTAATCTTTTTTGATGAATTCATCTAAAGCAGCGTAAATTTCTTTTGGTGTCATTGGATGATCGTATTCAATTGAACGAAGTTCCAGATTTTTGTAGAACGCGTCTCCGATCTTATCAAGCGCCATAAACAATTCCATTTGATTTGTGTTCATGGAGAGTGAGAATTTCTTTTCTAAGAATTTTTTGACGACAGGAAGTCTTCTTAATAACCAGAAACTTTTCGCTTCAGCAGTCATTTTAAAACCTGGGTCGATATCGTATCCGGCCTGTTCCATGCGCTCAAACATTTTTGTTAAAATAAAATCTTTGTAACGAGATTCTTCCATCTTCTTTGGATTTCTCCATTCAGCAATGAGTTCGAAATCTGGATCGAATTGAATATCTCCAGGAGCAAACACGTCAGCTTGAACGACGTTTTCTTTATTTACCGGAACACCGATTGTATTTAAGAACGGAATCATTCCCGAGCTGAAATGCGATTTGAAACGAGGAACATAATCCTGATCAGGCATCGCTTTTTTAAATCCGTAAGACACAACTTCCGAACAGAAAAGTTTTGAATCATCACGATAGTTCATTGAGAAATCGTAATCGATATTTTTTCCTGTATCCTGATATTTTTTTACGTGATCGTAAGAGATCTTTGCTGCCTGACCTGCGATTTCTTCATTTTTATATCTGAAAACAACTGAACGGGCGTTCTTTTCATTTAAGTGTTCAACAAAAGGATTCGTGACACTTCCGATTTCAATATGCGCTTCTGTTGTATAGAGTTCTTTTGTCTCAGCATCGCGATAAACAAAACTTAAATGCGAAAATTGATAATCGCTTTTTCCAATGCGGGCGATGGCCGCAGATGAATAGGCATTTCCGCGAGATAAAATAAGATCTCCCGATTTCAAATCTTCATACGATTTAAAATCGTTTGCGTATTTTGGATTTACAAGAAAATATGGAAAGTCACCTTTGAGAGTTACGTATTCGCTTGGATTATTGTTTGCTTTATCCATGCGCACTTCAACTAAATAATCTTCAACATAACGAAGGGCCTTAAACACATCTTGAGCGCTGGCCACACAATCGAGATCAGCAGAATTTCTTCCCACCATTTTTTTGAAAGAATCTTTCAAAGCAATTCTTGTTTCAAAAGAATTTTGAATATCTTCGTCAATTGATTTGATATCTGTGGCATCAAAATAACTTGATGATCCGGCGATATTAAAAAGTTTTTGGTAGAGATTATCGAAAGAAGTTTTACAAACGGCCGAATCAACACCGATGGTTTGATCTGCTGTATTTACCTCAGAATAAATTTGCGCAAGAATCGTTTCGCGTTCAGAAGAAGGCTTACGGCCTCCAAACATTGCACAGCTACTACTTAAAAGTGCAGCACCAGATAACGTTAAAAGCGCCCAATTTTTATTCTTTTGCATTTTTACCCTCTAAAAGTAATCAATTCCCTTTTCTATTGTAGAGAAAACTTCGGGTTTCTCCATAGGAGGAAATTAATTCTCGAGCAAAATATGCAACATTCTTCTTAGCGGTTCAGCAGCTCCCCAAAGAAGTTGATCACCTGCTGTAAAAGCATTGAGATACGTAGGCCCTAGATTCATTTTACGAATTCTTCCCACTGGAATTTCCAGGTTTCCGCTGGCGTATTCAGGAGTCAGATACTTAAGAGACTCGGCCTTATTGTTAGGGACAAATTTTACCCAGTCGTTGTGTTCGCGAATCATTCCTTCGATTTCATCGAGCGGGATATCTTTGTTTAATTTGATTGTGAGTCCTTGCGAGTGGCATCTCATGGCACTTACGCGCACACAAGTTCCATCGATTGGAATAAATGTTTTCGTCTGAAGGATCTTGTTTGCTTCAGCCCCGCCTTTCCATTCTTCTTTACTCTGACCGTTTTCAAGTTCTGAATCGATCCATGGAAGTAAATTAAAAGCTAAAGGATAACCGAAATTTTCTTTTGGAAATTTTGGGTCGGAGAGTAGAACTTTTACATTTTTTTCGACTTGAAGAATTTTTTCAGAAAGATTTTCTCCTTCCTTCATTACCTCATCAGTCACGAATTTCATTTGTTTTAAAAGCTCGTTCATGTGGCGAGCACCAGCTCCAGAAGCTGCCTGATAAGTCATCGAAGTGACCCATTCAACAGCGTTAGCTTCGAATAATCCGCCAATCGCAAGCATCATGAGCGACACGGTACAATTTCCACCTACAAAATCTTTTTGATTGTTTTTTAAAGCGGCCTTGATCACGTCTTTGTTTAACGGATCGAGAACGATAACTGCGCTTTCTTCCATGCGAAGAGTTGAGGCCGCATCGATCCAATACCCTTTGAAGCCTGAAGCGCGCAGTTCTGCGTGCACCTTTTTCGTATAATCTCCACCCTGACAAGTGAGGATGATATCCATTTTTTTAAGTTCGTTGATGTCGTAAGCATCTTGTAATTTTGGATTGGAATTCGGAGCTGCAATCGGGTTATTTTCCCCTTTTTGCGACGTCGAAAAGAAGGTTGTTTCGAAATGTTTGAAGTCTGATTCGCCCAGCATGCGCTCCATGAGCACCTGACCAACCATTCCTCTCCATCCAACAATTCCTAACTTCATCATAATTTTCTTCCTCTACGCTTTGATATTTGTTTCCACGCTATTTTTTCTCTTTTAGAATGCTTTGTAAAACGGATTGTTTTAATCGGGAATAAATATGAAAGAAAATGTTATCGTTTCAAAATTCGGTGGAACTTCAATGGGAGATGCCGAATGCATGAAAAGAAGTGCCGAAGTAGCTTTGGCGCAAAATTCAAAACTAGTTGTCGTATCCGCGACGTCGGGAACGACAAATGATTTGATCGAACTCGCTCGCACGGCAGAAAAAAATTCATGGGAAAATGCCCAACTCATCCTGACAAAAATCAAAGTAAAACATTTAAAAATCGCCCGCGATCTGGAAATGACTCCGGAAAAAATTGACGGTCTCAATCAACTCTTCGAAGAATTGGAATCGATGTCACGCGGAGTTCATTTATTAAAAGATTGCTCACTAAAAGCTTTGGACTCGATTCAAAGTATCGGCGAGCGCTTATCCTCACTGCTTTTTACGGAAGCGATGAACATCGTTCTTCGTGGCGCAAAACTTTCGCGCGTCGCTCGCTGGCTCGATGTACGCGACGTTTTAGTGACAGATAATCAATTTTCAAAAGCGCGTCCGCTTACAGCTGAAATCAAAACTCTCTGCCAGGAACGTCTTTCTGTTTTAAAACATTCTGACGTCATGTTCGTCACTCAAGGATTTATCGGACGCACGAAAGAAGGAATGACGACAACATTAGGCCGCGGTGGAAGTGATTATTCTGCAGCGATTTTAGCTGAAGGATTGGAAGCAGATATTTTAGAAATCTGGACAGATGTGGCAGGAATTGCGACGACAGATCCAAGAATTTGCAGCGATGCTCGCGCCATTGCAGAAATTTCTTTTAAAGAAGCTTCCGAACTTGCGACTTTCGGAGCAAAAATTCTTCACCCGGCAACACTTTTACCGGCAATTCGCGCTCATATTCCAGTGTTCGTTGGATCAAGTTTTAATCCGGAACTCGGTGGAACTTGGGTGAAAAAAGACGTGGAAGAAACGCCGCTTGTTCGCGCCATGGCCCTTCGAAAAAAACAAATTCTAGTAACGCTTTCAACTCCTGAAATGCTTTACTCTCACGGATTCCTGTACCAGATTTTTAAAGTGTTCAACGATCATAAAGTTTCAATCGATGCGATTACGACATCGGAAATTTCCGTTTCGTTGACTCTCGATGATTCGACATTATTAAATCGCGACCTGATCACAGATCTGGAAAAATTCGCGGAAGTTGTCGTCGAAGAAAATCTCGCGCTCGTTTCATTGATCGGAAACAATATCAATCACACGCCTGGACTTGCGAAAAAAATCTTTGAAACAATTCCGGACATCAACGTGCGCATGATTTGTTTGGGCGCAAGTAAACACAATTTCTGTTTTATGATTGAAGAAGCGCAAGGCGCTGAAGTGATCAATCGTCTGCATAAAACTTTCATTGGGAAAAACTAAAAATGGATAAAAACTATAAAGTCGCACTTTTAGGAAAAGGAAAAACGGGCGGCAAAGTTTTAGAACTTTTAGTTGAAAACAAAATCCCGCACACGATTTTCGATTCAAGTAATGTTCCGACAGTGGAAAAACTCGCGGGCCACGACGTAATTATTTCGTTTTTATCCGGAGAAGTTTTTAAAAATTATTTGGGAATGTTGGTCGAATCAAAAATTCCGGTGGTCACAGGAAGCACCGGCATGACATGGCCGGAAAAATTTGATCTCGATTTAAAACAACAAAACGTGAAATGGATTTACGCGACTAATTTCAGTCTCGGAATGAATCTGGTTCAACAAATGATTCTCATCATGGCGAAGGCCGATAAGATTTTTTCTCAATATTCTTTTTCTATGAATGAAATTCACCACACTAAAAAGCTTGATGCTCCATCAGGGACGGCATTATCTTGGAAAAAGTGGGCCGGTCATGAAATGACTATTGCTTCTGAAAGAATTGGAGATGTGATAGGAATCCACGAACTACAATTATCTACTTCCACAGAAAGAATCACGTTAAAACACGAAGCACTCGATCGAAAAATTTTCGCTGAAGGTGCGATATTTGCTGCTAAAAAAATAATTAATGATAAAACCATTCAACCTGGACTCCATCTTTTTCAAGATATCGTTCAAAGTGAATTATTTAAATAAAGAAGGAGATTTATGAAAGACATCAACTCTACCCCATTATGGACTGCTATCGTAACTCCCATGAACGCTGATTCAACAGTGGATTACGTTTCATTTGAAAAGATCCTTCGCGAACAAGAAGCGGCGAAAAACGGCGTTGTTATTCTTGGATCAACAGGTGAAGCACTCAACTTGAACAAAGAAGAATGCAAAAAGATTTTAGAATTCGGATTAAATCTCAAATTAAATATTCCAGTGATGACAGGAATCGGCGGATTCAATCAAACAGACACACTTGAATACGTAAAATATCTCAACACACTTTCAGGCCTTGATGCTTACCTTGTTGTGACTCCGCTTTACGCTAAACCAGGTGAACACGGACAAACAGCATGGTTTAAAGCAATCATGGATCTCGCAAACAAACCGTGTATGCTCTACAACGTTCCGGGCAGAACAGGTGTTAAAATGAATTTTAATGCCGTTAAAACTCTCGCTGATCACAAAAATTTCTGGGCGATCAAAGAAGCTTCAGGATCAGTAGAAGATTTCAAAAAATACGCGGAAGCCGCTCCGAAAGCGCGCATGTACAGCGGTGACGACGGACTGGTTCCCGACTTCGCTCCACACAGATGCGTAGGACTTGTTTCAGTTGCTTCAAACTCATGGCCGCTTGAAACGCGCGCCTACGTTATTAAAACATTGGAAAATAAATTAACGGCCGTTGAAGCAAACATGTGGAAGAAAGCTTGCGATACACTTTTTATCGCTGCTAACCCGGTACCTGTAAAAAATTTAATGCAGGTTCAGGGAAAAATTAAAACCAATGTATTGCGTGCTCCTCTTGATTATCGCGATCTCGAAGACAATACGCCGGTTCTTGAAGCAAATAAAAACGTTCAATCTTGGTATAAGGAAAATGTATGAACAGTTGGGAACAAAATTTAAATGATCTGGAAACTGGCCGCGTTCGTTCTGCAAATTTCGTAGACGGAAAATGGGTCGCAAACTCAGACGTAAAAGCACAAATTTTAGAGGCCTTCAAAGCAGGTTACTTGAAAGAAGAAAACGGCTTCGTTGATAAACACAACCTGATGCCACAATCTTTCAACGTCGATCGCGGAGTGAGAATTGTTCCTGGAGGAACAAGTGTTCGTCGCGGATCTTATATCGCAAAAGGTGTCATCATCATGCCTCCAAGTTATATCAACGTTGGTGCTTTTATAGATGAAGGTACAATGGTTGATTCACACGTCTTAGTTGGATCGTGTGCACAGATTGGAAAAAAAGTTCACCTTTCAACAGCGGTGCAAATCGGTGGAGTTCTAGAACCCATTGGGGCCGCTCCGGTTATTATCGAAGATGAATGTTTCATTGGAGCAGGCGCAGTTATCGTTGAAGGAATTCAAGTCAAGAGAAGAGCTGTTATCGCTCCAGGCGTGATTCTTTCAAAAGGAATTCCTGTGTACGATTTAGTGAATAATCGCATTCTTGAAAAAGGTGAACCTATTCCTGAAAACGCGATTGTTGTTCCTGGAAACCGACCAGTGAAAGCGGATAACGAATGGGCAACAAAAATGGGCATCACTCTACAATGTGCTGTGATTGTTAAATACAGAGATGAAAAGAGCGAAGCTTCATTAGTACTTGAGGATTTCCTTCGCTAATTAAAATAAGAGGAAACTGGTTCATTTTGACATTTGTTTTACAGTTCTAGTCTGTTCTCCAAGTTATCCTATTAGCAGGAGAACACACCTATGCAACAAACAACAAATGCCAAACCAGAAATTGATTGGGTAAACACAATTTTTTTAACGTCAACACCTGTCATCGCAGTAATTCTTTCTTTCATTTATTTTAAAACACACGGATTTGAATGGGCACAAATCGCACTTGCGATCGTGTTTTATTTTGCAACTGGAATTGCCATCACTGCCGGCTATCACCGCCTGCTTTCTCATCGCGCTTATTCCGCTTCAAGCTTTGTTAAATTTCTTTATCTGATTCTCGGGGCCGCAGCTTTTCAAAACTCTGCTTTAAAATGGTGTTCTGATCACCGCGTACATCACCGTCACGTCGATCACGAAAAAGATCCTTACAACATTAATAAAGGATTTTTCTGGGCACATATTGGATGGATTTTTTATAAAGAACAAAATTCTGAACCGACACACTACCCGAAAGATCTACTCAACGATAAACTCGTTATGTGGCAACATAGAAACTACTTATGGCTCGCTGTCGTTGTAGGTTTCGTTCTTCCTGCAGTCATCGGACATTTTTTAGGATCAGCACTTGGCGGACTTGCTCTTGCCGGTGTTCTAAGAGTTGTGTTCGTTCACCACTGCACATTCTTCATCAACTCACTTTGCCACATTGTAGGAACTCGTCCATACACAGACTCAAATACAGCACGTGACAGTTATGTAATGGCGCTTTTTAGCTACGGCGAAGGTTATCACAACTATCACCACTATTTCCCTTCTGATTACAGAAACGGAATTCGCTGGTACCACTTCGATCCGACGAAATGGTTAATTAAGTCTCTTTCATTTGTTGGACTCGTTCGAGATTTAAAGAAAGTGCCGGAGAAATTAATCAATCAGGCAAAAGAAGAAATGCGCACTAAAAAAGTTCAAGTTGCATAAAATAAAAAGGCCCAGTGAAAGGGCCTTTTTTTTATTTTCATCATTTTATTTTTTCGACAGTCTCGCGATCAACCGTTTATTCCCTTCTTTAAATTCAGGCCACGGATCATTATTCTTTAGTCCGTTACGAACTTCGGCCACAATCGCATCGCCAATTTTTTTAAGCATCACTTGTTTTTGTTTCGTATTCGTCGGCCACAAATTTTTCCCGATGTAATTTCTCGTAAGCGCATAATACGCGTGCGCTTCACTCATAAAACGATCATAACGACTGTCGAACTCTGTATCGAAGTCGCGCGTTTTCACATAGAGATAATCCTGATTGCTCATTTGATCGTAATAAAGCGCATTCATGATCGCGCCTTTGTCATTGTCGTTATAAACAGCGACGACGTCTGCATACAATTCTGAAAGCCCTGTCGTGATATTGGCCCAACGAATGTAAAACGGATCGTTCATCAGCGCTTTCACTTTGTCGGCAAGCAACGCTTGATTCGTTTCTGTCGGCCCAACTAAGACTGCAATTTTGAGCGCTGAAATCTCCTGCTCTTTTTGCACCATTGTTTTTAGAGCAGGAAAATCTCCCCCGAGTTCCAGCTCCATTTTCTTTTCTAAAAGCGCATGCCCATATTCATGAGCAACTGTTGCTAAATTTGAATCAAGCATGGCCGGATACTCCTGCCCATACTGACCTTGAAAGACTAATTCTTGTGGGACTTCGATAATTGTTCCTCCGTCGAAACTTGCATTATCGAATCGCGGTTGCACCATCAGACTCAATGAAACTTTCTGTTCACTGAACTGTTGCACGTTTAAAAAAACATTTTCGACATCGTGAACATAATCACAATTCATCGGTTCTGTTTTACTGGTTGGATACGCTTCGATCACTGGCCCGTTTTTTTGAAGCGAGCACTCTCCTAGTTTTTCTTGGGCGTACGTATTTAAAGAAATAAGGGTAAGGAATATAAGTAGTTTGTTCATATGGCAGGAAGTATAGAACACATTTCTGTGAACCATACATTTCCTGCATTTTTTACATGAAAAATTAGAGGTGGTAACGAATCGAAGTTACTACTTTACCCGACTTCAAACGAAGCGCCGTTCTTAGGACTAAAGTCATTTGGTTGTGAAGGAATTGGTGATACCAATGTCTTGTAATAAATTCCGGAACAACAACTGAGATCATATCTTTTCCCGATTCAACGTGAACCTGATCGATATAATCGAGAAGCGGCCCGAGAACCGATCTATAAGGCGATTTCAGGATTTGTAACGGCAACCCTTGCGACCATTTCTCCCATACCTTCAACATCTTTTCTGTGGCGTCTTTATCGACGTCGACATAACAAACGCGAACATCATCTGAAATCGTAAGCGCATACTGAACGGCCATTACAACCCCCGGGTGAATTCCGGAAATAGGAACAATAACCGTATACTTCTTCTGGTCGATGATATTCAAATCCTGATGATAAGTATCGCGCGCGAGTTGATGTCCAACCGCGAGATAATGGCGCTTAATCTGTTTAAAGAAGAAAACCAAACTTGGAATAAGAAGAACGATAATCCAGGCACCGTGAGTGAATTTTGTAATTGTAATAACAATCAAAACCATGAACGTCGTAAGCGCACCAATGGTATTGATTGCAAGGCCTTTTCTCCAATGTGGCTCTTTTACTTTCTGATGGTGAACGATCATTCCCAATTGAGAAAGAGTAAATGAAAGGAAAACCCCAACAGCGTAAAGCGGGATAAGCAAGTGAGTTGATCCTTTAAAGATAACAGTGAGAACTGCGGCCGCTATTGTGAGTCCCATGATTCCGTTTGAGAAAACGAGACGGTCGCCGATACTTGAAAGTTGACGTGGAAGGAATCTGTCCTTTGCAAGAAGCGAAGAAAGTCTTGGGAAATCCGCATAGCTTGTGTTTGCAGCAAGAAGAAGGATAAGGGCAACAGCAACTTGAGTTCCGTAATAAAGAATATTTGTTCCAAATACTGAACGCGCAAGAAGCGACATGACGGTTTCACCGTGAACAGGTGTAATTCCGTACAGGTGAGCAAGTAACGTGATTCCCAGGAAGAAGACCCCGAGAATTGTCGACATCCATATCATTGTGACCTTAGCGTTGTGCTGAGAAGGTTTTCTGAAAATCGGAACACCGTTTGAAATCGCTTCAATCCCTGTGAGGGCCGAACATCCGGAAGCAAAAGCGCGAAGTAATAAGAAGAGCGGCACTTCAGGATAATTTTCATGCAGAATCGGCGCGTGTTGAACCATATCTCCCGTCATGATTTTATAGAATCCCATCACGAGTAATAAAAGAACGCTGAAAATAAAAAAGTATGTCGGATAAGCAAAGATATTTGATGATTCGCGAATCCCGCGCAGGTTAAGCGCCATAATAAGAAGGATAATGAGAACGCCGATGATAACCTTATGTTCGGCGATTAACGGAAAAGCAGACCCGATGTTTTCTACACCCGCTGCAACCGAAACCGATACCGTAAGAATATAATCGATAAGAAGAGCTGCACCCGCAACGAGTCCCGCCGTCTCCCCTAAATTTTCTTTAGCAACCGTGTAGGCACCACCACCGTGAGGATAGGCTGAAATCGTTTGCTGATAAGAAAGAGTGATGATCAAAAGAAGAAGTGCCACTCCAACGGCCATCGGCATCGACCAGGCCATTGCCGCTGTCGAGAAAAAGAGAAGTGCGATGAGAACTTCTTCCGTCGCGTACGCTACTGACGAAAGAGCATCTGAAGAAAGAACTGCTAAAGCCTTCCATTTCGGAATTTGTTCTTCTTCCAGTTTATCCATCGTCAATGGATCACCAATAAAGAACTGCTTCATCTTTGTTAAAAACATAAGTTGATCACCATAAAAAGTTTACTTAAATAATTAAAATTAATTTTTGATTATACAGTCGGCCTTGAAGATGAGCAATCAACTTTTAATGTAAGACTCTAGGTGGTGCAAAGATATTTTCTAACATTGGCACCATTCTAAATTTATTTGTTTTTCTGATAATATCGCCGAAGGTGATCATTCCACACAATCGTTCATTTTCATCGACAACAGGAAGTCGTCGTATCTGCTCTTCTTTCATTAGATCACAACAATCTTCGATGGACATGTCACTTTTAATGATCTTCGCTGGAGTTGTCATGCAATCTTCAACTGTGAGTTCGAAGGGATTTAAACCCCTGGCAATCGAACGACTACAAATGTCCCTGTCAGTGATCACGCCTACGACTTTTTTTATGGTATCACTGTACAGAACGGGAATTTCGCCACAATTATGTTTTACCATGAGCTGGGAAACGGCCTTTAAAGTTGTTGCTGGAAGGCAGTAAACAGGATTAAGTGTCATAACCTCTTTTACAGTTTCCATGAGATGCTCCTTTAAAAGTTTTTTCTAGTTTTGCACCTCTTTCTTAATTCAATAAAAATGCCAATTATTTAAATGCGATGTATTATTTTATTTTTATTTTTATGTGACTCTCGTCATAAGTGATAGTAGATTTCTTCCAAAATTTATATTTTCTTTATAACCAGGATTTCATGTTGGACGCGCAAATAAAAAGTGTTCTTGCTCGCATTGCTTTTGGTAAACCGATACACAACGAAGATGCGCATCATCAAACGATTGGGAAAGCGGTAGGACTCGCAGTTTTTGCTTCTGATGCTCTTTCGTCAGTAGCATACGCGACTCAAGAAATTCTTCTCATTCTCGCGATCGTCGGAGTAAGTGCATTCCATTTCTCTTTGCCAATTGCGGGCGTGATCGTTCTTCTTCTCGCTATTCTCACTCTCTCTTATCGCCAGACGATTTTTGCTTATCCCGATGGCGGAGGCGCATATATCGTTGCCAAAGATAATTTAGGTGAAGCTGCCGCTCAAACGGCCGGAGCAGCTCTTCTCATGGATTACATTCTCACGGTTGCCGTTAGTATTTCATCGGGGACAGATCAAATCGTTTCCGTTTTTCCAAATCTTCTTCCTCATCAGGTCACTCTTTGTTTGTTATTGATCGGTTTTATGATGATCATGAATTTGCGAGGAGTAAAAGAATCGGGAACGGCCTTCGCTTTCCCAACTTATTTTTTCGTTCTCGTCAGTTCATGCACCGTCGGAATTGGTCTATGGAAATCTTTGAACGGAACTCTCATGCCGGTTGAAGGCGTTGAGATGATGAAGACAACTTTACAGCCGTTAACAATGTTTCTCATTCTCCGCGCTTTCAGTAGTGGGTGTACTGCGCTTACAGGTGTTGAAGCAATCTCAAACGGGATCACTGCCTTCAAAGAACCTCGCAGTAAAAATGCAGCGTCGACAATGATCTACATGGGAGCTATTTTAGGATTTCTTTTCCTCGGTATTACCTATCTCGCTGTTCACATTCACGCGCTTCCTTCGGACAACGAAACTGTCATTTCACAAATTGGTCGCGCCATTTACGGCAAAGGACTCATGTACAATCTTCTCATGGCCGGAACGACAGTCATCCTGATCATGGCCGCCAACACGAGCTACGCCGACTTTCCGAGATTGTGCGCTCTTCACGCTGGAGACGGGTTTCTTCCTCGTCAATTGACGTATAAAAGCGGCCGTCTCGTTTTCAGCTGGGGAATTGTTTTTTTGAGTGCTTCAGCAGCTGCACTTATTTTTATTTTTAATGCTCACACATCTTCTCTTATTCCCCTTTATGCCATCGGCGTTTTCATGAGTTTTACACTCTCGCAATTGGGAATGGTTATTCGCTGGCAAAAGATCAGAAAAAAATTATCAGTTTCTGATTTTCAGCACGATCCTAATTCACACGAAGAAGCTCATCACTTTAAAGGACTGCGTTTAAAACAGGCCATCAATCTCACAGGAGCAATCGCTTCCGGTACTGTCATGGCGATTTTTGCTATTACAAAATTTACAAGTGGAGCATGGGTCACAGTCTTTTTGATTCCTTCAATGGTATGGGTCTTTTTCCGCATTCACGGACATTATAAGCGCGTGGGAAAATTCCTTTCTCTACCCTGGCGTAAAGCGGACATCACTCCTCATTCCAATATGAAGACAATCATTCTCATCGACGACGTCAACACGGGAACACTTCGCATGGTTCGTTTTGCAAAAACATTGGGACATCCATGGATAGGGTTGCACGTAAACTTCGATCAGATGCGCGCCGACGCCGTCCAGATTAAATGGAATGAACTCATTGGAGAAAGTGAACTTTCTTTTATCTATTCGCCCTACCGTCTTCTTCTTGAGCCTGTAACGGAATTCATTAATAAAGCAAAAAAAGAAATGCCCAATGGAATCATTCATGTCATCACTGGTGAATTAGTCGTGCGTGGAACATTCGGCCCTCTTCTGCACACAAAAAACGCTCGCGGTCTCTACGATGAACTTCAAAAAATTGAAGGTGTCATCGTAACGTCGGTTCCTTACCATCTAGAAAAAAGAACAAAGAAACAAAAATAAATTAAGTTAAAACGGGCCCTGTAAAGGGCCTTTTTGTTAAAAAATGCCCCTACCACCCCAAGATATAGGAACATTGTTGCCATGGACCATACTATATATTGTGGTGTTGATGCTCTTTTTCAAACATTTTTTATTGGTTCGAGACCCGAATTTTGCGATGTAAGTTTAAATTAGATCGCAAAATTTAGATTCATCGGACCAGGTAGTGTACAATTAAGGTAATGATATTATTGATCTTTCCATGATCTCCGAAAAGAGATTTTTTGCGGCCTTGTGGCCCAATCACTCAGGCCCTACGGAATTTTTTATTTTTAAAATTCAATGATCTTGTTATCTTTTAATTATAGGTATTGTTTTTTTGGAAATTTGGCACTGATAAAATAATCCTATGTTACTGAAACACACACACAGTTATTTTGAGACACTAGACATTCAGGAGGCACACAATGGCAGCAACGGATATTGCTCAATCAGGTATTTTAGCACCCAACGACGACCGCTTTGTTCTTTTTCCACTTAAGTATCACCAAGTTTGGGAAATGTATAAAAAACACATGGCCGTGTTTTGGACATCAGAAGAGATCGATCTTGTTCCAGATCTTAACGACTGGGAAAATAAATTAAATAACGACGAAAGACATTTCATCTCTCACGTTCTGGCGTTCTTTGCGGCTTCAGACGGAATCGTCAACGAAAACCTTGCGCTTCGTTTTTATAAAGACGTTCAAATTCCGGAAGCTCGTTGTTTCTACGGATTCCAGATTGCGATGGAAAACATCCACTCTGAAACGTATTCACTTCTTATCGATACATATATCAAAGATTCAAAACAAAAAGATAAACTCTTCCACGCGACAGAAAACATGGCGTGTGTAGCGAAGAAAGCAAAGTGGGCCCTTAACTGGATCTCTTCTAAGAAATCATTCGCACATAGATTGATTGCCTTCGCTGCGATCGAAGGGATCTTCTTCTCTGGATCTTTCTGTGCGATTTACTGGTTGAAGAAAAGAGGCCTTATGTCAGGTCTTTGTACTTCTAACGAATTCATCTCTCGCGATGAAGGACTTCACTGCCAGTTCGCTGTTCTAATGCATTCTCTTTTAAAAGAAGAAGAGCAAGTAGATGCAGAAACAATTAAACAAATCATTCTCGAAGCAGTAGAAATTGAAAAAGAATTCATCCTTGAAGCTCTTCCAGTTTCTTTAATCGGTATGAATAAAGATTCAATGTCTCAGTACATTGAGTTCGTTGCAGATCACTGGCTAGTTCAAATGGGAGCACCAAAACACTTCAACACAAAAAATCCTTTCGAGTGGATGGAACTTATTTCACTTGAAGGTAAAACTAACTTTTTTGAAAAACGCGTTTCAGAATACCAAAGACCTGGTGTTTTGGGCGAGAAACAATCACACACATTCACACTAGACGCGGAGTTTTAAGATGTACGTAATCACAAGAAGTGGCGAAAAAGAACCCATCAAGTTTGACAAAATCACGGAAAGGATTGAGCAACTTTGTTTTGATCTCGACAGAAATTTCATCGATCCGATGAAGATTGCTAAAAAAGTAATCGAAGGGATTTATGATGGAATTACAACGAAAGAACTTGATCAGTTGGCAGCTGAAACAGCAGCTTACTTATCAACTCAACACCCACAATACTCGACACTCGCTGGTCGTATTGCGGTTTCTAACCTACACAAAGAAACACGCGGATGTTTTTCTGAAAACATCAAAGCAATGTTTCACTATATCGATCCTATCAGACACGAACCAGCTCCTCTTATTTCAGAAGAGCTATACAACGTCGTTATGGCGAACGCTCAAATTCTCGACGAAGTTGTTTCTGATAAGCGCGACTACAACTACGATTACTTCGGATACAAAACGCTGGAGAAATCTTACCTTCTTCGTATGAACGGAAAAATCGTAGAACGTCCAGGGCAAATGTTGATGCGTGTTTCTCTCGGGATTCACTCAAACAACCTGGAAGCTGCGATCAAGACATACAACCTGATGAGCGAAAAATATTTCACTCACGCTTCACCTACTCTATTCAACTCAGGAACAACGAAAGCTCAACTTTCGTCATGCTTTTTATTAACGATGAAAGACGACTCGATCGAAGGGATCTATGAGACATTAAAGCAGACTGCTCTCATTTCTCAATCAGCGGGTGGTATCGGTCTTTCTATTCACCACATCAGAGCGAAAGGCTCATTCATCAAGGGAACTAATGGTACTTCGAACGGAATCGTTCCAATGCTTAAAGTTTTCAATGATACAGCTAGATACGTTGATCAAGGTGGTGGGAAACGTAAAGGAGCGTTCGCGGTTTATCTAGAGCCATGGCACGCAGACATTTTCGATTTCCTTGAAATGAAAAAGAATACAGGGAAAGAAGAAGCTCGCGCACGCGATCTTTTCTACGCTCTTTGGATTCCGGATCTATTCATGAAGCGTGTTGAAGAAGATGGAATGTGGTCACTTTTCTGTCCACACGAAGCTCCAGGACTTGCTGACTGTCACGGAAAAAAATTCGAAGAACTTTATAGATCATACGAAGAAAAAGGTCTTGCGAAGAAAACTGTTCGTGCTCAAGACGTTTGGTTCGCGGTTCTTGAATCGCAAATCGAAACTGGTTCTCCCTACATGTTGTACAAAGATGCAGCTAACGAGAAATCAAACCAAAAAAATCTTGGAACGATCAAGTCTTCAAACCTTTGCACTGAAATTCTTGAGTATACAGCACCAGATGAAGTTGCCGTTTGTAACTTAGCTTCTGTTGCTCTTAACAGATTCGTTGAGACAGTAAATGGGAAACCATTCTACGATCACAAAAAACTTTACGATGTTGTTTATCAAATGACTGTTAACTTAAACAGAATCATCGACATCAACTTCTACCCTGTTGAAGAAGCAAGAAATTCTAATATGCGCCACCGTCCTATCGGACTCGGCGTACAAGGTCTAGCAGATACATTCTTCGAAATGAGAGTTCCTTTCGAATCGAAAGAAGCGCTTAAATTGAATAACGATATCTTCGAGACAATTTACTTTGCTGCTGTTACAGCATCTAAAGATGCCGCAAAAGTTGACGGGCCATACTCAAGCTACGCTGGTTCTCCAATGAGTGAAGGACAACTTCAATTCGATATGTGGGGTGTAACTCCGACATCTGGAAACTGGGATTGGAATGCTCTTCGATCTGAAATTAAAACTTACGGTGTTCGCAACTCACTTCTTGTTGCTCCAATGCCAACAGCTTCAACTTCACAAATTTTAGGAAACAACGAGTGTTTCGAGCCGATCACTTCAAACATCTACGTTCGTCGTGTTCTTTCAGGTGAATTCGCGGTTGTTAACAGATTCTTAGTGAATGATTTGATCAAGCTAGGTCTATGGAATGATAATATGAGAAACGAAATCATTGCTAACAATGGTTCAGTTCAAAACGTAAATTCAATTCCAGAAGAACTAAAAGCGCTTTATAAAACTGTTTGGGAAATTAAGCAGAAGTCGATCATCGATATGTCAGCTGGACGTGGACCTTACATCGATCAAGGTCAATCACTGAACGTATTCGTTGAAGATCCAAACTTCGGTAAACTTTCTTCAATGCACTTCTACGCTTGGAAAGCTGGTCTTAAAACAGGTATGTACTACCTGAGAACAAGAGCTGCGGTAAACGCTGTTCAGTTCACAGTTAAAAACGATTCTCAACCAGTACGCAAAACGATGGAAGAAGAAAAAGAAGCAATGGTTTGCTCTCTTGAAAATCCAGAGTCATGTGTAATGTGTGGTTCTTAATTTCGTAATTTAAATTCAGGATACGAAAAAGAGAAAGGCCCCAGAGATGGGGCCTTTCTCTTTCAGGATGAATTGTATACTTGCGAAGGCAGGAGCCGAGAGCAAGTATTTATTTTAATCATTGAGTTGGAATAAACGCGGACCTTCATCAGTGCTGAATTCCCACACCGGAGAATTCGCAGGAGGAATTTGATTGTTCATCATAGCCATATAGTAAGCGATCATTCTATCGTTACCAATTTCCGTTCCTTTTGATTCGGCCACGTTAAATCCAGCTGTACAAACACCAGCTCCGTCATTACTCGTGAAACCACCAGGACAATAAGTTGCGAGTGTCTGCAGTTGAGTGACAGTTCTGAGTGCTGTTGCATCTGCTAGCACAAAACTTTCATAAAAATTTAACTGCGTACTGCTTATATTATTCCCTGTATAAATAAATGTATTAGTCGAGGCCGTCATAGGGATAAGCGTACTTAAATTTCCACTGTTATTATTTGATAATTCAAAAAGATTTGAATTAGTCGGAATGGATGGTGAAACAGAGCATGGAGTTGTTCCATCACCTGTACAGGCGCTTGATGTTCCTTGTCCTCTCATCGAAGCTATTTTATTTTGAAGAGCGAGAACATAACTTCCAACCGTTCCTGAATTATTACCAGTAATCGGATGGAAATTATCTCCAGGATTAGCTGCTGTATTACTATAAGAATAAATCATTTTCCCAAGTGAAATAGAAAGATCAATAGAGCCAAAATTGTCTCCGACAAGACCACCAACATTGTTAGAGTTTGCAAGTTGAATCATTCCGTAGTTACTAAAAAGTGCATTCGTAATCTGTCCGCCGGCCACATTGTAACCGACAATACCACCTGCTCTTGTAGCTCCCGAAGTATATGTTCCAGTTTTAATCTGTCCCTTGTATTCGACCATATCAACGACACCAGCATTGTAACCGGCAATTCCCCCTACAGTTGAATAACTTGCACCGTTTGGAGTGATATTGACGTTGGCCATTGTTCTTAAAATTTTTCCAGAAGCAAAGTTGTAACCGACGATACCACCAGTTTGTGAAATACCTGTGACATCGTTTTGATCAGCATAAACATCTTTTAAAATATTTTTGTTCTGTCCAACAACAAGACCAGATTGTTGATAACCAGAAAACGAATTTCCCATTAAATTAATATTGGCGATAATTCCTAAATTTTGTCCAGCGAGAAGTCCTGCAGAAACATCATCAGTCCCAGCTAAATCGTTAAAAGTATTTCCGTAGAGATTAAGGTTTGCAATTGTAGCAGTTGTACCTACAGTTCTAAAAATACCTTCATTGGCAGCGGCATTGTCTCCAACTGCATAAGTCAGATTCAGACCGTAAAGCGTTTTTCCGTTTCCATTAAGTTGTCCATTGAATGAACCAAGTGTCATAAAAGGAGCCAATCCAGAGAGATTGATATCATCTTTTAAAATATAATTTTCTGTTGCTGCACGAACGTTCATATTAATGAATTGTGTTTGATTACAAATGACAATTGGGTTTACTGCAGAACCTCTTCCAATAGCGACTTGTTTATTTAAGTCTGCGTCCTGGTTCGTAAGAGTCAAGCATTCTCTTGGTTCCCATGTTAGTCGAGGAAGAGAGCCCACCGTAAAATTCCAGTCAGCTGAAATTGCAAAAGTTGGCAAAGCAGATCTCAAAGCTGTCGAAGAGAGATACGATCCACCAGGTGAATTATTCGTGTAAGAAGAATAATTATTCGTTCCTCCTGAACCAAGTGAATAGATACCGTTAATGACAGGGCTACCTGAGCCCGAATATTTCAAGACACCATCAAAATAAGAATTAGAAATAGATCCAGAAGAGGCATCACCTGCAATACCACCGAGGTAAGAAGTCCCTGCATTGTATCTTTGTACAAGTACCATTGTAGAGTAAGATGTGTTCAAAGTTCCCATGATCTTACCGACTACTCCTCCCACGTTTTGAAGAGAAGAATTAATCAAACCTTCTGCGTATGAATAAGAAATCGTTCCACCATTGGATAAACCAACCAATCCACCGGCAGCCCCCGTTCCTTCTTCTTGAGTTGTAATCGTTCCACGGAAATGTGAAAGTGAAATATCCCCATAGTTTTGTCCGACGAGACCACCAACCATGTGGCGTCCGCGAATCTTTGCATTCGTCACATGAGCATTTCTGATGGATGAACCTGAAGACGTAATATTTCCAGTTATTCCACCGACAAACATTCCATCAGTTCCATTATTAGAACGGCCTTCAAGATTTAAATCGTCGACGATAATATTTGAAATAACGTTTGAAGCAGTTTGCATTGAACCAGCAACAGTACCGACATTATTTAGCCCGCGAACTTCACTATGTACGAATGCTAAATCCAAAATTCTTCCTGAGCCTACAAGCTTTCTCACGAAACCTAAATCAGGTACAGTTTCTGCTTGAATTCTCGCATTTCTGATAACGTGTCCACCACCAAAAAACGTTCCACTAAATCCGGTCGTAGAATACGGATTCATACAATCTGCCGTGATCCTGTCGAGTGAATTTAAATTATGATGATCTTTTAAAATTCCACTCGGATAATTACTGCAGGTTGGTCTAGAAGCTGGATTGATGATGTCTGTTTTGTTCATATCGAGATCGTTCATCAACTTATAAGTAAAAGTTGGAAATGCATCTGAAGTTGTGGCCTCACCAATTTGATTCAATTGCCATTCAGTACAGATTTTATAAGGACGTTCGAGAGAACCATCACCCGCTGCGAATGGATGCGAACCAATCGTTGTCGTCACATTTGCATACTTGTCACAAATGGCCCCTTTAGGAAGAGCGATTAAATGTTTAATGGCCGCGTTTGCAGTTGTTTGAGAAGAACAAGTGGGAGCAAATCTTGAAGTCATTGATGGAACTGAAAGACATGATGATCCAGACCATGTTCCTAAATATCCTTCACAGAGATTAGATTTCTCAATATTAGTTCCTGTGAAATCAGGAGTTGAAAACGAACAATTTGTTGTAGAACTAACCACTTTAGATAAGAAGGGCGCTGGAGCTCCTAAACCATTGGGCAACAAAACATTTTGGACGCCTTTTGCTTCCGTCGTATCACACGTTGCAGATCCGAGAAAAAATTCTACAGAGACTATAAGTGGAGTAACACCGTTTCCACTCGGAAAATTGATCGGCAATCCACCACTTTTCATGCCACCTGCTGTCTGACAGCTTGATGTGATGACATTGGAACCGAATGAAAAATTGCTGCCTGGAATTTTATTGAAATCCTGGAATTTGATTCTATAAGAAAGTGCGCTCCCTTGGTTTCCCATTCCGCAAAACCAATTTGTAGAAGCGTTGACATTATCACATTCTTCAATAAAGACGTCTGCAAAACGAACAAGGGCCCCACTCATATAAGTACGGCCATTGGAAAATTCAGGATCACTACAAGTGTCGTTTGTGAGATTGAGTGAAAGATTAACATCAACACCTGTTAATTTAGCTGTGCTCTTTGCACAGAAAACTTTATCGTTCATCATTAAACCAGATGAATTGGTATCCCACATAAGAGCATATAGGGCCCAATCTCCATTTTGAAGATTTAATGTGTCCTCTGTCCCATTAATAATTTTTCCGAACAACTCTCCAGTGCTCGAGCGACCGAATAAAAGTGTTCCACCAGTACCTGCTGTTGATGAAAGCGCTGTGATCCCGGCGATGTTCAATTTCACACCGGCCTTTGTTCCACCTGGTTTAGAACAAGCGGAGAAAATCATTGCAACAATCAGAAGCAATAGCGTCTTAAAAGAGATCTTCATGAGTCTTTCCTATTTCAGCTAATGATCGTTTAAGATTCATTAGGAACTATTCTAGAAGACTATCGGTAAACAAATTTACAAATTGAGAATATAATACTCTAGCGATTGAGTCTAAATTGGCCTCCGGCCGAAGTGACAAAGAAAGTTGTCGGCCGGAGGAAAAGCAGTGATTTCTTGAAATTACTTAATATTACTTATGAACGATTACATCTTTAGTATCAAATCTGACTTTTTTCATCGACGAATATTTATCGTCACTAGCTCTGTATCCGGCAGGACAAGCAACAACAACTTTCCAACCTGTTCCAGAGAGGCCTAAAAGCTCAGTGTATTTTCCTGGATCGATTCCTTCCATCGCACATGTATCCACTCCTAAAACAGCAGCAGCTGTCATGAAGTTTCCAAGCGCGATATACACCTGGCGAGCGGCCCATTCGCTGATGACTTGACTGCGAGGACCATTCACTAAGTCACCCAACATCATTTTTTTATAACCGTCCATTGAACTTACATCAACGCCTCTTACTTTCGCTGTTTGCATCAGGAAAGCATCGATGTGTTCTTCATCTAGTTTTTCTTTGATAGCGAAGACAACGTGGTGAGAACAGTCTGCAACTTGTGACTGGTTCCAAGAGACAGCTTTTAATTTTTCTTTGAGTTCCTGGTTTTCAACGATGATAAATTTCCACGGTTGAAGTCCGTATGAAGAAGCAGTCAAAACAAGAGCAGACTCTAGCGATGCCCAAGTTTTTTTATCAATTTTTTTAGAGACATCGAATTTTTTAGTAGCGTAACGCCATTCAAGTGATTCGATCAATTTCTCTGAAGACAAGTTTTGCATAAATTCCTCTCCTATTTTAGGTAAAATATAATGGCATTCTATCACTAAGTTTCAAAGAGTGTTACACTTTTAGCTTAGACAAATATGAAAAAATTAAAAGTCATTACACATATTCTTTTAATAAAAATCATTCTCAAAAATTTTTTGAGATGGATTATTGGCGTTTCTTTTGAACAAGAAAAAAAATTAGCAACATTCGAGCAATGTATCTTCGTGGCCAATCACAACAGTCATCTGGATACAGTTTGTTTTCTTTCACTTATTCCCACAAAAAAATTTCTTACGACTCATCCAGTGGCCGCTGGAGATTATTTTTCTAAAAATAAACTTATCGAAAAGACGGTCAAATTTATTTTCAATGTCATCATTATCGAACGCAAAACACTTAAAAATTTTGATAGTTCTCTGAAAGGAATTAACGAAGCTCTGGCGCAGGGACATTCAGTTCTCTTCTTCCCTGAGGGTTCCCGTGGACAACCTGAAGTCATGAGTGATTTTAAAAACGGCATTGCGGTCTTATTAAAATCGCATCCAGGTATTCCTTTTATTCCTATGTATATGCGTGGGCTCGGGCTTGCGATGCCAAAAGGTGATCCGGTGCTGGTTCCGCACGAATCAAAAATTATGATCGGCGATCCCGTCCTTATTCCCGGAATTGAAAATCTTCCCAATGCAGAAGTTGTTCAACGAGTGCGTGAAGAAATTTTAAAACTTAACGCTTAGTTAATTTCAGCATCAAATCTTTTTCCAATCTGAGAGAGACCTGTGCATTTATTTTCATCGGTTCCATTCCTGGAGTTAACTCTAATCGAAAATGTTTCACGATTTCTAAAATAAGCAGGCGCATTTCTAAATTCGCAAGACGTTCTCCCATACAAATACGCGGTCCGAACCCATAAGGAAAATACGTGTATTGAGTTGGATCTTTAAAAAAGCGATCAGGATGAAATTCTTCCGGATTTTCCCAATAGTCGGGATGATGATGCATTAAAAACGGCGATAACGAAATGAGATCACCTGCTTTTACATTCTCGCCGTGAATTTTATCATCGGCCACAGCGACTCTTCCAAAAGACCAGACTGGTGGACGAACACGGAGGACTTCTTTGATAAAATTGGAGACCATAACAAAGTTGTCCAATTTTTCTTCATCATCGATTTGAAAATCTTTTGCCTTGAATTCTTCGTAAATTTTATTCTGCCATTCAGGATGTTTCGCCAGATAATAAAAACTCCAGGAAAGGGCATTTGCCGTCGTCTCATGGCCTGCGAAGATCATCGTCTTCACCTGGTCTAAAATGTTCTGGTCATCAAATCCAAGTGGCGATTCAAGAAGCGCGTGAATGAGATTTTCCTTCGGCATGCGCTCTTTTGTTTTTTCTCTTTCAATAATTTTTAAAATTTCCGCATCGAGAACTTTTAATGTTTCATCAAAATCTTTTTGCAGCTTTTTCTTTGCAGGAGTTTGAAAGGGGGTGATAAACGTCATTTTTCTTTCAATCAGTTCAATCAAATGTGAAAGATTTTTTGAAATCGATTCAAAACTCTCAGCAAGGTTTTCATTGAGCAGACTTCTTCCGATCACATGTAGTGCATACGACGTTGACAGTGAAGACATATTCACAGGAACATTACTGTTGTTGCTTAAATGTGCAATTGTTTTTTCCACTTCATCATGGACCATTGTAAAGTAATGATCGAATTTGCTCGGATTAAAAGTCGGCTGAATCGCCTTTCGTCCCTTCTTCCATCCTTCACCGATATCAGTGAAAACACCTTTCCCTAAAACTTCGGCCACCTTTTGATAACCAGGTGTCGCTTTTGTGTAATTTTTATTATTGTCGAGAAGAACGTACTTCAATCCCATCGGATCATTCACGAGAAGCGTGCGACGTTTTCCCAAAAACATTTCGATAAAATCACCGTACTGTTTTAGGCAAGCATACATATAATCGAGACGCCCCTTGCGAAGAGAAAGTGCATGTCCAGTAATCACACCCCAGAATGGATCGCGAGTTGGTTTGGCGGCCTTTAAATTTTCTCTCGATAAGTTCAAGCTTTCCTCGTTTTACTTTTTGTAAATTGCTTTATAATTTCAGTATGACGACATACAAAGATCATATCTTAAATTTTTTATTTAAACGCTTACAGCATTTTTTTCCACTGATTTTCTTTTCTCTCATGGTGACTTTCTTCGTGAAATTTGTAATCACTCATCGCCTTTGTTATTTCGTTTTATTTGCACTCACTCCTTATCTTTTGCCATTGCTGATTCAAAGAATTGTTTTGGGAATCTATCCCATGAAAGAAGGAGCGAGTTATATCGGACTTGAAGAAAAAACTTTTCAACCATGGCTTTTTTCACTTCGTGTTCAACAAATCTATCTCGTCTTTCCTCAGCTGGAGCGTTTGCTTTTTTATCTTCCGGGAATGTACAGTGCCTGGCTTCGCGCCTGGGGAAGTAAAATCGGTAAACATGTTTTTTGGGTTCCGGGAACTGTCGTCAACGATCGCAGCTTGATGGAAGTCGGAGACTTCGTGATCTTCGGACACAACACATACATGTCTTCTCATTTTTTGCGTGTGAAAAACGGAAAGTTTTTTGTCTATGCAAAGAGAATTAAAATTGGAAGCAATACTTTTATCGGTGCTTTTACAAAAATGGGACCAGGGACAACCATTGCTCCAGGATCACAAATTCAGGCCATGAGTCAATTCTCTGTTAATCAAAAATTTCCGGCGGAATAAACATGACGATCTATGATTTAAAACCAAAATTCCAGAATCTGCTTCGTCCTGTTGTTCAGAGTGTTTTTAAGATGGGAATTACTCCTAATCAAGTGACGTCGTTTACTTGTTTGCTTTCTATTCTCATGGGACTTTTTCTTCTGCTTTCTGAAAAAGAAATGTTTTATCTTTTGCCATTTTTCTTTTTCTTCCGCATGGCCTTGAATGCGATTGATGGAATGCTTGCGAAAGAACATAATATGAAATCGGCAGTGGGAGCAATTTTAAATGAAGTGACTGACGTGCTGTCCGATGGATTTCTTTACTACGCTTTTATTCGTTTTGCTTTTATCAACACTCACCTTCTCATGTTTGTCATTTTCTTTGCAGCTTTGACGGAAATTACCGGACTCGCTGTCCTGTTGAATAAAAAAGAACGCCAATATGCAGGGCCGATGGGAAAAAGCGATCGTGCCTTTGTCTTTAGCGTCCTTGCTATTCTCATTTCATGTGGAATCACTGGAGCTGCTTACAATGTGATTTTATCTGTAGTCGCTTTGCTTTTGATTCTGACTTGCTTTAATCGCGCTAAACGATCACTTGCTTGATTAAAAAGTGTTCTGGTGGTGAAAGTGTTTCTCTTAATACCTTCTTCAGTTCAGTAAGAGAAAAACTTCTTTTAATCGTATCAATAATCCCTAGCTCAAAACCTGGATAGAGTTTTGAGAAATCCGAGATGACAGGCACTGAATTGTACAGATTTATAATCGAGGCAGAGTGTTTGTGCTTGATAGAGTTACCAAGAATATAATTAACAGCATTTCTTACTTCAGATGGCGTTTTTAATTTTCGATAGTGATATCTCGTCTTATAGACCTGCCCCTTTACCGATTTAATTTTGTTAATTCCCTTTGAAAAACTAATTCCAAGAGACTGCATCCCCTTGCTCAGTACTTCATTATTATGGGCCTCAACAAGCAAGTGAATATGATCAAATTCGAGAGTGTAATGGATTATCTTAAGCCCTTTTAAGCGCGCTTTTTTAATTGATGAATGAAGAAGTTTTAGAACAGATTTATTTTTAAGACCGGCCTTATTTTTATTAATCTTAATCGTCAGGTGGAGAGGAGTATTTCTTTTAATCTCATCACGAGCAATGTGACGGATTCCTCTGTCGTGTTTTGCTGGTCTTCCAGCGCCTTTGATATTGTAGAGTGTTTTTTTGTGCATAATTTTTTTTAGAAACCTAGGGCAAAAGACATCGAGATGGTTAAGATCTCAACGGCTTTTGCCCAGTTTTATTTTGAGCGATTTTAATTTAGGCATATATTGTAGTCAATCAATTTTTTAGCAAACAAGACAAAGTTTGATTAAAAAACATTATTCATCAATTGATAATTTTTTTAAGTCGCCATAAAATAATTGCATGACACTAGCTGAAGAATATCGCAAACAACTCAATTGGAGAGACTGGAATAAAGCACTGTCTTTATGCCCTGTTTCTCCCGGTCATAAAGTTTTGGATCTTGGTTGCGGGCCTGGTGATATTTCTGCTGAGCTGGCAGCTCGTGGTGCTCTTGTAACCGGTATTGATGGGAACGATGAACTTTTAGATGCCGCTAAGAAAAGACTGCCCACACATATTTTCGAAAAACAAGATTTGAATAATCTTAATCTCAAAATGAACTCTTTTGATGGTCTATGGTGTAGTTTTACAGCTGCCTATTTTACTGATTTCGATTCAGCACTATCAAGTTGGGTGCCATTTTTAAAAAAAGATGCATGGATTTGCGTTGTCGAGATGGATGATTTGTTTGGACATGAACCACTCTCTGATGAAACTCGCAGCAGGATTCAAAAATTTTATGATCAATCTTTATCAAGCGGCCGATACGATTTTAGAGCAGGCAGAAAAATTCAAAGTGCTTTGGAAAAAAATGGATTTACAGTCAAGACAATCGAACTAGATGATCAAGAACTTTCATTCAAAGGTCAAGTTAGGCCAGAAGTAAAGCAAGCATGGATAGACAGACTTAATAGAATGAATGGATTAAAATCATTTTTAAAAGAAGATTTTCATTCTTTTCAGGAAGAATTTATTAATTGTCTCTCTTTGGAAAATCACTTTTCAATATGCAAGGTTTTTTGCTCTGTGGGATTAATGAGATCATTCTGATAAGAAATTAATCCAATCCCAATTATGATACAAAAAACTCCTGCGACCTGAACAAAGTTCGTCGGAGTTTTATCAAAATAATGAGAAATGAGCATGGCCCAGATATATGTCGTTCCGTACGCCGGATAAACGACCATCATGAGTCCTCCAAAACGAAAAGACAATGTGATCAAAACAAGGACCCAGAAAAAAGAAACAAGGCCCGCTAAAAAAAACCAATTGCGATAAATTGGAATTTCTACAATTTTCAGCGAGCCCATTTTAAAAAAGTATTGAGCGCAGGCGCCTATAAAGGCCGCGACTAAAATAAGAAGAATAGGAATTGTTTGCGATTTCATTTTTTTGCTATCAACATTCCCATCGAGTAAGGAATCACATCGAGAGATTTGAATTCAAAACTTTTGAATCCAATCTCACGCAGCCACGGCTCAAGTTCATTCGGCATGTAAACTTTTCCTTGAACTGTTCTAATCGTAAGGCCCATCTGATAAAGCGCTCTCGCCATCGCTCCTTGCGGAACTTTTCCGTAGGCATCGAGAATAATCAACTCTCCGCCAGGCAACAGAGCATCGTAAATTTTTTTAAAGATGCGTTTATTTTCTTCCGGAGTCTGAATATGGGTCACGTTTCCGAGAGTCGCATAATCAAAACGAGCTGGTCCGAAATCAGTCTGATGAAAATTCCCTTCGATGTATGTTACACGATCTGAAATTTTATTTTTTGCAGAAGTGTCCTTCGCCACTTTTAAAACTGCAGGCCAGTCGGCAAGTGTACATGTCGATTTAGGATTGGCGTAAATAAAATTAAAACTCCACACTCCTGAACCTGCCCCAACGTCCAAAACATTGTGAGGAGATTTCTCTCCTCCCAACATTTCTACCATCAATTTTGCACAAGGGGACATCATCCACTCGAGCGATTTGACCTGCACCTGATATTCCATTTCGCTGTTTTCAACTGCATCCATTTTCTTGAACGGAGCTCCTGTTTTTAACAGCGTCGGCATGTGTGCCCAGTATTCGTCACTTAAATTTTTATAATTCCCTTTGAGAAGATTCATCGCCGTTGAAATGGAAAATGATTCTCCCGTTTTTTCCAGAAGTCCCATCGTCACTAATGTGTCCAATAAAACCTTTGACGGAATTAATTTGAACTGGTGCTTGTTTGCAAAATCTTCAGCTGAGAAATTTTCTCCCAACTGATATGGTCCGAACAAATTCATGTCCTGAACCATTCGATAAAGCGATGAAGCCCCATTTGAGATCATCAAAGAAAAATAGACTTCGAGATCTTTTTTGTTGTTATTGTTTTGCATGGGTTTTATCCTGCTTTCTTATAGTCTTTTTTATAATCGGCAGTTGCTACAGTGAAAATTCCCCATTGGTCGATTTTCATATCTGTTTTCTTTGCTCCATGTTTTGCGAAAATCTGGTCGATCTCCAATTGAGTTCTTCTTCTCATGACCCAATTTTCTCCTTCGCGATTTGGAAGAGTGTGAGCAATCATTTCCAACTGCGGATGCCACGGCTGACCAGTGTAAACAATGTATCCACCGTCTTCCAGAATTGAAGTCGCCCCTTCAACAGCTTTTAAAACCATTTCGTTGCTTGGGAATAATTCAAACAATCCGGAAACAATAAGAATATTTGGTTTAAAGTTTTGTGCTGAATACGTATTTGGATCGAAAGCGTCCGCTTGCATATGTTCAGAGTTTGTCACTCCCAATTCTTTTGCAATCGCTTTTCCTTCGTTCACGTTTGCTTCGCTGTAATCGCGAAGAAGAACTTTGACATCGTTCTTTTCATATTTTTTTGCCGTTTCAAGAAGGTAGCGGCCCGGGCCTGAACCGATGTCCATAATGCGAACTGGTTTTCCTTCTTTGATCAGTTGATCAATACAAGTGTTCAGGGCTTCACGCATGTGAACTCTGCGTGCGCGAATTCCTTTCCATCCAACAGCGTTGATGTAGAAGAAGTCGATAATTTTTCCGAGAACTAAATTTCCACGAGCTTTATTTTTATAAACGTGATCGAGAGAAATCCCCGAATCAAATCCGTACTTGTATCCGATGCGAATTCCTTCAGAAAGTTTTCCCAAAGTCTTCATCGACATGACCTGGAATGAATAACTCATTTTATTAAGTGGAGAAATATTTCCAGATTGAATAGTTGTGTATTCATTATACGTGTATCCTTCTTTGTCTGCTTTAATAAGACTGACAGAAGTCACTGGAGTACTGAAACATTCATTCATAAAACGGTGAATGTGATCAAACGGAATCTTGCGGTCTTTTTCGTAAAGAACTCCGTGATAGAAGTTGTCCAGTACAATGTATTCTTTTTTCTTCGAGCTCAGTCCTTCAAAAAATTTCTTTTGTGGTTTATTGCTTACAACCCAGTCACTTCCCGCAGAGAAAACCATCGCTGGAACGTGAATTGCTCCCGCATCGTTTACAACTCTTTCTGCTGTATCATACAGACCAACAAGAATATTGACTGCGATTTCCGGAGTGATTAATTTATCTTCGTCGTATTTTTTTGCCTGTTCCGGATCGTGAGTTAAAAATTTCGATTTAACATAACTTGAAATGAAGGCCGGGTGCTTAACCGCATCGAGAAGTCTGCAGCCAGGAAGCGCCATTGGAACATAAAGTTTTACTTCGAACGCTGGAGCTGCTAACGCCATCCCGCGAATTCCTGGAGCGTAATCATGTACCCAGGCACTACATACAACTGCACCAACACTGTTTGCGATGATGAAGATGTTCTCCATTTTAATGTCGTATTCTTTTGAAATGAAGTTTACGAATGTATCGAGGTCTTTAATGATATGGGCAAACGTCGGAGCATATCCGCGAGGCCCTGGAGATTCTCCGTGTCCGCGAGAGTCGTATCCAAAGGCCCAGAAGTCTGGTTGGTTCACACCGTCGATCAAATCAATTAAACGCCCTGAGTGTTCATGTCCTCTGTGAATAGCAATGATCGCTTTCTTTTCACCTGAACTTGCTTGTGTTGGGGCCCAAGAACGATACACTAACTTCACACCATCGAACGTAGAAAAAGTAGATTTTTTTTCTTCTCTTTTACTCATAGATTTCTCCGTTATAATTAATTTGTAATATTATCGACAGATGGTGAACAAGATTGAGGTTTTTATGTCAACGTTTCTCACATTCAATGAACATACTCAAAACTCCATCATTGCGACCTTTGCTATAATCATATTTTTCACTCTACTATTTTATGGATGGGACTACTTTTTCCCGAGGGATTTTCTCCACGTTTTAAAACAGCGAGTGAATTCATGGTGGATCATTTTCGTTCTGGTTATTCTGATGATTGGAACAAAACGTGAAGTTCTCTTTATTGGAATGGGACTTATTTCTTTTATTTCGTTTCGAGAACTCACAAGCAAATTAAACTTCAATACCAAGCACAGAAGGACTCTGCTCATCGCCTATCTTGCCATTCCGATTCAATATTATTTCGCCTATTCAAAATTCTTTATCGCCTTTTTAACTTTCATTCCTGTCGGAATGCTGATTCTTCTTCCTTTTCGTTCAATCCTCGAAGACTTAAGCGAAGAAAGCATTAAAACATTCAGCCAGCTTCATTGGGCCCTCATGCTCACTGTTTTTTCTCTTTCTCATATTTCGTATCTTGCCTCTCTTCCTAATGTTGAAGGATTCAGAGAAGGCGCTGCCGGAATGATTTTCTTTCTTATCCTGATCACTCAACTCAACGATGTTTCTCAATTTATTTCAGGAAAACTTTTTGGGAAAAGAAAAATCTCTCCGCTTATTTCACCCAACAAAACATGGGCCGGCCTCATTGGTGGAGTTATTGGATCAACTGTTTTAGGTTATTGCTTTAGAAATCTGCTGCCGCTTGCTCCAATGCAAGTTGTGTTCGTTTCCGCATTGATTGCTATTGCTGGATTTTTTGGTGATTTGAATATTTCTGCAATTAAGAGAGATTTAAAAATAAAGGATATGGGTGATCTCATTCCAGGCCATGGAGGAATTCTCGATCGCGTGGATTCACTCATTTTCTCAAATTTGATTTTTTTCTATTTGATTTATTATTGGCTGATGTAACTAAGGATTCAATGAAAGATACTTTTGTTCACCAACAGGTTTAGTGTCATTCATATTCACTTCGCTCTTCAATGCCGTTGCAACCAACACCATTAGTGACAAGCTAAAAAATAGCACTAAATCTTTCATAGACGCCTCAAAGAAATTATTGATCTTTGAATGCGATCTTATCTCACAAAGGCGCGGCCTTGGGTGGTCATGAACTTTTTACGGGGGGCCGTCTAAAGTTTAGACAGTGCTTATTTAGGGTCGTAACGATAAATGCGGATGTCATACATCTGCACGAGTTCATTCCTGATAAGATCAGAGTGCTCTTCAGTGACGTCGGTGTATCCCGAAAGATCGCAGTCTGAAACGCGCAAATAATAGCGATTCACGACGATGGCGCCGGGATTGAGACCAGGGCGAATCATCTGCATAAAATTGCGCTCTAAATCCCCTTTAAAATAAGAAGGAACATCACTTAAAGAGAGAAAGTCGTATTGTTTAATGCCGCTCTTTAAATGGGCCACGAGATCTTCAGTGACATAATTAATTTTTGTTTGGGAGTGCCTGATGCGAGAATGAGTTTCTGCAGAGGCCTCAATGGGAACTCCAGCAAGTGATTTTATTTTTCCGTAAAAACATAAATGCACAAAAAAACTTTTTTGGGCGAGATCGTTTTTAAACAGATGATCGAAGGCCCTTTGGTAATATTCAAAATGCGAAAGCGGGGAATTTTTCTCAATAAAACTTCCCTTGTATAAAAGAGCATTAAACAGAGTTTTATTCCCCACTAAAAAAAGCACGGCCTTCCAGCGAGTGTGCGGAAAACCTTTGGCGTAATAGTCGCGCTGAGCTTTTAAATCATCAAAACGAAGAATGCGGTCAAAATCTCTTCCCATGAGCGTTCTTGCCACTTGGGCAAGAATTTGAAAGGTACGTTCCCATTTTCCAAGGTACAATAACGAAGAATAATTAATTTCTTCAAATACGTTTGTGAAAAATTCTTTTACTTCATCCTCTAATTTCAAGATATGAAATAATTCTTTTCTCTGAGTATGAAAATTATCATCAGAGTATGGGAAATATCCCCAGAAGCATAAAAAATCTTCATGCGAAAAATGAATGTAAGTGGACTCACGCAATTTTGCCAAATAGATTTGTTCCTGCGAAAGATCTGACAAGGTAATATCTTTCGTCGTTTCAGCGCAAAGAGGTAATGATCGCCCACCACTTCCACACACAGTAAAAACCGATTTGGGTCTATACTTTTTTACCAGCTCAACTTCAACGGTCGTATCTTCATTTCCTAATGTGTAGTTCAGACCGGTAAAATACTTTGAGCTCATTCAGCATCCTATTTCTTTGATAATTTTTTTAAAGCGTGCTCGCGACAAAGATTAAATTCTTCATCTGTGATAAATCCATTGTGTCCCATGATTTGCGATAAACGCACGCCATGTTCGTTGGCAAGTTTGTCGATCTCGATAACTTTTTCGTAGTCGATGTTACGAGACAATGTGAAAGATTCGTATTTACCTTCCATCGCAAGTAACGCTGTCTCAGCGAGGCAGGCATAAACGATGTTTCCTTCAAGACCGATATCAATATTGATAGTGACATCTTTTCCCGGCAACTGAACTTCACCACTGGCAATAACGAGAACGTCAGGACGTTTGATCGCATCCTTTTCACTGATATCAAACGGACGTGAAACATCACAGATCACACAACCAGGTTTTACTTTCATAATATCCAAAATTGTTTTTCCCTGACCGGAAGTTGTCGTAATAATCAAGTCCGATTCATGCGTATGCACATCGGCATCAGTTGAAATTTGAATATTTGCCTGGGGATTAATTTTTAAAATATCTTCTTTAAGCTCAATCAATTTATAAGCTCTCGGAGCAACCAAAATAATATTTTTCCACGAAAGAGCTAAAACTTTGGCAGATACGGCACCAATACTTCCCGTGGCCCCGACAATCATAACAGTTCCAAGAAATTTATTATCTTTCTTTTCTACAAAACCTATTTTTTCAACCGCGAGTTTAGCGGCCCACAAAGTAGAAGCGGATGAAAGTGAGTTTCCTGTCGTCACAGGAATCGGACTCAATCGATCGATCGTAACACCGGCATCACCTACAATTTTTGTATAAGCACCGAGCCCCATAATCTTTGATCCGGCCCTTTGAGCTTTTTCACAAAGTTTTAAAATTTTTTTATAAATAACGTCGGCTTCTTTCTCCATTAATTTTTTAGGAGTTTCAGTGACAGCATAAATTAAGCCTTCAACTTGTTTCCCGTTTTTCTCACTGATAATTCCATCTATTTTTCCATAATAAAATCCGGGAGAATAAGAAAGGAGTTCTTCAATCCCTGATTCCAAAGGTTTTGCATATTGTTTTTTTATCAGACTTAATCCAGGCAACTGAAAGAGAGTTCGCGATGTTAACGGATGAATAACAAAAGAAAATTTGATAATCTCATTGTTGTCTTCATTGAATTTTTTAATTTCTGGCGTGATCTTTAGTTCATCAACAAGTTTAACAACATCATCGTCCTTTACTGGATTTCCCACACCTTTTTTCAATTGAACAATTCCTTCAAGAATCGAATAATTAATTTTGGTGTGATCTGACAGCTGAGGCAAACAGATCAACGCTTCACTCAGCCCCGCGACTCTTAATTTTTCCTCCAATAAAGGAGAAACAATATCTATGATAAGAGTTTTCCCTTTTAAGTGAGAGAGATTGAGAAAATTAATATTGGCCTCATTCCCTACCAAAATATCGCAGGAAAGAAATTCATCGAGCGCGCGATTCATCTTACGTCCTTCTTCAGAAAATGAAGGAACATTATTTTTTTTAATCTTAAGCCGTTTTAAAACAGGAGAAAGCATTTTGATATATTGATCGAGCGATTTACTGCTATGAAGATTAAATGGCATCTTCGTGAGAAAATAAGGATCGGCCATGACAAGATCGTTTTCAAGATCCTCTAAAACTTCAACAAAACATTTTTGAAGGGCGGCCGAATAAAAACCAATTTTTCTTTTAGAAAGAAATGTTTTATTTTTTAAATAAAATCGTCTGAGAGCATGAGGAATATAAACGTCTTTAATGATTTGTCCGTCTACTAAAGGTGTTTCTTTCGCAGACGTTTTAATTCGATAAACATCTGGATGAAGAAAAAAACCTTTTTTAAATTTTATTTTTTGTGGAAGGCCTGAAATACAAATCACATCACAAAGACCATCATATTTTCTGATAATACTTTCTGTGAGTTCAACATCAAAGTTGGTTGAGTATTGGGTAATACGATATGTCTCTCCGAAAAATTCTACTTCTTCGTCGAAATTATATTGATCTTGGGCAAAGGCCAAAGAAAGAATATGCTTCATAACTCAATTTGCGCCTAAGCAAGATAAAGAAAAAGTTTTTCTTTATAAGAACTGTACGTACTTTTTGCGAGCTCAGGTAACTCCTCTATTGTACGTGTCTTATCGTAAGAGAGTTTTGAAAACATGAATGGGATCAATTCTTTAGGAATACCTAAGAGATTTAAGAGGGAATTATGAAGAGGATTTTTTAAAACAGGAATGTATTTTGTTTGAATATGCAGAACTTTATTTACATCAGCGAGAAATTCGCTGGTCGTTGGCACCTCTGCACTGATGAGATGATACGTTTTCACTTCATGAGCAAATTGATCGCGTGAAATGAGCAGCGAAATAAACCGAGCGCAATGATCAACCGGGATAATAGGTATCTTCGTTCGTGGATTAAAGCTGAGTGGAAGATAAGGAACTGTTTTAAGCAATAGTGAATGTTTTTTTAGAACATCCATAAAATAATAAGGGCCGTCCCCTTTCTGCATTTTTCCCGTTTGCGAATCACCGACAATGATTCCAGGCCGAATAATTCGAACAGCGAAAGACGATTCTTTTTCGGCGTGTTCGCGAACCATTTTTTCCGCGAAATATTTTGTCTCTGAATAATTGTCCTGAAAGTTTTTACGATTGGGAAAATGGTCTTCTTCCAGAAAAAATGAACGATCATCACCGACTGCAATCGTCGAGACATAATAAAAGGCCTTAAGGTTTTTCATTCTTTTAGCAAGTCTCAAAACATTTTGTGTTCCAACGACATTGTGAAGATAACAATCGGCATGAGACGCTTTAATGTCGTAGAGGGCCGCTGCGTGAATCACAAGATCGATGTTTTCAATAAGGTCTTCGTGATCACTCCCCGATTCAATCATCTGAGGATTAGTAATATCACCTTTAATAAATTTCACATTGGGGAGATCAGAAAAAAGATTTGTTTCTGTCTTTCTCGAAAGTAAATAGATTTGAGTTTTAGCACCTAAAACTTTCGTCAATTCCAAGACGAGATATTTTCCTAAAAATCCGGTAGCACCGGTCATGAAAATCTTCATAAGATCATTCTACATCAAAGACACTTGCGTGCAAAAATTCACCATGTCTTTTTGATCTTTTGGAGAAAAAACTGACAAAAATTGAGAATGGCATTTAATATCCCAGGACTTTGCACGATTGAGAATTTCACCATCACCGAAGAAAGAAAGATTATCATCTTCATCAAGTAATTCAATTTTTGCTTCACTCGTTTCAAAGCTTACAAGATCTTTATCATCCGTTGGATAATTGCCATGAAGAATCTTTAAAATACAAGCAACCAGCTCCAGTCTATTTTGATGTTTAAAAACTGTGATGTTGACAGTTCCATCCTGGTGATTCGTTTTTGGCGCCACCATAAAATCTCCTCCCAGCATCGGTTGATTATTAACCAGAATAAGAGGAGCAAAAATAGTTTCGTTATATTGTTCAGAAGAAATTTTAAATTTATAACTTTTAATTTCACGATTTAAAAGTTTCTTTGCAAGGAATAATGAATAAACACTTTTTCCCGAAAATTTCATAAAGCTTTTAAACTGAGGATAGGCCGCACGCAATTCATTTATCTCGTTTGCCACCTCAGCAGCAAATCCTAGACCACCGTTCGTCGCCATGAATTTACCGTTAATACTGATAAGATCGATTTTCTTTTTAACGTTTTGACGAATCGTTTGAGTGATTTTTTTAATGTTTGAATCTGAACCAAGCACGCGGGCAAAATCATTTGCCGTTCCACCGGGAACAACAAGTAAACTGATATCTGTTCCAGCGAGTCTTTGAATGATTGTGTTGACGGTTCCATCACCACCAACAGATAAAACTGCATCGACATTTTTTTCAACGTCGCGATCGAGATTTTCATAAAGCTCAGTGAGATCTTTTGGCATCATGTACTCAACATTGCTTCTAAAAAGAGCATTATTGATTTGTCCTTGCCAATCGTTGGCACCATTTGAAGCACGTTGATTAAGATACACTGATATGTTTTGCATAAATCTTCCCGATCTCTTTTTAATAGATAAAAGTGTACCAAGAATAAGAATCTTATCTAGGAAGGCCGTAATTTTTACAGGGGGTGCTGACTAAACGTTTTTTTAGAGTTTGAGCTCTAAAAGCTCATAAAGATGAGTCCAAATTAAATTCATTTTACGTCCGTAAGACTCGCTTTGGGCCCCTTCTTTTACCATGGCGATGACCATCTTTTTAATTCCCCCGACATCGCGGGCCTTCTTTAGGCATACGTACATTGCTCCATTCGACAGACCCGCTCCTCGATGAGATCTGTCGACACCAATCGTTTTAGCAATGCTGTAATCGCGCTCTATAAAATTAAAAAAGAATCCAATTCGCTCCTTTTTGGGAGAAAGAATGAAAGCAGAATATTCATAATTTTCTTTTTGGGCCTGGGCCACATAAAGGGCCTTGAACGTAGGAAAATCAATCGGAGTCGCCAGATAATTTCCTTCGAAGATAGTGACCGAGAGTCTGTGCAAATCTTTTATATCGTCATCAGACAATGTCTTTGGCATAAATTCAAATGAATATCCCAAAGCAATTCCCTTTTCATAATCACTCTTCGTTTGCTCAATAATAGGATCGGAATTATCAAAACCTTTCGATGTGAAAAGCTGATTGGTCACAAATCCTTGTTCTTTTAAAAGAGAAGCGTATTCAAGAGGACGATCAGGTTCAAAAGAAAAAAACGATTCATCACCGTCCATCATCGTTGTTAACCGATACGGAAGCCATGTCGAAAAATTAACGGGACCGATAAGTTGCGTGACTCTTTCATCACGACACCATTTCACGACCATATTTTTAAAATCGGAAAGAATCACATCGATATGCGGATGATTAAAATCAAAATCCAGCAAACCAAAATAGGCCGTATCTTTAAAAGGAGTCAAACAAACCATAGAGCGCAAAACAACTTTTTCATTTTCTTTAATCAACAAAAAATCGTGTTTCAAAGGATGAATTTTAAAATACATCGCCTCAACTTCTACCGGAAGTTTTTTGACTTTATTATTGTTGGAAAAAAGAATATGAGGAAACGATAAAAAATCGTTTAAAAATTTCTGAGGATCATTTGTCTTTGTATAAAATTCAATTGATCGTGGCATAATAAATTCCTGAATAAAGAAAGATCAAAAGATTTAATGTGGCCAATAGTTCTACTTTTTTAAATTTTAATTTCCCGCTATTCAGAGCAAAAAGTCCGCTCATCAACAAGATAATCGGAAGGTCAAAAAAAATCTGATGATAATCTGTTTTAAAAAGAACAGCGAGGGCGATGATATGCAAAATTGCAAGCGTTCCAACAATCTTTATCACTCCTTTCATTTCATAAATCGAAAGATATGTTTTTAAAACGGGATGGGCCTTCGGATCAAGCTTGCGACAAACTTCGTAACTAAAAAAAGAAAAAAGTACAGATAAAGCATAGACCCAGTCGCGAACATCAAATGGGGTTTGATCGTGCACTCGATAAGTAGAAAGCGCGAAAAGACAAATCGTCACAAGAATTAATTGGTGAGTAATTGCGTAAAGAATCGGTCTCGCATTGATCCACTCAGCGACGTAAAACTCTTTATACATCAGCCGGAGATGGATAATGATGGCCGCATAAAAGATGGCAGAATAAGGATAACCGGTAAAAACCAGATATACGTTAAAGACCAAAAGGGCAAAAATTCCGATCGTAATTCCGGCCTTAAACTCAGGGAGAGGAATCAAGCCTCGTGGAAGTGGTCTCCTTGGATGAGCAAGAACATCTTTTTCATAATCTTTAAACTCATCCATCATACGAAGAACGAGGAAGAATAAAAAGAATCCAAGAAAAGAAAGAAGCATAGGAAAAAGCGATTTCTCTTTTGCCAAAAAATATCCGGCCATGGCCGGCCCCATAGTAATCAAAACATAGCTTACTAACGGAGTTCGCTCTTTAAAAAAAGTTAACCATTTTTCCATATCGAGTACCTATAATTTTAGTTTCGCCAGAGTCGCTTTGCGATCAATACGAGCGCGATGTCTTTTATCTTTAATAATGTTTGCTGTATGAATCTTTTCAATAAAAGAAAAATTCTTTTTCAATTCTTCTGTTTTTCCGCCTAGAGACTCCCCCACCAGATGAATTTGATTTTTCTCATCTCGATGAAGAAAGGCCAGATCGCTTTTTAAAAATTGATAAAGCTTTTGCTCTTCATAAAAATCTTTTTTCTCTAATTGAGACCGTCCGGAATAATACCAGTTTTGCTCACCATCGATCTCAATCTGGTCCCCCATAAAGTGCCAGATTTGTCCTTTTTCATCACGACGTTTATTAAGTTCATTTTCTTTTTGATTATTGAGATAAAAAGGACACACATGCGGGCCGGTTACCCACATCCCCTTCTCTTTATTTTCAAACTGGATTTCCTCAATAGGCTTTCCTAAATGAAGAGCATGATATAAATCTTTTTCTTTTGAGCGTTCAACAGAGACTCTTGCATCAACAACACAAACGGGTTCAACTTCGCTTGAACCATACACATGACGAAATTGAGTTTCAGGATATTTTTTGAAAAGATCTTCAAAAAGTGAACAAGGAGTGAGGGCACCACCGACATGAATATCGCGAATGGAATGAAGTTTAATATCATTCATCGCTTTGATAAAAGCAGGTCCGCTCGTCATCGTTTCAATATTATAAGTTTTTGAAGCTTCCTCCAGCCACTTAAAATTTTTCTTAGACCAGTTGCTCGGAAAAAAAACTGTCGGCTTTCCTTGAGCAAGATTGAGCAATGTCCAGTTGGCAAAAATGCAAAGATCGCTGCCTTTATAGTGATCCATCTCAAGTGATTTATTGAGCACGGTAAATTGTCTTAAAAGATATCCTTGTTCACGAACAACTCCTTTAGGAGTTCCGCTCGTCCCTGAAGTAAAAGTAATAATACCCGGAGTTTTTTCATCGACATCAGCAACGATTAATTCTTTTTTTGTTCCGGATAAAAGTGTTTTAGGTTTTATCCAATGAGGAATTTTTCGAATTTCCGGAACGCGAAGTCCCCACAAATTTCCAACCAGTGAACTGACGAAAATTTTTGGTCTCACAAGAGCAATGACTTCAGAAATTTTTTTTACCGGCATCCAAGGCTCGACAAGAACAATGCTTCCTCCGAGTCCCATCACCGCGATGACAATGGCATAGAGATCAACACTTGGTTCAGTCGCAATAAGGACCGCCTCACCTGCCTGAAATTTTTTTTCCAGCAATTCGCTTTGAATACGCATCACACGTTCTCGAAGCTCACCAAAGAGGGCCGGAGTTCCATGAGGAGCGACAAAGGCCACCTGGTCTTTAAGCTCACGAGACTTAATCGCAAAAAGTTCAATACAATTCATATACACTGTATCGTGATAAAATAGAAAAACGTAAATTAAAGTCACTATCCGACCACGGCACTCGGAATATTCAAATATTCATTCTTATTGCAACTTTACCGATAATTTATCTAAATTCTCTTTATTTTTTCAAGGATCGACATCATGTCCGGAAAGCATCTTTTAGTCGTCAATTCAAAAAGCACTTATCACTTCGCAAAAAAAGAAAGCGGTGGAAAAGGGTTCAATCTCTTTTTATTGAATGCCAACGGAATCAATGTTCCTCCATTCATCACACTTCCTCCCGCCTTTTTTGAAGAATTTAAAACGAGTACAAAAATTAATGATTACATCGAAAATATTTTTCTCGATCAGCACCTGTCTCTTTTGGAAATTTCTGAAAAGATCAGACTAAAAATTGTAGAGACTGCATTTACAAAAGATCTCGAAGAACAATTGCATACGATCTACAAAGATTTAAATAAATCTTTAATCTCTGTTCGTTCAAGTGCTCACGACGAAGACAGTGCTCTTCATTCATTTGCCGGACAACTCTCAAGTTATCTCTATATTTCAGATTTTGAAAATACCTTAAAGTCGATCAAAGAATGTTGGGCCTCAGCTTACTCTGAGCGCTCTCTTCACTACAGAACAATCAACAAACTGGAACTGAAAAACATCAAAGTCTCAGTCGTTCTTCAAGAGATGATCGATCCGGAAAAAAGTGGAGTTCTCTTCACGTGTAATCCGATCAACGGAAACAATGAACAAATTTTTATCAACTCTGTTTACGGTGTTGGTGAAGGTCTCGTCTCCGGATTATTAGATGCAGATACATATGCCCTCAACAAAAACGACGGGCAAATAATTGAAAAAACCATCGTTGAAAAACCCAAGAAACTCATCCGCGATAAAGTTGCCCAGAAGTGTCTTGAAGTCGATGTTGAATCTTTTGATCAAAATACTGATTCTCTTACAGCGAATGAATTAAAAAAAATTCACGCCATTGCTTCAAAGATTGAACTTTTTTACGGGCGTCCTCAGGATGTTGAATGGGCGATTAAAGACGGAGAACTTTATATTCTTCAATCGCGTCCAGTAACAACGGCAACAGAAAATAATCGCGGAATACTTTACATCTGGGACAACTCAAACATCGTTGAAAGTTATGGTGGAATTACAATGCCACTGACTTTTGGATTTGCTCATTACGTTTATCACGAAGTTTATGTTCAATTTTGCGAAATCCTTCACGTGCCTGAAAAAAGCATCAAAGAAATGGATCGCAACTTAAACAACATGCTCGGACTTTTTTACGGCCGCGTTTATTATAATATTTTAAACTGGTATAAGCTCGTCTCTATTCTTCCCGGTTTTAAAAACAATCGTCAATTCATGGAAACGATGATGGGAACGAATGAAGGAATTCTCGATGAAGTGGCAGACCGGGTTCGGCCTGCCGATTTCCAGAACGGCGCCGGAGCATTCTTCCGTCAACTCATCACCGGGATGAAATTTTTCTGGTTTCATCTTACGATCCAAAGTTTCGTTGATAATTTCATGAAAGACTTTCACATTGTTTACGACAAGTTTAGAAAGATCGATTACTCGCGTATGCCAGCAGATAAGATCTATGAAAAGTTCCAAAATCTGGAAGATCAAATTTTAAGAAAGTGGCATGCTCCCATCATCAACGATACTCTCTGCATGGTTCACTACGGTACATTTAAAAAACTCACGAGCAAATGGCTCGCACATTTGGGTGATGCTTTTTATAACGATCTTCTCGCTGGTAACGGAAATTTAGAATCTGCAGAACCAACAAAACGACTCATCGTTCTTTCCGGTGTCGTTTCAAAAAATCCGGAACTAAAAGAATTGATTCTCTCGACACCAAATGAACATTGTCTCGAAGCTTTGAATCAATCAAAACACAAAGAATTCTATGCCATGGTTCTCGACTATATTGATCGTTATGGTTTTCGTTGTATGAGTGAAATGAAACTCGAACAAAAAGATCTTCACCAGGAGCCTGGCCTCTTTTTTGTTTTCCTAAAAAACTTGATTAACTGTGGCCAGACAGATTTACACGAATACGAAAAACGCGAAAAAGATATCAGAATCAATGCTGAGGCCTTACTTGAAAAAAATATTTCCGGTATAAGAAAGATCATCTACAAATGGTCACTCAAACATGCACGCAAGGCCGTTATGAATCGCGAGAACACGCGCTTCTGTCGTACGCGCATCTACGGTGTCGTTCGTTCTATGTTCTACGCCATCGGTGAGGATTTCACGAAATCAAACATCATCGATAAAAAAGAAGATATCTTCTTCCTTTCTTTCCAGGAATTAAAAGGAGCTTTTGAAGGAACGAACTCCATTCAAAATCTTCGAGCAGTGATTGAAGTTCGTAAAAAAGAATATGAAGGTTACAAAAATATCGAGCCTGCTCCACGTTTCATGACGAGAGGGCCGGTCTATTGGAATAACCTGCACACAGAAAAAGAAGTTGAAGTGGTGTTTGATGAAAGCACTCTTACTGCAAATCAGATGCGAGGAATTCCTTGTTCACCTGGTGATGTTATTGGAGTGATTAAAGTGATCATGGGGCCTGAAGACGATATGACTTTGAATGGAGAAATTCTCGTCACCGACAGAACAGATCCAGGATGGATTCCACTCTATCCTTCACTCTCCGGGCTTTTAGTCGAGCGAGGAGGACTTCTTTCTCATTCGGCAATCGTTGCACGCGAAATGGGTTTACCGACTGTCGTAGGAATCAAAGGACTCACAAAAAAATTGAAATCAGGAATGAAAGTAAAGATGAATGGTGAGACAGGAATCATTGAAATCTTATCTGAATAAAAAAAGGGCCTCACTAAGAGGCCCTTTTTATTTTAAGAATTAAAGTTTGAAAGCAAGTGGCGAAGGAAGCGGCATTACCATCGACTTGTCGATTTGGTGATACTTCACACCGATTGCTTTATCATTAGCTGTTGGAGCTAGAATATCAACCTTTGATTGAGCGATAGCGTGAGCGACATCAAGAGTTCTTGAAAGTTCAGCTGCTCTGATCGCACGGTCGCGGTTAACAAGACCAGAAGTTTTAACTTTTCCAGCAAGCCATGGTTTTACATCAACTGTTTCCATGATGATTTTTTTGATTCCACGGAAATCTAGTTTTGGGTTCGCATCTTTAATTGAAGCTGCGATGTTCGCTACGTATGGAGACGCTTGAGACGTTCCACTTACTGCAAGATAATTATCCATTGGGATTGTTGAAAGGATACCAACACCTGGTGCTGCTACTTCAACATTCTTAGCTCCGTAACAAGAGAAGTTTGCAAGCGCTTGATCACCTAGAGTCGCAGCAACTGAAATTTTATTTTCAGCTTCTACGTTTGTTGGTGAAGAAGGAACTTCATCATTGTTTGATCCTTCGTTACCAGCAGCAAATACGAAAAGTGTATTTGGAGCAGCAGCAAGGAATTTTTTTGTTTCTTGAAGGTTAACTGCGAAGAAATGATCTGTGTACATTTTCAATTCTTCTTTCGTTGGATCTTTCTTGAAAAAAGTTTTGTAGAGTTGGGAGATAACACCAGAGATCGCATCGTATGAAGTTCCAAATGAACCGTTCATAACGTCTGCTTTCGTCCCGTTGATGTATCCACCAATTTCTACGTAAACTTTAGTCTGTTGTTGTGCAAGGGCCGTTAAAGCTGCCTTGAGTAGTGTGTCTTTTACTCCGCCTTTGTCAGCTTGCTGAACAAATTTAGATTCTTTTCCAGGAACTTTTACTTCAGTTGGAATTAACTTAATCCCAATTGCTTTTGCCTCTGGATTATTCTTAACAGAAATTCCTGTTACGTGAGTTCCGTGCATCCAGTTCCCAAAGATTTGAAGATTTTTTATGAAATCAGGATCTTTAAATTTTTCGTTTGCCCAAACGCGTTCTTCAGCTGTGATTGTTCCAAGGAATGACTTCAATTGAACATCAAAAAACTTTCTTGCGTCTGCTGTGTTTGAGTTTGCGTATGAGTAATCGATAAGAATGTTATTGCCTTCAGCAAAGTTCCATCCGTTGATATCGTCCGGGTATCCGTTTTTATCTTCGTCACGATCGTTACCTGGAATTTCAAGTGGGTTAACCCATGCTTTCGAAACTAAATCTTTGTGTTTGAAATCGTTTCCTGAGTCAACGACTGCGATTGTCGATGAGTGAGCTGCCTGAACAGACAACACTAATAGAGCTGCTAATAAATTTAATTTTGTCATCACTGACTCCTTCTTTAACCATGTTTGGTAATTTTCCAATCTTGCTCTCGGATGAAGAAGTGGTCTATGAGATATTTCTGACTAAAACTTACTAGTAATGCGGTGGAAAGAAAGAATCTTCGCAGAAAAAAAGAAAGGCCCTCGAAAGAGGGCCTTCATGCAAAAATATTTTTAGAAAAAATTATTTTTTGATAAGTAAGCTTGGACGAACTGGTTTGTAGTTAAGAGTCAATCCAGTTGGCTTAATTGTGAATGATTTTTCTACTGGAACATCAACGATTGTCGCTTTTGCTTTTGTGATCGCCACGTCAACGTTCATCGTTTTTGCAAACTCAGCAGCTTTTAAAGCGCGTGACTTGTTTACGATACCAGAAGTTTTAACTTTTCCTTTTAACCAGTCTTTTACGTCTACAGTTCCAAGAACGATTGCCTTTAAATCACGTGCGCTAAGAGCAGGGTTTAAATCCTTCATAGCTGCGACGATGTTAACAACGTATGGAGTTGCTTGTGATGTACCGCTTAGTGGAATGTAAGCATTCGTTGGAGCTGTCGATGTGATTGCTACACCTGGAGCTGCTACGTCTACTTTTGTTGCTCCGTAGTTAGAGAAGTCAGCAAGTTTTTTATAACCTAGAGCTGCTGCTACTACGATTTTGTTATCAGCTTGGATATCAGCTGGGTAATCCGGGTAAAGATCGTTATTAGATGAATCGTTACCTGCTGCGATTGCGAATACTGTGTTAGGTGCAGCTGCAAACATCTTTGGTCCGTCTTTTAAGAGTTGAGCAAAGTATGCTTTCAAAATTGCATCTAGCTCAGCTTGAGTTGGATCGCGTTTCACTTCATCAACGAATCCCGCTTTAATAAAGTTTGTTGCGTCTCCGTATCCGATACCAAATGATTGGTTAACGACATCCATTTTATGGAAATCGATGATTGAGTGAAGACTAACCATCTCTGTAATTTGTGAAGAAGCACTGTCTGTCACTTCTTGCGTATACTCAGCTACAGTTTTTGCTGCCTGACCATTGTCTTTTGGCGTTGCCGGAGCTGCTGGAGTTTGAGGTGCATTTGGATCTGGTTTTTTAACTTCTTGGTAAACAGTTGGAATAATCTTAAATGCCATCAATTTTACTTTAGCATTGTTAAGAGCAGAAATTCCCGCAACGTGTGTTCCGTGAATATACCCACCAACAAAGTTAACTTTGTTCATTAGATCGTCGTCTTTTGTGTGAGTTTTTAACCAAGCAAGTTCTGGTGAAGTGGCCGTCAATTGACCAGTTTCATATTTACTGTAGTAGTTGAAGAATGTTTTTACGTCATCAGTGATGAGGTAATTGTATTTGTCGTTGAAAGGGTTTGCTCTGTTATCTACAAAGTCCCAACCATTGATATCACCTGGAAGTCCGTCACCGTCTAAATCAACTGTGCTTCCAGCGCGTTCCTTTGTGTTAACCCATGCTTTCGGAGCTAAATCTTTATGAGTAAGATCAGTTCCTGAATCCATGATTCCTACTAACGATGCGCTAGCAGTACTTAGTTGAACAACAGCAAGTAATGGCATTAAAATCTTCACGTAATCTCCTGCGTAGAAGTGATGGGCGAGAAACTAGCACTTTTTTTAATAAATTGAATATAAAAAAAGTTGACTAGGATGATTTTTATACGCGCTTTATTAATTTGTAATCCTGGCCGTAAGACATTGTAAGAGATCATAGCAATTAACAAGAAATAGAAATTATTTGAGGGGCGCTTCCCAATGAAAAAAAGAGTATTTATTACACGAAATATACTTCCCGATGGCCAAAGACTGCTGGAAGATAACGGATATTCAGTCGAGGTCTTCTCAGAAGATCGCCCAATGACTCCCGTGGAACTTATGTCCAGGTCACGCGATTTCGATGCTCTCATCACCATGCTCGGAGATAATATTGATAAGCATTTTCTCGAGGCCAATTCTCACCTCAAAGTCATCGCCAATTACGCCGTCGGATTTAACAATATCGATCTTGCGACAGCAAAACGTTTAAACATTCGCATTGCAAATACACCCGATGTTTTAAGCGAGGCCACTGCGGAAATTGCTATGGGACTTCTGCTTGCGGCCACCCGCCGTTTTCAATGGGCCCACTCAGATGCTTACGAAGGACGATGGAAAACATGGGGGCCGCGCGATTATCTTGGATACACCTTGCGCGGAAAAACTCTCGGAGTGATCGGCATGGGAAGAATTGGATTGAGATTCGCTGAAATGGCCCATCATGCTTTTCACATGAAGGTGATTTATGTTGCGAACTCCGATAAACAAAACTCTCTCAATGCCAAGAGGGTCTCTCTCGATGAGCTTTTGCGCACGAGCGATTTCATTTCGATTCACACTCCTCTCACGAGCGAAACAAAACATCTCATCAACAAAGAAGCCTTCCTCAAAATGAAACCAAATGCCGTGCTCGTCAACACTTCTCGCGGACAAGTCATCGATCAAGAGGCACTGATATGGGCCCTAAAAGAAAACAAAATCTTTGCGGCCGGGCTCGATGTCACTGATCCGGAACCGTTACCGAAAGAACACGAACTTTTTCACTTAGAAAACGTATTTATTCTTCCTCATATCGGTTCAGCGACGTTTGAAGCGAGAACGGAAATGTCGATCTTGTGTGCAAAAAATGTGATGGCGGGACTGGAAGGACAAAAATTAGTAACGGAAGTTTTATAATCGACGGATAACTTAAAAAAGAGGCCCGCAAGGGGCCGTCTTTTGCAGCTATCCGCCGATAGACTGCTGTGTGTGTAGAGAAAAAATTAGTTTGATTTTGGAAGGAACTTTAAAAGATTTGTGATTCTTGTAGCGTCTTCTCCACGGCCACCGTCTTGATCGCGGTGAACTGAAACCATACATGAATCGTTGTCAGCTTGTTGATAGTCTTGATCTCCACGAACTAGAATCCCTTCTACAGTTCCTGTTCTTGAATCAACAACTGCTGATCCAGAGTTGCCGCCGTATGTATCAGCGTTCGTTCTGAAGAAAACTGGATTTGTGTTATCACGCATATCTGCTGCTGATGTGATTTTTGTTGGAAGACCAGTTGGGTGACCGATAACAGTCAACACAGCATCGTCAGCAACTTTTCCAGATGTTCTGAATTTAAGGGGAGTTCTTCCCTTCACCACGCGCTCTAATTTTAAAATCGCGTAGTCGTTCATCGTACTTGGATCTTTTGCACGAGAAATAATTTTTGTGCAACGGAAAACCTGGTCTTTTGTGAATGTGAAAGAAGCTTTTTCTTCAGTTGTATTTGCGTAGTCAAATACCCAGTAGTGACCTTGGCAATCGCTTACAGTGTTCACACAGTGACCAGCTGTTACCAGAGTATCGTTTCCAACTAAGAATCCTGAACAGTTTGCCGCTGCTACCTGATCAGCAAAACGTTCGCTCTTGCAGATACCTTCATCAACAAGGGTTCTTGATTTGATTGTGAATGTATCGCCATTCACTTCAAGATTATCGTTAAGAATTTGAGCTGCAGTTGATTTCGCCAATTCTTTCATCAAAGGATCAGAACTTTCAAAAACGTCTAGACGGTTATCTTCACCGTAAATAACTTTTGGAACAATTTTAATGGGAGAAAAATTTTGTTTAACAGAAGCGTGAGCATTCACGATTGTAAGTGCTAAAACTGAGGTAAGAGCGATTTTTAAATTCATGTGATTTCCTTCTCAAAGTCTACAACGACTGGCCACTTAAGGTAGCGGACTATTTAAGGCCAGAGTAGGTCACTTGTGCACTTACAAAAGCTTACATTTCCTGATTAGAGACGCTCAAATTCTTACAAAATATTACCGCCGAGAATGACTTTCTCGAGTGAGCCGGGAAAAGTCACTCCTAAGAACGGAGACCACAGGGCCTTTGTCTTTAGAAATTCGGGAGTCACTGTCATCGGACGATTGATATTGAGAATGGTAAACGAGGCCGAATAACCGCTCTCCAAAAATCCCATTCCACGTCCCCATTTTTTAAACAACTCGCTTTTTTGATTGAGCGAAGTGAGGAACTGGTTAAAAAATTTTCCCGGATTTTCCGAAGCAATGAGCGCGATTGTTTGCGGAGAAATGTTTTGCGTGAGCAGAAGCCACGTCACAAATCCCGCATAAGTATCGAGACCTGGAAGACCGCTCATCCCCTTTTGTTTTTCTTCCGGCGAATGAGGAGCATGGTCGGTAGCGAGATAATCAATTTCATTATTTTTTAAAGCGGCCAATAATTTTTTTGCGTCTTCCCCCGATCTGATCGGCGGGTTCATTTGAAATTGCATCTGATCAGTCGCAGACATTTGGCGAATCATCTCTTCGCTGAAATACAAATGTTGTGGAGTCACTTCGCATGTGACGTTCACTCCGCGGACGCGGGCGCGTTTGATCGCTGCCAATCCTTCGCCTGCACTGTAGTGACAAAGTTTTCCTTTGAGATTGTATTTTTCTATGAGTTCGAGAGCAAAATCCGTCGCCATTAATTCTGCGACGATCGGACGACGGGTGAAATGATCTTCGCGCGTTTTATTTTTTTCCAGAATTTCCGGATCTTCGCAATGAAAGCTCACGCATTCTCCGCGATAGTAATTTAAGACATCATCGAGTTCCTGATTATTTCTAAAAAACAAATCGCCGACGGAGGGGCCCATATAGGCTTTGTACGGAACGGCGAAACTGATCGGTCGCGTGTTCGGGCCGATGCCCGCATACATGAGAATCGGAACATCACTTTTTTTCGCGAGTTCCATTTTTGCCAGATAAGATTCATCATCGATCGGCGGAACCGGATTGTTCGGCATATCCGCGACGTGTACGAGACCACCATTGATGGCCGCACAACAGACAGAACGGAAATCTTCTTTGTAAGTATTTTTTCCCGAGACATCTTCGCGCGCGTGAATATGGATATCGCCCATTCCGGCAAACAATAAACAATCATCGCCGAAATAATAATCAACATTCTCACGAGGCAGTTTCGCTTCTTCGACTTTTTCAATCAAGCCTGTCGTCGTCTCAAAAAAAATCTGTATGCGGGAAACATACGAACTTGTTGCACAGATGGCATCGATAATTTTTACTGTCATAATAAAAATCCAAATTAAATTTACTTTAGAAGTCTATACGCGGGGCCAGTTCAAAACGCCAAAGGCGCTGATCGATATCAGAGATAATCAAAGTTGTTTTATCATCATTTTGAATGAGTTCAAGTTTCTCAGCGGTATTTTGTGATTGGGCCTTGCGATAGAGAAAAAAATTATACTTGCTCATAATCTCTTTTAATTCATCTTCGCTTTTTACCCGAAAAGAAAAGACGACGCCGTTGTTGCTGTTGAGATTTTGGGGTGAATGACTTAATTCGCAGAGTTTGAAAATCATGTGACCGCGCTGAACGCTGTCCGAAACGCAATCGACATCAAATTCAAAAACATCGGACAAAAAATCCATCATTCGGACTTTGTCCTGACTATACAGAAGAACCGGGCCGCATTCGTATTCCATACTTCAATGGTAAAAGAAGGAATTTGAGAATACAACAGATTAAATTTTAGGAATTAATTTTAACGGAAGAACGCTCGTACGTTGAACAGTCTCGCCTTTGCACTCATCGGCGAGGCAGTGATAAGCGTGATTGCATCCACGATCGATGTCCATCTGAAAATCTTCATCACCGCGAACGAGGATTCCTTCTACCACGTGAGTTTTAGAATTAATTACCGGCGAGCCGGAATTTCCGCTGAAGGTATCGGCGTTTGTGACAAAAGTAAAAGGAAGAGAGTTATTGCGAATGCTCGCTTCGTCCGTCAGAACTTTCGGAAGTCCGAGTGGGTGTCCGATAACTTCCAGCGTATCGTCGTCTTCTACTTTTCCCGTTCTTCTGATTGTTAAAGGTTTGCGGTCTTTGATTTTGCGGGTAATGCGAATCAAGGCGTAGTCGAGTTTAACATTTTCAGATTGAGAAAGAATTTGCTGACAGTACACTACATTTTCTTTTTTAATTCTGGCCGCTCCCTGAGGTCCACTGAAACCAAGAGCATCGTTATAATCGAGAACCCAGTAGTTCTTCTGGCATTCGTATTTGTCTTTTACACAATGGCCGGCCGTCATAAGAAGATCGGGGCCGACAAGAAAGGCCGTGCAGCTTGAGACAAGGGGAAGGTCGCTGAACTTTTCTTCAGGACAAAAATTTAATCCAGCTGCAAGACTTTTTGTTTCAACAGAAAAGTCTCCGTCATCAGTTGCAGTCATTCTCCATCTTGGAATTTGAGCAAGAACCGCGCGAGACATCTCTACGCGAACTTCATCTTCTTTATCGTCACTGGCATTTAATTCAGAAATCAAACGGCGATTATCATCACCATAGATTCCTTTATTATGTGATTCAGGAGTCTCATCCCAATCAAAAGGAGAAATGATTCGCGCATGTAATCCGCATGTAAGGGCCGAGCTCAGCACGAGAGCGCCCATAAATTTTAAAGTGTAAATTTTCATTAACTTCCTCATAGCAAACTTAATAAATGAGGAGGGGGATTTTGAAATTTTTACAGAGGTTTTCCCTCTAAAAAATCTAGAGAATCTCTTGAGTTGATAATAATCCAAAGTCCCGGTAAGACTAAATATAAATTATGGTTAATTATTTTTATCGAAAGCCACTCATTCAAAGGATTCTGGTTTCAATACTACTTTCAGTATGCGCCCTTTTTTTCCAGACAAAACTTCATCTTTATCTTCACGATGCCCACTTCATTTTTCTCTATCCTCTCATCCTTTTTATTTCCTGGGGAGCAGGTCTTGAGGCCGCTCTTATCAATATTGTTTTTTCTTCCGTTGTCGCCCGTTATCTCTTTTTTCCTAAAGAAATGAATCACGCTGAATATTTTCGTCTCGGCACTTATATTATGTCAGCAATCGGAATTGCGTGGTTGATGGAATACACCCGCAATAAAGAAAATATTCTTCAGGAAAGCATTCAAAGATCGACAAAGGAAATTGAATCTATTTTGGAAAATATGCAGGATGCTTTTTGTCTGGTCGATAAAGACTGGAAAATCATTCTGGTCAACCAGAATTACGAACACATCACTCGCTCCAAAAGAAGTGATCACATTGGAAAATATTTTTGGGATATCTATCCGGAGATGAACTCTCCAACTTCAACCTACTGGCGTGAATACAAAAAAGTGAGAGACACTAAACAAGCTTCAGAATTTGAGGCCTTCTATTCTCCTCTTCATTTATGGACTGAAGTTCGCGCCAATCCAACCTCACAAGGTGGAATCGCACTTTTTTTCAGAGATATCACTCAAAAAAAATTGGCCGAAGAAAATGCCGCTAAAAGCGATATTCGTTTTAAAGAGCTGGCGGATTCTATGCCTCAAATCGTTTTTATCTCAGATAAAAATGGATTTCCCGAATATCTCAACAAACAATGGTATGAGTACACAGGACTTTCAGAGGCCACTCTTGGCAATATGAATTGGGATCTCGTCATTCATCCCGAAGATTTGATCCTCATCGCTGAAGAATGGAGAAAATGTACATCTGAAGAGCGTCCTCTCTCAATTAATTGTCGCTTAAAAACAACAGATGGAAATTATCGTTGGCAACTCGTTCGATCTGTTCCCATCAGAAACAAACAAAATGAAATTGAAAACTGGTTTGGAACAAGTACCGACATCCATGAACTTCGCACAACTCAGGAAGAACTAAAAAATAACGAAGAAAAATTTGAGGCGCTCGCCAACAATATTCCCCAACTTGCCTGGATGGGAGATGGTGAAGGATGGGTCTTCTGGTACAACCAAAGATGGATCGATTACACAGGAGAAACGCTGGAGAACATGGAAGGATGGCAATGGAATAAAGTTCACCATCCCGATCACGTTCATCGCGTGACTGAAGGATTCAAACGCCATTTGATTTCCGGAAAACCTTGGGAAGATATCTATCCGATTCGCGGAAAAAACGGTACATATCGCTGGTTCCTATCGAGAGCAACTCCTATTCGCAACAAAGAAGGAAAAATCATTCGTTGGTTTGGAACAAACACAGATATCGACGAACAAGTTAAAATTGAAGCGATGTTAAATGAAAGCCAGAATCATTTCCGTCAACTCGCGAACTCTATTCCTCACATTGTCTGGACAGCTCACGCTGACGGTTATCTCGATTTCTACAACGATCGTTTTTATGAATTTACTGGAATGACTGAAACAGATGAAATTGAACAAAGCTGGGAAAGCATTGTTCATCCTGAAGATTATGCGCGCACACTGGAAATATGGGATCACTCTCTCAAAACAGGTGAACCTTATCATATAGAATATCGTTTAAAAGGAAGAGATGAAAAATACCGCTGGTTCCTGGGTCTTGCCCTTCCTGTTCGCGACAATCAGAAAGACATCGTGAAATGGTTTGGTTCATGTACAGATATCGACGATCAAAAACATCTTGCGACAGAATTAGTAGATGCACTTGATACACGCGATGAATTTTTATCGATTGCTTCCCACGAATTAAAAACACCGCTGACATCTCTCAAGCTCCATTCACAAATGTTCAAGAAAAGAATTGCACGTCATATACCGAATGCTTATTCTCCGGAGTGTATCGATGCGCTTGCTACTCAAGTTGATAAACAAACGTCGAAACTCAATCGTCTTGTCGATGATATGCTCGATATCTCTCGTATTCGAACAGGAAAACTCACACTTCGCGCTGAAGAGTTCAATCTATGCTCGCTCGTCGATGATGTGTTTGGGATCCTGAAAGAACAATTTCTTTCTTCAAATTGCCCTCTTCCTATTTTCAACTGTCCTTATCCTCAAATAAAAGTAACGTGGGATCGCGTTCGCATTGAACAAGTTCTTCTCAATCTTCTGACAAACTCCATTCGTTATGGAAAAGAAAAACAAGTTTATCTTTCAGTTGAATCTACTGAATCAAACATTTCAATTTCTGTAAAAGATCAAGGAATCGGTATTGCTTCAGAAAATTTAGAAAAAGTATTTGATCGTTTTGAGAAAATTAGAAACCCTTCAGAGGTTTCGGGACTAGGTTTGGGCCTCTATATTTCAAAACAAATTATCGAGGCCCATCATGGAAAAATTTGGGTTGAGAGCGAAGTTGGCGTCGGTTCAGAATTTAAAATTATTCTCCCCGACTCATATACCAAGTAACTTCTTTTTCGTAAGTAGCGCCCCTTTCTTTGATCGCTTCTCGCAGCGGGAAATCGCGTTCAGTTAATTTCTTTAATTGAAAATTCTTTCCATAGAGCGCTCGCACCTCGTCTTCCATTACAGAATAAGGAGGTCCCATTTCACCCATTTCAACTGATCCACAATTAAAAATCGCAGAGAGAATCATCTTCACATCACTTTTAATGAGTAGCTCAGCATATTTTTTGCGTTCGTTGCGATCAAAAGCAACCATTGAAGCGCGATCATAACAAGCAGTCACGCCTTTCCATTCTTTTTCGCTCAAGTTGAAAAAGTCGCCCTGGTAAATAGTAAGACCTTCGGTTTTATGAACGCTGAAATGTTTTTCTTTTTCGACTGTCATCGAAAGATTGTTTTCATGTTTAAAATCACTTACTGCAAGTTCTGAAAATTCTACCCCGATCACTTCAAGACCGAGGTCGCGAAGAAAAAGCATGTCGAGAGATTTTCCACATAAAGGGACGAGAACTTTTTTATGGCCTTTAAAAACATCAGCGAATTCAATCAAACTGCTGTGCGGTTTCTCTTGATGAAAACCGATTTTATTATTCACCCAACGTTCTTTCCAAAAATCATAATCCGGCATTGACCCTCTCCACTATATCGAAATCGTGCACACGAAACAGTATGTGCCCGAGCTTTTTTACTGTTATCTCTCTAATAATTTTTTCGTGCAACTTCTCTGCATCAACAAAAGGATCAGCTGAGTCTGGAAGTGCCTTTCGTATAAAAGATTTTTTTGAAATGCCTACAAGCCAAGGAATATCGAGAGGCAATCCACGCACGACTTTATCAAAATGTTTAACCAGTTCCCAATTTTGTTCATAGGCTTTTGAAAATCCAAAACAGGGATCGAAAATAATTTTATCTTCGACACCTAATTCTCGAAAAATCGTTAAGGCCTTTTGAAATTTTTCTGTCGCTTGTACGAGAATGTCTCCTTCCACCAGATATTTCATATGATCGAGAACATGATTACGGGAAGGAATATGCGTAAATGAATAGATGTAGTGAAAACGCGGATCGCTTTTTTTGAATTTTAAAAGCGCTATGAGTTCGTCATCAATCACACCTGAGACATCATTAAAAAGGAAATTTAAATCGCTGTAGCGCTCGTTAAAACGGTTAGAGAAATAAAGAAAGTTCGAAGGCCTATACGTATCAAAAGAAATCCATTGGCCGCTCAAATCAACTGATTCAATCTGCTTAAAAAAAGTTTCAAAACGGGCACGTTCTTCATTCAAGCTGATCGCTTGATTCATCGGCGCTGTCGATTCAAAACCAAAATCAAAAATGAGATTTGTTCGGGAGAGATTTTTTTTGAGAGTTGTAACGAGAATTTCTTCGTCTTGAAATTTTTTACCGTCTGAAAACGAATTGGGGGTTAAATTCATAACCCCCAACGTATTAAGTTTCGAAAATTCGCGAATCATTAATTAAGCAAGAACGGGATCAAGTCCTGGAGTCGTTGATTCTTTTTTGTCTCCACTTGGTTTATCCCCAGAAGATTCTTCTTTCTTCGTTGGTTTTAGCGGAACACCAATATCTACACCAGCGATAACATCTTTCACCTGAGCGAAGTCGATTGTTTCCCAAGCTACAAGAGCATGAGCAAGACGATCTAAAGCATCGCGATTCGATTTAAGAATGTTAAGTGCCTGACGATAGTTTTTATCAACGATACGGTTAATTTCTTCGTCAATTTCTTGTGCCGTTTTTTCAGAATAATCTGTATTGTCCCCTGTTCCTGTGTAAAGAGACATTGAAGATTTATTGTAATTAATCGGCCCCATTTTTTCTGACATCCCCCACTTACAAACCATATTGCGAGCTAAACTTGTGGCCCTTTCAATATCGTTTGAAGCTCCTGAAGTCATCTGCGTATAAACAATTTCTTCAGCACAACGTCCACCCATTAAGAACGCGATGAAATTTTCAGCGCGATCATTTGTAAGTGAAAGCATATCTTCTTGTGGAAGTGTTTGAGTTACCCCAAGAGCACCACCACGAGGCATGATAGAAACTTTGTGAATAGGATCAGTGTACGGAAGGTTCATACCAACCAGTGTGTGACCTGCTTCGTGATAAGCTGTCATGAGTTTTTCTTTGTCAGAAATCACGAGTGATTTTCTTTCAGGTCCCATGAGAACTTTATCTTTTGCTTGTTCAAAATCTTCGTTCGTTAATTTCTTTTTGTTCAAGCGAGCAGCGTTTAGTGCAGCTTCGTTAACAAGATTGGCAAGGTCCGCTCCCGTAAATCCTGGAGTTCCTTTTGCGATCACTTCAAGATCAACGTTGTCTTCAAGTGGAGTTTTCTTTGTGTGAACTTTTAAAATTCCTAAACGTCCACGAACGTCTGGAGCTCCAACCATTACACGTCTATCGAAACGTCCTGGTCTTAGAAGAGCTGGATCGAGAACGTCGATTCTGTTTGTTGCAGCGATAAGGATTACACCTTCGTTTGATTCAAATCCGTCCATCTCAACAAGAAGTTGGTTAAGCGTTTGTTCACGTTCATCGTGACCACCGCCCATTCCTTGACCTCTATGTCTACCAACGGCATCGATCTCATCAATGAAGATGATACAAGGAGCGTGTTTCTTTCCTTGTTCGAATAAATCGCGAACGCGAGAAGCACCAACCCCTACGAACATTTCAACGAAGTCAGAACCTGAGATTGAGAAGAATGGAACGTCTGCTTCACCTGCAACAGCGCGAGCAAGAAGAGTTTTACCTGTTCCCGGAGGACCAACAAGGATTACACCTTTAGGAATTTTTCCTCCAAGTGCTGTGTATTTTTTTGGATCTTTTAAGAAGTCTACAACTTCTTCAAGTTCTTCTTTTGCTTCCTGAACACCAGACACGTCAGCGAAAGTAATTTTTTTATCGTGTGGGTTCAACATTCTCGCGCGCGATTTTCCAAAGCTCATTGCTTTTCCACCACCCGCTTGAATTTGTCTGAGGAAGAAATAAAAAATCACGATGAGAAGAATCATCGGTCCCCAGTTTAAGAGAAGTGAAGTAAAGAATGGTTGTTTTTCTTCTTCTTCGTATTGAGGAATGATTCCGTTTTCGCGAAGGATATTGAAAGTAGCGTCTCCCGTATTACCAGTTAAACTGAAACGAGCTCCACCTTCATAACTTGGTTTGAATTTCCCCATGATCGTGTCTTTACCTTTAAAGACAACTTCTTCAATGTTCTTTTCCTGAACGGCCTTAACGAAGTCTGGGTACTTGATAAATTTGTGATTCGTTTTATCTACCATCGCTACTTTTGCAAGCAGGGCCATCAGTAAAATAACGACGATCCAGAGAGTGAGAGTTTTTTGTTGAGGTTTCATTTAATTCCTATTTCCTTAAATATATGCGACCAAATTTTTGTGCAATTTTAGGCGTTCCTCTATTCTATAAACCCAAGATGGAAGAATCAAGTATGACGGCCTGCAAGCTTCGCTTTTGTCTATTCTTTTTCGTTATCAATGGATAAAAACTGTAGGGTATTTTGTGATCTTTTAACCATTGTGTACTCTTTGGCATCAAAGGATGAATCAGCTTCGAAGATTTGTCTTTCTCTCGTTCACCTAAAAAGGTGATATAGGGAAAAAATCTTTTATTCTTATTCAATAATGCAGGGTGAGTAATCTGCGTAATGTCCGAGAGGTGTTCAAGATATTGAACAAGAAGCTCATCGCATTCGCGATAATAGTCCAGATGAGATTCGTTGCTGATCAACATGTAATCGTCTAATAAAAAAATTTTCACGCCACCGGAAAAACTCAGGGGCCCTTTCATTTTTAATTCTTTTTCATTCTGTTTAATTTTTTGGTGAGCGAGAATAAGTTTATCGACTTCGCGATCAATTTCTCCTCTGTGGGTTTTCGAAAAAAAATGAATCCACTCTTTGATTTCGTCTTTGTAAAAACTAAAATCGCGTGACTTTAAAACCACTGCGCCGGATGCCTCACGCTTTTCTCTGAGAGTTGGAACTTCATCTGTTTCTTTTTGAATATGTAAACTTCTATGCTCTCCCAGTTTCAAGGCGAGTTCCGTCTGACGAGCGACATAGTGACGAAGATATTGCGGGTAACGTTTGTGAATTGTTTCTGTAAGAGCAAGTCTGAAAAAGTTTCGCTCAAAACGAATATCGCGATTCGTGCTGTCTTCGGCCCATTGCAGATGAAGTGCGCGCGCGTATTTGCGAATATGATTTTTACTCACGCACATAAACGGACGTACAAGGCCTCTGTTAAAGACCGGAATTCCGAGTGTCGATGAAAGATTGCTTTGTTTAAACGACTGGATCATGCTCCATTCAAAAGAATCGTCGAGATGATGAGCAGTATAGACCCAATAATTTTTTTGCAGATATTGTTTGTAAACTTCCGCGCGAAGATTGCGGGCCACGGCCTCAAAATTATTCTGGCCCAGCTTTAACGTAAATTTTACGACGTCGACTTTTAGGCCCAAACGTTTTGCGTGATCGAGCACTAATTTTTCTTCGTGCGCATTTTCAGGACGAGTTCCGTGATTGATATGCAGAACGCGGATTTTTCCCTGGCAAATCTTGTTTAAAGCGTACATGAGGGCCAGCGAATCCACTCCCCCTGAAACCGCCACTAAAATTGATTTATCGGCGTTTCTAAGATTCATGGAATCCATGAAATTATGGACGTGCCTGACGAATTGTTTGCTGTTAAATCTTGATTGCTTCATAGAAAATGCGATTCCTTAGGTCAATGATAGGAGAAATTCTTGACAGATAGCAAGCTTATCAATAGGATGGACAAAACTTTTTTATGGCTTGGTAGCTCAGTTGGTTAGAGCGATGGATTCATAACCCATAGGTGGGCAGTTCGATTCTGCCCCAAGCCACCAAAATCTCTTTCTTTTAAAATCCCAAAATTTATGAAACACTAAAAACCATGAAAACACTATTCGTATTCACTCTTCTCGTTTTATCGGCCTGCTCAAACACTTCTTCTCAAAATAAATTGGGAGACAACGAAGTGCGCGTTCCACCGCAAACGAAGGCCGTGCAAGAGGCGTTGCCGACTCATGACATTCCCGACGTAAAAAAATGTACGTGCGTGCAGCTGTGGATGCCGGTGTGTGGAGAAAATGGAAAGACGTATTCAAATTCTTGTTTTGCTCAGTGTGCGGGCGTTAAATATAAACAAGGCTCGTGCGCAAAAATTATTACAGATTAATTTTTTCCATCATCGACTTCGCAGCTAAAAAGGCCAGCGTAAATCCATTTTTGTAAAATCCATTGATCATAAAAATTGAATTTTCGGCATCGAGTGCGCGCATAAAAGGACGGCGCTTAGCGGCCTTATGACGGATTCCGGTGACGACTTTAAAATCTTTCATTTCTCCCAATGAAAAAGTGCATTTTTCATTGAAGAGATCGAGGATTTTTTTGAGTTCCAGAAATTCCGGCGTGTAGATTGCCGTTTTTTTCGAAGCACTTCCTATCACTAATGTTTTTGTACTCGCCCGATAGACGAGTTTATGATCATCGATGGTAAAAAATAAAGAGGGAGATTTTAAATCGATTGAACGTTTTAAAAAAGCTCCGGGAACGATATGCGTTTTTTCCAGCTCTTTTGTTTCTTTAAAAAAATGAGAATACAAACGCGCGTGAGCGCCCGTACAGAGGAGAATTTTTTTCGCGAGGATTTTTTCTTTGCTCTGCAATTCACACTCAATGATTCCCTGCTCGTTTTTTTCTATACCTTTCACAAAGTTTTTATAACGAGTGAGAACTTTTTCTGCGCTGATTTTTTCATCAAACCATTGTGAAAAAAGATCGGGCTCTACAACGTAAGAATCGAGCACTTTCCCCTCTAATTTTTCTTTAAAAAGATCATTCGAGATTTCATCCAGACCTTTGTAACGTTTTTCTAATTTTTCCTTCTGATTTAAATCATGAAACGTGAGAATTTGGGCAACAGGTTCAATTCCATTCGGATGATATTTATTGAAAAAATCCTGAAAAAGAAAATACCCTTGATGAAGCTCGTTTCCCAAATCACTCACACCTTCTTCAATTCCCGAGAGAGAAACTGTAGAAGTGCTGCGCACTGAACAGGCAGGAGCAATTTCTTCGGAGAAGATTTGGGCAACAGAAAAATTCTGACTTTTCTTCACATCTCCCAGTGGCGAATTAAATAATTCAAATAGAAACGTCTGCGCAGCAAGACCATTTCCCACTACTATTAAATCGTAAATCACAATTTTCTCCGTATTTTCCCTCTGAAGCTACTATATCGTATTGCCAACAGTTTTTAAAATGTTTATCGTTTTTCCTCACACATTTCTATGAGACACATTAGTTAAAGGAGAATTTATTCATGTCACTCGAACAAAACGCAGTCGTTTTTGCCGCTCAGGAAACAAATCTCAATGCGAGATCAGTTATGGCGGTACTCAATCTTTTAATCACTGAGCAGGCCACAGTTCCTTTCGTCGCTCGCTATAGAAAAGAAGTGACTGGTGGATTGGATGAAGTGCAGATCAGAGCGATTCATGAATCTTACGAAAACTATATTGAACGTGAAAAAAGACGTGAATATATTTTGGATGCCATCAAAAAGATGGAGGCCCTTACTCCAGAATTAGAAAAGAAAATTAAAGCTGCCGATACAATTAACCAGCTTGAAGATTTATACGCTCCTTACAAAGCAAAGAAAAAATCGAAAGGGATGGTCGCGAAAGAAGCAGGACTTGAACCTCTTGCTGAAATCATTCTTTCTACACCAAAAACAAAAGAACAATTGAAAGCAGAAATCGGCGACAAATTCAATAAGCCGGAAATGAAGTTTACAAAATTCGAAGAATGTTACGCTGGTGCATTTGACATCATCATCGAAAACATGGCCCACGATCCGGAGACAAAAGAAATTCTTCGTAAAGATTACTGGGCAGACGCTCTTATCAAGTCTACAAAACGCGATAAAGCGGAAGAAGAAGATAAAGACTGGATGAAATACAAAGACTACTTTGAATTTCAACAAAAAGCTTCTGAGCTCAAAGAACCAAAAGCTGGTCACCGTTTCTTAGCAATGAGAAGAGGTATGACATCGAAGACTTTAAAAGTTGATGTTGTTTTTCCGGAAGAAGTGGCGCTTGGATTATTAAAGAAAAGATTTTTCGATAAGGGGAATCTTGGTTGTCTCACTGATATAGAATTAGCAGCGAAAAAAGCATACTTGAATTATATTCACCCAAGTCTTGATCTGGAATTAAAATCAGAATTAAAACGCATCTCTGATGAAACAGCGATCAATGTATTCGGTGTAAATCTAAAAAACCTTTTACTTCAACCTTACCTTGGACCTAAATCAGTTATCGGTGTTGATCCAGGTGTTCGTACTGGATGTAAAATTGTTGTTATCGACAATACAGGAAAACTTTTGGGTGACTGTGTAATTTATCCACACGAACCGAGAATGCAGGTAAAAGAATCTGCAGTCATTCTTCAAACGATCATTGAACAATTTAATGTTCATCACATTGCGATTGGTTCAGGAACATACGGACGTGAAACACTTCAATTCATTCAAGACAACGTTGCTGCTGTAAAAGCAGGAAAAACAAATGCGACTCTTATTTCAGAAGCTGGTGCTTCTGTTTACTCTGCTTCGGAAATCGCAGCGAGCGAATTCCCGGATAAAGACGTAACAGTAAGAGGAGCGGTTTCCATCGCTCGTCGTTTCCAGGATCCTCTGGCAGAACTTGTAAAAATCGATCCGAAATCGATCGGTGTCGGTCAATATCAGCACGATGTGAACCAGGCCCGTTTGAAAAAATCACTCGAAGGTGTCGTTGAATCTTGTGTAAACTTCGTTGGTGTAGACTTGAATACTGCTTCAGCTCCACTGCTCGCTTACGTTTCAGGTATCGGCCCTGCACTCGCTGGGAACGTTGTAAAATTCAGAGAAACAAACGGACAATTTAAAAATCGTAAAGACATTTTAAAAATTCCAAGATTTTCTGCAAAGATTTTCGAACAAGCGGCGGGCTTCCTTCGCATCTATAACGGTGAAGAACCGCTGGATGGAACATTCATTCACCCTGAACGTTATGAAGTTCTTGCTGGATGGGCGAAGAAAAACAACGTAAAAACAAAAGATCTGATTGCAGATAAAGAAATGATCGCAAAACTTGAACGCGACAGCGATCTCAAAAAAGAAGTGGGAGAACTCACTTTCAACGATATCGTTAAAGCGCTTAAATCGCCTTCTCAGGATCCACGCACAGAATTTAAATCGTTCGAGTACAGAAAAGATGTTTCAAAAATTACTGATCTCAAAATCGGTGAATGGTATCCAGGACAAGTGACAAACATTACTCAGTTCGGTGCTTTCGTTGATATCGGTGTAAAAGAAAACGGTCTTCTTCACGTTTCTCAAATCTCAGACAACTATGTTGAAGATGCGATGACTGCTCTTAAAGTCGGCCAGGAAGTAAAAGTACAGGTTCTCGATATCGACTACGATCGCGGAAGAATTTCTTTGACAGCAAAACAAGGTCAGCAGGCAAACCGTGCTGCTCAGGCGACTCCAGGAGAAAGACCACGCAATCAAGGTCCTTCAAAACGTGATATGGATAAGGCACAAGCGCCTGCTCCAGCACTGAAGAATAATGCTTTTGCCGGCCTTAAAAATTTAAAATTATAATTTTACCGATGGTGCTACTTTATAAAGAGTGGCACCTTCTTTTCTTTAAATTAAAAATCACTCGGATCTACTGCGCTTGAACAATCATTTAGATCAAAGACTGGAATAGGATAAGACTCTTTTTTACAAACACCAAAAGCATGGCCTGGAATAAAATCGCAATAGCTCCCCATTGGCAACATTGGACAACGTTGAGTACATGTAACAGCTCCCTCTGAAGTCGTTCCTGTTTTTACGATAAAACATCTTGGAGCATACTCACGAGAAGTGTCCTGACATTCACCATGCGTATAACAAAGTTTTACGTCTTCTGCACCTTCTGCTGCAAAAATTCCAGTTGAGAATAATGAAATAAAAAGAATGAATAAAAGTTTCATTTTGTCTCCATCGTGACTAAATAATAATCTTCTTATCGAAACCTATTACTCAAACTTTATTTTTTTCTCTATCTTGAACCATAACTGTCAACTTTCTTTTATTCAACGATAGCGGCGATAAATAGGTAATTTTCATCAAAACTTAAACTCAAATTTTTTCTATAGCTCATAATGGAGTCAGAAAAAGATTCGTAACAAAGAATCTTCACCCAGGCCTTAAAGTTGAGATTATTTTTGCTATCAAATTCAAAATGCCCATTAGACAACTCAACTCCAGAAAAACTTTCACTCGAATATTTGCATTCTAATGAATTATAGAGAACATCTGTTAAATTTACGGAGTCATTATTTTTTCCGTTAAAAATAAGAAGTGCACTCTTAACCGGAAAACTAAAATCGCCAACGAGAACATCGATTTTCTTGCTATCGTCATCTGGAACAAATGAATAATGATCGATATGAGACTGAAGAAAATTGGCGACTTTTGTCCCTAAAATATCCAATGGTGCGTGCTCTTTAACTCCTGCTTGATGACCGAGTTCATGAATAAGAATGGCCACAACCTGTTCGTAAGAAAGAGCACTTTGTCCGCTTTCTTTGTAGAGCTGATCGACATTAATATAAATCGATGAGTCAGCATTTAAAAAAGTTTTAGCGATTCTGTTTTCCTCCGCATCGCCTGTTGTAAAAAATCCTGGATTCAGCTTTTCAGAAAGAAAAATCAGACGATCTTTCTTGTTTTGATTTTTCTCAACGATATCGATGATCTTTTTCACCAACTCTGTTTCATCCGAATCAATTGAACAGGGAGAAAAATACAAACAATTTTTTAAAATTGTATCGAGTGATTGATAAGCATACTGAAAATTATTTTCCGCAATCCCCGCTCCATTGCCCACAACAACCCCACCGCCAGCAAAGGCCATCTGACTAAAAAGAAGGTACAAGAAGAAAGCGGTTAACATTTTCATTGGTAAGTATCCTTGTTAGGTTTTGTTCCGTGGCCATTTGTATGTTCAAAAAGCTGTATATTGAGCTGAAAAACAGAAGAGGAACCATTGCTGTGGTATTTATCATTAAATTCTTTGACGAAATTCAAGATATCATTCTTCGCCATTTTATAATTTTCTTTATTTAATTTAAGCGTCAGGGAATTGAGATGTCTTTCATCGACTTCTTGCTCGTCAATCGCTTCAAGTGCTCTTGAGATCATTCCCTTATGATGTTCGCGAATGGCCTCTGAAGGAATGTCATGTGTAGTTTCATGACTTGAATCCGCTTTGTGCTCCAGTTCCCCGGAATAGGAATTTCTTTTTAAGAGACCAACCTTGATCAATGTTTCAAGTCCTTTTCGAACTTGTGTAGGTGTCAGCTTTTTTCTGAGCTGCTGAGAAATAAGCGTGTAGTCTTCTTTAAATTCTGGAGAAGTGACGAGCATAAGGAGAACTGTGTTATACCATTCTCTAATGGAATTAAATTGATCGATATCGATATTTTTGAATTTTGATTTTTTATCGAGCTTGGCCAGTTTTTCAACCAGGCCGGTAGTCGGCTTATTTTTCTTTTTCTTTTTTTCAATTTCTATCCAGACACGAATCATTTCTCTTTGAGAAAAATCGATATTCCATTCTTCAAAAAGCATTTCGAGAACCGAGCTGGAAGGCAATCGTTTGCCATTGGCAATCATGGAAAGAAGACTGGCAGAATTATGGCCTAGCTTTTCAGCAAGATCATTCAACGTATAAAGACGGGCCCCATTGGGGGCCGTCCTATTTTTATTAAAATGGTATTCAAAGAAATCTTTGAAGCTTTGAAAATTATAATCCATTCTTTTTATTCACAAGCTGGGAAAGTAAAAGTTGAAAATCTATCTGATGAAGCTTCCCCGTTAGTTGTCGTAGTCATAACTTTAATTGTCGCTGGAAGAAAATCATCTTTCTTTCCATATTGAAGACATTCACCGTTGTGAGCTTCATTGATTGGAGCATTTTTAAGACAAACTGTTCTTTGGAATGCTCTCGGTGAAGAAAGATCTTTTGTGGCCCATTCAACGCAAATCCAGTCTGTCTGAGTACCAGCTTCTCCGCCTGATCCAGTTGTACGAGCTTCGAGTTTTGTACAAACTCTTACCGGGTCAATTGATCTTACTTCTGTGCTTGTTACACAAGCATTATCTAATTTGATTGCTCCAAGAACTTCAGAATAATCGTGATAAACAGCAACTGTTGCAAAAGATGCTGATGATGCGATCATAGTTAAAGCGATAACAAAAAACTTCATAAATTACTCCCCTATTAAGTTTGAGCAAGTTCATCTTGCTAGTTATTCTGCTTTTTATGAGAGTAAAAAATCTTCGTCAAATAATTCACAAAAAATAAAAATAAAGTTCACAAAAAGTAAAATTCCATGAACCTGTTTTTTATAATTTTTTTTAGTAAACGGTGGCAATCAGAATAGAATAAAATTTTTCCTCAAGGAGATAACCGTGAGAAAAAAAGAATAGGAATGCATTCAAAAAATCTATTGGTATTAAGAAATACTGCGAACGTGATCGAGAAGATTGTGATCGCGTTTAAATTGCGAAAGAGCAAACGTCACGAATACAGAGGAGATTGCATAAGGAACAATAAAGGAAATAAACAATCCTTTAGCTGTTATAAGAATCGGAATTTTTCTATCGACGAATACATCCGGCATAATTTCCGGCGCGTAATGATCGAATAAATAAAGAAACACAAGGCCCGCTCCTACTCCAAGAATGATTGAGAGAAAACTCATCAAGTGTAGAAAATACTTCGTTGAACGATCGATCTTCTGAAAAGACGCTCCCAAAATCCAGAAGCTTGAAAGATCGGTTTTGATCTTATTGAAGAAAATAAGAAGCCCTGATGAAATACAAAGCGAAACGAGCAAACTCATCGCTGCAAACAAGAAAACCATTACGGTGCTTTCTAAGTTAAGTGCCCACACCAGCGTTTTATTTTCTTCTTCCCATGTTCTGAATTGCACATCGGTCGGAAGTTTTTTTGCGAGTTCTTTAAAGTCCGTATCAGAGTAAATGCGAATGCGATTGAGCAATCGATCCTGAATGAGGTTTTGAATAAGCGGTAGTCTCACCCACAAGTGATACGTATCGATTTCTGGCACATCTGAATTAAAGGTATGATCAATTTTAATTGTCTGCGAACGAGGTATATCTCCCATCAGGCTATCGACATGAGAAGGAGAAATCAATTGTAACGTTTCAGGAGGAGCGACACCGACTTTATAAGCAAGTTCATTGGGAATCACTGCTTCAAACTTTCCCGATTTTTTATCGAGTAAAAAATCAGGCATAAAACCCTTTTGATCAATTCCGTGAACAATCACCGGCGTAATGTATGTTTGATAACGAAGAAGAAGTTCCATTTCGTATTCGCGCGTATAATTGACGTGAGAATCCTGCAGGATTTTTTCAATCTGGGCCACTTTAGCATCGTTTTGTTCTTCTTTAAAAATGACTGCCGCACGGCCAATAACGGCCTTTGATCGCTCCATCAATTTATTTTGAAGACCACCCATCGTACTTTGAAGAACGATAAGGGCAAACGATGAAATAAATAAACCAACGACTGCCAGAATCAGCAGTCGTTGTCTATTTTTCGCAGAGATAATATAGAAAAAAAAGTATTTTAGATAAGTGATGAACACTGGTTTTCTGCTATTTCGCTTTCTCGTAAAAAGTTGTTTTGCTTTCCACTAGATTAACAAGGTATTCACTTGGTGAATAGCGATCTTTATCTACAGTTTCACTAAAATGTTTTAGCGCCGCTAAGATTTTATCGAGGCCTTCACTGTCAGCGTAACGAAGTAATCCACCTCTGAACGGAGGGAAACCGATACCAAAGATCAATCCAAGGTCGACTTCGCCAGCTGTGTTTACGATTCCATCTTTTAAAATCGCAGCAGCTTCGTTGATCATTGGAAGGAATAAACGCATCTGAATATCTGTTTCAGACATTTTCTTTTTTTCTTTTGGAAGAAGTTCTTCTACTTCCGGGTTTGGACCTGTCACTTTTCCTTTTTCATCATAAAGGTAGAATCCTTTCGATGTTTTCTTTCCAAGAAAATTCTTTTCAGAAAGTTTCTTTGACATATGTGAAGGATGAGCGCGTTCTCCAAGACCTTCATACATGACTTTTGCTACTTTAACGGCAACGTCAATTCCAACTTCATCCAATAAACGAGCAGGGCCCATTGGCATACCGAAGTTCAGTGCTGCTTGATCAAGATCTTTTACTGAAACACCTTCTTCGAGAAGGAATCCAGCTTCGTTTAGATACGGCATAAGAATTCTGTTAACGAGGAAACCTGGTCCGTCTTTAACAACAACCGGAGTTTTCTTGACTCTTAAAACCCATTTATAAAGTGCTTCAACAGTTTCCGGTGCTACTTTATCGTGAACGATAATTTCCACCAATGGCATCAAGTGAACAGGATTAAAAAAGTGAAGACCTGCAAAACGATCAGGATACTCAAGAGCTTTTGACATCTCTTGAACTGATAAAGAAGAAGTATTCGATGTCAGTAAACAATCGCGATGAACATTCTTTTCAACTTCTGCGAAAACTTTTTTCTTGATGTCCATGTTTTCAACAACAGCTTCGATAACAAGATCTACTTTTAAAAATCCGCTGTAATCAAGTTGTGCTGTGATTGAACGTTGTCTTCTTTCAAATTCATCAGGAGTAATTTTCTTTCTCTTAAGTGCGCCGGCAAAGTTTTGCGAAGATTGTTTCAAACCGAGGTTCAAAGCATCAACAGTCAAATCTTTCATAATCGGGTGCATTCCTGCATCGGCCATAAGCCATGCAATACCACCACCCATTGTTCCCGCACCAAGAGCGGCCCCGCGCTCAAGTTCAGGAAGTGGTTTTGTTCCTTTCGGACCATTGTATTTTTTTACCGCTTCAGACATAAAATAAATATGCTGAAGATTTTTACTTTGTTCGCTGATCGCTAGTTCACCGAAGGCCTGAGCTTCACTTGCTAAATAGCTCGTGCGCCCTTTCATCATTCCTGAATCCATAACGTCTAAGATTTTTAACGGCGCCTGGTAGAAGCCGTTTGTTTTCTTTAAAACTGATTCACGAACTTTTTGAAAAATGATTTTTCTTGTGACAAAGTTTTCTGTCGCAAGTTCTTTCATCGATTCTTTTAACGAATGATGTTCATCTTTTTTGTTGAAAAATTTCGGTGCCATCGCCAAAAGGTTTTCGCGAGGATAAACTTCAGTCACGAGACCAAGTTTTTTTGCTTTGTCTGCACGAAGAGTTTTTCCAGTGAGAATCATATCGAGTGCGTTTGGAAGACCGATTTTTCTTGGAAGGCGATACGTTCCTCCGAATCCCGGAATGATCCCCAGTTTTACTTCAGGAAGGCCCAATTGCGTCTTTGGTGAATTTGAAGCAAGAATTGTTTTACATGAAAGCGAAAGTTCAAGACCTCCACCAAGACAAACTCCATCAACACAAGCGATCGTTGGAATTGTTAAATCTTCAATGCGGTTAAAAATATTTTGTCCGCGTTCAGATCCATCAGCTGCTTCTGCTTCGCTCGACATTCCTGCGATAAGAGTGATGTCTGCTCCGGCAAGAAAACATCCTTCTTTGTGAGAGTGAAAAATCACTCCTCCCAATTCATTTTGTTTCGTATGAATTTCTTCTACGATCGCTAGAAGTTCTGTCATCGTTTCGATATCAAGTGTCGTCATTGAACGAGGATTGTTGTAACCGAAACCGACGTAGGCCGTTTTATCTTTGTACTCGAGACTGATTCTTTTATATGTCATATATTTCTCTCTTTTTAAAAATTAACGAACTAAGTTTTCAACGATAACAGCACCACCTTGTCCACCACCGATACAAAGCGAAGCAAGACCGTACTTGCCTTTTCTTTTTTTCAATTCGTGAATCAATGAAACGATCAAACGTGATCCAGTAGATCCAACCGGGTGTCCTAGAGCAATCCCACCACCGTTAACATTTACACGTGACCAATCTAACTCTCCCCACGCTTTATCAACGTTGAATTTCGCTGCGACTTCTTTGTCTTTTAATCCGATTCCTACTGCAAGAATTTGAGCTGCGAATGCTTCATTCAATTCAAAAAGATCAAAGTCAGAAAGACTTTTATTTGTTCTTCTCATGACTCCGTCCATAGCAAGAAGTGGCCCCATTCCCATTCTCTCTGGCTCTAATCCGTGAAAGTGGTAATCAGTAAGCTTCGCGATTGGTTTTAAGTTGTATTTTTTTACAGCTTCTTCAGAAGCAAAAAGAAGGGCCGATCCACCGTCTGTGATCGGACAGCTGTTACCAACTGTGACTGTTCCCGATTTTCTATCGAAGTATGGTTTCATTTTTCCAAGACCTTCAACTGTTGAGTTCGCGCGAGGACCGACGTCATCAACAAGAAGTTTATTCAGCCCACCACCAATTGTGATCGGAAGAATTTCGTCTTTAAATTTTCCTTCTTTTGTAGCAGCTGCTGCTTTTAAGTGAGAATTGTTTGCGTATTCATCTTGCATCTGACGAGTGATTTTTAGTTCGCGTGCAAGAAGCTCAGCTGTTTGTCCCATGTTGAGTCCGCAGAAAGGATCCGTGAGTCCTTGCTCGATAGCAACGACCGGAGTTAAGTAGTGCGGACGGAAAGCGCTCATCGCCGCAAGTTTTTCTCCCATCGTTTTTGCTTTCATCAGTTTCGCGAAAAGATCAGTCATCTCTTTGTTGTACATAAGAGGCATTTGCGACATCGATTCAACACCACCAGCAACGATGACATCACTTCTTCCCGAAGCGATTTTCAAATACGCCTGAGCAACGGCTTCCATTCCCGAAGCACAGTTTCTGTGAACAGAGTAACCGGAAGTTTTTTTATTAAGGCCCGCCTCAAGTGCGATCACGCGTCCGACGTTTGGATATTTTGCTGGAGTCCCTGTGTTTCCGAAGATTACTTCATCAACCATGTCCGTTGGAATTTCCGTGTTATCGATTAAATGTTTTACAAGATAAGCTCCAAGATATGGCGCTTGAACATCTTTCAAATCTAATCCTGCTTTTGCTTGCGGGGTTCTTTTTCCATCGACAATGTACACGTCTTTCATTGACATAATTCTCTCCATGAATTTAAGGGATCAATACTACTGAATATGATTAAATTCTAAGGGAATTCCTCTATTAAAGAAAGAAGGGAATCTTTTGATTTTTGTTACATGAATGTTTGTTGGAGATGTGATGAAAACAATGGCCGACAAAAAGAAACGGGCATCATAAAGATGCCCGCTCATTGATAAAAACTTTGTGAGTCGCGATTAGAATCTTACGATCAAACCTGCTTGGATTGAAGTAACATCCGAATCTTCAATCGACTTCGTTACGTTTTGAAGTCTTGATTGGTCAGGGTTATTCAAAGATGTATCAGCTGAACTAGACATCCCTGAACTTAAATTCTTTGTATAAGAAAGATCGATGTTTAAACCAACTGTTTCGCTGAAATCGATTTCTGTACCAAGCTTCGCGGTTGCACCCATAGTTGCTGAAGAATATCCTTCGTTACCGTATGTGATCCCGTTGTATGCGTAGTTGTTACCAGCATCATCATATTTAAGACTTGTACGGTTATAACTAAGTCCAAGACCTACGAAAGGTTTAATTCTCGATTCAGTCGTTAAGAAAAACTTGCTGTTCGCTTGAACTGAAACTTTGTTAAAAGACATCTGTCTACCAGTTCCGAAGTAGTTATTGTATCCAGATCCAAGCGTTGTTCCTGTTGACAAGAATGTGTTCGCTGTATCTGTGATATCAAGAGTCGAGTAACCAATACCAAGACCAACTGAAAGTTGTGGTAAAACGAAAGTTTCAACGCTCGCACCTACATCAATTTTAGATTCGAAATCAATGTTTGTTCCTTTGATCGCTGAAGCTCCCACATAAGGAATCACTTTTGATTTCTTTTCTTCTTTGATTACTGGTTTTTCCACTTCGATGATTTTTGTTTCAACGACTGGAGCTGGTGCAACAACTGGTTGTGGTGCGACTGCTACTGGTGCGGCCTGAGCTGTTTGAACTTTATCTTCATTAAGATTGTTTAAGCTCTTTCCAAAAGCATCTTGAAGTTTATTCGTAAGAGCGATCTCTTGTTTTACACGAATATCTTCGATCTTCTTTTCTACCATTACTTTATTTCTTTCTTCTAATTTTTCTCTTCTTTGACGAAGTCTTTCAGAAGGAGAAAGTTTTCCTTCCAGGTTGATATCATCCATTTGAAGAGCATCGTCTGCTTCATCAAGCATATCGTCTTGAGCGTGAGCTTTAGGAGTATGAATTCCTGCAATCAAAGCTGTCGCTAAGAACAAACTCATGAACGTTAGTCTTTTAGTCTCTTTTGAAAGTTTCATAACTTCTCCTATGGATCGCCTGTGTCGCAAAACGGCCAGGACTAATCATTAAACACCAATACGTTTTCACGCAGAGTTTAGCAGGATCAAAATTAATCACATCATAATTCGGCGTGTTGTGTAGTTTTTACTGAGTGGTGTCATTTTGCTTCTATTTTTTGAAGCGATAGAATTGAAAACGTTTGGCGCCTTCGGCCGGATTGTTTAAGTAATCGATATTATTATTGATGATACAAAGAAGGGTACGTGAATTCTGGGGTTTAGAGCATTTCGTGGCATCACCTAAGTACCTGGTTTTAATATTCCCCAAAACCGAAGTAATGATAGTGGCCATGACTCCCAAAAGGAAGATGTATTCCACTGCCGTCTGGCCATCATTATTCTTCCACAATTTTATTATAGGGTTTCTTGCCATTTTTTTATCTCTATCAAAGAAGAAAAAGTTCCAAGGGCATCTTCATTATAAGGACCAAAGTAAAGCACGTTTCTGAGTCTCGAAAAAATGAGAGGTGCGCTGTCTTCTAAGACGTGAACGATCTTTGAGCGCAGACCTGCATCCAGTCGCTGATAAGCTTTATAGTCTTTATCTTCGATAAAAACATCAAGAGTAAATTTCATTGCGAAATCTTCAATCTCGAATTTGTATTCGGGAAAGAGATAAGTGAGATCTTCCTGTAAAAGAGTGATCACTCTCTCTTTAATAAAATCAATTTTTGTTCCTTCACGTTTGGCCATGATGATATTGAAAACGGCCGTTTTATCTTTGAGATTAACTTCCCAAAAAGGACGATCAGTTCCAATTTTCATGGGAGATGAGAACAATAATTTTTTGTCCTGTAGGAGTGCAGGAAGAGAATCTTTGAAAGTAAGTTTGACGTTCAGGCAATTATAGGATGCGCTTGAAGTTTTGAGACGGATAGGAAGACCAACCGGATAACCCCCGATAAAGGCCATCTTCTTCGGCTTAATTAATCCTTCAAAACTTTCGAGTTCAAATCCTTTTACTAATCCACTTTGAAATTTGAGATCGGCGAGATTTAACTTTTTAAATTCTCCTCCGGCCTGTTGATGAACTTCCAATAAATCGTGAATCAAACGCTCGTGATCCAATTTAAAATAAGGAGAAATGAGAGAGAAAAAGAGGTGCATGATTTCCGAGCGACTTCCCGTACTGCTCAGACGACTCTGAAAAAAACCACGGGTCATAAAAATGAGAGCGTTGAATTCTCCGCGCTCCATTTCAGTCATTTGATCTTTCTGTGAAAAATGCGAGAAGAAATGTTCAAAGTGATAAAGAAGATCGGCCGGAATAGATGATTCAAAAAGACGAGTCATCTTAGTGGATTTTTTTTCTTGAAAGAGAACTCTCGTTACCTTCGAGCAAAAATCACTGTAGCTGTTGTTGAAATCCATCACTTCATTTTCAAAAGCGAGAGAACCTGTTTTATCGTCGATAAAGAGATGAGGAAATTTGCGGCAAAGTTCGCGATAATTTCTAAGAGGTGTGTCCCCTAGAACAATTTGTTTTTTTCCGACGTAAAAATAAACGGCTTCGGGAGCAAGATACTCATCAATCTTTTTAAGCGGGCCAAGATCCCCTATTTCTCCCCAGGCACGCAAAAATTCGACATCGAGAAGAGTCAATGAATTGGTGAAAAAATCACCGTAATTAAATCGATCGTCATCCAACACTAAAACTTTTTTCCCGCGATTGAGTAGTCCAATCGAAAGAAGAAAAGTGATGAAATTGTGCCCGACTAATGCATAGTCGATGTTCTTATTTAACATGCAGTGATCTCTTTAATAATTGTTTCCATTAACTCACCGGCCTCATCGGCCACTCTTTTACGCACTAAAAGATCAGGTGTCGTAAGCGCTTTGTCTTTGAATAAATTATAAAAGGATTCCGGATTATTGAGAAGATCTATTTCATGGGGTGAAAGATCGCGGATAAAATCATATTCCGCCGAACGATGAATTTTAGGTCCGCAATACACGCGGGCACCGCTGAGATAAGGTTCTAAAACGGAGTGAATTGATCGAGCGTATCCACCACCGACATAAGCGGAATGAAAACGCGTGTAGAGTTCGCAAAGGACTCCACTTCTGTTTAAAAGAACAATTCCCGGCTTTTCTGCCCTAAATTCATTTTGAGTTTTGGAAATTTCATAGACGGGGACTTCGGGAAAACGTGCCTTCAAAGCATTCTTCATGTTTTGAATTGCCGACGGTTTCAGATCATGGGGAACAACCAGAAGATGAGTCTCTCCCTTGATCAGATCCTGTTGCCAGGAAGGATTATTAAAAATGACGAAATCACTCTCCCACGCACTTCCCATAATCAATTTGGATTTTTGCGGAAGACTGTTGAGATAGCTTAAGTAGTCTTTTAATTCATCCACTGCACCCAAAGTTGCATCGGCCGTACGAGCGCGCACCAGAATGCGCGGGATGCGGAAATCAAAACTAAAAATCTTTTTATTGGCAAAGTGCTTTTGAAATGTTGTCGCCTCTGTTGCATTGGCCGCGACGATAACGTCAAAAAGGTTGTAGATTTGAGTTTTAAACCATGTGAGATTTTTTCCGGTCGCCGAAAGCAAAATAAATTTTTTCCCAAAAAATTTTAAGAGGAGAAGTTCTGGAAAAAAATCGTAACGACAAAAAACGAGTTTCTTTGCACTCATCCACTTACCAGGGGTCTGAAAAAGAAAAAAATGCGTGACGATCGGCAGGCGAAAAACGCGCAAATGCTGGCGATGTTCACGGGCCATCTTTAAACACTTTTCTTCAACTGAAGGAGAAGCAAAGATGAGTTCAATACGCTTTTTTTCCTGGAGAAAAAACTCGATGAGTGGTCTCACCTGTTCCAATTCTCCCTCGGAAGAGACTTCAAAACAAAAATCCGCCGTGAGATTGTCTTTCTTAAAGGAACGACATTCTTCTTCTAAAAAATTTTTGCGTTCAAAGATAAATCTGTCCCTTAGCTTAGGACTGATATTCTTAAAAATAATTAGTGATACAGACAAAGGAACGCGAACAATCGCGGCAAAAACCAAAATAAGGATGAAAAAAAAATAAGACATAATGATAAAGAATCCCAGAGTAGGGCCAGCTTGTCACTGTAGCTTTAAAAAAGTGGACAAAATTTTTTTGGTTCTTAATTCATCGCGCTCTTTTTCTTACTAATTCTTACAATGTCCACAAATCTACAACAACTAGTTAAAACGTCGTTGTATTCTTGAGTAAAAAACATAAGAATATCTTTTTCTATTTATAGAGTAATACAATCGTAACCTACTCCCTAAATTGAAAAAAGTGAGAGAGAACTTTTTTAAACAGTAACAAAAAACAACTTTAAGACAAAAAGCGATCACGCGAAAAAAGGGGAGCCATTTCAATGTACGCAAAGATTTTACTCATGACCGCGCTACTAGTTTCAGGTCAAGTTTACGCACAAAGCACGACGACTCCAGATGATTCTTCGACATCATCAACAACGACTACTCCAGTAGTAAAAAAGAAAAAGAAGAAAAAGAAGGCACCTAAAGCTGTTGAAGCTGCGGCGGCAACAAATACAACAACTGCTGCAACAACAGTAACTGCACCAGTTGAAACGAAAAAAAATGAAGAAGTAAAACGCTCTGTTGCTGAAACTGCAAAAGAAGAAAGCACAGTAGAAAAAGTAACAAAATATTTAAGAGACCATTTCTCTGCTTCGTACCACGGTGAAAATTATTTCACTAGAAGAGATGTTGATAGCGAGAACCCAGATGATCACGCGATCAAAGATTTCTCAGTACTTCATAACCCGACAATCATTTATAAGCCAACACCAAACTGGCAAGTGCTTTCAACTGCAGAATTTAAATATACAGATGCAGCTGACCACAAAGATGGGACATACATCAATAGTTTCTACCGCGCCCTTTTCACTCTTACTCGTAAAAACATCTTAACTGAAAAAGAAAATGGTGTTGGTCTAGAGGCCGGTATCGGTAGAAGACAGTTCAACACAAGAACTTATTTAGGTAGAGATGGCTACCCTGTTCTTTCAAAAGGAAACGATCGTGTGTTCACGACAATTTCTAAAAGTTACGGAAAGCATAGCGGATCTTTATTTGTTCAATATCTTTACAATGATCCAATCAGAGCAAAAGCGACGACATGGAAACACAGCTTAGAAGTTATTCCGACAATCACTTTGCAATTAACAGATAAACTTTCTTATATGTTTACTGACGATATCGTTCTCAACACTTCAACAGGTGCAACAGCTCACGATATCTCAGCTTCACACGAAATGAACGTGGCGTACGTTAACTACCAGTGGACTGATAAAGTAAATACATATTACCAATTGAAGTACTACCACACTGAATCGTTCAATGCGATCAGAGGTAAAGACGACTGGTTCGAACACTACGCTGGGATTGGTTACGCATTCACGCCTAAACTTACTGTAACGGGCGAAATTGGAAGTGAACTTTTCCACCACACTGTTTACCAAACTTTCTTCTCTAAGAAAGCTCATTATCCAGAGTTCGCTCTTTACATCGATGCAGCTCTTTAATTCTTAGAACTTAAAAATACCTGAGTATAAAGGCCAGTCATTACACTGGCCTTTTTTATTTCCGCGCTCTTTAGCTTCCTCGATCAATCGCCGATAAAACATCTGTAGTACTGCATTTTTATTTAAAAATGCTTTTGAATATTAGGGATGAAATTATGGCACAAAACAATCTGGCCGTTTTACAAACTTACTTAAAGGACATCATTTTTACAGAGACTGAAATCACAGCAGCTGTAGAAATGCGCGAACACATTTTTGAAATCAAAGATGCTGAAGCAAGTTTAGGATTCATCTCTCTTTATGATCTCAAGGCCTATGTTTTTGAACATGAAGAAGAAGCAAAAAATTATTTCGTAAGAAATATCGACAGCGATGAATGGAAAAATATTTATGAGCATCCATTCTTTCAACGTAGAAAACCGCAACTCATTTCTGCTGAGAGTTTAAAAGACGCTGACGATTTGCAATTTTATCTTCTTCAGAAAGGACAAAAGACAGGACCGTATGAAAAATATGAACTTGTTGAAATGGTCGAGAGAAAAGAAATTCTTTTAACAGATACAGTTTCATTTAATGCCGGACATACGTGGATTAAACTTTATCAAGTCGACGGATTTGATCGACGTACATTGAAAGAAAGTTCTCAACTTCCAGGTATGCCTTCGAATGAATTTTTGCAAAGACCAAGTGAAAGTGTAAATACAATTGGTGAAACAACGGATGCAATGAGTTCTCTCGCCTTCCTCGGAAATTTAAAACGCGGAAAAGCGATCGAGCGCGAACGAGAAGTTTCTTATCAGGATGAGATGAACAAAAAAGCGGGTTCATCGACTCTCTATAAATGGCTTTTAGTCGCCTCTGTCATTGGAATTGTGTACTTCCTTTACAATATTAAAAATCATTTGAGTTCCCCGTTTGGATCAACTCCGCAAACAAATGCAGTCGGAGAACAAGCGGAAGTTTTAACACCTGTTGAAACAACAACTCCTTTTATGGATAAATCTTCTGATTCTCGCATGAGAAATAACGGTGTGAATGATCAAAGACGTATGGGAAAATTTGAAACGCGTCCGATGAATCCTGTTCGCCCAGTGAGAATGCCTGCGAGAAAATCATTTATGGATACTGCGAAATTCAAAGAAGGTGTTGCAGAACCTGGTGACAACGGAGTAAGTGCGGAAGATGCAAACTATTACTACGATAACGCAACCCCAATGGAATTAGACCCGGTGAGATCACAAATTTCGAAAGAAAATTTTGATAATGCTGGCGGAGAACCGGGGCCTACGCCTCAAAATGATACTCTTTTTAATCAGGAAATCTCAAACTAAAACAAAAAAAGCTCCATTGGAGCTTTTTTCGTTTTAGCTCTGAAATCTTGCTCTTTCGCCACTGTTACAGGTAAAATGTCCTGACCTTAACACAGGACAAATATGAAAGAGATTACTCATGAACTTCTCAGCGCGTTTCGCGCTCCTGCTTTTCCAGGATCATTCTTTTTAAGTTTCGAAGGAATCGAAGGTGCTGGAAAATCGACTCAAATTACAAGATTAAAAACTTTCCTTGAAGGAAAAAACTTTCGTGTCCTTATCTTACGCGAACCAGGTGGAACTCCTTTTGGGGAAAAACTTCGTTCAGCAATTTTAGAAACAAAAACAGAAATCACTCCGCTTGCTGAAGCTCATCTTTTTGCGGCCTCTCGCGCACAGCTTTTAAAAGAAGTTATTTTAAAAGAATTAGCAGTGCCAAACACTGTGATCATTTGCGATCGTTATATCGACAGCTCACTTGTCTACCAAGGGCACTCGCGCGGACTAGGCGTTGCTGAAGTTTTAGAAATTCACAACATCTTCCCTCTCAACCTCGTGCCTCACCTCACTTTTTATTTGCGAATTGATGTTGAGACTTCTGAGAAGAGACAGAAGATGAGAAATGCACCTAAGGATTATTTCGAAGCGAAAGGAATTGAATTCTACAAGAAACTTGTTGTGGGATACGATCTTATGTACGAACTTTTCCCGAATCGCATTTTGAAATTAAACGCAGAAGGATCACTCGACGAAGTAACGGATTCTATTTTGAGTGTGGTTGAGCGCTTGATTAACAATAAAGACGAAACTGTAGAAGAATAGAAAGTGCAAACTCTGGAACAAATTTTATTAAAAAAAGTCCGCGAGAAAACTCTCGCGTCGGTTTATTTAATCAATTACGATTCAGAAAAAACAGACCCTGAAGTTTGGGTGAATTCTTTTTTAAAAGGACTCACTCCTATCGCGGATCATCCCGATGTTTTAAAAGTTAAAAAAGGCGAAAAAGAAAACGACTACAAAGTCGACTCGCCTGGTATTTTGCAATTTTTAAAATTCATCAACTATCGCCCGCTCGCGCTCGAAAAAAAGTTTATTTTTCTCTACGATGCCCAGGATCTCTCGGTCATCGTTTCAAATAAATTGCTCAAAGTTTTTGAAGAACTCGGAAGCGATTTTTGTTTAATCCTGCTTGTCCCTGACAATGCTCAACTTCTAGAGACCGTTTTGAGTCGCGCCGTAAAACTCAAACTGACGGAGACAGACTCGATTGGATCATTAGAGAAACAAGCGGGGCCGGATTTTTCCAAGCTCGAATCACCTCAAGAATTACTGGCCTACTTAAAAAGTGAATTCGGAGACGCTCAGGACTTACAAGAAAAGAAATTTATTGAATACGCTATTGAGAAATGTCTTGCCCAATGTACTGCAGAGAGCAAAAACAATCCTGCCGCTTACAAAAAGCTCGATGAGCTCCTTAAAATCTTAAAAGACTACGAAACAAGAAGCGCTTTCAATAACTCCAAACTCTCTCGCCTTTCGGCCTTTTTCTCCTAAACGAAAAGGACAGAAACATAGCTTAATCTTATGCCATTGGCCGTGACATTATTCGCAAAAAACGAAATAATATTTAGTATTTAACAAACTCTAAAAGAAGTAACGAACCCTATATGCTAACTGATACGACTCAAAACCAAACAACTGAAGAAGTTGAAAATCTAGAAATCGAAATTACCGAAACGGAAAACGATAGCGACATCAACATCGATTCTGATTATGAATCAGATGACGAAGAGTCATCAGAAGCTTCAGAAGATGAAAAAGAAAACTCGCGTTTTAAAGATGGCGAAAAAATTACAATGATTCGCGTACGCTTTCCCGGCAATGCGCGCTCGTTTCCTTTCCTTGTAGGAAAAAGAAAATTCGCTTACGGCCAGAAAGTTGTAGCGATGAGCGACCGTGGAATGACGGTTGGTTATATCAACTCATTTCCCTATGAAGTGACATTTAATAAATCAATGCTTCCGATTCGTTCTATCGCAAAAGTGGCGACTCAAGAAGACATCAAAGCGCAGGCTGAATTCCGCGATTCAGAAAAACGTGCAGAAGTTATTTGTTTGCACCTGATTGAAAAATACAAACTGGACATGGTTCTCACACACGTTGAGTTCACTCAATTCGGTAAGAAGGCCGTTTTTTATTTCAATGCTCCTGCGCGCGTAGACTTTAGAGACCTGGTAAAAGATCTCGTTTACGAACTTAAGATGCGTATTGAACTTAGACAAATTTCAGTGCGCGATCGCGCTGCTGCTCTTGGATCTATCGGAGCTTGCGGATTGCAAACGTGCTGTTCATCATTCTTAAAAAATTACGGAAACGTTTCAATAAAAATGGCGAAGAACCAAAACCTCGCGCTTATTCCAAGTAAGCTGAACGGTGTTTGCGGACAAATCAAATGTTGTATTCGCTACGAAGACGATGTTTATTCTGATAAAAGAAAAAATCTTCCACGCGAAGGTTCTTTCATTCGTACAAACAACGGCGACAAAGGAAAAGTAAACAAGCTGAACATCCTCGTTGAGCAATTCGAAATGCTCACAGACGCGGGGATCAGACGTCGTTACTCTGTCAATCAATACAATGGCAAAGAGTCAGATCTAGGAAGCGAATATAAATTCCCGGACACATTCGACAACATCATCAACGAAACTCAAGCAGTCATCGGGCTTACACCTGAAGAACAAATGCGTGCTGATAAGTTCATGGAACACAATGCGATTGCAACGACTGATAAAGTTCTCGATGAAAATGATGCTGAGTTTTTCAAAAAGAATGCTGATTTCGAAGAGATTGAAGACGGTGAAGAAGGAACTGATGTTGAAAAAGCGGAAGCAAGATCTGCTCAACAACAGCAGCCTAATAGAAATCAGAATCAAAATCGCAACAATAATCAGAACAGAAATCAAAACCAAGGGCAACGTCGCGACAATAACCAAAACCGCGGTGGGAATAATCAACAAGCTCAAGGCCAGGGCAATCGCGATAATAGAAACAATAATCAGAATCGCGGTCAGCAAAACAACAAACCTCAAAACAATAACAACCCAAACCGTCAGCAAAATGCTCAAGGTGGCGGTCAACAAAATCAAAATAGAAACCAAAACCCGAATCAAAATCGCAACAACAACCAGAATAGAAACCAGAATCAAGGTCAACGTCGCGATCATAATCAAAATCGTGGTGGCGGAAATAATCAAGGCGGCCAGGGCGGTGGAAATACCACTCCTCCTCCAGCGAACGCTTAATTTGAATTAATGCTTTAAGAATTGTTTTAACTCCAGAAGGAATTTTTGAATTTCTTCTGGGGAATTATAATAATGAAGTGAAGCGCGGATGATACCGGGAACTTTTCGAGCGCGTAGATCGAGAGCAAAGGTATCTGGCGTCGTTGAGAGATTGATTTTTCTCTCCCGCATATAAGTGGCGAAGATATTAGGTTCAGTGTTTTGAATCGAAAACGTGACAATTCCTCCCTGCAATCTTCCAGTGTCTCTCAAAGTGACTTCCGGAATTTTTGCAAGTTCAGTTCTTAACGATCGGGCATTCTCTAAAATTTTCTCAGAAAGAGTTTCCATTCCGTATTCAAGAATTGAATCGACTGCAACACCGAGACCGATGCGAGCGGCGTAACTCATTTCAAAATTCTCAAAACGCTTTGCCGTTGAATTCGGCGTAAGTGATTTGCTGTCTTTATTTAAACTCGCACTCGAAAAATCGAGAAAGAGCGGTTCACATTCTTTAAGTGCACTTTCTCTCACATAAAGAAAACCTGAGCCGCGAGGGCCACGCAAAAATTTTCTTCCAGTGGCACACAGAAAATCACATTGAAGTTTTTCGACATCGATGGGAACTTGTCCGATCGATTGACAACCATCGAGAAGATAATAAGCACCGACTGCTTTAATAAGTTTTCCAACGCCATCTAAATCGGCGATCATTCCATTCGTCGAGGCCACGTGAGAAAGACAAACAAGCTTCACCCGCTCGTTTAATTCTTGTTTTAAATGCGGGAGTGAAAACTCTCCGTGCTCATCATTGGGAATCGTTTTTACTTCAATGCCAATTCGTTCCTTCAATTGCAAAAGCGCCATGTAGTTGCTGATATACTCGAAGTGAGTCACAAGAACGATATCGCCTTTTTTGAAAGGAATACTTGAAAGAGCGAGATCCCAGGCGCGAGTTGCACTTTCAACGATTGCAACCTCTGTCGGTTTTGAATTAATCAACTTTGCAACCGATGAATAAATGTTTTGGTGAGCTTCAGAATAGCGGCCGGCAGTTTCATAACCACCGATCATGGATTCACATTTGAGATAATTAATTACGGAGTCGAGAACTCTGGCCGTCGGAAGTGACGAGCCGGCATTATTGAAATGAATGGTCTCGAGGACGCCGGGAGTTTCGCTCCTTGCTCCCTCGAGATTAAATTTTTTAGAAGTCACAATTCTTTGGTGTCCTAGGGAAAGGTATCACGTCGCGAATATTGTTCATCCCTGTGATGTACATAAGCGCGCGTTCAAAACCAAGTCCGAATCCAGCATGAGGAACTGAACCAAAACGACGAAGGTCCAGATACCACCACAATGGATCTTTGTGCATATTAAGTTCTTCCATTCTCTTTTCGAGAAGTTCAAGTTTGTCTTCACGTTGAGATCCACCGATGATTTCTCCAATACCAGGAACGAGAATATCCATCGCGCGAACAGTTTTTTTGTCTTCGTTTAACTTCATATAGAACGCTTTAAATTCTTTTGGATAATCAGTAACGATCACCGGCATTTTGAAATGCTCTTCAGCTAAGTAGCGCTCGTGTTCTGTTTGAAGTTCTTTTCCCCACTCTGTCGGGTATTCGAATTTTTTAACTTTCGGATCTACTTTTGAAAGAATTTCTACTGCTTCTGTATAAGTCACGCGCACGAATTTTGAATCGCGAACGTGTTTTAGTGTTTCCATGTGGTTTGCTGGAGCTGTCGATTCTTCACGCGAGAATAAAAATTCAAGTTCTTTACTTGCGTGTTCCAGCGAGTAAGCAATCAGGTGCTTGATGTAATCAGTTGCAAGAGACGCGATTTCATCTAAATCAGCAAACGCCACTTCTGGTTCAATCATCCAGAATTCTGACAAGTGACGAGTTGTATTTGAGTTCTCTGATCTGAATGTTGGACCGAAAGTATAAATCGCTCCCAACCCCATTGCGTAACACTCACCTTCAAGTTGTCCTGTTACTGCAAGGAATGTTTCTTTTCCAAAATAATCTTTTGTGAAATCAAGTTTGCCATCTTTTGTTTTTGGAGCTTTTGTAATGTCAGAAGCAAGTGTTGAGATCGTAAACATCTCTCCTGCTCCTTCAGCATCAACTCCAGAAACAATCGGCGAGTTTAAATAGAAAAATCCGCGCTTCGAGAAAAAATCGTGAGTCGCCATTGCAAGATGGTGACGAACACGCATAATTGCACCGAATGTATTTGTTCTAATTCTCAAGTGAGCTTGCTCTCTTAAAAATTCCAGTGACGTTGCTTTCTTTTGAAGCGGGTAAGATTCATCTGTCTTTCCGATAATCTCAACCGACTTCGCTTGCATTTCAGGAGCTTTTGTTTTTCCTCCGCCCATAACAAGACGACCAGTGATTGAAACTGCTGAACCAATCAACAAACTAGAAACTTCCGCATAGTTTGGAAGAACTTCATCAACGATGATTTGAAGTGAATCCTGTGAAGATCCATCATTCAAAACAACGAAAGAAAACTTTTTTGAATTACGAACTGATCTGATCCATCCTTTTACAGTGGCATCAGTGTCGACGATATTTTCGCTAAAAATAGTTTTAATAAGTGTACGAGACATATTTTAACTTCCTTCTAATTAAAGTGCGCGTGATTTAATTTCCAGTGCCTGCTCACGTCTCAGACGAGCACCGAATTGAGTAACGAGTTGTGAAGAGGCCATACATCCAAGTTTAGCTGCTTCAGCGTAACCGATTCCCTGATTGATAGCGTACAAGAAAGCTCCGGCGAATAAATCTCCGGCACCGTTTGTATCAACTGCTTCAACCGGAGTCGTCACAACGTAAACATCTTTATTGCCGTCAAAAAGGAAAGCTCCTTTTGGCCCAAGAGTGATCGCAAAAGCTTTTGCAATTTTCTTTAATTCAGCAGCAGCTTCAGGAACTGTTGTCTTTTTTGTATAAGCGAATGCTTCAGATTCGTTACAGAATAAAAGATCAACGCCGTTACCGACCATTTCTTTTAATCCATCATGAAAGAAGTTCACCATGTTTACATCTGAAAATGTAAGTGCTGTTTTAACATTGTTGGCTTCAGCCACTTTGCGCGCTTCGATTGCCGCTGCTTTTCCCGTAGGGCTCGCAACGAGGTATCCTTCCATATAAACGTAATTTGAATTTTTAATATTCTCTGCAACGAGTTCTTTGGTTGAAATATTTTGTGTAATTCCCAGGAATGTGTTCATCGTGCGGTCTGCATCCGGAGTGATGAGTACAATACATTTTCCAGTAATTCCTGTTTCAAGATTTCCGTTTGCCAGATTTGTATCAACACCGTTTTCTTTTAAATCTTTGAAATAAAAATTTCCTGTTTCATCGCTCGCCACTTTACACGAATAAAAACTTTTCCCACCGAATTGAGAGACGGCGATCATTGTGTTCGCAGCAGATCCTCCGCACGAACGCTTGTGTTGAATCCCATGAAGTGTATTGATAATTTCTGTCTGGCGATTTTCATCCACCAAAGTCATCAACCCTTTTTCAATTCCTGCGCTTTTTAAGAATTCAACTTCTACTTCGAATTCCATATCGACAAGAGCATTTCCAATTCCGTATACGTCGTATTTTTTTCCATTTGCCATTGGTGTACAATCCTTACTAATAGTGATAGATTGAAAAATCATAATCCAAAAGACTCTAAAAATGAAACAAAATAAACCGAAAGAAAGCGAGACAAGACTTGTCTATTCCAGCGACGGCTCTCATTTAAAACTTTGTAAAAAGTGCGGCGAAGATCCCTGTGAATGCGTGAATTCTCCGCTGGCCTCGATCACAGTTGTTCCAGAAAAAACGACTCTTAAAATTAAGCTCGAAAAAAATCAGCGCGGAGGAAAACTCGTCACAGTTATCCACGAACTACCGCAAAATCCTCCCTATTTCGAAGACCTCGCAAAGAAACTCAAAAATCATTGTGGTACTGGTGGAACTTTTAAGAAGGAAGGGAAAGCGCAGATTGAATTGCAAGGGGATCAGAGGGAGAAGGTTGAAGTGTTTTTAGCGAAGATTGGGTTTAAGACAAAGCGGTCTGGTGGTTAGTAGTTGGCAGTTGGCAGTTGGCAGTTGGCAGTTGGCAGTTAACGGTCGACGGTAAACAGTTAACTGTCAACGGCCAACCGATGACGGCCAACAGTTAACTGAATATTTTATACATATCATATCTCGTAGACTTCCCTTCATAAGACGCAGTCGGCTTCTCCTTCACCGGCGGAGCATGCAACGACCTCTTCACAACAACACGTTCGCGCGCCGTCTTCAAGGCCCATTCTAAAAACTCGCGTGAATCATGGTCCTCGCCTACAACTTCTTTAAAAATGCGCATTTCTTTGCGAGGAAGTGCAGATTTTTTTGAACCAGTTTTTTCGGGATACATCGGATCGTAATAGATCACATCAGGGCGTTCTTCTTCAGAAAAAGTGAGCTGTGAGGCATCTGCGAAGGCAATGTCAAAATCGAGAGGAAATCGTCTTTTTGCGTCAGTCAAAAGTAAATAAATGGCAGGGTGACGCTCGAAAGATTTTAGTTTTGCGCCATAGTATTTGATCAGAAGAGAATCTTTTCCTGTTCCGCACGTCGTATCCCATACAATTGGTTTAGTTTCGCCCTTAATTCCGAGCGCGCGTGCGAGTGGTTCCTTCGATAATGCGTAGTTTTGTCTCTGATGATAGGCCCAAGTGTCCGCGAAATCGAAACACATATTTCCTAAGTCGACCGAATGAAATTGTAATTTTCCCTCGGAAAAAAACAAATAATCGCAATTTTCACAGAGCTTACGCTCTGACTCAAGCACCAGACCAAACTGATTTAGATCAGCAAGTGCAGCTTCTAAAAATGGCGGCCACAAATCGCGATCAACATCGCTCATTTTTAGCTTTATTAATTCATTCATTTTGGCCATTATACTTGCAAATTTATTATTTTAAAAGGACGTGCTCTATGAGTTCTGAAAGCAATTTTTCTCACCTACCCTACAACCCAAAAAAACTGAAACGCGAGCTAACAAAATACTATATTTCATCTAGTAAAGCTGAGCAGGCGGAGATGCTTGCGACAATCAAATTAAAAGAACTGAAAGATCTTTACGCTCACATTCCAGACAATGTGAAATTTGATAAGGCGCCAGTTGTTTGTGAAGAATTAGGTTACAACGATCTGATCGCTCACATGGAAACTCTCGCTGCAAAAAATAATTTAAAGACATCGTTCATCGGTGACGGTTTAAAAAATTATAAAGTTCAAGACATCGTTCCTTACGTTTGTGATCTTCGCGGACTCACAACGGCGTACACTCCATACCAACCGGAGAGATCGCAAGGGACATTGAACACACTTTGGATTTACTCTTCAACTCTTTCAATGCTGACTGGATTTGAAGCGATCAATGCTTCTTTCTACGATCGTTCGACAACATTGTTCGAGGCCATCAACACAGCAACGAGACTTGTAAAAGGATCGAATACTGCACTTGTTTGCGAATCGATTTATCCAGGCGACATTGAAGTTCTTCGCACGCACGCGAAAGAAACTGGTGTAAAAATTGTGACGATTCCAACCTCTATCGAAACTGGGATCACAGATATTGAAGTCGCTAGAAAAATGGCAAAAGAGCTTGGAACAAACCTCGCGTGTATCGCGTTTCCACAAGTAAACAACTTAGGAAATCTTGAAGACGTTCACGAGCTGACAGATCTTTGTACGGAATTAAAAGTGCAATCGATTGCACTCATCGATCCAATGTTACTTGCTTCAGAAGGTCTTATTCCTCCAGTGGAGTATGGATCAAACAAGCAAGGGGCAAACATGCTTGTCGGTGAAGGACAACACCTTGCGATCGGGCCAAACTTCGGAGGCCCGGGTCTTGGAATTTTTGGAATCCGTTACAACGAAAATAATAAAAACGATATCCGCTCGACTGCCGGAAGATTCGTTGGTCGTGCAAAAGATATCGACGGAAAAAATTGTTTGTGTATGGTTTTATCAACACGTGAACAACATATTCGCCGTGAAAAAGCGACATCGAACATTTGTTCAAACCAATCGTTTGTTGCTTCAGCTGCAGGAGCTGCAATCCTCGCTCGCGGTGAAACAGGAATGACTGAATCGGCACTTATCGGTCACGACTACGCCCTACAAATGGCGCAGGTTCTGACACAATTTAAGGGAGTGAAACTCGCTTTTCCTTCAACTCCGTTCTACAACGAATTTACTCTTGAACTTCCTGTAAAAGTTTCTGAACTACAAAAGAAAGCGGCGAAAGCAAATCTTCAACTTGGTGTAGATGTAAGTGATCGTTTAAAAGATGGACGCAACCTGCTTCTTCTTTCATTCTTTGATGTTCACTCAGACGAAGATCTGGAAAAATTAGAAACATTCTTCCGCGATAATTTTGAAGCAGAAGAAAACGATGAATTCGTTCCGGAAATTCCAGAAAATTTCATCAGAACATCTGAAGTTGGACTACCCAACTTTTCACTGGACGAATTAAAGACATATTACAAAAATCTCGCTGATCTCAACGTAAGTCCGGATGACAATATTTATCCACTTGGTTCATGTACGATGAAATACAATCCGTACATCAATGACTACGCCGCAGGCCTTGCTGGATTCACAAACGTTCACCCGCAAGCTCCAATCGAAGATGCTCAAGGATGTTTGGAAGTTCTTTACGGCATTCAGGAAATGTTTAAATCAATCACTGGTCTTCCAGCTGTGACAACACAACCGGTTGCTGGTGCTCAAGGAGAATTGGTTGGATTAAAACTTTTCCAGGGCTACCACAGAAATAATGGTGAAGCAGAAACAAGAAATATTCTTCTTATTCCAAGATCTGCTCACGGAACAAATCCAGCAACTGCAACAATGGCCGGATTTGAAACAAAAACGCTCGACGGTGTTCAATACGGAATCGTAACGATCGAAGCAGATGCTCGCGGCCAAATTGATTTCGATCAATTTAAAGGCGCAGTTGAAAAATACAATAAACGCATCGCTGGTATCATGGTAACGAACCCGAACACATCGGGAATTTTCGAAACGCGTTTCAAAGAAATGGCAGACCTCATCCACGGTGTAGGCGGACTCGTTTATATGGACGGAGCGAACATGAACGCGATCGCTGGATGGATCGACCTCAATAAAATGGGCGTCGATGCTGTTCACAACAATCTTCACAAAACGTGGACGATTCCTCACGGAGGTGGTGGACCAGGTGACGGTATCGTTGCTGTTTCACATCGCCTTGTAGAATTCCTTCCGGGAATTCTGGTTGTGAAAAAAGCAGACGGAACTTTTGATTTGGAAAAATCGCCGAAGTCGATTGGATCATTCCATCGTCACTTCGGAAATTTCGCTCACAAAGTTCGCGCGTACACTTACATCAAATCGCTTGGTAGCGAAGGCACGAGAGACATGTCAGGTGTGGCCGTTCTCGCTGCACGCTACTTGTACGAAAAACTAAAAACAAGTTATCCAAGTCTTCCGGAAAACTGCGAGAACGAAGTTCGCATGCACGAATTCATTCTCACAATCACAAAAGATACTTTTGCCCGCATTGAAACAGGTGGAACACCAAAAGCTCAAGCGATTGCAAAAATCGGAAAGCTCTTCTTAGATTACGGTCTTCACGCTCCAACTGTAGCGTTCCCGGAAGTTTATGGTCTGATGATCGAGCCAACTGAATCATACAGCAAAGCTGAGCTTGATCGCTTCGTAGACGTTGTTAATTCAATTCTTGAAGTGATTAACGAAACTCCGCATGTGTTAAGAACAGCTCCGCATTTCACGCCTGTTAAAAAGGTTGATGAAGTTCTTGCGAACAAAGATTTAACATTCATGGAAAAGATTAATCATCTTCCTGAAACTTTTTCTAACGTCATTGATCCGGTGAAGTTGTCGCGTATGACGATTTCTGATGTCACACATGAAATTTTAAATGCACATAACCGTGCCTAAGTTTGGTAAAATAAAAAAGGGCCTTCATCATGAAGGCCCTTTTTTTTTAAACTAGCTATTCTACTAGTTCGGCATCTTTATTAGGCATGATCAAAAGGTGATTGTCTTCGCTCACTTTATTTATATTGAGCCCTTTCATACTTTGTCCGACTTTTTCTTCCAGAGTCGCCCAAATTTTATATTTTGTATTTTTCGGATTGCGAAGAAGTGCTGTCGTATACGGACTCACTCCCACGGCCCCGCGAACAATTCCTTCCGTGAACGCAACCGTATAAAGTTTAAATGGATTGATTGGTTTTCCATTCACGAGAAGATGTTTAATTTTAATTCCGTGTTCAGTTTTAGTGTAACCCATTTCAAGACCGGAGAATGTAAGTGGTTGTCCAAAGTGCGTGAGTGCTTCAAACACCATACGCAACCACACTCCCTTGATTTTTGTCGTGTAAATCGTCCATCCGTATTTTTCAGTGAGGTCAAATACGCGAGGAATTGAGTTAAAAAGATCGCGGCGATCGATATTTCCTACAGGAAAATCTTCTCCGTTCATTGGCGGAGTGTGAATTCCAATATCCGCTCCTGCTTTTTCTTTTATCGCATCTGTGATGAAGTAGGCCCACTTACGTGATCCATCTTTATCGTTCGTTTTTAAATCAGAATAACCAACTTTTTCATCGAGCCATTCTTTTCCGTAAGCAGTATCAAGATCGTTGTTTGCTTCTTCGACAATTGAAGCAATTTTTTGATCGTGAGCTTCGTATTTCACCGGCACAAGTTCGTATGAAACAACTTTTAACGGACGACCTTTTTCAACGTCGATCACGAGTTTTCCCAGATATTCAGTGTGCATTCCCGCTTGAACAATCGGCACAGAAACTTTATTTTTATTCACACCGTATGAAGGTCTAAAAAGTGCTGTGTGCGAATGACCACCGACGATGAGGTCAATGTATTTCGTGCGTTCAGCAAGCTTGATATCGTTTAAAACACCAATGTGTGTAAGGGCAATGATAAAATCGTTTTTTCTTTCTTTTAATATTTTTTCGTATTTTTGAGCGGCCTTGTAAGGGTTCGTTACCGCCCCACCTTCAAAACGCCATTTATAAAAAATTTCATTTGTCGTAAGTCCCAGAACTCCGATTTTTACGCCTTCAATTTCAAGTTCTGTGTACGGTTTAATTTTCGCGCGGATATTTTTGAAGTCATAATTCATTTTCAAGTTGGCACAAATGAGAGAGAACTTCATATCCATCTCGCCTAAAATTTTATCGAGATCGCGCGTTCCCATTAAATAATCGTGATTTCCGATGGCCCCAACGTCGTAACCCATTTCATTGTGAACTTCGAAAACTTTTCTTCCCTGATCGGCCATGTAATAAAGATTTCCTTCTGTAAAATCTCCTGCATCCATGACGATCGTTTTCACGCCTTGTTCAGTCGCCTGATTCTTGTAATAGTCAATTAAACTTTTTAAGCGAGCAGCACCACCAACATCGTTCTGGTGATGGGCATTATCTAAATAAGAATGAGTGTCATTTGTATGAAGAATTTGAATGAGCTTTGCATTGGCAACCGAAGTGCTTAGCAAGGAGACTGCAGATAGAAAAAAAGTCGTTAAAAGTTTTTTGCTCATAATAGCTGCACCTTGTTTATGTTTATTTCTGATAAACACTTCGGATTTATAAGCACTTATTTTAAAATTATATACGACTCCCCAATACCAACGGAAATGCACAGGAATTTTTTGCTGTTTTTTGCCATTTTCTCTGATAAATTTTGTCATATTTACCTCTAAGAATTCAGGACAAAATCCCTATGTTAGAAAACGCACAAAACGCGAAACGCTGCACGTTTGCCATTATCTCTCACCCCGATGCCGGGAAGACCACCATGACAGAAAAACTATTATGGTTTGGTCAAGTCATACGTGATACTGGCAAGGTCAAGGCCAAGGATGGAAACTACGCAAAGTCTGACTGGATGGAACTCGAAAAAGAAAGAGGGATCTCAATCAGTTCATCTGTAATGAGCTTTCCTTATGCAGATCGAGCAATGCACCTCCTCGATACTCCCGGACACAAAGATTTCTCGGAAGATACCTACCGTACACTCACTGCGGTTGAATCCGTTCTCATGATGATCGACTCAGCGAAAGGGGTTGAAGCACAAACGATAAAACTGATGGAAGTTTGTCGTATGAGAGACACACCAATCGTGGCATTTATGAACAAGTATGACCGCGAAGCAATGGACCCTTTTGCCCTGTTGGAAAACATAGAAAAAATTTTAAACATTCAATGTGTGCCGATGACATGGCCGATTGGTTCCGGAACAGACTTCAAAGGTGTTTATGATTTAAGAACAAAACAAATCATGTCATTCAAAGATGCTAAAGATCCATTCAAACCAAACATTGTTGATGCTTCTGATCTAGAAGCACCACACGTAAAGGAATTTATTGGAGCAGCTTTGCTCGCGACTCTACAAGAAGAATTAGAGATGGTCGAAACGCTCATCGGTGATTTCTCAACTGAAGAATTTTTAGCGGGAATTCAGACGCCGGTATTTTTCGGATCTGCTCTTAACAACTTCGGAGTTAAAGAAACGCTCGATATGATCGCAGCGAATGCTCCGGGACCAAAACCTCGTGAAGTATTGCTCGCTCCTTTCGAATCAGATTCAAAAACACAAATGGTCGATCCAGAATCGACGACAGAGTTCACTGGATTTATTTTTAAGATCCAGGCGAACATGGATAAAAAACACCGCGACCGCGTGGCATTCCTTCGCGTGTGTTCCGGGAAATTTACCCGCAATCAAAAAATTTATCACGTTCGTTCTGATAAAGAATTGAAGATCCCTACTCCCCTTATGTTTCAGGCCCAGGATCGCGAGATCACTGAAGAAGCGTATCCTGGGGATATTATCGGTCTTCACGACACTGGAAAATTCCAGATCGGTGATACGTTTACTGAAAAATCAAAATTTCAATTCACAGGAATTCCAAACTTCGCTCCGGAAATTTTCAATAAAGTACTACTCAAAGATCCAATGAAAGCAAAACAACTTGAAAAAGGTTTACTGCAATTATCAGAAGAAGGTACAGTTCAAGTTTTCACCCGCCATTCGACTGGAGAAAAAATTCTCGGTGCCGTTGGTGCCCTACAATTCGAAGTTGTTAAATACCGCTTAGAAGATGAATACAATGTTCACGCTGATTACGAAGGCTACAGCTTCGTCGGTATTCGTTGGTTGAAATTTGAAAACGATAAAGACCAGGATAAATTTGTTTCAAACAACTCTTCAAACATCGTTTACGATCACAAGAAACGTCTTTGTTTCTCAGTTCGTTCAGAATGGGACTTGAAACTAGTCATGGAAAAAAATCCAACTGTCATGTTCTTTAAAAACTCGGATTACAGATAATGAAAACACTCGCAGAAGTTATTACTGATCCTGTGTCTTTTTTGGATAAACTTTTTGGGATGCTCGAAGACATCGAACTCGACGTTGAAAAATACGAACTCGATCACATCTGTTATCGCGTGTCCTCTCAAGGTGAATACGAAACAAAGAAAACAGAACTTGCCCCACTTGGCGAACTTTTGATTGAATCGATGGTCAATGGCCGCATGATTGCGACTTATAAACTTCACGAGCCAATCACTTTCAAAAATCGCAAAATCTATCTTGTCGAGCTTCCATCGCCGAAACCAAACCATTCTTACGTGTCCGGATTAGAGCACGTGGAGTTCGTGACAAAAGAACCGCTTCAAAAAATCATTGATAAATATCCTCAATACTCTTTCGAAGCTTTTGGGATCCACAAAAAAATCAATGCAGACATCACGCTGAAACTCGGTGACTACTGTATTCGTTTCCACAACCAAAGTTTGGAAGAAGTCATCAAGCTTGAAAAAAAGATGTTGCATAAATAATGAGCGATTTAAATACAATTCAAAACAAACTCTCTAAAAATTACAAACACCGCATGAAGTGGGCCAAACGTGAAAATATCGAGGCCTTTCGTATTTACGAAAAAGATATTCCGGAATTTCCTTTCATCGTCGATATCTATAAAGATCACTCCGTCATTTTTGAAAAACGCGACAGCGAAATCGACGCTGAGAAATTTACTCACTTCGAATTCATCATCAGCGCTGTTAAAAACGTTCTCAATATTCCTGAAGAAAAAGTCGTCATCAAAAGTCGCTTCAAACAAAAAGGAAATTTACAGTACGAACGTCTGGAAGAAAGAAACGAGTTCATAAGCGTGCGGGAGCACCAGGCAGAATTTCTCGTCAATCTACACGACTACCTCGACACTGGTCTTTTTCTCGATCACCGTCCAATGAGACAAGTGATCTTTAAAGAAGCAAAAGATAAAAAAGTGTTGAACCTTTTTTCTTATACTGGATCAGTCAGTGTGATGGCCGCTCTCGGTGGCGCTAAGCACGTAACGAGTGTGGATTTATCTGCAACTTATCAGGAATGGGCGAGAAAAAATTTCGAGCACAATAAAATTTCTCTTAAAGAACATAACTTCATCGTTCAAAGTGCGTTGGAGTATTTGGAGAAATCCGTTGCGAAGTTCGATCTTATCTTTTTAGATCCGCCTACGTTTTCAAATTCTAAAAAAATGGACGACGACTTTGAAGTGGAAAAAGATCAGTTGTTCCTCGTTGAGAATTGCCTAAAGCTTCTCAATCCCGGAGGCGTTCTTTACTTCTCCAACAATAAAAGAAAATTCAAACTCGATCCTAAAGTCAGTGAGCTCGCTCACGTAGAAGATATTACGCCGAAAACGATCCCGATAGACTTTAGAGATCAGAAGATTCACCACTGCTTTAAAATAACAAAGAAATAAATATGGAATTTAATCCAGCTATTCAAAAAGCAATCACTGACGATTTTAAAATTACGACATTCACGAAAATTCAAAGTGAATGTATGCCGCTGATCCAAGCGGGAAAAAACGTTATCGGGATTTCTGAAACAGGAAGTGGAAAGACGTTGAGCTTTGTCCTTCCTCTCCTCGATAAAATTGTAGGAACTCCAAAACGTCCGACAAAAGTTCTCATTATTACTCCGACCAAAGAACTTTCAGAACAAATTCTCGCAGTCGTAAAAAAAGCTGCCCGCCATACAACTCTCATCAGTATGAGTTTGTACGGAGGAAAAAGTTTTAATGAACAGGCACTCGACATGAAAAAAGGTGTCCATGTGATTGTTGCGTGCCCCGGCCGTCTGAAAGACCATATCGAAAAAGAAACGGTCGATCTTTCCGGCGTGGATTATCTCGTACTCGATGAGGCCGATCAATTAATGGATATGGGATTTCTTCCGGCACTTACGGAAGCGATCAAGGCCTGCATGAATAGAAAACAAACTCTCCTTTTCTCTGCGACGTTGAGTGAAGAAGTTCAAGGCCTCGTTAAAGATTTTCTGCCGGAAGCTGAAGTTGTTCAACTCCAGAATACGAAACCAAAAGAAACAATTGCAGAAACTTTTTGTCCGATCAGTCCGGAGCTTAAATATCCTTTCCTTCGTTTTCTTTTAAAATATAAAAAAGTGAAGTCGTGTCTGATTTTCACTCGTACAAAAGAAGAAGCAACAGCACTTGGAAAAGCGTTGGCAGAAGATAAGTATCAGGCCGTTACTCTCCAGGGAGACATGACCACTCATCAAAGAAAAAAAGCACTCGATGCTTTAAAACTGAAACAAGCGATGATTCTTGTTGCGACTGACGTTGTTGCCCGCGGTATCGATATTCCTCACGTCACTCACGTCATCAACTTCAATCCGCCGGAAAGTTTTGAATCCTACGTTCACAGAATCGGCAGAACGGCCCGTCATGAAAAAGCAGGCGAGGCCATCACTCTTTATACGCCGGATGAATTGGAACAATTGGAAAAAATTATGGGTAATAAGGAATGGAGCCCATCAAAGCTCAAAGAATTTAATTACCAGTTAAAATTGGACAAAAAACAAATTAAGATTTTCTAGTATGTTGCAAATACCAGTCGAAAAATCAAAATGGTTCTATACAGAGTTTAAAGCGGACACAAAAGCAGTTGTCTTGCTTGCTCACGGTCTCAATTTAAAAGCGAGCAAAATGGATGAACTCGCAAAATTCTTTGCGCATAAAAGATGCGATGTTCTTCGCCTCGCTCTTGGCAATGATCCAAAAAAATGGAGTGAAAACTTCAGTGAAGATTATGAGGCCGCAGCTGAACACGCTCACGTTCTCAATTTGCCGCTTTATTTTGTAGGATATTCACTTGGTGCACTTGTAGGAATGTCTTTCATTTCAACTCATGCCAAAACTGATTTTAAAAAGCTCGCGCTTTTTGCACCGGCCTCACACACAAAACCTTATACGAGACTTCCTGCCATTCTCGCAAAATTTTTTCCGAAAGGAAGATTGCCGAGTCTAAATCTGGAAGATTATCGCGAACGCCACTTCACAACACTTGCTGAATATAAAGTCATGCAGGAGTTACAAAAAGAACTTCAATCATCGCTCACACTTCCTACGCTCATCATTTACAATGCAAAAGATGAACTCGTCAGCGCTACCAAGCTTCAAGAATACAGCGCTCATCTCCCTCAATGCAGACTACTAGAAGTATCCAACCACGAAAGTCAACTTACTAGGAAATATCATCACTTAATGATCGATGAGAAAAGTCTTGGGCAGTCTACGTGGCAAAAAGTATTACAAAACCTCACCACGCATTTCTCTCTTTAAAAATATGCTATAATAGTAAAGATGAGGACGTTGCTCTTAGACTGCAACTATTTTCCGGTTAAAATAATTTCTTGGCAGAAGGCCATGATTCTCTATTTGACCGAAAGGGCCGAAGTGGTCGACCACTACGAAGATAAATTGATTCGTACGGTATCAACTTCCTTCAAATTGCCCAAAGTTCTTCGTCTCTTTCAAACTCACAAACTTTCTCAAAATGTAAAATTCACACGCATGAATGTTTTCTATCGTGATCAATTTCAATGTCAGTATTGCTCAACAAGGCTTCCAGCAAACGAACTCACATTCGATCACGTTATTCCCGTTTCACAAAGCGGTGAAACAAGCTGGGAAAACGTCGTGACTTGTTGTCGCCCTTGCAACACTCACAAAGGTTCAAAGTCGCTTAAAGCGGCCAATATGAAGCTTTTAAAAACACCTAAAAAACCCCGGTGGAGTCCGGAACTTTGTCTCAGACTTTTAGAAGATGATCCGGTCGAATGGTGGAATTTCTTCCCGACAAAAGTGGCCTCTTGATCTTGCCCAAAAATCTAGCCGGTTTTAAATATCAACAAATATTAATGCCCTAAGAATCCTCTGCTAAACCAGCGTATTTAGCTTGAGGAAAACTTGATGTCACTCTCAATTAATTTTCATTTATAATAAGAAGTCTATGGACTTTGATATTAAAAATAATCTTCTCAAGAGTTCCGTTGGTGAGCAACGACTCTCGAAAAAAAATGTGGATGCGACCATCGATCAATCGTTAATTGCTTCGACTGCTCAGAAAAATCTCAACATGGAAATGAAGGATGAAAACGGAAATCCTCTCGATCCAAAAAATAAAAGTAAAAACAAAAACAAATCACAAAAGAAAGACAGTCTTTTATGTGAAGATAAAAAGAAGCAACAAACAGAAGTAAAAATAGAACGTGATCCATTAAAACTGTTAAAACTTTTTTAAACCCATAAAGGATTAAGGGAAAAAGTATGCGCAAGATTAGGAATTTCACCACCATCTTAACGGTTCTGGTTTTCTCATCAACCATCCATGCAGAAACAATTATTATGACCGCTGATAAGTGGTGTCCGTTTAATTGTGAACCGGGCTCGACCAAGATGGGCTACATGGTAGAAGTCGCAAAAATTATTTTTGAAAGAAAAGGTCACAACATCGATTACCAGATTAACACCTGGACGAAATCGATAGAGAGCGTTCGCAAAGGAAAGGCCACGGCCCTCGTTGCAACAACTCGTTTTGATGCTCCCGACTTCATCTACCCTGAAAAAAGCATGGGAAGCAATCGCGACTGCTTTTATGTGCGTGCAAAAGACAAATGGTCGTTTAATGATATTGTCGATCTTAAAACGCGCAAACTGGGTGTTGCAGAAGCCTATGCCTACTCAGCTCCCCTCACAAGTTACATCAGTGAAAATCCAAAACTCACGGAAGTCGCTCACGGCAAAGATACACTCGCCGTCAACTTGAAACGTTTAGATGACGGAGTCGTCGATACCATCGTTGAAAATCCATTCGTGTTTAATTACATGGTCCACGAAGAAAAAATCCGCGATAAATACGAAGAAGCAGGATGCACAGACGACAATGATCTCTATATTGCCTTCTCTCCCAAGAATCCCCGTTCAAAAGAATTCGCAAAAATTCTTACCGATGGAATTGATGAATTGAGAAAGGACGGAACTCTCGATAAGATAATTGCCAAGTATTCATTAAAAGACTGGAGATAAAAATAATGAAGCATTGGCTGATGAAGAGTGAACCGGACGTTTTTTCTATTGATACATTGAAAACAAAAAAGAAATCTGGCTGGGACGGCGTTCGCAATTATCAGGCACGCAATTACATGCGCGATGATATGAAGAAAGGCGATCTCGTTTTATTTTATCATTCCAGCTGCGAAATTCCGGGCGTAGCAGGCCTTGCTCGCGTTTGTAAGGAATCACACCCCGACCCAACCCAATTCGATCCCAAGAGCGAATACTACGACCCTAAAGCGACTAAAGAAGACCCTCGTTGGTTTATGGTTGAAGTAGAGTTCGTTGAGAAATTCGATCACGTTGTGACCCTCGCAGATTTGAAAGCAAAAAAAGAACTGGCGAATATGCCTGTTGTGCAAAAGGGATCGCGTTTATCGATAAATCCAGTATCAGAAAAAGAATACAACACGATTTTAAAGATGGTGTAATTCAACTGTGATGTCCAAGCATAAAAATTATCTATTTTTTCATCAACAATATTCTCAATAAAGAAATCTTAAATTGTGAAGTTCTCCATTTAAGTTGAATACTGTGGGCAGTTGATCCACAAAAATTATCTGGAGAAATGAATGAAAAAAATTTTTATGTTACTGACACTAATGTTTATTCAAACTACTAATGTCTATGCCTACGATCTGACACATAAGTTTGGGTTAGGTGCTAGCGGTGGTTTTCCTATTCCTATTTTTGGAAATGCATTTAACGATGTAAACAATGCCAAATGGGATGCTTCTATTTATGCCCGCTATCACTTCAACTCTGCCCTTGGAATGGATTTGGGTGTCTCACATGAGGCCTTCAAAGGTTCATCCGTCAAATTCAACAATGCCAACTTGCTTGCTTTTTGGCGAACTGCTGGTGCCAGTGATTTAACTCCGGTGGTAGGTGCAGGTTTTGGTTTCACAAGAATTAAAAATTTTGATCCTGCCAGTTTAAAACTATCCTTACTTGCAAGACTTGGCCTGGAGTACGGTCTCTGCCAAAATTTTTCATTAGCAGGTCTTGTTGACTATCAATACGTTTCAAAAATTATGGGTGATATGCCAGACTCACGAGCACATATCCTCAATCCGCAACTTGCACTGACTTGGTATTTCGGAGGAGACACAACTAATAAAACAGAAAAAGAAGCAGCTCCAGCACCCACTGAAAAAGTGGGAATGAATGATACTGATGTCGTCTCTGTTTCAAATGCAGCGACACTGAGAGAACAAAAAGAAATCTCCTCTTTGACTATTGAATTTGATTCTAATAAAGCAATGATCAAACCAGAATACAATGAGCAACTAACTCAAACGGCTAACTACATGAATGACAACACAGAAGCAGTTGCCATAATCGAAGGCAATGCTGATAGCAGAGGAACTAAAAGTTATAATAAAAAACTTTCGCTTAAGAGAGCAAATGCAGTCAAAAAAAGATTAATAAGTTTAGGGATTGATCAAAAGCGCTTATCTACTAAAGGATTTGGATCAGAAAATCCCATTGCAGATAACAACACTGTAGAAGGAAGACGTAAAAATAGACGTGTCGATATTAGTATTTCAACGACGGCCAAATTGAGTGATACAATGTAGAAGTAAATAAAAAAGGGCCCGAAGGCCCTTTTTTATTTTATCAGATTCGTTTCGGATAAAGGTTCATCGGTTGGTTAACTTCAACAGTTCTTCCGCCTTTTGGAGACGGAAATTGAATTCCGTGAAGAACGTTTTTCATACACTCGCGGACTTTATCAGAAGTAATTTCTTCTGATGTAATCGAAGATTTTGAAACGTTTCCGCCATCAGCAATAGTAAACTTAAAATTCATGACACCTTGGAAACCTTCTGGTTTTTCAGATGTATCCAATTCTTTTTGGTAGCAGTATCTGAATTGAGGAATGTGATCGCGAAGAGCTCTTCTGATCGCATCCGGATCGATTGTCGATACAGCGATTTTTTCAACTGGGATACCTGCAACAGAAACTGTTCCTTTTGTCGCAAGTCCATCGAATCCTCTTTGTGAATCGATTTTTCCTTTCGCTGCTCCCGTTAAACTACCAACGTTCGTTGCGATCTTAGCAGGGTTTGCAGTTCCGTTTGGTGAACCTGTAATGAAACCATCACCATTTCCTCCGCCAACACCATCACCAATACCACCACCAGTTCCTTTCCCGGCACCACCGTCATCTTTAGCTCCTTTTTCAGCATAACGTTTTAACCCTTTTCCATTTTTAAGGATTGAGTTTGTTACGTTTGTGAAATCGTCGCCGTGATAAGTGTCACCAGATCCACCAGTGTTGTCATTAGTCGCTTTTACTTTTGAAGCCGCTGATCCTGATCCCACCGTCGTCTTTGCAGTTTTTCTGACGTCAGTTCCAGGTTTATAAGCTTCTTTCTTTTTAGATTTCGGATCACCTTTTTGAACAGGCTCAGTGTTGTGAGAAGTTTTATCTCCGATGCGATCGGCGTTTTTAATCGCGCGATCAGTACCGTTGTTAATTTTCTCTTTCACTGGTTCCTTCACTTCCACTTTTTCCGGAGCGACAACTTTATTTTTTACAAGCGTGCTCTTTGACGGCGGAGTCACCAATTCCATTTTAATAGGAATTAATTTTGGATCGTCGTGAAGTTTATGTTCAAGTTCCAGGTGAGGAAGTTTTAAGAGGAAGAAGAAAAGGTGGATAACCACACTTCCAATCAACGCGCGTTTGTTAAAACGCTTCGTCTCTTGCTCCATTTTACTTTCACCCGGGGGTGCAATGTGAATCGGTTTTTTTACAGCACTCATACTTTGCCCTAACTATTTTCGCTTATTATTTCTTTTTGTTTGGGTCTTCTTCAGCAGCGATTGAGAAGTTCTTAGCGCCTGCGCCTTTTGCAATATCCATTAGCTCAACTGCTTTTCCAAGAAACGCTTTTGTATCACCTTCAAGGATCACTGATTCCGTTTTTAGTTCTTTCAACTTGTTCGTAATTATCGTTGAAAGCTCAGCATCGGGAACTTGTTTTCCTTGAATCGCCACTTTTCCTTCTTTGTCTAAAGTGATGATCAAAATCTCATCTTGTTTCTTCTCATTCGTAATTTGAGTTTTTGGAAGCTCGATATCGAGACCAGACTCAAGTGCCGCAGTTGAAGTCACCATAAAAATAATCAGAAGAACGAGCATGATATCGATAAGCGGAGTCATGTTGATCTCCGACATGATATTTTCATCGTCTCCCGAGTTGTTATTCATTCCACCCATTGCCATGAGAGACTCCTTACTTCTTTGCAGCGTTAAAAGATTCTGCCATGTCACCAAGGCCGTTTTTAAATTCAGCTAGTGCTTCAGAAACTTTTACTTGAAGATAGTTGTAGAACATAACCGCGAATACCGCGACCAAGATACCAGCTGCAGTTGCAACTAGTGCTTCAGAAATTGTTCCCGCAACAACTGCGAATCCAGATTTACCTGCAACACCGATCGCTTTGAATGATCCCATGATCCCCCAAACAGTACCGAATAGTCCTACGAATGGAGCAGAGGAACCGATTGTACCAAGAACCCAAAGATTCTTTTTTAATCCCATCGATGTTTCATTCAAACGACGTTGCATTCTCGCATCCCATTCTTCTGATGAAGAAGCGTCTTCGAAAATCGCAGAGTGAGGTTTTGCAATAATTTCAGGACAGTTTTTATAAAGCCATTCCATCTCGTTAAAACGTTTTGATTGAATGATTCTCATTCCTTCATCGAAGAAGAATTTAGCTTGTTTTCTAAAATTGATTAAGAACCAAATTTTTTGAATTGCAACTGTCCACAATGCTACTGAAAAAATAAGTAGCGGGTACATGATAAAGCCACCTTGCTTAAATACTTCGACCAAATTCATGAGAAGACTCCTTGTCTTTTTTTTGCCAGAAAAGTTTCTAGAAATGTTTATAGTTACTTAACGGTTGTTTTATATATTCTTTTAATATTTTAGCGCACTTTTACTTCATTGCTACAAAGAAAATTAATTCCTGAGCAATGAAGTAAGACTCTCCGATGAATTTTTTTTGGAAAAAATTAAATATGGAAGGCCACTTCGCCGGCCTTTGGTGGACAACTTTTGTTGATAACATCGACGAACGTTTCATCATCGTTGCTCAAAAGAGCTCCTTCCGAATCCCAGATTTTTCCGCGAGGAACCTGGCATACGCGAGTTCCCTGACGAATTTCCGCTGTCGGTGCTCCATCCGGCATCGTCGGATAATTAAATCGGTGATTCACGCGAATACTGATTCCCGCGCCTGAGTATTGAACATTTGGAGGTGTTCTTTTAAAACGATCTGTCGTTAAATCAATCGGCCCTTCTTTAAGCGCTCCGCTTTTAATCGCGTGAGTTTTTTTATCAAAAACAACTTTCTCTCCGGTTGTCATCGTCACGATCACGTCATCACCGGAAACTTCGGTTGTCGGCACTCCTAATCTCGGCAATAAATACATGACAGATTTTACATCGTGTGAGTCCGGCCCTCCGGCCACATCTTCAAGATAGAGATAAGTTTCATTGGAAGCATTATCACGACTGACGAACTCAACATTACGTGAAGGTGTTCCTCCATCCGGATAAGGGCTCTTTGCTCCGTCCAGATAAGGATGCCCTGGATTATTTCTAAATGAATATCCACCTGGATATTCCGCATTAGTACTACAATCCATCTCGTGCATAACATCGATGCCGTCAGCATCTGTTCTCGCTCCACCACACGCAACTGGAATTCGCGCAGTCACTCGTTCAAACGATTTCATGCTGTCTGGTTTTGTAAAAGATTTATTTGTAATTGTTGGTGGCTCTGGCGGAGCTGCCGGAGGAGTTAATTTTTTTGCAACGACTGTTTCTTTTTTTGGTTCAATTTCAGGTTCGCCAATGAAAGCAGGAGCTCTGCTTACTTTTCCTTCTGATTTTGTTTCACCACACGACTGACAATCGGCCTTAGGATTTTTTCCGGCAACAAGAGCGACATTATTCACTTCCTTTAATTCCGAAACGACAAATTTTGTTCCTTCTTCCAGTGTTGCTTTATTCACTTCTTCGAGATGAGCAAGAAGAACTTTACACATTCCTGTACTCGCCTGCGCTCCCTTCTTACAAATTTTATCAGCGAGATCGAGAAGCTCTAAAAGTTTTTTCTCTTCTTTGTTTTTAATAATGTCTTTTACGACAGCAGCAGAAGAAGCCCCGCTCTCTTTAAATTTTTTATTACAGTTACTAAAAGCAAGTTGTCGCTCTTGTGATGTTCCTGTTGGAGCGCAAAGATTATTTCCGAAAAGCAGCGGCTGACATTGCATTGAATTGGCGCCACAACTTCCCTTATCATATCCTGAATTATTTTTTGTCGGCGATGTACATTTGCCACCAACCAGAACACTCGGCCATCCAGCATACAAACAATTTAAAACTTCATCCGCCCAAGCATAGTTAAAAAAATATGAGGATGAGTTTTTTTCAATGAATGAAACTTTCGGCGTATTCACTCTCTCATAAGTGACGAGAAATGATTTATAAGCCTCGAGCACTTTCACTTTTCCGTCGATGTTGGATTTCATCCAAAGACTTCTTCCAGTCTCAGCAAAGGCTTGCCCAAAAAAAATGTAAGAAAATATAATTAAGGAAAGTTTTAAATATCTCATAAAATTACTCCATGAGACTCATCGGTAAAATCACTTATAAACAAAATAAAAAATATCGTATAAAGCAATTTATTCCTGAGCAAAACGTTCTCGTTGTACTCAGTTAGACTAAAAGAACCTTATCTATTTAGGAGCAGAAATGAAACCAATCAAAACTATTCAATGCTTAGTCTTTTCTACGTTAGCAATGGCCTCTATTGCTCAAGCAAAAGTGATTACAGATTTCGATGAAACAAAAATCCAGGCGCCATTCGTTGATTCAGATAACGAAGCTCTTCAAAGCACGGTTTGCAAAACGCGCGACCACGAACGCTGGGATGTTTGTTTTACTCGTTATGAAGATCAAGACAATGCTGAACAAATGAAAAGTTTCAAATTCAGCAACTATGGTGAAAATAAAATTGTTCCCAAAGCCGGTTTTGGCGTAGGACGCGATTTCGAATTTATGTTCGAAGGATTTGCTCGTTCTGATCTGGGTCTTCTCGTTTGGGATATGCCGGATGAAGTTGAAAGCCACGGCCATTTAAAACTAATGATGTTTTTCCCTCGCACTGTCATGCCGGCGATTCGTTACGTATCAGATGCTGATAAAGATGAAGTGATCGTTACATTGCCAACAAAAGAAGAAGTTGTTTTCAACGGAAAAACAAAAGAAGTTCTTCGCGGAGTTCTCGCTGAAGGACCGATAAAACAAGATAGCGAAGGCAACGGACTTAATCCTGATCTTTCGTACAACGGAACGGGTGTTGTCGTTGAAGCTGATCGCTTAAATGATTATCCTGTCGGGCTAGCTGCTCAAGGAAAAAACAACTATGCTACAATTAAAAAGAAGGGCTTCAAAGATTGTAAAATCGCCGTAAAAGATCTCTGGTACACAGACGACACCAAAGGTGGGAACGTCTTTTTTAACAAAAAGTATGTGACAGATCAGGCGTTTGATAAGCTTCTAAAATCAAAGTGTAAATTCTCAATGTACTAATCTTAATTTAAGGTTAATTTTTATCATTGTAAGAGGTTTAGTCCCTTACTATGATAAAATAGCCTTAATGAAAGATATCCTTGTTCTCTCTGAAAATAAAAAATGGAAAAACTCACTTGCCGAGCTTTTAAAGAAAGGCAACGATCTCTACCCGATCAAGGTGACGTTTGTTTCAACCCGCACGGATATCATTTCAGAACTCTCTATTCATTTTTACGATGCAGTTGTTTTGAATTCGGGACTTCCCATCATCAATCTGCAAATTATTTTTAAGTATCTCGCCTCTACTGATTATAAAAACTCTCCACTCTTTTTTATCTCAGAAAATTTCTCTGAATTTGAAACTCTTCTCACACAAAGTCAGTTTACGCAGCTTCAACTCATCGCTGCACCCATTGAAGATGAACTGATCGCTAAAAATATTCAGCACACTTTGTACCCACCGAAAACGACGGGATCAATAGATACTGAAGTAAAAATCAATCTGGATTTTTTAAAAATTTTTATCGATGCTACAAAATATATTCTGGAAAGTTTTTGTCAGCTCAAAAATGTTTCACACAAAAAACCTTACCTCTACGATAAAGCGACCGCTGAAACTTTTGGGATCGAAGGAAAGATTTCTCTCCAATCAGAATTTTTCGAAGGTGCTTTTATTATCGGACTCAGTAAAAAAACTTATCTCACCATTTTAGAAATGGTGCTCGCTCAAAAAGATAAAGACATCACCAAAGAGAACGAAGATTTCGCCGGAGAGATCGTCAATATGATCTACGGACAGGCCAAAACCGTTCTCAATACCAACGGACACAATTTCGAAAAAGTTCTTCCAACCTATGAGGTGAATCCTCCTAAACTGGAAACACGCGATCCTGTTGTCGTAGTTCCCCTAGAAACCGATGCCGGAAGTATCGAACTTCTCGTTCATGTTGCTAAAATCAAGAAACACTAGTCAGTATTTTTTACAGGTCTTACCCTTTTTTAAACCACCTCTCCCAAGTTATGCCTAAGCTATAGCTATAACTGCTTTGGAGAGAATCATATGAAATCATTAATCGCTTTATTGGCAATCAGCTTATCGTTCGCAGGACAGGCGAAAACCCTCGTTATAAGTGATATCGACGATACGATCAAGGCCACTAATGTTTTAAGTAAAACTCAGGTCATTATCAATGGACTTTTTTCGACAAAGGCCTTTGCGGGAATGAGCGATCTTTATCAAGAACTCAATATCAACAGCGACACTCGTATTGAATATGTCAGTGGTGCTCCCAATATCACTAAAGAACTTGCAGAAAGATTTTTGGCGAAGAATGAATTTCCACAACAGGACAATCTCACTCTAAAAAAAGGATCGATCTCTACATACGACCATAAAGTAGCGGCCATCAGAAAAATTCTTTTAAAAGAAAATCCGGATAAAATTATTTTATTAGGTGATGATACGGAAGCTGATCCGGAAGTTTACGATACTATCGCTAAAGAAAATCCAAATACAGTTAAGTCAGTTTATATTCACACTGTCCAAAACAGAAAGCTTCCAGACAATGCTCTTATTCAGACATTCTTTTCTGCTGTTGAAATCGCCGCTTCTGAGGCTTTAAAAGGAACAATAAACATCACTGCACTTACACGTGTAACAGATGCTTTCCTTGTACAGGAACATAATGCAAAAATCGTGATCGATGGACGCTATTGTCCTAAAGAAGGAAGAGAATCTCTCACTCAATTAAAGAAACAATTTACGGATGCAGAGGTCCTAAAAGATCTGGATCTCGCTCAAGAAAAAATTATCGAAACTTGTAAATAATCACCAAATAAAAAAGGGAGCGCGAAGCTCCCTTTTTTTGCGATTAAAAAAATCTGAAATTCTAGTTCTTAGTAGTGATGACTTCTTTATTAGAAACAGCTGTCACCATTTTTCCATTGAACGGAGTTTCAGCAGTGTAATATAGAGTGTAGTTTCCGTTAGGAAGCGTGTTTGTTCTGAAACCTAAACGCATTTGTTCAACAACATCGTCAGTTACTCTTTTAGCAACTACGTTTCCAGATGAATCTTCCACATAGAAGGTCACTTTTTGTGGAATAACCGGACTCGCCTTCACGTCGATATCAAATTCAATCCTTCCTGTTTGTGGCTTTTTCAAATCAGCGTTGTCAGCTCCTCTAAAAGAAATTGTTGTTTGTGGTTCATGGTTAACAACAAAAAACTCTCTTACTTGAGATCTTTTTGAATTCGACTTCGCATACACTTCGTAGCGCCCGTCTTTTAAGTTTGTCGTATCAATTGCCATTCCACATTCGCTTGTCGATGTTCCCTGACAAGAAACAAGGTTAAGCGAATCTGTATCGCCTTTCACAACAACTTCACTCGCTGCTGGTTTAGCAAGTTTTACCTGAACAGTTTGAACACCACTTACGTATTCATGTCCTGCCGGTGATTGAACAGAGATGTAGTTGTCTTCTAAATTTGTCTGGAAGGCCCATGTGCTGTCAGCGATTCCCGATTTATCATCGTAAGAAACGCGAATAAATCCACCTTCACCCCAATCATCTCCCCATGAATTTCTAACGATCCAGTATCTCCCTTCATCGTTAAATCCGACTAAAGAAACTGCGTGACCTCCAACAGATTTTTTACTCACAGACTTATAGACACCTGATGAGTAAACAAGGAAATCTTCATAGACAGTAAGTGTCGTGACCAGCGGTCCTTTTTTAAGTGCTGCTTTTACTTTAGCTGCGTTTCCACCCCATGAACTTGGAGTTGTTGAACCCGCAATTTTATAAATACGTTGTGCTTGATCCTGACAAGTGATCGCTTTACATTGGACATCTTGTCCTGTTGATCCTGATTCATAAGGAGCACATGCTGAATCTACAATTCCCTTATTCTTTAAAAACGAAGCTGCACTTGATGGTTGCCATCCGTAATCGCAAGCTCCACCACCACAGTTAAAAAGTTGTTGTGGTGAAAAAGTTGGGGCTAACCATGGAAGAGTTGAATTGATTCTGTAAGTGGCTTCTAACGTTGCCACTGAAGCGAAAGCGACACACGATCCACAGTTCCCTTGATTCATCACAGGGCCTAACCAGTTCACGCCATTAACGTTGCGCCAGTCAATTGAATCGTTACTTTTAGTTCTATCTTCAAAAAGAGCATTTCCTGTAGGACGATCAGTTGATCCTAAAAGTCTTTTGATCTCAACATCACTCATGCGTGAAATTGAATTTTCTTTGGCGATCCAACCAGCATGGTTTTGTTTAATAAGAGCATTGATGGAATTAACTGAAACTGAAGAAGCTTGAGCTGAAAGGGCCCCACCTAGCATGAGAAGTGCTAATGTTTTTTTCACAATATCATCCTTGATAATAGGAAATTCTATTCTTCAATTATCAAAGGATGTGGAGACTTTGTGCAATTAAAGGAAGTTGATATAGTCTTACTTTGAAAGTGTTTTAATCAGATATACTTGCTACTCATCTATATAGGTTGTTCCATACATAAACTTCTTTAAATCACTTTTTCTTACAATGGCGTGTCCGCTCGCCGGATCACAAGCAACACGTGGATTGCGAGGCACTGGTGGAAATTCATCGCGACAAACTTTCATGCGCGCATAAATGATTTTTGGATCTGTTTCTTTTTTTGTTGTTTGAGTACAAGACCCATATTTTGGATTTTCTGTATTGTAAATATCGCAAGTTGCTCCCCACGAATTTTTTAACAGGTATTCAACTTCACACGTCTCTGGATTAAAACGTTTTCCCACAATACTAACTGCATGTTTCGAATTTTCACTGCCATTCGGTGAAAGTAAAAAATCTGCATAAAACAAAATGCCAACAGGAGTTCCTTTATTCAAAACTTCATCAACATTATTAATCAAATCGTCACGAGTCGTTAAGGCCGATGCTTTATTGTAGCCTTTCACAGAAGGCTCATTGAGCGTCTTAAAATGAAGTGTCGGTTCATCAGCGCTGAAGAAATTTTTGGTAAAACGTTTATGACAAGCAATTTTCGCCAAACTTTGCATGGCAAAGGAACGCTGGGTTGTGGCCACAATTGTCTTGATTGAATTCTCTGATACTGTCGGGAAAAGTTTTTTTACAGTTTGTACATTGTCACATTGGCGATTCTCTTTTTGGGCATCGAAAACAATTTTCAACATTTCATCTAAATTGCAATGTCCTTTCGTTGCACAATGAGTATCCTCTACATAACCAAAATTTTCTGAAGGTAAATCTTTTTCAAAACAAAACCCGTTTTCTTTTGCTGATTCAAGAGCAGCGAGAATCGTTCCGCTTTCAGGAACAACATTCTTTTTATATTTTTGTGCCAATTCTTTTGAATTTTTTGCATCAAATGTGTTTCTAAAATAATCAAAACTTTTTTCGCGATTAAAAATCACCGACATTCCGACGGCAGAGACCGCATATTTAGGATTGCGGTAATCAGCATTTTTATCAGGATAGGAAACTTCTTTTGCACGCGTTTTGTAGAGATAGTGAGTCAGCAAATCGGCTGCAGTAAATCCGTAACACCAACCGATGGAGTCCTGATCGCGCATGCGTGGCATCTCTGAACGCAAATCTATTTCACGAGTGTTTTTATCTCTCGCAGGAGCATTACACGTATCGGCCGCATGACCATTTCTGCTCATCGAGAAAACAGCAACAAATAAAACTTTGAATAATTTATTCATATTTTACTTTTAACGTTAATGCAGAAATATCCATGTATGAGCCGTCTTCGAAAATACAACGAGACGTTTTAATCCAAGATTCGCCGTCCCAGTATTCGATGAACTGTGGTTTGCCTTTTAAATTTTCACAAACTTTGAATCCAACTGAACCTTTTTCAGATTGAACGTCTTTCATTTTCATTGGAAAAGGGCCAGGCATGTTTATCAGACATTCTTTCTCCTGATGTTCGCCGCATTTTCTTACTGATGAAATGGACTTAACGACACTGTCGTAACAGTAACGTTCTTTGATTTCTTCTGTTTTATCGCGATTGAGGAAACGAATTTTACCATCAATACAACCGGATTTTTCCGCAGAAAAAGCGATCGAAAGAAATAAGAATGAAAGAATGAAAACATAGAACTTATTCACTCAATCATTATTGCAAAGCTTGTGATTTATTGCAAAGACTTGCAGAGGTTGGCAGTATTGACCCCATGATCATTAAAGTTCACAAGAATCATTTTGCCAGGAAAAGTTTTTCCCGCGATTTCCGGATACATGAAATCTTTTGGCAGAGTCATTGAATAATTATTTTCACCAAGTTTTGCAAAAGTACCGGCCGCGCCTAAATCAAGGCCTTCTGGCAATTCATGCCAGTGATCTTCATGCCAGAAATTGTCAATCGGCCTATATGAACACAGCTCTGAACCATCACTCCCCGTTTGGCATCCCAGAAGCTCTTGAGTAGTTGTGCGAATCGCTTGGGTATTGTTCGACCTGACGAATACGATAATACGCAAATAGAGATTTTCTTTACTTAGAGGAATTTTGGTAAATCGAAGTGCTGTAAAATTGAGATTATTTGTTTCGCAACTGCCAGTTGGTTGTGAATAAATCTCGCTCCAATCAGTTGCGGCCTGGATTTTAAATGATGCTAAAAAAAGAATAGATAAAATAAAAAAATGTTTCATGAAAAAAGCCTAGCAAATACCAAAGTAAAGGGCCATACTATTATCGCTGGCAGCTTCGCTCTACTGCAAAACAAACACACATTTATGGAGGACCATCTGATGAATCGTCTAGATCTAATCTCTCTGGGTAAAATTGTAGTTATTCGCGAAAAACTTTTAAAAGCTCAGCGTGATGGAAAAAAGATCTATCGTTTTGAATCAGGTGATCCAAGCTTTGATATTCATCCAAATGTTAAAGTCGCGATGGAAAAGGCCCTTAAAGAAAATAAAACTCATTACATTCCCAATAACGGAATTCCTGAACTCAGAGAAGCTCTCGCTAAAAAACTTCAGACACAAAATAAACTCAATATCGATGCAAAACACATCTCAGTGACAAACGGAGCGATGCACGCCCTTTATGTTCTTTATCAATGTATCGTTGAAGAAGGAGATGAAGTTATCGTTCCCGATCCAATGTGGACAGAGGCCGTAGAAAACGCTCGTCTCGCTGGTGCAAAAACAATTGGTGTAGAATTAAAACCGGAACACAATTATGTTTATCGCGCAGAAGATATCGCTGCGAAGATGACATCAAAAACAAAAGTCATCTTTTTAAACTCTCCACAAAACCCGACAGGGGCGATCATTCCAAAAGTAGAATTGCAAAAGATCGCAGACCTCGCTGTAAAAAATAATCTTTGGCTCGTGAGTGATGAAGCTTACGAACATGTTCTCTTCGATGGCGGTGAACACACGTCAATTGGTTCACTTGTTCCTAACTACGACAAAGTGATTTCCGTTTATTCGTTTTCAAAATCGTATGCGATGAGTGGGCTTCGTCTCGGATACTTCGCTTGCCGCGATGAACTTTTCAATGATCGCGCAGCTAAACTTCTTCGTTGTACAGTAAATGGAATTAACAGTGTCACTCAATGGGGAGCAATCGCCGCTCTTGCGACACCAAACGAATGGTATAAAGAAATGAACGCGGAATATTTAAAACGCCGTGACCTTTTCCTTGAAGCACTCGCTGGAAATGAAATCCTCACTCCTTACATTCCACACGGAGCTTTTTATCTCTGGTGTAAAGTCAAAGAAGGCGTGAACGTCGCTGAACTTTCTGAAGCTCTCGCTCAAGCGGGAATTGGAAATGCACCTGGCGATTGTTTTGGAGAAGCTCCTTCAACTGTTCAGTCTCTTCGTTTTGCTTTCAGTTGTTCAACTGAAATGATCAAAGAAGGGGCGGGGCCACTCAGAGAGTTTCTAAAAAATATTAAAGTATAAAACTTAATGAGACAGATTCAGAACGTTAAAGGCCTTGACTACGTTAAAGGGATCACGGCCTTTAAAAATAATTCTCTCCGTGCTATGGAGTCTTTTCAAAAAGATTATGGTGACCTTCCCTATTTTGGAGGCCCGCTAAAAACGCTCTTCGTTTTTCATCCCGACGATATCAAAAAAATTTTAGTTGATGAAAAACACAATAACGAAAAAGGCGATCAGGCCAGGCTTCTTCTCATCGTCGTTGGCAAAAGTCTTTTTATCAGCGAAGGCGAAGAATGGAGAAAAAAGAAGGCTATCATTCAGAAAGTTTTTCATCATCAGACGATCTTCAATTACTCCCCTCTTATCGCTCACATCACTCATCAATACGTAGAGAAGTGGAAAAAAGAAAAAACTGTAAATCTCTCTGACGAGATCATGTCTTTGAGTTTTAAAATTTCTTCCGAAATCTTTTTTGGTGGAATGTCCGACGAAGAGAATATTAAACTTCGTCACGCCTTTTCGAGATTGGGAAAAATCATTGCAAAAAAATTCTCTTCTCCCATCAAACTTCCCTGGTCAATTCCGACAGCGGATCATCTGGAACTACGAGATCATATTGCACAGATTGATCAATCGATCTATGCGCTCATTAAACGGAGTCGGGAAAACAATATTAATTCAACAAGTTTTTTAGGAAGACTGATCAATTCTGAAGATCGTTTATCAGATCAGGAAATTCGCAACGAAGTCGTTACATTTATGTCGGCAGGATATGAAACGACGGGAACATTTATCATCTGGACATTGTATCTGCTTCTTAAAAATCCTGAGGCCATTGAGATTTTTAAAAAGGCCCCAAAGTATTCAAAGGAGCGCAGACATATCATGCAAGAAGGGCTTCGCCTCTATCCTTCCTTCCCTATTAACGTTCGCCAGAATATTGACCCTATAGAGCTCGAAAGTGGAATCATTCCTAAACGAACAAATCTGCTCTTCTCGCCTTTTATCACTCACAGAGACCCCCACCTATGGGAAGACCCTCTAAAGTTTAATCCTGAACGCTATGAACGCATTGAAAGCGATGTTCTGCGCTCGCAATTCATTCCCTTTCTTATCGGGCCGAAAAAATGCATTGGAGAACAGCTGGCCTATGAAGAAGGTGAAACAGTCCTCGAAACGATTCTACAAAATGCCAATTTAAAGCTTATAACAAAAGAGCTGACGCCGATTGCGGATATCTTGCTTTACTCAGACGTTCCTCTCGTTTGCCAGGTTGATTAAGCTTGCTGGGGTTATAAAGTCCCGGTGAGAGATGATGATTCTTGTGATAGTACCCACCTGACGTGAGAACGTTCATCAGTTTATAAAATGTATTTTCGTTGTGATTGTGAATTTCGGCCACACCTTCTTCATCTTGGTGAGAAACATAGTTCAAATGAGCGAAACCGAAAAAATAAGAAAGGTACGCAGGAATATAGAAAAATAAAAATCCCGTTGGTCCAAAAAGTAAAAACCAGAAACAAAGTTTCAATAAAGCTTTAATGTGAAAAACGACAATTTGAGCAGCAACATTTCTTTCAGACGCTTTTGTTTTCCCATGATGTTTATAATAAAAATTTGCAATACATTGAATTGTCTTTTGGCGAGAACTCGCAATGAATCCAAAAAATGTCAGACCGCGCGGTGGATGCGGATCGAGTTCAGGATCATCGACGTGCATATGGTGAAGCATATGTCCTATGCGAAAACAACGAATGTCTTCCAGACTGAAGTCGGCCGTTAATTCTCCAATGAGAGTATTGAGAAAACGAGGTTTGATATTTCCATGACTGGCATTGTGAAAAGCAGTTGCGCTCACAAGACCTAAAATGAGTCCACTCACAATAAAAACAACGGAGATTAAAGTAAAATGAATGTGAAAATCATACGAGCGAGTTTTTAGCAAAAGAATATTCAATACCAAAAAAAGAATGGTATTCAACGTGAAATATTTAAGAAGATGATTGCGATCTTTCTTAAAAGGGTTCACTACATTCCTCCCGCACGAACTAAAACGAGATGTCTCGCTTTTATCTTGATCTCGCGAATATTATTTTCAGGAATATAAGTGATCATTGGGACAGTATCATCAATTGTCACTTTTGATGGATTGAAAGCACCTGGTTTCAAATGATGGGACTTATGAAAATACCCGCCAAAAGAAACTGAATTAATATAACGATAATAAAGATTATGGTTAAGATTAATGATTTCTGAATTTCCATCAGCTCTTTCAATATGAGTTGCAAAATTAATATGAGCAAAGACAAAAATATTGGCAGCATAAATCGGAAGATAAGCTAGAAAGAAAAATTTTGGGCCCAAAAGTAAAAACCAAAAAGCCGTTCTTACAACGAGTCCAAGATTAAAAAGCGCTAACTGCAACTTAATACTTTTTTTCGTTTTATCTGTTTCTCCAAAAAATTGATAATACGCACGTTCAACTACGACTAAAGTCGATTTAATCGGTGAAACAGCGTATGACAACAAATGGTGCCCGCGAGAAGGATGTGGATCCATTTTAGGATCATCGGGATATTTATGATGAAACATATGGGCCAGAGCAAATCCTCTATAACCATAAAGCATGATCGTTCCGCAAAGTTCTCCAACCAGCTCGTTAAGCCATCTCGGTTTGATATTTCCATGAGCACAATTATGCATAATGCTTGAAGGTAAACCACAAAACAATAAGGCCAGAAGAGGAAGATATAAGTCTGAGGATGAAAAGTTAAATTGAAAATGAACACCATTTTTGTAGAGAAGAAGACCATCGAGGATAAAAAAGACGATCAATGTGTTGACACAATATTTTAAAAGATAGTTTGGATCTTTTTTAAATTTATTCATGAAGATTGCTCCCAACTCGTCAGCGTTTTTAAAAGAATGCGGTTTACTTGCTGAGATTTTTCTCTCATCACCCAGTGTCCACCTTGAAGAATGCGTACTTCTCCACGTTCATAAAACTTTTCAACTTCGTTCATTGTAGGAATATTTAAAAAGGCATCGTCATTGCCCCATACAAAAAGAGCTGGAGTCGAAAGTTTCTTCATTTTTTTATGAAGAGTTTTGCCCGCACTAAAAAAAAGATGACGATAAATAGCGATACTATTAAAAACTCTTTTATCATTTAAACGAACAACGTCTTCTGAAGGCAAACGCGAAAGATTATAAACTGTTTTAAGAAAAAATTTCGGCATCATCTTGCTTACAACAAAACGAACAAAAGCACTTTGAGCAAGAAGCACATAATAGGACTTAAACCATTGAGTAAGACTCCACTTACGATCGACAAACTGACTCAACCCCATTCCGTTTAAATGAATGAGCCCACTCACCTCATTGCCCAGCTCTTCAGCAACGGCCACGCTTAAAAAACATCCGAGATCATGGGAAATAATATAAATCTTTTGTTCAGAATTTTTGCGCACTTTTTTAAGTATCGCTTTTAAATCTTCTTTAAGTTCACGTCCTTCAATACGAGCTGAATCAACGACATTGTCATTTAATGTCCCTGGCATAAAAGGAGCGACGACGGAAAAAGACTTGCGGAGCATTTCAATTTGCAGATCCCAGCCAAAAGCATTGTCGGGAAACCCGTGAAGCAAAATAACAAGAGGAGCGTTTTCCTTCTTCGAAGGAATATCCAGATAGTGAATGTATTCGTTCTTTCTCAAAAGAAAGTTCACACAATACATCAGAACTCTCCTGCCATTCTAAAAGGAATCTTCTGCGCCCCAAATCTCTCCAACATAACTCTGATATGTTTATGTTCAGAAAGGTTGAGCATATTTTTAATATAAGGAGCTGTCGTAAAAAGCGTATGTACAACTTCAAGCGAATTTCTGTTATCCAAAACATCTGAAAGACCTGAAAGCGTTTTAAAAAATTCGTGGTGATTTTCCAGCTTCTTCAAATTCTTCACTTTGTACAATTGATTAAACGTCCATGTGATATTTAAAATTTCTGCGAGAATAAAATCGATCTTTCTAAAAATAATCGATTGAGGTGCTTTAGCGAATTCGCTGTTAATCTTCAACATGATTGAAGCATAACTTTTATGACGAATTTCTTCTTCGTAATGACATTTGTGAATTTCATAATAAAGAGGATCAACGTGAGTTTTGACTTTTCTCATGTGATCAAAAATCAACAACGCCTCTTCTTCAACGGCAGCGATCAACCACCAGATGGCCATTCCGCCACCGAGCGAGTTAAGTTCATATATTTTACTGGCGAGTGAATGAGTTGAACTTGGCAAAAATTCTTTGAGGTCTTTTGGATCGACGTTCACTTTTTCTGCAAAGAGATCGATATAACGTTTAAAGGCGGCTGAATGTTTTGCTTCATCTTCATAGAAGAGCTCACCCATTTCGCGAATTTCAGGATTTACCGGATATTTGCGCAAGATATTTTCCCAAGTCGGTCCTTTCAAACGTATCGCAACGTTTTCTAATTCAGAAATAGTAGCAGCGACTATGAGACCCATTAATTGAGAAATCACCAGACGTTCTTCAGTAGAAGCATCGGGGAATAAGATAGCATTGTGATCTAACGGAAGAAGGGATTTATTTAAATCAATAGATTGATTCCAATTGATGTCTTTATCGAAATCGATTCCATGCACGCGCTGAACGTGCAAAAGACGAGCGATTTTTTCTTCATCGTAAATATCAATTGAGGCACCAATAGCTGACATAGTACTTCCTACTCATTATTTTCTTCAGTTAAAGAGCAAGAAGTTAGCCAAAAAATAGTGCTAGAAAAATAGTGATTTGGAAGCTCACAAATAAGATCGATTGAATAAAAACAAAGAGGCCGTCTAAACTTTAGACGGCCCGAATATTAGAGAAAAAATGAGGGGTAATTTAAAATAGGATCCCTTGAACAAAGAAAACAACACCAATAGCGGCCACACCTAAACTACCATACCAGAAGCTCTTTCTGCGGGTAAGAACTGAGATGGCCGAAATGGCAATGGCAATCTGAAAAAGAGTCACAGACTTCGCCAGAATGACGTGAGCACCAAGGTGGTGTTCTGATTCATGAGCTTTCTCTTTTGCTTTCTCAGAAATTTCATCCTGATCTTTTTTGTATTCAGCGGCCTTTTCAAGATCGGTCGTCTTTGGTTGTTTTCCCATCTCGACAATCAAATCATTTTTTACATTGAGAAGAGATGCTTTAATGCTCTTTGATTGGTAGTGGCTCCAGTTATCTGAAGACTGAATTTGCGAGATGAGCGCTTCGTTTGAATGGTGACCGGCAAGGAGTGCTGAGATCGCAGCAATAACGGCAATCATCGCAGTTGATAGAGCGACTTGTCCCATCCACCCACCTTGGTGGGCATGCTCGTGAATATGTTCCTGGCTCTGTTCTAGTGGTACTTCGATTTCTTCCATAAAAATCCTCTCAATAATTACTGATATATACTTATGAGTATAAAAGATAATAACGAAATGTTAATGAAATTTTAATTACATAACTCCGACAATATTTCTCGGGTAAATCTCGCCTATCACACTCGGATTTCATTCTTAGCAGAATGTCCCTTATAATAATCAGGATATGAAAAAACTCTATTTTATAGTGCTTATTTGTCTCGTTCCTCATTTTGCTTTCAGCGAACTGAAATCAAAAGTTCTTTCTGATAAAGAACTAAAAATGATTGAAGATCGTGTACAAACTGAACTCAAAGGAAAAAATCTCGACGACAAAAAAAAATTTTTTCTCAATCTTCGCGCGGGAAGAGATCTTTATCAATTTCATTATTACGATAAAGCAGAAACCTATTATAGAAACGCAATCAATAGCTCAGTTGATGAAAACAAAAGCGAAGCTTACATCAACATAATTGCGATCGGTATCAACCAGGAAAACAAAGACAAAGTCAAAAAGAGCTTTGATGAAGCTCGCGAGTATTTTTCTCACAATCCAAAATACAAAACGAATGATGTCGATTACTACATGAAAGCGATCGAAGCTTATCTTCCGGGAAAAAACAAAGCGCCGACAGAGCTCAAAGGATTTTACGGACGTTTTGCCCGCGAAGAAAACTTAGAAAATCTTCTGAAAGATAAAGAATACGCTAAGGCCTTCTCACTTATCAATCCAGAAGGCCTGAAAAATTCAACAAGCGATTTTCACATTATCGTTTACGATTCTCTCAATGTTTATTTGAACAAAAAAAATGTTCATGAACTTTACTGCGATAAACAGTACAAGGAATATCCAAAATCTTTTGCTGCGAGTATCGTGACTTGTGCTCTTCTCAATGATTATTTAAAAGATGGGAAATTTAATGAGGCCCATTTAAAACGCGCTCAATCTTATTTCGCCGCCAACAAAGAAAAAAATTATTTATTTGAGATGGTAAAAGAGATTAGTAAATGAGAATAATGGTAAAAAGAATTTTCCCTCTAATTTTGATGCTCTTCCTTTTTAGCAGTTGTGAATCTCAATTTGGAACTGCTGTTGGCGCGGCCTTTGGAAACCTTTTCACAGGAAATGGATTTGGCAGCTCAAGCGGTGATGAAGTCTATCAAAAGATGAAAGAAGAGACCTTAGCATCGCCATCATCAATGTCTCCTGATTCTAAATGCGGAAACGATCCTGTCGATCTGGGATCTATTCTCTCCAACAAAAACACAAAGGCCATGAGTAACATCAAGGATAAAATCTGTTCATGTCAGGCCTGGGGAACTTGCGATAATAAGTCCTGTAATTGTGAATCGCTTTGTCCGAAAAATTTTGAAATTTTTAATCGTTCGGGAACTGCGACAAGCGACAATGCTGACGATTCGCTTTCATTCACAAATAGCGATGATGATTTTTACAAAAAATATTCTGACTACAACGGATTTTGCTGGGGACATGCGATCGTCACTCAACGTTTCAATCGTCTCGCAAAATTCTATCCAGCAAGTCCAAAATTCAGTATGGATGACGATCTCGTTCGTCGTCGCGAACTCGTCGGAATCATCGAGCGCCTCGACAACAATGAGCCCGTCGATATTCCCGGCTATAAAAATCTAAAAGAATTTTCGAACGATCCGGAAGTCAAAGAACTTTTAGAAGAGAATGTGAAAAAGAACTGGGCGAAAAACGCAATGAGTTCACAAGGTCTCTCGATTATTTCTTCAGGAGAACCTCAGGGGTCTGATTACTACAATAAACTTTTTGATGATATGCAATTTCGTCTGGACAATCATCAGATGCCAGCGATTGTGTTTAATGATCGCGATAATTCAAGCGATGCTCACACGGTCCTCGTCAGCGGCTCAGGAAAAAATCCGGATGGTCAACGTTACCTCTGCATTCGCGATAATAACTACACTCCGGAAAAAAGTTACGATTGTAAAAATAAAATGCTCTTGGGATCTGATGGAACGATTTCGTACAATGGATGGGCCAAGAAGCGCATTGGGAAAGTGGAACTTTCCTACACAGAAAACAGCAATGCGCTTGAACAAATAAAAAATCTAAGAGACAAATGTCGTCGTGAAAAAAACTGTGATGCTAAAGCCTATGACGGCGGCGATCACTCTATCTAAGACTGTTTAAAGTTTTCATAACATCAGGTACCTGTGAAAGATCAAGTTTTGCTCTCATCACTAATTTCACAGCATCTGCTTGTGAAAGTTTTCCTGCCTGCATTTTTGCACAAATAAGTGGTTCTACTGGATCAGTGACTTCGTAAACTGATTTGTGTTGAGGCCATAGGTTTACAACATCGTTTGATCCTCCGGCACAAAGAGGAATGAAGTGATCAATTTTAAAATCCGTGCGCGCCATCGATTCGATATTGTATCCGAGTTTCTGATCGTAAGTTTTAATTAAAGCTTCTTTTGTATCGTAAGTTACATCGCGATCACAGTAAGCGATATGTTCAGGATAACGATAACCAGTCGGTTGATCGCAAAGTTTACCGGGAGTCAGTTGAGGGTTTGGCCCTGTTGGAAAACCAGGTCCGAAAGCAAAAACAGAACTCGTTAAAACTAAAAGCGATAAAGTCAGAACTGATTTCATTAGATCCCCTCTGAAGGTCGTTGTTAGAAAAGTATTAAACTTCTATCAGAAATCTATCTCCAGAGGGGAATCGCTGTAAAAATTACGGCCGAAACACAATTTCTTTAATTGCAAAATTGCAGCTAGTTAGACAAAGAGAACTCTTTTGGTAATAATCTTTTAATATGAAAAAAGCACAAGCAAGTATCCTGTTTATCGTTATCACTATTTTACTAGACGCCATTGGAATCGGGATCGTTATTCCCATTCTTCCCGATGTTATCCGCCGTTTTGGACACGATCCAGCCTTCGTCAGCACATATTTCGGTTATTTTATTTCCATCTATGCACTTATGCAGTTTATGGCCTCACCTTTATTAGGCGCGCTTTCTGATCGCTACGGAAGACGTTCAGTTCTTCTCACTTCACTTTTAGGTGCCGGTCTCGATTATATTCTCATGGCCCTTGCTCCAAATATGATGTGGCTTTTTATAGGCCGAATTATTTCCGGATTAACTGGCGCGAGTATGACTGTTGCGACTTCATACATTTCCGACATCTCTGAAGACCATAACCGTACAGCAAATTACGGTCTCATCGGCGCTTCATTCGGCGTCGGATTTATCATCGGTCCTGTTCTCGGAGGATTCATCGGAAGCTTCGGCCCGCAATACCCTTTTCTCATGGCCGCCGTTTTATCCCTCGCAAATTTTGTTTTCGGACTTTTCATTCTTCCTGAATCATTGCCGGCGGAAAAAAGAAGAAACGTCGATATCAAGCGCATGAATCCTTTTAAGTCGATCGGAAAAATTTTATTTAAATCACCAATGATCATTTTTATCTGGATGTATCTGCTTATCAATCTCGCTGGGCAATCGCATCCGAGCATCTGGACACTTTATACTCAATTCAAATTTCATTGGACGAGTTTACAAGTTGGACTTTCACTTGCGTGCGTAGGGGTTTCATTTGGATTAGGTCAGGGACTCATGACAAGATTGGTTGTTCCAAAGCTTGGAGAAATGAAATGTGTTCTTGTTGGAAGTTTTCTGCATATGTTGAGTTTCTTCATCTATGCTTTTATCACTCAAAGCTGGATGGTGTACGCGGCGATTATTCTTTTCACGTTTACAGGTATTACGATGCCGTCACTTCAGACGATTATTTCAAAACAAACACCGCAAGAAGAACAAGGTGAATTGCAGGGAAGTTTAGTCGCCATTACGAGTCTCACGGCGATTCTGGGCCCATTAATCTACACGGCCCTCTTCACGCATTTCACGACAAACGTTTCAACGCTCGTCTTTCCAGGCGCGCCTTATGTGGCCGCAGCGCTGATTGCAGGAGTGTGTTTATTTCTGGCATTTATCTCGAGAAAGCGGCCTGAGGCTTCCATTTAGGATCAGTCATACCGTTCGCGAGAAATTCTTCAAGATTATTTTTGTCTTCTTCGCTGAGTGGAATTCCTCTTCGAAGAAATCCAGCTTGAATTGAATTGAAAATATCAGTGAGTATTTTTGGATCTTTGATCACACCTGTTTGTACCGGAAATTTATCCATATCAGCTTGTGAAAGAATAAACGTCTGCAAAGAAGTTTTCGGATCAGTGTAGTGATTGATGACTTCACGTAATGTTTTGAATGCTCCGTTGTGCATATAAGGAGCCGTCAAACCAACATTCGTGAGTGTCGGTGTTCTGAAAAAATAATTTCTAAAAGTCTCGTTGTTGATTTCACCACGTCCACGATCAGGAGTAAGTGGAAGCGCTCCCCATTGTGGAACTCCGACAGAAGCAAAAAAAATATTATTGCCGAGCTCTGGTCCTGAGTGACAAGCGATACAATTATTATCCATAAAAACCATGAGACCTTTTTTCTGTTTCAAGTTCATCGCATTATTGTCGCCTTTTAGATATTGATTGAAAGGTGAACCCGTCGCTTGAAAAGCTTCGCGCTCAAAAGCAGCGATCGCTTCACCGACGTGGCCGATATTAATTTTTTCAATCGATGTTCCGGGAAAACTTTCCTGAAAAAGTTGCGAATAATTTTTCACACGAGGATTTTCCCTATTTTCATTTTTCAGGCGATAGAGAATTTTATCCCACGCTTCTGCATTTGTGCGCGCATTTGCAATTTCATTCTCACCTTCTGCTCCCCGCATTTCATCGTTATTCACCATTGGGAAAAGCGCTTGAGCAGAAAGGGCACTCGACATCACATTAGTCACTTCACTCGCGAGATTTGGTTCCGGCGTTTGAAATTTTTTTGAGTCGAGATCATAATGAACACGGCCATCCCAAAACATGAACGTGTGAAATTTTCCGCCGACATTAAAAAGTGCGAGAGAATTTCTGCGAAGGATTCCTTTACCATTATGTGTTTGCGATAAAGGTAGTCCATCACTCGTTCCATGACGAGGATCGTGACAAGTGAGACAACTTATATTGCGATTGCCGGAAAGATTCGTGTCCATGAAAAGACGTCTTCCCAATTCCACTTGTGAGCGATTGAGATTCGGGGCCACATCAGCGATTGGAGTGAGGTCAAAAAATTCAATTTTTGATCGCAAATACTGATCGATGTCAGTTGCCTTTGCTTGTGCGCTGAGAATAAAAATCAGAGGGAAAATGCGTTTCATTAGGCTTGTTAGGCTAATCAAACTTCCTCATTTTGTACAGAAAAATGTTTCAAAAAAAGGGGCATCCATACTGGACGCCCCTCTTATAAAAAATCTTTTTAGAAAGAGTAAGAATCAACCCAATAGCTTAAGTGCTGCTTGTCCTTGCGA
>CBIHNP010000009.1:0-181506 GCA_966211875.1 uncultured Bacteriovoracaceae bacterium
ATTTTTTTGATCCAAGAGCGGCGAGAGCAGAACCGACATAGCTTTCGACTTGTTTAGCGTCGTTGCCTTTGATTCCGTATTTACCAAGAACTTCTACCACTCCACTGCCCGAAAGCATGAAGTCGACGAGTTTTACCGTCCCCGAGGCAAAAACACTCGATGACATGTTCATTACAAGAGCTACAATCACAAAATACTTAAACATAGATAATTCCTCGCTTTCATAGAAGACTTCAGCCTAGTCAGGTGATTTTTCGGACTTTCTGTAATTTTCTTTAGATGTGTCATTTTTACTAAGGATCTTTTTTTTTTCGTCAATATTGGATATTCAGTCACTTAGTCTCTAAACAAGACTATGAGAGCGGTTGCTCAATGGAGATTTTAGTGATTAAACTAATGGTCATCATTAGTTGAGCTAATTTCTAGGGGATTTTTTTGAAGATCATTTTAGGACTTTTAATTATTCTTTCTTCAGTGGTCTATGCGGATACGCAAGAGACAAACGCGCCTACAAAAACTCCCGCAGACGATCGTGCAAAAATCGAAGAGTACAATCAAGAATGCCAAACGATTGATGCTCTTATCGTAAGAAAACAATTTCCGGTTTCATGTTTTTCCAACTATCAATATTTCGGGCCGACAGCGAGTTCAAAATCAGCTCGCACTTCAGGAAACATTCGTATCGCCGGATACAATCTTCTTCACCCGGGAACTTCAAAAGCATTATTCAAAGATTATTCTCTCGTCGCAAAGATTATGAATCAATACGACGTTGTTTCTGGTTTAGAAATTCTTGCAACAGTCGGACACGATGCTGCCAACAACAAAGCGGTTGTTGATTTTCTTCGTGCGAGTCCAAAACTTGTAAGTGATCTTCAAGCGCTTAAAGCAAAAACGACAGACGCTGCAAAATTAAAAGACATCAATGGCAAATTAACAAAGCTGAATGCAGATACTCGTGCAGCTTACGATCTTTATAGAGCTCCAGGATATTTTAAAATTTTAACGGCGCTCAAAAATTTAGATCCGAACTGGTCGTTGATTCTTTCTCCGCGTGGAGACTCTGCACTTCAAGGTTCAGTTGAAGAGATGGTTGGTTTCTTCTTCAGATCGGGAACAGTAAATCCAGTTGCGAACCCACACTGTACAGAATTTAAAGATGAAGATTCAGGAACTCCATACGCTTGTATCATCAATCTTTCTCCAAAGTTTATGGACAAAGATTATACTCACAATTTCGCAAGAAGACCTTTCATGGCAAGCTTCAAATCAGGAAGCATGAAATTTACAATGGTGAGTATGCACGTTGTCTTCACTTTCTCTGGTGATGAAGAGGCTTCAAAGAAATTGATGAATGATACTTTCGGAGTCAATGCTCCCTCTGATCTAGGTACGGGAATCAATATGGGGAACTTCGCGCGTTTTGCGGAAGTTAAAACAACTCTTGATTTCATGAACCGTTATAGAAAAAAATACCGCGACAACAATATCATGTTTGTTGCTGATACAAACTTAACGGCAAACAACGCGTTCTGGCCGGAAGTTTTAAAAAGTTTTCCAGGTGGAAGTTTGTTGATTGAAGATCCAACGACAATTTCTCCTCCTCGCTATACAGGTGATGGAAAAGAAACGAATGGGGTAGCGAATTCATACGATCACTTTGTCTTTGATAAAGGTATCTTTCCAACTTGCAGTAACGGTGAAGTTTACAATTATTTTAATTCACCAATCGATAACGACATCCAGAGAATTTATGGAATTCGTTCTGGGGCAACTCCGACGGGAGCAAACAACGGAAGCGGATCGGTTCACAACAAAACAATTCTTCTTCCTCAGGATGAAACTCCTGGAAACGGAGGAGATGTTCCTTCAGATGATTCTCCACTTCCAACGAAATTGGATTACACTCTGACGACTGCTGCTCAAACGAAAATTGATAAAATGGTAAAAGCTTATTCGGTACAACAGCAACAGTTACAGACTGTTTCAAAAAATGCAGTTGTTCAGGATGACTTTCAGACTCAAGAACGTCTTGATGGGTATAAGAGAAGAGTGTTCATGAATCAACTCACGAATGCATTCTATTATAGATTTTATCAGGAAGTTTTATCAGATCATTTTCCAGTATCGATTACATGCAAAAATTAATTAAGCGAAAAAAAGCTCCGGTGGAGCTTTTTTATTGTTTATGAAAAAGTAAAAAAAGAATTTGTGTATTAGAGTTCGCTTAATAAAAAAAGGCTCCGAAAATGGAGCCTTTTTTATTTGTGATTAACCAAGTGCTGCTTTCACTAATTCGTTAGCAAGTTTGCTATCGAACTGTCCTTTAATTTTCGGACTCAATTCTTTCATCACAAGACCAGCGTTGATTCCTGGAGTTTTTGCGATGATCTCTTGAATAAAACCTTTCACTTCAGCTTCGCTTAATTGCTTAGGCATGTAGTCTGCAAGTGCAGCGATTTCTTTTTCCGTTTTTAAGCGAAGTTCATTTCCTTCAGGGAAATTTTCAAGCGAGTCTTTCAGTTTCTTTACGTGTTTAATTAAAACATCCATCTCAGGTTGAGGAGTTTTCGATGTTTTATTTTCAATAAGCATTGCTTTCAAGTAGCGAAGAGCATCGAGACGATCTTTGTCTTTTGCGAACATTGCTTTCTTAATGTCTTCTGTGATTTGTTCCATCATAAATAATAGCCTCCGTATTACAGGAGGCTATTATTAATTAATTTAGGGAAGCATTCAAGACTAGGCATGGTAACGAATGATCTTATTATCGAAATCTGTCACTTCCCAACCTGCACCTCTTCCTCTCTCGATAACTGGAACGATGTCTTTGATATCGCCCTTTACAGCTACAGAGAGCATGACCTTACGAATAGCAAGCTTGGCGTCTTGGGCCGCTTTCAGGCGCTCGAGATCACCTGGCTCGAGGTTCTTCTTAAACTTCTTAATCAGAAGGTTAAGGCCCTCTTCAACTAATGCTAACTGCTCTTCGTCCATCATGTTTCCAAAGTAGGGTTGGTCTTTAATATTAAAATTGTAAAACCGTTTATGCGGTTTTGATGAAGGTATTATCGGCTATCTCTGAAAGGACTGAAGTTTTAGCGGGTTGAGTGGTTTTTGGGCCCAGTAAAAAAAGTTGAGAATCAATGGGAAAAGTTGAGGTTAAGACCGTAAAAGTGACTCGTTTTAGAGGCTCTCCCAGCGTAGTGCTGGGAGAGTTGGTTTCGTTATGGTTTAGGTAAATCGATTTTGGGAAATAACGGAGTCGGCTCAGTTAACTGATACGTTGTCGTTCCAAATTTAACTTCATCGTATGAAGTTAGTTTAATTCCAAGAGGCCCGAGTGCTTTCTCAGCCGTCTCTGGCAGGAATGGAGAAAGTAGAACAGACAATGCGTGAATCGAGTAAACGCAGTTGTACACAACTTGCTTAAGTGCCGCTTTATCTTCTTTCAATTTCCATGGCTCTTTCGTGTTCACATATTGGTTCATGCTGTTTACGCCTTCCCAAAGTGCTTCGAGCGCTTTGTTGTGTTCGCGTTTTTCCATGTACTCTTTCATTTTGTTGAAACACTCGTCGAAGAAAACTTCTTGAGTAATGCCAGTGCCGTCGAGTTTTGGATCGTTATCTTTTAGATAAAGTTTTAGAACTCTCATGATGAGGTTTCCGTAACTGTTACCTAATTCAGCGTTGTGCTTTTCAATCAATTCTTTTTCAGAAAAACGTCCGTCACTTTGCGCAGGAATCGCGCGAAGAAGATAATAGCGGAAACTATCAACCGGATATTTGGCAAGCATATCGTTTGGATCAACAACGTTGCCCAACGACTTACTCATTTTCTTTCCGTCTTCAGCGAGAATCATCCCGTGAACGTAAACTTGTTTTGGCAACGGAAGTTCAGCAGCGTGAAGCATGATCGGCCAGATGATTGTGTGGAACCAGGCGATGTCTTTTCCGATAACGTGCATATCTGCCGGCCAATATTTTTCATTTGGTGTGTGAGCAATTGCAGAGTAATAGTTGATGAGAGCATCAAACCATGTGTACATAACAAATTTTTCATTTCCTGGAACAGGAATTCCCCATCCTTCATTCGGACGAGAGATCGGAAGATCGCGAAGCTTGTCACCTTCGATACGTGAAAGCATTTCGTTATAAGATGATTGCGGAACGATAAAATCTTTGTGTGTTTTAAGATGAGCGATAATCCAATCTTGGTATGAACTCATTTTGAAGAAGTATCCTTCTTCTTCTTTTAAGACGAGTGGTTTTCCGTGGGCTGGACAGATATTATCCGGTGCTTGTGTTTCAGTGTAGAAAGATTCGCACGCAAGACAGTATTGGCCAGAATAAACACCAAAATAAACATCGCCTTTCTTTTCTAATTTTTTCCAAAGCTCAACACAAACATCGTGGTGACGTTTTTCTGTTGTTCTGATGAAGTCATTGTTTGAAACGTTTAGGTCTTTGCAAAGTTTTCTGAAGTTTTCAGAATTCTCATCAACGTATTTCTGAGTTTCTTTGCCTTCTGCTTTTGCAGACTCGATAAGTTTTTGTCCGTTTTCATCTGTTCCTGTCAGGAAGAATGAATTGTATCCCAGGAATTTGTACCAGCGAGCGTAAGCATCGCTTGCAATTTTTTCCAGAGCGTGACCCATGTGTGGTTTTCCATTTGGGTAGTCGATTGCAGTTGTAATATAAAAATTTTTGCTCATATCTTTTGTCCTTATGCCTTCACTACGAAGTTTACAATTTTTCCTGGAACGTAAATTTCTTTTACGATTGTTCCAGTAAGGTGTTTCGTCACGTTCTCATCTGCTTTTGCCATCGCAAGAATTTCATCTTGTGTGATGGCAGGTTCTACTTCAAGAGTCGCACGAAGTTTTCCGTTTACCTGAACAGCAACAGTGATCGTGTCGTCTTTGGCCAGAGTTTCGTCGTATTTCGGCCATGCTTCGTACGTTAACGTTTTCTTTCCACCTAACATTTCCCAAAGTTCTTCACCTAAGTGTGGTGCCATTGGAGCGAGAAGAATGGCAAATGTCTTCGCCGTTTCGTTTGTTACCTTTCCAGCTTTGTAGCAATGGTTAACGAAAATCATCAATGCAGAAATCGCTGTGTTGAAACGAAGGTTGTCGTAGTCACCAGTGATTTTCTTAATTGTTTTGTGAAGAGCTTTTAATGTTTCATCTGATTCAGCACCTGTCGTGATGTGTGATGGATCAGAGAAAAATCTGTAAGCGCGATTTAAAAAGTTGAATACACCTTTTACGCCGTCTTCTTTCCACGGTTTTACTTTTTCAAGCGGGCCCATGAACATTTCGTAAAGGCGAAGAGAGTCTCCACCAAATTCTTTTACTACGTGGTCAGGGTTAACAACGTTACCGCGAGACTTTGACATTTTCTCGCCGTCGCTTGCTAAGATCAATCCTTGGTTAACAAGTTTTTTAAACGGTTCTTTCGTTGAAACAAATCCCAGATCAAAAAGAACTTTGTGCCAGAAGCGTGCGTACAATAAGTGAAGAACAGCGTGTTCAGCCCCACCGATGTAAAGATCGACTGGCATCCAATATTTTTCTACGTCTTTGTTCCAAGGTTCTTTTTCATTTTTTGGATCACAAAAACGTAAGTAGTACCAGCATGACCCTGCCCAGTTAGGCATTGTGTTTGTTTCACGTTTTGCTTTTTTTCCAGTTTTTGGATCTGTAATCCAAAGCCAGTCAGTTGCGTTGGCAAGTGGAGACTCGCCATTACCTGATGGTTTGAATTCTTCTAACTCTGGAAGGGGAAGAGGAAGTTCATCAGCATCAAGACAACGAATTGTTCCGTCTTCAAATTTTAAAATCGGGAATGGTTCACCCCAATATCTTTGACGAGAAAAAATCCAGTCGCGAAGTTTGTAGTTAATTTTTCCCGTTCCAAGTTTTTTCTCTTCAAGCCACGCGATCATTTTCTTTTTCGCGTCGGCAACGTTCATACCGTTAATGAAATCAGAATTGATATGTTTACCGTCACCTGTGTGAGCGGCTTCATCCAGATCTTTGTCTCCACCTTCGATAACTCTTACGATGGGAAGATTATATTTTTTGGCGAACTCATGATCTCTTTCATCGTGAGCAGGAACGGCCATAACTGCACCTGTTCCGTAAGTCGCAAGAACGTAGTCAGCAATCCATACTGGAATTTTTTGTCCATTAGCTGGATTCGTTGCAAATGCTCCAGTCGGAACACCTGTTTTATCTTTGTTAAGTTCTGTTCTCTCTAATTCGTTTTTCGCCTTACAAGCTTCTACATAAGCATCAACGGCTGCTTTTTGAGAAGCTGTTGTTATCTTCGATACAAGGGAGTGCTCTGGAGCCACGACCATATAAGTCGCTCCAAATAATGTATCAGGTCTTGTCGTGAAGACTTCAATTTCATCACCCGACTCAACTTTAAACTTGATCGTTGCTCCTTCCGATTTACCGATCCAGTTTCTTTGCATTTCTTTGATTGGTTCCGGCCAGTCGAGATCATCAACGTCGTTAAGAAGTCTTTCTGCGTATTCAGTAATTCTTAAAACCCATTGTTTCATCTTTTGTTGAATAACAGGGTGGCCACCAACTTCAGATTTCCCATCAATCACTTCTTCGTTTGCGAGAACTGTTCCAAGAGCAGGACACCAGTTCACGTTCATCTCAGTTTCGTAAGCAAGACCTTTGTTATAAAGCTGAACGAAAATCCATTGCGTCCATTTGTAGTAATCAACATTCGATGTAGCGATCTCGCGATCCCAATCGTAAGAGAAACCAAGTGACTTTAACTGACGTGTGAAAGTCGCAATATTTTTTTTCGTCGTGATGTCTGGGTGTGTTCCAGTTTTCATCGCATAGTTTTCAGCAGGAAGACCAAACGAGTCCCACCCCATCGGGTGAAGAACGTTGAAGCCCAACATTCTTTTGTAGCGAGACATAATATCCGTCGCTGTATATCCTTCAGGGTGACCGACGTGCAGACCATCTCCAGAAGGGAAAGGGAACATATCGAGCGCGTAGTATTTTGGCTTTTTCGAATTGTTGTCGGCCTTGAACGTTTTGTTTTCGTCCCAGTACTTCTGCCATTTCGCTTCGATTGTTTTGAAATTGTAGTTGTTGTTTTCATTGCCGCTTACTGGGCTGTTTTCTGAATTGTCAGACATGCTAGATTTCCTTGGTAAATGAACCGTCTAATTGAAGTCAAAAGTCTAACACTTGGAATCCTTTTTATAAAGTGTATAATGGGAGAGAAAACACAAAATTTGAGAGCGATTTATGAGCGAAAAAATCATTGTCTATCCAATCAGCGCCAACCCACCAACTTGGGGACACGCCGACATCATGATGAGAGCGGCCACTCACTTCGATAAAGTGATTTGGGTAGCAGCAACTAACCCAAAAAAGACCTACATGTTTACTGTGGAAGAACGCCTGGAAATGATGCAGGCGTATGTAGATTACTATAAGCTAAAAAATGTTGAGGTTTGTGAATTTCAGGGGACGATTGCTCGTTTTGCTGAGTCGAAAAACGCACAGTTTTTATTGCGTGGTTTACGAAACTCTTCTGACTATCAAATGGAACTTGAACTCTCAGTCGGTAATCGCGGGATCAACAAAGAAATTGAAACGATCTGTCTTTTCGCGAAACCACACTTTGCCACAATTTCTTCGACGCTCATTCGCGAACTCGCAGTTTTAAATGAGCGCATTGATCAATACGTCATGCCTTCAATCGCAAAAAAAATTCTGCATAAGCTTCATGGAGATAAAGCGATCACATGAAAACTCTGATTATTCTCGGCCATCCTGATAAAAATTCTTTCTGCGGGCATCTTGCTGATTCATATGAAAAAGGTGCGCGTGAAAAAGGAGGCGAGGTCGTCAGAATGAATTTGGGTGATCTGCAATTCGATCCAATTTTGCGAAATGGATACAGTCGCATTCAGGCGCTCGAACCTGCACTCGTTAAAGCACAAGCCCAAATTAAAACAGCGAATCACGTGGTCATCGTTTTTCCTATCTGGTGGTCGAGTGTTCCTGCTTTGTTGAAAGGATTTCTCGATCGCGTTTTCCTTCCGGGGTTTGCTTTTAAATATCGCGAACATTCTTCGAATTGGGACAAACTTCTTGCAGGGAGAAGTGCGCGTTTGATTATGACAAGCGATGCACCGGTTTTCTGGTTATATCTCGCGTATTTTCATCCGGCCCTCAACATGATGAAAAAAGCTGTTCTCGAGTTTTGTGGAATTTCTCCTGTGTCAGTGACAAGTTTTGGTTCCATTAAAAACGCGAGTGAAAAGAAACGCGAAGATATTAAATACAAAGTTTATCGCGCAGGTTTGGATGACAACTAATCAGTCGATTGAAGATGTTCTGATCGCTTTAGAAAAGGAATTGCATTCTTCACTGACTCGTTCAAATCAAAATCGTCTCGATCAATTAATTGCAAACGACTTTTATGAATTTGGTTCTTCGGGAAACGTGTGGACTAAAAAAGATATTCTTTCTCGTTTGCCACAAGAAAAATCAGAGCTGCAAATTTTTTCACGCGATTATCAGATCAAAGAATTGTCTACTGGAATTTACCTCGTTACTTATATCTCTTTCAGAAAAAATGGAGAACGTGAGGAGCGTGTCGCTCTGAGAAGTTCAATTTGGAGAAAAATATCTTCGGGATGGGAGATGGTTTTTCATCAGGGAACTTTTAAACCTGTCTAATTTTTCCATTCAAAACTTAGGTCTTCAGAAAACCATTTCTTTTTTACTTTGTAGTCTTTCAAAGAATCATTTCGTTCGTAATTTTCCAGAAGATATTGTTTCATCGATTCAGAAAAATCCTTTGAACATCCATTGGGAACTTTTGCTCCCATCGTAGTGAAGTTTGAGGTCACGGCACGCTCAATTGCACTCAGTGATTTGATGGAAGTATCAGAGATAACACTCGGGACTTTTTGTGTGCAACAATCGGGGCCATCAATTTCTCTTTTTGTTTTTTCTTTATAAACCTTCGCGAAGAAGTCAAAAGTTTCTTGCGAAGAAAGAGGATAGCGACCGCGATTCAAGTTTTCTGCAGCAACACCAGTGGCAAAAACGTTTCTCACTTGAACATTAACTGAGTTCGATTGACTGAAGATTTTTAAATAGCTGTCGCTTGTTGCTTCGATAGAAAGAGGAATTTCTCCTGAACAAACGAAACTCATCGTATGAAATTTTGTTTCCAGTTTGTTGTCACTTTTTTCTACGAAGAGATATTGTTTCACGCTAGGCTCAGGAGCATTTTCAAAATCAGTTTTCATCGGAGTAATTGTAATGCTGCCCTTGTCGAGGTCTTGTGCGTTCTCGGCTTTTAGAGTGAATTTACTTTTCTTTTTAAAGCACGCCTGTTGATTGTTGATTGAGAGAGGGATGTTGATCGTATTCTCATCCTTGAATGAAGAATTACTTCCACCACCGCCAAATGAAATACCGAATCCTGATTCATGTCTCATGATGATTGCTCCGGTATTGCAAGTAGCGTGGGCCGTACCGAGAGTAACGAAGACAAAGAATGGAAGGATAAGTTTTTTCATGAAAAGCTTATCGGCGAATGAGATCAACAACTAAAGTTTAGCGGAGTTGCTTCAAGATTTTTTCCAGGAAAAAGCGCTTCTTTTTATCTAAGAGAGCAATTTCATTACAGCAGAAATAGAGGGGCTGTTCCTGTGTTTCCTCTGTAATAATGGTAATTCTTTTTTTACTTAAAGCCTTTTGAGCACTACTCAAAGGCATGACCGCAAGACCATCAAACTTTTCAACGAACTCAATCATGGTGTTATGGGAGTTGGCCGAATAACGGACAAACATTTTATCACGCAGTTTTTTAGAAAGTTTTTTCTTCAAAAAATTTATCGTGTAGAGATCGTCTTCGCGATAAGTGGCGAAGTCGAGACGTTTCTTTTCCTGCAGATCGCTTAGCGAAACATCAGCTGAAGCAACGAGAACAGGATGATCTTTTAACGTCGCATAGGCACGAATTGAGCTGTAGTTGGGAAGAGTGTGAACAAATCCAAAATCGATTTCACCGTTCAAAAGTTTTTCGATAATTTCTTTAGATGAAGTGAACTCCAAATGGACACTGTGATTTTCATTTTCTTTAAGAAATTGCATGAGGCGTGGATGTAAAAACGTTTTTCCGCTTTCGTAAATACTTCCGATTTTAAAATGACCAGCCTGATCTTCTTTCTGATTTTTATCGGAGAAAACTTCTTTGAATCCTTCAACGAGATGAGAAATTTTTTGTTTGAACTCAATTCCTTCGCGTGTGAGTGAAACCGCATTTTTTGTGCGATTAAAAAGAGCGTGTCCCAATTCTTTTTCCAGCGCTTTGATTTGACGGGAAATTGCAGGCTGAGAAGTCTTCATGACTTTAGCTGTTTTTGAAAAGCTTAGATTATTTGAAAGAACATAGAATGTTTCAAAATAATTCCAATTAGGCATTCATAGCTCCAGAAGCAAGTTTATCAATGACGTGACTGGCGGCCATGAATCCAAATGTTCCTGTGACATGAGTGATAGAACCCATTCCTGTTTCGCAATCGAGTCTCAAATTGACAGCGAGATCGGCAACAGCGCAAACAGTTCCATCGCTTTTTGGAAACATCGGTTCTTCCGGTGAGTAAACACACGCAATATGAAAAATTTGTTTTTTGCTTCTGGTGAATCCTGCGCCTGACGGGAAAGAAAACTCCTGGCGCAATCTTTTTCTCAAAGAGAAAAGTAGAGAGTCGTTACATGCTAATCCCAAATCATCTACTTTGATGAGCGAAGGATTTCTTTTCCCTGCAGCTCCTCCTGTGATGATGAGAGGAAGTTGCTTTTCTTTGCAGGCAGCGGCCAGTACGCATTTGTTCTGCAAGCTATCGATCGCATCGATAACATAATCGTATTTTTTATCGAGAATTGTTTCAGCTGTACTCGCTGTAAAAAAATCTTCGATAGCTGAAACTTTACACTGAGGATTGATGGCGAGAATGCGTTCGCTGATCGCAGCGACTTTCATTTTTCCAATTGATCCGTTCATGGCATGAATCTGTCTGTTTGTGTTTGTGATACAAACTTCATCGAGGTCGACGAGAGTAATGGCCCCAACACCGGAACGCGCGAGCGCTTCTGCTGCCCACGTTCCAACTCCACCAAGTCCGACAATGAGAACGTGCGAATGCAAAAGATTTTTTAATCCTTCCACGCCATAGAGTCTGGCTACACCACCAAAACGCTGATTATAGTCCTCGTAATTAAATTCCTGCATGAGACGAATCATACAATTTACTCTTTTCATTTAAAAGGTGCAGGGGAATAATTATAGAATGTTTAGAAATCAAGAAGATCAACTTTATGAACCACGAAATCTGTTTATTTGGTTCCTGCTCGCTTTCCAAGGGGGAGCGATCAATGCAGGTGGCTTTTTAAGTGTTCACCGATTCGTTTCTCACGTCACAGGATTTTGGACCCTGGCCGGAACGGCAGGGGCCAACAGAGACTGGAGCGAATTGCTTGGAATGCTCTTTGTTCCTTTGTGCTTTATCTCCGGGGCGATGGTATCAGCCTGGGCCGTGGAGCGCCGAAGAATACTGAATTTAAATCCTCGGTATACTTTCATTTTTTCGATCATGCTGATCAATTTAAGTTTTATCGCGATCTGCGGTTCATCAGGATTTTTTGGTGAATTTGGCGAACCTTTAAATCTTAGTCGTGATTATTTTTTACTTTTCATGCTTTCTTTTACCTGTGGATTGCAAAATGCGGTCATCACTTCAGCCTCTGGAACTGTCGTTCGCACGACTCACATGACAGGAATTACAACTGATTTGGGAATCGGAATTGTCCGCATTTTTTCGCATAAAGAAGGTCATAAACAGGAACTCTTTGCAAACTGGTGCCGACTGGGAATTTTAACCTCATTCTTGTCGGGATCATTAGTGGGGGCCTTGTTCTACATAAAATTTCATTTCTTCGGCTTCTATTTGCCGGTTTGTTTGTGTCTCTTTGTGGCCTTGAGACTTCGAGCGATTAAAAAGCTGTAATTTCTACAAGCTCTCTTTTTTCTTTTCCAGGACAGTCTATAATCCTCCAATACAGTTTTTCTCTATTTTCCAAGAGGATTTTATGTCACTAGAAAGATTTAAAATTGTTTCACCAAAAGACGGTCAGTCTGTTGATAATGTTTTTGAAACACTTTTGATTAACGTTGATCACATTGTAAGTTTGAAACCAATCCGGATGGTGGTTGAGGAAAAACTTATTAAGGGATATTGGATCAGAACAACGAACGGAAAAAAATATCGTGCGGTTGAGATTCCTGAAAAACTTAAAGCGACTTTGAGTGAAGATGATGCTGATATATCAAAGCTAGCGCTGAATGTATTAAGTGAGGAGCCAACTCAAGCTGAACTTTTAAATTAAGCTTTTCGATTTTATATCGAATCAATTCGAAGCTTCCCCCTGTAAGCAAGATCTTATTTGGGGAAGCTTTTTTTATTGTGCTTTCTAAAATAGCATCCAGATAAAGGTCAGCAGCACCGAGAATCGCTTCTTCCGTCGTCTTCGGAAGATCTTTTAAATCAATTCTTTTTTCCGGTAACAATGGCAAGCGAGAACCTTTTCCGTAAGATGAAAGAAATGTTTTTAATCCTGGAAAAATATAACCGCCATTAAAACCTTTTTCCGTGACAACATCCATTGTGATGAACGTTCCGGCATCAATAACGAGAACTTTTTCATTTGGATTTTTGATTTTTTTGAAGGCCATGTAGCCAGTGATCAAACGATCGTCACCGAGAGTTTCAGCGTAGTGAACAGGCATCTCAAAGAAGAAAGGATTTTCTTTTGTGTGACGTTTTGTTTTTAAATCAAAACTTGCCGGGAAGGAAAGGGGGGCGCCGACATCTGAGATGAGAATAAAATCATCTTTAGCTGGAATGTATTCTTTCAACGGAACAACAGAAAGAAGTTTTCCATTTTCATGAATCCCCACATGAGGATTTGTATTTCCATTGTCGACTGTAATTAAACGCATATTATTTTTTTAAATAATCAGTGATGAGTTGTTTTTTTGTCTCGTAAAGATTTGCGATCGGCGCGCAGAATTTTGGAGGATCAGATTTTCCCAAGTGGAAAAGATCGTTGATCACCAAAACTTGTCCGTCAGTGTCTTCGCCGGAACCAATTCCGATTGTCGGAATTTTTAGTGACTGAGTGATTTTGTGAGCGAGTTTTGTCTCTACACATTCAAGCACGATTGAAAAACATCCGGCTTCTTCCAAAGCTTGAGCTTCTTTCATCAATCGTTCTTGTTCATTACTATTTTTCCCGTGCGTGTAGTATCCACCTTGTTCATGAACTGATTGCGGAGTTAATCCGATATGGCCCATGACTGGAATTCCAATTTGCGTAAGACGTTTGATGAGATCGAGTTCGAAAGGATAAGCCCCTTCGAGTTTAAGAGCTTCAACACCGCTTTGTTGAAAAAGCTTAATCGCGTTTGCGAGTCCCAATTCCATCGAAGCATAACTTCCGAAAGGAAGATCGGCGATAACGAATTTATGAGGAGCCCCTTTTTTAACAGCTTTTGAAAAAAGCACCATTGTATCAACAGTCACTTCAATTGTATTTTCGTAACCGAGAATGACATTACCGAGGCTGTCGCCAATCAGTACCATATCGAGATTTGTTTCATCGAGCATTTGCGCCGTTTGAAAATCGTAGCAAGTGAGAACTTGCAGAGTGCGATTTTCTTTTTCCTTTTTAAAGGCACGCAACTGGCGAGTATTTAATTTCGTATTCGCTTTTGGATTTAAGTAAGTCATACAATCAACTCTGGTTTTAATCGTTTAAATGTTTGAGCGAGTTCTTCTTTTTGCCATTCTTCAATGACTTGTTTGCGCAGAAGGTCTGCATCCATTTCAACTTCTTTATAGAACTCTTTATTTTTTATATCAATGAAAATGTGTTCCAGTTCGCGATCAAAGGTTTCTCCAAGAAGCAATTTACGCCCCTTTTGTGAACCAATGAGAGCATTGGGAGAAATGAGGTTAAAGAAGGCTTCTGGCCCCAATGTAACAAGTGCCTGAGAGATCGATTTCAATTCGAGAAAACATTCCATAAAAGCGACTTCAGGACCAACACCATTCTTGCGAAGAATGTTGTACGACTTGAGAGAAGCATAGGGAAGAATCGAACAGAGAAGTGATTGTTCAGAGAGAAGATCCGCGATGCACTCTTCATCGAAGTGACTTTTGTAAAGAGCAGTGAAACCTGCAAGCTTTGCGATGTCTCTCAGTGTTTGTTCATCCTCGGAATTTTTTGCGTAAAAAGCCGCACCAATTTTTCCCTTTGTTTCATATTGAAAACGAACTTCACTCGCGATGGCTTTTGGCGCTAAAAGCGAATGAGAGAACTGTGCATATTTTTTGTGAAGTTCATGTTTTGATAAACTGAATCCATGGGCATAAACGAAGTGAGCTTTTTCTTGAAAGAAACGAAAGTTTTTTTCAAAAAAGGGAAGATGTTTATCGTCGGGGATCAGTATTAGAAAAAGAGAATAATTTTTTAAGTTTTCTTCTTCGAGTGAAATGCATTCGAAGCCAAGTGCTTCTGCTTTTGCTTTTGAAGCGCTTCCTGGTTGAAGAGCAATTCGCAAATCAGCTTTTGAATCTCTCATATTCAAGGCCCAAGCTTTTGCCTGTGAACCAAAACCTACAATGACAATTGGGGCATTCGTTTTCATAAAGAGTCCTTCGAATCCATTGGCAATTCATTCCTCTTAAAGCTACACTTATATCCTGAAAGGGGCCAGAGAAAGCGAATGAAAATTTTATCAAATGAAATGGCACAACATTATCAAAAATCATCGCTGAATCGAGGGCATCTCGTATTCACTTCGTTTATCTCTCAATCAGGGAAAATTCTTTTTTTAAAAGACCATATCGCGCGTTTGCTTAAAGGGGCTGATTATCTTTTTCCCAATGAAAAGTGGAAGAATCAGCAGGCAGAATTAGAGCAGCATGTTCTCGATGTGTTTAAAAAAGATCAAAGTGATTCTTATTTTCGTCTCACTGTTTTTGATGACTGTGTCCATTTGGAAAAACGTGCATTGGGAAACAGTTCTGAGACAACAACGGCAACGATTGCTTTTAAAAGAAAGACTCCAGGACTCGCTCCTGATTTTTTAAAAATTTCAAATTATCTGGAATCGGATCTGGAGCTCGCGCGGGCAAAAGAGCAAGGCTTCGAAGACATTTTTTACCTTGATCAAAATGAAAGGCTTACTGAAGCGAGTACTTCAAATATTTTTGTTTTGGGAAATAATGGAGTGATTAAAACACCACCAACTTCTTCGATGGTTTTACTCGGAATTACGAGAGAAAAATTAATTGCGAAGTTAAAAATAATGGAACTTCAGGTGAGAGAAGCGACAATTGACAAGGGAGAACTTGAGAAGGCGCAAGAAATCTGGTTAACTAATTCTGTAAAAGGTATTCGTTTTGTTTCTCGCTTTGAAAATACTTCCTTCGAGCGGAATCATTCAACCTTTGATCAACTTCTGCTTCAGTTTGGTAGATACGGTGAACGTTATGAATAAAATGTTAAGAGTTAGATGTCCTCATTGCGAAACAATATTTACTTATTACGAATCAAATTTCAGACCTTTTTGTTCTGAGAGATGTAAACTCATCGATCTCGGACACTGGTTTGAAGAATCGTACAGAGTGCCTGATAAAGGACAAAAGAATCAAGATCAGATCAATTCAAACAATAACGAGTACGAAGAAAATGAAGAAGGTCCAGAAAACTACGAACAAACTTACGACGAAGAGGATTTCAACGAAAGCGACTACGAATAAAGTCAAAGTTGAAGAAGCTCTCGCTCTTTCTTTGAAGCTGGCAAAAGAGGCCGGTGAATTTTTATTAAAAAAACAGACAAAGATTTCGAGTTTAAAAATCACGACGAAAGAAGCACAAGGTATTGCTTCGAACGCTGACGTTGAATCTGAAAAAATGATCATCAAAGGAATTAAAAAAAAATATCCTGATCACTTTATTCTGGCAGAAGAAAGTGCGTTCAAAGAATTTAAAGGCGAAATGTCTCGTTATCAATTTCTCAAAGAAAAAGAATGGGTATGGGTTATCGACCCACTCGATGGAACAAATAATTTTTTGAACGGTCTCGATTATTTTGCCGTTTGCATTTCTCTCGTTCATTACGGTGAACCGGTTGTCGGTGTTGTTCTTCGTCCGAGCAATGGAGAATGTTTTTATGCTCAGAAAGGAAAGGGAACTAAACTGATCAATCTTTCTAAAAGAGGATCAAAAGCAACATCACTCAAAAAATTAAATAACAAGAAAACATTAAAAGATTCTCTGCTGGTTACTGGATTTACCACTGAAAAAGGACCGGTCTTCGAAGGGGAATTCACGCTTTTCAAAAACATGATCGGGAAATCTCGTGGCATTCGCCGAATGGGAAGTGCGGCCCTCGATCTTTGTTATGTGACGAAGGGAGTGTTCGATTGTTTTTGGGAAAGAGGACTCGCGGCATGGGATGTCGCTGCTGCTGGACTCATCTGCATTGAGGCAGGTGTTGTAGTAACCGATTACAGTGGTCAGAAATTCCATCCATTTCAAGAAACAATTGTAGCGGCAAGAGCGCCTCTCTACAGTGAGATCTTGTCAAATTTCAGTAAAAGCATATAATTTTATTAGATTCATTTAGACCTATCCTAGGAAGGGGACCGTGTCGGAAACATTACGTTTAATTCTCACAAAGTTTACTGATGAAACCATAACTGTTTTTAGCATGCTGTTGCTTGTAACAATGGCCGCGATTATTGCTTATTGGTTTTATAACAGAAAAAAATTTCACCAACTCACGCATGAAATTCCAGCGAGTGTTGTAAAAAATTATCTCGATTCAATCATTCAAAATTCAACATCGCTCAAGTCATCGCTTTTCAGAGGCGGCGGACTTGATATGGGGAACGGAATTCCTTCTGTTGTTCCTGTTGGTGATTTACCAAGCTCAATGAACATCAGTGTTGGCTCCGGTTCAGAAGAAGTGAATCAAAAGAATGCAGAGATTGCCTCACTCACTTTAAAACTAAATGATCGTACGAAACAAATCGCTGATCTTGAAAAAAGACTTGCAGAGTTGGGAAGCGGAAAAGGAAATGCTGAAGTTGATATGTTGAAAAAAGACGTAGCAACACTTCAAGCTCAACTTAACGATGCCCGTGCAGCGAGTGGTGGAGATGCTAATCTTCAAAAAGATCTCGCAACAGTGACTACAGAAAGAAATGATCTTCGCGAACGATTAAAAGAATATGAAATTATCGAAGAAGATCTGGCAAACTTAAAAAGACTTCAACAAGAAAACGATCAACTCAAAGCAGAGTTGGCAGCACTTAGAAAAGGCGGAGCAAAACCAGTTGAAGCAGCTGCACCTCCTCCACCGCCACCAGCTCCGGTCGCTGAAGAAGTTGATCTTGAAGCAGAAATGGCAAAAGCAATTGCAGACAGTAAGCCAGCTCCGGCTGCGAAACAAGCAGAGCCTGCTGTTATGGAAGTTCAAGATGAAGTTCCTGCTGTTGAAGGCGAACAAAAATCTGCTGAAGAGTTACTTTCTGAATTCGAAAAAATGTTGGGATAAAAAACTAAAGGAGATCCTCGTATGTTTAACATTAACTTCAAGCATCTCCAAAGAGTTTCAGTTTTATCTGCAGTCGTTTTTTGTGTCTCAGCTCACGCTTCAATCAATGCCAATGAAGTAAAAGATGCTCTTCTTCAGAAATATATGATCAACTACACTGGCAAAAATGATATGGCCGCACTTAAGAGCGAAACTCTTAAACATGGTGGACAGTCAGTTGAAGCATTGATCGAAGTTATGAAGAATGGAAAATACCCGGACAAGAACCGTTGGGTCGCTACATTTCTTCTCGGGCAAATCATGGGGGAGAAATCAGCTCCTTTCCTTGCAAAGTTTTTAAAACATCCAAATTGGGTTATGAGAATGGCGAGCTTAAAGACAATGCTTGCTCTTAAACAATCTGATTACGGTGCTCACTACGCAATGTTGCTTTCAGATGATTCTTTTATCGTACGTGCTCAGGCTCTTGAGAACATCCGTACGCTGAAAATTAATAAAGTCGCTCCACAAGTTTGGGCGATGTTGTACGACAAAAAGAATTACTACCAACCGACAATGAATGGAAAAGAGCTTAAGACAAAACGTTCGAACATCATCAAAACAGTCATTACAACAGTAGGCGATTTAAAATTTGCTGATGCAAAAGCGCCACTTATTAAGATGATTCAAAAAGATAAATACAATGATATTTTTCCTGAAATGGATCAAAGCTTAGCTAAAATCACAGGCCAAAAATCTCCCAACACTGACATGAAGTCGAAGAGATTGTTCTGGCAACGAATGGCCCTTAACACTACGATTGAATAATAAGAATTTTACCTAGAAGTTCTTTTCAGCTTCTTTTGTTTTCTTGTCTTCGATCTCTTGAAGTTTTGCTTCGATTGCAAGAGCGCGCTCTAGACGATAGAGAATTGCTTTCTCAAGAATTCCATCACTGCGGATAACTTTCCAACCTTGAAGAAAATCTTGCTCGATACGCTGACGTTTAAAGACAGTCACCTTACAAACTTCTTTGTTTCCACGGTAACCTTTAACGACGTTGATGATGAGTTTAAACTGCGCTGATTTAACAGCATCGTTTGATCCGAACGAGTCGGCGAAGTTGAGTTCGAGAGTGTTGTCCATCCAGCGAGTTTTCACAACGCCGGCCTCTTGATTGTACACTTCTCGATCATATTTATTGGTAAGCTTTAAGACTTCCTGCCAGACTTTATTATAGTCAGCGCGATAAACCTGACTCGGGATTTCTAATTCTTCGCTGACTTGCTTGAAATTCTCATAAGAAGAACAGCCGGCGAGTAGGAAACAGGCCGTCATTGCAAAGAAAGAAACCTTTATTAGTTGTAAAAAACTTTTTATCATCTTAAATACATTGTAACGAAGAATAAAAATAAGCGAAAGCTAAATGAATGAAGGAATGTATGTCCCACACTAAAACGATGGCAGATGTTTTGAGACTTGAGGCCCAGGCTCTCGAACGTGCAGCGACTCTTCTGGAAAAATCAGGACCTTCACAAGTTGAAAAACTCGCAGTCCTGTTTCAAGAATTGCAGAACACTGATTCTGCTTTGATCTTTTGTGGAGTGGGAAAGTCCGGCATTATCGCAAAAAAATGCGCAGCTACTTTTACATCACTTGGTCTTCCTTCGTTTTATTTGCATCCTACAGAAGCTCTTCACGGAGATCTTGGTCGCGTAAGAAAATCAGATGCAATCGTGTTTCTAAGTAAATCAGGAACGACAGAAGAAGTTTTAAAACTTCTTCCTTTCATCACAACAAAAAAAGAAAATCGCATCGGGCTCATCGGAGCTGCTAAATCTCCCATCGGTGACGAATGCGGAATTGTTTTTGATTGTTCAGTAGAAAAAGAAGCGTGCATTAATAATCAAGCACCAACAACGAGCTCTACTGTCGCAATAGCGATGGGAGATGCTATGGCCGTTTTATTGGAAGCGCTTACTGGACTTTCAAAAGAAGGGTTTGCAGTGAATCACCCAGGAGGAATTCTTGGTAAATCTCTACGCATGAAAGTAAAAGATTTGATGGTGAAAGAAACTCATTGCCCGGTTGTGACATCAACTCAAACGTTACAAGATGTGATTCTGCTCATGACAAAATTTCCAGTTGGAGGATGTGCTATCGTCGACAATGGAAAATTTCAAGGCATCTTAGTCGAAGGCGATATCAGAAGAACTTTTACAAAAGAAAATTCAGGACTAAAAACTCCAGTGAAAGATATTATGAATGCAAAACCGATTTCTATCGGTCCAGACAATCTGGCTTTTGAAGCATTAGAGTTGATGGAAAACAAAACGCGCTCAATTCAAGTATTGCCGGTCGTTGAAGGCGAAAAGTTCTTAGGATTTATTCGTCTGCATGAATTGTTAAAAGAAGGTTTTTCTCTTAAAGCTTAAATCTTTTTTACCTGGCGAGTGATTTTCTCGATTCCAAAGAAGACTGCTCCCAAAAGAATTGTCATCCACAATCCGAATTGTTGATAAAGCGTAGTCGTACGAACGTGAGCTTTCAATTCAACATCCAACACTTTTTTCTCATCGTAGTTTAAACGTGGAGACTCCGATCCATCAGGCATGATCACTGTTGTGATTCCCGTGTTTGTCGATCTAATGAGCGGAATATTGAATTCAAGCGCTCGCCATTTAGCGAGGAATAAATGTTGGAATGGTTCAGCAGTATTTCCATACCATGAATCGTTTGTCAGGTTCACGAGGAATTGCGGCGGTTCCTTTTGTTTATTGAGAAACTTTCTTACAAAATCAGAAAAGAGAACTTCATAGCAAATAACACTGATAAATGTAGTGTTGTTTTTTGTTCTGAACATCGGAAAACTTTCGCCTTCAGCAAAATAAGAAACATTAGTAATCACTTTGCTTAAAACTTTATTGAACGGTCCAAAAGGAAGTCCTTCTCCAAAAGGAATGAGATGAATTTTACGATAAACTTCTTTAAGTTTTTGGTCTGTACCAAAAAGAAAAGCAGCATTGTATTGGCTTTGAAAGTCGTTAATTCCATTGCTCGGTTTTAAATCGTATCCCCCGAAGAAAATTTCCGATTGAGTTTTTTCTATGATCTGAGAAATCGTCGGAGGTACTTTCATATCAGGATTTTTTTTCATCAACTCGCTTGCAAGCAAAGTTGGAAAAGCAGTTTCCGGCCAGATGATAAGATCGAGTGGTTGACGAGAAGAAGCAGTACTGAGTTCGTAGTAATTATCAAAAACACTTTTAAGCGAATTTGTTTCGCCTCTCTCAGAAGTAATTTTGAGAAAATTTCCAATATTCGGTTGAACAATACGAACATTGAGCGGAGGAAGAGCTTCACCGCTGAAAGGTGCAGGGAAAACAAAATTGCCGACTACCATAAAAACGAAAAGGGCATATGAAACATACGGAATTCTTTTCGTATGAATATGTTCAACGACAACGAGTCCGATATAGGCCGTGAGAAAAGAATAAACCGGAACCCCAAAAAGAGGAGCGAGGCGAAGAGGAAATTGCGGGGCGAGAGAAAGAAAACTATGCCCCAGATGAGCGGGAAACTGTTGAGGTACGAATTGCTCCAAAAGAACATAGGCAAGAGCGATGACAGCAGGGCTCTTCATTCTTTTCTTGGCCACAACGTAAATGTAGACTTGCGGTATGATTACGAGAGAAAAAAGTAAACCGAGCGCCTGATTAAGAGGAAATTGCAGCCCTCCAAACTCTTTGAGCGTATCCGGAATCCAATAAAATCCTAAAGCGTAAAAACCAAATGAATAAACGAGAGCGAGAAAAAGTTGTGTCGTTAAATTTTCTTCTTTAGTGAGAGCGTAGTTAAAAAGAAAGAATCCGATGACCGGTCCTAAAAAAAATGAATGCCCGGTAAAAAGAGGGAAGCCGCTCGCATACAAGCATCCTCCGATAAGGGCCATGAGGAGAAACTGAATCTTCGGAAATTTTAATTTTGATAGCATGATGAAAGTGTAATTTTTTTGGGATTATTTGCCAATGAGAGAGTTTTCCCTTTACACTTTTTAATATGAATTATGATTTCAATACAGCTCAAGAAGGGGATAGAGGAACGCTTCGAATTCCTATGAGCGCTTACAGACCGATAAAACGTTGTCCATTTTGCCAGTCGATTTACATCAACGATAAGTCTTGCGAAGCCTGTGGTCGTTCAATGCTCTATCATCCAATAGGAATTCCCTTTGGACCGAAGAGCTTTTATGGAATCAAAGAGCGATACGTTGAAAATCAGAATGCAATCAATCGTTTTTTCCCCCAGTTTGAAAATCGTGAATCGGCAGAAGCAAAAAGTTACGTTCGCAATCTTTCAAAGCGCTTTGCAGATCTGGTCACTGGTTTTAATACACCGGATTTGATCAGTGAGGATGAAAGAAAAATCTTTTATGCAGAATCTATGGAAATCATCGATGAGCTTCTTCGTTATGGATTTCATGCAGAACTCATTCAAGCACTTTTGGAAGAGAACGATAATAGTCTTGTTGGACGCGAGCTTCTTGTTTATCTCGGACAAATGAGGACATTGATTAAGCCGGAAATTTCGTGGCAGAAAGCTTTTTTAGAACATCGTTTGTATGGCGTTGTGAGAGTAGAATATGCAATGAAGGTCGTATTGATAACGGCCACAGTTCTCACTATGGCCGTTAAGTATAAAGATATTATTAGTTCGCAATTCGGTAGATAATTTTTCCTTCTTTCGCTTCAGTGTTAGCAACCTGTCTTCTCGTCTCATTCTCACCAGAATATTGAGCAGCCAGAGCAAGAGCTGAACCTGCATCCAGACGTCCACCTGTTGCACATTTTCCTTCCATCGTCATTTCTTTCTTAGCTGAAGCTTTAATGATCTCTTTAATTTTTTCTGTCGATAATTGTGGATACTCAGCTTTAATCAGAGCAGCTACACCAGTTACGAAAGCAGTTGCTTGACTTGTTCCTGTTAAATATCCAGTACGACCATTTTGAAGAGATGATTTAATTCTGTAACCAGGAGCAAAGATATCTACACTTGTGCGTCCGTAGTTAGATGAATTTAAAATCTTCAAGTCTTCATCGTGAGCTGTAACAGTAATGATGTTTTTCAAACCGTAGCTCGCCGGGAAGTATGCTTTTCTCTTATCGTCGATATTTGATTCTTCGTTACCAGCTGCTGCTACTACAAGAATACCTTTTCTCTCAGCTTCTTTTAGTACGCGAAGTTCTTCTGCTGCGGGTTCTGGTCCTCCACCTGAGTAGTTGATAACGTCAACGTTGTGATCAACAGCATAGCGAAGAGCTTCTACTGTAGAGTTTAGGTTATCAACGCCTGAAGCGTTTGGATTATAATATTTAAGAGCAAGGATTTTTACATCTGGATAAATTGATTTGATGATCCCAGAAACGTGAGTTCCGTGTCCGTGATTATCAGTCGGCATACCTTTCGCTTTTTTATCTTTAGAGAAGTCGACACCAAAGTTTGTTGGATCAACTTTCCCAGTTTCAACGAAGATATTGTTTTCTAAAAATGGATGTTCACGATCGATACCTGTATCAACTACAGCGACGACAATGTCTTTTTTCTTTTTAAATTTCTGCCAAGCTGAAAGCAAGTTGATGCTCGCAGGATTGTTTGGATTGATCCCCCAACTAACGTAGTTAGAAGTAAGGTCCTTTTGATCATAGTAAGAAGATTTTTCTTCAACTACGCTCTTAGAATAATTAACAGGAGCGAACGTTGATTGTGACATTGCCGTAAACGACAAAGCCGCAATGAAATGAGCTAAGATGATCTTTCTGATAGTCAGCTTGTTCATAGTAATCCTTTAATTAGCTGCGAATTGGTCATTCGCTTAAACTGTTCTCCTGACTAAAAAGCAAGCTTCAGGCCAAGAGAACAGGTAATCAAATTAACGGTTTAAACCAAGTGTCTAGAAAACGATCGAAAAAACTTTAGTGACCTGTATAAAAACTAGTCACTTTACTTACAACACCCCATTAAAGTTAGACCATCGACAACAACAGAAGCTGTATAGGGATAGATATTATCTGACATACCATCATTACATTCTGCTTTAACGAAATAGAGATCTAGCTTGTTTGAAGCCTCATCTTCGGCCGTAATCTGAAATGCATAGCCATGAGTGTTTGGCTGGTTAAGCAATGTTGTTTTTGTATAGACTCTCTCTTGTTCTTCCCCAAGATTGCTATATGTAAGCACTCCCTTGGCATCAGTTGAAACATTCCAAAATGGCTCAGTCCCGAAGCATGAAAGCACCGGCACTTGAGCTGCCGAAACAGCACCAGTTAAAGTCGTGAAAAGTGTAAGGGCCATTAACATTTTCATTGGTAAATCTCCTCTTAAATAGTTATCGCGGGCACTATAAATCAAAAAAAGCTGAGTAGGTGAATCAGTGAAAAAATGACACTAAAAAGACGTAAAAAAGTAGGCCTCGGAATTGCTTTGTTATTCAGTATCGCCTCTATCAGGGCGAATCCCAAAGGATTGGGTGTGCGAGGTATAGCATGAAAAACGGACTTTTTAGATTTTATTTTTTCTTCATCATCTTCTCAATGGGGCTTTTTTCCTGCGAGAACCGAGTGATCAGTCATGAGAGAAAAGCTATGGATCAGCAGACGAAGGAAGAGATTAACAAACAAGATGGGAAACCTAAGAAGCCAGGAAGATTTTATTCTCGCTCTAGCAATCTCTGTTAAAAAATAAATCCTGGACATAAAACAAAAAAGCCTCCGTAATGGAGGCTTTTTTATATAGAAAGTGTTGTTGTGAAAAAAGCTGCTGTTACACAGCTTTAATAAATTTTTGATTTTCTCTTTCTTGTTCTTCAGCGTGAGTAATACAAAGTGTAGTCCACGGCTGATTCTCTAAACGTTTTTCACCGATCGCTTCATCACACTCTTCGCAATGGCCGTAAGTTCCTTGCTCGATTCTATATAGAGCATCGTCGATTGCTTTAAGCTTTCCGAGCTCTCTTTGTCTCATATTAAATGTTACTTGTTGATTGATAACACTTGTTGCAAGATCTGCTTCATCTGCCAGGTCATCAGGAGAGACAGTTAGATCTTCTGTTGAACGAAGAATACCGCCGTTCATGATTCTTACTTTAGCCTGCAGGAGTAGTGTTTTAAACTTTTCCATTTTTGCTTTCTCCACACATTCCTCCTTGAATTCGAGTTCTCTTCCTATTATTTTTTTGAGAACTCATTACTAGTGTCATGCAAGTTATAAAATAACGCATGGGACGCAACAGAATAATTGTACACTGGATTTTGTTTTTGACACAAGGGAAAAAACTGCCATTAACTGTCATCTATCTGGCCAATATTAAGACGGAATCAGAGGGAAAAGTGTCAAAAAAGTTTACAAGAAATCCATCGATGATTAACATAGGCAATGTCTAAGAATGATTCCTTTTGGAGAAGAAAATGTACGCTGAAGAATACCTGGCACTAGTTCGCGAATGTAAAGATGAAGAGAGAATGTTCCAATTTTTAAAAGAAGATAAGCCAGGAACTGCTCTTGAATTAGCAAAATCAAAAAACGTTTCTCCAAGAATACTCGACATTCTTACTCGTCATGTTTCAATCACTGTTCGTCATGAAGTGGCAAAGAATCCTCTTACTCCTGTTGAAACTTTAAAGCGTCTTTCGAATGAGAAAGACATGCTTGTGAGAGATTACGCTCGTCGTACTCTTAAATCTCTCGATCATTAATATTCAAAAAATATATCTGTAAAAAAGGCCCTCGATTGAGGGCCTTTTTGTTTTTTATTGATCAGAGTGATTGCGCCAGCTGCGGCCTTCGCGATTTTTCGGATCGAGTTGCCACTTTCTCACGGCTTCCTGATGTTTTTCATAATTCTCAGAGAAGATATGTGTTCCGTCGTTTTGGCTGACGAAATAAAGATATTTGTGAAAAGCAGGATTCAACACTGCCTTGATTGATTCAATTCCTGGATTGCAAATCGGTCCAACAGGCAGAGCGGGGATCGTGTACGTATTGTAGTCACTCGGAGCAAGCAAATCCTTTTTTGTGATATTCCCATTGTAGTGTTCAAACATTCCATAGATCGTTGTCGGATCAGATTGCAAACGCATTTTGATTTTCAAACGATTCAAAAAAACGCCGGCAATCATCGGACGTTCTTTTTTATCTCCTGTTTCCTTTTCAACCATCGAAGCGAGAACCAGAATTTCGTACGGCTTGAAAGGAGAGTGGCTCATATCAACTTGAGCGATTTTTTTGTGAAACTCTTTCACCATTGCTTTGATTACATATTGAGCTGGTAAGTTCTGAGCGAAGTCATACGATTCAGGATAAAGATATCCTTCGACTGATCCGGCATTGATTCCAAGTTCGTGCAGAAAAACTTTATCGCGAGCATAGTGAATGAAATCCGCATAAGGAGTGATGTGGCTTGCTTCGAGCATTTTCCCAATCTCATACATGTTTTTTCCTTCCGGTACTGTGAAGAGATTGGTGATTCCTTTTTCAATAATCAAAATGCGATAAACATCCATCATGTTTGAATCGTGCTTGATGATGTAGTGACCGGATTTAAATTTATTCAATACACCTTTGTATTGTGAATAACGATGAAAGAGGCGTGCTGATTTAATCAGATTGTCTTTTTGCAGACGAGAGTTGATCGTCGCAAAGTTTTCACTCGGGTTGATAACGAAATCAAAATCAGGCCCTGGATATCGCCATACGACAGCTGAATAATAAATCCTTAGTGCCACTAAAATGAGGGCAAAGATGGGAGCGCCGATTAAAAAAAGAGTTTGTGTTTTTTTCATAATATCTATAGGTTAACGAAGCTTCTTCGTACGTCAAATAATAGGGACAGAAATTCCTAGTAATCTTGCCGGAAGGTTAAAGTAAAATTAGCTGATAACCGATAATTATAAGCGGATATTTATTTAATCTGGATATATTAATGAAGCGCACGCATTTATTTATTCTCGTGTTCTTTTTGTTGAGCCTTTGCTCTTCATCGTTTGCAGAAAACAATTTCAGATTTCAATCCGAATTAGAATTTAAACATGACAGCTCAATTCTTCCAGGAGAATTGGAGAACTATTCTCTCTACAGTAATGAAGATGTAAAACTTCTTATCGGTTTTTTTGAAAAGAAAACTTTTTTAGCAGAAGTAAAAAACCTATCAAACGATTCAGTCAAAGATCAACTTTTTGAAAGAAGCAGCCAGCTCGATGCAATTAATAATCAAAACAATCGCGCGGTCACTAATTTTAAACTTACTCGCAATGCTGATTTAGTACGCATCGAAGTTGAATACTCACTTTTAAAAAACAATGAGAAGTGGACCGAAATCGATGTTTACGTATTGAGTGGAAAAGCTTCGAGCTTTGCAGCTCTTCAATACCCAATTGCATTGGGAATTTCTGAACAGAAAGAGTTGAAAAAAGGAATGCAGAACTTCACTTTGCAAGATGAAAAAATTGTAAGCAATAAAAGTCTGTTCCCTGGAACAACTTTAAGTTCTCTCGCTGCACTTTCGGCCCGCAAATTTACAAAAGCCCTCGGCAATTTCCTTATTTCAGAATCATTCGCAGCAGCTGCTGAAGCAAACAACTCTTGTGATACAAAAAAATATGTTATCCGCGGAGAATTCACGACTAAAAAAGGCTCAGCCCTTTTTAACTTCCAAAAATTAGTCAACGATTTGGAAGACGAAGCAAGCAAGTCGAAGCCGGATGAAAAGCAACTTTCTTGTCTCTCTGATTTCTACAAAAAAGCAAAAGACAACGCTGCTACTTACTGGAGCCAACGCGGACAAAAAGAAGGTTGTATCGATAAAGAGGGAAACATCCTTTCAAAGAAAGCAAAGACATGTTCAGATTCTACTTATAATGAGATGGCGAGCAGTTTTAAATACCTCGATAAAATTGATTCCGGTCTCAGTGATTTTCTTTCAGGAAAAGAAGTTGTTCGTTCAACTTGTGCGATTGAACAACCGGAAGTCTCGGCAGAAATGCAGGCTTTCTCAAAACTCAATGCAAGTGTTCAACAAACGTTTTGTTGTTCGAGTGGAAACGGAACACAAATGGATAAAGGACCATTGTATTCAGTTCTCGAATCTGAAAACGACAACTTCAAAAAAATGTCACCTGCCGCTCAGGCGGAAATGTGTCTCTTAAAAACGAAAGATGAAAATAGAAAAATGCTTTCAGCTGAAGGGTTGGGTGATTGTCTTCAAAACTTAGTGGAAGGGGTAGGGAAAATTTTAAAAGACCTGGTGAAGACAGTTGCTTCATTATTTGATCTTGAAACAATTAAGGCCCTCGGACAATTCGTTGCCAATCTTCCAGGCTCTGCAGCTCAACTTGTGACGACAATCGGGGAACACATTGGTGCACAAATTTACAGTGTGACTGATTGTATGAGTCCGTACGAATCAAAACAGTATATGTGCAAGATGGTTCCAAGTGTAGCAGCAACTCTGCTTGGGCCGGGGATGATTAAATCATTTGCAAAAGCACTTGTTGATAAAGTTGGTAAAACAGCCGTTGCAGAAATGGTTTTAAAAGCCGCTCAGGAAAATAAACAATTTCAGAAATTAAAAGAAATTGCGGGTACAACTTCCAAGGCGACGAAAAAAGTCGCGGGTAAAGTGATGGACACAAAAGTGTTGCGTCCTACTGCTGCTATTCTTGGAAAAATGACAAAAGTTTTAGGAAAAGATGTTTCGACTCCAATTAAAGATATGGTTGCGAGAAAAGCGAAAGCGGCCGGAGCAGCAGCGACAGCTAAAGCAGAATCGCTTGCGAAAAAAGTTTTAAAGCGTGAAGCCGTAGTTGAAGAAGTAGCAGAGGCGAAAGTTCCTCTGAAAGATCTTCCGAAAAAAGATATCACAGATATGGTGGAAGGACCGGATGGCGTTTTCCGCGAAGTGAAACCTGAATCAACAGCAGTTGCAGTTGTTGAGCCACAACCACAAACGCTAAAACTGACTTCATCTTCTTCAGGCTCAAGTGCAAAAGTAGATAACCTTGTTCAAGATATGTCAGAGTATAGAAAAGCAGTGGAAGCAGGAAATACTGCTGATGCACAAGCGATTAAATCGAGAATGCATCAACAATCAAAACTTCTTTCTGACGAAGAAAGAGTTTCGGTTGCTAAAGTAATCAATAAAGATCCACTCGATCCTAAGGCCGTTATCGACGCTCACAATGTCGGTGGACCGGGAAGAGAATTGGGAACATATTCAAAAGCAGAATTGAGAGAGAAGGCCCGCATTGCTGAAAAAGGCGGAATTAACAAAGACGCTCGCAGAGATTTGATGGAAGCCGGAGTTCTCGGTGGTGATTCAGCGGCAATGCCGGAATTTGTTTCACTGCAATCTCCAACCGGACGTATTCCGGGAAGAGTTGTCAGCTCTTCAGAAAACGGAGCAGTCCTTGAATACTTAAACCCAGCTACCGGACAAAAATTCACAAGAGAATTTACAAAAGAACAATTGGGTAAATTAGAAATGCAGGCGAGTGAACATTCGAAACAAGCTTTTGCAGATCTCGCTAAACCGAAACCAGCAACAATCGATCCGGAATTAAATGCAGCTTTCGATCAAATTGAATTGGAAGCAAAACTGAGAGTAGAGGCCCAAACTCAGGCGGCCAAGGCTATTCCGACAACGACAGCTACAACAACGAAAGCTCCGGAAGTTCATTTATCAAAAGCTGAAACAACTCCAGCGACAACAGCAACTCCGTCGCGAAATATTCTGGAAGAAAGAACTGCGAGCGCTCAAACTCCGACTTACGTAAATTCGTATGGTGTAGCGAAAGCGGATTTGCAAACAGGCAGAGTTGTAAAAGTAAAAGTGAACACGATAGATGGAGTGAAAGAAGTTGAAGGAGAAATCATCAACGGAACACATATTGATCCTGTTTCAGGCATGCCTAGAGTACAAGTGAAATATGCAGACGGCGTGATTACTGAAAAAGGAAATGTCCTGCAGGGAAAACCAAATTATCAAATTGCGAACGCTGATATCGATACAATTGAAGGCGTGAAAAAAGTTGAAGTGAAAGCTGTTGCTGAAGTAGGGCCTGTTGCTAAAAAACCTTTGGATCGTACAGCTCGTAAACCAGGTGCAGATGCGGTTGATCCTGATTCCTATTCTGGGAATGCATTCAGAAAAACAGCTGACACTGAAGCTGCTGACATTTTATTAAAAGAGCACAGAGTGGGGGAAAGATCTCATATTGATAAATTGAAAAAGCAAGTGGATGAAGATACATGGTTCCGTCGTGAAGCGACTTCAAACGACAGAGGTGTAAACGTAGCTTCGCAAATGGGAAAATTTGATGATCCACGTTTCAATCCAAAAATCTATTATGCAACTCAGGCAGAAGAATACAATTCAGCAATAACTTCAGCGAGCAAGTTTTCGACAAACGGAACATCGAGAGAGGCGGCAGAGTTGAGCTTTAAAGGTCGCATCGATTACGACAGCGCAGGTAATCCGATCAGAAGAGGTTCTGCGAGAGATAAAATTAAAGAAACGATGACAAAGAAAGGTGCAACAGAAGCGCAAGTGAAAGAAATGGAAGCCTGGATGAATCGTTACGATGAAACGATTCCAAGAAAAAATAATATTGATAAAGCGACAGCTGCTCAGCAGTCGTTTGAAAAATTAAAACCTAAACTGGAAAGTGCATTGAATGGAAGTGCGACTCAACCAATGGGGAAATCGACTTTCGAAGAAATGTCACAACATCTGAACGATATGATGTTGAATCCTGAACAAAGAGAAGCGGCAGAAGTCGCTCTTAGAAAAATTAAATGTGCGAGACCGGAATGGGGAATTGGCGACAAATTCCGCGGTTTCAGTCTGAAGTGTGATTAAGCTTAGCCGCGAATAAAATCTTCGAGGATAATCGTTGCGGCCACACAATCGATCATCGTCATATCAATTTTAAAATTAAACTGAGGAGAGTTCATCATTCTTTCCTCAGCCGCTTTTGTTGTGAGTGTTTCGTCTTGTTCGAAAAATTCGAGCGTCGGAAAATTCTGGCGAACGAGTTCACCGAAATTTCTTATGAGTTTTGTGGTCTCACTTTCTTTTCCATCCAGAAAATAGGGAACACCCAAAACGAGAATATCGACACCCTCATCATCGACAATTTTTTTGAGTGCGGTGATTGTGTCGGCTTGAGATTTGAAGATAATTTTTTCTGCGATGTAGGGAAAAGGGTCTCGGCCTGGACAAAAAAGGGCCGTGCCTGTGACTTTAAAACCGAAATCGATGGCCAGAATAGTTTTGCCCTCGAAGGTCTTAAAGCGCTTATATGTTGAGAAATCTAGCATATAGAGGGCTTATAGCGCAGAAAAAGAGGCGACACAAGACGTAAATTGAGGCTTATTTCTTGACAGAAACAGGTCTGAGGTTAATATAGAAGTATCTAAAAACGTTCCCCACCATTCGCCGAAAATAATCATTAAAAAGAGGTTTCAACAAATTCGGTATTTTTTCCTTTAGTTCCCAATTTTAATTTCAAAATATTTTTTTACACGCAACAGGAGTACTCATCAAATGCATCTCAACGATCTCAGAGAAAAAGACATCGCCGAACTCACACAAATGGCCGAAGAAATTCAAATTGAGAACCCGAGTAATTTAAAAAAACACGAGCTCATTTTTGCCATTCTAAAAGCAACCGCTAAAGAGGATAAAGGAATTTACGGTAACGGTGTTCTAGAGATTCTTCCAGATGGTTTCGGATTCCTAAGATCTCCACTCTATAACTACCTTCCTGGTGCCGATGATATTTACGTATCGCCATCACAAATTAGAAAATTCGGTCTTCGTAAAGGGGACTCTGTAGAAGGCGAAATCAGACCACCAAAAGAAGGTGAAAGATATTTCGCTCTTGTTAAAGTAAACGAAATCAACGGGCAGTCTCCTGAAAAACACAAGAAGACAGTTCTCTTCGATAACTTAACTCCGTTGTACCCAGAGAAAAAAATCAATCTTGAATACCACCCGACAAACTACTCAACTCGTTTGATCGATTTGTTTGTCCCACAAGGGTTCGGACAACGTTGTCTCATCGTAGCTCCACCAAAAGCTGGTAAGACAGTTCTTCTTCAAGATATCGCAAATGCTATTACAACAAATCATCCAGATGCAGTTCTGATCGTTCTTCTCATCGATGAGCGTCCAGAGGAAGTAACTGACATGAGAAGAAACGTTAAAGCTGAAGTTGTTTCTTCGACATTCGATGAACCTGCTTCTCGCCACGTTCAAGTTGCAGAGATGGTTATCGAAAAAGCAAAACGTCTTACTGAAGCAGGAAAAGACGTTATTATTCTTCTCGACTCAATCACTCGTCTTGCTCGCGCCTACAACACAGTTGTTCCGCCATCAGGAAAAATTCTTTCGGGTGGGGTTGACTCAAACGCTCTTCACAAACCAAAAAGATTCTTCGGATCTGCTCGTAACATCGAAGGTGGTGGATCTCTTACAATCATCGCTACTTCTCTTATCGATACAGGTTCAAGAATGGATGAAGTTATCTTTGAAGAATTCAAAGGTACTGGTAACTCGGAAATTCAACTCGACAGAAAACTTCTTGAGAAGAGAATTTTCCCTGCTCTTGATATCAACAAGTCTTCAACTCGTAAGGAAGATCTTCTTATGGCACCAGGCGATCTTCAACGTTCGTACTTGTTAAGAAAAGTTCTTCACGCGATGGCACCAATCGATGCTATGGAATTCGTTCTTTCTAAAGTTACGAAAACTAAATCGAATGCTGACTTCCTGGATTCAATGAATTCTTAGGCGAACTCATAATTATGAAAAAATCTTTGATGAATAAACTCATTCTACTCATTTCAAAACAATATGCTTCGATTGGCGGCCAGGCCGTCATCGAAGGTGTAATGATGAGATCGCCTAACGCCTTCGTCGTGGCCGTAAGAAAGCCAGATGGATCAATTCGCTTAAGACGCGATCAATGGTTTGGTCTCTCTCAGAAACTTTCTTTTTTAAAGAGACCCCTTCTTCGCGGAGTTCTCGTTCTTATTGAGACGATGGCCAACGGAGTTGTTTCTCTTAACTATTCTGCAAACATTGCAATGGATGAAGAGAACAAAAAAGAAGCTCTTAAGAAAGGAATGAGTGAAGCGGAATACGAAAAAGCAAAAAAATCAAAAGAGAAAGTCGGGTTTGAAACTTTTATTTCAATCGCTTTTTCTTTCGCTTTCGGTATCGGTCTTTTCGTTTTCCTTCCACACGCACTCACTGCTGTTATTGAAAAACTCAGCGGAGCGAAGTGGGACCTTCAAAGCTGGCAGTTCCATGCGATCGATGGATCAATCAAAGCATGTATCTTTCTTGCCTATATTTATTTGATCAGTTTTCTTCCTGACATTAAAAAAGTTTTCCAATACCACGGAGCTGAACATAAATCGATTTCGACATTTGAAGCGGGAGAAGAACTCACGATTGAAAATGCGAAAAAATATCCTACGTTTCACCCTCGTTGTGGAACAACTTTTATTTTCTTTTTGATGTTCGTTTCGATCATTCTCTTCGCAGTTATTTTTGCTCTTGTTCCGATTGGAACTCATTCACCGACGGTCCTTAAGCACGTCTATGCGATGTTGTTTAAAGTGGCCCTCACACTTCCTATCGCTGGTATTTCTTACGAGCTTATTAAGTTCGTTGGAAAAGATCCGAATTCGACAGTGGGTGCGATCATGAGTTATCCGGGAAAACTTCTTCAGCAATTGACGACGAGAGAACCGGAAGATCACCAATTGGAAATCGCTCTTGCTTCAATCAAAGCAGTGCTTTTCTTAGAAGAAAAATACAACTTAAAAACAGCGACAGAAAAGACGATTACAGTTGATGAAATCGATTTCAAAAATCTCGCTGATATTGAAAACAGTAATTTTAAACTTAAAGATTTTTTAGAAGGCTAATACTCCCATGTCGATGTTTGATAAATTAGAAAACGTAGTTAATCGTTACGAGCAACTTACTGAGAAACTTGCTGACCCAACAATCTATGATCGCCAGAAAGAGTTCAGAGAAATTTCTTCTGAGCGTGCAAACATTGAAGAAGTTGTTATTGCCTATAGAGAATACAAAAAAATGAAGGCCGATCTCGAAGGCTCTAAAGAAATTCTTCGCAACGAAAAAGACGAAGACCTTCGCGAAATGGCGAAAATGGAGCTTTCAGAATTAGAAGCGCAAGTTGGGCCGATGGAAGAAAAACTAAAGGTTCTTCTTCTGCCAAAAGATCCTCTTGATGACCGCAACGTTATCATGGAAATGCGCGCTGGTGCCGGTGGAGATGAAGCTTCGATTTTCGTAGCTGATATGTTCCGTCTTTACCAAAACTATTTCCGTCACCTTGGATATAAAATTGAAGTTGATTCAATGTCAGAAGGAGATCAGGGATTAAAAGAAATTATTTTCACTGTTACAGGTGATAAAGTTTATTCAAAACTAAAATGGGAAGCGGGAGTTCACCGCGTACAACGTGTTCCAAAAACAGAAACAATGGGACGCGTACATACTTCAACAATCACAATCGCTGTAATGCCGGAAGTTGATGAAGTTGAATTCGAACTCAACCCTAACGATCTTCGTATCGACGTTTATCGCTCAGGTGGATCGGGTGGTCAGTCGGTAAACACGACGGACTCTGCAGTTCGTATCACACACATTCCAACAGGGATGTCGGTAGCTAACCAGGATCAGAAATCGCAGTTAAAAAACAAAGAAAAAGCGATGAAGATTCTTCGTTCGAGAATTTACGAACAAATGGTTAAAGCGCAAAAAGATGAAATCGATTCTGAACGCCGCGGACAAATTGGTGAAGGGGATCGTTCAGAAAAAATCAGAACATACAATTACCCTCAAAACAGAATTTCTGACCACAGAATTGGTTTGACTGTTCACAACCTTGAAGGTGTTATGAACGGTGATTTAGGCGACATCACAGACGCTCTCATCGCACACCACCAGGCTGAACTGATGAAGGGTCAAGAGGAATAAGAAGAGGAATAAAGAAGAGAAATAAAGAGAGGGGAAAAACGGTGACTATCAAGAGTCTAGGAGAGCATTTAAAGGGATTTTTTGAAGAAGAAAAAAAAGCGCTTCTCTCTAATTACCCAGGTCTTACTCTTCACCGTTTAAAAACCGATATCAAGTTGCACGCTTTCTTAAATGGCGTGGACTCAGAAGAACTTTTTGAGTTTCCTTATCTTCCTCACAGAAGTAATCCGATCACATTATTTTTTGAAAAATTAAAAGAGGGCGTGCCTCTCGAGTACATCACTGGATACGCTTATTTTTATCGTTCACTTTTCAAAGTGACCTCTGATGTTTTAATCCCACGTAGTGAAACAGAAATTCTTGTTGAACTCGCGGGCCAAGAGATTCAAAAAAACTATCGCAACAAACGCTGCCGGGTAATCGATGTCGGAACAGGGTCAGGCGTAATCGCTTTGACGCTCATGATGGAAGACTTTGCAGAGCTCGATGTAATGGCGACAGATATATCTGATAAGGCCTTAGTACTGGCGAAAGAAAACTTTTTTAATCTACGCTTCGCTATTTCTGCCAAGCACAATATTACTTTTCAAAAATCGGATCGCCTTCAAAACGTTGAGGGTCATTTTGATATGATTCTTTCCAATCCGCCCTATATCAAAAGACGTTCGGATGCGGATTCCGTTCATCATCAAGTACTTAGTTATGAACCTGCCATGGCACTCTTTTTGGATGATGACGTCTATGATCTTTGGTTTGAAGATTTTTTCAGAAGCATTTACAGGAAGCTCAACGATACGGGCATGTGTTTAATGGAAGGTCACGAAAACCATCTCGAACATTTAAAGGAAATGGCCCATGCAATAGGATTTGCAAAAGCCGAAATCATTAAAGATTATACCAACAGAAATCGCTTTTTAAGATTAAAGAAATTATAAGCCAAACATAAGCAAGGATAAGCAAAATGGATAAATTAATTATTAGCGGCCCATGCACTCTTTCTGGAACAGTTCGTATCTCTCGTGCGAAAAACGCTTATCTTCCGATTCTCGCTGCTGTTTTACTTTCAGATAAACCAATCCATTTAAAAAATATTCCTGAACTTCAGGACATTAAAACGATGATTAAACTTCTCTCGAATATGGGAGTTCAAGTTACAAAAAACGGAAACGTGACAACGTTTGATGCTTCAACATTAAACTCTCACGAAGCGACTTATGATCTCGTTAAAACAATGAGAGCGAGTATCTTCGTTCTCGGACCTTTGCTTGCTCGTCTTGGGAAAGCAAAAGTTTCTCTTCCTGGTGGATGTGCTATCGGAACTCGTCCGATCGATCTTCACTTAACAAACTTAGAAAAGCTCGGATGTGAAATTACGTTGAATGCAGGATACGTTGAAGCGCATGTAACAAAAATGCAGCCGACAAATTTACGTTTAGATTTCCCTTCTGTTGGTGCTACTGAAAACTTAATCATGGCCGCTGTTTTCGCTGAAGGAACAACGACAATTGAAAACGCAGCTCTTGAACCGGAGATCGACGATCTTGCTCACTTCTTAAACGCAATGGGCGCGAACATCAAAGGTATTGGAACTCAGAAAATCGAAATTACAGGAGTGAAGAGCTTTAAAGAAGTAACATATGAAGCGATCGGAGATCGCATTGAAGCTTCAACATATTTAATGGCCGCTCTCGCGACTCATTCAAATATTACAATCGAAGGTGTTGTTCCTCGCCATCTTCAATTTGTTATCGATGTTTTAAGAAAAATGGGAGCCAACATCGAAACAACTGATGATAAAATTATCGTGTACAAAAGTGATCTTAAAGGATGTCAGGTGGACACAGCTCCATTCCCAGGATTCCCAACAGATGCTCAAGCGCAACTCATTGCTCTATGTACGCAAGTTAAAGGCATTTCAGTTATCACTGAAAATATTTTTGAAAACCGTTTCATGCACGTTCCAGAGCTTGTTCGCCTTGGAGCAGATATCACGTTAAGAGGGAAAATCGCCGTAATTGAAGGTGGAAATCCACTGACAGCAGCTCCAATCATGTGTACGGATTTAAGAGCGTCTGCCGCCCTTATTATCGCAGCTCTTGCGACGAAAGGAGAGACGGAACTTCAACGCGTTTACCACTTGGATCGCGGTTACGAAAAGCTGGAAGAAAAATTCTCTCAATTGGGAGCTAAGATTAAACGAGTGAAGGAATAATATGAGCGACAACTGCTTATTCTGCAAAATTTCTAAAGGAGAAATTCCTTCGAAGAAAATATTTGAAAACGAACACGTTTTTGGATTTGAAGACATTCATCCACAAGCAAAAGTGCATCTTTTGTTTGTTCATAAAACACACACAGCTCATATCAATGAAATGAGCAAAGACGTTAAGGCCATTGGAGAAATCTTTAAGGCCATCGCTGAATACACACACGATAAACCTCTAAGCACGGAAGGCTTTCGTGTTGTGACTAATCTTGGTCCTAATGCCGGTCAGACTGTTTTCCATACACATTTCCATGTTGTTGGTGGGGAACCGCTAGGGCATTTCGGTAAACGTTAATTCATTTATGAAATAAATTAATTCGGGAAGGTTCGTCTTCTCGAATTTCTTGGATCTTCGTTTTAGAAATCTTCTATTCTTCAAAGGAGATTTCAATGAAACGTCTGTTATTTTGTCTCACTCTTCTCAATTTTATTTCTTGTAAAAAAGAAAATGTGACTCTTGGTGAAAAGAGAATGCCTTTTGATCACAAAAGTTATCTGTACGTCTCTCACGAAGAAGATCAATCTCTCTTAAGACAGAAACTATTAAATATCGCATTGACTGAAAGATTAAAAAAAGAAGACGAATCTAAAATTGAAGCTGGCGATGAATTCAAAATGCTGGATGATTCATATTCTCTTGCAGGTAACGACAAAGCTGAATATCAAAAAATGCAAGGCGAGAGTGCTGAAATTATCATTTCATATAAAGACCACCTTGAATTTTATTTCGTACCTATGGGAATAAAAAAGGAAAATGCTTTAAAACAACTTGGGCTTGAAAAGGAAGTCGGAAACTCTTTATTTTGGGTAAAAGAATCACCTGCGATATTAGAGAAAAAACACACATACTATTTAGTAGAAGCCTCTAATGACGAAATCAAAAATAATGACGTAAATTTTTATGAACAAACAATAAATTCAGATCAGCTTACTAAATCTTCAATTACTTTTAAGAGTCATCAAATTGTTTTATTAGATTTTGAAATTAATTATTTAACGAAAGAAACAACTATCGCAGTAAAAAAAGGACCAACGAGATCATGTAAAAGAACAGAGGCCAATGAGTGTGAATGCTTTTATAAGATTGAAAATTTGACAGATGGATTGATTAAAACATCATGGAAAAAAGACGACTTGGGACTTTATTTAAAATTAAATAATCAGGATTATCCTTTAAATAGTTTTGATTCATCTCTCTCTGGTGATGGACATTTAAAACTTAAAATAAATATGAACAACTATGGAGGAAATGATGTCGCAATGACGGTCCTTCCTTGGAGAATTTCTTCAAGGATTAAAGCAGTCGCTCCCTTTGATAAAGATTCATCATGCGGAATTTTATCAAATGAAACTTTGGATTTGACTCCCATTATTCGTTCGAATTTGAAACTGACTGTAAAGGGACGATCATTAAATTTCTAAATACTCTGGAAATAAAAAAGGGCCCTCTTCGGGCCCTTATTATTTTAGAGGTTCAAACCTTCAAAGAGTGAGTAGAGAAGAGATTTTTGCAGACGAGTGAGTTGGTAAACATTCGCCATGATAAGCACCGGACTTTTTTTAATGTTTCCACAAATAACAAGTTGTCCTTTCTCTTTGTTGTAATCAGTGATTTCGAAAATATTCCCGAATTCTTTTTCGTAACTTTTTAAAACATGTTCATCCATTTCATCACAAGAAGCGAGTTCAGGATAACGTTCACCTTGGACTTTGACTTTCACTAATTTATTTTTTTCGTTTTCGTTTTTTGACTTAATCATGTCGTTGTAGATGAGCTTTAAATTAGCTGCACCTAGATTTGATTTTAGAATGAACCAAAGTTCTTCAAAAAATCCTGCGCGATCATTTGGCCAAAGGCCGAGAAGGTGATTGCGAACTTTGAAAATTTCTTCAATCAATGAAACGTTGTTTTGAAGAATCCAGTTTTCGCGGATCTTATCAAAGATTTTTTTTCCTTCTTCGTAAGAAAGTTTTTCGAAAGATTCAGTCGTCAGTCCAAATTCAGTATGCGAACGAATGGGATAAAACTTAACTTCGTTTTCCAGGCCGGCCATGAAGTCTTCGCTTTTTAAATCTTCTGAAAAGATCAGACCTTGAATAGGGTATTGCTTGGCCTCTGCCAGATCGATAATTTTGCTTGTAGGCGTGCCGTTGGGCGAGAAGCTGCGAACTACACCTTGTTGCATATTCTTTGTGTACAGAAGAGTAAAATCCATTTTGGTCCTAGCGTCTAAATCCGAGAGTTTAAGTTAGTTAATAGTAGCTGAATTCTTTTTTTATGGGAATGGTCCTGCTAGGTAAAAATGAGCGGAATTCGCCTTTTTTTAAAGCTCGTATACACTGAAAACAATGGGTAAATTCTTATTTTTACTTTTAATCGTCTTAGTGCCATGGAGGGCCATGCCCCAGGACGAGCGCTATTTCCGTCAAATCTTCTCTGGAGAGTTGACCAAAGATGAATTGAAACCCGACGACAAAAAGTATTCTTATTTTCTCCATACACCCTTTTATTCCGTCGATCTCAACCGCGATAAAAATCCCGAAGAAATTATCTTCGTTAAAAAAGACAGCGAAGACTGGATCGAGATTTTTGAAAATCATGCGGGAGTGAGAAATAAAGTTTTCAGTTATCGTTTTGAGACAAAAGGATACGATTCAGAATTATTCAGAATCGAATTTAAAAAACTTTCCGACAGAACATCAGTGATGGTTTTGTATTATTACGAAGGAATCAGCAAGTACACGGAGATGCAAAGCACTTCTCGCATTTATCTCGTGACGATCGATAATAATGATCTAAAAACAATGAAGGCCTTCAAAGGGCCTAGCGTATTTGAAGAACACAAGTCTCTTAAAGGGCATTACCATTTGAGAAACTACCAGGTTTATCTGCAAGATTTAAATAATGATGGCATCAAAGAAGTCATTGTTAAGTACCGCAACGTCTCACAAGTTTTACTGTATGACGGAGACGGAAAATGGAAAAGCTTCAGACAATAGAGTTCAAATTAATTAAGAAGCGCGTGGAAGATCTTCGTCTTCGTCATCCATCATTTCAGCTTTTGGTGTATCACCTTTATACGGATTGAATTGAAAAGTTTTTGGATAGTATCCAACTTTCTCAGGAGCATCTGCACTTTTCATTTTTTTAGAAACAACAATCCATAGGGCCACAGGAAGAGCGAATAAGAAAATCAACGGCCCGATATATGAATAGGGAGTTGATGGCGTTGAAGATTTTGTCGCGATATTTGCCGGAACTCTTTTTGTTTCAGGCGCAACTTTCGGAGTGTGCTGAGCTGTGAAGTCAAACCCCTTGTGATCAACCATTGGCTTTTCATCTTCGATCGACACTTCAGTCATTGGCTCTACAGAAGGACTTCTTTGAGCGAACGCTTGGTGGATAGTTAATCCAGCACTCATCAGTGTTAAAAGATATAAAGCAGAAAAAAGTGGTCTTTTCATTGGTCACTCCTAATGCAATCTTATCGTGAATTTTTGAAATTAATTAAGGAGTAAATTATTCCCTTATACTTTGATCAAGTATTGCGGCTCTCGAGATCTTCGAGCTCTGCGTATAAAGCAAGTAGGCGTTCTTCCAGAACAGATTGAGCATCTGTGAGAATTTTGAGTTCCTGATTTTTTGGATCGGCAAGTTTTGTAAAATCGAGATTGGCGATTTTTTCTTCGATGATTTTTGTTTTTTTCTCAGTCGAATCGATTTCTTCATAAATTGTTTCGAGACGTTTTTTATCTTTGTTTGAAAGTTTTTGAACTTCCTTGATCGGAGCTTCAACTGGAGTTGGAGCAACCGGAGCTTCTTTACTTTCTTCAGCAATTTCGCGTTCGACTTCGAGGAGATCGAGATAAGGCGCAACTTGATCGTAACCGCCTTCGAAGTTTTGCAAGCCTTGGTTTTCAATCAACCAGACTTTGTTTGTCACTGTACTTAAGAAAGCGCGATCGTGAGAGATGAGAATAACAGCGCCTTGGAATTCGGCCAGTTTCTCTTCGAGAATTCCAATCGTTTCTAAATCGAGATCGTTGGTAGGCTCATCGAAAATGAGAATATCGCCGGTCTTTGTGAGGTTAAGAGCAAGTTGCAGACGGCTTTTTTCTCCACCTGAAAATGTTTTTAAAGGGCGATGAATATCATCGCGATGGAAAAGAAAACTTTCAAAATAAGAAACGACATGTTTTTTAGAACCGTCGGGAAGAGTGACAAAATCCGATCCATCACCGAGAAGCTGGTGAGGACTTATATCGATTTCAAGTTCGTCACGTTTTTGTGAAAAATATTGTATTTGTAAATTTTCAGCAGTCTTCATTTTTCCAGAGACAGGAAGAAGTTCTTCGCGAATCAGTTTAAGGAGAGTTGTTTTCCCCACACCATTTTTTCCGAGAAGACCAATCTTATTTCCCTTCTGGATTTCGCCGGAAATATTTTCAAAAAGAGGGGCATGACCCGGATAAGCGAAAGTGAGATCGGAAAATGAAACCAACACTTTTGTCTGGCGATTCGATTTTTGAAGAGTGAGATCGAGATTTTTCTTCGCTTCACTTTTAATCGTTGAAACGCGTTCTTTTAAATCGAGAAAATTTTCTACGCGCTTTTTACTGCGGGTTCCGCGCGCTTTAATCCCCTGGCGCATCCAGGCTTGTTCACGTTCGAGATTATTTTTGAGTTTATTTAACAAACTTAGTTTGGAAACTTCTTCGCGTTCTAAGAATGAAAGATAATCAGTATAAGACCCAGCGAAGCTTTCAATACGTCCGTGTTGAATATGGAAGATCTTGCGAGTGAGTTTTGAAAGTAGAAAACGATCATGGGTAATAAGCATGAATGCTTTTTGTGTCGAATTCAATTCATCTTCAAAGAGTTTAATTGTTTCTATATCAAGATGGTTTGTCGGCTCATCCCAGAGAATGAGATTCGCTTTGCTCGAGAGACCTAAACTCAGAAGAATTTTTTTCTGCTCACCACCACTTAATGAACTCACGATTTTATTCAAATCTTCGAGCCCGAAATGTTTGAGATACGATTCGTAGTTCTGAATCAGTTCCCAGCCGCGCATTTCTTCAAATTGGTGAAGAGAGGTTTCATAGACTGTTTTTAATTCAGGGTAAAAAACAAAAAAATAATCTTTGATGGAAAGCTGTTGATGACCGTCGAGAGGAAGCTCTTGTGGAACATAAAAAAGCGAGAAACGTTTGTTTTCATCGCCGTCGCCACGGGCCTTATTAAATTCGAAGGGAGGAGTCGTGTGGTCAGGAACGAGATCACCTGTGAGAATTTTAAAAAGAGTCGATTTTCCTTTTCCATTCAATCCAAGCAGACCGATACGATCTCCGACTGAAATAGAAAGTTGAGCATTATTAAAAATGACTTTTGGGCCGAAACTAAGGCGTATGTTTTTTAAAGTACACAGTAAGCTCATGGGGCGATTATAGAGAGCAAACGCGATTTCGGCAAATATTTCCCCTTGTCTTTTTCAAGTTACCCCCTGTGATAGAATTTTATTGACAAGGATCCCTGCAAAGGACCCGTAATGAATTTTCCAGCTATCGCAAAACAGACGTATGATCTACTAAAAGGGCAACCGGCCTTTGCGAATATCACTGAATTCATCAGCCGTCATTTAAAGAAAATTTCATCAGCTCACGAGCGTGCACGTTTTGTTCATAACGTAGTAGACGAATATAATCGCGAAGTTTTTTCCCATCCATTAGTTAAACAATTTTCTCCGTGTCGAGCTGGCTGTTCAGCTTGCTGTCACACTCAAGTGAGCGTAACAGAAGACGAAGCGAATCTGCTTGCCTCAAAAGTGAATGAGGGACTCAAAATCGATTACGATCGTTTGCAAAAACAAATGCAGGCGGGAAATAATGCCGATGAATTTTTTAAACTTTCATTCCAAGAGAGAAAGTGCGTTTTCCTTGGAGAAAATAATCTTTGCCAGGTTTACAACGATCGCCCTTCTGTCTGTAGAACGAACGCTGTTATAGGTGAGGCCAGTCAGTGTTCTACTCACGAAAAAGATGCTGATCATAATGACAGACAACCAATGCGTATTATAAAAACTTCTCAAGCGGATATGGCCATTATGGGGTCGTATCTCAATTCAAATAATAGTGGTGCTTTACCTTTCATGATTGGGCAATTCATCTCAAAACCAATCGCGAAAAAGCCTGCTGCCAAGAAGAAATCCGTTTCCAATGATATTGAACTATAGTATCAACTGAGAGTGAACTGTTTACTTTGCTCCTTTGAAACATCTGTTTATGCCAGTGCTGCGTTTAAATGTACGCAATGTGAACTTGTATTTAAAAATCCAGCACAATATCTGAATACCGAAGAAGATTTCAAACGTTATTCTTCTCACCAGAACCATTCGACAGACCCAGGTTATTTGAAGTTTTTAAATAAAGTGGCCGGGCCGTTGAGTGCCTTTTTGCCATCGTCGTTTACTTCGCTCGATTACGGATGTGGCCCGGGACCAACTTTGTCTCTTTTACTTCGTGAGAAGGGAGGAGAAGTTCATAATTACGATCCGCTTTTTTTTGCAGATAAAAATTTATTGGGGCAACAATACGATGTTGTGACATCAACGGAAGTTGTTGAGCACTTCAAAGAACCGAAAACAGATTGGGACCAGCTGATTCATTTAATAAAGCCTCGCGGACTTCTGGCCGTCATGACTCAATTTTTAGTTGAGGACGTTGACTATCAAACGTGGTGGTATAAAAATGACCCGACTCATGTCGCTTTTTACAATGAAAACACTTTTGAGTTTCTTGCAAAAAAATACGGATTAGAAATACTATTCAACGATCATGTATCAGTGATTATCTTCAGGAAAAAATAATATGCTTACGATGTATGCCATTCCCAATTGCGACACTGTAAAAAAAGCCCGCACTTTTTTAGACAAGAAAAAAATCAGTTACGAATTCGTCGATTTTAAAAAGACGCCACCGACAGCAGAACAGATTAAGCGTTGGGGAGAATTTTTCGGTGAACTTCCTGCAAACAAAAAGGGAATCACTTATAAAAAATTTAAAGAAGAGTACGAAGCTCTTGCACCAGCTGCTCAAATTAAATTTCTTATCGCAAACACTTCAATGATCAAGCGCCCGATTCTGGAAAAAAACGACAAGACGATTGCAATGGGCTTTGAAGAAGAAACATATAAGGGCCTTAAGTTGTAATTATGGACAAAGCGACTTACCTTCTCAAAAAACAAGAACAGAAAGAGAACGCGACAAAGTTTAAGCGCGAAGAATTTTGTTTTACTTGCTTTCGTTTGAAGATGACTTGCTTCTGCACTCTGATTAAACCGTTTGATACAAAAACGCATTTTGTTCTTCTCCTTCATCCGATGGAAGCGAAGAAAGAAAAAGCGACGGGCACGGGAAGATTAAGTCTTGCTTGTCTGAAAAATTCTCAAATGATTATGGGAATTGATTTCACTGAAGATCCTCAGGTCAATGCACTCATCGATGATCCGAAAAATTATTGTATGGTTTTGTATCCTGGAGAAAAATCGATCAACGTTTCGAACGATGACATCACTCCCTTGCAAAATTTAGGAGATCGTCGTCTCGTTATTTTTCTCATCGATGGAACATGGCCTTGTGCCAAGAAAATGATGAGGCTTTCAAAGAACATCAATACGCTTCCACGCATTTCTTTTACGGCCACTCACGAATCATTATTTGTAATCAAAGAACAACCGGCCGAGTTTTGTTTGTCGACGATTGAATCGATTCATTTTTTCTTAAGCGAATGTGACCGTCGAAAATTAGAAGACCTTGGAAAAAAGCAGGACAATATGCTGGATGTTTTTAAGGCGATGGTCGACTTTCAAATCAAGTGTGCTTCAGATCCTGCATTGCCTTCTTATCGCAATTCTAAAGGCGGTTATTCCCGCAAGACAGAGCGAAGAAAGAGTAAAAAGTGGGGAACTAATCGAATCGTTTATAAAGATTAAAGAGCAGAGGAAATACGTTTCCACGTTTCTTTTAAATCATTAAATGACACCTGAAGTTCTTCTAAAATCTCTTCGTTAATTTTTTCATCGTTCTCCTGAAGATCAAAAAGCTCATCAACGGAAAAATTAAGTCTGCCAATGAGTCCATTCATATGATGGATTTCTTCTTTTAGTTCAACTTTTTTACTCATGGTTTAGTCCTTTTTGAATGCGATAAAAAATGGTTTTAGAAATTTTTAAATCTTCAATGGCAGAAACTTGTTTGCCCTGAAATTTAGCAAGAGATTTTTTGAGGGCTTCTTGTTCGGCGAGTTCAACAAACTTTCCCAAACCAATTTGTTGAATCAATTCCAGTTGAGATGAAGTTAGTAAATCACCATCAACGTGAGTGCTGACATCTGAAAAAATATTTTTTGGTAATTGATCTTTTGTAATATAGCTATTCTTGTATGACTGAAATGAAGTGATGATCTTTTGTAGCTCACGGACATTTCCAGGCCATGAGTAGCTGAGTAGAGCTTCACGGGCTTCATCATCAATTAAGATTTTCTTGATTGATTTTTTAAGGAAATGATTCATTAACAGATTGATGTCATCTTTTCTCTCGCGCAGAGGAGGAATGAGTAAATTCATTCCCATGATACGATAGAAGAGGTCTTCGCGAAATTTATTCGCCTTTACAAGTTGAAGAAGATCTTCTTTTGTCGCACAGATCAGGCGGAATTGAGAATGTTGTTCTTCATCTGATCCTAGTGGGTAAAATTTCTTTTCTTCGATTGCCACAAGAAGTTTTTCCTGTGCACGTTTAGAAATATTTCCAATTTCGTCGAGAAAAAGAGTTCCGTTATGAGCGAGCTTTAATTTTCCGACTTTTCTAGAATCCGCTCCGGTGAATGCTCCCTTCACGTGACCAAAAAGTTCAGAGTCAATAAGCTGATCTTCGACTTGTCCGCAGTTCACATGAACAAATGGTCCTTTCACTCCGGAAATATGGTGAATCATCTTAGCGACTTCAGTTTTCCCAACTCCCGTTTCTCCACCGATAAAGAGAGACTTCTGTAGAAACGAATTGCTGGCGATACTGACAATTTCTTGTTTCAATTCGTTAGAAGTCGTAAGGAAATCTTTTTGAAAAAGAGAATCAAATTCGTTCGTTTCAGAAAGATTGGCAATATTTTCGATGATGTCTTCAATATGTTTATTAAAATTGCTTTTAGGATAAAATGTATTGATCCCAAGCCTGAAAAAGCTCAATGCTGTTTCATCATCTTCTTGTCCGGTAACAATAGCGAAATTTTCAATTTTACTTTTTAAGCAAAATTTCGCCAGATTGAGACCGTGAACTTCACCATTTAAATTGTGATCGATGATAACGTAGTTGTATTTTTTGCGGGATAGAAAACTCAAGGCCGTTTCATATTCCGAAGCCTCATCAACTTCTATACCTTTATCCAAAAACTTTTTTGCGACTTTTTTTCTAAAAAGAGCGTCGTCTTCAATAAGTAGAATGTGGGCCTTGTTTATATTCATAAATTTCTCCAACGGCTTTAGTTTAAATGAAAAAAAAAGAGTTGGAAATAGACCATGAAGGTTTGTATTTAAACCTTTCCTTAAGACTTGTGAGAAAGGGCTTTTGCTTTGGTCTTAAAAGACCTCAAATAGTGGGCACTCGACAATCTTTATAAAGGCAAAATATCCGACTGAAATTCTTTGAAAGGGCCATTCTTTCCATCCATCTTTTAAGCCCTTAAACACTTATAATGTAAAATAGATTTATAACATTATGGTGGGTAGCTCTATGCTCAAACTTTTATATAAAACACTTCTCGTATCTATAATGTGCGGTTCACTGTCAATCGCGAACATGACTCCTGTTTATGCTCAAGATACTAAAGGACAAGTCACACGCAATTCAGACGGCAGTTTAAGTAAGACTGACACTTATAGTTTTAAAGGAACGAAAGGTGAAGATGATAACGCCCTTAACGTTATTACTATGCTTGCAGTTGGGGTGATTGGAACAAAACTTCTTACGTATAAAAAGTGGACGACAGATATGACCGTTGTCGCCGCTGCTAGTGCGGCTTATATTGCTGCTGAAATTATCAACATCATGAATTTGAAAAAGCAAATTTCTGATATGAATGTCGAGGTCACAAAAAATAGTAATGGGAAAATGGATCAAACCCAGATCGATACACTTCAAAAATTAAAAGAATCTTATACGGCCGTGAAGTCATCAATTAAAACGAGAAAGATGCTACAGATGGCCGCAGCAGCAGCGTTTGGTATTGCAACGGGAATTGCAGCTTATCAACGTATTAGTGACGAAGGTAAATTTTCCAGCTGCATGGCCGCAGTTGAAAGTGGGCAAGCTAAACTTGCAAGTTGTATTTCCTCAGGGGCAACTGGTGTTGGTGCCTCAGAAGCAGGATTTTGTACTTCATGTAATATCCAAGTTTCAGCTCTCGCTACAAAAATTCCAGAGACTAAAACCATTGCAGATATGTCTAAAACATCTTCAATGCTGACGAATGCAACTATTACGAAAAAAGATTTAGTAGATGAAGCACAAATCAAAACGCCATGTGGTGGTGTAATCGCAGCCGGTGTTAAAACATCGATTCAGGGAGCCTGTGAAACTTATAAAATATCTAAAAAAGCGAACCAAGCTTTTGGCGATTTTGCGACAACTTCAACAACATTTAATAAGTCGTCATTACTGGACAATGTTCTCTACGCCAAACTTCAACCGAATGTACCAATGTCAATCGATTCTTCTTTAAAGCAAAGAAGTTTATTGCAAAAAGCTCTTGATACTCTTTTTCCTCGAGCTGAGGCGGGAATGGTTTCTCTTCTTGGTCTTGGAGCAGGTGCTGCTGCCGCTTTCTTTACTGCTGAAAAAGGAATTGGTTTAACTATAGATAAATATCTTTTTACTCCTGGTGGAAGAATTATCGCATGGGGGATTTTGACAGGAGCTGCTCTTTTGGGAGCGAAGGCTTCTCAAAGTGAAATGGATAAGATTGATGGTTATATTTCAAAGATTGATCAAATCTTAAAAGACATGAACAATCTCCAACAAGGGATTAAAGCAAACGCTGTTAATGAGCAACAAATTAAGCTTGCAAGTTTCAATGCAAATGCTGCTCAAGATTTACAACTTAACCCTTCAGCAAAAGCGAAAACGGATTGTCTTGCAGGAGTAAGTTCATCTTCGTCTTCGACATGTGCTTCTTTAGCTGATCAATTAAAAAGTATTCCAGGGTATTCAGAACTTCCAAGCTCATATCAAACACTCGCTTCTCAAGCGGCTCATTTAGGTGATGGTCTAAGTGGAACCAATACTGTTTCGGCAGGAACAGTTACAGCAGCAGGAAATCTTGCTGGTAACCAAAATGCTATTGGTAAATTAGTTGCTACAACGAAAGAAAAATTAAACGATACATTAGCTAAAAATGGTCAGCCGAAAGTTGATTTCGAGAAAGATGAAAAAGATCTTCTTAATCAATTAAAAGTTTCTACAGCGAAGGCGCTAGGGAATTCAGGAATGAGTGCTGGAGCTTTCCTTGCGAGCACGGGATTAAGTCCATTCCCAACTGCGAGTGCTTCAGTGGCCGATTCAACTGCTAAAAAACCAGCGACAACAGCGCTGGCAAATGTAGCTGCTCCAACAGCTGGAAGCGGAAAAGAAAAAGACAAAGGATTTGAACTCGAACTGAAAGACAACGGAGTAAATGCCATTGGGGTTGCGGGTGCTGGCGGTGGAAAAGAAGAAAAATATGATATCGGTGCAAATGATATCAGCACTAATACTGGCGACTCGATCTTCAAATTAATTTCTGATCGTTATATTAAATCGGGTTACCCAAGATTGTTAGATGAGATACCGGCAACACCGGTGAAAAAATAGATCTTAGTTTTTTTGTGAACAACGAGGCACGTATGTTGAAATTATTTTATAAAACACTTTTAGTGTCGATTTTATCGGGCTCACTTCTTATGCTCGATTTCAGCTACAAAGGCGCTATTGTTCAACTCAATTCTGTTCAAGCTGAAAGTCTAAAAACAGGATCATCGAAAAGTGATAACGACTTAATGTCGACACTGACGATGACTGGAGTTGGTCTTCTTACTCAGAGATTGTATACATGTAAAATGACTACAGACATGATGATTGCAGCAGCAGGGGGAGCAGCTTTTCTCGCGGGTGAAGTTACCTCATTCTTGTCACAAAAAAATGCACAGAAAGAATTAGAGACTCAAATTGAACGCGATAAAAATGGAAATCCAACTCAACAACAAATTGAAATTCTAAAAAAATTAAAAGAATCGTATGAGGCCGCAAGAAAAACAGCGAACATGAAAAAGATGTTTCAAATGGCAGCTGCAGCAGCTTTTGCAGCTGCTGCGATAGCAGCCTATATGGAAGAGGCGAAAGAGCAAGCGGTTTTTAAAGCTTGCGATGCAGCTGCGAAAGCAGCGGGACAGGCATGTACAGAACTTCAAGGAGCTGCACAAGCTCAATCAGCTTTGGTTCAAACATTACAATCGACACGAATGATACCTAAACCTTCAGCTGCAGGAGAGGCTGCCTCTACTGCGACTCAAGGAGAACTCGTTACTGCAGCAATGTCGGCCGTGTCTCAAGGGGCATCTTATACAGCAGCATCGGCACCTATCTGTGATGACCCTTACACGACCAATCCTTATAACTGTAAAGAAGAAGCGAACTGTGCTCCATCTGGAGAAAGCATGAGTACCGCATGTCAACCAATCATGCCGACGCTAAAAACGACAGAAGGTTTTTGTCCGGCCCCAATCACACTTGGACAAAATTCTTCTAGTTCAAGTAAACAATTTTATGCTGGTATGAATGGACGTTTGAATATTGTATTCTTAAATGTTCTGGGAAAAATGCTAATGCCTGAAGCAAAGGCAGATTTATTTTCACCATTGGGAATTGCTTCAAGTCTTGCTATTTCATATCTACTAATGACTTCAAAAACGTTGGGAGCGACAATCGATTCTTACTTACTTGCTCCAATTAACAGAGCAATCATCTGGGGAATTCTTGGAGGATTAGCGTATGCAGCTTCTTCAGCAACAGACAGTCAAATTTCTCAAATTAATAGCGACATTCAAAAAATCGATGCGATCTTAAATTCGATGAACACTCTTAGCAATGGAGTTGCAGTAGAACAAACTCCGTCAGTACAAAATCCGAAAATTGAAAAAACACTTGTTCCAGAAGTAAAAGTTGGTGTGAATAATTATCAAACACCAGCTCCGGTAGACTTTAGTGCTGCAGGCGGAAAACTTCCCTGTATGACTGGTGATAAATCATGTCCAGCATTCAGCACTCAATTCAATGCTCTTGCAGCACCAGGTTCAACACCAGGATTAACACAAGCTCAATTGGGCGCTCTTACTACAATGGCTGATGGAGTAAACGGAACGAGCTCTATCTCGAGCGGTACAATTAAGAGTGCTGAAACTCTCGCTTCACAAGCTGTGGCCTTGAGATCTGAAATGGAAAAACAAAAGAAAAAAGCTCAAGACAATTTAAAAGCAAGTGGAAGCAAACAAGATCTTTCAAAAGCTGAAAGCGATTTAGATCGCATGATGCGAGAAGCGATGGAAAAAGAACTTAAATCGAGAAACATGAGTGCAGGAGCAATGCTTGCAAGTATGGGAAGTGGTTTCGGTTCTGGTTCAGCTTCGGGAAGTGCATCAGCCGCAGTTGCAACAGATGCTAACAAAAACGCAAAAGCAACGGCTGCAAAAAAACCTGTGATTGCCCCTGTTGGTGTTGTTGATATGTCATCATCGCTCAATGGAAGCAACAAAGGATTCAATAACGGTCTTACTCTTGATGCCAATAAAAAAGACGATGCGACTTTAACTGCTGATGCTGCTAAAGCTGGTGCAGCTGGAGCGACGATGGATGATTACGTATTGAAAAACGATATCACGCAAGACAAAGACTCTTCACTTTTTGATTTGATCTCGAATCGTTACCAGAAATCAGGTTACCCAAGACTCTTCAAAAAAATTAAGTAAAAATATCGCTGGCGACGTTTGAATTTATTTTTCAAACGTTGCCTTTCTTTTTATAAATAGAGGATGAAAAAAATCCTGCTATTTATTCCCGGCTACTACGGCTCGACATTAGTTGAAACAAAATCATCCAAAGTCAGATGGGTGAGAGTGAGAGATTTTTTCTTCAGTCAAAAAGGAATTCCCACGTCTGTTCCAGGAACATCGATTGTTGCAAACCCCGAATTGCGTCCTGGTGAAATTTTAAAACACGTCACACTCTTTCCTTTTGTTTATAAGATCGATTCTTACGGACAGACATTAAAACATCTTTCTCATTTTGCTAAAAAACATGACATGCAAATCGAAACGGCGATCTACGATTGGCGAGATGACTTTATCAACAGCTTGAAGTTGATTGATCAAAAAATAAAAAGTTTAAATCTCGCGGAGAATGATGAACTCACTATCGTCGCTCACAGCACAGGGGCCCTGCTCGCTTCTTATTATCTTCGTTATGGCGCTCAGGATGTTGAGCATGCAAAAGAAAGTTGGGAAGGAGCAAAGCTTGTTAAAAAAGCTGCATTGATCGCAGCGCCTTTTCACGGTCTCATGGTTCTCTTGCGAGATATGGAAGCGGGAACAGTTCAAGGTTGGAATAAAAACCTCATGTCCGCTCGCGATTATTCGAGTTTTAAATCTTCTTATATGTTTCTTCCTCCTGCAGGAGAAGACGTCGCTTTAAAAAAGGAAGATAAAACGCTCACGACACTTAATCTGCACGAGATTGATACGTGGGAAAAAAATAAGTGGGGAGTGTTTAAATTTTTAAGAGCAGAAGAAGCTGAGGCGGGAAAAAAATTTATTCAAACTTATATGGATCGCTCGCAAAAATTTCACAATCTTCTACGCGCTCCAATTCTAAACGAACCGCCAAAAAATTTTCCGTTGTTTTATAGCTGGGGAAAAGGTCACAAGACAGTCCAGCTCGGACTTCTTTCTCCTGAGAGCGATCGAATGAAAATCGATTTTACTGCACATGAAAGTTTTGTCGATGGCGATGGAACAGTGACACTCGAGTCAGGAAGACCCTTGGAATATTTTAAAGCTTTTGAATTGGAAGCGAGATTAGTTGAATGTTCGCATTTGGATATTCTGGCGAATCGTGAAAATCAAAAAATCATTCAGGAATTTTTAGCGAAAAAATAAGCTGGAGAATTTCTTCTCCAGCTAAAAAAATCTTAAGCGAGCGCCTGTTCCATTAGTTGAGTAGCTTTTGCGATTGAAGTCGCTTGAGCTGCAGGATCATTAACTCCTTCTGCTCGAATCAAAGTGACATCAGTCATTCCGATAAAACCTAAAAATGTTTTTAAGTACGGAACAAGCATGTCGTAAGAAGCGTAAGGTCCTTCTGAGAAAACACTTCCACTGCTAGTCACGATAAAAACTTTCTTTCCTGTAGCAAGACCTTTTAATCCTTCCGGCCCATAAGAAAAAGTTTTTCCCGCGCGTGAAACGTTGTCGATCCATGCTTTAAGCACAGAAGGAATTCCAAAGTTCCACATTGGTGCTGCTAAAATAATTGTATCGGCCGCTAAAAGTTCATCAGTGAGAGTGTCAGAGAGAAGAACTGCTTTTGCGAGTTCAGGTGAATGGTTTGCAGGGGGAGTGAAAAAAGCTTGAATGTTGATTTCCTCGAGATGAGGTACTGGATTGCGAGTGAGATCTCTCGTGACAATATTCGCACCTGGGTTTTTCGCTTTTAGTTTTTCGACAAATTGTTTAGTGAGTTGGCGAGTAACAGAGGCCTCTCCTCTTGGGCTACTTTCGACAACCAGAATGTTTTTCATAGAGCTCATTTTGGACTTCCTTTTATTAGGTTACTTTTGTATACTCGATATTATTATAAAACCTACTCTAAAAAAAGAAGGCACTATGAAATTAGATAGTTACACAGAGAGAACCGAGTCTCAACCAACAAAACCCATTGATAATAAAGAGTTTTTTTCAGGCCAGGGCGACGGCAAGAAAAAGGAACACGATGGTGTTTGCCCTTTACGCGAGCTTTTAACGCGTTTAGGGGATAAATGGAGCGTTTTACTCATCCTTACTCTGGCGAGAATGCCCGAGAACCGCGGACGCTTTTCTGAGCTTAAAAAGAGTATTCCAGGGATCTCGCAAAGAATGCTGACGGCGACTCTTAGAAATTTAGAGCGTGATGGAATTTTAAAGAGAGAGATGTTTGCTGAAGTTCCGCCAAGAGTTGAATATGAACTAACTGATCTTGGAACGAGTATTCTTAATCCGATGAGAGAAATTGTTATTTGGATTGAAGGAAACTGGTCAACTATCCGCACGTCGAGAGAACAATTCGACAATCGCAATAATAATTCACAAAACTAAAGAAAAATTAATAGAGAACCTTCTCAAAGTTTCGATAAGGAATTTTTATACAAAATTTCTAATGCAATTTTGAGAAGGAGTATCTGTGATTCGCTTTAAAGACCTTTCTATGAAAACAAAGATTGTGGTTTCTCTAGTACCCATGATCGCTTGTTCACTTTTAGTTTCATTCCACATTTATAAAACCGGACTTAATGAAGATACGACATTAGAACGTGCCATTGCAATTACTGATACAGTTGCTCTTCAAGAGTTGGAGATGGTGACGATGTCTGAAGCTCTTCGCGGTTACATTCTTGAGCCAAAAAATACAAAAGAATACGAACGTAAAAAAGAAGCTGACAAGCTTTATGGCCAGTACTCTGAAGTTTTGGCAGGACTGACAAAAGAAAACAAAGAAATTCACGATCTCAACGAAGCAATGGCCAAGCTCGATGAAGATGAACTGGATAAAAAAGAAACAAAAGTTGCAGAAATGGTGAACGAAGATCGTGCAAAAGTTCTGGAGTACTTTGCCAATGAATATATGCCTGTTCGTGAAAAACAAAACGTAAACTTTAAAAAATTAAAGGAGCTTTCTACCAAATACAGTAAAGAGATTATTGCAGAAATCAACCACAAGAAAAGAGTAGAGGCAATGTGGACTATCATTCTCGTACTAAGTGGAACATTCCTTGGAGCTTTTATTATTTACTATGTGAACTATTCTGTGAATAAAGATGCATCTTCTATTTTTGATTCGATTTATATGCTTTCTGATCGTTTAACCGAAACGGCGAAAAATCTTTCTCTGAAGAGTCAGGAGCTTTCAGAAGCAACGACAGAAGAGGCTTCAGCAATTCAAGAAACAGCTTCATCTCTTCATGAGGTGACAGCAATGGTTCAACGTAATACGGACAATGCAAACAAGTCGCGTGATTTATCTCTCGCGAGTAGAGATGCTTCTCACCACGGTCTTGAATCTGTTCAAAAAATGTTGACGGCGATGGAAGATATCAACACTACACAAGGAGATATTATTAATCGCGTAGACGACGGTAATAAAAAAATCAGCGACATCGTTAATGTTATTTCGGCAATTGGTGAAAAAACAAAAGTTATCAATGATATCGTTTTCCAGACAAAACTTCTTTCTTTCAATGCTTCAGTTGAGGCCGCAAGAGCGGGAGAGCAGGGAAAAGGATTTGCGGTTGTTGCTGAAGAGGTTGGGAATCTTGCTACGATGAGTGGTAAAGCTGCTCAGGAAATTACAGAAATGCTTGACGAAAGTATCAAACGCGTTTCTAGTATTGTAGATGAAACAAAAACCAATGTTGAAAAGATCGTTTACCAAGGTAAAGATAAAATCTCAAGTGGTACTCAGATCGCCAGCGATTGTGCTCACAGTTTGGAAGATGTTGTGAAAAAGATCGAAGAAGTTGATAAAACGATTGGCGATATTACGGTTGCTTCTAAGGAACAATCGCAGGGGATTGCAGAAATCAATTCAGCCGTTAGTCAGCTCGATCAGACGACTCAGCAGAACAGTGCGATTGCAAACGAAACATTCAAATCGTCGAAAGAGTTGAGTGAAAAATCTGATGATCTGAGAAAAATGGTGGATTCATTGGTTGTTATTTTTAGAGGAACAAAGGCCTGATGCTCGATAAAAAACTTATTCTAGAAAAGCTCATTGAAAATTTACGTAAAGAATTAGCGGAAGTTGAATCGGCCGCTAATTCTACAAAAAATCTTGCAACAGCTGATGATTTAAAATCTGAAGGAAAGTACGATACTCGTGCAATTGAAGCTTCGTATCTTGCGGGCGCTCAACAAAAGCGAGTAGAGGAAATTAAACTTGATATTCAAATGTTGGAAGAAATTGAAGTGCAGTCTTCACCACAATTGCAAATGGGATCACTCGCACTCATTGAATACAACAAACAAAGTCGCTATTATTTTTTAACTTCGACATCCGGTGGAACGATGCTGACGATTGATGGCCATCCCGTTTTGGTTATCTCAGTATTTTCTCCATTGGGAAATGAAGCTCTTGGATTAAAAAAAGGAGAGATCTTTGAAGTTGAAACGCCAAAAGAAACTCGAGAATATAAAATCCTAGAAGTTTATTAAAATTTTCTGAAGCGAGCGATCGCTCTGAATTTTTTTCAAAAGAGAGTTAATTTCTTTAACTGAAATGGGAGATGTTTTTCTTACGAGAACGGTGTGCTTGTAGACCTGATCCATTTTTTGAGAAACCAAAAGATTTTTTATAGCTCCTGGATGTTTCTTCAAATAAATGTCGAGATATTCTTTGGTAACAATCGCGAGATTCGATCGACCTTCTAAGACGGCTACAATATTTCCCTCGTGGGAATTAGTGAGTTCCATATTGAATTGTTTTAAGACGTCCGGATCAGTTGAGAAATTTGCGAACTGATAGTGGTATCCTAAAATTCCTCTGATTGTTTTATTTTTGAGATTATTAAAATAGTTTTGGCTTTTTCTGAAGTCACTTTTAGTGATGAAAACTTCTCCACCGATTAAGAAAACATTCGAAACGTTAACGTCTTCCTGGGTCCACCCCCAATGAATGCTCTCAAAAAAAATAATATCGTAAACTTTATTATGAAGATCTTCATAACGACGGTTAGGTGAGGTTTCTACTAATTCAAAAATATATTTAATTTGCTCTCGATTGAGAAGATCAGTTAAAGAAACCATAATCCCGTTTGGCTTGCCGGAATTCCATTCGATAAAAGGAGGAAAATCGTAGCCCCCGATTTTAACTCGTATTTTTTCTGCATAAGCATTGAGTGAGAGAAAAATAAAAGTGAATAACACTAATTTTTTCATAATCTTTTATCCCTGAGCATGTGGAGCTTTTGGAAGAAGAATAACGAATTGAGTATTTTTTGAATCGCGATTATAAAAAATGTCACCACCGTGACGAGCGATAATACCGTGGCTGATACTTAAACCTAAACCAGTTCCTTTTCCTAATTCTTTCGTTGTGAAGAAAGGATTCATGATTTTATCGAGAATGTTTGTATTAATACCAGGTCCACTGTCTGTTACAGTGATACGTGAAGTGTTGTTTAGTGTTTCGAATTTAACTTCAATCCATTTTTCGTCGAGAAATTCTACAGCATCAATCGAGTTATTGATGAGATTGATAAGAACCTGACCTAGTTGAGTAATGTTCGCGAAAATTTTTTCCTCTGGATGAAAAACAAATTTAAGGGCGATTTGTTTTTCATTGGCACGGTTCATACAAAGACTGGTTAGATCTTCAACAAAAGTTTCAATGTTGCTGACCTCTGCCGGATCTCCCGTCCCATCGCGAGAAAAAGCCTTTAGACCTTTAATGATCTTTGCAATTCTTTCACTCGTTTCATGAATTTTTTCTGCTTTTTGAGCGAGTTCTGGTTGATTCGTTCTTAGCAGACTGGACTTGAGCAAAGTCGAGTGCCCCTGAATAATAGTCAGTGGGTTATTGATTTCGTGAGCGATTGCTCCGGCCATTTCTCCAAGAGAGGCTAGACGGCTTGCTTGAAAACTTTTTAATTGTTCCTGGTCGCGCTCTTTCGTGCGTTTATCAACGAGTTCTTCGAGTTGAGAATTTTGCTCATGGAGTTGATGATCTCGTTCACGAATTGCTTCAAGTGTTTCATTGAATGCGGCGGTTACGACATTGAGCTCACCAACATAATCAGTTTTAAATTGAACAGTGTGATCTCCATGTCCCACGCGTCCGGCATCGGTCGCGATTTCAAAAAGCGGGTGAGTTAACCAGCGACGTAAGAAATAGATCATTCCGCTGGCAACGGCGATACCCATACTGATAGTGATAATAAAAATAACCCCACCGAGATTTCTAAAAGCATTGGAAAATTGAGCTGTCGAATAATAAACTTCGATCTGTCCTAAGTTGCGTCCACGGTATGTAATGGTGTCCTTGAGAATATCGATTTCTTTTTGTTGAACCATCTCATGCAAATTTTTATCGCGATAACTTTTGCTGACAACTTGATATGTGTGAAGCAAATCAGAGCTGATTACTTTTGCAGCAACAACTGTATCGAGTTTTTCATCAAGAAAGGAATTGAGAACTTCTTGAATATAAACTTCATCGTAGTTCCACAAAGGAAGAACAATCGCTTGTTTCGCGATAACGAGTGCGTGAGCTTTTTCGTTTTGAAGGTGATTGTTTACCAGGCGTTCGATAAGGCTGTACGTAGAGATGGCAACAAAGCCAACCCCGATTAAGGTTGCAACGAAGGTCGCGATAGCTGTGAGAGTTGATAGCTTTTTCATGAATACTGCTTTAATTCTACTTTCTTACTCGAAAATTTACTAGAATTATAAGCAGTATTCTTTTTTTAACTCTTATTGAGCTTGTTGCTCGAACATTTTTGCGTAAGCGATTTTATTGTCGCTTGTAATACAAACTTTTTCGAAAAGATTAACTTTGCGATTTAGTTGATTAATTAAGTAAGTGAAGTCTTGATTATCAGCTGAAATAATGGCTTTCTTTCCAATTAAAGGACGGTTTAAACCCAAAACAATGTTAATTGTCGGTTGAACTAAAACTTCGCGCGAATCAAAATTGATTTCCATATCCTGAAATGAAAGTCCGTAAGCATCTTTGATTGAAACAACAACTTCACCTGCTTTTACTTTTACCTTTCCGTTATCATCAGCAGGGACAACTTTATAAAGTGTACATCCAGTATCTGCGTCTCGTGTTTTTACAACAGCAGCAAAGCTCGAAGTAGAAATAAGCGCCACTAGACCAAGAATAAGAGTTTTCTTCATACACATCTCTTTTAAGTTAAGGTTGATGGTTAAAGTCTAGCATTCCTAATAGGGCCCGCAAGTCTGATCCTTGAAGTGTGTAAAAAATATAGCGAAATTTAAAGTTCTCGTTTGTCAGTAAAGAGAGAAACGGGATCACTTATCCTGATTTCATCGAGAATGAGAGAAGAGGATTCGCTGACATTGATCGGGTTGTTTGTTTCTTCGATTCTTTCTTTAGAACTCATAATTTTATCCTCCCGGTTTGCCTATTCCATAAGACATTTAGTTCAAAAGCAAATCGAATGCCGTTTGTAGGTTATTTGAATTTGAACTGCACTTGCTTGAGTGTTGCTTTTTGACCGCGAGAAGGTGTTAGATGGGAAAGGATTTTTCATTGGAGGGAACGATGTTCGTAAAAATGGATTCAAAAAAATTATTTTATTATTTCATTTTTCTTTTGATCGTTGGTGGATGTGCTTCTCACAGTAGACCCACTCTCTATCCCAATGAAACTTTAAAACAAAAAGGACAAGCAAAGGCCGATGAAGACATCAATCAATGTTTGAAAGAAGCCGATGAATACTTTAAAACACCGGAGGGAAAGAAGGTCGCAAACGGAAGCAGTGGATCTGGAGCGATGGTAGGCACAGGTGTCGGCTTTGGAGTCGGACCTTCAACTTCATTAGGTGTCGGAGTCGGATATGGCACCATTGATCGGGGAGTGAGCGGAACAGAAGTTAGACGTGGCTACGTCAACCAATGTCTGGTGAACAAAGGATATCAAGTGCTCACATGGGATTAATTGTCTTGAGCGAGTTTTATACTTAGATTTTTCGCGAGAGCGAGCATTTTAAGACGAATTTCTAAACGATGAAGATATTCTTTTTTATAGTGTTTCGTATTTGAATGATAACGGGCGTACCATTTTCTGTCTTTCTTGGAATAACGCCTTTTTATAACTTCTAAAATTTCTGCCATTTTCGTGATTGCATATTCTTGATCGACCTTAACTCTCTCTTTGTCGATAAGTCCTAATTTCATTCTCGTGAATTCTTTATTCCAAACCTCAACATTAATTTGTGCAATGGAAACGTCACCGGTCGACGAAATTTTATCTGATTGAAAATTACTTTCAGTATCAATGATAGCAACTACAACTTGCGGTTCGATTTTATGTTTTTGCAAGGCCTTCGACATCTGAATCGCAACTTCATCGCGATCGTCACTATCCATTTCTGGTTGAACGATACTGATCATGTTTGCGATAACGAAAGCTTCATTAGGAAAAGGTTTACGATCGAAATTTTCGAAGTTCGGCGGCAAGTTGCTTTTATGTTTCTTCGCAACTTTTTTGACTTCTTTTTTAGGAGCAGAACGAAGACTCGAACAGCTCTGTACAAAAAGAATCGACAACAAAACGATGAGCACTCTAAAGAGAGTTCTTATTGTGGTTTTATCCATGGAAGGATTATAGCCCAGGAAAAGACCTTGCAATCAGAACAGGTTATTTTTACAGTGTAAACAAAGAGAATAGATTCTAAACCCTTGAAGTTAATTGCTAACTTAAGGATTTTTGATTGGGAAAAAGTATTTTCATTTACTAATAGAAAACCAAAAAACTTGGCCCCATTTTTTGCCAGCACTTCGTGAAGTTGATAAAAAAAGAGGGGTGAGTAATTCACCTTACTTAGAAGTTCTATTTTAAGTGCGCCACAGTTCTTCGTCACCGACATAAGGATGTGCTGACCATAAGAAGAGGCATTCAGAGATATTCCTTCTTAAATTTCTTTGCGAGGTTTTTGTGTTCTCCAGAGATCATAAAAATTCCATCGCCAGTGTAGTGAAACGTTTTTGGATATTTGGGTGATGAAGGAGCATGTGCTTTCACTACTTCAAAGATAAAAAAATTATATTTTTGAACGAGCTTAGATTCGACAAGTTTGCATTCGAGATTTGCAAAACATTCTTTAATGAGCGGAGTTTTGACCTTCGACGCTTTTTCTTTGGTTAAATGGAACTCTTCAAATTTATCAATCTCACTTCCAGTCGTATTGCCGATGCCGACAGCTTCTTCGATAAGATCAATTGTAGGAATATTAATTACGCATTCTTTGCTTTTTTTGATCAACTCAAAACTATAGTTAGAAGAAGTGATCATACAACCGACGAGTGAAGGTGCGAATTCGAGAACTGTATGCCACCCCATAGTCATGATATCTGTTTGATCTTTATAATGGGAACGACAAGAACGATAGGGCCAGGTTCGAGAAAGCGTCTGACTTTAGAAACGGGAAAATCTTTTTTTTGATAGTATCTCATTGCATTCTCCTTTGAATAGAGAATGCAATTTGACACCCATATTAGAAAATTAAATTAGTATTTTAATCCACATCTCTTAGCAGCGTTTACTGCATCGATATGTCCGAACATTTCCGGAATCGTAAGCATTGCCTCAACATCTGAGCGAGTAAGATTGCAGTAGATGCTGCTGTTGTATGCTTGAAGCGAATCAGCTACGCATTGGTATTGTGTTTCTTCGTTTTGTTTTTCGTTACATCTTTTTTCTGCTTCGATAGCGTCGATGTGTCCCATCATTTCCGGGATTGTAATCATTGCATCGATATCTGTTGATGAAAGATTGTAGTAGATGCTGCTGTTATAAGCTTGAAGAGAGTCAGCAATACACTGATAGTTGCGATCAGCGGCCATTGCCTGTGAACCAATAACTAGAAAAAGTGCAGAGACTAAAAGTGCTTTCATATTTTTTCTCCAATAAAAATTTGAGTTCTTATGGAGGGGTTCTAACATTGTTCTCTAAAAAATCCTTGTCAGGATTTTGTTATTTAAAATTTTTACAGAGTTTTTCCAAGAGTTCCTGGGCTTCGGCCGCCAGTTTTAAAGTAATATTTGTTGATGAGTCTTCATGGCAAAGAGCGGCCGCTTGACCTGACCACAACGACATAAAGTCTCCGGAACCTTGAGGCTCTGTCTTTTGCTTAAGAGGGGCGAGAGCAGCTCCTGCAAGCGGGAAATCGGGAGCGAGCTCGCTTATCGGTCCTACTTCCTTTGTCATTCGATTAGATATTCCTCGAGCAGGACGGCCACTGAAAACATTTGTAAGAACTGTTTCGTTATCTTTTACTTTTTTAAGAGCAGCACGATGAACAGCAGAGATCGTTGCTTCAGAAGAATAGAGATAAGCCGTTCCTAATTGGACAGCAGAAGCTCCGAGTGCGAGAGCGGCGACAACTCCGCGAGCATCACAGATACCTCCGCTTGCGATTACTGGAACCTTTACAGCATCGACCATTTGAGGAACGAGGGCCATCGTTCCCACTTGAGTTGTAATATCATTCGAAAGAAAAATTCCACGATGGCCTCCTGCTTCGAACCCCTGAGCGATGATGGCATCGCAACCATGTTCTTCGAGGAAGCGCGCTTCATCGACAGTTGTTGCAGAGGCAATCACTTTGATTTTTGCCTGCTTTAATTTTTCCATCAAACTTTTTTCCGGCAATCCAAAATGAAAACTTACGACTTCAGGTTTTACTTCTAAAACAACATCGCAAACTTCCTGGTCGAAAGGTCGTCTGTTTGCACTCGGAGCTGTGGCGTTGAGATCGATTCCAAATTCCATATAGTATTTTTCCAATCGCTTTTTCCATTGCATTTCTTTTTCAGGATTAGCTTTAGGATTTTGATGACAGAAGAAATTGAGGCTGATGGGATTTTTTATTTGTGCGCGAATTTTTGCAACTTCAGTTTTAATTTGTTCTGTTGATAACATTGCACAGGGAAGAGAGCCGAGTCCGCCGGCCTTAGAAACGGCGATGACCATATCTGCTCCGTTGGCGCCTGCCATAGGTGCTTGAATGATAGGGAGTTCAATTCCAAAAAGTTTTACGATTGCGTTTTCTTTCCAATGATTCATGCTTGCCTCAATGAACGTTCAATGTCTCATTGATCTTAAAACAATTCTTTAAATCAAGCAAAACGCTACTTGGCTTTTACTTCAACTCCGCTCGCATCTTCGGATGTGCCAGCTCCCTTAGAATAAATGACATTTTCTTTTGTGTAGTATGAACATGCTTTTTTACGAGCATGTTTTACACACCAGTTTGAAAGCTGGTCTCCGCAAAGAGATTTTCCGGGAGCGATTTCAGCACAGTTTGAATCGTTGCTTGATTGTACATTGCTGACTTCATCATTCAACGTATTGCCTGTGAGATGGTTTGAAGTTGGTGTCGTTACATTTGTTTGTGCGTGAACATTGAGCGTGAAGAGAAATGGTAAAATAAAATATTTCATAATGTCTCCTTATCTAGAGAAGCTCTTATTCTCAAATCATATTTGAAGAAAGCGAGTGATGACAAATTTTAAAAATAGTGATGAGTAGTGATGCAGTAAAGAAATGGTGCATTTCCTGTGAAAAATTATGCCTAGATGAAATTGCACTCTGGTTAAATTAGGACGAAATTTTAATAAAGGGTTTATTAACAAGGAGGATTCTATGTTAAACAGATATATTATCGAAAGAAAAATCCCTGGCGTTGGTGAAAGTTCAGAGGAAGATTATTCAAAACTAGCAGGAAAATCGAATGAAGCCCGGCGGACACAGTATCAAAAGTTGTTCACGTTTGTGATCCAACAACTGCAAGTGAATTCGATGTTTCAAAAGCTTCTGCTCAAAAATCATCAGCAGCACAGGAAAAATCGATGCACTCTTAAAGTGAAATCCGACTAAAATAGGAGGGGAAAGATTGTTAAAGTCAATCCTCTTCTTTTCCGATAATTAGAGTATGAAAATGTTTTTTATTTCATTTCTTTTGTTAAACCTTTTTGTCGTTCAGATTGCTGAAGCAAAATTGGAAGGAGATTACGATCTTCTTTCTGGATCTCCAGAAGATTGTCCATCAGGTGTTTTGCAAACAAAAGTGACAGATAAAAAAACGGGCGAAAGGGTTCTTCTTTTCGGTAGTCGACATACATGGACGATGGATGCCAAGGATAAATCTGAAGTGAAAGAGGACGTAGAAGGTGGATGTCACTACATCTCCTCATATGAAAAGAGTGATAAAAAATTTACGAGCAAGACAACGAGGTCTCACTGTCCTTCAGAAAAAGAAAATGGAGTGATTGATGAAGAACTTTCTTTAGCTGAAGGAAAACTTGCTTATACTTTTTCTTCGAATACAAAAAAATTCAAATGTATCTATAGTCAGGTTCTTTCCAAATGAAAATGATCATCACTTTCTTCTTTATGATTTTATCATTTCATTCATTCGCTAATGAATTGAGTGATGATGAGCATGCGCTTATTTCAATGAAAAGTTCGATGAATGATTTTAATGATCTTAAAACAAGGGGAGTTCCATTTGCTTCTGGATGCGACAATTATTTACCGGTAACTCCAAAATATTATCCGCCTCTAGACCCGGTCTTTTTGGATGGTGGAACTCAATGCCACAAGTTTATTTCAACATCAGATGAAGGACATGGAACTTACGGTCCCTGGGGCCAGGTCGTGGTTTCTTATCTTCGAGAGAAGGGGCAGGGGGCAGAATTTTTAAAAGATGATATCGCAAAGATTGATAAGATCTGCCCGAGTTGGAAAAAACTCACGCGTAAACAAAGGGAGTTCGCTTGGGTATGGACAATTGCTTCGATTGCAAAAGTAGAATCAACTTGCAATCCAAAAGCGAGAAATGGAAACGCAACCAATGGTGCAGCAGTCGGACTTCTTCAATTAGAAGAAAAAAAAGCGGCGAGAAGCTGGAGAGGCGATGCCTGTAAAATGCCTTCAGTCCTGCTTCCGGAAAATAATATTAAATGCGGAATGGATATCATGGAGGAAATTCTAAAAGGAAAAGAAGGAGACTATAAATCCAGCGGCGCGATCTATGGAAAAGATTCACATTCTTACTGGCAACATCTTCGTAAAAGTGATGGTGGTGGTATTATCGATCTGATGAGTTTAAATCCTCTCTGTCATAAAAAATAATCGCAACTTCAAACAAAACTTTCCTGTTGATTGTCGTGATTATATTCATCGAGATTTCTCAAAAGCCAATCAGTGGCCAATTTCACAACTTCTGCGAGCGTTCCAGGTTCTTCAAATAAATGAGTTGCACCGGGAACAAGAGCGAGTTTGGCATCCGATAATTCGTTAAGGGCAAGTTCATTTAAACGAATCACTTCAGTATCATGATTTCCGACGATCAAAAGAGTGGGAACAAAAACTTTGTTGAGAAATTCTGCTCCAGCAAGATCGGGCCTTCCACCTCTGCTTATTACGGCAAACATCGGAACAGTATCACTATTTTTTGCAGCCGCCATAAGGGCAGCGCCTGCACCTGTGCTTGCTCCGAAATACGCTATCGGTTCTTTTTGATAATATTTACTTTTCATCAACCAGCTTGTGGCTTCCATAAGACGTTTAGCGAGCAGATTAATATCGAAACGATTTCTATAAATTTCGTCTTCTTTCTGTGTGAGAAGATCGAAAAGCATGACTCCAAAACCTTTACTCACGAGTTCGTTGGCGACCCATTGATTGCGCGAACTCAAACGTGAGCTGCCGCTTCCATGAGCGAAGATGACCCATGCTTTAGGCGTACCTGCGCTTCTTAAAATTGCGAGAAATTCGTTGTCATCATATTTCATTTTTACTTCTTCATTCATAGCTTTTTCCTTTTTATAGTTTTTTAAAGCTAAAAATGAATTTGCGAAAAACGTGCCGAGATTAATTTTAGTGAAGAAGTACTTGAACCCAAGAAGCGCTATATGGTTCGCCGTTATCAATTTGATAGCAAGAAGGTTTACTTAAAAGTGTTCCTACTGCTTTATTGTTAAGATAAAGCTCCTGACCAACTACAGTAAAGGAAGCATCTTCGCTATCCACACGACATTCACCACCATTCGCATAAGCCTGATTGACAAATGCACCTTGTGAGTAATCCGGGGTCTCTCCATTACATGGAACTACGATTTCTGTATAAACTTTTGCTGAAGCCGTGAAAGGGCATGCGTGAGCAAATGAAGTTGATGCGATCATTGAAAGAGTAATCAATGCTAATTTCATAATGAAATCTCCTTGAATTTGTGACAACGGCGTTTGTAGCACAAATGCAGAGAAAACTTTGTCAGGTTTTTGTTGGTAATTATTTCTTAATAAAAAAGTGGTTTGTTTATTTAGAATGAGCCGGTTCGAATTTCACCATCACGCTTGTAATGCATAAGCGACATTCCCGTCTCTGAAATCACTGAACGAATCAGTTTAAATGATCTCGGTTTACTATTCTCATCAAAGAGTCGTTTGCCATGACCTAAAACAATCGGTGCAATGTAGAGATGTAATTCATCGACAAGATCGTGGACAAGCAGAGTGTGCGCGAGATTGGAACTTCCAACGACTAAAAGGGTTTTGCCATCTTCTTTTTTTAGCGCTTCTAATTTTTGAACAATATCTGTTCCGAGTGATTCAGAGTTTTTCCATTTCAAGGTTTCCGGTGAATGAGTCGCTACATATTTTATGCAAGCATTGAAGTCATTTGCAAAATCGATCTCCGATTGGTCGACAGCTTTTCCTTTGTTTTTTTCTGCGACTTCCGGCCAGTAAGCGGCAAAGATGTCGTAAGTTTTTCTTCCTAATAAAAGATCGTAAGGTTGTCCGTAAGAAATTTTCAGAGCATCGTTTAAAGATTGATCGCCGTAAGGAACAAGCCAGCCACCAAATTGAAATCCACCGGAAGTATCTTCGCCAGGAGCACCTGGTGCCTGAGTCACTCCATCCAAACTGATAAATTCGACAACGACGATTTTTCTCATTTCATTCACCTCGCGGAAACATTTTTATATGATGTACTCAAAAATTCAATTTCATTTGTGAAAAAGAATAAAATTAAATGGATCGTATTGTTTTAAAACTTCAATACTCTCATTAAATTGGCTCCAATGCTTACGAGGAGGCAATGATGAAAAAATTAGTATTAACAAGTTTGCTTTTAACGGTCTTATGTAGTTGTGGGAAATCTTCAAAATCTAGTGGAGACGAAGCGTCTTCGACGAATAAAGTTGATTCAATAAGTAATGAAGATGGTTTTGCACTCCCAGATAAAAATTATCAGAGTTCTTTTACTATTGATTCAAGTATTTCTTCTTTCTATGAGGGGATTACGGTGAATCCTATGAAACATGGCAAAGTTCTTGGTGATGAAGCTTTTTATGTAGATGTAAACAGTGAGGTTTATCCGGATTACGAATATTTTAAGCTCGAATTTTATAATACTACAAAGGTCTTAACAGTTCGCTATTTGGATTTAAAAAATACTTCTCTTCCGCCGGAAAATATTACGTTTGAAAAACTTCCTTCTTTCAAATTAAAGGAAATTGCCAATTTTAAAGTCGATAATTTCTCCTGGGGAAAGCGTTTAATCGATAATCAAGAATACGACATGCTCAATAAAGCTTTCATGATTCAGACACAGGTAGTGGATAGAAAAGAAAATAAAGAATTTAACGCAACTTCAACTTATCTTGTCTGGTTTGAATGTAAGGGAAATATTTCAACCGTTAATGATTTTGCTTATGCTTGTGGAAAATTGAATTTGAAATTTCATTACAAGCTTCTTGATTATAATCTTGCTAAAAACTGATATTTAATTTTTTAAGGAGCTCGACCGAGGGCTCCTTTGATTCTTTTTTAAGTTCCACGATGGGATTTATCGACAAAATAATTACAAGAGCATTAAGAGTTCAAATGTCATTTTTTTTAAGATGAATTAAAAACGAGATTGGGACAGCATTTTAGTTGCTGTAATTTTCATGGAGGAAATTATTATGAAAAATAAAATGCTGTTTTCTGCTGCTGTTATTATGTCTCTTTCTCTTTCTAGTTCATTTGCTTGCGATATTCATGGAAATACAGGTTTCATGCCTAAAAACAATCGTTGGATTTCAAAAGAAGATAAAGAAACAAACGGTATGACACAAGAAAAGTTCAACGCCATTATTGAACGTGTTGAAGCTGTCTATAAGCCGATTGTTGCTGCTAAAGGTGGGAATTACGTTGTTGTAAGAAATTGGGATGACGGTACAGTAAACGCTTATGCAGATAGAAACGATGGTAACTGGAACGTTAACATGTTTGGTGGTCTTGCTCGTAGTCCTGAAGTGACTGACGATGGTTTCATGCTAGTTGTTTGCCATGAGACAGGTCACCATCTTGGTGGAGCTCCAAGATATAGTGGCAACTGGGCCGCAAACGAAGGTCAAGCAGATTATTTTGGAACGCTTAAATGTATGAGACGTGTTTTAGGAAATGATGACAACGTTTCAATTGTTTCTAAAATGAATATTGATCAAGAAGTAAAAGATAAATGTCAGCTTGTTTACAAATCAGACAGTGAAGTGGCCCTTTGTGAAAGAATTGCAATGGCCGGAAAAAGTTTAGCGCTTCTTCTTGCTGATCTTGGTGGATCAGGTTCAGTTGCTTTCACTACTCCAGATAAGTCTGTTGTAAAGAAAACATTTGATGCCCACCCACAAGCACAATGTCGTTTGGATACATATTTTCAAGGTGGATTATGTGATAAATCAGTTGATGAAGAAAACTCAGCAACTGATCCGAAGCCAGGAACATGTGTGAAGTCAGAAGGATTTACAGTCGGGACAAGACCTCTTTGTTGGTACAAGCCAGCTAAAGGCGAATAAGTTTTTTCCCGTTTCATAAACAGGATAAAAAAAGGGAGTGCTTGCACTCCTTTTTTTATTTGTTTAAATCGCGTAGAGATTTAAATGGTCTTCTAGAGGAATTGAACCTCATTTTGATAACCGTAGATTCGAAAAAATATATGAGGTTAAAAAATGATTAATCGAGAGCATTCATCTTCTTTGGTTTTAATGCTTAGTGGATTAGCACTATTAACTTATTTCGTGGCAGACTTTAAAAAGAAAACTAGGGTTGGAAACTATGAGAAGAAGAGCAAAAAATCAATTGAGAAAAAATTTCGATTTTCGCATGTAACATTTTATAATTGGAGTTCAAACGGTGGGAAGCTTGGTCTGTCAGTCAATTTAGGAATGTATGGGATTTTAAACTCAACTCGTACATTGAAAATCACTACAATTGAAAGCTTAAGTAATTTATTTGATACTGTAGAAGTTGATGAGCTACCAGATAGAAAATTTTATACTTTAAAAAAGTCTAAAATAAATTTTGGTTCAATTGAAATGGAAAATTTACTAAAAGAATTTGATTGTATTATGGTCAAAGAAGACGAATAGAATGATCTGTTTCACCTAGTTTAACTGTTGAATGCTACTGAACTCCAAATTGATCCATCACTATTCCCAAATAGCCTCCTCAAGGTTGCATAGACAAAGGTACTTATGAGTCCTCCTTATGGACTTTCAAAAAGCTCTCGTGCAAAGACAATGTCCTGCAGTTCAATTAAGAGAGCCCCACCCTTCTTTAGCTGTAAAAAGAATTGATATCGATATCATTGTTGTCTTGATAAATTTCAGGTTGATTTGCCGGAACAGAGGAAGGAAATTCTTCTTTGGCGATAAATTTAAATCTAATCATTTGGTTCTCGTTTGAATCGCCAATTTGTAAATAAAAGCTCAGCAGAATTTTTCTACGTGGTGTTTTGTAAAAAAAATGTAGTGGCTTTTAATCGAGAGGGCGAACTTCTGATCTACCTCTCAGAGGCGCCCAATGGCGATCCTTGCGAACATTTTCAGTAGAGATGTTCTCAAGTTTTTATAATTTCGTTCTAGATTTAATTTCCTGAATTTTTCTCAGTGATTGATAAAAGTTGAGCTAGCTGAATTCTAGTTGCTTCATTGTTTATCTGTTTTTTACAAATAGAAATAGATAGGCAGTTATAAAACGACAAATATTTAATTTGATCAAATTGTTTTAAGTTTGAATTTGTTGTAGCAAGGAAAATAAAGAGTGATTGGGCGTACTTTTCAGATTCTGGTTTTATATTAATACTTGAAATAAAATCTGTTCGATAAAACTCAAATAATTTTATTAGCTCATCGATATCTAATTTGTTGCTTTGGTCACGATCATAATCATGAAAGATAGATTCAATATTAATTAGAGAAAAAACAATTTGATTCATCTCATTTTTATTTAAACTTGTCTTATCATTGGAGTTCAATTTTAGATCAGCTTCGATTTCTTCAAGATAAATTTCGCCATTATTATCTTCACCTAAAAATGCTTTTAAAGATGAGAGTGATTCTTTTAAGGCCCATTTATCGAGCAACATAGGCAAAAGGAGATTGTTAAGGCATTTACGTTCAATCCTTTCTTGATCAATATTATCTCGGCATACAGAAGTTAAAGTTGCCGTGACTTCATTCAGTTTTAAAAACTTTTCTGTATTTAAAGCGCTTAAAGAATTACTTGCATAAGATGAGATACTCGCTAGGAATAATACACAAAGGACAATCATTTTTTTCATAACAACCTTCATAAAATAAAAATTCTTTTAATAGTACTGAATATTTAGGCTAGAGTGGAGAGAGGGTTGTAAGGGATATAGAGGTGTCTAGGATTTAGACACTTTTTTAGAAAGTTATCTTAAATTTACAGCTGCTTACCATCTTGACCATAACTTGATTATTCAACCTTTTAGATTTTGTAAGAGGAAGTCGAAGAGCCTTGATCAAGGCTTTATGCAATTTAAAATAGCAATCAAAGTATTCCAAATTTCGTTCTTTTTTATAATTCCTTCAATATTGAAGGGTGAAGTCTTGTATAGCAATCGAGGAGTTTCTAAGTCAAATGAATCATCTAATCTTCTTGAGCGAATACAGAGTATCCCAAAGTTTTCGAAACTAGTTGATCTGACTGGTGATCTTGCCAGTGAAAAGAATTGTTCTAGTACTCTGGAAGATGTTGGGAAAATGGTGAATGGGTTCAATGGCTGTAGTGGCTATTTATCTAATGAAGAGAACATTAATAAAAGTTCAGAGGCCATTAAAACTCGAGAGGATTATATTAAAGAGCTTGGGTTTAAAAAATCTGATTCGTTTATAGAGTTAGTCAAAAATCATGAATATGAAAGAGCATATCAATTTCTTCAAATATATTATGATGACGACGTTCTTTTTAAAAAGGATAAAAATGGGGATACCGTATTTCATGTTCTTGCTCGCGAGTGCCAAGACCCTCAAGCTCAAAAGTTTTTGCTATTGTTGTTTGCCCCAGGATATCAAACTGGTTTTATAGCTCCTTTAAAAATTAAAACATCTGAAGCAGACAATAAAAGAATTCAAAAGAAATGCTCGAGCATGACACCTGAGGAAGCCATGACTAAAATATGGCCACAAAAAATATTACCATTTTCAAATAAAAATGGAACAAATGTTTTAGACAGTATGCCGAATAATTGCCAAGGGACTTTAATATATCAAACCCTTTCTGGCGAATTTGATACTCATCTTGGAGAATATTTATCTCGAAAAGATTTTACGCCAGCTAAGCTTAAAAGTTTATTTCCCGATTCTTATGAAAACAAAATGGCTCTTATAATGTCTACGCAGCCTATAGATAAAGTACAAAATTTTTTTGGTGATTATAATTTTTCAAATTTAGATTTTGGAAAATACTTTGAAAGATTTTTGCCAAAAACAGATGAGGAACAATATCAAGCTAATAATGATTTTATTGTTTCCAAGCTTACTCTTAGTTCAATACAAAAAGCTAAAGAAGGAAGATTAGATGATCCAACAGTTGAGCTCCTTTTAACTGCAGGTAATTTTGTACAGAAAGATGCTGATGGTGATACGCTTTTAGATTCAGTTCGAAAGAATAATCAGAGTTCTAAATATTTCCCCAAACTTCAAGTAGCTTTGAATAATCCTGTTTTAAGAGCAATTAATAACGAAGATAGTTCAGATCCATATTTAAATGAATTTCTTAAAAATGGAGACACTCAGAAAGGTATCGGTATCTCAATTCCTTTTTTCAAATATGTTGGCAATAGTAAGAATGAAGAATTTAAAAAGAAAATTTTTGATTACTACAGAGTATCAGTAGATTCAGATGATGGTTTTGTTAATCAGATAAATGAATTATTTTCCAAAACCCAAGAGGTCATCGCCCCAGATCAGCTTAAGTCACTTGTTCACGATTTATGTATGATCTCTGAAAAAGTTAATAATCAGATTGATTGTGAGAAATTCGAAAAAAATATGATTTCAAACATTCAGAAATATGGAATGAATGTTGGTTTTATCACTCCTGTTTTGAATTTAATAGACCAAGCAAGCTTGTATGGACAAACCACAATAGCTTATTTTCTAAATTCTCTTGTAAATAGAGTAAATCCCCAATTGGCAGAAGCAATAGCTTCTAGAAAAAACTTTACTACTAATATTGATCCAGCATTGTTTGAGAAAATGGTTCCATATGTACTTGATAAAATCAACCAAGGAGATGTTGAATATTCTCCAGATAGATATAGATTAAGAGAATTTGTTGCAAAAGCATTTCAAGATTCAATAGAAGAAAAATCTCCAATTATTGGTTTAGGAGTTATACAGCCAGCTCCATTGAATAGCGCCCACCTTTACGGTATTTCAGAAAAAGGAGAACCGATCTATATTAAAAGTATGATAGATAATAATCTAAGGAGCGATGGAAAAATTACTTTAAAGTCATTGCCATCTACTTTAGGAAATAAGGTGGTAGATTTGGTAAAATGCAATGATTTTTCTAGCTGCAGTACTGTTGCGATTAAGTTGACTGACCTTGCAATTGGAGGCGCTGAAAATGCAACGATTAAAGGAGCAAAAATTATAACCTCTGACGAAGATGTCAGATCTTTGATCACGTCGAGTAATTTAAATACTTGCCGGGCTGTCTGTGGTTCCTTACTTTTTACAGATATCGCACTAGGAAGTACCTCTGAAGTGCTCTCAATTGTTAATATAGATGGTGTTGCGACCAAGGTTGCTAAGGCGAGAATTGCATCAAATGCTCTTATTAAAGGAACCAATGTCTTCGAGTCCATAGAAGGTTTTTTTATTGAATCTGAAGAAGATTTTGTTAGAGCAAATGAATGTTCAACAAATTGCATTGTACAAGATACATTCAATAAGGTTGCAGACAAAGAAAAATTAATAAAAATCAAAAAAGATGCGATTACATTTTTAGATTCTAAAAGTATGAAAATGGCTCAACTACAAAAATCATTAGATTCTATTAGGGCCCTTGCAGGTAACAATGCAACCAATTTGGGAATGAGAGATTTAATAGGAGCTTTAAACAATGAGGTTAAATCAAGCATTATTCCCCAATTTCAAAATTATGTAGAAAAATTTAATATTAGCAGTTCGATAATTATGAATTCAAAAGATTCGAAAACAATCCAAAATGAAGAATTGAACATAGCGTTAGCTGAAAATTCATTGATGAATAAAATTATTTCATTGGGCAATAGTTACAGTCAGCGAATTTATCAGCTTAATAGAGTTATTGCTAGAGAAGAAGCAATGAATAGTAGAGGAGATCCTACAGGGGCAGGAGGTCATGGACGCCCTATTGGACCACCACCGACTACAATTCCATCGATTCCTGACCCTGTTAGTACTCCTGTTGCTGGTCCATCACCATCAGTACCTAGCTCAACCTCACCCAGTGGTCTAAATATTTCCATTCCAACCTGGTAAGTATGAAAATTAAAACTAAAATTTGGCTATCTTTCGCAATAGACGCTTTTATTGATACATTTCTGTTTTTAATGTTATTAGCGATATTGGGCGATTACTTAAAAACAGAAATATTAGTTAGGTGGTGGTTTTGTATTCCTCTGTTTATAATTTTTTTTCTGACTGTTTCCATAATTTCGATTGGTACGACAGCATATACATTTGGTTTTTATTTTGTTGGTTTACGCTTTATTGATTATAGAATGATTAACTATAAAAATTTTTTTCTGTTTAACGTTGAAAATTTTTCGAGGGAAAATTTAAAGCTTTCACAAACTGATGTTTTAAGGAAAAGATTATCAGGAAGATCCCAAGGTATTGTGATAGCAGGAGAGGCTTTTTTAGTAATTGCCTTAACGAAGGGACTAAGTATTACTCTTCATTATTATTTTCCACATTTTCAACAAAAATACATTCCAGTTAATAGTGAGATTTTCATTGTGCTTTTCTTATTTCATTTTTTGTTTCCTGTATTTTTTGGAGCTGGACCATATTCTGTTTTAACAAAAAATTACTTGTTGGATAAGAAAGGTGAGCAAGCTAGTTGGTGGAAGTTTTTTATTCGGGTTATTTTGATGATATCGACACTCGGGCTTGCTCCATATATTATAATAGATAAGAAGAAAAAAATATATTTAGACGATTGGGTTTCACAGTCGTTTTACGTTTGTCTTGTAGAGCAGAAGAATGAGTGAAAAATTTAAACTATTTTTTGATTATTTATTTGATACAAAGAAAAAGTTAACGCGCAAATTTTTTTTAATACATTTCTTTTTGGACACATTAATAATTCTCATTCTAACTTTGGCAATTTCTTGGCCAATTGCTTTTTTTATTCTTTTAATCACCAATGCTCCTATCACTGTAGATGGCATTCATATGAAAATGGGACTTTTTACTGGCATTTTACTTACCTTATTAATTGTACTTAACAAGTTATCAGTTATTATAAGGCGCTTAAATGATTTGAAGTTGAATCGATGGCTTTCTGTGCTTCTATTTGTTCCAATCGTAAATTTAATATTTAATCTCTTTCTTTTTTTTAAAAAAAGTGAGGATTAACTATTTATTCATCTCAATTTGAAATTATTTTATTCGGACAGAATTTTTCTTGAGCTTAAAATGGCGCACCCACGTAGTGGAGTTTCGAACTTCTTGTATGCTTAATGAACAAAATCAGCAACTTTATGGTTAAACCTAGTTAACTCTGATTAGCTTTTTCCAGTATTAAGCTTTTTTTGCTCTTCAATCTCTTTTTCTTTCAGTTCATCTGCCTTTATAGAATCTTCAATCTCGCTATTTGCATCCTTTGACTGAACCTTTGCAAGAGCTGTTAATACAGGCCTTACAAGTGATCCTGTGTATTTGATAATGTTGAATAGGTTTGCAAGATTAACCATTAGGAGCGAATAAAAAATTACCACGATTACATTCATTACATGCTTTGCTCTTAGGGCAGAATAATAATTTCCTACGTGAATATTATCGACAAAACTATAGTCTACAAAAGTTAGCAGACAAAAAATAATTCCAAAAACACTTAACATTAGCGAAAATATAATTACTGAATATGAAATCACCATTAATTGGATTCTAAGTGAATTAATTGCGCTAAGCTTTTTGTCAGTCAGGTCGGCTATTACATTATTCGCTGCTAATTCATAGAATGGGACGAGTGATGAAATTAATAAACCTGTTACGATTGCCAAGATTTGAATTATGTTTGATCTAAATCCATCTGTTGGAGTTGAATATTTACAAAAGCAAACAAATGCGATTCCTATTGGTATGCAAACTACCCAAACATAAAAACCCCAAGGATAGCCTTTCGCCTCTTCAGTTTCTGCCTGATGTAGCTTTACAAGCGTATCCCAAACAGTAAGTCCTTTTAATTTTTCAGCGCAGAATCTTTTAAGATTCTTGTACGAACTTGATAACATCTAGTGCTTCCCTTTTAAAACTCGATTTAATAGGACGTCCATCATCGTCTAGTTTAAGCTTATCAGTCACATCAATTCCCATTGAGAACTCAAGCTTCTCTCTTACTAGCAAAGTCCTTGTAACTCCATTTACCTTAATGGTTAGTGACATCTTTTTTTCTAAAGAGGTGTCGAGGTCTTTTAAAGCATAAAAGTGCTTTAACTTTGTTTCAACATACCCCTGTTTGTCAGAAGAATTTACAAAATCATTCCATGAAAATGAACCATAAGGTAAATGCATTGATCCTGAAAAAGATTGAGGTCGCGCAATCTTTCCTACTGATCCGGCCTTTGATCCCTTAGTGACTGTAGTTGGTGATTCTAAAACCTCAACATTAATATTTGTTACCTGAGGCATAAATCCTTCTTTAGATTTTACAAAGCATGGGGCAATCCACATTTTTACCATTAAGCCTTGAAGACGAAAGTAGTTATTAATTGCCTTCTTAAAAACTGAAATAGGACTTTTACTACCTATTTCCTGTGTAATTAAATATCCAAGTGTAGATCCTGGTTCAAGCGCCATGAAGTATGAATAGTCCAAAACATAACTCTCTTCTTTTGACACTGCATACTTTGAAGTCGGTTTACCTTTTTCAAGATCTTCAATTATTTCTCCTGGTATTCCAGAAGTCCCCAACTTAACAACACCATATATAGAATGCGAAACCTTGTCTGTATTAGCAAATTTATAAGCTCTATATGGTTCTTTCTTTTTTGTAGGACGCTTTATAATAACATCATCATTTAAGTCCTTATACTCAGCACAGTGCTCAGTCATAAATGCAACCATTAGATCTAGGAAGTTAACTTCAACATCTTCATATTTAATCTTGTTTGAGTTTCCTGTATAAGTTTTATGAGAGATGGTATTCATTTTATCAATTACCAAATAATCTAAGTCTTCAAGATCACCTCTATTTGTTTCTTCCTCTGGCTCCTCTGTAACTACTTCAGATTCTCCATCCTCAACTGCATCTGCTTTGGCAGATTCAGCTTCATCCTTTTTTCTTGAATAATCAATTTTTGTAAAAGCTACTTTATATGCATTTAGAAATAATCTACTACCACTCAAAACGATCTCCCTTGTTATGATCAATGGAATATCGGTTTTTAACATATCTATATAAATTTTTTTGTCATCTTGTTTTTAAATTGTCATTGGAGTTTGCAATCTAGTTTTGAAACACATCTGTAGGCATGAATAGTTCCTTCAACATTTTTATATGTGGGAAAAACCATTTTTCAATTTCTTTTTGGCGTAAATAGATTTGAGAGCAGTTGTGGTTACCAAATTTCTCTTTTGTATGTTGATAGCTCGGTTGAGAATTGAACTCATATCCGTAATGAATAAGATTACTTTCCCTAGAGGTCATAACTTTTCTAAAAATAAAAAAATTATTATCCTGATCCTTAAAAGAAAACCCTCGTAAATCACAAATCTCCCAATGAAATTGTTCAAAATCATAGGACGATTTTTCACCAAAACTGCCATGTCTACTTCAAAAGAAGCTTAAAAATATACCCTTATTTAACCCACGAATAAGGAAAAAACTTCCCAATAAATTCAAAAATCAGGCATGTGATATAAATTAATGTAGAGCAAATAAGTCTCCTATTATTGTCGACTAATAGAAGTCAAGGCAAAAGCCCCTTGGCTCGCTGCACATTACGGGAGTCCGGAATGAGACTGCTTAAGCTTCAATTTAGATATTATTATCAATGGAAAGATAGAAAAGGAGTTTATCGTGTTTGAAATTTTAGAAAGAATAATAGGTGTAATTGGTGAGGTGGTTGTATGGGCCTCTCGTCACCCAGATGTCATTAAAAAAGGATTTATATTTGTTAAGGCATTAATTGAAGCCACCAAGGCTTGAATTATAATTCATTCAAAGTTGTCATTGCATTCGTTGATTCGAGCAAGAAGACACAGAATAATATATCCATTAAGGCAGTAAGCTTCAGCATAATTATCCTTGGACTTAAAAGCTCCTGGATTCTCTTCTATGTATCTATGGACGGTCAATTGCTCTTGATAGAGGTCTTCGTAGACCTCCTTTGCAACGTCGTAGCGATTAACCAGCTCTTCGACCTTATTGGATAGTTCTTTTAATTGTTCAAGGCTAACTGAATTCATTTAATGCTTATCCATTAAGACTTATGAAGATATGACTTTTTGTATGCTTCAAATTCATCAGGTGAAATAAGCTTTTCGTCTAAAAGCTTTTTCATCTCCAATAATGATTTCACATTTCCAACCTTAGCTGTTTCAGATTCACCAACATCTTTTCTCATTTGTGAAACTTCTTTCTTAAGAGTTCTGATTACGAAATACCCAAGGGAGACTATGAACAGAAGAGTTCCAAGTGCCATGGAGCCAATTTGAAATAATTTAACAACTATTGATTGACCGTTAAATAAGCAAAAAGCCGCAAGCATTAGACATACACCCAGTACACCTGAAACAATAAACATCTTTTTAACGGTTGGGTTTTCATTGGTAATTAACATACTACACTCCAAGGATTGATTTCTTGGCTTTTGAGAACTCCTCTTCTGTAATTACTCCTTCAGTTCTTAAGAGATCAAGCTCTCTGATCTTGTCAGCAGGAGAAACTGCATCAGCTTTGCTTAAAATGCTTTGAAGCTTGTTTGCAACTTGAATTTCAATAGCTGGTTTCAGATTAGCAACTGTATCAATTCCGCTAAGAATCTTTCTCTTAGATTCATTTTCAACTGCAACATCTTCAGCTTCTTCGGTCTTTGATCTGATACGCTTATAAAAAGCATGACCACCAACTCCTACAATAAGTGCAAGTCCCAAAAATAGAACTTTTCCAACAGGATTCGTATTTACCAATGACAAAACTGCAAAAGTTACCATTAGCACCCGAGAAATGATTAAGACAAAGCGATTCATTTAAACTCTCCTGCTTCTTAATATGAAACTGCTGCTTTAGTGAACTAATCGGAAGGAAGCATAGTATGTTGTTTGACCAAGAAATTTATCTTGCCTGAAATAACAATAAGCCACTTCGTACTTAATCTGAGTTTCAGATGTTGCAATCATTCTAGTTATATTGGAATTTGCCTTTTGAACCCGTTTGATATCCCAAGATGCTTTGGAGTTATAAAAATAATCAAGAGCTGCTTTAAGGTCATCTGCCCTAACGGTAATGACCTCTTCTGGATTTGATACTTTATTTTCAAAACAACTCAATTCACTATTTCTAACGATAGCTAAGAATGGTTTTTTAGATTCATAAGTAATGTCGTCTTTAATGACGACTTCTTTGAAGTAAATTTCTTCTCTATGCCCAAATCTCTCAAGTGAAGAAGAACTACATGAGCATACACTAATGCCAATTACCATTAGTAAAAAGAGCATTAATGTATGCTTGCAATTCAACTTTAAATCCTAATGAGCAGAGCTTGTTGTTTCTGTTACATTGGAAGATTGCGGCTCAAGCACCTTGTCCATCAATTGCTTCTTTAGCAAATCCTGAATGGCACTTTGCTCTTTCACGCCGTACTTCTTATCGAGCGTATATTTGTACGCCTTCATCAGGTCAGAAGCGGGAACTCTTACAATAACTCTGCATTCTTTAGTGTAGTCGTAATTCAGATTATGATTTGGAGTTGCATATTTCACACACTGTGCATCTTTAAAGTTACTAGTTAAGCCTGTTAAAGCTTTTACCTCTGTAACGGTTATGCCTATATTCTCAACGTTGCCGTTATCACCAGTAGAAGTTGATATTGCACTTTGAATAATCTTTTTAAATTCTGTAGGTGCGCTATTTAATAATCTTGAGCGAGCGTCAGCTTCAGCGAGAGTCTGCATTTGCTTTTCATTCTTATCAACAACATCAGTTACTGAAGCAATGGCAACAAAATCAGATCCTACTAAGCCGTCTTTTTCAAACCTAGAATCAAAATCATTACCAATTACTTTGCGTGGCTTATTCATGTGTTCAACCACTAGATCGTTTTGTTCATCAGTTTTACTCTTTGGAACAGAAGAGCATGAGGCCAATGTAACCAATCCAATAATTAATAAATATTTCATTTTGTCTCCTTTATATGGAAAGATTATTCATCTTCCCCATCTTTTTTAACAAGTTTTGTAATTGATATTTTATAGTGGCCACTGTGGATCAGTGCCTCTGTAAATAACTCTTCAACAGACGCTTTGGGCTTACGACCAAAAGCCAGCTCATCAACCGTTAGCTTAAAATAACTCGCAACCTTTTCAAGTTGATAAATATTAGGAGCTGTCCCTGCAATCCACTGCTGAATTGTGCTTCTTGGAACATCAACTCTATTTGCAAGTTCTGCAACAGAGAGATTGTGAGATTTCAATAAAGCCTTCAGCTTCTTATCGAGCATAAAAAACACCTACCTGTATTTTATTATCGGACACATTGAACCTGTTTATAGACAAAGCTTTACTTGCGGCTGACATAGCCATGATTAAAGCAAAACCAAGAGATACTGCCATGATTACGACACGGTCTTTATTTTAAATTAACAATCAATGACAACTTTTTGAGTGAGCTTACGTCAGTAAACATATGGATAATGAGCGTGACCATGCCACTCAGAATGGCTAATGGTCAGGGCTTTTTTGAGTGCTTCTTTATTGCTGTTGAAATTGATCCTTGTGAGATATTTAGCAGCTCACTAATTTCTTTGTATGTGTATCCTTCATTTCTTAATTTCAAAATAAGTTCGTAATTAATTATCGAAGGTCTTCCAATCTGTTTTCCTTTGGCGCGAGCATTGGTGATACCATTGCGAACTCTCTCTGAGATTAGGTCTCTTTCAAGCATTGCTATTGCGGAAATGATAGTGAACATTGCTTTTCCGATTGCGCTAGAGAGGTCAACATTTTCGCTGAGACTAATAAAGTTAACCTTTAGTCGTCCAAACTCTTCAAGTGTATCAAGTAAGAATTTTGTACTTCTAGCGAATCTGCTAAATGAATACACAATCACTGTATCAATTGTACCTGCTCTGACTTCTATCATTAGCTTATCCAACTCTGGTCTTGATGATTTTGTTCCTGATACTCCTGAGTCTTCAAAAGATTTAATAACAGTAATGTCTCGCGCTTTACAATATTCCTCTAGTGCTCTCTTTTGTGACTGTAATCCATTTTGCTGTTTATCAGTACTTGTTCTGCAATATGTACAAGCTTTCATGAATCTCCTTAATGTTAATTATAGAGATGAGCCGTAGGCGACTCATCCCCATTGGCAGTTAAGCCATTAATTAAAAATCGTTAGATTTTGTATTGCGATAGCAAGTTGAAGCGTTAGCTGAAACTTACTCCTTTACGAGAGTGCATCTTTGCACGGTTGCGGAGTAGATTATTTTTCAATAAATGATAAATGTCCTTTTTATCTGAATTGATTCTGAATCCTGAATAACCCCAAAGCACACGAAATAATTCTTCCAGCTCTGAATAACCAATTAAGTGAAAATCGACAAATTCTCCATTATTAATTTTATTAATTAATTCAATTATCGGTGTTTGATGTGTCTTAATGGTTGCAAATGAATCTTTTGTCACTAGAGCTTTGATTTGCAAATAGATATTCAGTTTATCGATTTTCAAAATATGTTTATCTGTTAAAAACATTACCTGTCTAAGAAGTTCGATGTCTTGCTGAAAAATATAATCCAAATCAATCGGCCCATCATTAATTCTTGCTATTAATCGAATTGCTTGAGAGTACTTATCACTAAAAAGATTCTTACTTTTTACTTTAATTCTTTCCTTAATCTCAATTAGGCGTAAGTTTTGATTTTCAAGCTCTTCCAATTCTAGGTCACGCAAGCGTTCATGAGTATATTGCCAATGTCCAATTGCTGATCTTCCAAAGTTTGGAAATGTGCCATATAGAATATTCTCTTGAATTTCTGATTCTATAAAATCAAAAATGCTATCTCTCTCAGTTTCATTTTCAGAAAACGAAGGTATTGCAAGCATGATATTATTGTACTCATCGTTTAATGGAACAAGCTCTTTGGCTTCACCTGGCTGATAAATCTTTTCACCTACAACTTGGGCCAATGGCTCACCGTAAAAGCAAACCCTGATAATTGGTGACCACTTAAACCCTAAAGCTTCTACTTGTTTTGCAATTCCTTCAGGTGAACTGAGTTCATCTACGTTAACTAGTAGGGAGCTATTTGTTGACTTCCATTTGATTACTGTATTGCCTCTGACATCTACTTGTTCAGAATGATAAATCTGTACAAATCCCTTTATTATATTTGGGACAGAGGTGTCCTCGTCCAAATAATATTGTTTTGGATTTTCAAAATATTCTTCAGCGATATCCATTAGAAGATCAAACTCATCTATATCAGGCGCGCCTTCATTTAATATAAAAAAATCATTCGCTTCTCTTTGTTGAATATCAAACTCTGTGTCTAGATTGTAAATTGAGCTTCCTTCTAAGTACTGAATTGATTCCTTGTCCTCCTCAACAAAGAAAACTTCAGAAAGAACTTCGTCCCAAAGATTTAATAACTCTAAATCATCAGTGTCATGTGTGTTGTCAGTGTCATCACTTGCAAACTTGAAACGAAATTCTCCATCTTCATAGCGAATAGAAACATTTCTCTTTACCTGTGACATAGAAAACTCCTAAGATGACCCCCGGGTACCTCGAAATGAGGTTCCATAAACGCGTTTCCGAGCAGTCGTCACCTGGTCTACATAGGCAGTTTTTTTTGGTAAAGGTTTTGCACTTCTTAATGGTTAAATGGATTAAGAGACGATAATTATGGATTTTTTATTTTTTTTATTTTTCTATAGCAATTCCATGTTAGAAATTAAGTACAGCATGCCTAGCATGCAAGTAATTATCTAGAGGTTTTAACTGGAACAGGTACTAACAAATATCAACAAGATTTCACAAGGGAGAGACAGAAAACTTCCAAAGATCATGCTTCCCCATGAGAGCCTACTTCTCATGTTTGAGCAAATGTCGAAAGCGCTACCTGATTTACCTTCTGCACTTCTTGAGTTTTCAAATCGTTTAAATCAATCTAAACAATTAATCGCCAAACAAGTTATTCAACTTGGACATCTTAGAATTTCTCAACAGGTCACTTACTTCAAAACCGGCACTCCTTCAGAACTTTTGTTCGCTTCTCACTAATAATCCTTATTCTTGTCTAGTTTTTAAGTCATTGCATCTCTAGTGAGAGGCAATCCTTAATCCATTAATGAAAAAAATGAGAGTATCTAGAAATACTCTAAAAAGGATTATTTATGTCACCAAGCTTATTACAAACAGCAATGCTATATATGGACTTACGTAAATTACTCAGTGAAGTTGGAAATAACAAAATGTTATATCACAAGAAATCATTTTGGATTTACAAGAACCGCAAATGGATAAAGCATTACTCCTCTGACATATTCAATGACATCATCTCACTAGCTAAAGCTGATCCTACGTTTTTAACCGATACAAGTGAATACAAGGTAAAGAATATAGTTAAAAACCTTCAAGCTATATGCTCAGTAGACAATTTAGAGTTCGGTACATTTATTGGTGTTGAAAAATCAGCTAATGATAACTTTATTCCATTGCAAAATGGAATATTGAGAATCAGAAGAATGCAGAATAAGATTGAATATGTGTTATTGCCTCATACACATGAGTTTTTCTCTCCGTACATATTACCTTATGAATATAATCCAGATGCAAAAGGAAAAATCTTTCTAGATTTATTGTCTGAAATCCTTGAGCCAGATCAGGTGAAATTACTTAGACAGTGGTTTGGCTACTGCTTAATACCTGTAACTCTCGCAGAGAAATTTTTTATTGCCCATGGTGGGGGGTCCAACGGAAAATCAGTCATTCTTATTTTGCTTGCACTTCTTGTTGGTGAAGAAAATGTATCACGTGTTCTTTTGCAAGGATTTGTTGCAGATTCAGACTTCACTGCCGCTGACACCGTTAATAAGTTAATCAACATCGTTCACGAAGTTGATGAAATGGATGCTATCCCTACTGGTTTCTTAAAAGAATTTGTTTCAGGTGAACAAATGCGCTGTAATGAAAAGTTTAAGCCAGCATATCTATTCAAGCCAACTGCAAGATTGATGTTTTCAACAAACAAAATCCCAATGTTTAAAGATAATTCATACGGATTTTTAAAACGACTTATTATTTTAGAATTTCCTAAACAATTCGTTGGTGCCCAAAAAGATACTAGATTTAAGAGAGCTGATTTCTGGATTAGTTCTGGCGAACTACCTGCAATTTTCAACTGGGCACTAGAAGGTTTAAATGAATTGATTATGAATGATTGGGAATTTGATATTCCTGAAAGTGTAAATAAGGCCATTGAGAGTTTTAAAGAATCTGTTGAACCAGCGTTGGAATTCCTAAAGGATAATATTGAAGCTTCTCCCGGAAGCGAAATGACAGCTAATGAACTATACAAGAGCTACAAAAGTTACTGTGCTATGTATGGATATAACAAAGCAACAGCAAGAGAATTCTCCAAAACAGTTAGAAAAGCATTTCCTCAAGCAGTTCGTACTGAAAATGCTCATGTCCGTCGTGGTGTAAGATCGCGTTTGTGGTTAAATATTAGATTCATTCAAAACAATCCTTCAGAGTCTCAAGCTTTAACACCTCAGACACCTGAAACACAGACTATTTCTTCTGAATTAATTAACACACACTCAGAAATTCAATCAGAGGAGGTTTTGCGTGCAAGCATTAAAGCCTCATAATAAAAAGCTTGTTGAAATTAAATTATCTGAGGATGAATTAAAATCTTTAGTAGAGCTTTTCTACTGGTTAAAAACTATTCGCGATAATAACACCCAAGTAGATACTCTCGAACCAAATTATTTCTTGAATTATACCGATAATGAGATAGAAAGATTGGTGGGGTAATTTTATGAATCCAAATATTTTGTATAACAATAAAGATGCAACAGTAATTATTAGAATTTCAAGTGGGAGGCAAGCTGATGGCTTGTCTCCTGATGTACAACGAGATGAAATACAGTCTTACTGTAAAAAACTTGGTCTTAATCCAGTTAAAGAGTTTTGCATTATTGAGAGTGCTAAGGATTCAAAGAATAGAGTTAAGTATAACGATGCCCTTCGCTACACAGAAAAGAATAAAATTGGAAATATTATCTTCTACATGATGGATAGAGAAGCGCGAAACTTTACTGACCTTGAAGCTAATGAAGCTAAAGTTATGAAAGGAGTTTTTAATATCCACTACGCTAAGGAAAATTACATTTTACATCGTGATACCTCCGACTCTGATCTACTAACAAGAAGCTTTTCTGGGATAATGAATAAGCAGTACTCCAAAATCCTAAGTACTAAAGTTAATGATGGTATGACTAAGAAAGCTGAGGGGGGTTGGTATCCAAGTAATAACCCTCCACTTGGTTATGTCTGTCAAAAAGCAACTGATACCGATAGTGGGAGAATAAAAAACAGAGGTGGAACCATTGTTCTTGATCCTAATGAACTTAATAGAAAAATTGTCTCTCGTGAATTTGAACTCAGAGCTAATGGTTTATCATTTGAGAAAATCAGAGAACAAGTTATTTCAGATGGATTAATCAGTGGTAATGCCATAAAAAAATACAGAGCATGTTCGATTCAGCGTAGATTGCAAAATCCATTTTATCGAGGTCAGTTTACTTGGAAAGATACTTTGTACGATGGAAAACATGAAATCTTTATTCCTAAGCATATTCTTATAAAGGTTGATGAGTCTTTTGGATTAAGAGCTAGTGCTGTTAGAAGAGACAAGAATGAGTATACTGCTTTGACTGGTGGGTGGTTAAAGTGCGCGTGTGGCTGTCATATTGTTTATGATCCAAAGAAAAAGATTAATCGTAAGACACAAGAGTCCCGAACCTATCACTACTATCATTGCACTAATGGTAAAAGGGTGCATGATTCGCTTTCAGGCATGAATGTTACTAACGATCAAATTTGGATTCAACTTGGTACAGCGGTGAATGACATTCACATTTCGGAACAACTTGCTAAGGACATTTCAGAAGCTCTTAATCAGGTTGAGTCCAAGGCTCATGTTACTACGAAGAAACAAATTGAGCTTCTCCAAGTGGAAGAAGCTCTCTTTCAAACTCGTGAAGATCGACTTATTACAATGCGTATGGATGGTGAACTTGATAAGCATATTTTCGATGTACAGTTAAAGCGTATTAGAAATGATAGACAGTCTGTTATTGAGCAAATTGAAGTTCTGCAATTGAGTTTAACATCAGCAGTTGTTGAAACAGTTCAATCTGTTCTCGAACTCGCTAAGAATGCACAATCATTCTGGAATTCTCAATCCGTTAGTGAGAGGAAGAAAGTCTTAGACATGATTCTCTCGAACCCAGTACTTAATGGTCTAAATGTCGAATATAAATTAAAAAGACCTTTTGAGTTGTTGAAAGAAATGAAGGGAAATACAGAATGGCGCACTCGAGAGGATTCGAACCTCTGACCTACCGCTTAGAAGGCGGTTGCTCTATCCAGCTGAGCTACGAGTGCAGAAAATAATCGGTGAAGTGAAAAGTAATGGTTCAGCACCTTAATGTCAAGCGAAAGATTGCCTTTTAGGTCCTCTAAGCCCCTGGAATTTTAAATAAATCTTTGCTGATTGCAAGTTCCGGCCTAGACTGTAGCCATGACACAAGAAAAGACGAAAAGCTTTTATTCATGGGAAGAGGTGAAGGGCCATATTAAAGCGGGAACGCCGACGCTTTATCATTCTTCGCAAACTTCAACAGTCATTCCATTCGAGCATCTCGCAAAAGAATTGAATCCAACAACTGTGTTGGGAAATCTTTCGACGATTAAAGGCTCGCTTGAATTTACAGCGGAAAAAAATTTGCTTGTGAAAGGTTTTGTGACATGGAAAGAGGCAAAGGAATTTTGTCGTTCTCACGGACGCGAGATCATGACGTCGCCGACGGAAGAACTCGCAGGAGTGCTTGCGGGAATTGCAACGAGCTGTACAGGTGAACGTTCGTTTGGATTTAAAAATCTTCGCTCGCAAATTGTGGAGCTGACTTATATCGATCACGATGGCGCTGAAAAAAAATTATCAGCAGATAAAAAATTAAATCTCCCGATCGATCTTTCAAAATACCAACACGATTTTCTTCCATATAAAAATTTTAAAAATGCGCCTTATCCACGTCTAGAAGTTGAAACAGATTTGATGACAGGAACAGAAGGGCAGTTGGGAATTATTTCATCGGCCGTGATTAAAACAATTCCTTACGAAGAAGAAACGTATTTGTTTATCCTTCTTCCTAAGTGGGAAGAAAATTTTGAACCTCACCTGGAAATTTTCCACGCGGTTCAATCTTTCAGAGAACAAATTCGGGCCGTGGAATTCATCGATGCGAATTCGCTTTCGTATTTGCCACCGGAAAAAAATCCTGGGAAAAATCAAGACGTTGTTTTTCTCGAAGTTCGCAAAAAAGATTTTGAAATGATTTATGAAAATCTTTTGGCGAAACTTACGCTTGTAAACGAAGAAAATATTTTTGAAATGAATTCATCGAAATGTCGCGATCTGCGCGTAAGTGTTCCTCGCGCGATTTTCGAAATGAATACTCGTATGGGAGTAACGAAGAAGGGAACGGATGTTCAGGTGACTCCGGAAAAATTTAGAGAGTTGATGACATTCTATCGTTCCTACACAAAACTCGGAGTTGATTATAATCTCTTCGGCCATTTCGGTGACGCTCACTTGCATTTTAATTTTATGCCGACGCCAGATAAAAATGATTTCTGCAATAAAGAACTCGAGCGTTTGTACGCCGAAGTTTTGAAATGGCATGGATCTCCTTTTGCTGAGCACGGAATTGGTCTATTAAAGAAAAAATTTATCGCCCCTTTCTACAGCGAAAATGAGCGCATCGTTTTCAGAGAACTCAAAAAAATCTTCGACCCCAAAAAACAATTTTTCCCAGAAGGATTTATGTCATGCTAAAAGCGCGTGTCTTTAAATCTGCTAAGCGAGAATTCGATTGTAAGTTTGTCGAAAGCGGAAAGACTGTTGTTGCCACTGCGTTGGGAAATCTTTTAAAAGGTGATGAAAATTCCATCGTCGTTGGAGACTACGTTATGATTGATGACAAAAATGTCATCGTCGAAGTTCTTCCGCGCATGAATGAAATTTATCGCCTGATTATTCGCGAACAAAAGAAAAAAGTGACAGCATCGAATTGCGATTTGATGGTCATCGTGAGTTCTGTTTCTCGTCCGGAATACAAAAGAGGAATCGTTGATCGTTTTCTCGTTCGCGCTCACCAATGGGGAATTCGCCCGTTAATTGTTTTCAATAAAATGGATGAATACAATCCAAGCGAACTCGATATTCAATTTGAATACGATCGCATGAATAATTTAGGCATCGAATGTTTTGAATTATCTGCGGCCGATCCTGATTATAAACCGCGTTTTCTTTCTCTTGGTTTCGACGATTTAAAACAAAGACTCGAACACAAAACATCTATCTTCCTGGGCCAGTCGGGAGTGGGAAAGAGTAAACTCATCACTCAAGTTTCCGAGGGAAAAATCACTCTTCTTTCTAATGAAGTAGGGAAAGTCGGAAAGGGAAAACATACGACAACGTGGAGTGAGATTGTTGATAGCGATCGTATGTCTTTAATCGATTCTCCAGGAATCAGATCATTCGGTGTTGAAGATTTACAGGAAGAAGAATTAATAACGTACTTTCCGGATATCGAAGAAGGCGCAGTTCAATGTAAGTTCTCGAATTGTACTCATACAGAAGATTCGAAAGGTTGCTATTTCTATACAAAACTTGACCAAAACGATCCTAAAACTCAATTAATCATGTCTAGACTTGAATCTTATCTTCGAATGAAAGAAGAAATTTCCGAGACCCCAAGTTACCTTAAAAGATAGCTAAAAAATAAAATTTATCTTCCGAGAAGTTCTTTAGTCAAAACTTGGGAGAACAAGCATGTCTGATTTTAAAGTACTCGATTTCAACAAGAAAAAAGCAGAAACAGTCGAAATGAAGAGAAGAGCTTTCAATCGTATTGTATTCCAAAATTTTCTGGGTGCTTATTCTGTTATCGATGATAATGGAACAATCTATCCAGTAACATTAGTAGATATTGCAGGGGACGGATGCTCATTTCAAGTTCCTTGGAACCCACAAAAAGATAAAAAACTAGCGGCTGATTTTGAAGTTCACATGAGAATGTATTTCACGAATGCTTCTTACATCCCAGTGATTATGAACGTGCGTCATGCAAAAGAAGTGATCGCCCAAGACGGTACAACTCATATTCAATACGGTTGTGAGTTCGATAAGAGCGTTCCTACGTTTGAAGCTATGCAAAGTTTCATCGATTTCATCTATAAATTCGCTGAACACTCTGCAATCGATAAAGGTGACACTAAAGTGTATTTCAAATAGTTCCTACTTATGATAGCTTTGTACTCCACTTACCTGGGGTACAAAGACTATGAAATTGGCCATTATCGGCTCGGGTCCTCTCGCCATTTTATGCGCACAATATTTTGATCAAATCGGAGCAGAGGTGACGCTGTTTCAAAAAAACGCGCTCGGTGGAAATCTTCGTTTCATGCTCGATCACTTTCCACAAATGCAAGTGACTGCTGAAGGCTCGTCAAAAACAATCGCGCAAATTTGGGAAGAAGGTTTAGTCCCCGCAATCAATACTCTCGAAGAAAAAAGATTAACGAAGGCCGGAGAAGTTCTGCGCATTCATAAACGTTTTCTCCATCGCGAAGAAAAAATCGAAGGACGAACACGTCTGCACGATTTGTTTCGCGTGATTTTTTCTGTGAATCCACGTGAAGCGATTTTAAAACAAGTCGAAGAAAATCCGGAAATGTTCAAACAACTGGGTGAGCAGGTTGTGAACTCGCTTCACATGCCGGTAGAAAGTTTTGAAGACTTTGATATCGTCATCGAAGCAACGGGAAGAGGAACAACTCCGCAAGCAATGGGAGCTTCAAATACTCTTGCTCTAAACGAACTCAATATCCGCGAAAGCGCCGCGCTTTTTTACGAGCGCGATATGTTCACTAAATTCGATCTGCAAGGAAAGTCTCAACTCGTTCTTGTCGGTAACGATGAATCAGCAGCTCTGATGCTTTTAAAGTGCCGTGATTGGCTTTTTAGCGATCCAAAACATACTCTTGCGTGGGTTACTTCAACTCCAGCGCAAAAGCCGTTTAAGAGCGAATGGCTGAATCATGAAATAAAAAATCTTCTGAAATTCTCCAACGAACATTTTGAAGCAGAAAAAGCAGTCTTTGAAACAAAGATTCGCGAATGGCGCGATCTCGAAGATTACGTCAAAGTCAAAATTCCAAAACCAATTGAGCCGGAAGCGAAATTAAAAATTTACGAAGGCTACGACGTGACATCTGTCGATCGCTTGCTCGATCGAACTGGTGTGTTTGCAACGATTGAATCACCTGATTTTAGAAAATATGCTCCGGAAAATGATTTAAAAACTCTTCCAGCTGAAGCTATTTTAGTTGGAGCGGGAGTAGAGAATTATTCTCTTGGAAAAGGACTGGTAGAAGATGAACCAGGTTACTATTGTCTGAAAGCCGATAATCTCGATGAAGGTTTTGCGATGATTAAAACAATCGAAGAAAAAATTCTCGCTTTCTTTTCGAGGGCAGAATGAAAATTATCATTGGTTTCATGCTTCTCACACTCATTGGCTGTGCAGACACGGGATTAAAGCCTCGCACTGTTGAGGATTATTATACTTCCAGCGGAGTTGAAAAATATTTTCTCACTGATCTTCCGACCTGGGCGAACTTTGATCAAAGAGGAAGTTGTTATCGTTCATCGACGTTACGCTACTTTGATCTCAATGCCTTGATGAAAAGTTACAGCATCAATTACTCTCAAGCAGTTCAGGTGCAGGCAACTTTTAATGAAGAAACTGCACTCTACAAAGGAAACAATCTCACTCACGTCACAACTTTGAAAGAAGATGAATTGTTGTTTTATAAAGTGAGTGAAAAAGTTTTCAGCAAACTTATTTTCTTCGATCCTCCAACTTACAAGCGAGTAAACTTAGTTCTTCTCGACGAAATTTTAAACGACACTAAAAAAGAAAAAAAACTTAAAGCGTTTCTTTCTTCTAAAGTGATGGATGAAGGTGTTCCACTCTTAGTGAGTTTCTGTTTGACGAGAGCAGAAGTAGAAAAACGCTATCCGGATCTCAATGCGAAAATGATTACGGCAGAAATGTTTTCAGTGTTTACTAAAACAGGAGACAAAGAGCCTCGCTTTCAAATTGATCTGAGCGAGTTCTTTACACCAACTCAAAAAATTTATTTTTATTCTCAGAATCCAGTTTCAATCAACGGCGAAATTAAAGGTTTATATAAAACACAGAACTATTAAAAATTTATTTAAGGAGATTTTATGTTCGGATTAGGTGGCGTGAAAAAAAGTGAATACAAAGAAGATCTAGATCGTTTAACAGCGGTTTTTAAAACAAACATGGGAGAGTTCGAAGTAGAACTTTTTGCAAAAGAATGCCCGGAGACAGTATGGAACTTTGTGAACCTTGCAGAGGGAAGACAAGAAACTTCAAAGCAAGGACCATTCTATGATGGTCTAGTTTTTCACCGTGTGATCGACAATTTTATGATTCAAGGTGGATGTCCTGAAGGAACGGGAAGAGGTGGACCTGGATACCGTTTTAAAGACGAGTTTAACCCAGTTCTTCGTCACAGCAGCCCGGGGATTCTTTCAATGGCCAATGCTGGCCCAGGAACAAACGGCTCGCAATTCTTCATCACACTTGTTCCAACTCCACACCTTGACGGACGACACACTGTATTCGGAAAAGTGACAAAAGGAATGGATGTTGTTTCTAAAATCGGAAAGACATCAACAGGTCCTATGGATCGTCCAGTGAAGGATGTTGTGATCGAAAAAGTAACTATCGTTAGATAATTTTTCCCATTCCTTCGATAAGAAAAAGTTTGACGTGGCAAACTTTCAGTTATTCAATACTGAGTACAAATTTAACTTATCGAAGGAGATTAAATGAAAAAGTTAAGTGCGGTAGCATTAGCAGCTACTTTAATTTCAGCAAGTGCATTTGCTGGGGATCACACTATCAATGCTGTTGGTAGAGCAGGATGGATTTACAAAGATAACGATAAAGTAGCTTCAAATTCAAGCTCGTTCAATATCGATTACCTAAGAACAACTTTTGCTGGAGCTGTAACTCCATCGGTAAAGTACTTCTTAACAGCTGACCTTCTTGGAAACGCAGGAAGTGCTGATCACGATAAAGTGGATAATACATCATCGTATATTGACGAAGTTTTCGTCACAAAAACTTTCTCATTCGGAACATCTCTTACTGTTGGTAAGAAAGCTGTTCTAGTTGGTGGTAGAGAATACGATTACGCTGATTACGATCGTTACACTTCTTCATACTTCAAACAAGCAACTCCAGGAAACCAAGTTGGTGCAACTGTTTCTCACGACATTGCAGGACAAACAATTACAGCTCAATACTTCAACGGTAACAAGCTAAACGGAAAGACTGAAAACTCTCAATCTAAATTTGGATGGGCAGTTGGTTGGTACGGTGACATCGCTCACGGAATGATTAAGCCAATCGTAGCTTATACTGTAGCTCCTGAGGCAGCAGGTGATGCTACAACTATTTCTGGTAGCGCTCGTGTTAACAAAGGAAACGATCAGTTCCTAGGTACAGGTCTTCAATTCAACCTTCCAATGGGGTTGACGGTTGAAGGTGACTACAACCTATTAACTGAAAAAGATGCTGCTGGAACAATCACAGCTAAGAAGGATCTTAAAACAACTTCTATCGTTGCTTTAGTTCGTTACTCTACAGACAGATTTGCTCCATTTGTTAAATTCATTTCTGATTCAAAAAAGAACGACTCTGTTAAAACTAACAAGAGAACAGCTTATGATATCGGCGTTGAATTCAAAGAAGCAAAAGACGATGCAATCAGATACCACGTTGTTTACTCTGGTGCGACAGTTAAAGATAACCTAGACACTGCAGAAACAAAATCTTCACCAAAATCAATCCTAGTTGGATTGAAATTTGACGCTGCTATCTTGAAATAATTTTGATCTAAAACTTGATCGCCTAGAATCCAAATTCTAGGCGGTCAATCATCAGCTGAATCGATTCATTTCCGTTAAAACGATTAAGACCCAACGTAAAAAACACAGATAAATCTTCTTTCTTCAAATTCTGAGTCGAAAAGATTTCTTCCGGCGACGTCGCTTCATATTTGCCGACGTAATTGAAGCTTATTCCCTTTAATTTGGTTTTTTCTTTCGAAAGACTCCACTTAACATGGGCCTCTTTTAAAATGTCGTAGGAATCGAGTTTAACGCCTTTAATTTTGAAAATAGGTTTTTCGTTTCCCATTCCGAATGGCTCGAGCAGATCGAGATCGCGCATAAGTTTTGGATTGATTTCTCCGGCATCTATTTCGAGGTCGTAGAATTCCATACGCATGCGTTCAATCGCAGGAACATCTTTTAACAAAGTGTTCATGTTTTTAATGAACTCTTGTAGATTTTCTTTTTTCATCGACAGTCCGGCCGCAGCTCTGTGTCCGCCGAATTTAATGAAAAGGTGCTCGTTCTTTTTTAAAAGAGCGAAGATATCAAGCGTTCCCGCACTTCTGCAAGAAGCTTTGATAATTCCCTGATGTTCAGAATCAGTGAAGATGATTGCCGGGGCTTTAAATGTCTCAACTAATTTTGAAGCGACAATACCAATAACGCCTTCGTGCCATTCAGGTTGATACACAATCGTGATCAGATGTTCTTTGTTGTATCCTAAACTTTTTAGTTCGCGCAGAACTTGATCGCGCGCTTCTTTAAAAACTTCGTTCTGAATAAATTTTCTTTCCTGATTACATGTCACAAGATGTTCGTAACATTCGCGAGCACGCTCCGGAGTTTTTGCAATCAAAAGTTGCAGGGCAAGTTCAGGGTGATCGAGACGTCCTTTTGAATTGATCAAAGGGCCGACGTGAAAAGCGAGTTTTTCCGACGGAATTGTTTTCGCTCGCAATTCTTCAGCAGTGAAGAAAGCGCGGAGCCCTGGATACTCAGTGTCTTTTAAAAGTTTTAATCCATGGCGAACAAGTTTTAAATTCACTGGACTCAAATGAGCGAGATCGCAAATTGTTCCGATCGCTACAAATTGCAGAAGAGGGTAGAGAGTCGGAATACTTTGTCCTTTCGCAATCAAATCATTTCTGACTTGAACGGCGAGAGCAAAACCAACAGCAACACCAGCGAGCGTTTTTAATTCGTTATTCTCTTCATCTCGACGATTCGGATTGATAACGGCAAAACCATTCGGCATTGTTTCGCGAGCATCCTTATGGTGATCTGTGATGATGAGATCTAACCCTTTCTCGCGAGCGTAATCTGCTGCTTCGTTATTTGTAATTCCGCAGTCGACAGTAATTAAAACTTTTAAATTTTTTTCAACAGCTTCATCGATACTCGAAAGATGCAGTCCATATCCTTCAACGAAACGCGAAGGTTGAACAACATCGATTTCCACTCCAAGCATTTTGAAGAAGTGGTAAAGAAGAGCACATGAAGTCGTACCGTCGACATCGTAGTCTCCGTACACTCCAATTTTTTCTTTTTGTTCAATCGCAGTGATTAAACGTTCAGAAGCTTTCTTTAGATCTTTAAGCGATGTGAGTTCGGGAATTGATTTCAAATCCCACGAAAGAAAATTTTCGATTTGTTTATGATCCAGGCCCTTTTTATCAAAGAGCCTTTTGACGATTGGATGTAGTTCTTGCATATCTATTCATATCATTTAAGTCATGAATAGACACGATTTACCAGAGAACTGTAAGACCTTTTATGAGATCTTCTTCGTGAAGTTCAGCACTAGACGCGAAGAGTTGTTCATATTCGTTTTGGGCCTTAGAGTGGACTTTGGAAAAATAGTTTGTAGGAAGGAAGGATTTTTTGCATTTCCCGCATTTTTGAACTTCTTGAGCAGCCTCCATGATATGTCCGCACACGTGGCATTTTTTAATAAGAAGTTTGGCCCCAGAGTCTTTTTTCGTTAATTCTACCTTCATGATATATCCTATGTTCATTGAAGTAGCGTCCATTGCTTTTTTATAGCTAGATATTCCTTAATCCAGCTAACTTAAAATTCTCATCGAAGAAATAAAAAAAAATCTTAGAAAAAAGGAAATTTTTTCCTCATTTTCAACAGTCTCTGAGTGAATCGCTCGGACATAAAACGAAAAAAGGACATCTTACGATGTCCTTTGAAGTAGTGTTTTTGTGAGAGAGATTAAGCTTTCAAGATTTGTGTTCTTGATAATTCTTCCAGCTTTGGTTTTTGTTGCTGCTGTTGTGGTTGAGCAGCTGGGCTTTGTTGTGGCAACTGTTGGTTTAGATCCGGGCGAGCAAAATCAAAACCTGTAAAACTTTGTGGCTGGCTAAAGTTCAATCCAAAGTCTGATGCCTGCGCTGGTTGACGATTCATTTGCGGCATCATCGAGTATGGGTTCTGGTATTGTTGTTGAGAGTGGTAGCTTGTTGAAGCTGGCAGTCCAACATTCCATGAATCCCATCCCCAGTTATTGTTGTTGTTCAACGAATATGGGTTAGAGAAGTCTTGTGTATTGTAAGCATATGGACTCATTTGCGGCATCATGTTCGACAACATGCTCATCATCTGCATTTGCATTTGCATCTGAGCCTGCATTTGAGTTGTAAACATAGTCGTCATTTGTGACATAAGCGAGATTAGATCTGCATTGTCAGCATCAACGTCTACTTCTTTACGTTTTCTTTCTTTCTTTTCTGGTTTTTTATCTTCGTCTTTTTTAGAGTCGTCTTTTGCAACAACTTCTTTTTTCGGTTCATCTTTTTTTACATCGTCTTTCTTTGGTTCTTCATTTTTAGGTTCATCAACCTTAACGATGTCTTTTTTCACTTCTTCTTTCTTTGGTTCTTCTTTTTTAGGCTCTTCTTGTTTCGGAGCTTGTTGAGCTTCCTCTTTTTTCGCTTCAACTGCTGTGAACTTTAAAACTGCTACCTGGTCTGAGATTGCATTCTTAACGTCAGCTTGAAGTTTTTCGCCTTTTGCTTCTGATTTACAGATAACAAGTTGAACAGATGTTTTGTTGTTGTTTACAATTTTAACGTCTTTGACTTCTGAGTTTTTAATATCAGTTTTTAGTTTTTCGATTTCTGCTTTTTGATCGGCAATAAGTTTTGCTAAAGCATCAATCTTGTCGTTGTTTTGGTTTGCTTTTAATTGATCGATCTCTTGTGATTTTTTATCAAGAAGATCTTGTTTTGCTTTTAGATCAGTTTCCATCTTAGCAAGTTTATCTTGAAGATCTTTCATCTCTTTAGATGTAACTGGTTTTTTAGCGACTGCTTTTTTAGCAACAGGTTTTTTTGCTGGTTGAGTATCAACACTCGCAGGCATTCTGTTTGCGTAGTGATTAGTATGAGTGATCAAGTCTGATGGAGACATTGATTGTAGTGATAAAAATGAAACTGCAAGAGCACAGAAAAGTAGTTTATTCGTTTTCATAAAAATTCCCCCTGAACGTTTATACAGTTCACTATTACAAGAGGTGTGCCAAAAGCTATGTAGGGGATATATCAGGGAGATTGTAGAGGTGGAGAGAATAAGATGTAAAAGTTTTCGACAGATAAAAATTACCTGTCGAAACTTTTTACAGTAAAAAACTAGTTCTTAATTGAATCGATTGCTTTTAATTGCTGGTTCATTGACTGCTCTAACTTACGAGCAAGAGCAAGTTCTTGTTGGAAGCGAATCTGTTCCATCTTTTTTTCAACCATGATTCTGTTACGCTCTTCAAGTCTTTCTCTATAAAGCTTTAGTTTATCTGATTGAGATAATTTCTTTGCTACTTTTACAGGAGCAGCTTCTTTAACTACAACTGGTGCAATAGGAGCAGCTTTAGGTTCTTCTTTTACTTTGTATTGACCTTCAAGATCCATAGTTGGAGCAGAGATCGCTTCATCAGCAAGTGTTAGATCGTCAGCTGACATTTCAGCTCTTACGTTAAAAGCAACTAGTACGCTTAAAAGCATTAAATATTTCATACGTTCCTCCAGAAAGTTACGTCGTTTTAAAATGCGGGGTACGCTCCGTCTAGGGGACTGTGTAAAAAAGTAAGTGATAGTTTCAAGAAGAGAGCAAAATCAATAAGGATTGGTGAAAACGCAAAAAATCTTTTGAGATTCAATATTTGTTTAACAATTGAGTTATATGAAGGTGAGTTTAAAAGAACATATAAGGATATAAATAAGAAGGCCCTCTTTCGAGGGCCCTTTTTATTTAAGCGAGAGATTTTTTTAAGTTAGCATCGATTGCATCTAAGAACTGTTCAGTCGTTAGATATTTATCAGCCGTGACTTTTTCACCGTGAATACAAACTGCAAGATCTTTTGTCATTTTTCCAGATTCAACTGTAGCGACACAAACTTTTTCCAGAGTTTCACAGAAGTGAATGAGTTCCGGGTTGCTATCAAGTCTTCCTCTGTGAGCTAGACCGCGAGTCCAAGCAAAGATAGAAGCGATAGGGTTAGTTGATGTAGGCTTACCTTGTTGGTGAAGTCTGTAGTGACGAGTAACAGTTCCGTGAGCAGCTTCAGCTTCCATTGTTTTTCCATCTGGAGTGACAAGAACTGAAGTCATAAGACCAAGTGAACCGAAACCTTGAGCTACTGTATCTGACTGAACGTCACCGTCGTAGTTTTTACATGCCCAAACGAAGTTACCATTCCACTTAAGTGCACTCGCCACCATATCGTCGATTAGTCTGTGTTCGTATACGATTCCAAGGGACTCAAATTTTTTCTTGTAATCAGCTTGGTAGATTTCTTCGAAGATATCTTTGAAGCGACCATCGTATTTTTTTAGAATTGTATTTTTAGAAGAAAAGTAGAGTGGCCATTTTTTAGAAAGGGCCATGTTGAAACACGAGTGAGCGAATCCGCGGATAGACTCATCTGTATTGTACATAGAAAGAGCGACACCCGGACCTTTGAAGTTATAAACTTCTTTCTCGATTTTTTCGCCGTTCTCTCCAACGAAAGTAATCGTAAGTTTTCCTTTTCCAGGAACAACGAAATCAGTCGCACGGTATTGATCACCGAAAGCGTGACGACCGATCATGATTGGTGCTGTCCAGTTTGGAACTAGTCTTGGAACGTTTGAACAGATGATTGGTTCGCGAAATACAGTTCCATCGAGAATGTTTCTGATTGTTCCGTTTGGAGACTTCCACATTTCTTTTAAGTTAAATTCTTTTACACGTGCTTCGTCTGGAGTGATCGTCGCACACTTGATACCAACGTTGTATTTCTTGATGGCCTCAGCAGCATCAACCGTTACTTGATCGTTCGTTTGATCACGGTACTCCATTCCAAGATCGTAGTACTTAATATCTACGTCTAGGTAAGGGAGGATGAGTTTATCTTTGATAAACTTCCAGATGATTCTCGTCATTTCGTCGCCGTCTAACTCAACCACTGGGTTAGCTACTTTAATTTTTGTCATACGCATATTCCTTTCGTTGGTGTTGTCTAAAAATATGAGGTGATCATAAGGGAGGGCCCCTTATCCGTCGATATGCAGCGCCGCTGTCTAACTAAGAATTTTTCAAAAGAGTGAAGTATTTTTTCGCTCTGTCGACGATAGGCTGATAGTTCGTACTTTTTACGATGTATTCGTTCGCACCGTTGAAGATCATTTCGCAAATTTCATCTTCGCTGCTCTTGCTGGATATAAATAAAATTGGAAGTTGAACCTTTGTTGTATGGCTTCGCACGTGGGTCACCATCTCTTCGGCCGACATATCGACCATATCTTCGTGCAGAATAATTAAATTGTAGTCCCAGTGCTTCTCCAGAACGTGGAGAAGGTGAAAACCACCTGAGGCGAACTCTACATGAAAACCTTCTATGCGAAGTTTTGAGGCCAGTGTATTTCTAAACTGGACGTTTTCATCGACGATGACAATTTTAAAAAATTTTTCTTCGATAGCGTGCATAGTTTTTTATTCGTAATTTTTTACAGCTGTTGTTACTAATTTTTCTGCTTCACCCATGATTTTTTTCTCTTCTTCTTTCGTCATCGTTTTTCCATTGAACTTAGGAAGAAGATAGTTGTCCTGAATGTATTTTTCAGCGGCTTTTCCACTATCTGTTGCACGGACTTTATCCCAGTTGAGAGAGTTTTTTCCGTAAATGGCCTTTGCAAAGAAACGAGTGAAGCCGCCCATATCGTTGATCTTGTTTTGAATACTCGATTTAACAATTTGTTCGCCGAAACTAGGAGCGTAGACGAGCATTTTTACAACTCGATCTTTTACCGCATCCATTCCCGCTGTAATGAGAGGAGAACTCATGCTTGCTTGTTCCATCAGAATTGGCTTCAACATTTTTTCCATAACCATATCTTTGATCGCTTTTCCTTCAGCAGTTGCAAACATGGCATCGAAATTTTCTTTTTTCAGAAGAGCTGCGCGAATATCTTTTGGCAAGTCTGATTCTGGAGTTGCATCGATTGCCGTTTTAACCTGCGCGCGAACCATCGACTTTAAGAACTGATCGAGAGCTCCGTTTTTATAAAGCATGTCGATCAATTCCTGGCGAGAGGCCGGATTGCTTGCGACATCTTTTAAATCACTTGAAAGTTTTTTCGTAATATCTTCGAGAGTACGTTTTGCATCTTCAGGAGAGTATTCGATGTATTGAGCGAGGAGAAGAGCGACTGGTTTTAGAACAGAAGTCACGTTCTTGTCCATATTCGGATCGTATGGAGACGCCGGCAACAGTGCGCTTAAACATGGAATGAAATTCGCAAATTCATTTTTCACCATGATAGTGGCAGCATCTTTTTCCTCAGTGCTCATCCAAGTGTTCACTGTGTTTGTCACAAAGTTAACACCACGGCGTTGAAGGTCGTCAGTACATGTTGTGAGTTTATCAAGAAGACCATCTTCCATGCTGTATTGTTTTAAACCGTCGAGACACTGATTATATTTTCCAAGCATGTCGTCGATGTTTTTCTTCTGACCAGCATAGTTATCACTCCCTAAAACAGACTTCATTAAAGAAGTCAGTTTCAATTCGCCAAGTGTGCGAGCGAAATCAAGAGCAAATTGTTTTGTACATTCATCGAGAGATTTTGAAACTTGATCTGTTGGATAATTTTTTTCAGTACAAGCGACGAAAGCATCTTCTACAGGTTTTAATTTCTCAGGAGTAGAGTCAGCATTGAGCTGATCTTTGATTTGCTTTTTCTCATAAGCGAGAACGATTGATTTTGTCGCTCCCTTCGTCAGATCACCAATACACGAATTGAGCACAGTATCTGAAGGATTGTTTCCAAGACAAGATTTAAATTTTTTATTTACGAGATTATCAATAAGAGTTTCTGTTTCAGCAGGACTGACTTTTCCAGCAGCATTGAGACGAATTTGCGCTGTCCCCATTGTCACAGCAGCGTTCTTTTTTAATTGTCCTGTACAACTGTCAAGCTTGGCATCTGTCGGAGTAGAACCAAGACAATTCATAAAATCTCTATCGACATATTTTTGCACAAGAGAATCTGTTGAATCCTGATCGATTTTATTATCGTGAGCTTTGGCACGAATTGTATCCTGAGCCACTTTTTGAGCGACACTTAGAGTGAGTTTATTTGAACAAGCACTTGTGCGGGCATTTAAATCCTGTGCTTCAGAAATATTAGAGGGCAATTGTTTTTCCAGACATGAGTTCAAATCCTTGAGTGCCGAGGCAACCAGGTCTTTTTTATTTTTCATATCATCGGGAATAGCGTTGTCTAATTTCTCAGCCCCGATTCTTTGAGAGAAGGCGAGAATTGTTTTGCGCAAACAAGCTTCACGTTCTTTACCGGATTGGTCGTTGTCCCAGCATTTATCGAGAAGAGCTTTTCCTTCTTTTGAAAGATCAGCGGATAATTTTAAATCGCCTTTAAAAGAATCATTGGCCGTTTGTGCGAGAGTTTTAACAACTACTTTATAAGTGATGTCATTAGTAATTGAGTTTTCACATCTACTGGTATCGAGCATTCCATCTTTGCGGACATTATTTTTCTTTTGTTCATCGATACACTCTTTAAAGAAAGAAGATTTGTCTTTGCTGAGTTTTCCAATTTCAAGTTTTGAAAAATTTCCTCTTACGGCAGGAGTGTTTTCAACTTTGTCCTGAACGATGAGGGATCCTGTTGACTTAACAAGATCATCAATGCAATTCATGAATTGATCGCTAAGGGCCACTTTCGAGTTTGCATCTCTCCCTACTTGATCTGTACAGACGTTGAGACCGGGCATAACCGCTGTCTTAATTGTTTTTGCCATCGCTGGTGAGGAAGCAGAATCATTAATTGTTTTCGTTAATTTTAAATCAGTAACTTTTAGAACACCTGCGCGCATAGCTTCGAGCGCACAACCTTTTACTTTGCTTGCTTCGCCACTGCCTTTCATACAGTCTTTATATTTTTTAACTTGATCTGCATAAAAAGCAGGACGATCTTTTTCAGGAAGTGAATTTCCTAAACTCGAACGAGACATTTCATACACGAGTCCGATACCGGTACTTGGAACGAGACTGCTTGTCAGAGCGTCCATACAATGACTGGCATCATACTGAGAATTTTTTGATTTATTGATACACGCATTGAACGGCGCCATCATTTTCGCAACCCAAAGATCACGTCTTGACTGGTCCTTCACTCCTTCAGTTGCAAGAATGCGGTCGGCAAAACCACCGATGAGTTTATTTCCGAGATACTCATAAAACTTTATAAGTTTTGCATCACTGAGATCATTTCCAATAATAGAATTTTTACCATCATTAACAATCTTGTTAACAAATGTATCGAGTTCACCTGGCTGTTTAAAATACGGTGCAAGATCTTTTTTATAAGGAGCTACTTTTCCATTAACTGCAGCGGCCACATCAGTGTTGATGAGGTCACCAATTCCTACTTTAACCTTAGATTTAAAAGTCTGAGTTGAAGAAGAACTTAAGTCGTACGACATCGGTGTGATGAGCGAAATACTATCTAATTCACCGGCCATGGATGACGGTACTTGTAAAATCAGAAGCGATATGGCCAGTAAAGTTTTCATGGGGCATTCCTAAAAATACGACTCTGTGGTTTAACGGCATATCTTCGAACCATCTTTAAAATAAAAAGGTCTGTTTGGAGTCAAAAGGAGACTAATTGTCTTTTCATTTTCTTGCAGTCAGCAGAAAAGACTTACAACCGAGCGAATTGGTCGACTAATAAAAATGAAGGTGTTACTAACGACAACAAATATCAGATCGAATTAGTATTCGATTACAACAGCGAGGGAAAAATGATTAAGACTTTAATTAAGGTATCTTTGCTTTCAGCTCTTCTTGCACTTGCTAGCTGCGGAGGCGGAGGCGGTGGTGGTGGAGGCGGTGGTTCTTCATACGGACCAAAAACTTCTCCAAACATTCTAGCTTCAGAATTCGTTTCAGCTTTAAACGCGAACGATGGAACTTATTCAACTCAAGTTGAACTTTACACAAACGAAACACTTCGTTCACAACAACCAGGTCAAGAACAATGGTTCGTTATTTGGGACGCTAAGTACGGTGAGTACAAAGCTGTTAGCTTAAACTACGTTCGTTCAATCGTTTATTACGATTATTACTCAAACAACCAAGCAGTAGCTTCAGAGTTTAGATCAATCGAAAGAAGTGATATTCTTTCTGGTAACTACAACGGTGACTACTACGGTAACGACTACGAAGTTGTTGATTACCACGCTTCAACTGGGTACTACGAAGGAAGAAATTCTGGATACCTATATGAAGACGAAGCTGGTTCAACAGACGTAAGCTTACTTGCTAAAGAACAAGAGAAAGCTAAGTTCTACGAAAAAGCAGCACGCGTTTCTTTCACGTATAACGTAAGCCTAGAGACATCAATGTCAATGGTAACTCTTGGATCAAAAATTGAGAAAATGCTTTCACACGGTAACGGTGAGCTAACTCAAGACGATCAAGCAGCTCTTATGACAGATCTTAAAACTCTTACAGGTGTAAGTGTTGAAGAAATCCAGGCAGCTGGTCAAGATTCAAAAACAAAAGCTGACGTACTTGCAAAAGTTGCAGCTAAAATCGGAACAACTTCACAAAACCTAGAGCAGAAGTTCCTTCCAGAAGTTTTTGGTATCACTCTTTAATTTTAAAGAAAGATAGTTAGACAAAATCAGGGTCGCTTCGGCGGCCCTTTCTATTTTTAGAATCATTAAAGTTTCGTTAAATTACCCTGTAAATTTTACTCAACCTGTTCTAAGAGTGTGTTCGCCTCGGTATTTTCCACGGCATCATTCACAAATTTAATCGAGGAAAATATGTTCAAAAAAATTTCTTTCGCATTGATGTTCGTTCTGGCGACAAAAGCGAACGCTTATTTCGTGACAACATACAACGCTGACAAAGTTAACTACGATGCTCCTGTGCATATTCTTGTTGCTGGTGCAGGTGACGATCTTGGGACTCAATTCCAACAAGTCGCGAGAGGAAAAGCTGTAAAGTATGCTCAACAGTATCCAGGGGAACAAATCGTTCTTATCACTGCTAAAGAAAAAGAAGGCGATACAAATGATGAAGCGCTTTTAAAATCGTGGGGATTTAATCTTGTAAACGAAGATCATTCAACTTTTAATGGTGAATCGTTTATTGAAGAAGCAGGAAAGTTTAAACAAATCTCTTCAATCGATATTTTCAGTCACAGTTCAGCTCAATACGGAATTCACCTTGATGGTAAAGCTCACCGTTTAACATTGAATACAAAAGGTCTTGAGAAGCTCAAAGGACATTTTACAAAAGATGCTTACGCTTTTCTTCACGGATGTAACGGCGGATTTAACTTAGCTCCATTCCTTTCTGATATGTGGGAAATTCCAGTTGCAGGAGCAATGACTTCTACAAACTTCCAAAAACTACATAACGATGGAAACTACTACCTAACTGAAGAAGGATTTTTTCCGAATTCAGATTGGGCAACACAAAATGCTGTTTCTTTCGATTCAACGATCGACTGTAAAGCTGGTATCTGTGTAAGACTTAAACCAGATAACAATCCATACACTGGATTCTGGGGAGAGTACGGTGATGGTGGTCTTTCATTTTACAAATTCTTTTGCAGAAAAAATGCTGAAGAAGATTGTAAGCGTGTAATGGCAAAATCTCTTCTTGCTTTCATTGGAAATACGAACTTAAAGAAGACAGCAACTCTTGCTGAATACAAAAAATCTCTTTTTGATTTCCTTTGCCCGGTAAGCGCGAAGAAAGATCTAAGAGGAGAGTGTGCAGCTGCTCTTGAAAATTCATTAGTTACTGGAGATCTTACTTATAATCCATTCTCAAAAGATCAGGTTCAATGTGATTTCAAATCATGTGATGTAGATATTAAATGTGAGAAAATTTTCATTACGGGTGTTTATAAACCAGGGACATGTACTTTGGTCAATACATTCAAAGGAGACAAGTCGACGACTCTTGGAAGAGAGTATAAGGCTTACGTCGAAGCTTACAAATATCTGAACAATTAATTAAGACAAAATTAAAGGAAGGGCCGCCGTTTGGTGGCCCTTTTTTTTTGTGTTTGAACAAGAAGAAGAGTAAATATTTTAATGTCTTTCGAATTTTCTAAATCTTTTTCAAGAATCAGGTAAAATACTAAAAACTTAGCTAGGGAAATTTCTGTATGAGTCTATTGGTTACTGGTGGTGCGGGTTATATTGGATCACATGTCGTCAGCTTACTTGGGGCCGCAGGTGAAGACATAATCATTCTTGATAATCTTTCAACCGGAAGAAAAGAAAACGTTCTTTATGGAAAATTAGTTGTCGGTGATCTTGGTGATCAAAAAATTCTCGACGAAATTTTTTCTACTCACGATATCGAAGCTGTATTGCATTTTGCAGGAAGCATTGTTGTTCCTGAGAGCGTAGAGAATCCGACGCTTTATTATCAAAACAATACAGAACTTTCTTTGAAACTCATCAAAACATGTCTTAAATATAAAACGAAAAAATTTATTTTTTCTTCGACAGCCGCTGTTTACGGAATGGCCGAAGGTGGAGTGGCGAGTGAAACGACTCCGACAGCACCGATCAATCCTTACGGACGTTCAAAATTAATGACAGAGTGGATGCTGGAAGACACGGCGTTTGCCCATGATTTTTCTTACGTAGCTCTTCGCTATTTCAACGTCGCAGGCGCGAGTAAGACAGGAAAAATCGGACAATCAACTCCACGTGCAACTCACTTATTGAAGACAGCTTCAGAAGTTGCAACAAATAAACGTGCAGGAATGAAAATCTTTGGTGACGATTACGATACACCAGACGGAACTTGTATTCGCGATTACATTCATGTTGATGATTTGGCACAGGCCCATCTCGATGCTTTGAAGTATTTGAGAAACAACAGCAAATCGCAAATTCTCAATTGCGGTTACGGACATGGCTTCTCTGTGAAAGAAGTGATAAACGAAGTTGAAAAATACACAGGACTTAAACTAAACGTGGAAATGGGACCAAGAAGAGCGGGAGATGCTGTAAAGCTCATCTCTAAAGCGGAAAAAATTAGAGAGGTCCTGCAGTGGGCCCCACAATACGATGATCTTAGCTACATTGTTAAGACTGCAGTCGAGTGGGAAAAGAAGCTTCAATAGAATATTAGTACAATAATGATTCAATCCGAAAATTTAAAAGATATTTTTTCTCACTCTGTTTTTTTTCTTATAAAAAAAGAAGAATATGAAACGCAGGAAGTTCAAGACTTCATCAAAAAAATTCAGATTCCTGCAGAGAAAATAAAAAATCCAGAACGCCAGAAAGAATATGTGCTAGGTCGCTATTGTGCGCACATGGCCCATAAAAAATTAACCAATGAAGATTTGCTGATTTTAGAAAGCAATGATGATCGCTCTCCTCGCTGGCCGGAGTCTATTGTTGGATCTATCACGCATAATCAGGACTATGCTTGTTGTGCTCTCGCGTTTAAAAAAAATCTGCAGGGAATCGGACTCGATGCTGAAATTTTCGGTCGAACTAAAATAGAATTGGCTCGTCAAATTCGCGTTGATAAAGATCTGCCGTTTCATCCTGAAATGACTGAACAAGAATTGCTGACTTTTATTTTTTCCGCGAAAGAATCTCTTTATAAAACGCTCTATCCGATCGTCGGAAAATTTTTTGGATTTGATCACGCCTACATTTCAGAAATCAATTCAGCAGATCACACATTTAAGATCCATTTACAAAAATCTCTCAATGATGTTTTTTCTCCTGGGGCCAGAGGGGATTTCGAAGGAAAATTTGCTTTGCTTGGGAACTCACTCTTCACTGTCGTCGAATTGATCAAGCGATAGACGACTGTCTAAAGTTTAAACACTAGCCACATTTCTATTTAATCGGATTCATGGATCTTTGTGACACCAATATCTTGGATAGGTTTTTGCAGATATAGGCCTTATATGAAGACTATAATTACAACAATCCTATTGTTCTCTATTAGTATTATTGCTCAAGCCGGTGAGTCTTTCATTCCTTTGCAGAAGGGAACGAGAATGGCCAGCGATGACCTCATCAATGCTGATGGGAATGTTCTTTCGGCCCGCGAAGCGCAGGACTTAAGTACATTAAGCAATATCGACTTATCCACTTTGCAACCAAAGGCCAATGAAATCTGGTCCCAATCTGAGAATGTCTTGGATGATCAGCAGTCCATTGAGCTTAAAGAAGGTGAGACTCTGTCGTTTGAAGGAGCTTTGAGTTCTAATACAGGTCTTTATCGTTTCAATGCAACTCCAGATAGCAATGGTGCAAAGATTTATACGATTCATTTAGATAAAACATTGCACACACTTCTTCTCAGAAAAAATCTTTTAAGAAAGTTGGGATATAAAATTCCTGCGATTAAATATTTAAAGAAAATTTCAATTCGTTTCAACTCAGTTGAAGAACGCGAAAACTTTTTAAAGAAAGACATTCCTGAAAGTACACTTGGTGCTGCCGATCGTTGGGTAAAAAATGTAAACGATCTCGTCGTTGAAGTTCAAGATGTCGCCGTTACAGAACCATCGGAAAACGATTTTTATAACGTGGCGATGGGAGTACCAACTCAAACAATTAACAGTAGAACATTGAGAGCGCTCGTGGTTCCTTATTCACTTGCGGATCTCTATGAAACAGTAAACAAGTTCAGCTGGATCGATGGGAAAATCGATAACCGTGCAGTTGTTCTCGATCACTTCACTGGAAATGATTTTGCGACGACTGTTGAAGATGCACTTTGGATGCTCAGAAAAGTAAATAAGCTCACACGTGATGATATTAAAACGATCGTTGACGGCGCTTACTTTCCCGCAGAAGTTTCAGCAGTTCTTGTGGAAAAACTCATTTCACGTCGTAACTCATTAAACAGATTGTTCTCGGAAAAAACGACTCCATTAGATTTTAATCAGAAAATTACAGTGGGCGATAGTTTGAAAGACGGAAAACTGGTTGAAAAAGATTTTCCTGGATACGCTTCTCGTTTTGCTTATGGCGATGCTGTTTCTCCATTCGAACAATTGCGCTTTTACCTCTATGCTAAAATTCAAAGTAATGCGATCGATAACCTTGTAAACAAATTCAACTCTTATTTACAAGCTTATGACATTAATAAAACACGCGCGAAATTTTTCCAGAAACAATTTGAAGATGGATTAAACCACTTCATTGAAACGGGTGAGTTGAAACCAATCGGAATTGATACATGGAGTACTCCGCTTGTTGGTGCTCAATTGATTTTCTCACGCGATATCGTTCTCGGAAATTATCTCGGTACGGACAACCTTGTTCAGCTTGCAGATACATTCGGTGCGAGTATTGATCTCGGTGGATACTTAGGAGTTGAAGGATTAGGTAACAACCTCGCAGGAAGTGTAAAGGCGAGTGTTTCCCTTGTAAGAACTTTTACTCACGTAAAACCAGTTAAGAATTTACGCGAAAGCTTAAAAGAGCCATACAAGAACATGTTCGTTCCTCTTTTAAAACATTCTTTAAAAGAACGTTATTTCTCATTGTCTGAATTGAAGAATTCGACGGCATCTAGTGATGAAAAAGCAAAACAAATTGCGGAGTTGTTAAAAGATATCAACTTATATCTGGATACAGGTGAGTCTCTCATCATGACAGATCGTTTTATGCCATCTGCAGAAGTTAAGGTGAACTTCCAGACAGGATTACTTGGCGCAGGTATCGGTGTTGGCGGTAACGTGACAACGATTAAACGTATTCAGATTTATAAGAAGAGTGCAAAAATTCTTCAAATCTACGACGACAAAGGTTTTGTAAAAGATATCAACATGAGTTTCAGTTTGAACGAGTATATTCCAATTATCAAAGTTACAGGAAAATTGGATTACGGTAAGTACAATATCAAATCGTATATGATTAACTTATCGAGTGACTTAGACGAGAACCCAAATTTTTATACGAACGCGCTTGCAGTTTATAACGTACTTAAAAATAGAAACTTTGAAATTCTAAACAACAATGTAACACCTGTGAGTTTGGAAGCGAACTTCAAAGACAGAAGTACGAACTTCTCTCTGTTCTTCTGGAAAACGAAGTGGATCAAAGGAAAAACTTATTACAACATGGCCGCAAAAGACGGAGTGAACGGGCAATACTTCAGCTTGAATAAAGACTTCATGACTGGTGTGAATGCCGAGGCCCTTTCAAAGCAAATGGCCAACTATTATCTTTCAGAGAAAACATCAGGGAATGTTGGACTAACAGTTGAAGGCGACCAAAGACCTGGAGACAGTTTTTTTGGACGCTCATACAGTCAGAGCATTCGTTACGAAGCTGAAGTGAATGCAGATAAAACATTTGTTCATAAGTTTCTGACTCTTTCTGATGTGAAGGAAGGATGGGCACTATCACCTAAAACATTAAAAAAGATGATGGGGAAAGTGAACGATAAATTCCAGACGACTCTATTCGATACTGCGCAAATTGATTTCGAAAAACTTCGTTTGTTCAGAGTTGGCTACCACGTAAACTTATACGATAGAGGATTAGAGCGCCTGAACGCAATCAAAGTTGCAGACATTGAAACAATCGAAGCTCGTTACAAGACAGAACGCGGATGTTCTAAAGAGGACAGCAACTACAACATGGCGATCTGTGGAGACTTGGGAATAGTGAAGTGGGACGTCAAACGTTGCCTGAAAAGTAAAACTGACGAAGATATTGCGAGCTGTGATGTTGAATTGATCGATGACATGCTTGAGTATCTTGAATTCAAAGATTTCAAAAATCTCATTGGAGAAACTAATCTTTACGTCTATGGAACGATGGATGGTTTCAGATCACATTCAGAAATTTTGAACGATACAATTTATTCAAATACTGTTGGTAAGATCGGAAGCAACAATTGGAGTGGACCACTCGATGTTGTACGCGATCTTCTAGGATTATCTAACGGCGAGTTCTCAGGTGGCTGGTTGAGGGATTCAATATGAAAATAACAACACTTTTAAGTTTGGCAACTATTGCTACAACGTCGTTCGGTGCTGATCTGACAAATTTCAGCGATCCACTTTTCAGCAAACAGTGGGCCCTGAAAAATAATGGACAAGTTATTTTGAAAACGACTTCTGATTTAGATCGCGTTCGCGTGGAAGGAATTCCAGGCAACGACATCAATTGGATCGATACGAGTGCCATTACTACTCCGAAAAAAGATTTAATCGTCGCTGTTATCGACAGCGGTGTAGACATCAATCATCCGGATTTAAAAGGACGCATCTGGTACAACGATAAATTGTGTACGAATGCTCCGAACGCAAAGGTTCTTCCTTGTAACGGATTCAATTATCTCGATGGAAATAATAATTTAAGCGATGATGTCGGACACGGAACACACGTGGCAGGAGCGATCGCGGCGAATAGAAATAATATCGGTATCGTGGGAGCAGCAGATCCTCGAATTAAAATCATGCCGATTAAAGTTTTAAACTCGCAGGTAAGTGGTTTCGTTTACAACGGAAAACTTATTACTGACGTCATTGCAGACGCGATGATTTTTGCCATTAAAAACGGCGCAGAAGTTATCAACTTATCACTCGGATGGCCGAAGTTAATTGATACTGCAAAAGTTCGCCAGGCCTTTCAGATGGCCGAAGACCAAAACATTATGGTTATCGCAGCTTCTGGTAACAATACAAAAGATCTTCCCACATTTCCATGTGCATATGAAAACGTCGTGTGTGTTGGTGCGATTGATAATCGTGGTGACCTCACAGATTTTTCCAACTATGGATCGAAGGTTGATGTCGTTGCTCCAGGTGAATACATTATCAGTACAATTCCAACAAATTTAGAATCGCGTGTTCTTCGTATTGCAAACTACGACGTAAAACGCGGATCGAGCCAGGCAGCTCCTTATGTAACAGCAGCTGTTGCGAATTTAAAATTGTTAAACCCTGGTTTAACAAACGATCGTGTACGTTCACTTCTTTTTAGAAGCAGTAAAGTATTGTCGAAAACAAAAAATAACCGCACTGTAAAATTCGGTGCGCTCGACATGACTAAACTTTTAAATCTTGCAAGTACGAATGAAGATACGGCCTTCATCAATCCTCAGATTAAGGGGATCACGGAAATTAAATTCCATGCAAATGATCGTCGTTTTTCTTTCAATTTACCTCTGAAAAATCTTTCGAACATCGACTACAACGGACAAGTTTGTCTGAACAGTTCATCGCAAGCGATTGCGTTTGATCAAAGCTGTATCGATATCAAAGATTTAAAAGCTCACGCGACAAATACGATCGCTGTGACGGGAACGTTGGTTGATTTAGCTGGTGATTCACACATCAACATGACTGTGCAAATCGATCAAAATGTTTTCCAGACGAATCTGGTTTTCAGCCGCGACTTAAATGGCGACAGCGAACTTCTTTCTTCTCCGATCTCTGGTGGAAACTTTGATGATATGGGAGTGATTACAGCTGATCGCAAACTTTCGCGCATGGTTCGCGTGATTGATAAATTCCATAGATTAAATTATCCGGAATACTTTTTTCTTGAACGTGCAAAACAAACAGCCACGAATACAGTTGTTTCGATTCTTACAAAAGAAAACGGATCGTTCGTTGTAAAAACGCTTACACTTCCGCTCGTGAACAAGGTTCTTTCGATCCACCGTCAAGACATCAATCAGGACGGAAAGCTGGATTATTTCATCTATACTTTGTCAGCGAAAAAAGATGAATTACAGTTTTACAACTTCGATCAAAACTTAAATCCACTTTTCGGAAAATATTCGAAATGGGCGATGACTCTCTCAACATTTGAAGGACTGCCAATCGACGGTGGAAATGAAAATTTCCAATGGTTGAAAGTGACGAATGCGCAAATGGGATCGATTCTTGTTCCTTCAATTTTCCGCGGGTATTCAATGCCGGAAGCGGACAATTCAAAGAACGTTTTAGATCGCGTGACTCAAGCGATGAGCCATCAATTCTATTTGAATCCGGTTGTTCAAAAAGACGATTCAATGAAAATCGAATTGCGTGTCATCGACAGCGTAGCTGCAATGGCGAAGATGAGAAAAGATTTTCATTTGTATGAAGATCAAACGATCACATTGCTAAGTCCATTTCCGCAAACAGATGTTCAATCACTGAATGGAGAAATTCATTCGCTTGCAGCTGTGAACGATGGAAATCAAAACAACTTCATCGAAGTGACGTTGAATACAACTGGTATTGTAAACAGATCGCTCACGAGTGCGATGGGATTGGAAACAGCTTTGATCTACCCAATCGTTCAAACGACATCCGGAAAAGTGATGAACGAATCGATCATGACTTCACTTCTCAATCGTTCAGCTGCTGAATTTTTAGTGAAGGACGATAGTGGAGTTCTCGCTCCCTACGTTTTAAAACAAGATTGGGAGAATCCGGTTATCGGACTCATTGGAGCTTTCGATTCAAATGGCGAGAAAAGCTTTCTGGTGGAGAACCGCTCGACGATCAGCTGGCTGACGAGCAATGGGACTCGTACTGATCTTCCGGTTTATCGCGATTCGAGTTTCCCTGGTCAGAACTTCTCTGAAACACTGATGCCGATTCTCTCTGAAGGGCGCCCGGGAGTATTTATTAACTCAACTCTTATTTACGGTGAACGTCTTTACAGCATGATAGGATCAGAAAACGGCCTTGTCAGACCACTACGCTTGAGTATTGATATTCCAGCTGGTTGTGTGCCTCTGAATCCAGAGACTCTCGAAGAGAAAACGAACTTCAATTACGCTTTCTTGTGCGTTGACCAAAACAAGCAACTCTCTCTCAAATTCCTTCCTATGTCCGAACTTTAATGTTATCTTCCCCTGATTCAAATTTAATTACTCGTCCAGTCCCATAGGGGGGCTGGACCTAATTTTTATTAGTCCAGGGGGATTTATGATTTATGAGTTGTCAGTAGTGACAAAATCAGAGCTAGGTTCAGAAGCTCACGCACAGATCGCAGAAATCGTTAAAGACACATTAAAAGGTTTCGAAGGAGAACTTTTAATTGCTGACGATTGGGGAAAACTTCATTTAGCGCAACCATACGCTAACGGAGCAAAACACGGTCACTTCCATTACTTCATGTTCAAGGCAAACACTCAAGCTAACACTGAGTTGTCTAGACGTTTTGGTATCAATGAAGGTGTTCTACGTTCATTAATTTTTGTTATCGGTGACGATTCTCAAAAAGATGAACTTTCTAAAAACTTCAAGTCACCATTCTCAAAAACTCACCGTGGTTCAGTTCTTGATAACAAGAAAGACGACGAAGAAGAGGGATTTGAGGACATGGAAGACGATAGAAGAAAATTTGCTAAGAGAAAATCTTGCTGGTTCACAGCTAAGAAAATCAAAGCAGATTGGAAAGATCCTCAAACTTGGAACTGGTTAGTTTCTGAGTTCGGAAAAATCTCTCCAGCTCGCGTTTCTGGTATTTCAATGAAACACCAAAGATTCTCAAACTCAGCTATTAAGCACGCAAGACAGCTTGGAATTTCAAGCTACCTTTCGAACAAAACAGCAGAGAGAGCTTAATAAGCGGGCTAAGCTAGAGTATGACTAAACCAGAAGTACAACACGGAAAAGTCTTTGATCACAGAGCATCCTTCGGGAAGCTTGTGTTCCTTGCTATCATTTCTGTAGCACTTTGTTCTTTTGGGCCACTCTCAGTTTTTGCTCCTGTGCCATTGATCCTGGCCTTCCTTCTTTACGGACGTCTCACGACGCTTTTTATCGGAGGAGTTTGTACCAGTGCTCTTTGGTTTATTTCGGTAAAATACAATATCCCATTCGTGATCGCAGGAATGTACTTAACAGCTTTCTTGTATGCCATCTTGATTGGCGAAGTGATTTTAAGAAATATCAATCCTGTTAAAGGTTTGATCTATTCTGGAATTATTCTCGTTACGTTAATTGGTGGATCATTGGTTGTCGCAAATTATTACGGCAAGTTCTCGGTGAAAACAGAATTAAATAATTCTGTAGTGAAGCTGCTGAACATGGTGAAGGAACAGAATAAAGATAATGATGCCCTTAATTCAGGGGGAGATGAAGCGCGTGCGTTCCAGGATTTTATTTCTAAGCCAGAAGAGCTGACGAATGAAATCTTTGTGAATTTACCAGCGATCATTTTTGTTTTCGCATTCTTTGGGTTGTGGGTAAGTCTTTATATGACTCTACGTAACTCAGTCGTGTGGAGATACAAAAACCTTTATTCGTATACATTAAAGGATCTGATTAATTTCAGAGCTCCGGATTTCTTCGTATGGCCTTTGATTGCATCATTGGTTTGCTTAGTCGGAGCAGATTACGGTTTTCCTAAAATGACTGAAATTATCGGGAACAATTTATTATACTGTCTTGGCGTGTTTTACTTGTTTCAAGGGTTCGGCGTGTACAATGCATTCTTGCAATACTTGCGCATCGGCGGATTCATAAAAACAATATTTGTGGTTTTCACATTAGTGATGGCCTTCAAATTTTTAGCGATTCTCGGAATGTTTGATTTATGGTTTGATTTTAGAAAATTTTTTACAAATTCAAAAAAAGACGAAGGAGATATATTATGAAGGTTATTTTAACTGAGAAAGTTCCTACTCTAGGAAACATCGGTGAAATCGTTAACGTATCAGCTGGTCACGCTAGAAACTATCTAGTACCAAACGGATTCGCGATGGTAGCTGACGACAGCAACAAAAAACTTCTAGCTGCTCAACAAAAGAGCTTAGCTAAGAAAATCAAAGGGCAAAAAGACGCTGCTCTAGAACTTAAGAAAAAAATCGAAGGGACTACAATCGAACTTATTAAAAAAGTTGGAGCATCTGGAAAACTTTTCGGTACAGTAACAAACGCTGAACTTTCTAAAGAACTAGAAAACCGCGGAATTGAAGTAGAAAGAAGACTTATTCATCTTGAGTCTCCAATCAAAGGTCTAGGAACATTCAATGCTAAAGCAAAAATTTTCCAAGACGTTGAAGCTACTTTCAAAGTAAAAGTTTCAATCGATCCTAAGCAAGCTGAAGAGCTTAAAAAAGCTCAGGAAGAAGCACTAAAAGCTGCTGAAGCTCGTAAGAAAGCTGCTGCAGAAGCAAAAGCTTCTGGTGAAACAGCAACTCCAGTTGCTGAAATGACTGAAGAGCAAAGATTGAAAGCAGAAGTTGATAAACTTCTAAGATCTTAATTCTCAAAAATTACTGTTAGTTTCATGAGGGACCTCTATTGAGGTCCCTCTTTGTTCGCAGGATGCAAGTATGAAGTTCGGAAATAATAATCAACAACAGCAACAAGTGAATGAACTGCCACACGATCTTCTCGCAGAGAAAGCGCTGGTCGGATGTTTAATTATTGATGGCTCTGTTTTCGACGAAATCTCCAACTTAAAAATTTCTCCTGATCAATTCTATGATCCTCGTTACGGAATGATCTTCGATGTTATCGCGGATCTTTCACTCGCAAACCGCGCTATCGACTACGTTACAGTTTGTTCAAAACTCGCAGAGAAAGGAAAACTTGAAGAAGTAGGAGGACAATCTTTTGTTCTGACACTTGTTGAAGATCAAGCTTCATCTGCTAACGTTTACGAATACGCAAAAATTGTAAAAGACAAAGCTTCGATGAGAGAAATCGTTCGCACAGCTATGAGAGTTGTTCAAATGGGAATGACTTTTACAGGTGAAGCAGACGACTTCATTCAAGAGGTTGAATCGAGTTTTTTCAAGCTTACTAACGATGCCAAGACTGGTGGGATGGTTAAGCTTAACGCCACTTTAAAACATAACTTAAAAGAACTGGAAGATACGTCTCGTTTGATGGGAGAGATTGCCGGTCTCTCGACTGGATATCCTCGTCTCGACGAGCTTCTACTTGGTATGCAGCCTGGTCAGTTGATCGTTCTTGCTGCTCGTCCTGCGATGGGAAAAACATCTCTCGCACTAAACGTTGCGGTCAGTACATGTCTTCAATCAGGACTTCCTGTTGCGATCTTCTCTCTCGAGATGTTGGCGACAGAACTTTCAATGCGTCTTCTTACTGGTCGAGCAAAAGTCGATTCAAAGAGGGTACGTAAGAAAGCATTCTTAGATACAGACTTGAGAAGTATTGCGAAGGCGACACAAGAGTTGTCTGCACTTCCGATCTTTATCAACGATTCAGGGAATACAACAATTCTCGATATTCAATCTCAGTGTAGAAAAATTAAAGCTGAACAAGGTCTCGGTCTCATCGTGATCGACTACTTACAGCTGATGGGTTCTACAAACAAATCACTTCAACGTGAACAACAGATCGCTGAGATCTCGCGTGGTCTTAAGACGATGGCGAAGGAACTTGGTTGCCCTGTTATTGCACTTTCGCAGCTTAACCGCGGAGTTGAATCTCGTCCGAATAAACGTCCAACAACTGCCGATCTTCGTGAATCTGGAGCGATCGAGCAGGATGCGGATATCGTTATGTTCGTTTATAGAGACGAAGTTTATTATCCGGATTCTAAGGAGCCTGGTATTGCCGAAATCATCGTCGGTAAAAACCGTGCCGGTGAAATTGGAACTGCAAAACTTGCGTGGGTTGGTGCTTACACAAGCTTTGAGAATTTAGCTCATCGTGAAGGACCATAATCTTTTTTCCGTCATTCCTTATAAAGATCAATTGATCAAATTGGAAAATCCCATTCGCGCGTTTGCGTATTATAAAAACTACGCTGTTAATCTTTTAACGGGCGAAAAAAAATCGCGTTCAATTTCCGAATGGGTGCTCGAAACGTCTCAGAAAAAAATTTCCAGCGTTGAAGAAAATCCAAGAGTGATTCATCTTTTTTATGAACTCGGTTTTTTTATTGAGAAAGAATTGAATCTGATTGCGGACGATACGTTGCTTGCGATTGATTGCGAATTTAAAAATTATCACGAGATAAAAGAGCAAACAGCGCGTTCTATTCATTTAGAAAAAATATCGACACCTGATAAGGGTGAATACAAAAAAGCTTTTGATAAAGGCTACGAAGAGCTTTTGGCCGGAAACTGTTATCAGTTTAATCTCACATATCCTTTTCTTTATTCTTTTAAAGAAGATTATTCTCCCGAAGATTTTATTTTTGCTCTCTGGAGAAAACCGCAAGCTCGTGGAGCTTTCGGATCAGCGACTTATATTCCGTATTTTCAAAAATTGTTTTTAAGTAATTCACCTGAGTGTTTGTTTCAATACAAACAGAAAACTCTTTCGAGTATGCCGATCAAAGGAACATTGAAGAGAGTAGAGAATGAAAACTGGAAACCGCTCTGGAAAAAATTAGTAAGCGATAAAAAAAGCCAGGCCGAACTTTTTATGATCAGTGATCTTCTTCGCAATGATCTTTCTCGCATTGAAAAACCTCGCGCGCAAATCGTGAAAAAAAAATATCCCAAACTTGTTCCAGGTCTCATTCACCAATATTCACAAATTGATGTTGAACTTTCTGACGATGTAAATTTATGGAGAGTGATTGAAAAAATTTTTCCAGGTGGAAGTATCACTGGCGCTCCCAAAGTGCGCGCGATGAAACTCATTCACGAATTAGAAAAAAGAAATCGCGGATTCTATTGTGGTTCAACCTTAATTCTTCTTAAAGAAATGAAGAGTGCATCTATCAATATTAGATCAAGTGAAATTTCTTTTTCTCCCAATGAAAAAAAACTTTTGTATCAAGCAGGCGGTGGAATTACACTCCTGAGTAACGTCTTCGAAGAGTATTGTGAGATGACTTACAAACATGACAGCTTCATAAGCACCCTAACTCTATAAAATTGCTAGTAATCTAATAAAATCTTACATTGAGACTATTAAGGGCGAGAATCGTTGACATGCAATTCCAGCAGTCGATATGATTTTTATGCGTCATAGTAATTGACTAATTGGCCAGGATAAAAATCTTGGAATCTCCCATCTAAGGATAGGGCGGGGGTTTCGAAGATAGGCCGAAAGACTTAAGACAAAGGAGTGTTGCATGGGTGCTGTAGTACAAGAAGTATCACAAGAAAATTCTAAGGTGACTGCTGGGAATGAGGTAGTGAGTTTAGGGGCCCTCGCTGAAATGACTGGTTTTCCAGTTGAGTACATTAAAAGAGAATTGCTTCTCGGAGAAGAAAATATCGACGGGATGACAATGGATGATCTAAGACAAAAAGTTTTAGCTTACCTTGACTCTAATTTCTAAAATTTTTAAATAAACCTTTTGTCAGTAGGACTTTTGGTTTTATTACTAAAAAGCCTGGCTTTATGCTAGGCTTTCTTTTAATGGCCCCAAAACATTCCATCGAATATTCTTTGCTTGAACCTGTTTCTTCCACTGAAGAGTTTTTAAAAACTACCTTTCACTGTTCTTCTTCTAAATTAAAAAAATATTTTGATAAATCGTTTCTCAATCGTTCCTTTAAAGAGAAAACGACGCTTGTGCTGCCAATTGATTTTGTGAACGACGGTGAAATTAATCCTGTCTATGACGGGCCGGCGATAAAAATACTTCATGAAGACGAATTGTTTTTAGTGATGGATAAACCGGCAAACCTCTTTGTACATCCACTCACGTATGAGGAAAAAAATAATTGTCTAAGTTTCTTACGAACAGTGAAACCGCAACTGCTCAATGTAAATCGTGCTCATTATGATCGCGGTCTTCTTTATCGTTTAGACTTTGAAACATCAGGTGTGCTTATCTATGTGAAGAATGATGTTGCTTATAATTTTCTGCGCGAGAATTTCAGAACAGTAGCAAAGAAAAAAATTTATCATTGTTTAGTGGAAGGTGAGTGTAAATTGAAAGGCGAGTTCACTCATTATTTTTCTTCGAGCGAAGCCAAAGGAAAAAGAGTTGTCGTCTCTGCGCATGCAGATGGTGGAGAAAAAGGAGAATTCACTCTTTTGCCAAAACATTACGATCCTCAGAATAAAGTGACCTTAATGGAAGTCTCCCTAAAGACAGGTCTTCGTCATCAGATCAGAGCACAGCTTGCGCATTTAGGATTTCCGATCAGAGGCGATAAATTTTATGGAGGAAAAGAGGCCCAAAGACTCTATCTCCACGCTCTTAATTATGAGCTGGAGTATAATGGAATTGTGAATTCTTTTAATGATCCCGTCCAAAATTTTAATGGGTTATAGTCAATACCCGACTTTTTTAATAAACAAACTTAAGAACCAAGCCAGATTAACCGACAAGATTAGTAAGTTTTTTAACTCTACATTAGGATTATCGATGTCTGAGCAGCAATTGATTTTGAACGATACGTTTTGGAAGTTTTTGGTTTCGATTGAAGAACTTAAAGAGAAGAAAGATAAGGCGCTCTTTTGTTCTTCTCTAAGTGTAGATGAAGAAACGTTAGAAACGTTTATTGGCTTCTTAAATCGTTTTGATGTTATGTGTGTGAGTGACAGCGAATACGTTTATCCTCTTAAAGAAAAATGTCGAATTAAGATGGAATTCTCTTTTACGGAATGGCTTGCAATGCAGGCGAGTTTTTCACCGGAAGGAGAGCAGAAACATTTCAAACATTATTATCAAAAAATTCTTCAGAATAAGATGATGGTGACTCAAAAAGCTTTTGAGCAATTCAATCTTTATAAAAAGCCGGCCAATGTCGTTGTGAAAGCAAGCGACTTTGAAAATCTAAAAAAGAGAATTGATTACGATATCAGTTACAGGCGAACGATTAAACTGCACTTTCTGAATAAAAAAGAATGTGTGATTTATCCGCATCGTCTGGTTTTCCTCGATGGAACTCTTTGTGTGGTCGGTGAAAGTACCAATGATAAAGTTCTTCTCTATTTCGGTCTTGAAGATATTGAATCAGTAGAACAATTTAAAATTGAATACGAACCAAATCTGAGTCAAATCGAAGTGAATGAGTTTATCTGTCACTTGAGAATGATCAACGGCAAAGAAGAAAGATTGGTTTTAAAAATTTACAGCCAATACGAAGCAGATCTTCTGCCGAGTTATCACTTCCTGGGTAATCCATTTGTGACCTCCAATACCGAAGGAGACATGATTTGGGCCGCTACTCTTGAAATGTGTGATGATATTTTCCAATGGCTTTATTCGATGAAAGATCGTGTAGAGGTTTTAGATCCTGGACATATTCGACTGGAGTTTGCTCATTATTGTGAACTTAAAAAAGAAAATGCCGGCCTTAAGAAAGTTTCTTAAGCGATAGGGTGTCTAAAGTTTAGACAGTCAGGTCTTTATTTCACGAATCCGCAGATAATAGCGCAATTCATCCCATTTTTTGATTTAATGATCAGCATGAAAATATTGATGGTGCTGGTAGTGATGTTTACTCTCTTCTCTGAGAGTTTTATGGGAGGACTTTGGGCCTCTGATCGAGTTAATGATGTTTTCAACGATGACATCTATCAAACCCTCCAGGATATTTCTCAAAAACAAGACGAAATTAAACAAACAAAAGAAGCTATGATCTCTTTGCAGGCTCAATTGAAAACTGCCAAGAAAGGACAGGCAACTTATATCACCGTTAGAAACGTTGCCGGAACTCTCGCGATCATTGCGATCGCTGTTGGTGCTTATAAAATTAAATTTCCGCGCGCACTTAAATTTAATGGATTGAGGCTTATGCTCAGTTCTTATCTGGCCGTTTCTACCTATGGACAGGGAATGGTAAAACTCAATCAAAATGATATTGAAAATCTCAGTCGAGAAATCATTTTTTCATTGATCAAAATTTCAAAACTTGAATCAGACATGAACAAGCAAATCGCTGTCCTTTGCAAACAGGATCAACGTCACGAGCTTTGTTACAAGCATTAGATGCCGCAAGAACTTTTAAGTAATTCGAAATGAGCAAGTACTTGCTCATCCTCAAAATGTGGAAATTTCTTTTTGATCAATAGATAACTCATTTCCGTTTGTTCTTTTTCAGCAGGATTTTTAGGGAGTGAATTCGATAAGAGGTCGCTCTTTAGGAAAGTGCGGTCTGCTTCCGTGAAGGTTTCTTTTGCAGGCCTTGTTTCGTGAGAATCAAAAAAAGGCTGAAGCATTTCCTGGCAATTATTCCCGGCAGCTGAACTCGGATCTCTGGATTCCAAGAGGTTATTCCTGGTAGTTGAACAGGAAACTAGGATTAATGAAAGTATAATAAAAAACCTTTTCATAAAGAGCTTATCGGCTCATTTAAATAAAAAATTTATCCGAAAAGTGTTCATGGTCAAAACGCTTCGTTTTTTCTTTTTTGTCCTTCTTGCCCAATTGTTTTTCATCCAATCAATATTGGCTGAAACAATAATACCTGTGTCTGATGAAATTGCAGTGGAGACAGGGGCAGAATTTGATCGCGATCTGCAATTGCGCGCGAAGTTTATCAGTCTCATGTTGCAAGTGGGAGAAGAGATCGAGCATGAAGTTGGCGACGATCGAAATTTATTTGCAAACGATCGTGTGATGGTTTCGCTTCTCGAAGAAAAGATGAAAGTATATGAAGCATTTTACGAAACCTCTCTTAATCTTCCCGTTGATAAAAAAGCGGCCTTTAAAAAACTTTTTCAAGGAATTGAATGGAAGAAAGTTCTTCCCACTTTGAAAAAAGCCCACATCGGTGTTGAAACGTTTTTTAAGCGCAAGGGTTTTGGTTTGGGAATTGCGATTCTTGCAGGAATGATTTGTGAGTATACGGTGCCGATGGTTCTTATTCATTTAGGACTCGCTCATTTCATTCCGTTGTCGATGATGACTCCGTGGTCGACAATGTATTCTTTCGTTCCTGGTGCCATTCAAAAATTAAAAGTACGAAAAATGCTTTCTGAAACATTAGGAGGCAAAACGCAGGTCAATGCTTATTTAAAACAGCAGGAGAATCTGCTTAAGTATCTTCACATGCGTGATCCAGAGGATTTTCTTTTTTCTATCAACGAAACAGAAAGCATGAACAAGACGATTGTGGTTCAGAAAGAACGCTGGATTAAATCTTTGATACAGAGGTTTGGTTTTAAAGAGGATACTCTTAGTTATGTTACTCTCAAGAAGTTTCTCGATGAGAATAGCCAGAACGATGGTTATGTCGAGTGGATCATGCAAAATGGGAATATCGACAAAGAATTAAAAGTCGGATTTATCAGTGCGCACTTGATGAATATTAATGATCCGGAAATCGTCAACAAATTTCAGTTGCGCTTTTCAGAGCAGATTCTCTATTTAAAAACGAATCCAAATTGGGAAGAGGTCTGGAATTGGACTCTCGAAATGAAAAAAGTGCAAAGCTTGGAAGAACTGATAAAAAAAGTTTCCGAAGCTCCTGATAATTTACATCCTAAAGAAGTCGCTATCGTATGGGAGCACTTTCTTCTTCCTGAATATACTAAGGAATTTGACTTGAGTTATTCCGAAGCGAGAAGAATGTATGATCTCTTTGAGCCAGTGAAAGCAAAACTAAAAACATCAGAGTCTTCGGTTTTCGATGAAAGAATGAAAAACGAGATTTTTGTCTATATCAAAAAAATTACTCTTGGAAAGAGTTTCAAAGGCTGCCAAAATTCTTCGCAACAAATCGGTCAATTTCTTTTGAATAAAACGCACTAGTGATAAATATAGCGATAAGTAAGATTGAGTCTTGGCTCAGTAATCTTTTTGCTCTTATTGATTTTATGATTCCAGAAATGTTGAAGTTCGCCTTTCATTACTAATAAACTTTGTGATTCGAGCTCGATTGTCACTGGAAGTAATCGTGTATCGTAGCGATGCTTGAGCTGGAATTTTCGTGTGACTCCGAAACTCAGAGAGGCAATCACCGGATTTTCTCCCAGCTCTTTTTCATCGTCAGCGTGATAGGACATGTGATCATTGCCATCGCGATAATAATTGACGAGTACGGAATTGAACGGAACTTTTAAATCTTTTTCGAGCTGTTCTTTTAAAGAGAGAAGAGCTGGTGTCCAACCTGGAGATGTCATCGTTATTTTCGAATACGTATAAGGAAGACCGGGATCACCATGCCAGGCCGTCAGACGTGGCTGAGGATAAGTTTTTCCAAATATCGTAATAGGATCGTTTCGCCAGACGAGATCGCGGGTGATTTCGTCCATAGTGATGGAAGTGTAATTCTCTTGATACAAAACGGTGCCGTCGTGATCAAGCAGACATTTCATTTTTTAGCGCGTTCGAAAAGATCTGTTTGGAGTTTTACGGATTGATCGTGAATTGAATCGAAAATTTCTTTGATGAACGATTCTTCAAGACCAAGATTTTTTCCTGTTTCAAGGCGCTCTTTCATCAGAGAATCAAAACGTCCGCGCTGAAGAGCTGTGATGTTTTGTTCGATCTTTGCTTTCGCAATTTTTTCTACGACGTCTTTTCTCAACTTCAATACATGCAGAAGTTCATTGTCGAGGCGATCAATTTGCGCGCGAAGATTTGTGAGTTCTAATCCGAAATCAGGATTGCTTGAATATTCTGTTTTTAATTTTAATTCAGAAAGAATTGTATTCAGCCTTTCCGGTGTTACTTGTTGAGCGGCGTCTGACCACGCTTTTTCCGGCGTAGGATGCGTTTCAATGATGAGACCGTTCATTCCAAGGTCCATCGCTTTCTGACAAACTTTTTGAATCAATTCGCGCTCGCCAGTGATGTGTGAAGGATCACAGATCAACGGGAGAGTAGGGAATTTAATTTTTAATTCCATTGGAATTCGCCAAAGCGGATCGTTTCTGAATTCCAATTTATCCGCGACTGAGAATCCGCGGTGAACAGCAATCAATTTTGTTATGCCGGCGTTGTTGATACGCTCAAGGGCCCCGATCCAAAGTTGAAGATCGGCATTGATTGGATTTTTAATCATCACTGGAACATCGACGCCTTTTAGTGCATCGGCGATTTCCTGAACAGAGAATGGATTTGCAGTTGTACGGGCACCAATCCACAAAACATCTACACCGTGCTTAAGGGCGAGTTCAACATGTTTTGCTGTTGCAACTTCAGTTGTTGTTAAAAGACCAGTTTGTTTTTTGACTTCGGCAAGCCACGGAAGAGCAATTTCTCCAAGGCCTTCAAAATTATTCGGACGCGTTCTCGGTTTCCAGATTCCTGCACGAAAAATTTTTACTGTAGGAATTTCTTTTAAAGCGTGAGCAGTCGTGAGCATTTGCTCCAGCGATTCAGCTGAACACGGGCCGGCGATCACCAGCGGTTCACCGTTGTCTTTAAAGTTAGGAAGCCAAGAGCTCATTGCATCGATTTTCATGATCTGTACTTTACTCTTCTTTTGGGCCATTGTTAAGAGGCCCTGGCCCCTGTTTATGGCCTCTAACACTAGGAAATTCGTATGCAAATGGTAGACAAAAAGATTGAAGACTATTGTATCGCTAAAAGTAATTTACCCTCAGCGGACTGCGACCGTATCGAAAAATACACTCGCGCGAACGTTCATGGAGCAGGAATGCTCATTGGGAAAATGGAAGCCTCGTTTTTAGGTTTTCTTCTTCGCTCAGTAGATGCGAAGAGAGTTTTAGAACTTGGAACATTCACAGGTTACTCAGCTCTCGCTATGGCCGAAAATCTTCCTCCCGGAGGAGAAGTTATTACTGTCGACATTAATGAAGAGACTGTGAAACTCGCAAAAGATTTCTGGAAGCAATCACCACACGGGCATAAAATTAAAAGCATGATGGGAAGTGGACTCGATATTATTCCTACGCTTAAAGGGAAGTTTGATCTCGTGTTTATCGATGCTGATAAAAAAAATTACATCGATTATTTGAAACTGACTGTGCCTATGCTCACTCATAACGGAATTATTGTTATCGATAATACTTTGTGGAGTGGACGAGTTCTTGAAGGTTCGACACCTGAAGGACATAAACTTGTCGATGGCAATACTGAGTTCATTCGTCTTGTGAATGATTATATTGCGAAGGAGCCAAGTCTTTATGGAACACTTCTTCCGATTCGCGATGGGATGTTTCTCATTAAGAAGATAGGTTAATTCGTTTTCATTTCTTTCGAACACCACTCTTTTAAAAAATTCAAAATCCATGTTATCCGTTGATCATTTCGATCGGCGGACAACATGGAAAAATAAATACTATGTTCACCGTAAGATTTTGCGTAGAGGCTTTTGTCGTACACTCGTTCGAGATCGTTAGTAATATGACTTGCGAATTGTAATGGAAGAACGGCAATTCCAAGTCCTTCTGAAGCGAGGGCCTTCGCTGCTTCAAATGTATCCAATTCATATTTTTTTGTATTCTTTATTCCTACATCATTAAAAATTTGTTCAAGTGTTTTCCCTGAAGAATCTTTTGCGTTTGGAACGTAAATGAGCGGGAGAGATTTCCATAACGAAGGACTTTGCATTGATTTAGAAAAGAATTTTTTTGAATAAAAGAAACCGAAAGTGTCTTTATAAAGTTCGATGTTCACGGCGTCCTGAAGTTGAATTTGTTCAGTGCTGAGAACGAGATGATATTTTCTTGAGAAAAGAGCGGCGGAAGATTCACTGGCCTTAATAGTATCGAGTTGAATTTGAACGGCGTTTTTCTTTTTTGAGAGATGCCTTAAAAATTTAGGCCACAGATAAATCGCAAAACTTGCAAATGTTCCGATGTTGAGAATTCCCGCTAATTCATTTTCAGGATTTTTAATTCTTTGTTCGACACCATCGACTTCTAAAAGAAGACGCTCGCTAAATCTTAATAATTCTGTTCCCGCGACTGTCAGCTGAATTCCTTGTTTGGATCTTTTAAAAAGTTGCACACCTAAAGTTGATTCCAAAACCTGAATGGAGTGGGAGAGAGAAGGCTGTGAGTGATTGATCTGGAGAGCGGCAGCTCTGAATGAACCGGCTCTTGCTACGGCGACAAATAAATTCAGTTTCTCAATATGGTCTTTAAGTTTTGCATTCATTTTTAGGTGATAACATAATTCGATCACGATGAACAATGAATTCTATTTTTCTATCAATGCCAGTGACTTTAGATTAGGTCTAAGCTTTTAAGGGCTATCAATTAAGGAGTTGGAAATGAAAAAGTTTAAGATGATTGTTGTAGGATTGTTTTGTATGGGAGCATTGAATGCATTTGCTGAAGGAAGAGATCATTTTTCAGTCGATTGTTCGAAACGCGTTGGAGGAAATACGGTCGGGCATTTGACGACCTTATCTCTAAAGGGTGTAGGCGATGAGAGTTATGAAGTGAATGAACTTGAATGTACGCTCTATCGTGGAGTTTGTGTGTTTCCTTATCAGAGTAATATTGAAGAAGAGAAACTGGTGAGAGAAGGAAATATTTTTAAAGGAGACGCGATTCAGGTGACGGTTCAGCCTGATAAAGTAATTCTTGAAACGAAAGAGACAACAACTGTGTTTACTCAAAATGAATGTACTTTAAGTTTATAAAAGAAAGGCCCCGGTTGGGGCCTTGTTGTTACATTACTGAGTCAGTAAAATAAAGCGAATCAATTTTGAAAGTAGCGAGCGTATATCCCGGATCACCACAAAGACGGCTTGGGCATTTTCCTGGAGGAGATGTGATTGAATACTCACTTTGAAGTTTGAGTGATTCATAACTACTCAGGTAATGGTAGTTAACTGCAGTTTCAAAATCATTGGCTACTGTTGTTGTCAGTTTGAAAATTTGATCAATAGCTGCACTTCCATCGATTAAATGAAGAGCATAAGTATCATTCTTTGTGCCAATCACCTGATAGTTTACCGGATGATAAGTCGAACTTGGTTGAGTTAATTCTTGCAAGAAAACAATTTTAGGATTTGTCAGTGTGATTCCTGAAAGCACAACCGTTCCTTCTTTTTCAAAGTGTCCTGAATAAAGATCTCCTGTAAGTGAAAACGGTGATGCAATAAATTTATCCAGATCAAATGGCGCCGGAACAAAAGTCAGATACTGTTGATCTTCGAGATTTTTGATCTGCTCTTTGATTTCAGCTGGAACTTCGAATGAGAAGACCAATTGTTTGTTGTGAATTTTGTGAAACATCGGCAAATGGTAAGCGTAGAGATTTTCTTTACCGAAGATTACCATTCCATGAATGGCCTCAACTGCATAAAGATTTGAACATGTGAAAACTGCGAGAAATAGTGCTGTTATTAATCCTTTCATTATTAACCCCCTAGTGAAAGCGTTGAGGTAAACTAAGCTCGAAGATTGTATTTGTATAATTCATAATATTGATTTATATATGAATTATAATGAGTTTACTTCATCCCAATCTACAGGCATTCATGGCCATCGTTGAACGCGGAACGGTTCAAGAAGCGGCTAAAAAAATCGGACTCACTCAGACCGGAGTGACTCAAAGAATTCGTGCGCTTGAAAAAGAGCTTTCTCGCACACTTTTCATTCGTTCCCGCAAAGGAATGCAGCTTACGCCAGAGGGAGAATCGCTGCTTCGTTATTGTCAAAGTGCGATTGAACTTGAAGGTGTTTTGGATTTTGTTTCCTCTGAGCAGGAAGTTGTTTTGAAAATCAGCGGGCCTTCGAGCTTAATGCGCGCACGTGTGATTCCTAAGCTAGCGCCCCTTTTAAAAAAGTATACATTTCTTCGTTTGCAATTTGATTTGATGGATTTGCAATCGGCCGCTCATAAATTAAAGAGTGGGGAGTCCCAACTTGTGATTGTACCTGATTCAGGTGTGGCGCTTGAAATGGATTCAAAAATGTTAAAGGCTGAACGTTATGTTCTGGTTGGTCCCTATGCCTGGAAAAAGCGTTTACTCAAAGAAATTTTGCAAACAGAAACCATTGTTGATTTTGATAAAAATGATCAATACACATTTGAGTTTTTAAAAACTCATCATCTGTTTGAGCACGCTGAAAAATCCCGCCATTTTGTGAACAATACGGATGGCCTTACTTCATTTATTGCTCATGGTGGAGGCTATAGTGTTGTCGCAGAAGATCTTGCAGAAGAGCTCATCGCACAGAAAAAACTCTGCAATTTGATGCCAGGAAAACACTTCGAACTCAAAAATATGGCCCTCGCCTGGTATCCGCGCACGCAAATGCCTAATTATATGGCCGACATTATTAAAGCACTGACCTAACGCTCCCTTTTGGAATCGCAAAAATTTTGTTAAGATCCTCCCTACCAAATAAAGGATTTTTATGAGTGACAATAAGCCAATCGCCCTTGAGGCCTATGAAAAATTAGCGGAAGCTTTTTCTGAAAAAGCACCGGCAAAAGCAGAGAATGCATACATTGAACAACCAGCGATGAGAAAAGCTGTCGGAGATGTGCGCGGACTGAAAATTTTTGAAGCTGGTTGCGGCCCGGGAATTTTAGCTGAGTATCTCGTACACGAAGGCGCAAAAGTTGTGGCGTTTGATGTGAGCCCAAAAATGATTGAACTCGCGCGCGCGCGCAATCCTAAGAACGCAACATTCTTTGTTGCTGATGGTGCACAACCTTTACCACTCGATACTGCTCACAACGGTCAATTTGATATGGTTGTTGCTTCTCTTGCAATCGACTACATCAAAGACTGGTCTGTGCCTCTTGCTGAATTTCATCGTTTGTTAAAACCGAAAGGGAAATTTATTTTTACGATTCAACATCCACTCGGATCATGGAATTGGTATAAACCAGAGTGTGCATTCGGTGTTCAATACGTAGAAGCTTCCTGGAAAGGTTTTACGGATGAACCTGTGACTATGCCGGACTATTATCGTTCCTTTGAAGAAGTAATCAATCCACTCATTACAGCGGGATTTAAAATTCTTCGCGTGGAAGATTTAAAACCTATCGATGCACTAAGAACACTCGATCCCTATAAGTTTGGAAAATTTATGAAGCTCGCTTCATTTATGTGTGTAACTGTAGAAAAAGAATAATTTTTTCCTATCCAACAGAGAGATTTATGAAATTGGTTGAAGTCACTCAGGCAGAATATGATTTCTGGTACGAAAGAAGTTTCCGTGAATATAAAGCGGAAAATATTCGTGCCAATGGATTAACAGATGCAGAAGCTGAAACAAAAGCGAGAGGAGATTTCGATCGTTATTTACCGAATGGTTTAGGGTCTCCCGATCAGTATATTTTTGCGATGAAAGAGAAAGATGAAACGGTTGGTTTTATCTGGTTTTGCGAAAGAGGTCCGAGCGATAATCGCAAAGCTTATATTTTAGATATTGTGGTTGAAGAAAATCAAAGAGGAAAAGGTTACGGCAAAGAAGCCATGCTTTTACTTGAAGAAAAAGTGAAAGCGCTTGAATTGAAACATATCGGTCTTCATGTTTTCGGGCACAATCAGCGTGCTCATGAGCTGTATAAAAAATTAGGTTATATTGAAACCAATATCGTGATGGAGAAAACTTTATGACATTCAAAGAATACATCAATGATGCCTGGGCGATTCACGCGGACCAATCATCAAAACTGATGAATGATTTTAAAAATCATTTTTCTCTTCTTGAATCGGCAGACGATGTGACATCGATGGCCCATTTAGTAACTCACGTGAGTGGGGAACATCTTGGTCATTGGAAAGAGGGAATCCATCTTTTAAACTCTCTTAAAACAAGTCCTCATCTCACAGATTATTCCGGTATTGATCGTTATATTGCAGCTCTTTCTCTCGGCGAAAATTCAAAATTTTCATTAGAACATTTTTCGGACTCAGATCAGGTGCGAATTCTGGGAATGACGGCTTCTGCTCTTGCTTCTCAAAATGATATTAAAAGAGCAGGCGAGTATTTAGATCGCGCTCATGAAATCGCAAAAAATAAATTAGCTAAAAATGATCCTGCGAACAGAGGACTTGCGATTGCCGGAAATAATCTCGCATGCGCACTTGAAGAAAAATCTCAACTGTCTCAAGACGAATCAAACTTGATGATCCAGGCAGCTTACGTAGGAAGAAAGTTTTGGGAAATTGCAGGAACGTGGAAAGAAGTGGAACGCGCTGAATATCGCCTGGCCCATGCTTTTTTAAAGGCCGACGTTCTCGACAAGGCCTTTGAACATGCAGAAAAATGTCTTGCGATTGTCGCTCAACATGGAAATGAACCACTGGAAGTTTTCTTTGGTTTTGAAGTAATGGGACTTGTGGAAAAAGCTCGTCGCAATCAGCTTGGATTTGAAGAAGCGAAAGCGAAAATGACAGAAGCTTTTAACCAACTCTCATCTGACGACAAGAGTTGGTGCCAAGAGATTTTAAATAAAATGAAATAAATTATTTGAGTGGGAGATAACAAGTAAGCTGCTGATGTTTACTGCTGAAGCAGCCACCTTCGTCTTCTTCCACTTGTACCATTAAGTGTTTTGTAGCGTATTCTTCTTTCATCACTAAACCTTCACTTCCATCCATTCCTTCTTGAGAAATTTTCACTGAGTGTTTTGTGAATTGTGATTGAATTTTTCCGTAAGCTTCAATATCGAGTCCGACTAAAATTTCATTTCCTTCTCCAATGCCGGCAAGAGTATAGTAGCCGTCTTCGATTCTTCTAATTTCGACCTGACAGATTTCTCCGGCCGGAGTTTTACCAACACTCTCTGCGCGTTTGAGAAGATTTTCAACTTTGTGAACGTTGATCATGAGTGATTCATCATAAGAAGGTTCGCCGGCAAAAGCAGTTGAAGAAACAAATAGACATAGTGTGAGTGAAGTTAAAAGTTTCATAGTCCTCCCTGGAATTTTAAGTATCCCTAACATGGAGGCAAAAGATTTGTCGTATAAGAAATATCAATGAGTCTGTAAGGATTAGGATATGAAAAGGCCCGACAGGCGGGCCTTTCATTGGGAGTTATTCAGATTTGTAGTAAGAGTTAATTTCGGGTTTTGCCGGGATTACTTTTTCATTAACTAAGAAGTCAGTCACTTTTTCCATATTTGCTTTGAAGGCAGGAGTGATTTTGATATCGATGTCTGAAAGTTTAGTTACATTGTAATTTTTGTTAACTTTAGAAGCAGCATCAAGTGTTTCTGGAGAAATTTTTACGACTTCACTGTACCACTTATTAACCTGCTCTTTGTGATTGATGTAATAGTAAAAGGCATCAACAAGAGCACCGTTTAGTTTTTTGATCGCTTCAGGATGTTTGTCGGCATAAGACTTGCTGATAAGGTTGATCAAATCGAAATCAGATGTTCCAAGAAGTTTTACTTTCTTTGTACGAAGGGCTTCTTCCAGGAACGGGTCCCACATCATGATGGCATCAACTCCGCCAGCTTCAAGCGCAGAAACAAGAGCGGCATTTGAACCAAGGTTCACGAGAGAGATTCCTTTCGGATCAATTTTATTTTTCCATTCAAGAGCTCTTTGTTGAACAGTTGTCCCGAAAAGTGCTCCAATTTTTTTTCCTTTCAAGTCTTCAAGCTTGGAAATTTTTCCGTCGTTTTTTACAACAAGAGCAAGTCTTCCCGCTGAACCAAGAGTAGAGATCGCGTAAGCTTCAAAGTTGCTTGCACGAAGAACCTGAAAGTTTGATTCACTCGTTAAAATAGCATCTGCCTGATCAGAAATCATGGCAGTCTTTAATTCTTTTCCAGTTCCCAATCCTTTTACAGTTGCATCGAAACCGTAAATTTTCAGGATATCAGTTCTTTCTAAAATCATTCCAATCGGTGCACTGATAACAGTTCCGAGTGCTGGATAAGCAAAATTTAATTTAATCAGTTTTTCTTGTTTTGGGGCGGCCATCGCGCTAGAGAGAGCGAATGACAATAATAAACTCACAAGCAATTTCATTGTATCTCCTTATACGTTAAATATTTTTTAAGCTTCGTCTGTTGCTCTTATTAATGCGTCTGTAATTCCTTTTTCAGAAAGTGAGTGACCTGCGTCTGCAATTAAATGGAATTTTGCTTCAGGGAAAGCGCGATGAAGATCCCATGCACTTTCAGCCGGACAAACAACATCGTAACGTCCTTGAACAATCACTGTCGGAATTTTGCGAATCTTATCGACGTTGTTAAGCAGAAAGTTGTCTTCGCTGAAAAATCCTTTATTGATGAAATAGTGACATTCGATGCGGGCAAACGCATCTGCAAATTCATCTTCGCCGAAACGGGCGACAACATCAGATTCAGGAATTAATTTTGAAGTTGATCCTTCCCAGATTGACCAAGCTTTCGCGGCTTCTTTTCTCACGCGCGGATCTTCAGATGTTAAACGTTTGTAGAAAGCGCTTACGAAATCGTGGCGCTCATTTTCTGGAATAGGTTTTACGTATTCTTCCCAGGCATCCGGATAAATTTTTGAACATCCTTCCTGATAAAACCAATCAATTTCTTTTTTTCTCAATAAGAAAATTCCACGCAGGAAAAGTTCTGTACATTTTTCGGCGTGTTTGATGGCGTATGAAAGAGCGAGTGTCGATCCCCACGAGCCTCCGAAAACGGCCCACTTTGCAATCGAAAGATGGTTGCGAAGTTTTTCGATATCGCTAACAAGGTCCCATGTTGTGTTGTTTTTTAATTCTGCAAATGGAGTAGATTGTCCACAACCTCTTTGATCAAATAAAATAATTCTCCATTTCTCAGGATTGAAGTAACGACGATAATTCGCGATTAATCCTCCGCCCGGACCTCCGTGCAAAAATACAACTGGTTTTCCTTTAGGATTTCCTGCTTCTTCAAAATAAATTGTGTGAAGATCTGAAACTTTTAAGAAACCAGAACTATACGGTTGAATTTCTGGATACATTTCCTTCATTGGATATCTCCCCTAGCAAATAGAGTTTGGATTAAAAAATCGTGCATGTTATTCTACCCCATATGTATAAACAAATAGAAGGATTTATTTTATCAGGGCACAGTATTGATCAAGATGATCACCTCCTTCTAAAACTCTACGGACAGTCAGACGCCGGTTCTTTTCTCGTCACCATCGATCATTTTAAAAATTATTTTTATATCGAAACAAAAAATATTTCGGCGTTTAAAAACTTAGATGGAACGCCTGTTGAAAAAATAGAATGTAAGAACCAAGCGGACTTAAAAGCGAAAAGAACACAGTTTGAAAATTCCGGAACGCGAACATTTGAATCGGATATCAGACCCCTCGAACGTTTTCTCATGGACTCGGACCTTTTTGCGCAAGTGACGATTTCGGGAGAGGCGAACATTGATAAAAAAAATCCCGAACTTCTCATTTTCCATAATCCTAAAATTGATAAAGGTCACCACTATCCAACTTGCAAAATGATGTCCTTTGATATCGAAACAGGAAAAGATGGGAGACTTTATTCACTGGCCTATTCGTTTAGAGGACCGGAAGGAAAAAAAGAAGATAAAGTTTTAATGTTGGGAAATGAATCGTCGAATGAAACAGTTCTCTTTTGTCCGACAGAAAAAATTCTTCTGGAAAATTTTCAAAAGGCCACTCAACGTCTCGATCCCGATATTTTTACCGGATGGAATGTCATCGGTTTTGATTTTCACTTCATCGAGAAAAAATCCAAAGATTTAAAAACTCCGCTTTATCTGGGAAGAGGAAAAAGACCACTCGATATGTATCAAAATGCCAGAGGCGAATGGACTCTCAATATCGAAGGACGCGTGATCATCGATGGGCCTTGGGCCCTCAAAACAAATTTCTTTTCTTTTGATAGTTATAAATTAAACAGTGTTGCCAAAGAAGTTTTAGGTGAAGGAAAAGATATCGACGAAGATGAAGTCTTCGACAAATGGGAAGAAATTGAAAGACGTTTTCGCGAAGATAAACTTTCTCTCGCTAAGTATAATTTAAAAGATGCTGAACTCGTCCTGGATATTTTTGAAAAAACTCGTTTACTCGATTTACTTTTAAACCGCTCGCTCATTTCAGGACTTTTACTGGAGAGAGTGGGAGGTTCAACCGCGGCTTTCGATCATTTTTATCTTCCGCCATTGCATGAATATGGTTACGTTGCTCCAAATGTCGCAGACATTTTTTATACGAGACAGGCGAAAGGAGGATTCGTTCTTAATCCGACTGTCGGTGTTCACGATAACGTTCTGGTAATGGACTTTAAAAGTTTGTATCCGACTTTGATTCAAACATTCTTGATCGATCCTCTTTCCAGAGCTGAGCGAGCAGTGAATCCTTTGACGACTCCGGTAGGAATCACATTTTCCCGCGAACACCATATTCTCCCTGGGAAAATTGCCGAACTTCTCGGGCGACGTGCGAATGCCAAAGCTTCAAAAAACGCGAATCTTTCCCAAGCTGTAAAAATTTTGATGAATAGTTTTTATGGGGTCATGGGATCGAGCGGTTGTCGTTTTTATCACGAAGATTTACCTGACGGAATTACGGGATCAGGGCAATGGCTTTTAAAAACAGTCGTCGAGTTTTTAAATAGTAAAGGATTTGAAGTGTTTTATGGAGACACTGATTCGATTTTCGTACAATTGAAGAGTTTCGAAAATCATGAGAACGAAGGCAAAGAACTGGTGAAAAAAGTTAATGCTTTTCTCTTTGATAAATTGCTCAAAGATTTTAACGTCGAATCAAGATTGGAAATTCAATACGATAAATTTTTTAAAAAACTCATTCTGACATCGACAAGAGGATTGGGTGAAGGGGCCAAAAAAAGATACGCAGGCCTGACTTATAAAATGGAAAAAGACGGCCCGGTTGAAGATATCGTTCTCACGGGAATGGAATATGTTCGCTCCGACTGGAGCTTGCTTGCCCGCAATTTTCAATACGAGCTCATGCGAAGAATTTTTTACGGTGAAGACATTCGCTCTTTCATTGAAGAAACATTACGAAAACTTCTCGCGAGAGAATCAGATGGCGACTTAGTTTTAAGTAAACGTCTGAGTAAACCTCTCGACGAATACATTAAAAATATTCCTCCTCATGCCAAAGCGGCCAAAATCCTCTATGAAAAAACGGGAATTGTGAAAAGGCGTCCACAATATGTGATGACTTTAAGAGGAGCGGTCCCGATTGAGCTTCCTCACGACGATATCGATTACGATTATTATATCGAACGACAACTGGCCCCGATCGCTGACAGCGTTCTTTCTCTCTTCGGTCAGAATTTTGAAGAGTTCCGTGGCGGACAACTTTCGCTTTTTTAAGTTTTAAAACAGGGAACTTTCCGTTAGCATTACCCTATGGGATCATTCGTAGCATTTTGCAAAGACAGTGTGGCCAATCTCTATCGAGGAGCGGTTCTTTTTTATAAAAAGAAGGGGACAACTTTAGCTTCTTCATCGAGTTTCTATGCATTGATCACAATTGTTCCCTTTGCCCTTTTGATGGTGAGAGGGATCGGATACTTTTTAGGAAACCTCGATCGAACGCAAAAATATATTTTTATTCTCGGTTCTCAGTTTTTCCCGGAAATGGCCCCGCAACTTCTGATGAAATTGCAGACACTCATTAAGGGCCCTCTTTTCGCCGGAACAAATTTCACCCTCATGAACTTTTTCTTCCTGGCCGTGACAACAATTACTTTCATCAATTCAATCTGGATGGGCGTTTTTTTTATCACTGATGATAAAAGCGTTTTATCACTTTGGAGAATTTTGAAAGGGTTTGGTATTATCGCGATGACACTCGTTATGTTGAGTATTGTTTTTATCCTTCCGCCGATCATTATTTACACTATCAAGTTCGTCCAATCGAATTACGTGACTCATATTTTGTACGATAATTTTGATTTCCTCCGTCCCTCAATTAACTTTTTCATGAAAATTAATTTGAAAAAATCTTATTGGTTGAGTTCGACAACTCTTCACATTGGAATTCTTCTTATTTATTTCAGCCTTCTTTATCGTTGGTTATTTAACTGGAGAATAAAATTTCAGGAAGCTTTTGTGGCCTCATTGGCGTTTTCGGTCTCGATCTTCCTCGGGAAATCGCTTTTTTGGGTCTACATGTATTATGTTCGCACAAGCTTGATGAGAAACTACGGCGATCTCTATACGTCAGTGATGGGAGTGGTCTGGCTTTTTTATCTGATGTGCTTTTTCTTTTACGGCGCTTGTATTTGTCATGTTTATAAAGAAAGAAGAGAGTTGGGGTTAGGAAAATGAGTATAATCAGAACGCTGTTAGAACTTTATATGCTCGCACTTATCGTCGATGCCATTTGCAGTTATTTTCCGCAATTGGAGAAACACAAATGGAGAAGAGAACTTCATAAAATCTGCAATTATTCTTGCGAACCGATTCGCAAAAAACTTCCTCCAAATCTACCGTTGGATTTTTCTCCTTTCATTGTCATTTTGCTGATTCAACTTCTCATGTTCCTTTGGTAAAAGAGAGTGCGAATAATTGCTTGTCAGAAAAGAGTTTTTCACTCTACAATTAATTACTGAGATTAAAAAAAGTTTTCCATCATAGGATTTGATAGGTAGAAATGAACGAATCTGATTTAAGCTTAGATACACTTTTGCAAGAGACACTCGCACTCACTGAGTACTTGCGTTCAAATTCGGTCACTCCGGCCGTGCAGCAATCCCTTTTTAATGACGATCTCGACGATGATTATCTTTACGATCTCGCAGATAGTTTAATTTCGGAAGTTCCAGAAATCCCAATGGAAGTGGAAGTTCAAGCGGAAATGAAAGAAGTTGTTTTTGAAGTCACAACAGTTGCGACCCCCGTTCTTCCAGAAACTCCGGGAATCATTTATAAAATCGACAATGGAATGAGCACTTTTTGTGTTCGCGGTTTTTCAGCTCACAATATTCGTGAAGCTATCGAAGAATTAAAAGACCTCTCATCTTCTAAACGAATTGTTTTAAAACTCGATCGCGAAGCAAACGCTGAGACTGTCGAATTTTTTGAAACAAAAAGTTTCGAACTAGCGGAAGCCGTTCGCGAACAAATTATCAATCGCCGTTTTCCTCATCAGGAAGATGCCGTTTGCAATATCAGTGACCCGGGATTCAGCTGGTGGATGAACATTGAACAGGGGACAGAAGCGGCAAAAGAGGGCCGTTTTGAAATCTTCTTCCGTTCACATGGAATCAACCGCGCTGAAAAATATATTCAACTTGGTCCTATCGGTGACGGTGCCGTGGCCGCTCTTCGCATGAATCAAGCACGTACTCTTCTTCGCAGTTCATTCCCAATCAGCGAATATTCTTGCGATGATAAGAGTTTTACGGTGGCCTCTTCTAAACCTGAGCATTTAAGTTTTATATCTTTCAAGAATATCTTCCTCGAAGGAACGAACCACACAGAGCTGGAAAATTTTCCAGACAACAGTGTCGGGCGCACTCTTTTTTATTACTTCCACGAACTCGCAATTGTTCGTAAATTTTGGATTGAAGTCAAAAACAAGCTCGGTTAAACTAAAACAAACAGGATGTTTTGTTTTCCTCTAACGACAGGATGTTTGCTTGGAATTTTCATTTGACCGTTCAAAAGAAACGCATTTGCGTAATAGCACTCAATCTAGTGGTCCTACACAGGCTCAACAACAACAGCAACAATACGATGATGGAATAGATACTTCGACGATTGCGAATGAAAGACTTCGCAAAGCGATTGAAAGAAACCGCGCTCGTCAGGCCGAAAGAAATCGCCAATCTCCTCCGCCACAACCACCAATGCAACAAGCAGCTGCTCCACAAGAGCAAGCTTCTCTTTTTGATAAACCTCAACAGCAAGAAACGAGAATGGAAGCACCACCTGTGCAACCAGTTTATCAAGCACCTCCAGTGCAGGAAGCGAGACAAGAGGAAGTAAGACAAGAAGAAGCTGAACAAGTTCCCCCACGCAGACCGCGCGCTCACGAACGCGCACGCTCTTCTGTTGAAACGAGAAGCTCAGCGATAGTGACAAGAAAAAGTGTAGCTCGTCCTGATGAAGCAGATTTCACTCCTGCGAAACGTACACCAAGAAAAGTAGCAAGCCAGATTAGTTATTCAACTTCCGGTACTCGCAAAAAAACAAAATCGATGGATCCAACGATTGTTGGTTATCTTGTAAAAGGGGCATGGGCCTTCTGTGCGATTATGATTTTAAGACTTGTTTTCGCTCACGGTGGGATTACAGATTTTTATTCTCGTCGTTCAGTTTATAACGATCGTTTAAACGAACTTGATCGTATCAAAAAAGAAAATATGCAATTGGTTCACGAGATCGAACGCATGCAAACGGATGTAGCTTTCCAGAAAAAACTTGTAAGAGACAATTTAGGATTTATCGCATCAGACGAGTTTTTAGTGCTATTTCCGAAAGAGAAGCAGATCCAGTAAATTTTAGCTGATCATTTTTTTTGAGTTTCTTTCCAAAAGCAGCACCTGCTTTTGTTTCTAAAATAAATTGCGCGTAGTACGTTCCGGTCTTGTAAATTTCCGGTGGCTCTTTCATTCCCGGATGCGCCGGAACATCACTTTCAATCGCGACAACTTTGAGATCTTTATCGAGGAAGATGATATCTAAATTAAAAAACGTGTCCGGCATCCAGAAGCGACGTGCTCCCATTTCAGGATTCACGAAGAGCATTCCCATGGAATCCTTAAACTCAGATGCTTTTAGTCCGCTTAGACCTTGCGTGTGCTCAGCGCGCGTAAGAGCGAGTCTTACATCTACGGTGTTTCCAGAGGGATTTTTCATTTGGAAATGGTCTTTTCCCCAAGCAACACTGCTCATTGTTACAGCAGTTGTCACAGTGAGAATCCATAGATTTAAATTTCGCTTTAGGGCGTTCTGAGTTATAGTGGTCATAGCTATTTCCCGGTTGTTCTATTGGGAAATTGTCGTCAATTTTAGAGGAGAAATCAACTGTGGATACAGGGAATACGAAGAGCAGCGCAATCAAGGGATTAATGAGAACTCACCACTGCGGAGAACTAAAGGCAAGTGACATCGGTAAGACTGTTACATTGTGTGGATGGGTAAATAAATACAGAAATCTTGGAAGTCTTCACTTCATCGATTTGCGCGATAAATTCGGTCTCACACAATTAGGATTCGCAAGCTTTCAAGGAAATATTGATGATCTAAAAAAATGTTCACTGGAATCAGTGATCATGGCAACTGGTGTGGTTGCGGCCCGTCCTGCAGAGGCGCAAAACGCAAACATGGAAACAGGAGCAATCGAAGTTCAAGTAACATCGTTGCAATTACTTTCTAAATCAGACATCGATACAATTCCTTTTCTTCCTTACGGTTCAGTGGAAGCGACAGAAGATCTTCGTTTGAAATATCGTTACCTCGATCTTCGTACAAAAAAATTACAAGACATTCTTCTTCTTCGTTCAAGAACGATGAATAAAATTAGATCACTTTTAGGTGACGAAAACTTTGTTGAAGTAGAGACTCCGATTCTTTACAAGTCGACACCGGAAGGGGCCCGCGATTATATCGTTCCTTCACGTGTTCACCCTGGACAAGTTTACGCTCTTCCTCAGTCGCCACAAACATTGAAACAGCTTTTGATGATTGGTGGGACAGATAAATATTTCCAAATCTGTCGTTGTTTCCGTGATGAAGACTTACGTGCAGACAGACAACCGGAATTTTCACAGGTGGATATTGAAGTTTCATTCTCTACTCAAGAGTATATGAAAAACTTAGTTGAAAAAATTCTGAAAAAAGTTTTCGATCTAAGTGATACATTCACGCTTCCTATGATGACTTTCAAAGATGCAATGAACCTTTATGGTTGTGATAAACCAGATGTCCGTTTTGCTCTAAAGCAAATGATCGTGACAGATGTTTTTAAAACTTCAGAGTTTGCAACTTTCAAAACTGTGGCTGAAGCTGGTGGTTTAATTAAAGCGATGTTTGTTCCGGAATCAATGGGCCAATTCACTCGTAAAGATACAGATGCTTTCGTTGAAGTTGTAAAACCTCACGGAGGAAAAGGTGTAGCATTCTACAAACTTTCAAAAGGCGAGAGATCGACTGGTATTTCAAAATTCATCACTGATGATATTGAAAAACAATTGTTCGCGCTTTCAGAAGTAAAAGGTGACGGTACATGGTTGTTCTTCGCTGACAACGATCACTCAGTTGCTCACGCAAGTGCAGACGCTCTAAGAAGAAACCTAGGACATAAATTAAATCTTATCGGAACAGAAAAAGCGTTCCTATGGGTATACGATTTCCCTCTACTTGAGTGGAATGAAGGTCGCTATACAGCTTGTCACCACCCGTTCACAATGCCATCGAGAGATAAACTTGATGTGTTCATGAACGCTGATCATAAAGATCCAAACGGACCGCTTAGAACACTCACAGCAGAAGCATACGATGTTGTTTGTAACGGATACGAAATAGGTGGTGGATCAATTCGTATCTACGATCAAAGTGTACAAGACAGAATGTTCCAGGTTCTCGGCTTCACTCCTGAAGAAACAAAAAATCAATTTGGATTCTTCATTGAAGCTCTTAAATACGGAGTGCCTCCACATGGTGGACTTGCTTTCGGTCTCGATCGTTTAATCATGATTCTTACAGGCAGTGATTCTATTCGCGATGTAATCGCATTCCCGAAGACAACTTCGGCAAGTGATTTGATGTCGCAAGCTCCCTCTCGTCCAAGTGAAGCTCAGTTAAAAGAACTTCATTTTAATTGGACTAAGTAGTAACAATTCCAAGGCCCTCTTTCTCTGGAGGGCCTTTGTTCATAGCTTTTCCCTATAGAACCGTAAGTTTTATCAATTGTTCTTATTCACCAAAATGTTCGATACTGTCTAACGAGGGAAAGCAAAATGGGCGGACTTTTATTGGGCATGATTGGAGGACTTATAGCAGGTGGGGCAACCGCACTTGGGTCTTTAACTGTCCTTATTAAAAACAACTCATTCGAAGAAGAAAAATCGATTACAAAAAAATTAGAACTTTTTTTAGGATTTGTTTTTCTTATAACGGCACTTAATTTTAACTGGCCATTATTTTTAGAAGATATGGCGCGAGCTCCCCTGTATAACAGCAACGATTTATGGAATTTTGTTTTAGCGTTTTTAGCAGGCGTTTTTTATGTTCTTCTTTCTCATAAATTAGTGGATGGAATGTTTGATGAACCCACTCCCTTTTTAGAAAGAAGAGAGCAGTCGGCAACTTCGCAATTGATGATTATTCTCATTAAGTGTTTGCCGATTGGTTTTGCCACAGGAGCGACGATGAATATCGCTCACCCTGGATTAAGTTATTCGTTGATGGCTGGAATTGTTGTTCACAGTTTATTTGTCGGAGTGATGTGCGCTTATAATTTTATGAATTTGGGAATAGATCCTCTTCTTACTTTTGTGGGATCGTTGTTCATTGCTGCTGCCACAATTGTAGCGAGTGGACTAGGTGGACATATTAGTGGATCAGGAGTGAAGTTTGTTCCTTTCGTACTTATTTTTTCCAGCGGTGCAATGATTAGTACGAAAATTTATGAATCTTTGAAAAGTATTAAGAAGGCCATTAAAGCGAGCATGAAGTTTGAAACAAGAAATTATAATTGGGGTAAATATATTTTAAACCCAACTTTGGTTAGTGGTATTATCGTTACACTAGGAATTATTATTTGGAAGGAGTTACTATGAAAGCGAAAATCGACATTGGTATTAGTGAACAAGGACGCGAGCAGATTTCAAAAGGACTTGCTCACTTTCTAGCAGACACTTATACACTTTATTTAAAAACTCATAACTACCACTGGAACGTAACTGGTCCTCACTTCCAAGCATTACACACAATGTTTGAAGGACAATATACAGAACTTGCAGATGCTGTTGATCAAGTGGCAGAACGTATCAGGGCCCTTGGTGTAAAAGCTCCAGGTTCATATCATGAGTTTGCAAAATTAACTTCAGTGAAAGAAACAACTGGAGAATTGAATGCAAGCCAAATGATTGCTGACCTTGTTCAAAGTCATGAGCAAGTTATCAGAACAGCACGTGGATTATTTCCAATCGTAAATGAGTGTGATGATCAACCAACAAACGATCTTCTTACTCAAAGACTTCAGATCCATGAAAAAACGGCATGGATGTTAAGAAGTATGCTTGAATAAAATTTGATAACACTACAAGGGCCGCAACAAGCGGCCCTTTTTATTTGCACTCCAGGAGGGATCTTTAACCAAGGCTGGTGAAATATGAGTGTCTTGTTTTTAGTTCTCAAACTTTCTCTTTCTGTATCTTATTCTCAAGAAAAAAATATCGTTCTCGATCCCTTTATTCATAAGGAACTCAAACGCCACAATATAACAGCGCTCGAAGTTCCCAAACCAAATCCCAATCGCAAACTGATTGAACTCGGACAAAAACTTTTCAGCGATCCGATTCTTTCCGGAAATAAGCGTATAAGTTGTCAAACTTGCCATAATCCTGCGACAGGAACGAGTGATACGTTTCCTATGTCTCAAAGTGAAAATGGAAAAAATATTTTAAGAAGAAATGCTCCGGCGCTTTTTAATATCGGCGCTGGAAAAAAAGCATTTATGTTCTGGGACGGACGAGTTGCTTACGATCATGAAAAAAAAGTTTTTACAACGCCGGAAAATGCACTAAATGGTGAACATCCTCAGTCGAATACTATTACTAAAACGATGACTTCCTCGATTGCGGCACAGGCCCTTTTTCCAATGGTGAGTGAAGCAGAAATGCTAGGAAAAAAAGGAGAGAATGATATCGCCGATAGTAAGAACAATGTCGAAGCGTGGGAAAAAATTGTTTCACGATTAAAAAAGAATAAAACGTATCACGATTTATTTTTAACAGCGTATCCGCAAACGCCGATTGAAAAAATTAATATCGGTCACGTGAGTGAAGCCATTGCGAGTTTTGAGAGCGAACAATTCTCTTCAACCGGTTCTTCCTTTCAACGTTATTTAAGAGGCGATAATGCGGCCATGACAAATGAACAAAAAAGAGGTCTCGTTATTTTTTTAGGTAGTGGAAAATGCATCAACTGTCACACGGGAAGTGAGCTTGGAAATAATTCTCTCTTTGCTTCTGTCTCCGTTCCCGATTGGGGAGCGATTCCTCTTGTGACTGATAAAGGTAGAGGTGACATTATAAAAAATTCCGCGCAAAACTTTTTCTTCAAAGTACCAAGTTTGTTAAATGTCGCTCTCTCTGCACCTTATATGCACAACGGAGCTTATCAAACCTTGGGTGAAGTGATTGATCACTATGATCACATCAGCGAAATGCTCAATGAGTTTGAAGTGAGTAATGAGCGCAGAGAAAAAATTCCAGTCGCAGTCGAGATCGAAAAAAATCCAGCGCGTTTGGATGAGATCTGGCTTTCTTCACAAGGGCCGACGACACCGAAACTTGAAAATCGTTTGCTCTTAACTCCTCTTGAAAAAAAATATCTCGAAATATTTTTGCGTGAAGCGCTGACAGATCCGAAGTGGAAGAAATGATACTCTCGTTTATAACGCAGTGGTATTCTGACTATTTTCTTCGGAGTCAGAAGGAAACCAGTTCAATTGCACGTGAATAATGTTTAGCGCTCTTGACGCATTTATGAGAAAGAAAATTTTTGGCATTCAGATTGCCTTAGCATTGCTGTTCAATTTAGAGAGGGGGAATTCCAATGAACACAATCATCAAGGTAGTGACTACCTGTTGTCTTTTAATGCAGATGAATCTGGCCAATGCCGACGTAGAAAAGGACATCAGTTACTCAAGCCAAAAAGAAGAAGCGTTTGATTTAGAAAACTGGTTAAAAGAAACAACGTACACAACAGAGCAAGTGAAAGACACTTGCACGAGACAAGTTCCTTATGAAGATAACGTTTGCAAAGACGTTACGAAATACAAAAAAGAATGTCAGGATGTTCCTGCTCATCAGGAATGCAGCGACGTCAATCATCCAATCTGTCATACAGAAACTCATATGGAAGAGGAGTGTTCAACTCCAACTCATAGAGAGTGTCATTACGAAACAACCCCAACATGCCACACAGAAACTCGTTATGAAAATCAGTGTTCAACTGGTCCATCACAACAGCAGTGTCGCACAGTAAACGAGCCTTCATGTCATTATGAAACTCGTTACGATAATCAATGTACGACTGTTCCTGGTGAACAACAATGTAAAGTAGTGATTCGTTACCACGAAGAATGTACAAATACTCCAGGCGGACATCAGTGTCATCAGGTTCCACCTGATATTCGTTGTCGTATCATCAACGGCGAAAACAAATGTGAAAAAATTCCTGCGCACGAAGAATGTTCTGACACTCCTGGTGGAAGACAATGTCGTCAAGCTCCTTATGAAGAAAGAGAATGTTCTCAAGGTCCTTCTCGCCAAGAATGCAGACAAGTTCCAAGACAAGAGCAAGTCTGTACAAATCAATCGCGCCAGGATTGTACAACTATTCCAGGACAACAACAGTGTACACAAGTGCCGAGACAAGAACAGGTTTGTAATGGATCAAGCTCACAGCAAGTTTGTGAAGATGTTCCGGGTGATGAAATTTGTCGTCAGGTTCCAAAGCAAGATCAAGTTTGTGTAGATCACATGGAAAAAGAATGCAAAGACGTTCCAGCGAAAAATGTTTGTAAAAAAGTTCCATACAAAGAACAAGTTTGTCATAAAGAAACAAAATACAAAGATGAAGAATACGAATGTACAAAAGAAGTGCAAGTGCCTCACGAAAAACTTCTTAAAACTCACAAAGCTCACGTCCAAATGCAATTTGATTCGAAAGCGACAAGTGCAGATACTGATTTCAACGTAGCTCTTGATACAAAAGGATCTTTGGTTCTTTCGGCAAGCGCAGTCAATGATGATTCTCACGTTCTCGCTTTTGCTCAGAAAGATATTAAGACTGCGAGTGCGGATGATGTAAACACTATCGCAGCTCTTTATAAGATCACACTATTCAACCGTCTGGAAAATTTCAAATTTACCCAGAGTGGAATTCAAAATGTTGTTCTTCACTCACGTTCAGTTGAATTCACTGTTGCCGGTAAATTGGATGCTAAACATGCAACGCTTGCGATTTTTATTGGGAAAAAAGACGATGTGAAGATCGACAAAACAATCACAGGATCACAATTTGAAACATCATTTGATGGAACGAATACAAAGGTCACTGTCGATCTGGAAAAATTTGGTGCTCCAAAACTAGGTGGTGTATTTGTTCGTACACATACAGTTCGTCTGAAATTAAAACTCGATTTCTCTGATCTAGGGGAGAGCGTTTTAAATGATGGGAAAGAATTGTCGGCGAGTACGGAAGTTAATGTAAAAGTAGACTAGAAAGTAAAAGGCCCTCGAAAGAGGGCTTTTTTTATTATTGATTAAGCAGCTTTATTTTGTTCGAAGTATTCGACTTCTTCTTCTGTGTTAACAGCTTCAGGTTCTTCAATCGTTTTAAGTAAAGTTAATTGGAATTCAGTTCCACGTTCAGCTACGACTGCAGCTTCTTTTTGATCAAAGGCCACTGTTGTTCCCGAAAACATATCAGCGAGACTTTTGTTGTCTTTTCTCATGAAAGAAAGAGCAAAGAGAAACGAGCCCAACATTGAGCATGTAAAGTAAGCAAATGATCTTTGCATTGCCTGAACTAAGGTCATTTCCGTTTTATCTTTTGTTTCAACTCTTAATCCAAAAACGGCTTTTCCCATCGTGCGACCGTTAGTCACAAAATAGAAAAGAGAAAAGTACGCGAATGTCAGCGCCATCAAAGAAATAGAAGACATCACTGAAAGTTTATTGATGAGAAACATTTGTGAGCGAAGTGATAAGTGGAAAAAAATCGTTCTCACAAAATTAGTGAATGAGGCCATGAAAGAATAATTGGCCACAACGATGATAAAAAAATCAGTGGTCAGTGCATAGACTCTTTTTTTTAATAGATCGTTGGTTTGAAACATAAAATCCTCCTAAGCAGCTCTGATAGACTTATCGAGCGCTCAGGAGAAAAAATGAATTTGATTAAAGTAGGAATTTCCTGCCGGCTCTTATTGAAGTTCCAGCTGAGTTTTTAACTGATTAAGTTTTAAAAGAGCATCAATCGGAGTCATTTTCATTACATCGATTTTCGTAATTTCTTCTTCCAATGCTTTTAAATATTCTGGAATTTCTTCTGTTTTGAGATCTTCTAAGAAACACAATTGTGAACTTTGCACAGATGTTTTTGATGCAGTCTTTTGCTCAAGTACTGGGGCCTGATGATTTGTTTCCAGCTGATGAAGGATTTCTTGCGAGCGGGCAAGAACACTCTTAGGAAGTCCTGCTAAACTCGCTACATAAATACCAAAACTTTGCGAAGCTGGTTTTTCAATCAAGCGATAAAGGAATTGAACGTTACCTTTGTGATTGATTGTTTCAACTGTTAAATTTTTCGCCGCAGGATTTTTTTCCGCGATATCGATCAGCTCATGATAGTGAGTGGCGAATAGAGTAAGTGCTTTTGTCTCTTCAATGAAATGTTCAACAAGTCCCCATGCGATTGAAAGGCCATCGTATGTCGATGTTCCTCTTCCAACTTCATCGAGAATGATGAGTGATTTATCAGTGGCGTGACGAAGAATTTCTGCTGTCTCTGCCATTTCCACCATGAAAGTCGACTGACCTTTTAAGATGTCATCGCTCGCACCTAAACGCGAGAAAAGGAAGTCACAAAGTCCAAGCTTCGCCACTTTTGCAGGAACGAATGAACCCATTTGTGCGAGCAATTGAATGATCGCGACTTCTCTCATAACCGTTGTCTTACCGGCCATGTTGGGCCCGGTGATCAGACCGAAATAGATTTTGTTATCGAGGTGAAGATCGTGGCAAACGAATTGATCTTTGATCAATGATTTGATTAGAGGATGAAATCCGCTTTCGATATGGAGAACTTGTTTCTTGGCATCGAGAGACGGACGAGTGAATCCCTCTTGAAGAGCGATACTCGCCAAACTTTGATACGAATCGATCAAAGCAATGTGACCTGACATCGTCATGATCGACAAACGAAGTTCGTGAACTTCGTTGATAAGGTCTTTGAAAATTTCGCGTTCTAATTTTTCAAGCTTAGTTTGCGCTGTAATTGTTTCTTTCTCTAGTTGAGTAAGCTCCGGAGTCGTGTAGCGTTCAGCATTCACGAGAGTCTGACGACGTTCGAAATTCTTAGGAACTTTTGTCGTACTTCCTTTAGAGATTTCGATGAAAAATCCAGAAACATTGTTTGATTTAATACGCAGTTTTTGAATTCCAGAATCTTCACGTAAACGCGTTTCCATTTTGAGTAGTTCATCACCTACATTGAGGTGAAGTTTTGCCAAACGATCGCGATCTTTATGAACACCTGAACGAATCAGGTTTCCTTTTTCTAAACTTGCGCCGATTTCATCGTTTAATGTATTTGTGATTTTATCAGCGAGTTCTGAAAGTTTTTTTAGTTCAGCTGTCGAAAGTTCCGTTTTATTCGGAAGAGTCTTGCTGATGTTGAGAAGATTTTTATACGCCTTCGTCGCCACTGCAAGGTTGATAAGATCCGATGCAGATCCTTTATTCATTGCTACTTTGGCAAGGATACGCTCGATATCGCGAATTGAAGAAAGTTCTGAACGAAGTTCAACAATCAAAGAATCATTTTGGGTAAGCGATTCGATTGTATCTAAACGCGTGTTGATTTGATCGATATCATAAAGCGGGGAAGAGAAAAGTGTTCTTAATAAACGCGCTCCCATCGCCGTTTCTGTTTTATCAAAGAAACCAAGAAGAGATTCTTTATATGTCTCGCGTGACTTTGGAAGAATTTCAAGTCCCGTGAGAGTCGGCAATGTCACTTTCATCGTTCCGACATTCGAAACCATTTTGAATGGACGAATGTGCATGAAGCTTTCCATTAATTGTGTTGAACAAACATAGAAAGAAAGAGCACCTATGGCAGATAAAATATCTTCGTCGAGTTTTAAAATTTTATCGCGCTTATATCCAGGAATTAATTTTTCAATATAGATTTCAGAAAATTTCGGAGTGAAGTATTCAACACTCAGGTGCGTTTTTAAAACACCGTAGTGGTTAAGAAGAGTTTCGATATCCGCTTCTTCTTTTTCGTCTCCATTCCCCTTTGGTTGCCACTGGCCCATGTACGTGATGAATTCACGAGGAGCGATCATACGAAGACCTTCAATGAAATCTTCAAAACTTTCGTATTTAAATCCGCGGAAATCACCAGTCGTGAAATCGAGCGCGACCATAAAATAAGCGTTCTGCGTTTTATAAGCAGAAACCATATAACGGTGATCGTGTCCTTGCGTTTTATCTAAATCAAAAGGCATTCCGGGAGAAACAACTTGAGTCACTCCACGTTTTACAATTCCAACGGCATCTTTTGGATCCTGGATTTGTTCACAGATCGCCACTTTTAATCCGCGATTTGTGATGCGATCAATGTAAGCAGAAGCTGCGTGATGAGGAATTCCTGCCATCGGAATTGGAGTGTCTCCAATTTTTCCTCTGTGGGTGAGAGTGATGTTTAGAATGCGAGATGTTTCGCGGGCGTCTTCAAAAAAAACTTCGTAAAAATCTCCCATGCGAAAAAGCAGGAGAGTGTCAGGATAATTTTTTTTGATCTGGAAATATTGCTCCATCATTGGAGTGAGTTTTACACCGGAGTCGATGATCTTCTGCAGGTCTTTTAACGACACGTCATAATCCTTTAAAAAGTAGCTGATAATTTTGCTCAACGATACCTTGAATCCAAGGGGTTAGCAAGCTCTGTCAGGTGAAATGAGAAAAAATAAACGCTTAAAATTATAAGCTTTTGGGGGGTATAATACGATAAGAAAGCATGAATTAAAATTCAGCAGGAACTGATTTGAAAATACGCCAATACGCCCTCATTTTATTTTTTATTTCCGCATGTGTTGGACTCAGTTTGATTTCCTTTATGGGCCATTTCGATGATTTCGGAAATGAGCACGCGATTCCAAAAGACGGACCTTCTGGTGATAAAGTAGAAGAAAGTTTTTTTACAAACGTCACATATTATTCTGTCGAAAAATCGAAACCATTTTTAGAATTCGAATCAAATGAACTCAGCATTTCTTCGACTGATGGAATTGTCATCGGATTTAATCCAAATGGAGCTGTTTATCGTTATGATAAAGACAATACTCCGCTAGAGCCCATTCTCTTTCAGGCAAAAAACTCTCGTTCGCTCATGAAGAAAAAAGAAATTTTTCTGGAGAATGAAGTTGAAATCAAAATGACAAACACGAATTTGAAAGCAGACAAAGTTTCTATTCTCGATAACGGTGAATTGCTCTACGCCAACAACAATGTAAAAACTTTGAGCACTTCAGAGACGACGAATGATCAAATTTTTGTCGATTCGAAATTTGCTATGTATCGCCCGAAAGATCAGTTTTTTGAATACAAAGATGATGTGAGAGGATTGATCAAAAGAAAGCGCGAATACGAAGAAAGTATGAGCTTTACAACGGATCTCTTAACTATCGACGCTCCGAAATCTCTGGCCCAAATGAAGGGAAATGTTTCCTTTAAAAAAGAAAACTTAGATGCTTTTGCCAATAGCGGGGAAGTCTTTTTAGAAAACTATAATAAAAGGCTCAAGTATTATGCGCTTTATGACGATGTGAGATTACAGGAGAGGCTTTTGCAAAAGGGAAAGCCCCTTTTGAGAAAAGCTTTTTCTGAAAAGTTGGAAGGACTTATTAGTGATAAAAAGATTATACTAACAGGGTTGCCCAAGGTCTTTCAAGATAAAGACATAATCAAAGGGAATAGAATTATTATTAAAGAGAATGTTGAAACAGTTGAAGTCGATGATGCCAACACCAACATCACTCTTGATAAAGAGGCAAAGGAAAGCGAAAAAGAGTAGCAAGGAAAGTGATGGAACACGCAAAGCTTGAAGCTTTTGACTTAAAAAAAACTTACGGCGGAAGAACCGTTGTGAAGAATGTTGGATTGAGCGTTTCTCAAGGTGAAATTGTGGGCCTTCTTGGTCCCAATGGAGCTGGAAAAACAACATCGTTTTACATGATCGTAGGATTGGTAAAAGCAGATGAAGGAAGAATCCAATTGAACGATACCGATATCACAGAACAGCCGATTCACAAGCGTGCGCTCAATGGAATTGGTTATCTTCCTCAGGAAGCTTCTGTGTTTCGCGATCTTTCGATAGAAGAAAATATTTTAGCTGTTTTAGAAAACAGAGATCTTTCCCGCAACGAACGCAAAGATATGATGAACTCTCTGATCCTGGATTTTAAATTGGATCACGTGAGAAAGTCGAAAGGATCAGCGTTGTCAGGAGGAGAGAGAAGGCGAGTAGAAATCGCAAGAGCTTTGGCCTTAGAACCAAAGTTTGTTTTACTAGATGAACCGTTTGCAGGGGTTGACCCGCTAGCGGTATCAGATATTCAAAACCTCATTGAGGGATTGAAAAAAAGAAATATCGGAGTGCTCATCACTGATCACAACGTTCGCGAGACATTAGGAATTGTCGATCGAGCGTACATTATGAACAGTGGAGAGTTACTCGTGAGTGGCACACCAGACGAACTAATAAACGACGAGAGAGCAAGGAAGTTCTACTTAGGAGAAGAATTCAGGATGTAATTCGAAGGCATAAGGTAAAACCATGGCCGTGAAAATATCCCAAGGGTTGAAGCAAACGCAAAACCTGGCAATGACTCCACAGCTGCAGCAAGCGATCAAGTTGCTGACACTGACCCACCTCGAGATGACGAACGTTATCGCTGAAGAGATGGTGGAAAACCCTATGCTCGAAGAAGTAGGCGGAGAAGGTGAAGTAGAAGCTTCTGCCGACGAAACGAGAGAAGCCACTTCAGAAGATTTCCAGGAAACTCCGCTCATGAAAGAGAAGGATGATTTCGATTGGGATTCATACGCCGACTCATTCAATTCAAATTCATCAGCACCAAATATGGCCTCACCTTCGTCTGATTCAGACGAAATGCCAGGCTACGAAAATATTGTTTCAAAATCCATGACTCTTGCTGAGCATTTAGAGTGGCAATTGAAAATGGAAAATCTAAGTGATGAGGAGTGGAAGCTCGCTCATTTGATCATTGGTAACATCAACGATGACGGATATCTCGAAGTGAATTTCGATGAACTCATCGCTGAGTCAGGATTAAAGCGCGAAGATGCTTTCGACGTTTTAGAAATCATTCAAAGGCTCGATCCGGTAGGTTGCGGTTCAATCAATCTTCAGGAATGTCTACTCGCTCAAGCAAGAATTGCTGAAGAAAGATCGCCACTTCTCGAGAGAATTATTCGCGATCACCTCGAAGATCTTCAAAGCAAAAATTATGAAAAAGTTGCTAAAACTTTAGGTGTGACTTCTGAGCAAGTAAAGAAGACAGCACTACTCTTACAAAATTTTCATCCGAAACCAGGACGCTTAATCGCGACACCGGATACACATTATATTTTGCCTGATATTTACGTTGTCGAAGTCGCTGGAGAATTCGTTGTTCAAGTAAATGATGAAGGAATTCCAAGACTCAAAATTTCGAAACTTTATCAGGAAATGATCAAGCGTGGAGCTGGTCATAAAACAGATGAAGCGAGTGAGTTTGTTAAAGAAAAATTGCGTTCAGCTGAATGGTTAATTAAATCGATTCAAAATCGTCAAAAAACCATTGAGAAAGTTTCGAAAGCAATCGTTGCAAAACAACAGGACTTTTTCAAAAAAGGTCCAAAATATTTGAAGCCAATGGTGCTTAAAGATGTCGCTAACGACATCGGAATGCACGAGTCGACAGTTTCACGTGTGACGACAAATAAGTACATGCACACACCGATTGGAACGTTCGAATTAAAATATTTCTTCAATACTGGTATCGGCGGAAAAGATGGTGGAGCTGATATCGCAAGTGAAGTTTTGAAGATGAAAATTAAAGCAATTTTTGAGGCAGAGAACCCGCTGAAACCATTATCAGATCAAAAAGTTGTAGAGATTTTAGCTAAAGAAAATTTAACGGTTGCTCGAAGAACAGTTACAAAATATCGCGAGATGCTGGGAGTACTTCCCTCATCAAAACGAAAAGAAAAAAACTAGAACTTTTACCCAGTAGGACGTTTATGAAAATTACGACATCTTTCCTGCACCTAGAACACACACCTGCGCTTGACGAAAAAATTAAAGAGACGTCGGAGAAACTGGCAAAGTTTTTTCAAAATAAAGGAACGCTGAAATGGTCATGTTATGTAAAAAACGGTGAGCACTACGCGGAAATTTATTACCACGCTCCTCACTGTGAATATCACGCGAAAGCATGGTCAGATAATCTTTATCACAGTATTGATATGGCCGTAGATAAAATCGAAAAACAGGCCTTCAAGAAAAAAGACAAATACAACAAGATCCATCGTGATAAAACTGAAATGATTATTGTCGACCCGGATATGGCGTGGACTGATTATGACGACGAAGACGTTGCCTAGTTCACTGACAAAAAGCTCCAGTGGAGCTTTTTTACCGCGAAGAGAATAAATAAAACGTTGAACTTTGTATTGAGAGTTAGGCAACGCCTAAAACTATTGAATAAAAAAAGCCGCTTTTAGAGCGGCTTTTTTTATTCAATTAAGTAATGTGATGAGTATCTCTACTTAGCCCCAAACATTTTCAAAACTTTTTCCTGAAACGTAGCCTCGTCAAATGGCTTCGGAATAAAATACTTCACCCCAAGTGCAACAGCTTTTTCAAAAACCGTTTTATCTAAATTCCCGGAAATGATGATGATATTGCTTCGATGATTAATCGTTTTATCATCGAGCTCGCGAACGAGATCCAAGCCGCTTTTCTTTGGCATTTTGAGATCGACGAGAATTAAGGCGAATTTTTGATTGCGTAGTTTATTGGCCGCCATTGAACCATCATTCGCCAATAGAATGTTTCTAAAGCATCCAAGGTTTTCACAATACACTTTTAAAATTTCACAGATAGAAGGATCGTCGTCGACGATCAAAACATCTCCCACAAGCGGTTTCTTTTTTTCGTTCATTAATAAGCTCCCAAGATATTTAGTACATTCGATAATAAGCGAAATTTAAAATATTGCTAACTGGGGCATTAATGGCTTGAAATGAGAAAAATTGTTCTAAAAAGTTAACAGAAATTACGCCAAATCCTCACGGCATAAACAAAACGAATATTAAATTTTCATTGGAGAAACCATATTTGTTTATGAATAGGCAATTGTTTTGCACTATCTCTTTCTATGAAAAGTTCACTCATAAATGTTCGAGACTTACATTCGACGATCGTAAACAGTTGTCTAAAATATAGACACTCTTCCCTCATCCTTTTTTTGAGTTCTTTTCTGCTCTTTTCCTGCGGAAAAGTCGTCAATCATCAGAGCAATCCCTTAACTCAGGATATGTCCTTTTTAATGGCGGAAAATCAATGCGCAGGAAGTGACCGTCAAGATACGCCTGTTTCAAAAAACATCAAAAATCTTTTTATCACTCAAAGGGACAGAAATCCGCAACTCTATTTTTCTCCTCCTGGGATACTCTACGATTTTGAGCATCCGATGGTTGTGAGTGTTCCGATCATGGAGCAAAAATATAATAATTTAAAAGATAGTCCGACTCTCAGTAACGCAGTCGGCGCGTATGATTTATTTAATCTTTTCACTGGAAGCCGCAGATACGAAGATCAAAAGTGTTCTTTTCGTTATCTTTCCGAACAAAGAAAAAATGATATTCGTCCATACCTCAAAATTGCTCATCAATGTTACAAAAAATATTCGAATGAAAAATGCGATGATTCTGAATATACCAACATGACTTCTGAAGAAGAAAAGAGTGTTAAGGAAACGACACTGCAACTTTGTAAATCATTTACCAAAGATGCGACTTGTTTGGTTGAATACGGAGTTAACAAACAAAAAAATACTCTCGGCACGATGATCAGCAAATACTACAATCGTTTTGCGAATGAACGTTTCACTCAGTTGTTTAAGTTGCGTCCAACTCACTTGAAATATCAGTGCCAAAAATCTGCAGATAAAGTTGTCATGAATATCAAAGTTCTTGAAGGAAGCTTTGATCATGAATTTCTCTCAGAGGTCCTTAGTTACGTTGAGCAAACCTGGACGAGTCCAACGTTCTCATTAAAGTTTGAGTTAACGAAAGCCTATTCAAGCGATGCAATTACAATTATTCCAACAGAGAGAGGGACATCATTTGTTCCCAATGACAACAACCGAATCGTGTACCTAAGTACTGCGATCGATATGAACACTCAGAAGCATGTACTTGCCCACGAGTTTGGGCATGTTTTGGGATTTCCTGATTGTTATATTGAGTTTTTCGATGATACGAAAAAGGAATTGGTTTATTACGAAATATCTAAGAATAACACGAATATCATGTGCTCTCTTAAGAATGATGTTCGCGTGCCGGACGACTACTTCACACAGCTCTCAGAGAACTCTTGCGTCTTTAATTAAAAAAGAGCGATAATTAAATCATATGATGAATCACGACCATAATCATGAACATGACGATGAAGGTGGAACTTCCACAATCATTCGGCCAAAAATCGAACTACCAAAAAAATACAAAGTTCTTCTTCACAACGATGACTACACGACGATGGAATTTGTTATTTTTATTCTTCAGGCTGTTTTTCACAAAACAATAGAAGATGCAGAAAAAATAATGATGGAAGTCCACAAGAGTGGAGTCGGGCTGTGCGGAGTTTATACTTTTGAGATCGCAGAAAGCAAGGCTAAAAAAGTTGAGCGTCTTGCCCGTGAACATTCTCATCCTTTAATGTGCTCGATTGAACCAGAGTAAAAAATATGCAAAGTAAACGTTTAGAACTCATCATTAATGCAGCAGTTATTAAGGCCAATCAACTCCATCACGAATATCTCACTCTGGAGTTAATCTTCCTTTCTATGCTCACGGATGCAGAAGTGAGAAATATTCTGGAACATTGTGGGGCCGATTTGGCAAAAATCGAAGCTGAGTTAAATACCTTTATAAATGATAAGTCTCATTTTAGTATTCTTTCCTCTGAAGAGATCAAGGAACTTTCGGAAAGACAATTTGCCGACGAAGATCTGCGCGATCTTGCCCGCGATAACGGCATCTATTATCAACCGGAAATTTCCATGACTCTACAACGAGTCATTCAACGTGCCGCTATTCACGTTCAATCATCAGGTAAAAAAGATATTTTAGGGGTTAACCTGCTCGTTGCTCTTTTTAATGAACAGGAGAGTTACGTCAATTATCTGCTTGCAAGTCACGGAGTGGAGAAGTTCGACGTTGTGAAAATGATCGCTCATGGTGTGGATAAACCGATCAACAGTGAGGCCGGTGTTCATGAAGGAATTCGTGAAGAACTGGGCGCTTCAAGTACGGACGGAAAAAAAGCATCGGCGTTAGATGAATATTGTTTGAACTTAAACAAAGAAGTCGAAAAAAATAAAATCGATCCGATCATCGGACGCGAAGAAGAAATCGAACGAGTCGCTCAGATCCTGAGCAGACGTCGCAAAAATAATCCGCTTCTTGTCGGTGAAGCGGGGGTTGGTAAAACTGCAATCGCTGAAGGACTCGCGTATCGAATTGTGAAAGGCGATGTTCCGGATCTTTTAAAGAAAGCGACGATTTTTAGTCTGGATTTAGCTGCACTTCTTGCGGGAACAAAATATCGAGGAGACTTCGAACAAAGACTAAAAAGTGTGATGAAAGAACTGACCTCTTATAATGATAAAGGTGAAGGCGAGGCGATCCTCTTTATAGATGAGATTCACACGATCATGGGTGCGGGAGCAACCAGCGGAGGATCGATGGATGCTTCCAATCTTTTGAAGCCGGCACTTTCATCAGGTCATCTTCGTTGCATCGGTAGTACGACCTATGAAGAATACAGAAAGTTTATCGAGAAAGATGCGGCCTTCAACCGTCGCATGCAAAAGGTAGATGTCAATGAACCGACACTTGAAGATACATACAAAATTCTTTTGGGCCTTCGTTCGAAGTTTGAAGACCATCACAATGTGAAATATTCCAACTCGATCGTAAAGTTGATCGTCGATCTTGGAAATAAACATATTACTGATAGAAAAAATCCGGACAAGTCGATCGACGTTATGGATGAAGTCGGCGCGATGATCAGAATTATGCCCGAAAATAAGCGCCACACGAACGTTACGAAAAAAGATATTGAAACAATCGTGGCGGCGATGGCGAAAATTCCAAAAATGTCCGTTCATAGTGATGAACGTGAGAAACTTAAAAATCTTAAGTCTAACCTGAAGTTATTAATCTTTGGTCAGGACGATGCTGTTGAGAAAGTTTCGGACGCAATTCTTTTATCAAGATCGGGACTTGGTCATGAACACAAACCAATCGGCTCTTTTCTTTTTACCGGCCCGACTGGTGTCGGGAAAACGGAACTCGCTCGTCAACTCGCTCGCGAAATGGGAGTTCATCTTGAACGTTTTGACATGTCTGAGTACATGGAGAAACATTCAGTGGCAAAATTAATTGGCGCTCCTCCGGGTTATGTTGGTCATGAAGGTGGCGGATTATTAACTGATGTCATGAAAAAACATCCACACGCCGTTTTATTGTTGGATGAAATTGAAAAGGCACATCCGGATGTTTTCAACATTCTTCTTCAGATCATGGATCACGGAACTTTGACGGATTCTCATGGCCGTTCAACAGATTTTAGAAATGTCGTCATAATTATGACATCAAATGCGGGCGCAAAAGAGATGGAATCGGGCTCAATCGGAATTCATAAAGAGGTTGGAGCTCAAGGGTTCAAGCGCGATCAGGCCATCAAGAACTTCTTCACGCCAGAATTCCGCAACAGATTGGATGCTATCGTTCACTTCAACAAGCTTGGCGATGCTCAAGTCTTAAAAATCGTCGATAAATTCCTCATCCAACTCGAAACAAAGCTCGTTGAAAAGAATGTTGAGCTCAAAATCGATGAATCTGCACGCACTCATCTCGCAAAAATCGGATTTGATCCTCAAATGGGGGCGAGACCACTCGCTCGAATCATCGATACTGAGATCAAGAAGCCACTTTCGCACGAAATTCTTTTCGGAAAATTGGAAAAAGGTGGTGTTGTAATCGTTTCATTTGATGAAATTCACCAAAAAATCGTCTTCAATTTCCCAAATTAGGCATTTTTTTACCTCCAAATCATCCCAATTCATTACATGAGGCCCATAATCGTCGGGCCTCATTAATTTTTTTAAAAAATTTTTTTTGGAAATTTTTTGAATGTGGAAAACGAATGAAACATCGATGAATAGCGTGTTTTAGCGATTGTGTGAGAGTGAAATGAAGCTCTTAAAAAGTCTTTTATGATCGTTTTGATGAAAAAAAAATTAAAGGAATAAAAAAAAAATACGAAAAATAAATCAAAGATGTAATTTTTTGTTTGCACGAAAATAAAAAAATGTTTATTCTTAAAAAAAGAATAAAAACTTTTGGAGGAATTTATGGCTGTTAAAAAAGCAACAACAACAAAGAAGAAAGCTGCTAAGAAAGTAGCTAAGAAAGCGACAAAGAAAGTAGCTGCTAAAAAAGCGACAAAAAAAGTAGCTAAAAAAGCTACAAAAAAAGTAGCAAAAAAAGCTACTAAAAAAGCTGCTAAGAAAGCTTAATTAATTAAGCGACCTAGTTAAAAAAAGGGACCTTCGGGTCCCTTTTTTTTTATCTCCACGTCCTTTTTGTGTAATTCTTCCCGTATTTGGCCTCAAGTAATTTACATCCAAGCCCCAACCTGTTAACTTCCACCAACATTCTTAAACGTAAGCTAATAAGGCTTTTTAACAGGGTAAACTTATGGCAACAGGTCTTGGTACAAGAGGCGATGGTCCTCGTGAACAATCTCTAATTGATCCGGTAACTGGTGAACGCACAGTCATTATGGGCGATCTCTCGTTTCCTCCACGCAAAGTCTGGATGAAAACATTCGGCTGTCAGATGAACTATCACGATTCAGATCGAATCGCGGCCCATCTTCAGGATTTGAACTTCACCAAAACAGAAGATTTGGATGAAGCCGATCTGGTCCTATTCAACACATGTGCGGTCCGAGACCTTTCAAATAACAAATTCTATTCTCAGTTAGGTGAGATGAAACACGCGAAGAAGAAAAAGGAAGACCTCGTGGTCGGAATCGGTGGTTGCGTGGCCCAAACAGAAGGTAAAGAGCTGGTGAAAAAATATAAACACCTCGACTTTGCTTTCGGAACTGACGTTATCGATACAATCAACGATATGGTCTTCAGAGTTTATGCCGGAGACAACAAGTTCACGATCAATTCGTGGGATCGTTCAGAAAACTTTTCGATCGAAACGAAGGTCACAGGTGATTCACCACAGGCCTTTGTAAACATCATCAAAGGCTGTAATAAGTATTGCACGTACTGTATTGTCCCTTACACTCGCGGAAAAGAAAGAAGCCGTTTAATGGCCGAAGTCGTAGAAGATGTTCGCAAGCTTGTTAAGTATCAGGGCATCCAGGAAGTCACACTTCTCGGTCAAAACGTGAACTCATACGGAAAAGAAAACGGAGAGTCTCTCGCTCAATTGATTACGGAGCTCGATAAGATCGAAGGCCTCGAAATCATCCGTTACACGACTTCACACCCATACGATGTAAGTGATGAACTGATCGCTGTTCACGGATCTTCAAAAAAATTATCGAAACACCTTCACTTGCCGGTTCAATCGGGCTCAGCTTCTGTTCTTGAAAGAATGCACAGAGAATATACGCCCGAGCATTACCTCGGACTTCTCGAAAAACTTCGTAAAGCTCAACCGGAAATTGTTTTATCGACAGATATTATTGCCGGATTTGTAAACGAAACAGAAGAAGAGCACAAAGCGACTCTCGATCTTCTCGATAAAGCACAATTCGATTTCATTTACTCGTATGCATATTCAAAAAGAAACAAAACTCGCGCGGCGAAGATGGAAGATTCTCTTGATGATGAAACGAGAGGAAGAAGATTGCGCGAAATTCAAGCTCACCAGTTGATGATTCAGGATAAAATTCACCAGACGATGATTGGAAAAACGTATCGCGTATTGGTTGATGATTTTGGAAATATGGGTGGAGTGAAGAAGTGGAAAGGACGTACAAACTGTAACAGAATTGTCCACTTTGTACCTGAGACGGAAGAAAAAGATTATAAGTGGCATTGGGTAGACGTAAAAATTACGTCGGCCACGGCGCTTTCTTGTCAGTCGGAATTAGTAGCGGATCTTGGTAAAAAAGCTCCATCATTATCACAACCTACATTACAGTAAAAACAAATCTCATTTCATAAGAGGGGGAAGAAATTCCCCCTCTCAATGTTCTCTTTCATTAGTTGCTAAAATAGCTGATAGCTGAGGTAACTGTGAAATATCTAAAAATTTTATCCTTTATTCTTTTTCTTTTTCCATTCGCAAGTATGGCCGGAACTTATGAATTCGATTTCGACTTTGGATACGATCGCCAGATTTACGGAAGTAATCGCCAAAACTCTGTTGTGAGTAGAAATTATTCGGTTGGTTTTTCCAGTTATCTTTTTGATCTCACGGCCATCGATCTCAATTTTTCAAGCACTCAAGATACGACAGCTCAAAACGATCGTTATGGAGTGGCCACTGGCCTCGACATTGTCGCTCAAAATAATATAGTTAAAACGAATGTCTACGGAATTGGGATTAAACAAATGTTGCTCGGTCGCGGATCGCGATTAGTACCAGTCGTTAGTGTCGGATATGCCAGAGAATTTGTCACATCATCAGGGGACATTACAACTGAAATCACATCGACAGGACAGCGTTCAAATTTCATGCTTGCTGAATCCAGACAACGCTATAACTCAGTGTTTGGTTCTTTCAGTTTACAATTAAAACTGACGGAGAGATTCTCATTAAAGGGATCGGTGCGCACACTTTTCCCGGCCTTCGAATTTAGTAAGGCGAGAGATAACATAAAATACTTAGCTGGATTTGCATGGATCTTCTAAAAAGTTTTCTGTTTATCACAACGGTTGCAACACTGCTCTCCGGATGTGCTAAATTTGATTATTTGTATGAACAAAGTGTGGGGCAACTTTCACTGCAATCGCGCGCGCGAAGTAACGACGAGATGTTGAAAAATGTTCGCGTTCCTAAAGACCAGAAAGAAAAAATCAAAAAAATTCAGGAACTCAAAAACTATTTTTACAAATATTGGGGAAAGAAACCGACACCGATTTATTCTCAGACAACAATGCTCCGGAATAAGGCCGTTACATATCTGGTTGTCGCTTCTCCTTATTCAGAAATCAAAGCAGTGGAAACATGTTTTCCGATCATGGGATGTTTTCCGTATCTCGGATTTTTCAACCTTGCTTCTGCCAAAGACTTTGCCAAAGAAAAACAATCTGAAAATTTTGTGACCTGGATTCGTCCGGTCTATGCGTACTCAACGTTGGGGTATTTTACCGACACGATTCTTTCTTCGTTCTTCCATTACAGCGACTACGAATTAGCGGAACTTATTTTCCATGAGCTTTTTCACACGATTTTCTTTGTGAACAACCAGGTTGAACTCAATGAAAACCTGGCAAATTATTTTGCCAAGCAAATGATGGAAATTTATTTCAAAGATACAAATCAGCTGGACTATTTGCGTATTCAACAGAAAGAGGAAGTTGAAGACAAGGCCATTCGCAAGACAGTCGTGAACCTCACAACTGAGTTACAGGAACTATACCAAAAGCTCTTGCCAAAAAATAAAGAAGAATCCGAAGTCATTTTGAACGAATTTATGGAAAAACGTTTTAAGCCTGAGATTCTTAAAAAATGTCAGGAACTCAATATTGCTCCAAAAGCGTGTTTTCCCCTTGAACGAGAGTGGAACAATGCGAGTTTTGCAGCATTCTTAACATATGAAAAAAAATCTGATGATCTTGAAGGACTACAGAAAAAACTTGGGCTAGACTTAAAGGGTTATTACGAGTGGATTTCTAAAAAATATTTAGAGTTCAAAGATCAATCAGAGGTTTCAGATTTTTCGCTGTACCTCTTTAGATAGAAGGTACGCATGAAACACATTCTTTTCATCGATCCCATTGAAAAATTAAATCCTAAAAAAGACAGTTCGCTTATGCTTGCGACAACAATGAAAGCGGCCGGCATTCCGGTAAAACTGCTCTTTGAAAAAGATTTTTATCTTTCGAATAAAATGAATCCAGAGTTCGTGGTTTATGACTTTGAGTCAGAGTTTTATGAAGATGGATGTTACCTGAAATCATTTAAGCTGGGTTCATCGAGTCTTGAAACGATTCATCGCGAAGATATTCTTCATATGAGAATTGATCCGCCTTTTGATACACGTTATCTTCGTTATCTTTGGATGCTGCGGTTTTATCAGGAGCAGGGGATTCGCGTGGTGAATTCTCCGGATGGAATTCTGAAATACAACGAAAAGCTTCATGCCTATGCTCAGCCTTCTTCGCTTGCAACTTATGTCGGAAGTAGTGCGAGTGAATTTCTGAATTTCGTGAACATCATGAAGAAGGAAAATCACGAAGAACTTATTTTAAAACCTCTCGATTTATTTCAAGGAATCGGCGTTGAAAAAATCGCCATTTCAAGAGCAGATCTGAGAGAAAAATTCGAAGCAAAAGTGAAAGAAAATAATGGTCCAGTCGTCGCTCAACCATTTTGTAAAGAAGTGACGAGCGGAGAAATTCGTTCACTTTATTTTAAAGGAATTGAACTCGGATCAATTCTCAAAATTCCAAAGAAAGGAGAGTTCCTTGCGAATATCGCTCAAGGAGCAGATTTTCACGCGATCGAATTATCAAAAACAGTGAAAGATGAATGTAACCGCATTTGTGCTGATCTTTTGCGCGACGGAGTGGATTGGGTGGCTTTCGACATTATGGGTGAACACGTTTCAGAAATTAATATCACGTGCCCGGGACTTCTCGTCGAGGTGAGTTTCGCTCATAAAAAGAATCTAGCTTACGATTTATTGAAACTTCTCTAAGCTGCCTTTTTAATCAACTTCGTTAAGTCTTCAATCAGGAACGTCTGATCCTTCGCTTGTTGGTCGAGACGTTTTGCTTCTTTCGAAGTAACAGTTGCAATGTTTGAGTTGTAACTTGTTGAATCGTTCAGCTGCGACATGGCCCCTGAAATTTCTTTCAGACCATTTGCCTGCTCTTCTGAAGCAGAAGCAATTTTCATGATCATTTCGTTCACTCGATTGATGTTTGTTTTAATTTCATCGAGGGATGTCGTACATTTTTTTGCCGTTTCATGACCGTTCACAATTTGTTCTTTGTTCGTTTGAACAAGTTTTATCGTCTGAGCTTTTGCTCTCTCGACAATCTCGTGAACTTTGCGGGTTGAATTATCGAGCAGACCGCTGATTTCATCCGCAGAAGCACCACTCATCTGGGCAAGCTTTCCAACTTCTTCCGCAACGACAGCAAATCCTTTTCCGTGTTCCCCTGCGCGAGCAGCTTCTACCGAAGCATTGAAGGAAAGAAGGCGAGTCTGGAAAACGATATCGTTGATAACTTTTGTTTTATCGCTAATTGCAGAAATAATTTGTGTGATCTCTGCGATCTCTTTGTGACTTTCATCAATTTTCGAAACGAGATCTTCCATACCGTGAGAGATGTTATTGATTGAGGCCATAACATCATTCATATTTTTCGTTCCTTCATCAGCTGCTTTCATACTGAGAGCTGAAGCTTCGAGAGTTTGGCCGGAAGTTTCGTTGTTTTGATCGACTTTATTATTAATTTCAGAAATCGATTCAACCGTTTCATGAAGCGCAGAAACCTGCTCAGTAACAGATTCTGAAAGATTTGTACTTGAATTTGAAAGTTCGAGGATTGATTCGGAAAGAACTTCAGAACCTTCAGTAAGTTTTGAAACAACATTTTCGATTTTCTTCGAGATGATTCTGGAAATGAAGTAGGCGATAATAAAACTGATAAATAAGCTGGCAACAGAAATCGCACCAACATACCATCTCGCTCTGATTGTAATTTTGTCACTCGATTCTTTGGCAGCAATACTTCCTTCATAAGAAATATCAGAAAGAGTTTTCATTTGGACAAATAGCTCTCTGTAAATTTTTTCAGCATCTCCATTGAGAATAGCTGTTGCTTCAGGAATTTTGTTAGCTTTTACAAGAGTATAAAATTTATCGTGTTGTTCAGTGTATTTGTCCCAGAGTTCATTGAATTTATCGTAAGCTCTTTGCGTGTCCTGATCGTTTACTAATTTACCAAGAGTCTTTGAGTAAATGGTGACGTTTCCGCTGCTTTCATCGAGACGATCTTCAGTTGCTTTTTTCTCTTCAGGAGATTTGTCGTCGAGACTTTCCCACTGAGCTGTTCTGAACTGAGCGATGTTAGTTGAAATCTCACCAATCTTACTAATCTTCGGAATCCATTCATCAGTGAGTTCAGTCGTATTATTTTTTATTAAGTTCATTTCAAAGAGAGCGAAGAATCCTGCGATACTTGTAATAAGAGCTGCAAGCAAAGCCGTGCATAAAACCATAGAGGTAAGAGTCCAGCGAAATTTGAATTTACTTTTAATTGACATGCTAGCTCCGGCAATTTTATACATTCTTAATAATTGTTCGACACTTTAAAAAAAACGTTTAGGATTTAATCTAAATTTAATATTTTTTTTGAGGAGGAAATTATGAAATCAGTATTACTAATTGGACTTATCGTCCTTGCTCAATCTGCAATGGCAGGTGAATGTTCACTGTCTATCAATCGTACAGCATGTGCAGGTAAAGAAGCTGAAGCTCTAAAACCATATGATGGAAAAAATCCAACAATGGAAAAGGGAAAAGCAACTGACCTTGAAGGATGTACAAAAGAAGGTGAGAAGGCTGCAAAGATCGTAAGAAAAGGAACTCTTGCTAAGAAGGTAGTAGCAATTACTTTCGATGGAAAAGCAGTTGGTGAAAAAACAGATTCTAAAGAGTGCAAGTAATTTTTTTAATAAATATTTTGCAAAAAAAAAAGGGCCCGCTAGACGGGCCTTTTTTATTTTAATTTTTTTTTAATTAGATGGGGTTGCACTCCAAACATCATCTGTAGAATAAAGAATATCGAAGTCTACACACTCAGTTGGATAAGATGTATTGCTTTGAACTGGAATTTTCATATAAGTACATCCAGAAGGAACCGAGCCATAAGCTCCAGAGCAAGCAGCATCTGATTGTACGTTTACTACTTCAAGGACTAATGGAGATGCAGAAGCTGGTGGAGAGAACGAGTAAACAGGAGAAGCAACATCAATTGCACTTTCAAGATATGCTGTATCACCAACGCTTACACCGCTCATATGAAGCATTAAACTAACCTTTAGCTTTTTCGAATTGTTCATAATTGGTGAACAGGTTCTTCCAAAAGTAGAAGTTCCACCAAAACTATTGCTAGAGCTTCTTGCTACAACTCTTACTTTAAAAACACCGTCTGTTGAAAATAAATTGGGAGAGCGACCTGTTCCACTTGCAGTATATGAAGTCGATGACCACCAACTTTGTCCAGCAGTCCCACCGCTTGCAATGATGCCAGAAACTTTTCTATAACATTTTCCTTCAACCACAACAGGACAATCTGTTGTTCCATTTTCAATTACATTTGTCGTTGTTCCACTCGAACTTGTATCACTTGTAGAAGTCGAAGCAGATGTACTCGATGTCGTCGTTGTTTTCGAACTCGTCGATTTTACCGAACAAGCAGCTGCGATAAACATCAGCGCAACAACAGTGGTTATTTTTTGATAATTTTTCATAATCTTAACCTTTGCAAAGTTCCGTATAAAGGCCCTATCCCATCTACTATTCGACTCTTTTGGGAATTTTCTTGAAATTAATTATTTCTTTAGTCCTTACAAAACCTAAACCTATGAAATAACGAGTAGACGCCTAGTTGAATTCGACATGGGCATTAGGTAGAATAAGAGGACACTACCGAGGAATGGCGGTGTTAAAGAGTCAGATAAAAGGTCTAATGAAAACCGAAGAACTACAGAAGTACATCCAAAATTTAAGCCCCGATCTTTATAGCTTTGCCTACGTGTTGATTCCAGATGATCTTCAGGCAACGCAATTGATGATCGATTGTGTGCAATCTTTTTTAATCCAAAAAAAACCTTTGGTAGAAAAAATGGCGCTCACAAAAAATAAAATCGTCAGAAATCTTCTAGACGAAACGAAGTCGCATTTGCTCAAAATTATTTTTGAGCTTTCTAAAAAAAGATACCAACAACTCAAAATGAGTTTTTCCGATGTTGAACACAACGGCGGATTTTTTTCTTTGGAATTTGATGAAAAATCCGTGCTCTATTTAAAAGAGAAAGCAAAGCTTGAATTGGATCAAATCGAATTCATCACAAGTGCTACTCGTGCTGAATTAATGGCGCATCTTTATTCGGCGAGAATTAAGATGAGTGAATTCATGCCGGATTATTCTTTAGGGAATGAAATGGGAAGCGGAGGAGTCGCTTAAGTGTCACAAGAGTTAAATTTTCAAAAGCATTCTGCAAAGAATTGCGTTCATACAAAAAACATCTATTCATTGCTGGATACACCAAAGAATGATGAAACATACAAGCGTCTCATGAAGCATCTTGAGACATGTTCTGCATGTGCACAAGAACTCAAAAAATTTGAAACGAAAACAGCAGCTGCTCAAGTGTTCATTCCTAAAATGACGATGGATCGCGATCTACGTCAGTCGTTTGAACGCGAAGTCGGTGAACTTTTTAAAGTGATGGATTTGAATGAGCGCGAGCTTCTTAAAAAGAAAGTGAAAAAGAGCGTGCGTTTTCTCGATAATATGGGAGTGGATTTGGTCAGAACTCTCGTTTCTAAATCGATGATCAAAGTTTACGTGATCACTGCTGCGGTTGTGGTGGGGATTAAGTATTTTCTGAAATAAGTAGGTGGCTGAAGCGAACTCTAATACACCGATCAACTTTTTAAATTTTCGTAAGAAGTAAAAATATGGCACTGGCATATTTTTTCGCTTCAGTTAATCTGAATTTGATAGTACGTCGCAAAAGACTTTTTGTTCTTAATGAAACTCTTCGGTGGATTCGGAAGATTCAACTGCTTCAACGTCTCTTCAAAAAAATAGGCCACATTATCACTGTCTGACGATTTCAAAATTTTCACCGTCACAATATTTCCTTTCTCATCGTAATCGATTTTTCCAATGAGAAGGTGTCTTCCTTCGAGATCTCGGTCGAGAGCTGGGCGTTCGACAGAGATGCGATCGTAAGTCGCGTAAAGTTTCGAGAGATAGTTTGAGTATGAACGTTTGAAGAAAGAGTAGTAGGCCTTTTCATCAGAGTTCAATTCATCTTCTGAAACACCTTCTGGACGTTCGTAACGAATTTCAAAATTCGAAAGTTTTTGAGCGACAGGATTCGCACTACTCGTACTGACGTTTTGAAAAGCTTCACGTTTTAGACTGTCTTGCTCTTCATTTTGTTTGATTTTCTTTTCTTTTTTGGGATTGAAATAAAAATGTCCGCCCGTCGAATCATCGGCCGAAGCTATTGGATGAATGGACAATGTCGGCGTCTCATTTTTTGCAATAGTTTTTTGCAACGGCTGAGTTTTATTTTTTGCTTGAGTATTTGCTTCAGGCTTTTTCCCGATTTGAGGAGTCGGTAAGTTCGGCGCTAAATTTCCAAGCGACAATCCTTTCGTTTGCATTTGCGGTGGAGTCGGTGGCGGAACTTTTAATTGATCAGGTTGAAAATATTTTGTCTTAGATCCGTTCTTCACACCGACTCTTCGAAATTGTTCAACTTCCGATGGTTTAATAACCTGGATGCGATCAACTTTGAGTGGACGTGAGTGTTGAAAAGTATTTGCAGTGAGGGAGCTGAGATCGAATGAGTTTTTTTTGACAAAGAAAAGGATCACCAAATGAAAGAGAATGGCGACATTTAAGGAAGCAAGAAAAGTGAGCTTCGATTCAGAGTTTCTGATCATTTCAGTATGATACATCTCGTCCGGCAAAAATCCCAGAGAAAACCCAGGTATTTTTAGCCTAATGTTGACCCTCATACTCATAAAGGTACACTTTAAGTAGCGCCAACTCTCGTCAAATTTACGGCGCCTAAATTTTGCAAGGATTGCAAACCTATGAAGATTACAAATTTACTAGAAAGTAAAAGAAACATTGCTGGATTATTTCTTCTGGCGGCACTCGTAGGAATTACCTATAACATTCAAGAAAATTCTACGCGCATTAAGCGTTTAACAAATTTTGAAAGCGGGATGCAGACTTGTTTTGCGAGAGTCAATCAAACGTACACTGCTAAGATGTTAGGGGATACTGCCTCTAATTATTTAACCCAAAATTTTCAGAATTTAACTGAAGAATGTTTCGCGGAAGGAATTTTAAATGTTGAAGACAGCTTTAAAACAGAACTCTCTCAAGTGGCAAAGAAGCTTAGCACTCTTGCTTCAAATGTTCACTGGTTTCACGAGGATATTCTTTCTCCAGCAGGGGCGTCTCGTGCGCTTGCCGGTGACGGTGAATCGCGCGATGTCGGTGCAAGATTTGAGAAAATTGAAACAACAAAAGATGAAATTTTAGAGGCGAGTGAGCAATACAAAAACGAAATTTCGAATTCTCTTAACAAAGAGAAAACTTTTTTCTATGTATCGGCCGTTTTCCTCGTTATGGTGATGTTCTCTGAGTATATGAGCACAACTCGTCGTCGTCTTTCAAATCATGCGCGTGAAAAAGAAGCACAAGCAGAGCTTTTGGATAACGGTGGAGTAAATAGCGTAAAGGTCGGAGAGATTATCCGCTCTGCTCTTGAACAAAATGAACTCGTGAACTGTTCAAAACTTTTTGCCAACTACCATACTGAACAAGCATTCGGTAAAACAGTTAAGAATAAAAATAAGCTTTCTTTAGAATCTCTCGTGACTCCAATGGCCGGTCAATCTTCAGAAGTAGTAAACGAGAAGATTGATAAAATTTGGAACGATGATAGCATTGGTGTAGCAGCAGATAATTTAGAGGAAACAATGTTACACGATCTTTCCCTTGCGCAAATGAGTTCAAGCGTGATTGATTTACTTGCAGAAAAACTTTTCTCGCAAGGAATCCAGCTTGATGTAAAAATTCCGGAACACATTACAGTAAAAGGAAGAGCTGAAGAGTTAGAACAAACTCTTTACAACCTTGTGAACTACGCAATCAATTCAACTCAATCTGGAAACGGAGAAAAATCAATTTCGATCTACGCTCATCGCTTAGGTGATATCGTGGCTTTCGACATGATCTATTCTGGAGCAGGATTCGATGAAGAAATTTTAAAACAAAGAGTAGGATTGACGAGTACAGCGAAAGCTCTGGATGTTGATCTACAAATTTGTCAGTCTCTTCTGGAAGAAATCGAAGCAAAAATTCAATTGGATAATAAGATCAACCAAAATGGTGACATCATCGGTGGTAGAGTAAAAATTATCTTCAAATCAGAATCTACTACTGAAGCTCGTCTTGTGGATCTTAAAGTGGGAAGTAAAAAAGAAATTCTCGCGACAATCAATGCACAAGCAAACAATTCATCAATTAACTAATATTAAAATTTAAGACTTAGCAATTTGAGTACGGAGGATGTGAGAAATCAGATCCTCTGTTTCTTTTAACAGAAGAGCTTTTGAAAGCTTTAATTGTTCAACATTGTTTGTAACAGCTTCCAATTCCTGAATCGTTGGAACTTTTAAGTTGAGAAGGATGTCGGCGATCTTTACACCATTTGCATTTTGCAGAATGAACTTAATGAAGTTATTCATCGTTGCAGATGAGTGCAGGTGAACGATTTCTTTTTCCTGGAATTTGAAAACGAGAATCGAAACTTCGCCTTCGTTCTTCAGGAGAAGAGAAGTCAGTGGCAATTGAAGCTCTTGATGAGTCTTGATTTTATAATCGATATAAACGTCAGGATTGTTCGGATAGATCGCAAACGTCTTTAGCTTCACGAGTGCATCCGTAATCATCGGATTGCTGAAATTAGATGCGTTTGAACGGTTTGTTTCGAAGTCTTCCAATGTCGACTGAACTTGCAGTTTAAAATGCGACAGAAGTCCTAATAAGTGCCATGGATAGTGATCCGCATGTTGTGAGAAAGGCTTTTTAATTCTTTCGAAATGACTTTGAAGTTCAAAGGGGTGATGAGCTCTTAAATCACGTGCTTCGAAATCGAGAAGAGCAAATTGCTCTTTCAGATCGGCCGGCATCATTTGCGTTTTAGCAAAGAAGCTCGGGATAAGAAGCGATTTCAATTTTGCTTTTAATTTTGTCGGTCCATCAGAAAGTTGAAGCTGGATAATCTGATGACCTAAAACAGAGTTGAAGAATTCACGGAATACATTCAGATTGATCACCTGATTTTTTGGAATCAAGCCGAAGTAATGGAAGAACGCCGTTCCATATTGTTCAACTTTCGCGCGGTAACTATCTGTTGTTGTCAGTTCGATGCGAACATCGAGTGCGTCTGTTTGGTTGATGATGAGAAGAAGTGGATATTGTTTTTCCGGACCGATTTTTAGCCCTAGAAGCTCAGAAGCCACGCTTTTTTTCATCGTTTGATAATCGTCTTGAGTGATTTGTTCAATGTGGAAAAAACTCTCAAGCGATGTACACGATTTCGTTAAATTTTTAAAGAAGCTAGGGTGTGGAAGGTGTCCATTTTCTTTTGTCGAAACACTCGATACGAGTTTTCCTTCAATAATAGCATCTTGATGAAATTCGAAACTGATCTCTTTTTCGATCTCGTTGATATAGATCGGAGTCGTGATCGGGTTTTTATGACGGATGAAGTGTTGAAGTTCTTCAACCAGTTTATTAAATTTATTAAAGCGTGAAAGAGTTCCTTTGAATTCAAATGAAAGACAAGATTCTTTTACGTTTTTATTTACTTCGAATAAGTGTTTGTCGCTCGCGTTTGCCGTTCTTCTTGTGAGAACGTAAATGAAGTGAGCGATTTCGCCTTTACCTTTGAGTTCTTCAAGATTCACGCTCGCTTCAACTTTAAAGTCTTTTAAAAGTTGTTCTACGCGATCGCTGTGACTTGGAACGAATAGTTTTTGATTAGTGAATACAAAAATCATTGCGTCTTTTTTCAGCAATTGTTTTTGTGATTGAATTTGCTGAACGAGATAGTGGTGTGGGTTCGTTTTTGGCAAATCTGTAAGGTTTAGAACGATACGGTTGTAAAGCGTTTCAGTATTTACAGCACCAACTGAGGCTCCAAGGTTGAAGAAAGAAGCTTGTGTGCCTCCCATTTCCTCGAGAGGGTTCTGGTATTTCTCTTTCATGATTTTACAAATGAAAGGAATGATTTCGTATTTATGTTCAACTGCAATTCTTGTGAGGAAGCTCAGGAATTGAAGCTCCTGACAGATTTTCAAGAATTGTCCGTCGATAAATTCTGATCCTTCGAATTCCGGACAAATTAAATTGTTCCATTGAGAAACTTTAATATTTGTTTCCTGTGCCAGCCAGTGTGACAGTGCAAATGAACTCACGTTGTTTCCAATGAAACGAGTGTTGATCGTTTTTGGAAGCAAGCAAACTTTATCTTTGTTCACTGTTTTTGTTTTGCCGTGCGGGTGAAGCCAGGTTGGAAATTTGATCAATAGTTCGTTGACAAGAAGTCCGAATGAAAGATGTGAAAGAGAGTGAGAATAATTTCTAATAGAGTAGATCTGATCGTCTTTTGGCGTAGAGATCAGCTTGATGATTTCTGTAAGAGTGACGTTTTCGAAAGCGTCTTTTAATTTTAAAAGCGATTCTTTGTATTCGCTCGAAGGGCGATACCAGCTGAACTGATTGATCTGCAGCGATTCAGCGATAAGCTCAGTCGAGCTGTCTTTCTTGAAAATTTTTCCAAGGAAAGAGAGAGGGTTCAAAAGAACATCTTCCGTCACTGGAATATTTTGTTCTTTCGAAAGATCCATGAGGAATTTAATTCTAAAAAGATAAATAGCTACAGCTCTGAAGCAGTGAATTTTCACGAAGTCGTCGAGATGTTTTTTCAGCGGAGAAGTTTCATCTTGCATGTGCAGCCAGAAATCATTCTGTTGTCCGAGAAGAGATTTATCCAATTTGGCATAGTCAGCGAAATGCAAAAACTCGTTGTAAGTTTGTTGCTTCATCGATTTGCTTGTCGAGCATGAACGCTTGAAGATTGAGAGCGCATCGAGAGTGAGATTGCTGAGTGAGTTTTTGATGACGATAGCAGAAGCGGTGATGAGTCCTTCACCTTTCCAGCCAGGAATAAAAAATTCAGATGGATTAAATGGGCGCGCAAGAGCACTCACGCTATCACCCATGCCATCAGCATAGTCTGCTGATGGAAGCGTGAAAGCACTCTCAAGGCCGTGCGGCCAGAAGTTTGGTTTGCTACTTCCGTTATGATCCAACTTTAATCCTTAAAAAGACCAACTAAAATAATAAGTTAATTGAGGGTAAAATAGTGACGTAGGAATTGATCGAAGTCACCCAAAAATTACACTTTTTTACAGCTTTTTTTTGACGCAAGTTCTAGAAATCATTAAGCAATGATAAACCCCTAAAGATTTGGCCATGTGTCGTCGATAGGTTGAGGAGCTGGGAGTGAAATTTCCGGCCTTTTGTGTCTAAATTAGGGGCATTTATGAGTGATATTTTTGACGAAGTTGATGAAATTTTAGCAGACGTAGATGTGAGCGCAGATGACTCTGTGATAGCGGAAGCCGATAGCAACTTCAATGAGTCTGAGCTCCAAGACATTATGGCCGAAATCGAAAGCTTGGAAAAAGAATTCGAAGGCGAGAGTGTTGAAACAATGGAAGCGACAGCAGAGCCCATTGTACTGCCTGTGAAAAAGACAGCTCTTCAAGAAGAAATTGAACGCGAAATCGAAATGTCGATGGAAGTGAGCGATGAGAAAAAAGTCGATATGGTTATGGATATTGCTGATGAGCCTATCGTAACTCCAGTGGCACCAGTGGAAGAACCTAAGGTTCTTTCTTTTGAAAAAAAATCAACTTCATCTGTTCCGGGTTCCGAGATTTCATTTGAAGCTACAGGTTCAATGACTTTGAATCTTGGATTTAAAGTTGGTGATGAAAGTGCGAAACTCACAATTGATCCTGTTAAAGGTCTTCTTGTCACAATGAATGGTGTTGAACTTTGTATTAGCTCTGAAGAGGGATGCAAGGTCACTATGGAAAACGGCGTGAAGTTTACAATTCCTTTGACGTCTGCTGAATCAACTTCTAAAAAGAAAACAGCGTAACTCATTTCTTTGATTTAGGAGAAACCTATGAGTATTAAAATCCTTGGCGGATTTGCTCGAGGTCAATTTCTTTCAGTTCCCAAAGGCGACACTATCAGACCGACACTGGTCATGCTCAGAAGACGCATTTACGATTTTTATCAGCAGCTCGATGGAGTTGTATTCGTCGATCTTTGTGCGGGATCGGGAGCGATGGGGTTTGAAGCGTGGTCGAGAGGTGCTGAAAAAGTTTATTTGAACGAAGTGAACCGTCACGTTTTAAAAACTCTCGAAGAAAATCGCGAAACTCTTCTGGTTGCAAATCATCATAAAAAAAATGGCGAGATTATTTGTAGTAATACTCCTGCCGAAAAATTCATCAAACAATTCAGAACTGAGTATGAAAAATTCAGCGAGGAACAGAAGCAAGAAACAATACTCTTTCTCGATCCACCTTATTCGCTCAAAGAAGTTTACTTCAGCGTTGTGAAAGCGCTCACTGAAGAGCCTTGGTATTTTGGTCAACTTTGGATTGAATCCGATCCCAAGAAAGGTTTACCAGTTTCTACCTGGGGCGATTTGAAATTAGCTCCTGTCAAAGTCTTCGAACAAAGCGAAAGCTATATCTATGTGACAAATTTCCCACAAGTTTAAATTTCTGCATTAACATTTAGTTAGAAATAAATGTTTCTGCGGAGAGAGTATGGAATTAAGTTCACGAGTCAAAGGAATGGCCGAAAGTGTAACTTTGAAATTGAATTCAAAGGCGATGGAACTTTCGGAAAGCGGAAAACAAATTTACAATTTGACCGCAGGACAACTTCCTTTCAGACCACCGCAAACATTCGTTGAAGCGATCAAAGAAGAATTGGATTTTCTCAAATCTTATCAATACAGTCCTGTCTCGGGATTTGGAGATCTCAGAAAAAAAATTATGGAACACATTGAGAGCACTCGTGGAATCAATTTTGCGAGTCTCGATGAACAATTTGATTGTGTGATTTCCAATGGGGCTAAACATTCGATCTCAAATATTCTGGGCGCGATTGTTGATCCGGGAGATGAGATTGTCATCATCGCACCTTACTGGATTTCGTATCCTGAAATGATTAAATTTTGTCGTGGGACTCCGATTGTTGTTCAATCAAATATCTTTGATGTTTTCACGCCACCGCTTTCAGAAATTAAAAAAGCGATCTCTCCAAAAACAAAAGCTATCATTATCAACAGTCCGAATAATCCGGCGGGAATTCACTATTCAGATGAATGGATGCAGGAGTTTGCAGAACTTTTGATTGAGAATCCGCACGTGAGTGTGATCAGTGATGAAATTTATTTTGAAGTTTGTTACTACGATCCACGTCCGACCTATTTTTATCAAAAACATCCTGAACTGTTAAAGCGCACGATCATCGTCGACGGAATTTCTAAAGCGTTTGCGAGTACAGGTCTTCGAATTGGATATTGTATTGGACCAAAACATATTTTGAAGGGGATTGAGAATCTTCAAGGTCAGCTCACTTCAAGTGCAAACTCTCTCGTTCAACGTGCGATGATGAGTTACGATTTTACAAACTCATCGCAATTTTTAGTACCCGTGAAAAATCATCTTCGCGACAATGCGAATGTCATCAAAGAAAAATTGAAAGACGCTCACTTGATGAAGTGCTGGTATCAACCGGTCTCAGCTTTTTATTACATGATCGATTTTTCTCAAACGCCGGTTTTTGAAAAGTATGCAAAGAACAGAAAAGATAAGACCGACTATTCTATTCAGATATGTGAAGACATCTTAAACGAATTAGGTGTCGTCATTGTTCCGGGAACTGATTTTGGAATGACTAATTCCGCTCGTTTGAGCTTGGTTTTACATAAAGAAGCTTTCTCAGAAGCAATGGATAAACTCGTTCAATTTTTGAATCGCGGTCCTTAAAATCTTAAGAATTTCCAAGGGAACTAGGGGGATTTTTCCCCCAATACCAAGTCAAACTTTCTATGGGCATAATAGAGAGGAGAGGTTGTTTCCTATGTCTAAATGTTCAATTTTATTTTTATCATTTTTACTTTTGTTTTCTTCGTGCGGAAAAAATGCAAAAGAAAGAACACAGAGTGCTGTGTTGAGCGCGAATATTTCTTTGAGCAAAGGAAATTGCCAAGAAGCCATTGATGTTTTAGAGGCCAATGGGAGAGACGAAAGAGATGCGGAATACTTGAAGACATTGGCATCTGGTTATGCTTGTCGTGCAGGATTTAAAGTCACAACTTTTTTTGCTTCTGATCTTGGTAAAACTTCAACTCCGGCTCCGCTTGGTGGGGCAACTCTTTATTCGACTTCGCAGGTTGCAGTGAGTGGATCACTACAAAATGATTCTGTATTTAAAGATATGCAAACAGCGATTGATCTCTTGTATTACGCCGGTGGATTTTCCGCTTCAACAGAACCAACTTCAATTGAGCGTGCTAAGTATTTTACTGGAAATGAAGCTGCTGACATTAATTCGCAAATGGTTTTTATGATGCTTGCTCAATTAGGAAAGTACATGGAAGTGTACGCCAATGCCGGAACGACAGGAGTAAAGGGCTCTGGAAGTGCAAGCAATAAATGTTTTACCGATTATGGGCATATAACTAATAACAACGTTAAAACGGCTTTAGCTAATATGCCAGGAGCTTGTAAAGTCACAAATTCCTCTCATACTCAACTAGATTCAGGTTTAATATCAGCGAGCGTAAGACGAACTAGATTATGCCAGGGAGTTGTTCTCGCAAATGGAATTTTAGATGTTCTTCCGGCCGTTGTTGCTTCTGCTGGCGGTGGAGATCTTTCTTCCATTTCAAGTTTAACGACGAACATTCAATCATTCAAATCGGCATTGGTTACGGCCGATCCATCAATCGGTACAGTTTCAACAGTGCTAAGCCAATACAATTGTGAAAATGATACCAGTATTACAGATGCCACAATTGAATCATATTTCGCCATTATCTTCGAGGCGATGATTCAATGATTAAAACTTTTTTAAGCTTATTCATTCTTGCTGTTATGTTTGTGAGTACAGCTCACGGACAAGAGGTGACTTATTTAGCAAGAAGTCCGCGCGCACTTCTTATGGGTGATGCTTATACAGCGATTGCGGATGATGAATTTACTCTTTTTTATAATCCGGCAGCGCTGGGAAGAAATAAAGGGGTGAGCTTAACACTACTTGATCCAAACATGGGGTTAACTGATGCGCTCGGTGATTTAGACCGTTTCAAAAATTTTCCAAAAGGCGCGGGAGCAGCTCCACAAATCGCAGATCGTTTACTCGATTTTCCAATCTATGTTCAGGCGGGAATTTTTCCAACGGTAAAAATGGGAGAGTTCGGCTTTACGATGTTTGCAAACTCTAAAGCAAGTATGGTTTTAAGAAATGCAACAAACCCTCAACTCGATGTGAATTATAATTACGATCGCGGATTTATCATGGGATTCGCTCATAGTATCGGACAAGGGGCCTTCGTCACAAAAGCGAGAAGAAGTACGAAAGCATCGACTTCAGCAGGAAATAGGCTGACTTTTGGATTCGCTGTGAAACACATGAATCGTCAGGGTATTGATAATCAATTTGATTTATTTGGAACAACTTTGTTGAATAAAATTAACTCTGGCTCAACTGACATCAGTTCTCTGAAAAATGCTCTAGGTTATTCGCAAGGAAAGGCCTGGGGATATGACGCTGGAGCGGAGTACGCTATTTCGTCCGGAAAAACGACATTAACTTCATCGTTATCTATTCTCGATATTGGAACAACACGTTTTACGAAGACAAGTGGAACGGGGGAAGTTCCCGATCAAAACATGATGGTCAATGCAGGTGTTGCGTACAAAAGAGATTTTGGGATATTTGATTATACACTTTCTGCAGATCTTCACCCAATGAACGCACCTATCGATTTCAGTCGTAAATTTCACATGGGTGCAGAGTTAGGTCTTCCGTTTGTCACACTCGATGCGGGATGGAGTGAAGGTTATGTCTCTTATGGTGGATCTGTTAAACTTTGGCCAATTAAAATCACAACAGGATTTTATGGCATAGAAATAGGTTCGCACTACAAAGAGGAAGAAGCTAAAAGATTCATTCTTTATGTAAGTCTTTTCGACTTTTCAATCGATCTTTGATTCTCTACAATTTTCCTAAGGCAAATCATATATGATGTATGAGTGTCCGACTATTTTGGTCGACAAATGACATATACGCCGCCATGGAGGTTTTGTTGAAAAAGACTTTTGTCCTGGACACTAACGTTCTTCTTTTTGACCCAACAGCATTTAGAAAATTCGGTAAAAACACAGTTTTCATTCCTCTCATTGTAATCGAAGAAATTGACCGCTTTAAAAAAGACCAAAATGAAAACGGTCGTAGTGCCCGTAACTTTTCTCGTTTCATTGACGATCTTCGCGCTCAAGGGCCGCTTGCTGAAGGTGTAGAGTTAGAAGGTGGTGGAACACTTATTATTTCTGTCGATCTTTATGTCGATACAAAAAATTTACCAATTGATGTCACTATTAATGATAATTTAATTCTCTCTTCAGCTTTAAGTTTAAAACAAAAAGGCGAAGATGTTCTTTTAGTGACTAAAGATATCAACTTGCGTTTAAAAGCAGACATTCTTGGTGTTCCTGCTGATGATTACGGACAAGTGGATGTAACACTTGAAGAGCTTTATTCTGGTCAGAGAGTTTTTGAAGTTTCAGGTGAACGCCTTAAAGAATACGAAGCAAATCGTTTTCTTGCTCTTGAAGAAGATGAACAAACAGGTGTTTTTCCCAATGAATATTTTATTCTTCAGGAATTTCACAATCCAAGAAGAAGACTGCTTGGCCGTTATCACTTCGGTAAAAAAGGAATTGTTCCTCTTATTTCACTACGCGAAGGAATTTGGGGAATTTACCCAAAGAACGTTGAACAACAATTTGCACTCGATGCTCTTTTAAATGATGAAATCGCACTTGTGTCTCTTGTTGGTAAAGCTGGTACTGGTAAAACTTTACTTGCGATTGCAGCGGGATTGGAAAAAGCGATTGCTCAAGGAAAATACTCTCGTCTACTTGTTTCTCGTCCGATTCAACCAATGGGACGCGATCTGGGATTTTTACCAGGGGACGTAAACGAAAAACTTGCTCCATGGATGCAACCAATTTTCGACAATATGGATTTCTTGTTTAATCAAAACAGAAAACAAACTGGTACTTCATATGAAGAATTAATTAATCAGGGAATGTTGCACGTTGAACCTTTAACTTATATTCGCGGTCGTTCGATTCCTGGACAATATTTAATTGTCGATGAAGCGCAGAACTTATCTCCTCACGAAGTAAAAACAATTGTGACTCGTGCAGGTGAAGGTACAAAAATCGTTTTAACCGGTGACCCTCAACAGATCGACAGTCCCTATTTAGATGAAACAAATAACGGATTGGCCTATGTTGTAGACCGTTTAAAAACAGAAGATATCATCGGACATACGACTCTGAGAATCGGTGAAAGATCTCCATTGTCGGAAGTAGCTTCTAAGCTTTTATAATATGAGTAAAAACGATCCGCGCTTACAAAGAAAATATCTTCGTGCTCCTCTCAAATCAGTTTGTCTGTATGTTGATGGGGAGCACGTATTTAAATCGCGCGTACTGAATATTTCTGAAGGAGGAATCCTTCTTTCCGATCTTCCTCATATTCCGGAAATCAATTCTTTGCCGCTTGCGATTGGGCTTATCCAATATCCGCGTTTGCAAAGCATGACGATCGATCAATTAAAGATTTTAAATATAGATGAGTTTCCACGTACGATTGTGAAAACAAAAGCGCGTATGGTACGCACATTTGAAGGTCAATCGAATGTTGATAAAGTTTTCATGAATTTTATCGGATGCGAATTTTATAATCCGACGACAGAATTTAAAGTGGCCGTTTTTCAATACGTCGAAACATTTGCCCGCAATACAGTTTATCTTCTCAGCCTTTTTGAATCGCTGGGAAATAGAACGGAGCAATTGGAATTGCTCCGTACAGTCGCTCATATTTTAGGTTATGATCGTCGCATGAAGATTCCTCTTCTACGTGCGAAGGTTCTTCACGACTATCAGTCGCTCGAAAGTTTATAGTCAATTACACCATTGCAGATTGTTCTTCCGAAAGATGAAAATCCATAGAGATGTCGGCCTTGAGTAATTTCGAAACAGGACAGTGCTGTTTTGCTGATTGAGCGATCTGTTCTACCTGCGAATAGGAAGCACCTGGAACATCGGCAATAACGTTTAAATGCACGCTAGGGATTGCCCAACCGTCTCCACTTTTTTCAAGTGAGACTTCTGCAGTGACATCGATCGATTCGGCCTTTAATTTTTTTTGCTCAAGTTCAGCGGCAAAGGCCATCGCAAAACATCCCGAGTGAGCAGCTGCGATGAGTTCCTCGGGATTGGTTCCTTTTGTATCGCCAAATCTTTTACTGAAAGAATAATTCAAATTAGAGAGGGCCCCACTCTCAGAATTTATTGTTCCTTGTCCTTGTTTAAGATCGCCGCGCCATTGGGCAGAGGATGAACGTTTCATATAATTCTCCTATGGTTTAAGAGCTGAATGCTCAATAAAAATTAGAGCAAGAGGAGTGCCGAAAGACTTTTTAAATGCTTTCTATTTTGCATTTCTCAAGAAAACTCCAAGCATCTTTAAGATAAAATTGAATACACGATTTTCTTTTTTTGAAAGATGATCAACGAATGAATCTATCAGAATCGATTATTAAAATTCATTCAATCGCAACAGAAAATATAGGAGAGCTCGAGGCTGACGAGTTCGTTACTAGTTTACTTGTTCTCACAATTAACGATCTTAAAAAAAATGGTGATCTCAAAGCAGCCAATCTTGAAGATGCTTTTAGACAAAAATGTATTGAAGTTCTGAGTGCTCATCTTTTTAATTTTGAACCCGAAGTCCCAAAAGAAGGTTCACATTTATACTTAGTTTCTAACGAATAATTTAGACATAAAAAAGGCCACTCAATGAGTGGCCTTTTTTTTAAATGAACAAGTTAAACTTTAGTGCAGTTTATCTTCGATTTGTTTTTTAAGGTCTTTAACAGAGTCAGCGAGATGTTTTGATTCTCTTTCTAAACGGTGTGTAAACTCGTTCATGATCACGCGTGTTTTAGAAAAAAGATCGCCTTCGTCTTCGCTTCTTTTAATTTGATCCATGAGTTCGTTCGATTCATTCATGAGATCATTAAAGCTTAAAACCTTCAGGTAATCAGAGAAACTATTTTCTCTCTTGCTGCTTTTCCATTGATCTAGACTTACTAGATTGTCACTCTCAGTATTCATTTAATTCATCCCCCAAAGATTTTGCACAATATGATCTACGGAACATGACTTTTCAATTAAAGATTCCGGGGGATGAAAAAATTACTTTGGCTGCCTGCGCTCAAGGTCGTTTAAACAATGAACTCCACTCTGTAATATTTGTTTTGTAATTGGGAAAAAGACCCGCTACATCGCTGGCGCCTAAATGAAAATTGAGGATTCCGGCCATGAGAGAACGGTAATCTGTCGTCACAGCAATATCTCTTTCTTCATGTAAATTCTCGTTTTTAAGTTCCTTCCATTGTCCGTAAAGTTTCCCGCCATTAATCCCGCCTCCAAGCAGAAGGGCGACCGAACCGTGGCCGTGATCAGTTCCTTTATTTCCGTTCTCGCGCGCCGTTCGTCCGAATTCCGTACAGGCGACTACGAGGACGTTATCCATCTGTTTCTCTAAGTCCTGTGTAAAACTTTCCAGGGCCTCTGCGAGCTCTCCCAGACGTTTTGAGAGCTGTCCCTCGGTGCTTCCCTGATTCACATGCGTATCCCATCCTCCCATTTCTGTGACGGCAATACTGAGCCCTAAATCGGCCTTGATCAGGCTAGCGATATCCTTCAAATGACCGGCGAGGGGAGACTTTGGATACTCAGCGCTTTTCTGTTTCTGCGTTTTTTCTTTGATGAGGTTGATGCTGCCAAAGGTTTCATTTCCTACACCGCGGAACACTTTATCCGTGGCCTGTTGATACATTTCTTCAAAACCTCCGCCCATGCTTGTTGAGAGAGCACTTTTTGGCGGACGAAAATCTTTAATGCTCGTGAGAGAAAGCGCCGGCTCGTTTCCTTTTAAAATTCTCGGCATACCCGATTGAAGAGCGATACCGCTCATGCTGTTTTTATTATGCAGTTGTTTAATCGCGCGATTGAGGAAACCATCGCTCGTATTTTTTTCTCCGGGAGTTCCTGTTTCGAAAAAGTCCTGTGCATCGAAATGAGAACGGGTCATATCAGGGCTTCCGAATTGAGTAACGAAAGCGAGACTCTTGTTGTTCCAAAGAGAGTAAAGTGGTTTCATCGACGGATGCAATTGAAAGTGATTGTCGATCTGAAGAGCATTTGCTCTATCTTCTTTAATGGCAATATTCGGTCGCCACTTATAATAATTTTCTTCGGAAATAGGAGAGAGCATCGACAAACTATCTTGCGCTCCTCTTAGAAAAATAAAAACGAGCACCGGAGTTTTTTGTCCGACAGTCGGAGGTGTTTCAGCAAATAATAATTTCGGTTTGAGCATTGTTCCCAAACCTAAGAGAGAAAGTTGTTTAAAAAAATCGCGACGTGTATTTTCCATTTTGCCTTCCGTTTATTTTCTTTGGAATTCCGGTGAACCTAAAATCATCCCTGACATTTTTCCGATATAGGACGGACGCAATTCGTTTTCAACGAAGAAAGCGGATTCTGTTTCGAGTTCACGTTTAATAATTTTTTTACTGCTTTCGCTGAGAGAGTTGATTCCAAATTCTTGAGTCATCTTGTTGAGCTGTTGATCGATGGTTTGATTTTTGTTAATCACCGGCCATTGAACGAGGACTCCGGAAAATTTTTGGGAACTTAAATCGAGAGCGAATTGCAGACGAGAAATCATCGCTCCAGGATTTACCCAGGTCGCAGAATCGTCTTTGTATCCCGTCGGAGGAGCACATCGATAAAGATCTTCTCCCATGACTTTAGAAGATTTCACGAGATCGAGAGGAGAAAGGACCTCGCCACTAAGTGCACGAACTGAACTCGTAAGAAGTTGAAACGGTTTTTTGATTTTACTTTGATAATATTTGTTCGACCAGAATTCAGGACTTGTGAAGATTGAACGATAAACTTCTTTCAAGTCTCCTTTTGTCGCTAAAAATTTTGTTGAACATTTTTTCACGAGCGATTCAGGCGGATTGTCGTCAACAAAATAAGCACTGAGCTTTTGGCAAATGTGCTGTGCTGTTTTTGGATGAAGAGCGAGAGTCATGATGGCGCGTTCACCCTCTTCATTTCCTTTTTCTTCTGGGGTCTTCGCCGGGAAATTTTCTCCCAACCAGGTCTTTGCTCCTTTGTCATGAGTCTTTTCGTTAAATTCAAAATGCGGATTCTCTTTAATTTCTTTTACGCTCCAGCCGGTCAATATGCGGGCGAGTTCCTGTACATCTGTCTGCGAATAACCACCGTCTACACCGAGAGTATGAAGCTCCATAATTTCCCGCGCATAATTTTCATTGAGCGCTTTGTTGCGACTCAGACGATTGTCGAGGTACACGAGCATCACAGGATGATGAGCAGAAGCCTTGAGCATTTCCGGAAAAGTTTTAAAAACGTTTTTTCTGATCACTTCGTTTTCATAGTTGTACGCCATGAACTTGATTTCGTTTTTTCCCACATCGACGTTGAAGTGGTTAAACCAGAAATCGACGAGCACTTCTTGTAACTGCTTTTTACTTTCGATCGCACGAATAATTTTTTGAGCCTGCAGTTCGACGATGAGTGCTTCAGGAAAACGTTCGTTCCCGATAGCATCGCGAACTTCTTTGCGAATATCTTTTTTTGTATCAGTCGTATCGATACTCAATCCCAAATCGCGTGCGAGGTCTTCTGGTTTTTTGTAAAAATTGATTGTATCTCGCGCTTCCATATCGAGACTTTTAATGTGGCGAAGTTTTTCTTCTAAAACGGAGTCATCGATTTTGTCCGGAGCGAGTTGAGCCTCAATCCAATCAAGTTTGGCGTTCTTTCCTTCTTTAAGCAAACGATTCACTTCGTCTGCGCGCGGACCGAAACTCAATCGGTTTAACATATGAGTGATTTCTTGTTTGGTTGAGCTAAAGGCAGGAGTGGAAAAAGTCAGAATAAAAAGAATAAGTGAACTCATCATAAAAATACCTCTGATTATTTTAATGGTAGAGAATAAATGTCCTTTGGGTAGTGAAAATTACATTACAATCCCGGAGCATTTTTGTCAGATGGCAAGTTATGTGGGCTATTTGATTTTTAAGAATGGTTACGGGACCTAATTTGTTTTAGGAAAATCATAGGAGAACTAATGGATTTCTAATGAGAAATTCTTGCCTTCATCCTAATCCTCAAATGAAAGGATAGAATATATTGAGCTATAATTAATAAAGGCAAAGAGAAAATGCACATTAACAATTCAAGAAAATTTTTTAGTGTGATAATGCTCAGCTTGCTTCTTTTTCCCATTAATTCTTTTTCTGCCGAATCTCTCAGTTATTCTGGACGACTCGTTAACACAAACGGTTCACCAGTCGCGGGCCCCGTCGATTTAAAAGTTGAACTCTCATATTCAAATGCACCCG
>CBIHNP010000010.1:0-112033 GCA_966211875.1 uncultured Bacteriovoracaceae bacterium
AATCGAGACATTGCTGTCTCAAATCTTTTAACTCTATTTAATTTTTAAAGAACAATTTTTTACCTTCGAAAAGGAAATGGTGGACATGACAGGGATCGAACCTGCGACCCTCTGCGTGCAAGGCAGATGCTCTCCCAGCTGAGCTACACGCCCATAATTCTTTATATTTCTACAAGAAAGTGTGCTTCGTAATCAGTTCTCATTTCTAAGGTGAAGAGGAATTTAATCAACCATCGCTAATAAGTCAACACTATTTCACAATTATTTTAAAAAAATTTTTTTTCTCCAGAAAATCGTATTTGGAGCTATAATTTTATTAATAACAATTATTTACACCAAGTAGTTTCATGAAAATTATTCGCTATTTCTCTCTGATTTCTCTTCTTTTACTAGGCTCATGCGAGTTCAAGAAAACGAGCTCTGCTCTTCTCTCTAGTATCAATGGCAAAATTGAAGTTGATAAATTACAAACAGACATCGGTGGTCTTTCTACAACTTCAGCTACTATTAAGACTGTTCATGGTGATATCGTTTTTCGCTTCTATACAAAAGCGGCTCCTCATACCTCAGCAAGGATTATGCAATTAATCCAGAATAAGTTTTACGACGGACTCGTTTTCCATAGAGCAATTCCTAATTTCATTATTCAGACAGGAGATCCGACAGGAACTGGCAATGGCGGAAGTGGTGTGAAGTTAAAAGCGGAGTTCAATGAACTTCAACACATCAAAGGAACAATAGCAATGGCCAGAGGAATGGATAAGGATTCGGCCGATTCACAATTCTATATCTGCTTAACAACTCTCTCTCACTTAGACGGGAAGAATACTGTTTTCGGACAGGTTGTTGATGGTCTCGATGTTCTTCCTAAGCTTGCCAAGGGAGATCGAGTGATTTCAATCACACTTAATATCAAATAATCAGTATAAATTTTTCAAGATTCCTTCCAAAAAGTTTGCCTCTCAATTATTTTAAACAAAAATTTTGAGAGGCTTTTTTATGTTCAGTTTATTAGTTTCAATGCTACTGATGACTAAGGCACAAGCGGTATTGGTTTCTCCAGTACCTTCAACTTATCTTGAAACAGGAATTCCCAATTCTCATCTTGTAACAAAAAATGTGATTCGTGGGATGGCCCCAAGAAATGAGGCAGACATTAATCAGTTGATCAAAATTGGAGTGAGTGACGTTCTTATTTTTAAAATTGATACGAAAGGCGAAGTCGACAAAGAAATCGATATGCTCGAGAGAAAAGGAATCAATCAAAAAAATATTTCGCACATTGATTTTCCCTGGAAAGATATCAGCGATTATCGTTCAGTTTGTGAAATGACAATCGATGCTTTAAAAATTTTGGAGACAGCAGATACGAATAATAGAAAAATTTATTTTCACTGTACGGTTGGTGAAGATCGCACTGGATATTTAGCCGGGCTTTACAAAATTTATCGTGCAAATCAAAGTGTGGATGATGTTTTTCAGAGCGAACTTTGTGACAAAGGTTATGAGGCCGGCGATCCCAACAAAATTTCGACAGTTGTTCAAGAAGTTCGTACGAATTTAACTCCGGCATTTTTAACGATGGCCGATTTAATTAAAAAAAATAAAGTTTTGAATAAAAAGCTGTGTGCGGGATTTGATGTAAGTGGTTTTGCTGAAAATCTAAAAACGTATAAGTGTAAAAAATCGAAACTGATCAAATGAGTGAGTTCGGAAGAAAAACTTCCGAACTCTATAAAAAATTAGCGATACATTGATTCAAGGATAAGAGCGACAGCAAAGAGTCCTGCCAAGATAGGCATTGCTGCGATAATTCTCAACCAAGCTCTTTCTTCTTTTAAGTGCATATAAAAATAAGCAACAACGAAAGCTTTTCCCAGCGCTAAACTTACAAGGCTGATTGCCTTTAATTTGTACTCAACATTGAGTCCGGGAATCATAAGTTCTAAACCAGTAAGAACTGTTAGAACAACGAATACAATAATGTATTCAAGTGTGTGGCTTTTGTGTTCTGAGTGTCCGCCCATTTTTATTTCTCCTTATTTCTTAACATTCTTAGGGTAAGTGAAACTATCATTAACCAACAGGCCCATGTCGATCATCAAACGATCCATTTCAACCTTATCAGTTCCGTAATAGCCACGAACTCGTCCTTTATCATCGACTAAAACCACTTTTTCAGAGTGAGCAATATCGAAGAGAGTGACAGTTTTATTATCTAGTTTCTTCTCAACAGCTTCTTTATTTCCCATTGGGACTTTGTAGCCATCGATCACGACTTTTTTAAGATCCGCTTCTGTTCCAGTTAAAAAATTCCAGATGAACGGATTTGTGTTTCTTTTGCGAGCGTATTTAAAAAGAACTTCCGGAGTGTCTGTCGTTGGATCAACTGTGAATGTAACAATCGCAGCTTTTGTTCCGAGACCTCTGATTCTTTTTTGAACGACATCCATTCTGTCCATCAATGCCGGACAAGTTGTCGGGCAAGAAGTAAACATGAAATTCGCAATATAATATTTCCCCATCAGATCTTTTGTACCAAATGGTTTTCCGAATTCATTTGTTAAAGAGAATTGCGGAACTGTGTAGTACACCGGAAGAGGTGGTGGAAGAACTCTATGAAGAGAGCGGTAAATTGGGTATGAGAAAAGAACGATCCAGAAAACTAACCAGAATGATTTCATTCTCATTAGTTTTTCGATCACATTGTCTTCTCTGTAATAACCTGTTGCTGTCGTCATAAAAACTCTACTTAATTATTTTAAAGCTGCTTCAAGAAGTTTTGCTCTTTCTGGAGTTCCTTTCAGATCCATTAGGTACTTCACGTAGTGAGCTACGGCCCAAATTTCGTCGTCTTGAAGTGTTCCTTTCCAGCTTGGCATAGCTGTTCCACCAACACCTGCGTTCAAGCGAACGTAAATTTCTTCAACTGTTTTTGCTGAACGAATTGAATCGTAAGTAAATTCAGGTGGCATTGATGAATAACCGTAATCGTTCGGTTGAAGTTTTACGTGGTACATTTCCGGATCGAATTCTGTAACCGCTTTGTTGTTAATTTTTTGCGAAATTTCATTGAACTCAGCGTGATTTACGTAAGCACGGTGACATGTCCAACATTGAGCTACGACGTGGTAAACTTCTTTTCCGCGTTGAATAGCACTCTCCTTATGAGCTTCCCCATATGGATCTTTTGTAACAACGATTGCTTCACCAAGTTTTTTATCAGCGCCATCCCACTTAGCTGGAGCAAACGTTTTGATATATTGAACTAGGTTGAACATTTGTTGATCTGAAAGTTCTTTCCATGGAAGCATTGCTGTTCCAGTTAATCCCTCTCTTAGAATTTTGTAGAAATCTTCATCGTGTGGAAGTTCACCAGAAACTACGCGACCAAATTTATACTGACCAAGTTTGAAATTTCTTGGCGGAACTTGAAGTCCTTTTGCAGATGTTCCCTGACCGTCTCCATTCACACCGTGACATGGCATACAGTATTCAGCATAGATTGATTTACCATCGTTCAATGCTTTTGCCGGAGCATAAACTCCGCCTGCATAGATCTTGTCTTCTTTAAAGTGGCTTTCACTACATGAAACTAATGTAGTTACAGCTGCGATGGTTAAAATTAGATTCAAACCTTTCATAGTATTCCTCTTAATAGCCTTTACATATTACAGAACAAAAATAGTTAAAAACATAATGAACCAAACGATTCCCAGGAAGTGCCAAAACTTTCCGACGTTCGCTACCTTCAGTTGAGCTGCGGGAGTTGCTTCCATAAGCGCTTTGCTGAAGTAAAGCCAGAGAAGAAGGGCCAATGCCACAACAATGTGAGCAGCATGAATCCATGTGAAAGCGTAAATAATCGAAGGAAAAATTCCTGATGAAACAAAAATTCCCTGCGATTTAAGCGAATGCCAAAGAAGAGATTGGATCGCCATGAAGCCGAAGCCTAAAACGATCGTCGCGATCAATCCTTTTTTATCCGCGATATTCTTTTCAAATCTAAAGTAACAAAGAGAGCTGATAAAAATACAAAGTGTCGATAATGTTGGAAGAACGAGCGATGGCTTCGTCATTCCCGCTGGCGGCCACACCGGAGAAGTAAAGCGGAACATAGCAAATCCCATCATTAGAGTTGCAAAAAGCATCCCGAATGAAACGAGAGTCACGATCATCGCTACAGAAGAGATAATCTCCTGCCCTTGATCTTGCTCGCTTAAATTTTTTCTCGCTGTAGCTACGTCCATAAAATTTTAAGCTTCCACTAGTTCTTCTGTTTGATATTGGAAATCTCTTCCATTTTTCAAGTTAGGGTTACCAAGCTCGTGTGGTCCACATTTTACAACTGGAATAACATCGAAGTTGTAGTGTGGAGCTGGAGAAGGAATTCCCCATTCAAGTGTTCCAACTTCCCAAGGATTCTGTTCAGCTTTTGGCCCTTTCCAGATTGAGTAGATGAAGTTGATAACGAAGAAAATTTGTCCAAATCCCATGAACAGTGCAGAACACGTAATGAACATGTTGATTGGGATTAGTTTTTGTAAAAATTCGTACACGAATGGATTGTAAATACGACGGTGCATACCTGCGTATCCTACAACCATCATTCCCATGAAAACTCCGTTCAATCCAAGCATTGAAATCCAGAAGTGAATCTTTCCTAGTTTTTCATTCAGCATGCGACCAAACATTTTTGGGAACCAGAAATAAGTAGCAGCGAATCCACCAAGAAGAACCGAAGCGGCCATCGTGTAGTGGAAGTGACCAACTACGAAATATGTATCGTGTAGGTAAAGGTCAGTTGAAACAGTTGCAAGGTAAAGACCTGTTAGTCCACCAAGACCGAAAACGAATACAACTCCAAGAGAGAAAAGCATTGGAGTGTGGAAACGAATCGATCCTTTCCAAAGTGTTCCAAGCCAGTTAGCGAAGAAGACAGCTGAAGGAATCGAAATCGTCATTGTCATCATCATGAACGTTTGAGTTAACAATGGTGACATTTGAGTCGTGTACATATGGTGACCGTAAACCACAGTTGAAAGAACCGTGATCGATGTCATTGCAAGTGCAGTTGCTTTTGCTCCGAATGCTGGCTTTCTTGAGAAGAAAGAAAGTAAATCAGAAACAACTCCCCAAGCTGGAAGAATAAGAATGTAAACTTCCGGGTGACCGAAAATCCAGAATACGTGTTGGAAAAGTACCGGGTCACCTGATCCTGAAGTAGCAGCTGCTCCAGCAAGGAAGAAAGTTGTTCCGAATACGCGGTCGAAAGTAAGAAGAAGAAGACCAGCTCCAAGAACAGGGAGGAAAAGAGCATTCAAGATCGCTGTTAACCAAAGTCCCCATACTGTAAGTGGCATATCAAAGTACCCCATTCCAGGAGCACGAAGAGTAATGATTGTTGCGATATAGTTTACCGCACCCATTGTTGAAGAAACCCCAAGAACGAAAAGAGCAAGACACCAAAGGGTTTGTCCAATACCTGGAGATCCAATCAAAGTTGAAAGAGTTGGATAAGAAACCCATCCCCCAGCAGCTCCTCCCAATGGAGTGAATAGTGAAGCAAGAAGAAGAATTGCTGAAACGAATGCTAACCAAAATGAAAGCATATTCAATGTTGGGAAAACCATATCGCGCGCACCGATTAAGAGCGGGATACAGAAGTTACCGAACGCCCCAATGAGAATTGGCGTGATCGCGTAGAAAATCATGATTGTTCCGTGAAGCGTGAAGAGCATCGCGTACGTATCAGGTGGAACTACACCGCCAGTTTGTGGGAACAAAAATTGTCCGATAACTGGGAATGGTTCACCAGGGAAAGCTAGAGTCCAGCGAATCATCATCGCCATCATCCCACCGATTCCAAGGAAGGCAATTCCGTACCACAGGAATTGTTTTCCAATCACTTTGTGATCGAAAGAGAAAACATATTTCGACAAAAATGTCTTTGGTGCATCGTGAATATGTTGTTCAAAAAATGCCATGAGTATCCTCTCTTATCTTTATATAAAACTTAAAAAATTCTTAGTTGTTTGCGATCCATTTCCAACCCCAGTAAAGGTCGGCATTGTCTTTTTCCATGACGTAAGATGTACGCTTGCTCATTTCATCTTGCCACTTATCGAAGTCAGCTTGAGAGTAAACAGTCATTACCCCTCTCATTCTGTAGTGGAAAGTTCCACAGATTTGCGCACAAGGAATTTCATAAACACCTGGTTTAGTTAATTCAGTCCACATCTTTGAAATTCTTCCTGGCATTGCATCTGTTTTGATACGAGCGTTTGGAAGTGAGAATGAGTGAATGACGTCTTTAGCTGTTACCTGGAAAACGATTTTCTTTCCAACTGGAAGGCGAAGATCGTTTAATGTAACGATATCGTCTTCAGTGTTGAAGATTCCATCTTTACCAGCAAGGCGAAAGTTCCATGCCCATTGTTGAGCGAGAACTTCTACTTTAATAACATCTTCTTTCTGTTCATTCGGCCATTTCGCAAAAACTTCCATGTAGTCACGGTTAGAAATCCCAGTGACCTGCATGTCGATGACGATGAAGACTAGAGCTCCGATACCAGCAACGATTGCGATGTGCTTTTTGCTTGTTCCGTGAGTGTAAAGTGCTTTTGGGTGTCTCTTCTTGTTGTAAAGGTAGCTGAATCCGAATAGACCAAGGCAAACCAAGATGAAGAAGAAAAGGATTAACTTTGTAGTTAACATAAATAATGAGTCGATCAAATGTCCATTAGTCGAAATATCAACAGGTGGTTTCATTCTTTCCCACAAGCTCATTTCGCTAGCATTGGCGCTCACTACAAATAGTTTCATGTAAAGACTGTAAAGATTCATTTTCAGCAATCCCTGAAGAGAAAGTTAAAGTGCGTTATTAATTTGTTTATCGTTCTAATATTAATCGTAAATTCTAATTTTATCTACTAAATCTGTGCGCTACTTAAAGAAGATCAGCGCTGCTAAAAGTAGAGGCAGATAAAAAAGCGATCCATAAAAATAATTTCTCGCCCACTCTCGGTGCAATGCCACATCTTGTTTAAGAAAAAATCCGCGAGCTGCATAGAGAAGGAAAAGTCCGCTCAATACAAAAGCTGCACGAGTGTAAATAAAACTTGCTTGCGAGAAGAACGAAGGAAGCAATGAAACCAAAAAAAGAACTAATGTGAAACCAAAAATTCCGAGTTTTGTGATTTGTAATCCCTTCGAGAGATTTGGGTAAACTTTAATATCGGCCGCATTGTAATCATCTGCGTGGTAAAGAGAGATCGCTAAAAAGTGTGGCAACTGCCAAACGAAAAGAATAAGAAACAAAGCGACGGCCATGAAATCGATCTTTCCAGTTACCGCGGTCCATCCCATCACAGGTGGAAGTGCCCCAGGAATTGCCCCTATGTAAACGGCATATTCACTTTTCTTTTTCATTGGAGTGTAAGCGTAAAGATAAAGAACAGCTGAAATGAGTCCCAGAATCCCCGTTACTGTATTGATAAAGAGACAAGTCAGTGGCACTGAAATAACAAGAAGAGTTATTCCAAAAAGAAGGGCCGTGCGTGGTTGCATTCTTTTTGAAGGAAGCGGGCGATCTTTTGTTCTCACCATCTTCGCATCAGTGTCGCGCTCGATATAACAGTTAAGTGCTGCTGCTCCAATTACCGTCAGTGTGATGAGGAAAAAAGCGAGCAAAGCTTTAAAGAAATAAATTTTTTCCGGAGCGATCATCGTTCCAACCATCACCGTCACCATCACGAGAAGTGAAAGACGTGGCTTTGTTAAATCGACAATGTCGGAAAGAAATGAGTGGCGATTACCTAAAAAAAAAGAATCTTCTGCATCCTTCAACATCAAGTTAAGTTTCCAAAGTGTTCCCAAACTCAGAGCTGCTCCGGCCAGGTGAAGAGTCGTTGGAACAACTGACAAGTTGAAGGCCACAGTCATAATTCCAATGAAAACCTGGAACGCAATAAAGTAGAAAGGAAGAAGTCCCATCACCTTCATCTTTTTTGATGATTTAAAAAAATTGCTTGAACGAATCGCAAAAAGAGAAACCACGAAGAAAACGACAACAGCATACATGCGGTGAACGATGTGCAATTGTGCTTGTGGAAGATGCGGCCAGAAAGTTAAACCGAGAGTTTCGAAGTCGCGACACATAAGTGCGTTTGATTGTCCGATTCCGCAAGCCGCCCCTGCTCCCGCATGGCGCATGAAAGCTCCAAGAAGAATTTGCAAGTAAAGCATTGCCAGCGCGAGAACAACTCCGTGTCTCGTTACTGGTTTCCAGTTTTCTTTAATATGTTTTTTTGTCTCTTCGGATAAAAATTTAAAACGATCACTTGCCGCTGTTGATTTGTGATTGATGTAAATTAAAGTCGAAAAGAAAATGAGAGAAAGACCTAAGTGAGAAGTTGAAACGATTGTCGGCAAACGATAAATAACCGTGATTCCTCCAAGCGCTCCTTGAGCGATAACGAGGAAAAGAGCAAAACACGACATTTTAAAAACGTGATTATGTGCTTCTGATTTTTTTCTTTCAGTTGAAGAGAGATAGACAAGAGCGATCGTGAGACATCCAACAAGTGTTGCAAGAAGACGGTGACCGTGTTCAATAAGAATTGATCCTTCCATCTTAGGAAAAAGTTGATTGTAACAAAGTGGCCAATCCGGACAAGCTAAACTTGATTCCGTATTATGCACAACCGCACCCCAAATAATGAGGATAAAAGTTGCAATAACCGCGACAAGTGAAAGGTTTTTTACTCGCATCTTTGACTCTTAAAATAGCCGTTGTAAGGTTCCTTTTTATACTAAATGTTTCTTGCAAAGTCATATAGATATTGAGGATAATTTTCGAAGGTAACCGCCCCCAATTTAGGATGTTTTATTTATGCACAAAAATCGAGGATCAATCTATTACGGCGACTATTTACAACTCGGGAAACTCCTCGACTCTCAACTGCCGTTAAGTCGAAAATTCGCCGACGAAACTAACGGTGAATGTCACGATGAAATGTTATTTATTGTCGTTCATCAAGTTTACGAACTTTGGTTTAAACAAATTCTTCATGACTTGAATGGTATTCTCAATACTTTCAATCGCGAGTTTGTTCCGGAATCAGAATTGTCGGGTGTCGTTCAGAAGCTCGGGCGCATTCAAAAAATTCAGACACTCCTTATCGGCCAGTTCGATGTTTTAGAAACGATGACTCCAATGGATTTTCTCGAGTTCAGAGATCTGCTCATTCCAGCGTCGGGATTTCAAAGTGTGCAGTTTAGAGAAATTGAAATTAAGCTCGGACTAAATACAAATGATCGCCAGAACGTCGATCGCGAATTTTTCCTCGGCCGTTTAGATGAAAGCGACCGCAAAAAGTTAACAGAACTTGAATCGTCGCCTTCTCTTCTTAATCTTTTAGAGAAATGGCTCGAACGCGTTCCGTTTACAAATATGAAGAACTTTAATTTTTGGGATGAGTACCAGAAATCGATTGAAGGAATTCTCCGCGACGATAAAGAGACGATTTTGAAAAACAGCGCTCACCTTTCTGAAAAGCAAAAAAATATTCAATTGGAAAATCTTGATGTCACTCGCGAGACTTTTAAAAGTTTATTTGATGTAAAAGCGCACGAAGAGTTGATTGCCAACAAACAAAGAAAACTTTCTCAAAAAGCGATTTTGAATGCGCTCTTTATTATGCTTTATAGAGATGAATCAATTCTCGCTCTTCCTTTTCAAGTTTTAACCGCAATGATGAACATTGATGAAAACTTCACGACGTGGAGATATCGTCATGCGCTTCTCGCTCAAAGAATGCTTGGAACAAAAATCGGAACTGGTGGATCATCAGGACATCAATACTTAAAACGTGCAGCCGACAACAATCGCGTGTTCGTTGATCTTTTTAATCTTTCAACGTTTTTGATTCCTCGTTCACGTTTGCCGGTTCTTCCAAACGATATTAAAAAGCAGTTAAATTTTTATGTATAAAAAATATTATCAAAGATTTCTCGAAGCAAACAAAGGCATTCAACATTATGCCAGTCACTCTCATCACTACTGGCCGGATGTCACTCGCGAGGCCATGCTGGAATACTGGGATGACTCTGCTCGTTTTGTCGATGATAAATGGGACCATATTTTTGGAACAAAACTTCCGGAGACACAAAAACTTATTGCAGATGTTTTGAATCTTTCAAATCCTTCACAAATTGCATTTGCACCAAATACGCACGAATTTGTTTATCGTCTCATCAGTTGTTTTGATCCTCGCAAGAAAATTTCAGTGCTCACAACCGATTCGGAATTTTATAGTTTCGATCGCCAGATCAATCGTTTGAGTGGTGATGGAATTGTTGAGGTCGAAAAAGTTTCTACATTTCCTTTTGATAATTTTGAAGAACGTTTCATTGATCAAATTAAGAAACGTCATTACGATATGATTTTTTTAAGCCACGTTTTTTTTAACTCGGGAATGGCCGTAAAAAATCTAAAACGCATTGTGGATTCAGTGACGAATCCGGATACGATGATTGTCATCGATGGATATCATGGATTCATGGCGATCCCGACAGATTTTTCTTCAATGGAAGATCGCGCGTTTTACCTCGCGGGCTCATATAAATACGCTCAAGGCGGAGAAGGCTGTTGTTTTCTTCACGTACCTAAAACTTCTGAACATCGTCCGCTTTACACGGGATGGTTTGCGGGATTTGGTGATCTTGCTAAAAATGATGGAAGTGTTAATTACAGCAACGATGGAATGCGTTTTGCCGGATCGACGATGGACTTCTCTGCTCTTTATCGAGTGAATGCTGTTCTTCGTTTATTTAAGAAAGAAAATATTTCCGTTGAACAAATTCATGCTCACATTCAAAAATTGCAAAAGAATTTTCGCGATCATCTTCTTACGATTGATCATCATTACTTAGTTGAAAAAAATATTTTGAGTGTTGATTATAATTATCATGGGCATTTTCTGACGTTCGCGATGCCATCGCCAGAACACACGAAAAAATTGCATGACGAACTTCGCGCGAAAAAGATCTGGACCGATTATCGTGCCAGCAAATTGCGTTTTGGATTTGGTCTTTACCAGGAAGACTGTATTGATTTAAGCGCGATGAAAAATCAGCGATAGTAAAGAATCACATCGCTCCCCATATATTGAGTGCGAGCAGCTTCTTTGAAATTTAGTTTTTCTGCAAGTTTGATTGAAGGAAGATTTGCGGGATTAATAATACAGGCCATCTTTTTTGTGGTGAGATTTTTTTCTCCCCATGAAATGACTTCATTCAAAGCTTCGAGCGCGTAACCTTTTCCGTGAAATTCTGGTTTCAGGGCCCAACCTAATTCTGGAATACCTTTGATAGAAGGATTCATCTCGCGTTTGAAGTCTGCGAGTCCCAACTCTCCAATAAATTTCCCTGATGATTTTTCAAAAACGGCCCAATAACCAAATCCCATCAAGGCCCAATGGCCGGTGTAATTTAAAATTCTTCCCCATGATTGCTGTTCATTCGAAGGTTGGCCGCTGATAAATTTTACGACGTCTGGATTACTCCACATCGAATGTGAATCATGGAAATTTTCTATTGTGTGAGCTTTTAAAATGAGACGATCGGTTTCAAGAGTTGGTGCTGTTTTCATAAATTACGAATTGAAGAATTTAAGAAAAATAAAAATAACAACACCTGTAATTGAGACATAAAGCCAGATTGGAAAAGTGATCTTCGCGACTTTTTTATGTTTCACATATTTTTTTGTAAGAGCGAAATAGAGAGTCGAAAGAATCAACGGAACTTGAACTGCTGAAAGTAAAATGTGTGAGATTAAAATTCCGAAATAAACCGGACGAATTGTTCCAGTTGCAACGAACTTCGTGTCGCCATGGAAATTGTGATAAGCGATATAACCCACAAGAAAGAGGGCCGATGTTATCGTCGCCGCATACATAAAGCGCTTGTGCCATTCGATATTATTTTGTTTGATGAAAGTAAGTCCCACGATCAAAAACAATGATGTGAGTGTATTGAGAAAAGCATTCATCGCGGGAAGCATGTTGATCCATGTTCCACCTTCTGGTGCACTACCTGCTTTAAAATAAATTAACCAGATCAAAAAACCTAAAACTGCTGCACTCAAAAGCAAAATAATCACAATTACATTTTTATCAGATGTATTGTTATCACTCGCTTCTAAATTATTTGAGTTCATTATTTTTGGTTTTGGTTATTAACGTTTCTTAGTTTGAAGAACGTTTTGAACATGTAGAACATTGGGAAATAGATCAGGAGAATAAAAACTGCGACTACGTAGATATAATACTTATCTCGAGGATCTTGACCTGAACACATCGGACAAGCGAAAACTTCGCTTGAAGTGATGAGTGCAAGAGCGAAAGAAAATGTAAGCCTCGAGATAAGTTTTTTATTCATAAAATTCTTATAAAAGATAAACGAAAGTAAAAACGAGAATCCAAACTAAGTCGACAAAGTGCCAGAACAGACCAGCGATTTCGAGTTGGTTATAGTCTCCGTTATCGAAGTCCCCTCTGTAAGCGTGAACAAACATAACGATCAGGTAGATAACTCCAGAAAGAACGTGTAGTCCGTGGAATCCTGTGATCGAGAAGAATGTTGAAGCGAAAAGACTTGTTCCATGAGCATAAGAGGCGAATCCCATTCCCATGTGACCAATCAAGTGCGAGTACTCGTATGCTTGAATTCCAAGGAACCCAGCTCCACCGCAGATTGTGAAAAGAAGCCAGTTCAACATCGCCTGTCTATTTTTTTGCTTACAAGCATCGATCGTTAAAACCATCGATACAGATGAACAGATAAGAAGGAATGTCATGAAACCTGAAAGTCCAACTCCACCAAGAGCTTTCGCCGGTGTTGGCCAATCTTTAGTTGCGCGAAGACATGCGTACGCAATTAAAAACCCTGAGAATGACATCGCATCCGTTACAAGGAATAACCACATACCAATTTTTCCAGGACTCGCCTTTCCAAATTGTTCGTCGTTGTATTCTACCGGTCCATCGTGAGTATGAGCGTGACCCATTTTACTTACTCCTTAAGCTTATTTCTTGTTCAATCCAAATTCGATTACTAGTTTTGTGAGAGCATTAATTTGTTTTTCTGCGTCTCCATTAAATACGCTTGGTTCAGTTGGAGTTTTTCCATCGTCACCGAAGAAGCTTGGCATTGTTGTCCCTGGAAGAATATTTTGTGGGTTCGTGATCCACAACTTAATCCAAGTAGGACGAAGTCTCTTCGAAGCATTGTGTAGGTCTGGCGCAAGCGGAGTTGTACTAGCAAATCCAATCGAGTGACAAGACACACAGTTTAGAGAGTTCCAAAGTTTTTGCGCTCCTTCTTTCTCTCCTGGTTCCCATTTCACAACTTGTTCTGGTTCTTCAAACGTTGCTTGCTTAGCTCCTTGTTGGAAACCTGCAATCAATGTGTTTCTTTCAGCAACAGATAAGTTGAATGTTGGCATTCTGATCGACAACCATGGTCTGATAGGTACCGGAGCTTCTAAGAAGTGGTATAACCAGTTCGTTTGAATACGGTGACCTTCGTTTACAAGACGAGGTGGACCTTGGTTAATATCATCAGAGTAAGCTCTTAAGATATCGCCACGCAATCCATCGATCTGGTGACATCCCATACAATTGTATTTTCCAGCTACTTTCATAGCATCGTTGTAAAGCGTTTCACCTGCTGAGTAACGTTTCATCCCTGCAAGAGGAACGACATCAGAAACCTGGCCAAGAAGAGCAACTGTGATCTTCTTCGCTTCTGCTTCACTCATGTAGAAGTTTGGCATTTTTTGAAGATCGTTGAACGATTTATCAATTCCAATGTCCCATCTTCTTGGGTTTTGAAGGTGAGCTGTAATCCAAGCATCACGTGTTGGACCAACATCGTGTTGAATACCGTAACCGAATTGAGTAATTGGTTTCGATCCTTCTTTTGTTAACTCTGGTCCGATAGGAGCAAAGCCATCAAATCCTTCTAAATTGTGACATGAATAACAACCGTATTTACCGATTGAACGACGACCTAGATCGAGAGTTTTTTCACGATCACCCATCTTCGCTACTTTTGCTTCTGCTGAAGCTTTTGTATCGAAAGCTGATAGGTATCCAACAAGAAGTTCATCACGAACTTTTGTGTTGAGTGGTTCGAATTTTAATCCTTCGAATGATTTGTTACGAAGTGATAGTAAGTAAGTTGCGATATCGTTTGCTTCAGCATCGCTTAAACGAAGTGAAGGCATGATTGTATCTTCTTGGTAGTGAGATGGTTTCTTCAACCATGAAACTAACCAGTCTGGAGAAACTTTTGATCCAAGACCTGTTAACCATGGACCAGCGTAAGCTTTAACTTTATTAGATTGATCTTCAAGTCCGTCTACACCGTGACATCCAAGACACCCAACTTGAGAAATGATTTTCTTTCCGTTGTCTGCGTTTCCTGGGTGGAATTTTTCATTCGGTGTATATGATTTAGATTTATCCCAAATGTATTCTGCAATCGCATTAACTTCGGCCATGTTCTTCGCAACGAACTCTGGTTTAGAGTTGTTTGATTGTCTGAAGAAGTTTGGCATTTTTGAATGCTTGTTGAATGAACGTGGTTCCCATACCCATGACTTGAACCATTCTTTATCAACTTTACCTGCGATTTTAAGAAGTGATGGACCAGGTTTTCTTCTGTTTTCTCCCCATCCAGCAATCTTGTGACAAGCATAACATCCATACTTTTCGATCGACTGACGTCCTTCGTTTAGAACAGTTGCTCCTTTAATTAACTCAACTCCACTGTGACATTTCACACATCCAGCTTCTGTTTGAGAAAGTTTGAACATCGGCTGAGCAACGTGATGTGGTTCTTTCCATCCGTATTTTTCCACCCATTCGTGTTCTTGTTTTTCGTTTTCAGGCATGTGGGCCACTGAACCGAAATCGTTTGTTCTTTGTCCTTCACCACCGTGACATGAAGTACATCCTGTTACTTTCATCGGGTGTGGTGATTCCATTCCCACCATTAGATCTAACTTAGGGTGAGTTCTGAATGGTTGTTTTTCTTTTTCGTAACCAGGTTGATCAATGAATGTGTGACAAGTAATACAACGATCTACTTTCGGAACTTGTCTGAAGTAACGGTCGTCAGTTACGTTGTTAACAACGATCTGTTGAATTTTAATTGTTGGATCTAGGTAATCCAAGAAAGGCATGTTTCTTAGAGCGAAGATCGGAGAAATATCAGTTTGTTTCTTAGCTGCATCTAAAAGAGTCACTTTCATCGTTAAGTCTTTTAGTTCTTTTTGCTTTGAAATAACTTCTTTATTAAGGTCCGCGATTTTTGCGCGAATTTCTTTTTCTTGAGCTTGAAGACCCTTGAGATTGTTTTTACCGCTATCGAATTGCGCTTTTAATTCTGTGAGTTCTTCTAGTTTTTTCTCAGAGAGTTTGTGATCGTGGTGTGCAGTTGCTGTTTCATATTGGAAGTTAACCGCAGAAACGTCACCGTTAGAAACCCCGTTCTTAATTGTTTGAGCTTTAATTTTAGTCAAAACTGCTTTTAGTTCGCCTTCAGCAGCGTCGATATCTTTTTTTCTGCTCGCTACAATTTCTTCACCTTTAGCGATAGCTGCATTGATCTCTGCTAATTTCTTTGCGTCGATTTCTTTGTTTGCGGCCTTTAGTGATTCTTCAATGTGATGGCGTTTAATTTGTAGAGCTTCAACCTGGAATCCTTTCCATGGTCTGATATAGTCATCCAAAAATACCCAAATTGTCGTCACGAAAAAAATAAAGGATAAGATCGCCATGACCTTATGAAGCTTTGACATGTTATATGCCATACCTGGTTCTTTATTCTCACTCATATCAATCTATTCCTCTAAAAATAGTAAAACTAAAAAAACTAAAAATTAAATTCAACAAACTATAAGTTAAGTTCCCACTCAGGAAGTGCAACGATGTACTTCAAGCTGAACAACCAACGAAGAACCATCTTAATTGGTAAACTCATAGTCATCAAAATGAGGAACATAAAAATATAATAACGAATTGAACCGATATCATTGATTAAGTCGCGTCCAACCTTCGTCGCTTTAGCAAACCAAGGTGGAATGACTGTAATGTAGGCTATACTTAAAATAATCCCGAAAATTTCTCTTAGAACTAAATTTTTTGGAAGCCCTACACCTAAACCTTTAATCCAGATAAATTCAGAAAGGTTAATGTTGAATGAAGCCACAACTTTGTGGAAGTCCCAGAACTCGAACGGACCATAGAATGTCCAGTTCGGACCGCGGAGGAATACCCCTACGATGATGAGGTAAACCCAAAGAACAAGCCATCCAAAAAGGAAAGCTGTGATTGCCATCTTTCTTTCTTTGAAAGTGTAGTAACCGTTTCCTTTCGGGTTTGTATCAATATAAGGAATAGCAATTAGACCAGCAACGATTAGACCAGGAAGAACAACTCCGGCCATCCAAGGGTCAAAGTAAACGAGCATTTCTTGAAGACCCAAGAAGTACCAAGGAGCTTTCGCCGGGTTTGGTGCCCAAGTCGGGTTAGCTGACTCTTCAAGTGGAGCTTTAAAAATAATCGCCCATACAACTAAGAAAGCAGTACATGCGATGATCGCAAACAATTCTGTGTAAACAAGGTTTGGCCATGACCAAACTTTTTCTCTGTTTTCCGGCATAGCTTCAACCGGCTCAAGTCCTGCTTCGATTCTCGTATCGTTGATCGCAGCTTTGTGGAAAGAAAACCAAGTAAAAAAACCAACACAGAAAAGAAGAATGATAATAGGAATATTATCCGGAGTACTGATAATAGAGAAAAAGTTGTGATCGACTAAAAACCAAGCGATCACAGGAATAAGTATTCCCACTGACCAACAAGCAAACTTTTTTGATCCAAAAGTTTTATAATGTTTAAGCATTAAGTAGAACGCAATTGTCGTCATTGGAAATGAGATAATTGGGTCTGATAATTTGTTAACGAGTTCTCTTAACATTTCTATTTTCCTTAATAGTTTTTGTAATCCTTCAGGTTCTTATAACGGAGCTGAGATACCACCGTCTTTTCTTACTCTCCAGAAGTGAACAGCAATCAACACACCAACAACTAGTGGGATGAATACACAATGAAGAATATAAAAACGTAGAAGAGCTGGCTCACCTACGAAACGTCCACCAAGAAGCTGGAAACGAACGTCGTTTTTATCAGAAACCATGACGAAGTCACCGATGCGAGCAAGCATTGCTCCCGGACCTGCGTTACCGAGGAACGGAGTTGCTTTCGCCATACCAGATCCAACCGTGATCGCCCAAATTGCGAGCTGATCCCATGGAAGAAGATATCCAGTGAACGAGAGAAGAAGAGTTAAGACTAGAAGGATAACACCAACACCCCAGTTGAATTCGCGAGGTGGTTTGTATGAACCAGTCATGAATACACGGAACATGTGAATCCATACGGTAATTACCATGGCGTGCGCTCCCCAACGGTGAATTTCACGCATGATTCCTAGAGGTACGTGCTCTCTTAGTGCAACGATATCGTTGAATGCGTATTCAGCTGTTGGTCTGTAATAGAACATCAAAAGAAGTCCAGTTACAGTAAGAGCTAGGAAGATAAAAAATGTAAGTCCACCCATACACCATGTGTATCCTAGTTGAACCCCAGATTTTTTTAGCTTGATTGGGTGAAGGTGAAGAAACACGTTTCCTGCGATAACAGCTGCTCTGTTACGAGCGTTGTCTGGTGGACCATGTCTGAAAATAGATTTCCAAACTTGGGTGTCTCGAACTTTTCTTGCGATTCCTTTGTCTGACATTTTTAAAAACCTTTTTACAAAAAATATTTTTACTAATTATTTTTAACGAACAAATTACTTAAACTTCTAAGTATGAATCCGGGTTGTCCCACTCACCTTTTTCCCAACGGAAAACTTTTGTTTTATCAACTTTGATTTTTCCGTCTGGCTGAAGACCAATTTTAAATCTTTCAAGTGGTCGTGGAGTTGGACCTTCGAAATTGATACCACTCATGTAGTAACCAGATCCGTGACATGGACATTTAAATTTTAATTCAGCAGGAAGCCAGTTAGGAATACAACCTAAGTGAGTGCAGATGTTTGATAGAGCAATGAGTTTTCCTTCTTGCTTTACCATCCATACACCGTAACCTGCTTTGTATCGCTCATCTACACCAGGAGCATAATCACTAGGAGTTCCTGCAAGGAATTCCATCTCTGGTTCGAAATTTACGTTTGGATATGTGAATCTGAATGCGAGTGAAAGTAATCCACCAACAGCAGCAGTAAACATTACCCATCCGACAGTTAAGTAACTAAAAAATTCACGACGATTTAAACTTTGTTTTGTATCTTCGCTCATGGCCGTATCCTTGTTATAGAACGCAAAATTGCCGAACTCTTATGACCCTTATTTTAGGCCTTAAGTTCAGCAGTTAATTATTAAAAAAATCAATACTTAGATTATGCGAATGTTCTGTTATTTTTTCAACAGATTTAATACTTCCTTTGCTTTTGTTGCTACAGAATTATTTTGGTCTTTATTCGCTACTTCTAAGATTATTTCGTTTAACACTTTCCAATCGTGTTTTTGCAATGTGTTCAAAACGCTCAATTTAAGATCTGTGATCTGTTGAGCATCGAGCGCCGGAGGAAGAACGCGTGCCTTCGCCTCTGGGTAACTCGTCAATAGAATTTCTTTGAGAACAGGAATCGCTGCTTCGTCTTTATAAGCAATCAATGCTGTCGCGGCTGCGTCTCTCACGATTAAATTCGTATCGTTTAAATGTTCTCTGATTGGCAGTTTTGCCTCTGGAACTTGATGAGTTGCCAGCGCTAAAATTGCCGCTTGCTGCAACACTGGTTTATCCGCGTGAAGCAGTTCAATAACTTTCGACCAATCAACAGGAATTCCCTTCTCCATGTTCGCAAGCGAAACGACGGCGTGGAATTTTACATCCAGATCGGTATCAGTGAGCGCCGTCTGAAGGATTGGAAGAGCAAGATTTGTTTTTAACGCACCAAGTGCAGCGATAATGAATGCGCGCGTTCTTGGATCGATTGAGCCTTTATAAGCTTCACTTAAATTGTTTACTAACCAAGGATAATCTTCGCGAGGAATCTGAGAAGAGTTGATTTGTTTTGAGAGCTCGTAAGCTGCTACCCATTTATTCCCAAATGTTTTTGATTGAATTTCTTCAACAAGATCTTTGTATGAACGTTCTGATGAAAGCATTTTCGTGATTCCGAAAATAATCAATGCTCCAACAAGAACGATTGCGATAGGAACAACAAGGCTTCCCACGAAAGGATTTTCGAGAAGTTTTTTTTGCGTTTGCGGAGGCGTTGTCATGCACTCACCTTACTTAGTGACTTTATAAAATTGTTGTTTCTTACCAATGATTAGAATGATAAATAGCAAATCTACAATATCATGACAATTGAATTGAATCTTCTTGCGAAGAAATTCAAAGAAAATATAAGAGAGAAACATGGCCTATTTACTTCGCACATTAATCCTTCTGATGATAATCAGCATTTTTCTTACAGCATTACTTGCGTTAAAGATTGTTCATTTACCTTTTAGTCACATTCAGATCGCTATTCCTTCTTTCATTTACACAATTTTCGCGCAAGCGTTTGTAATGTTCTATTTCATCGGTGTCGCGAGGTTAACAAACAATGTTTATTCAATTGTTACATCTGGAACAAATTTAAACGAACTCTTTGATAATCCGCCTGCTGATCTCACTCCTTACATCGAGAAGACAAAAAAATTCGTTGAAGAGGCTGATCGCTCAAAGCGCCAGACAATTCCTTGGACGATTCTTATGTTGATCTTGGGAATGATTGCGTTTCTTTTAGGTGGAGCGCACGATACTGGATTAGTCCAAAAAACGACTCACTCTGGAGTCGTCCTGGGTTTCATCATTGCGATGACAATTGGTTTTTTTCGTCAATGGTATTATCTTGGCAAGTCACACATCTTGCTAAGAAAACTAAAAGGGCTCTACGGAATCGCTGACGCCCAGATGTGATTCTTCCTGATAAATAAGTTCTCCATTTTCATCGGTCATCTTCACTGAGAAATGTGTTGGTCTTTTTCCGACGTCATTGTCGCTGCAGAAATCATGACCTGGGCCAATCCAGCCGACCATCGAACAAAAATATTGGCCTTCGGCACATCCTTCTTCTGGTTGAGCTGGTCTGCAAATTGTGAACGCTGCATTTGCGGCCATACTAGAAAACATCACAAGCATTAAAACTATTATTTCAACTCTCATTTAACCTCCCCTGTTGATCTTGTGAGAAGTTTTTTAGCAATTTCATTACTTGAATAAAATGACATTATTGTTATAATAAATTAACTTATGGATATAGATCGCGTTCGCTATTTTCACGTCTTCGCTCAAACCGGATCACTCGTCAGTGCCTCTTCAATTCTCTATATTTCTCAACCTGCTCTTTCAAAAGCGCTTAAACAATTGGAAGCGGAAGTGGGAATTGCACTTATTGAACCGGAAGGAAGAGGGCTTCGTTTAACAGAAGCAGGAAAACAATTTCAACATGAGACAGCTCCGTTGTTAGAACAATGGATGAATATTCCCAACACACTTAAAAATTTAAAAACGTGGACGCCTACTCGTTTGGGATCGTTTGAAGTTTTTACGACATACTTTCTCGGACACCTCACAAAATTTGTGACGCTCGATAATTTAGAAGTTCACGAATACGGTCCGGGGCATCTGGAAGAAGCAATCGCCAATGGAACAGTGGATATTGGAATTACTTATCTGCCCATTCCAAAACCGGGAATTGAATTTGTCGAAATTACCAAAGTAAAAATGGGTGTGTTTGGATTAGAACATTTCAAGCAAATGGAATTTTCTGAATTGCCGTTTGCGATTCCCCTTTCGCCAGCGGAAGGAACGCCGACAAAAGTAATGGGACTCGATGGGTGGCCTGATCATATTCACGAAAGAAAAGTAAAATATAAAGTGGCGATGATGGAATCAGCGATGGAGCTTTGTCGTAAAGGACAATGTGTCGCTTATCTTCCGGAGTTTGTCGTTCATCTTCACAATGAAGATCTGCTTGCTAAAAAAAGATTGGTCGAAATTAAATCTCCACTCGCAAAGAAAGATCAATTGCAAAGTGTGTTTCTCATTCAAAGAAAAGGTGCGATTGAGACGACACTTTATCGCCAGGTCGCTAAGGCCATACGAGCATTGTCTTAAAGACTTTTGATCATGATGAAGACGCGCGTTTTTCCCGGAACGTTCTTCACGTTTGAAGTGTTGTTCTCAAAAAGTTTTGATTGATCAACTGACATTGTCTCAGTCATAAACTCTTTAAAGAATTTTTTTGGAATATAGACGTTGAAATAAACACCTCCGGGAACATCTTGTCCTGGAGTTGAATCACCAACGGGTTCTACCTGATATTTTTCTACAAGCTTGTTAATTTTATCACGGGCAGCGTATGTGTTTGTCGATGTCATCATCAAACGATAAATTTTCGTCGTTCCACCGCGAGTTTCACGATAGCCATTCGGACTTTCAGAATCGCCTTCGTATTGAGATGCTTCTTTATCTGCTTCGCTAAAATCTTTTGGAATGCTGTCAAAACTTGTAAGTGTAACTTCGGTTTCTTCTTCGTACTTTTCCGGATCAAAAAATTCCGTGAGCTTCTCACCTTTCGTAATATCTTTGATGTCATTGAAGTTCAGTTTAAATTCTTTTGCTGGCTTTTGTTCCGGACCTTTGAATACTAAACTTTTATTAAGCCAGTTAAATTGCGGCTCATAGATGCTGACTTTGTTCGCGAGATATTTTTCATACCAGATGTTCGTTTGTTTGACGAAGTAAATTGTCAGAGTAAAAAGCAAAAGAAGAATAGAAATATCCTGAACGACTTTAATTTGTTTTACAAAATTCGTACGCTCTTTGATTTTTGAAAGATCGAATTGGCGTCCTTTGAAATCAGCACGCATGCGTTTAACGAAAAGGCTCCACTCATCAAACAGAGTGACTTCCATCGACGGCATGATTTCATCTTCGCGTGATCCACTCGCAGGCGCAGCCAGATTTATTTCAGCCTTGATGCGACTGAATGTCACTGTCATGTTCGGGCTTAAAATATTTCCGACTTGAAAAGTATCTGAAAGATACTGATCGAGATGAGGATATTCATCCAAGAGAAAATTTCTTAAAATCGTTGCGACAACTGAAGGAGATAAATCTGTCTCCAGTGAAATTTGTTCGATGCTTTGATTTTTGAAAATAAAAATATAACTGATGAATCTGTCTCTCAACCAAAGAAACCATGATGAAAGAGAACCGATGCGCACTTGAGAGTAAGCGTAATCAAAACGTACCATCAATTTGCGTAAAGTGATTTCATCTTCAAAAAAAGAATCCCAAAAAGTTTCGAATTCTTTTTTAAAGCGACCTTGCCAGGTAAGTCCGTCGAGGTTCAAATTGAGCCAACTTCTAAACTCGCCAAAATCGTGATGATGTAAAATCAGTTCATTCATTATTTTCTTAGACTCGTTTTAATAAAACAGCGATCCCTTGTCCTCCACCGATACAAGCAGAAGCAATACCATAATTTAATTTATGATGTTCAAGTTGTCTTGCTAAAGTGTGAGCGATGCGAACTCCTGAAGCTCCCAATGGATGCCCAAGTGCCACAGCTCCTCCCCAGATGTTTAACTTTTCGTGAGGGATATTTGTATCTTTCATGCAAGAAAGAGTTTGTCCGGCAAATGCTTCGTTGATTTCGAAGAGATCAATTTGATCCATCGTCATTTTATTTTTTTCCAAAAGACCTTTGATTGCTGGACTTGGACCAATTCCCATAATTTTTGGATCTACACCAATAACAAATCCATCAATGATTTCTGCCAATGGTTTTAATCCTTCTTTTTTAATGAATGATTCGCTTGCTACAATAACAGCTGCAGCACCATCGACAATTCCTGAAGCTGAAGCTGCTGTCACAACTCCATCTGTTTTAAAAGTGGGCTTTAATGATTTCATTTCATCGATAGAGGCATCTTCTCTCATGTGTTCATCGCGGTCACATGATCCTTTTCTTAGTGGAACAGGTGCGATTTCACCTTGAAGCAAACCATCTTTATAAGCTTTCGCTGCTCTTGCGTGTGAATTGTATGAGAACACATCACACTGTTCTCTCGTCACTTGAAATTTTTCAGAAAGATTTTCTGCCGTGATTCCCATTGGCGTTTGCGAGTATTGATCAGTGAGTGCATCTAAAAGCATATCAACTGATTTAAGCGATCCGTATTTTGTTCCAAAACGTGAACCGTAAGTAAGGTGTGGAACCATCGACATATTTTCTGTTCCAGCAGCGAGTACACAATTGGCTTCACCTAATTTAATCAAACGAACTGCACTTAAAATGGCTTCAATACCCGATCCACAAAGTCTATTGAGAACAAGACCTGGAGTTTCTTGCCTGCATCCTAATTTCAGAGCGAGATGGCGGCCACCGTACATTGTATCTGTTGATGATGGGACAACATTGCCTAGTAAGACTTGATCGATTTTTGTTGGATCTAATTTGATTTCAGCTATCAATGACTTAGAAGCATGAACTGCAAGATCAACGGGAGTTATATCTTTTAATGAGCCACCAAATTTTCCAAATGGCGTTCTTTTACCTTGTACTAAATAGACACGTTCGTTTTGGGACATATTTGCCTCCTACATTTCCAGCTCTTAATCATCGTATCATATATAGTAACTGAGTCTCGTACAAATTCTAGAGATTTAAAAAAGGAAAGTTATGTCTACTATCAGTGATGTTCAAGCTCAAAAATATGCTGAGTCGGAAACGAAAAGATACAATACTGAGTTGAAAGATATGCGCTCAACGAATGATCGTACTTACGAAACTGAGTCAAAGGCAAAAGAAGCTGAACTAAAAAGAATGCGCGATGATTACGAAACAAAAATCGCTAATCTTAAAAATGAACAAGAACAAAAATTAGTAGAGATCAGAGATCGTCAGGCAAAATCTGTAAGTGATGAAAATATTCGTCTTGAACAAGAAGTATCAAACTTAAAGAAGAGTCACCAGGATCAGGTTGCAGAAATTAAAGTCAGCCAGAAAAATGAAATTCAAGATCTGGTTGATTCACATAAGAAGACAATCGAAAACGCGAAACAAAAATTTACGAAAGAAAAAGGTAAGTACGAAGCTTAATATCTAGGATGGATATTAACGATAAAACCTGCAGGATATAAGGGAGAAGCATGGAAGCGAACAACAACAACAGTCCAAGTGGAATTTTCATCAACGGTAAAGCACAGATCATCGAAATGCTTCAACATATGCCACGTGAAGAGCGCGCTAAGCTTCTTAAGAATTTAAAAGTCAGAAATCCTCAGCTTGCTGATGAATTAACTGAACAATGTTTTACTTTTAACGACCTCGACAATCTTGAAGATCACGAACTACAAATGATTTTCCAATACATCACAGCTCCAATCCTTGGAATGGCACTTAAAAATGTTGAAAGAGCATTCCAACGTCGCCTTCTCTCTCTTGCTGGGCGCGAATATGCTGAAGAAGCTTTCCGTGTTTTAAAAACAAGTTATTCAACTGAAAAACGCGACGTAAAACGCGCGCAAAATAAAATCATTGAAGTACTTGTTTCACTCAAAAAGAGAAGACAAATTAATCTTTAATAAAAATCGAAGGACTGATTAATTTCCACTTTGTCTCAATGCCTTGTAAGGATTCTGCATGGCCAATGAAAAGTATTGCGCCTGGATTGGCCCTTTCATAGAGTTTATTGATCACACTTTCAATAGTCTCCTTATTAAAATAGATTAAAAGATTTCGACAAAAAATAATGTCGAACATCTCATTGTTTGGATAAGCAGTTTCAACTAAATTATGCTGTTGATAAGAGATCTTTTGGCGAAGACAATCTTTCATAGAAAACCAGCCTTCGACTTCGCCTTTTCCATATTTAAGCGATGAATGGAACTCATCAGGAATTTCACATAGCTTGGCATTGGAATAAACGCCATTTTCTGCCAACGATAAAACTTTTGTATCAATATCCGTGGCAAGAATTCTAAAGTCCAGATCCTTGGGAAGAGATCGATTCAAAATCATAGCGATAGTGAAAGGTTCCTCCCCTGTTGAAGCAGCACACGACCATATTTTTAATGTCTTGTTTTTGTTTTTTATCCACGCTGGCAAATAAGTCTCAACCAAAAAATCAAAATGTTTTGGCTCTCGAAAAAAATCCGTTTTATTTGTCGTTAAAAGATTGATGAACATTTGCCATTCTGGATCTTTATTATTCAATCCAGAAAGAAGCTTTCGATAAGCAGAAAAACTTTTTAATCCCAAGTGTTCAACTCTCGATCTTAGACGAGTATAAACTAAATCGCGTTTTGTGCACTTGAGATAAATACCTGCAATCGAATGGATCTGATGGCAAAAAAAATCAAAATCCTCGTCCAGAAGTTCCCAATTAAACATCTTCAAATCCAACATGAGAATGGCTTGGTACTAAAGCATCACCACTGACCGCCTTATAACTTGTTTTCAAAGATTGGGTCTTCGGTGCAATTTCTTTTTTGGCGATTTTAGTTTCCAAGACTTTGCTCTTATTTTTTTTCACTTCTTCTTTTTTAACAATTTTTTCTACTTTTCCATCTTGTGTACCTTCTATAGTCTCTACAAGTTGAAAGACTGCATTTTTAAGAGAGTCCGCTTGAGCCGAAAGCTCTTCAGCAGAGCTGGCTGCTTCTTCACTTGTTGCAGCGTTTTGCTGAGTAACTGTATCAAGTTGACTGATGGCCTTGGTAATTTCGGCGACACCCAGTGCTTGCTCTTTACTTGCGACTGATATTTCTTCCGCCATTCGCGAAACACTGGTTACGTCGCGAACAATTTCACTTAAAACTTCACCACATTTGTTGGCAATATCAGTTCCAATACTTACTTTCTCTTTTCCCGTCACAACTTCTCGTTCAACTTTGGTTTTAGTCTCGATTACGATTCCTTCTACCTTGCGAATGCTATTTTCGAGAAGGTCAGTAATTTCTTTAGCCGCATTTCCACTCATCTGTGCAAGGTTACCGACCTCTTCTGCGACAACCGCAAATCCTTTTCCTTGTTCTCCTGCACGAGCCGCCTCTACTGAAGCATTGAAAGAGAGAAGCTTAGTTTGAAAAACAATATCGTTAATCACCTTTGTTTTATTACCAATTTCTTGAATAACTTTTACGATTTCCGAAATCTGCTGATTGCCATGGTTAACTTGTTCGACGATTGAATTGTTGCTGCGATTGATGTCTTCCATTGCAGAAATCATTTTTGTCACGACTTCTTTTCCTTGCTCAGCCTTGGCCTGTGATTCATTTGAAGTAGTGGCAGTACGAATAGAGTTATCAGAATTTCTTGCGACCATTGAACTCATCTCTTCTATTGAAGAAGCCGTCTCTTCTAAAGAAGCCGCTTGCTCAGTTGTAGCATGAGAAAGTTCCTCTGAACTAGAAGCGATCTGTTGAGAAGCACTCGCTACTTGTTTAGCATTTTCGTTTAAGGTAGCAACGATATTATTAATTGCTTTTTTTAGGTTGCGAATAACGAAAAAAGCGATTACTCCTGCAACTAAAGCAGAGATCGTACCGAGGACGATAGTGATCGTAACGGTAGCCCCGACTCTCTTTTCTGCCTCAAGTGTCGCAAGTTTTGCATCACTTGAAGCATCTTTTGCAATTCGATCCAAGTTTTGAAGCATTCCATTGAGATAAGCCTGTTGAGCGGCAAACAATACACTTTTCACTTCTTCGCTTTTATTTTTATATTTTAACTCAAAGGATTCTTTTATTTTTAACAGCCATTTTTCACGGGCTTCTTTATATTGGTCTAATTCCGGTTTCATATCACTACCAATAACAGTGTCCATTTTTTTTAAAAACACATTCTGTTCTTCCAGTGCTGCATAAAAATTTTTATCTATATTCGGTATTTCTTTTAGATTTTCTTCAATAATCAAATTTCTACTCAGAATAACCATCATTCTTTGCTTATCGAGAATTTGATAAGACAAACCTCTCGTCTCATAATTAATGTTAGCCAAATCATTTATAATTGAATGGATCTCTTTCAACGAATGGATTGAGTAATAAGTCGACATTGCTCCAAATAAAAGAAGAACGATAACAAGCGAAGTAATTTTTTGGTAAAGGCTCCAGTTATTAAATTTCATCACTACATTCCTTTTAAAAATTAATTAAGCACTTTTGGCAAATTTTTGTTCATCATTTTCTGTGGTCAATATTGAGTAATCTTCACGATTCAAGGCTGCTTCCATATCTAAAATAAAAATTAATTCTTCCTCTACTTTAGCGACACCGGTTATGTATTTTATGGCAAGGCTCGCCTCTATATCAGAAGGGGGAGAGATGCTGCCTGAATCTATGCTGATGACCTTGTCTACAGAATCAACAATAATGGCCGCACGAAGGTGATTGAGATCTAAAATGATGACTGCTGTTTCAGCGCTATAATTATCAGAGAACTTATATTGAAGTTTTTCTTTAATATCTAATACTGCAATAACACGTCCTCGAAGATTCATAATCCCCTTGAAGTAAGAAGGAACTGCGGGAATAGGAGTTGGAGGAACATATCCCATAACTTCTTTCACTTGGAGTATGGGCAAAACAAAGTGTTCCTTGTTTAGAGTAAATACTAAATAACGATTTTGATTTATTTCTGATGAAGCATGATCTTTACTCATTGGCGTCTCCTCTCATGTAATAAAGCCGTAATGCTTTAACAGTATAAGAGAACTCAATGGAGCAAAAAAATAAAATTGGCCCAATATTGCACTTATAAATCTTTATATTAAGACGCTAAACTTTCTCCTCTTAAATTTGGCCGATTAATTTCTTCCTAATTTATCTAATTCACACAGCTGGCAATTGGGGACGTAATGGTTTTACCTTCCTTAGGGTAATAGTAGCGTATGTCGTAAAACGTTCTGCTATTTTTACAATAAAGCATTAACGTTTGATTGCGATAAACGTTTTGATCTTCTGTACACACACCTAACACTAATCGTTCTGTCGCTTTTAAATTGAAAAGAAGTGCTGTTTGAATTTTATTTTCTACAGGTAGAGGATCAATCTGCAAATCGGCCATGCAACTCGCCTCTTTTGTCACAGCTCCTGTATACGGAGTTGCTTGAATGGAATAGAGGCCTTTGATCATGAACGTTTTATTTTTGAACATCTTTGCGGCTTGATCGGGATCGACTTCTGTTGTCTCTTCTACAATCAGCTGATGTTTTGCCATATTGCCTGTGAATTTCATCTTTACACCTGAAAGTGTTTTTTCCTGAAATTCTTTATCGACTACAATCGAAGTATTTTGAAAACTCGTCTCCCACTTTAATTTGGGAAATAGTGTGCGAAGAGATTTTTCTTTATTACATGAACAAAGAAAAAGAATTAAAAAAACGCAGAGTAAACTTTTCACTTAGAATCCTTGGTAGTTTCGAATAAATGAAGATAAATCTAATTTTTTTGCTCTCATCATATCGCGCGGCTTTTTGGTTTGAGGAGCAGTCAATGGGTTATCAATTGATCTCAATGTCCTTCCGTCTTTTGAAATTTCTCTGATATTTCCATGATCATTTAAATTACTAAACAGATATCTATCGCTCAACTCTTGTACGCTTCCCAATCTCCATGAGTAAAATGACTTAAGATCATCATTCCCTGTAAATTTATAAACAACTTGTTTTGTTCTGAAGTCATATTTTTGAAGAGAGCTGAAATGTTCGTTTGAAGCTTGATTGCGATAAAAAAGCATTTCTCCTTCCGGAGTTATCTGAACATCATGAGTGTTAACTGATTGCATATCATCGATATTGAGGATTTCAAGAAGTTTTAAATGTTCATCAAAGAAAAGAACTAATCCCAATCCTGAATTAGAAATAATCCCTTTAGGTTTTAAGAAAGGAAATTCTTTTGCTAATTTGTTTTCCGGAATTTCATAAACAGAGTTAAAATGAAAAAATTCGAAGCTCGATCTATACTCTTTTGGTTCCGTTCCTGTCCAGAAATCTCTATGTTTCTCCTTATCGTATTTCCAAGGAACCGATTTCAGCATGCGATCAATGTTATCAAAACTGCTCCACTCAGCGAGACTATTCCCTGTTTTGATTTCGATAATCTGCAGATCATCAAATCGCGCTTTCTCTCCCATGTACTCATGAAAACTGTTCTTCATGATAAAAATTTTTTTTTCATCGCTGCTAAGGTTGAAAAGATGATGAAGACTCAAGCTTTTTGCCCAGACCTGCCTCATATGAGAATCGTAATAAGTGAGATCCGTCGCATTTCCAACGATCATTGAGCCATCAGAAAGAAAGCTACAATAAGAACCAGCCGCATCGATAAGTAAAAGCATGTCTTGATCATAGACGCGACAATCGATTTGATAATAGTAAGCGGTCTCCTCTTTAAAGAGGTAATATCCTCCACCTAAAAGGAGAAGGAGAACGAAAAGTAATCCAAGACTAGCGTGCTTTATATTCTGCCAAGGCATTTAAATACTTCTTTTCATCATCTTTGCTTAAAACAGTGTCCGCGCTTTTTTCTCCGGCCATCAGATTGTGTTCATCGATAATATCTTGAGTTGATTTTAAACGCTCACAGAGAGTTTCAAACATCTCTGGAACCCATGAATCGCTTGCCTTAATCACTGAGAGAATATCTTTTTGTTCAACAAGAACAAGTTCCACATCAGTCTTAGCAATTGCCGAACATTCATTAGGTTTATTTGTGAGAACGCTTACTTCATTGAGAATATCTTTCTCTTTACAAAGTTTCGTTACGTGAAGATGTGCCCCGTTGTGTTTCAAAAGATGTAATTGACCTTTTTTAACCAAGAAAAGAAATTTTGGATCTTCTCCTTCGTGAAAAATAACAGTACCCGCTTTAAAAGCAACGGGTGTATCAGTACTTTTACCCAATGGTAAATTTTTCATCAATCGCTCCTTGAATTAAAACACCGTATCGCAATCCTCTTGTTGAGATTTGAATTTCATTAATTCCCAATTTTTCACCAATCATTTCTGCAACGACAGATGCCGCTGCCACCATTGGCGCTCTTTTTCCCAAATAAGGAAACAGTAACAAAAGATTATCGACATTCGTCTTTTGTAAATCTTTCGTGAATTCTTTAAACGATGAAAATTTAATTTTCATTCCATCGATTTCTTTATCTTTAAATTCATTGTGACCAGAAAACATTGAAGCTAACGACGTCATACTTCCGGCCACACAAAGAAGTGATTTGGTTTCGTAAGCTGAAAAATCCTGATTTAGAATCGTTTTCATTCTTTCATCAAAACTTTTTTCTGCACGCCAGTCTGTTGCGCGAACAGAACCGACAGGCATACTTACTGTCGAAAGAATTTTAAAAGGATGAAGTTGAATGCGAATAAGCTCCGTTGAAGCTCCTCCCATATCCATGATCACTAATTCAGAATTGCTCTCCATTGCAGAGGCTACACCTAGTGCTGTGTAATGAGCTTCTCCTTGTGCTGAAATTTTTGTGATAGTGAAACCGAGTTCTTTTTTAATCTGCTCGAAAAACTCCGGTGCATTAGTTGCCACACGTGAAGCTTCAGTCGCTGTTACGATGACATTTTCCGGTTTAAACGAAATTTTTTCTAATTGAGCTTTATAATCTTTTAGAGCGTCGTATGTGGCCTTCATTGAATCGGGATGAAATTTTTTTGTTTTATCCAAATCCTTTCCCAATGAAGTGATATAAGAGAGATTCAAAAGTTCTTTGGTAATTTTATTTTTAGCGTCGACTTCAGCAGCTAAAAGCAGAACAGAATTTGATCCTATATCAATACTAGCTCGAATCATTTTTTCTCCACGACAGCGCGAACGTTTGCCGGTGATGTTGGATTGATCACTCCGTTTTCGCAGATAATTCCTGTGATACATGTGTGGTCTGTTACATCGAAGCTTGGATTAAGGGCCTTTGCTTCCGGATGAGCGATGTTGTGCTCTTTGTATTTTAAAATTTCATTCTGGTCGCGAAGTTCGATTTCGATTTGATCGCCCGTTTTTAAATTGAGATCAAATGAACTGATCGGGGCCACGATATAAAAAGGAATGCCGTAGTGTTTAGCGATAATGCTTAAGCTCGATGTTCCGATTTTATTAGCTGTATCGCCGTTTTCAACAATGCGATCTGCACCAGCGAAAATAGCATCGACCATTTTATTTCTCATCAGATAAGAAGCGGCTCCTTCAACAACGATCTGATGATCAATTCCTTCTTTGAGAAGCTCGAAACTTGTAAGACGTGAGCCTTGAAGGTAAGGACGAGTTTCTGAAGCAAAAACCTTCTGTACTTTCTTTTGATTATTTAAGTGAACGATAACTCCAAGAGCTGTCCCCAAAACACCGCAAGCGAGAACTCCAGTATTACAAATCGTCATTACGTTAAGTGGACGATCGCCGTAAATTTTTTGAAGTTCTTGTTCAGCGAATTTCGCCATTGCAAGATTTTTTTCGTAGAGATTATTCATCTCTGCTTTCGCGTGTTCAACAAGTTTTGAGTAAAGAACGTTCATATGCGTTTCTTTTCTTCCCATCTCTACACAACGATCAATTTCAAAAGCTAAGTTAACAGCTGTAGGACGAGCACTTTTTAAATAATCAGCCGCTCTGGAAAATTGTTCGAATGTCGCTTTTGGATTGTGCTTTAAAAAAAGAGCGAGTCCCCAGATCCCTGTGAATCCGATCAGAGGTGCTCCACGCACAACCATATCTTTAATCGCAACGTAACAATCTTCAATCGTTCTTGCTGTCATATAAACTTCTTCAGTCGGAAGAAGTCTTTGATCGAGCAGTTTTAAAATATCGTTCTCATGTTTCAGAGGTAATAGAGCAGTTGTCATTCGTAGTCCTATTTCTTTTTAAATAATCCGTTTAAAATTCCTTGCACTTTTTCTTTGGCAGCAGCAGGAACCACTTTATCTAAATTCTTATCGATAACTTTTTTCAGTTCTTCTTGTCCTTTTGTCTTAACAGCACCTTTTGCCAATTTCGAGATTGTGTATCCGTAGTCTGGTTTTAAATCAAACCCTGGACCGCTCACGTGAATTGGAAGAACTTTTGTTCCTACGTTGGCCATAAGAAGATCAGAAATTTTTCCTGTGTTGTCTGTAAAGTTCACATCCATGCTCGACATTTTTCCAGAATTAGGAAGCGGATAAATATCTCCAGAGCCTGTGATCTGAACTTTTTTATTAATTCCGATAAAATCGAAAGCTGCAATATTGTACTGGGCAGTTGTGAAGTGCCCTTTCATTGTTAGAGTTTCGAAGTTCCCGTCAATCTTCACTTGTTTATCTTTCGCTTTGTCTTTTAACACTGGAATGTTTGCGATGATTGGGTTGATATAATCAGAGATGTTTAATTTTTTAATCTCTCCGTTCTTAGCATCTGCCACAACGTTTACATCGTATCCAGGAGGTTTTCCGTTTTTGTACATAGTCGCTGATCCATTTACTTTTCCGGTAAATGTTCCTGAGAAATTTTCAATGAACGAAGGAAGGAATGCTTTAAATGAAGAAAGGTTTAAGCTGTTTACTTCAAAGTTAAACTTTGAATCACTTTCGTTTTTTCCCAATGTCATTGTTTGAGTCAATTTACCTGTCCCTTTTGAGAACTTGAAATTCATATTGTCGATCGCAATCGCTGTTAAGCTTGTCACGATTTTTCCGTGACCTGAGAAATCTTCTCCGCCTACGCTGATATTATTCCAATCAACGTTAATTGTTGATGGTGGAAGACCCATCGCTGGCGCAGAAGCTTCAGCCTTAGCTGTTTTTGCTTCAGTTTTTTTCTTCTCTTCTTCTTTAGATTCTTTAGCCTCTTTTTCTTTCTCTTTAGCGTCCTCAGGTTTTTTATCCCAAAGTTTTGCGCGAATAAGTTTCTCAGGAACTTTCATTCCGCTTGCGACTACACGGATATCGAACGGCTTAAGTTTTGCCATGTCGAATTTTTCGTTTGGATCAAATACACCACTTACAGCTGTATTGACTTGTCCTTCTAAGACTTCTGTTTTTACTTTTACTGCGAGTTCTTTACCTTTGAAATCACCGTTCACTGTTGTGTTCGCCACAATTCCGTCTTTTGAATAGATGATTCCAGGAGCGATACTAAAACTCATATTGGCATTGATTTTTTTATCTTCACCATAAAGCACGTTTCCTTTAGCAGAAAGTTTTGCTTTCGACATATCGATTGATTTATCAAGTCCCATAATTGCAGCAACATCTTTGAGAATAATTTCTACATTGATGTCATTGATCTCAATCTGTTTAGTCATTTTAAAGTTAGCACTGATTCTGTTTTGAGTTTCAAATGAAGTAACCAATTTCCCTGAAAGTTCTCCATCTTTTTTAAGAAGAACATCTACGTTTGTCGTGATTTCTGGAAACTTCCACTCAAGACCTGTTTTAGAGATATTGTTCAACTTTACGATGATCGTAGAAGTAACAGATCCGTTTTTCATCAGATCAGCAACATTAAATTCACCAATAGCAATCGTATCGAATGCAACTACAGACTGGTCTTTCATCACGAATTTTGCAGTAGAGGCCACTTCAAACGCTGTCGATGATTCGAAGTTCAAACCTTTGATTAAAAAACGAGAAACTTTAACTTCACCTTTTGAGTTATCGCGGAGAGAGTACTTCACTGCTACGTCAGAAAGTTTGACATTGATTTTACTTTTTCCAAAAAAACCAAGAGCTGAGTTTGCTCCTCCGCCTTCAGCATTTTTTTTCTCTTCTTCTTTTTTTGCTTCTTCAGGAGTTTTTTTCTCTCCCATTGCGTATGTCCAGTTATTGCCTTCTGCGAACTCGTGATAGTTCATCACGGGAGCATCCAATTTTACTTCGATAATTCCCGAACCTGTAAGGATCGCCCAAATTGGAACTTTCACTACGAGTTGATCAACAGACATCATGTCGACAGCTTGATTGTCTTTAGATGTTTTAAGCGCAAACTTTTCCAGGTTAACACTGAAGTTGAGTCCCCAACCGATATTAACTTTATCAAGTGACACTTCTGCTTTTGGAAAAACTTTTTTCGTTTGCTCGATAGCGATCTTCTTAATTTCTTCCGGTCTTAGCTTTGTTGAAGCGTAATAGAAAAGTCCGCCCAATAAAACGATAAAAACAGCTAAGACAATTCCGAGAATTTTTAACTTGTTTGATTTCATGTGTTCAATCCTTATATGTTTACTCGCAAATATTTATAAACGTATTTCTTTTCGAGAAGCCTCTTTTCTACTGGCCACTCGTAATATTTCTTTTAATGGTTTGATCAATGGGTTCTTCTCATTGAACTTGTATAACTTCGATCGCCCCACCGTTCTCGATGTGAGAAAGCCTGCTTCTTCAAAACGCTCTAACTGCTTTTTTATGGGGTCGAGTGCGGTCTTATGTTGTTGGGCAATCGCAGACGCGTGTAATTCTCCATACTCAAAAATAGAGAGCATGACTTTTTCTGCAGATTTATTTCCAAAAAGACCTTCAAGCATGGAAAAGATTATCGACTAAACAATAGTCATTATCAACTACATTTTAGTTATAAGTTATTCAATTGACGTGTCATACCCCCTCTCTGCCTCCTGTCTTGTTTTTAGACACCCCTATAAACTTTACTCCTGTGAAGGCCCTTCCCCCCGCCCAAAAGCTATAATCCCACTATAGTAAAAAAACCGAGGTCCCAAATGAAGACATTAAAAAAATGTATGGATTATCTGAATGCTGGATGGATTTGGGCACGTTTGACCGTTCACAATACATGGGGAATTATCAACGTCTTCAATATTGTGTGGGTACGTCCAATGGCCGGTGGTCTATTAGATGAATCACACCCTATGGTTACTGGAATCAATCCTGAAACAAACGACTTTATATGGAAACAAAATATTATTTTCCAATCGACAAGAAGTGCTGAGTTCGAAAACAGTGCTACTGACGAACAAATCGTTACCGACGTTGGAAACCACATGAGAAAAATGGTGGAAATTTCTTCTTCAAGCGCAAAGTACCCTCAAGGAAAACCAGACCGCATGCCTCCTGCTATCAATTATATTCACGGATGCGTTCACTATAATGGTGGATTTCTTCTTTTTAATGATTTCCAGGATGCAATCTCTCACTTCACAAATAAAGATTTTCAAAACGCTTTCAAACGTTTTGTAAAAGAAGAAGGAAGAGAGCCTGTGACAATTTTTAGAAACCGCAACTACGATCGCATGGAATATTTAGAGTTCGTTTGTTTCTTAAGAACGATCTTTCCATGGTTCTCAAATACAAACGGAAACAAAAAGCGTATCGGTTGGGGTAACCCGGCACCATACCCGTCAGTAAACACAATCACTGGTTACTGGATGGATGATACTTACAAAATTTATTCAGAAAAAGGACGCAAGTCTGTTTGTCGCCAACCTATTACAAAAAAGTATTTTACAGAAGCTTCTTATGTAGGCGAACGTGCGACAACGAAACCAGAAGAAAAATTTCTGGCCAATTTCACGAATGAGAGAGTTCTTGCTCGTGGTGAAAAAGGAAATATGTTCTTTGTAGATTTGAGAAAACTTTCTCGCGGGTACAAATTTGATCCGGCGAAGTTGCCAAATCTTTTTGAAAGACTGATTGAAAAATGTTTTAACAAGGCATAGTCGCAGGATTTATGAAGATAAACGAAGATCGCATTATTAACGTTTCAAGCGAAGTCACAAAGGCCGACGGGACTAACGACGGTATTTGGTATTTTGGCGAGCACATGAAAGTTGAAAATGAATTGATTATCGGTTTTTCTCCGACGAACTATCATTGCTTCGTTATCTGTGGAGAACAAGAGTTTCACCCACGTTTTTCTATTAACCCCTGCAAACTTCAACCTTCCAGAAAAAATAATGTTCGCGCCGCTTTTTTTATTCGTTTAAAGAATATTTCTCGTGAAGACATTCTGAATTTCCAGCAATACTTGATCGCAATGAAAGACAAACGTACTCCGACTTGTCACCAAGGTCTCCTTCACGTTTTTGATCGTGGAATTGGAATTAGAATTCCAAAACATTCGATCTTTAAAACAACACCTCAATCTTTTATTAAAGGAATTTTGGAAAAAGGACTTATCGATCGCAACGGTAATCAAATTGAAATCGAAATCTATAAAACTCGTGCTCGTTCATTCAAGGATATGTACCTTGATATAAGCATCGTGAGATGGAGATACGGTTGGATCTTTGCTCTCTTTAATTTGCATTATCGCTTTTTAAAAATATTTAAACCGCAACTACTGGTGAGATAACTATGAGTGAACGAGCTAAGAAAATTTATCATCGTGTTCTCCTTGCTCTCTCAGCAGCTCTTCTTGTCGGGCTTGGTTTTTTTGTTTATAAAAACAGCACATCTTTTGCTCGTCTTAAATCTATCGATTTAAGCCTTATTTTTCTTCTTATCAGCATTCATGCTCTCAACTATCTCTTATTGGGAATCACGCATTTTTACCCTTTAAAAAAACACAATATTCATCTTAAATTTAAAGAATGGTATGGGCTTTGTACTGTTTCTGAACTTTTCAATATGCTTCTTCCTGCAAAAGGAGGAACTGCGATTCGTATGATGTACATCAATGAGAAAAAAGGACTCGAGATCAGAGAGTTTCTTTCAATGGGACTCGCAGTTGTTCTCACTGGTTTTTCTCTTCTCGGCGTTGTGGGATTGATTTATTGTCACTTCTTCTTAAGTAAACACAACATCATCTTCACTGCTCTTGAATCTCTCTTCATCGCTCTTACTGTTTCTTCATTCATTCTTATTTTTGCCTCAGAGCTTGTGACTCGTTTATTAAAGCTGGAACGCAAATACTCTCCAAAGAAATATCTTGCTGATAACAAAATCGTTTTTATTTCGGTTTCTGCTTATCTTGGGATGTTTATTCTTTATCCTGTAAAAGTTTTTCTTTCTTTTAAAGCAATCGGAATCAATATCCACTTTATCGATTCATTTGAAATCAGCTTAATCCTTCTTGGATCTTCGTTCTTTCAGGTTCTTCCTGGGAATATCGGTGTTAAAGAGATGGCCACAGCTTATGTAGCTCAACAATATGGAATTCAATTTGAGTCAGCATTGCTTGCGAGCCTTATCGATCGCGCGATTCTTTTACTCTTCTTATTTCCATTGGGATCGTATTTCTATTGGGACTTGTTACTCGATGCGAGTCTGCCGAAAATCAGATTACCGAGAATCGGTGCATCTTCTCGAATTCCTCTGATGAAACGACTTGTGAAAGTGCGCTGAGTATCTCTTCCAAGATAAAAAAGCCCTTCCGTTTCACTCGATTCAAAATCATCTTTTAAATTAATTTTTGGCGGGCGAAATCCCGTTGCAAAGAGAATCGCATCTGCTTCAATTGACTGTCCGTCAGTGAATGTGACTTTTTTATTTTCAATCTTGCTGATATCGTTCATCAAAGTCACTTCCCGATCAATGATTGGCTTCACTGTACGAGTCATTGGTACTTCAAAAGGCTTCTTTGGTTTTTTATCAATGAACTTTCCAATTTTTTCAAAAAAGAAGAGGTGGCGCAGGAAAAAATTTAAAAGAAATCCTGAGACGCTATAATGAATTTTCCCTCTCGCAGAAAGAAACAGTTTATGGCGGTTCGCTACTGCTAATTCTGTTACGAGTTGTCCTGCTGAAAGTCTTTTTCCTACGATCAGAATATTCTTTAATCCGTTCATTTGTGTTCTGTTTTTGTAATCTTTAAAATGCAACATAAGAGGCAAATCTCCCCTCATCTCATAAGGGGGAATAAACGGATAATTAAAATGACCACGACAATCGACAAGAAATTTTGATTTCCAAGTCCCCTGCGTTGTAGTCAGAGAAAAACCGTCGTTATTTTTTGCAACATCTGTGACTTTTATTTCTGTTTTTACTTTTAAGTTATGTTCTCGTTTAAAGTCCGCAAGGTATTCAGCGAATTCGAGTGCTTTATGATTTTTTGATAAATCCGCTTTTTTAGCGTCTTCTTCAATAAGAAAATTGGCTCTCCATTGTGTTATCAGATGAAGATGGTCCGGCATCTGTCTCCAGGAAGCCCCCACTTGATCACTTTGTTCGAGAATTAAGTAATCGACGTTTAATCTTTGTAGATAATACCCCAGTACCAGTCCCGCCGGGCCCGCGCCGATAATTAACACATCATGATTTGTTGGATAGACACTATTTTCCATAGAGTAATTTTAATTCATTCAGACCAATTATTCATTATAATAAATAAATGACAATAATACCCACAATCGTATCGGCCGTTCTCAGTATTTTATTCTGGATTTACTTCAGACACAATCTCAAGCGCAATGTGGTCAATCTTTTTGGAGTGAACCATAAATGGATTTGGGGATTTGATTTTCTCTTTCTTTACTGCGCTCTTTTTAGGTTCGTTTATCGTCTGCAGGGAGCTTATCTTAAAAACTCATTTTTCTATTTTCTGATGAATTTGAGTTATGTCCTCCTTGGCTTTTTAGGACTTATTCTTTTATGGTTTCTTTTTCTCGATTTTAAAAATCTATTTGATAGATATTTTGAGCCACAACCATCAATGCAAGTGAATCAATCACGCAGAGATTTTTTCAAAAAAAATTTAGCGATTACAGGTCTTGCAACGAGTACGATGATTTCCGGAGCAGGATTTGCAAATTCCTTTGATCCAAAAATCACAACTGTTCATATTCCTCTTCCTGATGAACATCATGGATTAGAGGGTTTGAAGATCGTTCAGCTTTCTGATGTTCACATCGGACCGACACTGCAAAAAGAATTTTGTGAAATGCTCGTGACAAAAGTGAATGCACTCAATCCGGATTTAATTGCTGTCACTGGCGATTTGGTCGATGGACAAGTCAGTTACCTCAAAGATGATCTCGCTCCTCTTCTCAAATTAAAGTCTAAATACGGTACTTATTTTGTGACAGGAAATCACGAGTACTATTGGTATGCGGATGAGTGGCTCGAGTGGAATAAAACATTGGGAATGAAACCACTCGTAAATGAAAACGTAAAAATTTCTCACAACAATACTGATTTTTATCTCGCAGGCGTAAACGATCCTTCGAGCATGAGACTCGATCCTAAAAACGGAACTGATCCACAGAAAGCAGCGATAGGAATTCCAGCTAGTTCTTATAAAATTCTTCTTGCTCACCAACCGAAAACTTGTTTTCAGGCTGCGAAGGCAGGCTTTCACACTCAGCTTTCTGGGCACACGCATGGTGGACAAGGCTTTCCCTGGAATATTATCGTTAGTATGGTGCAACCCTATATTCGCGGACTCAACAAACATGAAGGAATGAATGTCTACGTTCATTCGGGAACAGGTTTTTGGGGACCACCAAATCGTTTTATGATTGATTCTGAAATTGCAGAAATCATTTTTACGAAAAACGCCGGAGGCAAAGTTTGATCTTATCATTTGAAAAAAAATTGGCAGAACACAAACTGACCTTAAACAGGACGTCTGTTGAGACTCTTCAAATTAACGTTGGAAAACTTTGCAATCAAGCTTGTCATCACTGTCACGTTGAGGCCGGACCGAAACGCACAGAGATCATGACTGAAGCAACTATTGATCGCGTGATTGAATTAATGAAGAATGCACCAGAATTAAAAACCGTCGACATCACTGGTGGTGCACCGGAAATGAATCCGCATTTTAAAAAATTAGTTCGCGCAGCCCGCTCTCTCAATATTGAAGTCATTGATCGCTGTAACCTCACTATCTTTTATGAAAAAGGTTTCGACGATATTCCGGATTTTTTAAAAGAGCAGAAAGTTCACGTGGTCGCTTCTCTTCCTTGCTACACAAAAAATAATGTCGACAAACAAAGAGGAACCGGTGTCTTTGATAAAAGTATTGAAGGACTGAAAAAATTAAACTCGCTTGGATTTGGAATTGAAGGATCTGGATTAAAACTCGATCTCGTTTACAATCCAGGTGGAGCTTTTCTTCCAGGATCTCAAGCTAAACTCGAAGCTGATTACAAGAGAGAATTGAAACAATATTTTAATCTGGAATTTAATCAACTTTTTACTATTACAAATATGCCCATTAAACGCTTTCTTGAAGATCTTAATCGCCAGGGAAAATATGAAGACTATATGACTCTGCTCGTGAATAATTTTAATCTTCATGCTGCAGACTCTGTTATGTGCAAGTCTCTCATCTCTATCGGATGGGACGGCCAAATTTACGATTGCGACTTTAATCAGATGCTGGATATTCCCGCTGAAGGAACAAAGATCAATATCTGGGACATCAAAAATTTAAACGACATGAATACAAGGAAGATTGCTCTAGGCAATCACTGCTACGGATGCACCGCTGGTGCTGGAAGTTCTTGCGGAGGAGCTCTCGCTTAACCCATGAACGATCTAAGTATTGTCATTCCCGTTGGAGCAAACGATAGTTCCTGGCAGGATCTTGTCAGCGAATTGCTTTGTTTTCCCGGCGAATTTGAAATTCTACTTGTCGGTCCTGATTTCAAAGATCGCATTTCAGAAACTGAACGCGTTCGTTATGAATACTGCAAACAAGGACGTGCTCTTCAGCAAAACCACGGTGCGAAGAAAGCAACGAAAACGAATATCTGGTTTTTGCATGCCGATTCTCGCCTCTCGAATCGTCCTCTTCAGCGAATTGAAGAAAATCTTCGCGCGAACCCAGGTGCGATTTTCTTTTTTGATCTCAATTTTCTCACTGATGGTCCACGCTTGATGATTTTAAATAGCATCGGTGTTTATTGGCGTTCGCATTTTTTAAAAATGCCTTTTGGCGATCAAGGTTTTTTCATGCAAAGAAAAACCTTCTTCGCACTCGGCATGTTTAATGAGACTGCTCGTTATGGAGAAGATCACCTGCTTATCTGGAAAGCTCATCAAAGAGAAATTCAAGTTCTTCCTGCGTATACAGAACTTTTTACGAGTGCCAGAAAATATAAAAATCTCGGTTGGATTACAACGACTGCTCGTCATGTAATTCTCACTTACAAGCAGGCTTTTCCTGAACTCGTTAAATATATGCGAGTAAGAAACAGAACTAAAAGAACAGCCGCCATAGCTATTTTTGTAAAAACGCCTGGTGTTTCTTCTGTTAAAAGTCGCCTTGCTGCGAGTATTGGAAAAGAACAGGCCGAAGAATTTTTTAAACTTTCTCTTAAGGCCACTGAAGCTGCTGTCATTGAAGCCATTAAAAAAAGTAACGGAAAAATTGAAGCGTATTGGGCGGTTGCTGAAAAAGATCAGTTGCAAAATCCGTTCTGGAACAGTTTTAAAACAATTGCCCAAGGAAGTGGTGAACTCGGCGATCGTTTAGCGACAGTTTATTCGAAACTTCAAAAACAGCATAAAAAAGTTTTTCTCATCGGTGCAGATCTTCCTCATCTCGATTACAAAACTCTTCTTCGTGCGAACCAACAACTTTCAACTTCTTCTGAATTTGTTTTGGGAGAAACTGAAGATGGGGGATTTTATATTTTTGGCGGTAGAGGAATTGTTGAGCGAGAAAGTTGGACATCAATACCCTATTCAACTGAAGAAACATCAAGATCTCTCGTTTCTGTCCTTGGAAAATCTCACTTCATTTTTTTAGAAAAGAATTTTGATATTGATTACTTAGAAGATTTGGAAAAACTCAAAGAACATTCCAGTGAAGGAATGCTTCCTGAACAGATTGATGTCATTAAATGGGCAAAAAATAATTCCTAAATAATTTTAAAATTGTTTTATACTAGACTAAATAGAAATCTAGGAGCACTTCATGAAATTATTTTTAATTCTTAGTCTTTCAATCCTCTCTCTTGGTTTATCAGCTAAAGAAATTCCAACTCCAAAAAACGTTAAAACAATCAAAAATCCAACAATGAATCATCTCCCTTTTATTGCAGCAGACGGATTTGTTTATCTTTTAGAGACTAGTAATCAGATGAATTCAACTATTATTGAAGCCGACAATGCAGATGCAGTTTGTAAAGCTGCTGGTTACGTTAAAGCTTACTCATATATTTTAAATGAAATACAAGAAGACTCTTCTCTCGTTATGGCAATTGCATACGACACTGGTGTTATTTACGAACGTTTGACATATAAAGAATTAGAAACCAACACTGGTGACGGATCTTCAAAGGAATATAAATCGAAAATTTTTAAACAGATCAGTTGTTTCACAAAATAAAAGACTACAGGCCCGCAAGATTTGCGGGCCTTTTTTTACGCCATAACAATCGGCGCGAACTTCACCATAAATTTCTTACGAGCACCATCAGCAAACTTAATCAATACTTTTTCATCAGCACCGCTGCCTTCACTCTCTTCTACTTTGCCTGCGCCGTAAAGCGAGTGAACAACTTTCGATCCCTTTGGAAACTTTGGTTGGTGATAGGATTCACGAGGGGCTGAGGCTGTTTCTTTTACCTGATAAACAACCGGTCCATCGTCGTAGTTCGATTCTTGCGATTGATCATATGGATCGTAATCATTGCCGTAACTATCGTGACGTCCGCCCCAACTCGGATGAAATTCCGTCGAACGAGAATTTCCGTTGAGCTTGATCCACGAGAAAAGTTTTTCCGGAATTTCATCGATAAAACGACTTGGCCCATTGAACTTCACCTGACCGAAAAGCATGCGGCCCTGAGCAAACGTAATATAGAGTTTAATCATCGCACGAGTCATCGCTACGTAGAAAAGCCTGCGCTCTTCTTCCATCGCAATCTCGCCGCCGTCAACGCTTCTATAACTTGGAAAAACGTTTTCCTCTGCTCCGACAACAAAGGCATGAGTGAACTCCAGGCCTTTAGCCCCGTGAACAGTCATTAAAGAAATTTCACCTTGATTAGGAACTGCCTCTTCATCGAATTCAGAACTTGTATCGAGTGTGATCGTTTCCAAGAATCCGCCGAGAGTCGGAACTTCCGCTGATTCTTCAAACTGCGTGATCGCGTTTAAAAGTTCATCTAAGTTTTCCAAACGTGCGAGCGTTTCATAATCTTTGTTTGCTTTTAAAAAAGCGTAGTATCCCGATTCATGAAGAGCTTTTTCATAAATCGTCGAAGGCTTCACTTTGTTTTCATCGAGATGACGAAGTTCATTGATCAACGTTACGAACTCAGACAATGATGACTTAATTTTTGCAGACAGTTTGATGTGTGAATATTCATCACCAGATTTTCCCTGGTTATCCACAATCTTCTCGATAATTTCCCACAACGACGTATTCGCATTCACCGCTTCCACTTCAAGTTTACGAAGAGAAGTCGCCCCAACTCCACGAGCAGGAATGTTAATGATACGACTTAATGCGAGTGAATCTTTCGAATTGATAATCAAACGCATATACGAAAGCATGTCTTTAATTTCTTTTCTTTCGTAGAATTTCACACCACCGACAACGCGGTAATGGATTTTATATTTTCTGAGCGCATCTTCAATCAAACGCGCTTGTGCATTTGAGCGATAGAAAACGGCCATTTCTTTATAAGGCACACCGGCCTTATGAAGTTTTGCAGTTTCTTGAGCAACGTATTCTGCTTCATCTTTGTCGTTAAAACATTCGATGATATCGATCGCATCACCTTCATCGTTGTCCGTCCACATATGCTTGCCTTTTCTCATCGTGTTCCTTTGAATCACGCAAGAAGCAGCCTCGATAATTGTTTTACTTGAACGGTAGTTTTGCTCTAACTTTAAAAGTTTTACGTCGGGAAAAACCTTTTCAAAGTCGAGAATGTTTCTGATATCAGCTCCACGCCATGAATAGATCGACTGATCTTCATCACCAACAACGCAAATATTTCTGCGTTTACCAGCGAGCATAGTAACCAGTTCAAATTGAGCGCGGTTTGTATCTTGATACTCATCCACCAGAAGATAGTGGAAACGATTTTGATAACGATTTAAAACGTCCGGAAATTTTTCGAAGAGTTGAATCACGGCCGTGATAAGTCCACCGAAGTCGACTGCATTTGCACGGTGAAGTTCTGCTTCATATTCTTCAAAATAACCAAAGTATTCATCACTCGGATCAGCACCACCGCCGTCTTTCATTTCGCGACCTGGGTAGTAGCCGTTGTTTTTGAGTGAATCAATATAAGTTAAAATTTCGTAAGGATTAATTTCTTTTGTCGAAATTCCTCTGCGCTCTAACAAAGATTTAGCGATCGCTTTTGATTCGCCTTCATCGTAAATCGTAAAATTGCGAGAGAGTCCAAGATAGTTGGCTTCAGATCTTAAAAGACGTGCACAGAATGCATGGAATGTTGTGATTTGAAGTGAACCGATATCGAGGTGAGGAATTTCATGCGCAATTCTTTCGCGCATTTCTCTTGCCGCTTTATTGGAAAACGTAAGTGCCAGCAATTGATGTGGACTTACGTTTTTTTCATCTAATAAATATGTGATGCGTGTAACGAGTGTTTTGGTTTTTCCCGAACCAGCACCGGCCAAAATCATGACCGGTCCGTCGGTATTTAAAACAGCTTCTTTTTGAACTGGATTGAGACTATTGAGATTCACCATAGGTGAATTATAGTCTCAAAAAACTACTCAACAGTCACGGACTTCGCAAGGTTTCTTGGCTTATCAATATCCGTTCCTTTGAATTTCGCCATGTAGTAAGCAAGAAGTTGATTCACTACGTTTACATAAAGCGGTGATAATTCTTCAAGCCCGTCGAAATCAAGCGGTATATAAAAATCGCTTAGTCCCATAAGCTCTTCATTGCCACGTGGCCCAATTCCCACGATGATTCCTTTTCTCGCTTTGATTTCGTGAACGTTCGAAACAGTTTTTTCAAACAATTCCGGTCCAACTAAAGCGATGTTTACCATCTCTTCATCGATAAGCGCGATTGGTCCGTGTTTCAATTCTCCAGCTGCGTATCCTTCAGCGTGAACGTAAGCAATTTCTTTTAGTTTTAGTGCACCTTCAAGAGCGATTGGGAAATAAGCTCCGCGACCTGTATAGAAAAATCCTTTTTTGTTGTAGATTGATTCTGCTACTGATTTGATTGCATCTGATTGAAGAAGAAGTTTATCAATTCTTTCTGCAAGAAGAGCAAATTTACCTGTGAGTTTTACTTTTTTAGATTCATCTTTTAAATCTCCTGCCATTGCAGCAGACATTAGACGACCAGTAAGAGCTTGTTGAGTAAATGCTTTTGTTGAAGCAACACCAATCTCAACTCCTGCACGGATAAGAAGATTGTCATCACAATCTCTGTAAAGAGTTGAACCATCAACGTTAACAATAGACATTGTTTTTACGCCGGCCTTTTTACAGATTGATTGAGCAGCAAGTGTATCTGCTGTTTCACCTGATTGAGAAACAAAGATACCAACGTCACCTTTTTTAAGGATTGGATTTTTATAACGGAATTCAGAAGCGAGTTCTACGGTTGCTGGAATTCTGTTAATTCCCTCTAAAAAATCGCGAACAACAAGTCCTGCATAGGCCGCTGTTCCGCACGCAGAAAGATAAACTCTTTCTGGTTTATAAGCTGCAACTTTTTCCAATGACTCTCTTCCTTCTCCAGCAAAATAATACTGAGTCAAATTTCTAATGAGTCCTGGTTGCTCATGAATTTCTTTAAGCATGAAATGTTCGTATTCACCCTTCTCAGAAACTTCAAGAGACATATCTTGTTTTTTAGAGAGGTAACGATTTGTTTTAGAAAGATCTAACTCGTAAAAGTTAGCGATGTTTTTATTTTCTCCTGAAAGATGAACAAGAACTTCATCTTCAGGAAAATAAAGTGAGTGAACCATTCCTGCAAGGGCGTATGGATCTGATGAAACTAAAGCTTCAGAAGTCACTTCGTTTACACCGCAAACAAGTGGAGCTCCTCTTTTTACAGCGAAGATCTCTCCCGTTTTTGGATAAAGAATAACGAAGGCAGAGTTACCAACAACACGCTTGAATGATTTTGCAATCGCTTCTTTGATCGGCATGTCTTGTTTCAGATGATAAGTAACCAACTCTAAGAATGATTCAGAATCTGTTTCTGATTTAAACTTCACTCCGTGAGCAGCCAATTCTTTTTTAATTTCGTTTGCGTTCTCAACGATTCCGTTGTGGATGATTGAAAGAACTTCGTTGTTGTGAGGATGAGCATTTACATCCGTAACACCACCGTGAGTGGCCCAACGAGTGTGACCAATACAGGCGCGTGCCGAAATATCTTTTCCAACAAGTTCAGCTTTTAAGTTATCCAGCTTTCCTGCTTTTTTATAAAATTGCATTTTGTTGTTTTGATCGATGAAACTTACGCCAGCTGAATCGTATCCACGATACTCAAGACGCTTTAGTCCTTCGATAACGATATCAACTGATTTTTGAGAAGGTCCAAAATAACCGACAATTCCACACATACTTACTCCTTAAGAGTGAATTTAAGCCAAGCAAGAATAGCATGATTGATATGAATTGTAGTTATGGTTTTTTAGGTTCTTTCTTTTTAATAAACCTGTGGGCCATTCCCTCTTTTGTCGTCTGAGGCACACGAGAAATCGCAAAGGCGCCATTCGGCATGCTCTTCGTGACCGTTGTCGCAGACGCCACAAAGCAATCATCACCGATTTCCACCGGGGCAACTGTTTGTGAATCGGAACCGATAAAACAATTTTTCCCGATTTTAGTGATATGTTTGTTTGCGCCATCATAATTACAAGTTATGAATCCGCAGCCAATATTTGTTTCTTCACCAATGAAAGCGTCGCCGACATAGCTCAGGTGCGAAACTTTTACGCCGCGATCAAGCACCGCTTTTTTAATTTCTACAAAGTTCCCGATTTTCGCTTCAGGTCCGATATCGGCACCTGGTCTAAGTCGAGCAAATGGCCCTGCAGCGGCCTTGTTATGAAGATGCGCCCCTTCCAGAATGGAATACGCCAATACCCTAGCGCCATCGTCAACTATTGAATCCGTGATTTGCGCACCCATTTCAATCGTTACGTTTTTTCCGATTTTTGTTTTTCCAGTGATGTATGTATTTGGGTAGATCACTGAGCCTTCGCCGATTTCTACATCACAATCAACATAGCAATGAGAGATATCGATGAAGCGCACTCCATTTTCACGAAGCTCTCTTTTCTTTCTCTTGCGAAGGGCCCACTCAACATTTTCCAATTGCTCGAGCGTGTTCACTCCGAGAAAAATTTCTCCTTCAGGAAAACAATGAGCTTTCACGTTGAATCCATCTTTGAAAACATCAGTGAGATAAAATTCTCCTGACTTATTATTCGAATCGATTTCTTTTAAGTGCTCTACAACATAAGAAGTTTTTAAGAGATAGAGACCAGAGTTTACTTCTGTAATTTTTCTGATTTCATCAGTCGCATCTTTTTCTTCGATGATATGAAATCCTTTGTTCCCTCTTACAATTCTTCCGTATCCTTTTGGATTATTCTCGATGAAAGTCGCCGCTACTCCATCAAGATTTTCACTCTGAATTAAGTTAAGCATTGCTGACAATTCCCCCTCTGAAACAACAGGAGTGTCTGCACAGATAACGAGAGTGTATGTGAAATCTTTTGTTGCTTCTGAAGAATTGAAATACGAGCGTAATGCATCCGCGGTTCCTAATTGTTTTTCTTGAGTCGCAAACATTACATCATTATGATTTTTTTCTACGTATGAACGAACTAATTCCCGTTGGTGTCCAATGACTGCAGTAATTTTTCCTGCCATTTTATTCCGACTAAAAAACTTTTTTAATTCGCTGATTGGAAAATCGATTAATTTTTTATCTAAACATGGTGCGAGCGGCTTCGGTGCATTTAATTTCAAACGCTTTCCTTCTCCTGCTGCCAAAATAACTGCCCCTATAGATAAATTCATTGCTAAACTCCCTGGTATTTTGCTCAGACAATTCGATGTATTTTCATTTAATACACTGATAATTGCAATCAAGTATCAGCAAAAAAAATAAAGATTTATTCACAATTCTATACTTTTTCTTAAAGAGTTTCCATCATATCCCGATTTGGATTACTGAATGCAAATGAATTTGCGTAGGCCAATATGGAGGAAAGAACATGGTAACTAATTACGAGGGTGACAACATCGAACTAAAAGATCATCTCCCTCTCCTGCCAATTAGGGACATAGTAGTATACCCGTTTATGATTTTACCTTTTTTTGTAGGACGTGATTCCTCAATTCAGGCCGTAGATCATGCACTCAACAAATCTGAAAGACTCATTCTTCTTGCCAGTCAAAAAGACATGAAAGCCGAAGCTCCATCTCCAGATGAAATCTATGAGACTGGAACGATCGCGATGATCATGAGAATGAGAAAACTTCCAGATGGTCGTGTGAAGATCCTGGTACAAGGTTTATCAAAAGCTCGCATCACGGAGTTCACACAAGAAGCACCATACTTTATGTGTAAACTTGCAAAAGTAACAGATGTAGCAATCGAAGAAAATAACGTTGCTGCAAATGCACTAATGAGAAACATTCGTGAACAATTGGAAAAAGTTATCAATATGGGGAAAGTCCTCTCTCCAGATATTCTGATGATCCTAGAAGACATCAAAGATGCTGGAAGACTTGCTGACCTGGTAGCGAGTAACTTGAATCTTCATGTAGCAGAAGCTCAAGCGATTCTTGAAACGCTTGACCCAATGGAAAGACTGCACAGAATTAACGATATCCTCTCTCGTGAATTAGAAATCCTGGCAATGCAAAATAAAATTAAGAGCACTGCGAAGGAAGAAATTTCTAAAACACAAAAAGAATATTTCCTTAGAGAGCAAATCAAAGCAATCAAATCTGAACTTGGTGACGAAGGCGCTAGCAAGGAAGGAGATGACGAGTTTGCTGAACTAAGAGGAAAAATTACAAAAGCGAAGATGAGCGACGAAGCTGAAAAAGAATCGCTGAAACAAATTGCTCGTCTAGAAAAAATGCATCCGGATTCTTCAGAAGCTTCTATCCTTAGAACTTACTTGGAATGGATGTGCGATCTTCCATGGAACAAAGCGAGCGAAGAAAAAATCGATCTCGATGCTGCTCTTGAAATTCTAAACGAAGATCACTTCGACTTATTCAAAGTTAAAGAAAGAATTTTAGAATATCTGGCCGTTCGTCAGCTAAAAGGACAAGGAATGAAAGGACCGATCCTTTGTTTCTCTGGTCCTCCTGGTGTAGGTAAAACTTCTCTTGGTAAATCTATCGCTAAAGCCTGTGGACGTGAATTCGTTCGCATTTCATTAGGTGGTGTGAAGGATGAAGCAGAAGTCAGAGGACACAGAAGAACGTACGTGGGAGCAATGCCAGGACGTTTCATTCAAGCTCTAAAACAAGCAAAAACAAATAACCCTGTTATCCTTCTTGATGAGGTTGATAAAATGGGTGGAGACTTCAAAGGTGATCCATCATCGGCACTACTTGAAGTACTTGATCCGGAACAAAACATGAACTTCCGCGATCACTATCTGAACATTCCTTTTGATCTTTCAAACGTAATGTTCATTGCTACATCAAACGTACTTGAACAAATTCCAGCTCCACTTCGCGACCGTATGGAGATCATCAATCTTTCTGGTTATACACAGGAAGAAAAAGTGGCGATCTCGAAAAAATACATCATCCCCAAGCAAATGGATGAAAACGGAATCAATGATGAGCACATCGCTTTCACTGATGACGGTGTTGCAAGTGTAATTAAACACTACACTGCTGAAGCTGGTCTTCGTAACCTTGAAAGAAAAATCGGAGCGATCTGTAGAAAAGTCGCAATGAAAATTGCAAAAGGTGAAGCTGAGAAAACTCACATCATGACTGAAACAGTTTTCAAACTTCTTGGACCTCCTGTTTATACAAAAGATGATGAAAAAGAAGTTGATGAAGTGGGAGTAGCAACAGGTCTTGCCTGGACATCTCACGGTGGTGAAGTTCTTTACATCGAAGCAACTAAGATGAAAGGAAGAGGGTTAACTCTTACTGGTCAACTTGGTGACGTCATGAAAGAGTCTGCTCAAACGGCGATCGGCTATATCAGAAGTCAGGCAGCTGAACTTCATATCGACGAAGAAGTATTTGAGAAAAACGAACTGCACATTCACCTTCCGGCAGGTGCAACTCCGAAGGATGGACCAAGTGCCGGTATCACACTTGCGACGACATTGGTTTCACTTCTTACGAACACACCAATCTCTCGCGATGTAGCGATGACTGGAGAAATTACTCTAACAGGTAAAGTTCTTCCAATCGGTGGACTAAAAGAAAAAGCCCTTGCTGCTATGAGAATGAACATCAAAACGATCATCATTCCATGGAAAAACAAAAAAGATCTTGAGGACATTCCTGAAGAATACAGAGCAAAACTAAACTTCATTGCTGTTAAAACAATTGATGAAGTTCTCGATGTTGCCCTGGTGGGATGGAAAGAAAAGAAAAAGAAAAAGGCATACACTCGCAACAAAGAATCTCTACCGCCTGCAGCCGCATAGATTCGCGAGAAGACTAAACCAGAATACATCTGACTAAAATTGTCTGACAAAAAAGAGAAACCAACAGTATTGTTGGTTTTTCTTTTTTTATTGATCCCATTTTTTGGTATGATTATAAAAAGTAATTTTCAAATGGGATAATTCAATGAAGCCACCACGCAGCCATGACAAATTAAGAATTCTCATCGTTGATGATTCAGATTTCAATCGCCGCTCAATGTTTGAAATTTTAACAAGCGAAGGATTCAACGTTGTCGGACAAGCTGGTTCTGCAGAAGACGCTATTCAAATCGCCCATTCGACTAAGGCCAATCTCATTTTTATCGATATCGTTATGCCGGACATTTCCGGACTTGAACTCGCAAAACACTTCCAGGAAAAACAAGCTGGAGAACGTTTTCTGATCATGATGTCTTCACTAAATATTGAAAGTATCGTTATCGAATCGATCTCTAACGGAGCTATCGACTTCCTTCAAAAACCTTTTGAACGCGAAGATCTCATCAAGGCCGTTGAGAAAATTGAAAGATTGCTAGAAACTAAAGATAGATAAGAAAGATAATAATTTAAATCCATGGAAGGGTTATGTTTTTAATTCGTTTTGTTTTTTACTTCACATTAAGTTTTGCCATTCTTTGTATTCCTATCGGTGGCGGAAATCATCTTTTTGATAAACTTCTTGGAATGGTCACTCCTTACGCTGATAAAGCGATGAATACGACGAAACAAAAAATTTCAACGACAAAACGTTATTCGCGCAAGCTCTACTCTAATTCTGAGCCATTTGAGAAAGACGAAATTCAAACTAAGCTTGCTGGTGTTCAGAAGATTCAAAAGAAAATCCAGAAGGAAAATAAGCGTCCTGATGACACTTACACTGATGATGAACGCGAGCGTTTGAGAAAAGTTTTAAACAGCGACAACTAGTGGTACAAAACCGCCTGCTCTCGGCTCCTGCCTTCGCAGGCATACATTTCATCCTGAAAATAAAAAACCCGTCATTCGACGGGTTTTTCTTTTTTATGTGGAGTGGAGTGGAAACTAATTTCTTATTTGCTTGTTGTAGCAGTTGCTTCTTGTTGAACTTCAGTTTCAACAGGTGCTACTACTTTCGCTTCTCTTTTTGAAGATTGGTTTGCGTATGGACACTCACCTTTTTGATCTTCTCCAAGTTCTGCTGACATTGCTCTTAATCCAAAGAATAAAAGTGATGCGATAACTAGTGCTTTCATAAATTCCCCCTGACGGTTTCTTTTTAAGTTTTTCTACTTTTAACTATTGCACCGTCCATGCCAAAAATGGCATGTGAAAAATAAGCAACTTAAGAATGTAAAAATTACTCTGTGTCTAAGAAATGGACACTACTGTAAAAAAAATGAACGATCTGTATTCACAAAGGAAGAGAGATAAAAGGCATACTAGCTTGAGGATTAAAATAAAGTGACCCGGATAAATTCTCCCACCAAGCTTCGACTTGATAAGTGGCCGTATCATTCGTTACACCAAATGTTTCATCTAATTCTAAATAGCATGTTCCAGAAAAACATGCTGTCACATTCACGTTAGTGTTAGTCGCGATAATTCCACCGCCAGAGGACCACGTAATGAAATCAAAATTAAATGTATCGTTCGTCACACTGCTTGTGGAGACAGAATTGAATTTCATGACTCCTCTATTTCCGTTGCGAGTCTGATAAATCCACACTCCACCAGGATTCATGTTTCCTGGCATTGCACTAGTAGTATTAGGAAGTCCATAAAGATTTGTTTCACTCCATACATAATTCGAATCAATATTCGCCCAAGTTGTGTGAACACCAATCGTTTTCGAATCTCCTGCGTACTTAGCTCCACCAGTGTGAGTAAGAGTGAGTGCAGGGCCATTGGGCTTGAAATAAAAATTTTGAGCACTCATTCCACTTGAGATCGTGTATGAGTTCACAGCAGTCGTGCAACTGTCATCTGAATAGAAAGTACATTTTCCATTACAGGTTGGAGTGATCGTCATTGCCTCACTTGAGACAATAACATTATCGTTTGGATCATGGAGTTCAAGCGTTCCGTAGTTACATGATTTGTATTCAGCCATCCCCATGACTGCTCCTCCAGTGAAGACAACTTTCTGGACTGGAGAATGTTCTTTTAAATAAAGAGTATTCGAGTTATTGCCCGTGAGACTTGCTTCATCTGAATTATTCGTTGGATTGTTAAAACCCTTTGGAAAAATATATTTATCGACTTTACCTGCACAACAATCATCTCCAGTACAACTTGGATATGAGGAAGAATAATAAACTTCAAACGACACTGCTCCCAAATAATCAGAAATGTTTCCCGAAGGAAGTTGCAATCCCAGATTCGACATTCCGCTATTCACAGGAGTGCATGTTGAAACAAGTTCCGTATCAACAAGCGATCCGCTCAAATCTTTTTGCAATAAACGCGCTTTCATTCCTGTCGCCATTCCAGCATAAGACCCAGGACAATACCCATTGGCAGAAAGAGTGCTTTGATTTGTTGTGGGCGCACACAAATTCACGCTAAGGGGATAAAGAAAATTTGGAATTGCGTATGTGTAGAATGCTGAGCTCTTTGCAAAAATTGAATCCTGACAATTCGCTTGAGTAAGTGTAAGAGTCAAATCAACAGTCGCATCTTTTAAAGTATAGCTTGCAGGCCTTGCACATTTCACAACTCCAGTTAACGGAGTTGAGCCATCCCACATCACTGCATAGAATATCCAATCTCCAAAAGGAAGATCTTTTGATAAAACTCCTCCTGTAACCGGTATTGAAAAACTTAGATTTAAGCTTTTACTCTCACCATAAAACATCGCTCCTCCGCCATTACCAACAGTAGTAGCAGTTGTTCCCTTACCAGCAACAATTCTCAATTTTGCAATTGAACTTCCCTGCTTTGAACATGAGCTCAAAATAACGATGGAAAAAAATGTGAGAAGAAAAAGAATTTTCATGAAGTTCGTATCGAGAAACGAAATTCAAACTTGATGAGTAATAAATAAAAAAGGCCCGGTAATAACCGAGCCTTTTCGAAGATAGTTTGTTGAATAAATTATTTGCTTGTCGTAGCTGTTGCTTCCTGTTGAACTGCTGTTTCAACTGGAGCTACTTCTTTTGCTTCTCTTTTTGAAGATTGGTTTGCGTATGGACACTCACCTTTTTGATCTTCACCTAGTTCAGCAGAAAATACGTTAAAAGAAAGTATAGCGAGAGAGATAATAATTAAAAGTTTCATACTGTTTCCCCTGGTTAGTTCTTGCTTTTAACTATTGCACTGACCATGCCAAAAATGGCATCTGCACTATTCAGGAGTTAGAAAGATTGGTGATGAAAAACTATCGAAAGCTTAAACAGGCCGTCTAAAGTTTAGACATTATCTGCACATTTGATTACTAGGTTCAGAATCACAAAGGCTTTTAACCTCTTTACCGAGATTGAGCTCTGTGGCCTTTATAAGCCCGTTTAATTCGCTTATTTTAGCCTGGACGGCTTCTGCTTCATCTGTTGAAAGATCTGATGCTAATCCGGCCAATACAGAGACTGAGCCAGAGATACCACCAATGAGAGAGGCGATTTTAATGACTCTTACTTCGTCTTTAAACGCGTAAGCAGAGAGAGCACCACCAAGAATCGTAAGCGCAGTAAGCGCGTCTGCTACTTTCTTTGTATCACCGTAGATCTTTTTATGAGATTTTTTCTTTTTGGCTTCTTCTAAGGCCGTATTGAGAACTGAAAGTTGAACCTTCATATCTCTCATTGATTTTTTTAGAGTCTGGATTGTTTCTAATCTTTCAGTGACATCTTGTTCAACGATATCGTTCACACGAGAAGAAGCGACTGCGTATCCACTGAATACTGAAATTGAAAGTGTGAATAGTAGAGCATAAGAAAGTGTGGTCTTCATTATATCCAATCCTAATGATTAATAGATTGGAATAAATATACCTTGGATGAAATTAGCAGGTCATTAAACTAGACGGCATAAGTAAAAAATACCAAGGCCGCCTAAAACTTAGACGGCCTTGAGATATCTTTAAAAAGAAATTACTTACTTCTATCTGATCCGTCTTTAGCTGCAGCAGCTGCATCTTTTGTAGACCCTTTCGCTTGTGACGAAGAAACGATGTCTGCACACTTCGTATCTGTTTCACCAGCTTTTACGTTAATGCACTTTCCACCGCTAAATGAGTAGTCCTTATTAAGGTTCTTACAGTCCGCTTCTGATGCGCAAGTATCGTTCAACTTACACTCTCCAGCGTATACTGAAGTCATAGCTGCCATCATCATTACAATCGTCAAAATCTTCATAGTCATTCTCCTTCCTCGATTCCTCGTAAGAGCGTATCGGTCGATTACATATTTAAATTAACACCTGCAGGTTTAACAATGCTTAAAAGTGATTGGAAGGCCTGAGTTACCTGTAAGGCCATCTTCGCACCAGCTTTTGATTCAACTTTTTTGATTTCCCCGTAGTTGTCGTACGCTACGTTGATGATCCCTACGTTTTCCATTTCAATCTCAACTGGTTTTCCCATTGAGTTGTATTTGAATGAAAGTGTACGACGAGATTTTTCATCATTTTTTTCCTGGTCAATCATCTTAGTGATTTTCCCGGCGCGATCGTAGATAAGTAGAACTGATTTTCCAGCGCTGTTAACTGCCTTTGAAAGGTTTCCAGTTTTGTCGTATTGGAAAGTAGTCCATCCTTCATTGTTCACAACTTTTGTGATCTTGTTAATTTTGTCATCGTAATCAAGTTGTACGAACTCACCTTTTGTCGAAGTCTTCTTAGTAAGAAGTCCCTTCGCATTGTATTCGAAAGTCGTCACATCTTTTCCACGAGTAATTTTCAGAGGAAGAGAACAACATTCAGAATAGATCGTTTCAGTTTTTACACCATCGATCTCAGTTGCGATTCTGTATGTATACTGTTGCCCATCTGGTTTCGTCTTAATTTCGTATTCGTAACGGCTTGTCGACTCTGGTCCATCTGTTGGCTTCTTGGCAACAGTTGTCCAATAGTGGAAGTCCGGGTTCTTAGGATTGTTTTCGTATTTGTACTTAGTCGTCTCACCGTTTCTCTCGATAACTTCAGTTGCAAATGCGTTTTTGTCGTACTTGATTTGCATTTTAGTGTTATCAACGTATGTGATCGTCGTTAAGTTATGGTTAGCATCGTAATCATACTTATAGCTGTTTCCACCAACGTCGCTCGATTGAACTAAGTTTCCTTTTGTATCGTAAACGTAGCTCGTTTTCTTATCACCAGCAGATGAAGCTGATTTAATTTTTCCATCCGGGTACCACTCAAGAAGAATTTGTTTCGCTTGAGTATCTTTGATCGCATACACTTGATTATTTTTGTATTCGAAAAGAATTGCGTATCCGTTTTTATCAGTGATTTTTACCAGTTTTCCTTCGTTGTCGAAGTAATCTGTGCGTCCATCAGAGTTCGCTCTCTTGTACCCTTCTTTTTCCTTTACGATTGTTTGAATACCACGATCGTTAGAGTAAAGAGTTGTTCCGTCTGCAAGCTTCGTTTCTACGTTGTATTTTTTCGAATACACCTGGCGAAGTTCTGCATCGTTATTCAAACGAGAGATAAGAGCTTGAACAGCACTCTCACTCATTGGTTCTTTTTTCTTCATCGCTTCTACGATTTTCTTCGAAGCGGTCTCAACGTTTACTGCTTCTTTCGGAACAAAACGTGTCTGAGCTCCAGATCCGTTTTCGATGACAACAACAGATCCGTCAGCAGAAACAACGAGCTTTGTTTCATAGAGAGATCCCCATCCAAAACCAAACCAACCATTCTCAGTTGATTTCGCATTGTACGTTCTCGTCACTTCTAAATCATGATCTCCACCAGGAACGATAATGTCCGTGTATGTGATATAAAAGTTACCATTTTTTAAATTTACTCCTCCGAAAGCCACGAGTGGCAATAGCGAAAGTGCAATCAGTGATTTTTTAAAACTCATAAACCTCAAGTCCTTGTTAATAAAAAAATCCATTTATTATTTCGGTCAATTTAAGAAAATTCTTTAAATCTTTATTTTTACAATTCTCATTATAACGTAAATACCTGCTAAATCGAAAAGAACCGCAACAAACAACATCACAAATCCAATAACGGTTGTGAATAGTGGAGTCATTGAGGCGGGATCTTGCAGATAATAAATAAGTCCCAGTCCGTAAGGCATGGCCCCGATAACCATTCCCTGAAACATTCCTTGCGCAGTAAAGGTGTCAACTTTTTGTTGCAGTCTCACTCGCTCGCGAATTACGTCTACGATTGTATCGAATGTCTCGGCCAGGTTACCCCCGGTTTCTCTCAAAATATTTACTGAAGAAACAAACATGTCGTTATCTTCTAGCGGAACTCTCTTCGCTAAATTCTCAAAACATTCTTCAAGAGGAACACCGATTCTGTTTTGCTGAAGAAGAACGTTAAATTCTTGCGAAATTGGAGGTGGCATTTCATCGACAATCATTCCAATCGCCTGCGGAACAGAAAGGCCCGCGCGAATACCGTTTGAAAGAAGTTGAAGAGCATCGACCATTTGTAACGAGTACGCTTTAATTCTTTTTTTCACCAAGTGATCTACGATCATTCTTGGCGCTTTAAATCCAATGAATGCGAGAATAAATCCCAAGATAATTCCGACGATCCATGAACCAAAAAGTCCACAGATTAAAAATACCGAAGCACCAAGTCCGACAGAAGATCCAAGAAGAATAAATGTCAGACGCTCTTGAGAAATTTCGATAAATAAAAATTCCAATTTCTCCATGATGTAGGAACGGGTTCCATACGTCTGGTGTTCAACCCAATCAAAAATATTCACTGAGTATTTGTAGCTTAGAGCGAACACCAAAGCACCCACCACGAAGATGAGTCCTTTAAGTCCAACTAAGTCTAAAAATACGCTCACTCAATCACCTATTTTTTCACCGGCGGTTTTCCCGCAGGTGCTGCAGACGGAGTTCCCCCTGCTGGTTTTGTCGTCGTTGTTGCCGGTGCCGCTGCACTTGGAGTTGCCGGAACGGCTGGAGTCGGAGCTCCTTGAGGTGGACGGTTAGAAAAAATTCCGCGAGGAACGTTGTAACCTTTTCTCTCAAGCACTTCGATAAATTTTGGAATGAAACCAGTCGCCTGGAATTCACCAAGAATTTTTCCGTTTTTATCAATTTCTTTTTGCACGAATAAGAAAATATCCTGAAGAATAACAGTATCTCCCTGCATTCCTCCGATTTCTGTGATGTACATAACTCTTCTCGATCCATCGTCGAGACGTGATTGCTGAATGATCATGTGAACTGCGTTCGCAATCATTTCTTTAATTGCTCGAGGAGAAATCGATGTTCCCGCATATTGAACGAGAGTTTCAAGACGCCCGATACATTCGCGTGGATTGTTCGAGTGAACAGTTGTCATTGAACCATCGTGACCCGTACCCATCGCTTGTAACATATCCAGCGTTTCACCACCACGACACTCACCGACTACAATTCTATCAGGGCGCATACGCAGTGTTTGTTTTACGAGACAGCGAATATCAATTGCACCATCACCCTCAAGTGACGGCGGACGAGTTTCAAGGCGAACAATGTGCTCTTGTGGAAAGTTCAATTCCGCCGAGTCTTCACACGTGATGATACGTTCGTTCGATTGAATGAATCCACCAAGAACGTTAATCAGTGTCGTCTTCCCGGAACCTGTACCACCCGAGACGATAATATTTCTGTGAGCTTCAACAGCGATACGTAAAAAGTCCGCCATACTTTCTGTCATCGATCCGTATTTCACCAGATCTTTATATGTCAGACGTTTCTCTGGAAATTTACGAATGGTGATCGTACATCCATCAATTGATGAAGGAGGGATAATCGCGTGAACACGTGATCCATCTTTTAAACGAGCATCAACGTAAGGAGTTTTTTCATCAATACGACGGCCAATAGGTGCAACAATTCTTTCAATGACATTCAGTACCTGTCTATCATTGGTAAATGTAACATCAGAAAGTCTGATTTTTCCGCCTTGCTCGTAATAAATTTTATAAGGACCGACAACCATAACTTCGGAAACTGTTTTGTCACGAAGTAGATCTTCGAGTGGCCCAAGTCCCAATGCTTCATCGAGAATCTCTTTCACGATTTGATTCATATCATCGCGTGAATTAAGAATTCCTTTCGTATCTTCTTTGCCTAAAAGTTCAACGACAATTTTTTTCGTTTGTTCTTTTAAAATGATTTGGGCTTTTGGATCATTGTCGTCTGCTTTCTTCAAATCCATTTCTTCAACGAGCGCTTTGTGAATGCGTGACTTAAGTTCAGTCCACGGATTCTTTCCACCTTTTACAGGAGGTGCTCCGTCTTTATTTTCTTCTTTTTTAACTCCAGCATCAGCAGGCTTCGATAATTTTTCCAACGTTTTTAAAACGTTTTTTTCATTCAATCTTCTGAATGTATCAATCACACCTTTAGCAAATGGACCGTTTTTCGCCACTAACATCACTGGCTTTTTCGCATTCAAGGCCATGACACAGTTTTGATCGTCTTTTGGAATCGCAGAAAAAACCGGTTTACCCAACGTCTTTGCGATTACATCATTTGTAACAGGGTGCCCTTGTTGTGCTTGATTCACTACAAATTGAATCATGTCCTTTGGAAACATCATCGTTACAAGATCGGAATACAATCTCTTTGTCTGATTGAGAGCGAGAATGTCCGGAGTCACGACAACAAAAATAAGAGTAGAAAATTCCAACGCTTTAATAGCAAGCGGAGTAAGTTCGTTTCCTGCATCGATAACAGTAACAGGATAAATATTTGTGACTGCTTTAAGTGTTCTTCCCAATGCTTCAACTTCAATTGAGTCAGCAGCTGTCTGATCATTCGGCATTCCGATGTAAAACACGTTTTGATTCATGTTTACGAATTGCTGAATTGAATTAGGGTCAATCGCACCTTTGAATTCTGCGAGCTCTTTTAAATTTTTCTTTCCCTTCATCCCTGTGATGAAGTCCTGATCACCACCTGCTTTCTGATCGAAATCGAGAAGCAGTGTTTTTACTTTTCCTTCAATCGCATAAGCAAAAGCGAGGTTGGCCGCGACTTGCGATTTACCAAGACCACCTTTACCACCGATGATTGAAATTATATGTCCGGCCATTAGCGGCTCCTTTTTCTAAATTTTCTTTCGATCTCCGATGATCCTGCACCTGCAGACTCGATCACTTCAGGAGTCATGAAAATAACAAACTGAGTACGGCTGGTTGCATATTTTTTCGATTTAACGAAAGCAAACAATGCACTTCCTGTATCAGATGTTGGTTTATCACCATCTTTATCAAAATCAGTTGATGATTTATTTGTTACAACCCCACCGATAACTGCCGACTCTTGCGACTTTAAAACAATGCTTGTGTCGACGCTGTTATCTAATGTTTGAGGTGGGTTATCTGCAGAAGCTGAACTCACTTGAAGAGTGATTTTTAAATTAATTTTTTCTTCTTGAAGCATTGTCGGAGTCACATTCATATTAAAACCGGCAACAGCTGATCCCGATTTCGCGTTATCACCAGTTCCAATCTGATAAGGAATTGTTGTTTGCTTCTTAATGATACCAGCAACGTTTTCTTTAACGATAACAACACCAGATTCAACGACACGTGCGTATCCCGCAGTCTTAGCTGAATTTAATTTTGGAAAGAGATGCGAGATTACTGCTGACAATGTTCCATTTGAACTTGTCGTCACACCACCACTATTACTTTTTCCTACTCCAATCGATCCACCGTCACCGTTAATAAACGGAGTCCAGCTGAAAGCAAAAAGGCGTTCATAATCTTTCGTCAACTCAACAAACTGAGCTGTAAGTTTAAACAATTTCGGAAGTGGTTCCGGTTTTGGTTTCGAGTTAATCGTCAGCAAGTTTTCAAATGGAGGTTTCTTTGTCGACTGAACAGCATCGGTTCTTCTTGCTAAATTTTGAATTTGATCCGGAAGATAAGCGCGGGCAATCTGTTCTGCTTTATCACTCTCTTCTTTTGATCCGACAATTCCTTCAATCCAAAAACTTCCGTTCACTACTCTCACGGTTACGTCTTTCAACTGACTCTTCTGCATTTCTTCCTGCATTTTTTTAGCAATGACTAATTGAGTTTGCGGAGAAAGTTCTACAAGTCTTAAAACGTCAGGATATTTATCGAGAATAACAACAACTTTACCGATGTCACTTGGTACAACGATTTGTCCACCGACAAAAACGGCATCACCCTTAATACCAATTTCCAATCCTTCAACGTCACTCAACAACTCTTTTAATTGCACAACAACTTTTGATTGATCGGATGCCGTAACTTTAATTAAATAACGAGCGCGAATATCTCCGGCCGTATCACGAAGAGTCAGCGTTGTTTCCCCCGCCTTAACACCTGTTAACAAAACTTCTTTTTTCGAAGGAACAATCTGGTATGTTGCCAAGTTTTCGTTAGCAAGTTTCACGACCGTGTTTGGAACGAAGTCGAGTTTAATAATTTTTTCTAGACCGACAACAACATCTACTTCTTTAAGTGTATCTTCTTTTTGAGTTTCGTCTTGCGCCCACAAAGTAAAACTTAAAGTGATTAATAAAATGCCGGCTAAAATTTTATTGAGCATTTTTATTCTCTTTTGCGTTCTTTTCAGAGAAGAAGTTTTTTGCTTCTGAAGCATCTTCACCGAGAACATCGTAAATCTGTGTTGCTTTTAATCGCACTGGTTCTTTATCTGCATTGTTTCTCAGAGACAGCGACAGCGATCCGTTACCGTACGTTTGAATAAAAGCTAATTTTTGAACATCGTATGGATCAAGCTCCAACGTAATCGTGTTGTATGATGTATACGTATTTAAGTTCATCGTACGAATAACTTTTGGTGTTTCAACTCCGTAAATTGGAATTGAATTCGTCATACTCATCCCCGTTGAAAGAACGAGAACATCTTGAAGAATTGTTCTCGTCTTCTGCAAATCTTTTCTCGCACCTTGCGAGATATCGATTGCAGCAAGAACGTCAACGCGATCTCCAGGTTTAATCAAACGTCCAACGGCATCGCGCTCAGTGATGTTAATAGCGACTGCACGTTTTCCCACTGAAACTTGTCGCGATAGACCTGTTTTAATTCCGGGATAAGTTACGCGCGGTTTTGTAATCTGTTCGCCTTTAATGATAGGAACAGTTGCAATTGTATTTTCCAATTCTTTAATTGATTTGAAGTGACCAGGTGATAAGAAATTTTCTGGAACAGTTTTTACTTCGATCTTCGAGTCGTCGATCAAATCTAATTCTTGAATATCAACTTTCGCGACGATGACAGAGCTCTGACTTCCGTATTGTTTAATCATTGCTGCTTTCTGATCGTCGATATAGGTGTACACCATCATCATGGCGAAGCCTGCGATAACGAGGGCCAGAGTGAGTGCGCGTGTATTCATATTTCCAACCTGTTTAAATAACTAGCTTTTTAATTCTAACAATTTTTTAGATTTCTTATTGGAAGGGGAAGATTTTGACTAGTTTCCACCGAGGATACATGAACCGTTTCCTCCGATTCCTTGAGCATTTGGTTCAATGGAAAAAGTTCCATCTTTTCCGAGAGTGTATGTAGGGCCGCAAACTCCATAAAAGGTAAATAGTCGGATATAACGACTTGATCCTTCTTCATCTCTTTCATCTCCTTCGCATTTTTCAGAAGTGTTGCTTTTTAAAAGAGAAGAAAATGTAAAACAAGGTGCGAATGAATTTTTTTGATCAGGAGTATGATCTCTCCACCCAATCGCATTGAATCCCACGAGAAGGACATGATGGTCTTTATGATCTTTGAGATCGAGAGAAGTTGAGAGATAAGAATTGCCCTTAACGAGAGTATAAAAATATCCTCTCACCGCTTTTTGTTGATTGATCGATCCGTTAATAGCATTTCCGGCAGTGTAGTAAATAGTGTAGAGAAAAAGCAGGAAAGGCAAAAAGATAAGCAATTCGAAAACAGCTTGTCCTTCCTGATTTAAAAATTTTGTTTTAAATTTTTTCACTTATCCGCCGTTATCATCAAGTGTTGCTAAAACATCACATGATGGTCCTGTTAGATTTTTAACGGCATTGCATGTTTGGGCATAAGAATCAGGACGACTCGGTTCTCTTCCTAAAAAGGCTTCTGAACGAAGATCCAATTTTTCTTTTCCACCAATCATTCCCATTGAAAATGGTTGAGTGAACTTAACGTATAGTCCGACGAACGGATAAAATTTTGTAGAGTCCGGAAGATTCGCCTTCAACTCACCATCGAAACCTGCAATCAATCCTTCCGGTAAATATTTTTTAAAAACAGCCTGTGCTTGTTTTAAAGCAGCTTGATCGCGTCCTTCTGGTTTTTGTTGTGACTCTGAATCAGCAACCAGGAAAGCTCTGGCCGCCATATAAGTCGCGTGATGAACCATGTATCCGTTTGTGTAATTGATGGCCATTCTCAAAAATAAAAAAACAAATCCCAGCGCTGCTGAGAAAGTTGTGATGAATTCAATAGTCGATTGCCCTTTTTCGTTTTTCATCTTTTTATTGGTTGAGTGGATATTTATTTTGTCCTGCAAAGAAACGTGATTCAACTTTATCATTAACTAAATAAGTATCGTGCTTGTTGGATTCGTATTCGAACCCCATTTTTTCTTCATAAGGATAACTGTTTTTGAATTCCACACCATAGCGATAGGAATACGACATACCTTTTCTCATGGTCGCAAAAAGGCCATCGTTCCCACGAATGAGATCTTTAAATTTTTTATTATTGTAAAAGGTATAACCAATAGAACTAAGAACAGCGAGAAGTAGAATATATTCTACAGCACTCTGCCCTCTCTGATTTTTTAGTACCCTAAAGACAAACGATTTTGCCATCCAAACCACATCCATGCGATAAAGATTACTGGTGCATAAGTAAATTTTTTTCCAAAAACTTTTTTAATACCTTGTATGTCACCGATTCTGATCAATACAATTATTTTATCAAAGTTTTGGAGAGCATTAAACAATAAAAGAGAACTCCCGACGATCACTGTCGTGCATAGCAAATACACGAGAACCGTTTCCTGAAAGCTCAGAGGCACTAATAAAAAAAAGGAAGCGAGATATTTTGAATCCCCTCCACCCATAATGTTTAACAGAAAAAGTGTGAAGCCTACAAGAATGAAGGCGATTGGAAAAATGAGTGCACCAATACTCCAAAGATAAATTTTGGGAAAAAGAAATGTGAGAATACAAAAGAAGATAAAATTGATCAGGATCCAGACGTTGGATATTTTTCTCGTTTTTAAATCACCATAGGCTACAACGAGAAGTTGGATTGAAAGAAAAATAAAAACGATTATCGGAAGCATTTAATTTCTTCCCTGGTTTTTATAACCAGTATAGAAGCAATCTGTTTTGCAAACCCCGACCGTAAATTGTTCTGTTAATTCGTATCCTAAGAAGCCTACAGACTTCGTAAGAGTTTTACCCAAACCCTTCACCATATTGATGGCAATAAACATCATAAAGCAGAATATGAAGAGATATTCGATGAGGGCTTGCCCAGAAGCCCTCTTATGATTTGATATGACTGTCATTGATTTAGGATCGAAGATAGATTCAAAAGGTACAAGGAAGGCAATTAATGCCTAGACATCAGATAAGGTCGCAAAACACTAATTAAGAGAACGCAATCGCTTCTTTATTAGTTGGTATCACTACCGATTTGTTCCGCCATACCATTAGCTTTACCAAATACAGTACTCGTAATTTGCGAGAGACCTGTATCAGCTTGCTTTTTGAATTTAAAAACGATCATCGCAACAACTGCTACCAGAAGAATATATTCTGTAGAAGTTTGTCCGCTTTCGTCTTTTAAATAGGCCATTAAACTTTTCATTACTCTTTCTCCGTTAGTGCATTCAGCACAGGAATCATTTCGGAATCTCATTTTTAAAACTTTAGTGGATTACAGAATTATTTTACCATGACGCTCAACTTTTTTACTGAATCAGTGAACTTAGGAGCTTTTTTTAGGCTAACTGTCAGATATTACAGATGTGGCAAAAACTTTCCTAGAGAACTCAGACTTGGAGGTGTATAATAAAAGTGGGTCTAGGAGTTGGCATTTAAGCTGGTTCCTCTATAAAGATATATTCGGGAGCGGTCCCTGGTCACGGTGAGCAAGCTCATATTAAACCCTCTGGGTTTTTTCAGTGAGAAGCCTAAAGCGACTACTAACTGCAGCCACCTATTCAAAAATGGGCGGAACCTGATAAGTAAGTCCACCGACTGGGCCCTTTTTAGTCTTTCTTTCGAAACAATAAACTGCTTTTTTCTTTCATTACCAATTCCCATTTCGACGACTTTTCTAAACTCTCCGTGAGAGGTGCATGCATTGTTGTGTTCAAAATAATATAACGAGCTTTGTATTTTTCTAAAATTGTTTCCCACCCTGAAACTGCACGAAACACACTCGCGCATTCATGCATGTCTTTATTGCTAAAAATAATATTTCTCGTATCAATGAAGATTGGATGTTTCTGAGCGAGAATAAGAAAACTTCCATATCCCCAATCATTAAAAACAACATCGTTATCAACAGTGTGGTTTAAATAATCAGCGATGGAAGGAACTGTGAATTTATCGTAGACCTCTGCTTTATTGCCAGGTAAAAGCCCCTGTGTATACGGCTTCAGTGTTGGAAAAAACAAAATCAAACAAGCAAAAACACCAGCGAGAAACACATAATTCAAAGGCGATTTTCTCTTGTCTTCACTCTTCTCTTCACCTTTCTCAAAAATAAATTCGCACATAAAAGGAATCGCGACAAAAAACGGCAAAGATGTATTGCGATTGTTTTGAAGTCCCAACATAAGAAGCGGAAGAAAAGGCGAAGTGACGGCTTTTTTAAATTTTTCTTTTGATGTACGAAAAAGAAAACCGGCACTGATCAAAAAAACCGCGACAAGAATTGAAATGAAAATGGTCTGAGTCGCATACAATCCTGAAAATGAAAGTGATTCCCACTCAAGGATATTGCGCTCTCGAGAGAGGACAGCTGTTTCTACGATATATGGATAAATTTTAAATCCGAACGGATTCATCAGAGATGTCAAAACAAAAGAGCAGACGGCAACAGGTTGTTGCCAGGATATTTTTTTCTTTAAAAGAACAAATCGTGAAAACTCACGCCACAAATACATTCCCAGCAGGAGCGGCCATGATCCGTGAATATTAACCCACGCGATGTTGATCAAATTTAAATAGATCAGATCTTTTGTGCTTAATTCTTCTTCTTTTTGAAGAATGAGAAAAGAAACAAGCAACGGAACAATTGCGACAAGGGCCGGACGTTCGATAAAGAGAATCGAACTTCCCAGCCATGTTAAAAAGATGAGTAAAAGACTCAAGTTTGACCAGGGATTTTTTAGTTTCAAAAGTGAGTAGCGATACCAAAGATAAGAAATAAACAAAATAATGAGTTTGTGAAAAAGCGAAACACCTATCAGACCACCGAAGGGATAAATGAGAGCATAAAGTACGCAAATTCCCACCGGGTAAACCAGATCTTTCGTCGGCATGACACTGTAGATATCATGGCGAAGAACATGTCCGTGCGAGAGAAAATATTTTCCATGGGCCACCCAAACAGAAAGATCCCCAGTGGAAATGGGAAGCGAAAGGAAGTACACCACCGGCAATAAAAAAAAGAGCCAACAATAAAATCTCTGCTTAGTCATAGAAGTATTTTCACACAAACTAACTGAACCGCAAGTCTCCTTAACTCTTGACATGCCGTCTGCTTCTCGCTGATCCTATTCTCATGATCGATCAAAACCAAACATTTCAGCCTTTGAACTACTCATGGATTGAGGGCCTTGCTCTTGATGAAATCAACATGGACGAATCTGGCATTGTAAACATCAATGGTCATTTGAATCCTGAGCTTCTTTTGGAAGAATCATCAATTGCATTCATGAACGATCTTCGCGACCGCTTCGAAGCTTACACAACTAAGTTCAACGAATATCGCGCTCGCAATAACTCAAGTGCTTCAATTAAACTTTTCAAGATTTCAAACACTGTGAACGATTTCATGTTGTTCAGAAATTCTCTTCGTTTAATTTTTGCCCGTAAATCTTTCGATGTTATTTCAATTGGCTTCCTTGCCAATGGAAAAGATATCTACGGTGCTCGTCTTTCATTCAACGATCAATTTGGTTCAACAAATATTCATGAAGTGAGAGCGCACATTGGTCCATTCAACAAAATCACATGGCGCTTTAACAATGAAGTCGTCGATGTCGATGCGCTTGTTCGCCACTATCTCACAGAGTTTATTGTCAACTCTGCCCGATAGTTTCTAAATAAAAGAAATTCCTTCGCCACCTTTAGAAACAGATTTCGTCGCATTCTTTGCGCCGTGAAATCTTTTATAAGTGAATTCCATCGATTCGCGAATTGTCGGCATTTTAATCTTAAGAAGCCCTTCAATATTTAAAATATCGAGCTTGTAGTAAAGATGCTCTTCGAGTTTTTCGAGATTGGAACCTTTCGCAATAGGAAAATGCCACTTCCCTTTATTGATGAGACCATCTGATTCGTGAAAAACTTCGCAATAGAGTTTAGCAAACTCATAATGAGTCATCATGTCCTGCGAGCTCAAATGCACAAGACGGTTGGAAATATTTTTATCAATACACATTTTGAGAATCATACCCAGGTAGTAGACGTCTAGAAAACCCTGATGAAGAAAGTCGTCGTAAACTGCACCTTGATTGTTTTTCAAATTCTTTTGAAGTTGCTCGAAAAAAGTATTTTTTAACGGATTCACTCCTCTTCCGTAAAAGCGACAACAACGGAAGATGAGATAGTTGAGCGAAGATTTTTGTAAATAGAATTCAGAAGAAGCCTGAGCCTTTCCATATTGAGTGATAACATCCGGGTTATCCATTTCGTTATAATTTTTATTGGCTCCAGAAAAAACAAATTGCGAAGAAAAATAAACGATGCGAGCGCCGTAACGAGGAGCAAGTTCAGCAACGTTGAAGAGTCCTGCTGAATTGAGAGCATCACAATTATTGGGTGTGTCTGCACACTCTTTTAATGAGGAGAGGCCAACACAATAAAGAACCAAATCCGGTTTGAAAGCATAAAGCACCAACTGCACTTCATCTTTATTTAAAACATCACAGGGAAGAGTGAGAATTCCCGGCAGAGGATTATTTTTTTTATGAGTTGTTCCGACTACGCGATAATCTTTTCTAAAAAATTCTGCGAGATTAGAACCTAAGAATGAATTCACACCGATGATGAGAATTGTTTTTCTTTTGTCGGGTACTATTGGTAATGCATCGTTTGGCATTTTTAATTCCTCTAATGAAAGTGTATCACAACCTTGATTAACTAGGTTTCTGCTCCGGCTCCTGCCTCTCGCAGAAATACATTCCATCCTGGAAATAAAGAAAAAAGTTGCTCCATTCGGAGCAACTTTTTTTAGAATTAGCCTTGTAGTAGTTTAAGGGCCGAGTTCGGCGTTTGGTTTGCTTGAGAAAGTACTGAAATACCTGCTTGGTGAAGAATGTTATTCTTCGTTAGTTCAGCTGTTTCAGCAGCTACGTCCACATCTCTAATCCTTGAGTTCGCAGCTGATAAGTTTTCATCGCTGACTTCAAGGTTATTACTTGTCGACTGTAGTCTGTTTTGAAGGGCACCAAAATTCGCTCTGACACCGTTGACATGCACGAGTGCATCGTCAAGTTTCTTAAGCGCAGCTTGAGCACCTTCTTTCGTCGACACCCCATCGAGCCCCAAACCGAGAGCTTCGAGAGATGCATCCGCCCCTGCTCCGTCATAGTGTAATCTATCGAGCATTGGATCGTTCTTAATACCAACTTGGAATTCGAGCTTACCGCCTGTTCCATCGAGAAGTTTAATCCCGTTGAACTCAGTAGACTTTGAAATTCTGTCGATCTCTTCTTTGAGATTCTGGAATTCAATGTCTGAGAAACCGCGTTCGGTTGTTCCCACAGTATCAGAAGCAGCTTGGACTGAGAGTTCTCGTAATCTAATGATGATGTTTGAGATTTCATTCATTCCACCTTCTGCCGTCTGAAGCATCGAGATTGCATCGTTCGCGTTTCTCTTTGCTTGCCTCATTCCTCGTATCTGTGCTTTTAAATTTTCACTTATCGCGAGTCCCGCCGCATCGTCACCAGATCTGGTAATTCTCTCCCCCGACGATAACTTTCTTAAGTTATTGTCCAAGTTTCTAGAGGTAATTCCTAATGCTCTTTGTGCTGATAACGAAGGAACGTTCGTATTAATTCTTAAACCCATTGTTAATCTCCTGTCACGCTAAGCCTCCCTGCTAGTACTCCGAACATCTTGTTCAGAAAATTATTATTATTAGTTTTTTATTCGTTCTAGTTCTTAGTTCAAAAATTCGCGCTACTCTGCCTTAAACATCTACTACAATGTTAAAACCGTTCTTATCAAAGTCACTTATAGCAACAACTCACACTTGCAGGCGCGCTTGTTGCTCAGAGGTTATTACCTCTGAGAAGCAGCCTGGATCAAACTTAGTGCAGAGTTTGTACTAGAGTTAGCTTGAGAAAGCACACTAGTACCAGCTTGCATTAGAATGTTTTGTTTCGTTAACTCTGCAGTCTCAGCAGCTACGTCAGTGTCACGTACACGAGAGTTAGCAGAAGATAAGTTTTCAATCGACACTTGAATGTTGTTTACTGTCGACTGAAGTCTGTTTTGAAGAGCACCAAAGTCCGCTCTAATCCCTGATACTGAAATGATCGCTTGATCGATTGAAGTAAGAGAGTTCTGAGCTGAGATTTTGTCTGATACAGAAGCCAAGTTTAATCCTAGAGCAGCTACGTTAACGTCAGCTGATGAAGCATCGAACGTTAATCTGTCTGAGATAGGATCGTTTCTTGTTCCGATTTGAATATCAAACACTGCACCTGTACCGTTAAGAAGTGGTACGCGGTTAAACTCTGTCGAGTTTGCGATACGGTCAATTTCCGAAGTTAACTGTTCAAATTCCACGTTGAGGAATTTTCTTTCTGTACCACCAATAGTATCAGAAGCAGCTTGTACCGAAAGTTCTCTTAATCTGATTAGGATGTTTGAAACTTCTCCTAATGCACCTTCAGCAATCTGAACTAGTGAAACACCGTCTTCAGCGTTTCTTTCAGCTTGGCCTAGACCTTTAATTTGTGCTTTTAAGTTTTCTGAGATCGCGAGACCGGCAGCATCGTCACCAGCTCTGTTGATTCTTTGTCCTGAAGAAAGTTTCTCCAAAGACTTGTTCATGTTGATACGAGTTGAACCTAAGTTCCTCTGTGCGTTTAAAGACGCCACGTTCGTGTTAATTCGAAGTCCCATACATCCTCCTTGATTTCTGGTATGAGAAACGTCATGTTTCTCTGTGAGTGTTACCTCACGGCTTCATGAATAACTATTCGACCGCTCAGAAAATAACTTTAGAAAAAAGTGACTATTTTTTTTACATTTTTTTAAGCTTAAATATTTGTAATAATTAGAAACAATATAGTTGAGTTTTTTGCTTCAGTTATTTTTCTGTAAAAAAAAGCGGCACTCTTCATCTGACTGTCGTTAAAATAGTCATTATATGCTTACAACTCAATTCGCTCTCACTACTCTCTCAGCTAATCCTGAATATTTCGAAGAAGTAATCAAGCTTATTGAAGAAGAATTTCACTACACTGAGGGAAATCATTTTGAAAAAGATTTCGCTCCTCTCGTTGATCCACTGAATTTTGAAAATTGTTATCTCATTATCAATCAAGAAAATAATTCAGTTGCTGCTCATCTTGCAGTTTGCCCTCGTACTCTTATTAAGAATCAGTGTGAAATGAAAATAGCTCTTGTTGGTGGGATTGCCACTCATAAAAATCATCGAGGAGTTGGTCTCTTTAAAGAGTTGATGAATCACGCGATAAAAATTCATGAAACAAATGTCGGTCTGTTTATTCTCTGGAGTGATTTAGAAAATCTCTATGAGAAATTTTCTTTTCATCGCACTGGCGTATTAATTGAAACTGGAACGAGAAACTTTAGTGCCAGTGAGCGCCCTAGTGGGTATGAAAAAACAAAGTTCTCTCAACTCAATGATAAAGAGTTCAACGCTGTCATCAATCTCTATACCAGCTTCAACGAAAAATACTTCCTTACTCTTAAGAGGGAAAATAAAGATTGGTCTATTATTCGCGAAATGAGTTCCATTGATCTTTATCTTAAAAAGAACACTCTTGGAGATATTGAAAAATATTTTTGCGTAAACAAAGGAAGAGACCTTACGAATATTGTTCACGAAGTTTCTTGTAAAAATTCACAGGAATTTTCTGTTCTCTTAAAAGAGCTGGAGAATTTCAAACTTTGGCTTCCTGAAACTGAACTCTCTAAATTTTCTTCCAGCAATATTTTTTATACTGCATTCTTCAGGCTTGGAAACGAAAAGACTCTTGATACTTTTCTTCAGACCGTGACTAACAATAAACTTAAAATTTTAAGCATGAGTGAAGAGCGTGTGACGTTTAGTTTTGAGGAGAACTTGTTTGGAGCAAGTCCAAAAGATTTTCTGCAATATGTGTTTGGGCCAAAGCCCCTGGAAGAGTTCGGACCATTCGGACTTTCGCTCTATGTTCCAGGGACTGACAGTATTTAATTATCTATATAAGAGATCTGTTCCCGCTTTAATCTTGAACAACTTTTTCCAGTCTTCAAACGACATCTTATTGGCAGTATTGTCCTTGTTGCTTGTAAAATAAAGAACAAATTCTTCCGGCGAATTTTCATAAAGTGATAAAACTCCCATATCATCCGGACGTAAGCTTACTGATAAAATTGTTTTCATTCCCGGCCAGTGAATATCGCCATAACTGTAAGCTATCATTTCTGCACAAGTTAGTTTGTCATCTGAAAGAGCATTGAAGGCGAAATCATAAGTCGCATCGATTTCATCAACAAGATTTTCCATGATTTCTTCAATTCTTTCTTGAGCTTTTGTCACTCTCGTAACTGCGAGCTCATCGAGGTTTGTGAAATTTTCCAAACTCACGAAATCCATTCCTTTCTTTCTGACTTCAACGATATTTCTTCCCGCTTCTACTTCTTCTCTGAACGGTTTGAAAAATTCTTTATCCCAGATACCGGCAGCGATAAGCTCTTCTTTTGTTCCCAACCAGACAGCTACGTGTCCGAAGTGCCCGGGGATAGTGTAGTTCGAAAGAACAAAAGTTCTCTTCTCGTAAATAAGATCGAGTGGTTTTAAATTCGCTTTAAGAGCATTGATCACATCTTGATTTTTATTCAAGTGACCATCTCTCCATTTCAATTTATCCGAAATGAATCCCCATACTTTTGCAAAACCAACAACAGCTGTTGAAACACCCTTAATCGCAACATCTGACGGAGCTGAAAAACGTCCATCTTTAAGTTTTGGATCGATATTGATTCCCGTTGGAAGACTGATTTTTTGTTCGTTCATTTGCTCCAGAAAATCGTTAATCGTATTTGCTGAAGTAAAATGTGAGTAATCTTTTTTAAGAGTCGTTAATTTATTTTTTGGAAACTTAACAATCGAGTTAACGATTCTTCTCATCTTTGTATCAGTAAGAGCTCTGCTTCCCAATTGAGTGTAATCGTAAATTGCGACAGCATCGGCCAGGATGGCAGGCGAACACTTTGACGACTCATCTTCTTTTGCAGTGTAAGCTTCTCTTACCTGCTGAAGATGTCCGTAACGATAACTAAGCCCTCTCTCTAAAAGAGAAATGTCATATTGAGTGATGTCCTCTACTTTTTCGTTAACCATTTTTGCAATCAAACGTTCATTCTCATCAATCAATGCAACTTGTATGTTGAGCATCCCATCGCAAGTTTCACTTACAGAAAGTGTTTGTTCTGGTTGCGCATTTACTTCGACAGCAGTTGTCGCTGTTTCATCTGCGTGAACATTAAACTGAAGAAGGACTCCTAAAATCAGTAGAGCGTTTTTCATAAAACTCCAAAACCATAGTGGAAATGATAATTCAACAAATGGTAACAAATATTTAGATGCTGTTTTTTATTGTTATAAAAATTACAAAATGGGGTATCCCCAGAGGGAATAGAAATCTTAACAACTTAGAAAGGGGGTGTCTAAACTTTAGACACTCTCCCCAAGCTAAAACTCATTCTTTTTTGTGACTGTTGGTTTGAAGATCGAATTGACGTATTTAAGGGCAATCCTATAAGGAAATTGCTGGTTCTTAATCTCTTTCATCTCGCGGATTGTTTGCGGCTCTAATTTCGATAAATCCGCTCTATCCATGAAATCGTAATCAATCGCTCCCGGTTCGGCCTTTAAAAAGATAAAGGATTCATCGGAAACGCGATAAGGGAAGATCGACTTGAAGCCTGCATAATAAAAAGTACTCGCGACAACACTGTTGCTGATCACGTGACGATCATTGAAAACTTGCGTGAGTCCTGCGCGACCTTGGTATTTATCTTTCGTGTAGTCCTCTTTGTTATAAAAAGGAGCATCGAGAACAACAAATCCGTCCGGATTCAATGTGTGTCTGACGTAAGTGTAAAATTCCATACTATAAAGACGGGCGAGATCGTATGAATTCGGATAAGGGAAATCGATAAAAATCGCATCGTATTTATCGTTCGTATTTCTCACGTAATAAAAACCATCATTGATTTCGGTATGCACTCGCGGATCAGAAAGAGAATGTTTGTTGAGTTCCGCAAAACGCGTTTTTGCCAGATCAATCATCTTTTGATCGAGCTCGATATGTTTAATCGATTCAATTTCTTTGTATTTTAAAAGTTCACGCAGAAGAAGTCCGTCCCCTCCTCCGAGAAGAAGAATTTTCTTTGGGACTTTTTTATTCATGACGATTGAAACATGAGCAAAAGCCTGGTGGTAGTAAAATTCCGTCGTCGTATTAAACTGAAAATTCGTATCAAGTGTGAGAATCGTCGAATCTTTCATCACGCCGTCTTCATTCGTCGGATAAGTAAAGATATCGACGTATTGGTAGAGAGATTTCGAACGCTCAATTGGTTTAAAGTTATCTACTCTTCTTACGAGATCATCGAGATCAGTATTATTTTGAGCAAGAATTTTTGGAAGATAATAAAAGAATTTTAAATAACGTTGAGTAATACTCTGCTCACTCGTTCCAATGAGAGTAATTACAACCAAAACGCTCGCGATAAACCCGCTGTACACACTTCTTTTGTTCTTTAAATATTTAAGCATGCAGAAAACACAAACGAAAAGATTCAGCAAGGCCACGGCCACAGATGTTTTAATTACATCCAGCTTTGGCAGCAGGAAGTAAGCAAAACAGATAGTTCCAACAAGAGTCCCTAAATAGTTTACTCCCAGAATCTGGTGCTCACCTTCTTCAGAAAGTCCGAGGCGATCTTCAGCGATCTTCATCATGAGCGGAATTTCAAAACCAGACAACGTTCCAATCGCAAGCGTCAGTGTTTGAATGACAAGGAAGAAAACAATTTTTAGAAGAAATATATTTTCTAAGTAAAAAGAAGAATAGAAATCTCCCGTATAAAAGAAGAGATTATCGATGTACTTATAACTTCCATGAAAAATATAAACGTAAACAACGCAAATCGCACCAAGGAAAGAGAGTCCGAGTTCAATATTGATCAAACTCTTATAGCTATCTTTCAAACGATTCGAATAATAAGCGCCTAATCCCAATCCACCGATATAAACACCAATCGTGAGCGACTGCCACCAGATATAGTTTCCCGTTACAATGGCAAGTGTATTTGAAAGCAAAAGTTCGTAAACGATACTGCAAAAAGCGAGAATCGATGTAATCAACAAGAGTTCAGCTTTGATTAAAGTTCTTGAGGTCATTAGAATTTCCCTCCGAAATAAAACTTCTGAACAATCGCCTGATTGAGAGCTTCAGATTTAAAAATCATCAATAGCCAGACAACAATCATGAGCCAGATAATTCCTTTGTATTTTGGACTTTCGATTTTCATCTTCGTCATCACGAGGAAAGCGATCAAAATATTGATCAACGAAACGACGTATCCAATCGTAAAAATATGCAAGCTTGGAAGGATCACAATCGGAAACAAAATCGCTCCTAGCAATGTTCCTAAATAATCGAAGGCGAGAACGTAATGTCCTTTTGTCGCTTTAAACTGTCGGCTCATGTCAATGAGAAGCGGAAGCTCAAGCCCTGATAAAAATCCGATGCACACGATGAGCAAGTGATTGAGTGTGAACAACGGCATTTGTATCGTAGAAGAGAAAAAAGAAATCCCGCTCGCGCGAGAAAAAGAGTTAAAAAGATAATCCAGTATTAATACTGAAATAGGCGCCACTCCACCAACCAGAGAAAGCAGCAATTCAACTTTAATAAATTCTTTGAAGTATTCTTTTGAAATAAATTTTTTGTAGAGAAGCGCTCCGACTCCCATCGAAGCAATAAAGAGACCAATCGTGAGATTGTATCTCAAAGCCGTATTACCCATAGTTGTCGAAATCGATTGAGCAAGTAGAAATTCATAGAGAATACTACAGCAAGCTACAACGACTGTTAAAAAATAAACGAGATGAAGATTGCGGTTCTCTTCTTTAAATCCGATCTTTCCGCGCTCTAAAATGCGAGAATCAATCTTCTCAAAAGGAACCTGCAGACAAACTTCATCAATAATCTTTTGAAGATTTGTCTCCATATTGCATACGTAAATATCCATCGAAATATATTTGTTTTCCGGATAAGTATGAATCGTAAAATGCGATTCGGATAAAATGAAAACGATCGTTTCTCCATGTGGAGTAAACTTATGTTCTACTTTTTTAATGACCGTTAAATTTTTCTCAATGACCTGTTTAATATGTTCGATGTCGAGATCAGTGAGATCTCGTTCGCAAACGGCATCGAAAATTAAATGCTGGGACCTCGTGTCCATTTTTATTATCCCTTCTTTTGTAAGATCAATTCAAACATGCCTGACTTTTTAACGAAGTAACAAACGGCCAGTGTAATCCCCACATAGGTATACATTTCGAGCGTTGAAGCTCCCAATGTTCTTCCGGTAACACTTCCAAGCATCACACTTAGGGGAGCTAAAATGCGAACGAAGAAGATTCGGTGAAAAGCAAAAATAAAAATGGAATGAATGCCTACCCAGGTAAAGACAGGAACGTTCCATTGAATTCCTTTTTTTTCCATCCACAGAAAAGCGGAAATAAGAATTGCCTGCACTCCTAAAATGTAAACTGTTCCGCTAAATGTTCGCGCCAGATCGTGTTCGTGTAAAAAAACGTTCGCCGGATCGACAATATAACGATCTCCATAGGCCATATAAAAGGCCACAAAAACAATTCCCATTAAAATGAAATAAAGGTCTTTGACCTTCTTCACATTCAGACGGTGATAATGAACATATCCCATAATGAATCCCAAACATCCCGATGTGAAAAAGTATTCAATGCGGGCATCGTATTCAAAACCAGGATGAATTCCGTAACCGATCATGTTTTGAAAAAGGTTCGAAACCATATCAACCGGAAGTAAAAATCTAAATAGTGAAACCACGGCCAGAACAAGTACGCCGTAAATATCAAAATAACTATAGAAGATAGAAAGAATCGCCATCACCACCATCCAAAGCATGATGGGATAAAAAGATATTGCCTGCCCTGTGTTGGGAGCAACAACAAAATTCTCCATCAAAAAAAAGATGAAGATCAAAGCGTATGTCTTGAGCTTGGTAAATAATCCCTCCGCAAAAATCGTTTTAGATCTTTTAGCGAGATTAAAACAAGCGAGCGTAAGATAGACCTGACTCACCCATGGAGTAAAAATAAAATCCAGCAACTGATTAAAACTATCCGTTGCGATCTGATGACCGATCATTGGAAAGTGAACTTTATATGTGCTTGTGAGGGCCATGGCGTCTCGAAAATATTCCACGTACCACATGTTGATGTAGTACGTGAAATGTTGATCGAGTGCTAAGATGATAAATAAACCACGTAAGAAATCTAGATTAACAATCCTTGTCCCAGAAGTTTCTTCACCATTATTTCTTTTCTTGAACATCCTTGTCACTTTTCTTCTTAATAAGAACCTTATCGTAGTTTCTAATATAGGCATTCGTTACTTGTTCAAACAGAGAGTTCTCACCATTTGAAGAATATTGTTCTTTGTTTGCTTTGTTACGAGCTTCAATCGCTTCTTGTAATCTTCTTGCATCTTCATCAGCAGCACTGTTGGCACTATTAGCACCAGCAGCTGATGAGTCGGCAGTTGCAGCATCTGATTTACCTGAACCTGAGTGAGAGCTTCCAGAAGAACCTGAGCCGTACCCAGCTCCTGCTCCGTAAGCAGATCCATAATCGTAACCATTTTTATTTTTACTGCTTGAAGAATCTTTTTTGCTTCCGTCATCAGATGTTTTTAATCCCAGACCATCCGTTCCACCTGAACCAAACAGACTGCTTCCTGTTTTAGAAAGAGGATTTGAGAAAGCAGAAGCGAATTTTTTTGAAGCTGAAGCAACTTGAGATGCTCTGTCTGAGTTTCCGCTTGAAGCAATCGCCTTATTGTAAGCATCCAACTTCTTCAATTGCGTTTTGCGAGCTTCTCTCAATACCGAAACAGCATTTAAGAATTTTGATTGATCGCCGGTTAAAGTGACATTTCCACTACCACCGCTTGATTTACTAAAATCATTGATGGCTGCCGCACTTAGTTTTGAGAGATCAGCTGTTCCACTTGCAAGAATTGCACTAAGTGTTTTTTCTCTATCTAATTCTTGTTGTGTTTTCGCAATTTCAGCATTGATTGCCTGGAGTTTTGCGGCGTCTGCATTAGTTGTCGGCCCGACCTTACTATACATTTGTAAAGTATTGAGCAGGTCTTCCTGGTATTTTTGATTCAAATTACCAAAACCATTTTTCGCATTCACTGCACCAGTCGATAAACTACCAGCAACCCCATTTGTCATAAAGGCCAAGTAAGTTGTTAAACCAACTGTTGGGTAACTGATTTCTTTTGCTCTCGACGTTTTTGGCCAGATAAAATGATATTGATAAGTATAATCCGCAAACTTATTTAAGTTATCTGTATCGCCTTCCTGGAAAAACTGTTGATCGATAGCATATTTTTTTGCTTGGTCTTTGATCATTTTAACAATTGTATCGTCGAGAATATAGCGTTTATCATCAGTAGAAATTCTTGGTGTATACGATCCAAGAACGTTTGCATCGACAAAGAGTGTTCTCATATAGTCTTCAGACACATATGATCCACCATCTTTACCACCACCACCGATAGCACCAGGATTCTTCGCAATCATTTGATTTTTTGCTGCCTGGAATCCGTCTTCCAATTTATGAGCGTAGTCGCGATCATCATTAATATCTCTAAGAACTAATTTTTTATCGACTCCGTATGGAATCCAAGGGTCAACGACGTAACGAGGTTCTTGATCCTGATAGAACACAACGAAGTTTTTAATACACGCGTTTGCAGAAGTGTGAACGTTACAAACACTGTTATATGGTTGCTTTAAAGTTCTATCCCAATCCTGACATGTTTCTTTTTTACCACAGCTATAACTTCTTACGAATTTATCGACGACTTCAGGGCGTTTTGAAATCCATGCTCCTTTTAACGAAGCAATCAACCAAAGCCCAGTACCACCAGTGATAGCAGACGTTGCGATAATTCCAGCTGCAGCCCATGAAGTGAGAATTGATGTTGTGGCAAATCCACCAAGAATAGCGATGATTCCGGCAGCAAGCAGAGCACCGAGAATCGCTCCCATTGCGGCCACACTTCCGCTTGGATTTTTCATTGAGAATGTAAATAGGTTATATGTTTTTACATCGGCATCGTTCCACTTTGCAGTGTTTGAGGCCCAGTTAGAGACATCATTAAAATTTTGGTAAATACCAGTGTTGTCGATGGCAAGAGTCTGGTTAAACGACTCTAGAGTAGCAGTCCATGTAACAAGCAAACGTTTTCCTTTTACTCCTGAAGCATCCCCTTCAAGTTGATCACTTGAGACACTTGGATCTTTATACTTTTGATATTCATCACATGAGTTTTCAAAAAAAGCTTTTTTAGTCGCATCTGTAATCGATTTGTATCCTTTAACGTCGAGACACATACATGTCAGACGAAGGTTCGCTTTATCAATACTGTCGTTTGTTTTTTTTCTGATTTCGAGGTGGCCCTGAGCGATTTTTTTTAGACGCCCGTAGATTGATGATTGAGGATCAGTAGCACTACTCATCCAATAATCGTTTACACCATCTCCAGTTGCAACGAAATCAAAAGAAAGAAGAGCTAATTCCTGATTGATTAATCCTGATGTCTTCAAGTAGTTCATGAAGTCGTCACGAAAACGAATATCACAAGTATCGAAGTTCGATTTTCTTGTCAGATCAAATACTGGAGGAGCTACTTTAATATCATCAGCAGCTTCTGATGTTGCTCTGAAACTTTCGTATTTATCGTGATCAGCGTTTACTGTATTGTAAGCTTCGTCTGCACGGGCTGAACCAATAATGATTTCAGCAAAGGCATCAAGCATGTTCTCCAATTTTTTTACACGAACTTGTGGAATAACAATTGGTGGAACGTCTGGAACACACATTCCTTTCTCGTTGATATAAAGGCCTTCACAACATTTTTGTCCGCGTTCAGGTTTCTTTCCGTTTTTCACACAGTCTTTACAAACGTAAGAGTCAACACATTTGCGGTTATCACATGAATTTGAGCAACATTCAGAATTTTTCTTACATGATTTTCCGTGATCAATACACTCACCGATTCCGGAAGTTTTTGAGTTAAATGGTAGACATTCTCCTTCTCCGCAAATCGGATTCACCATACAAGACTGGCCGAGATTAAGTGGTCTATAACATCTATAAACTTCTTCACAGAAATGTTTGTTGGATTTTTTATCAAGTGTACAAGATCCTGAACAACAATCATTGTCTTCTTTACATTGAGTATTTTCTTTCTTGCATGAAGGTCCATCAACTTGTTTTGGATCCGGAGCACATTTCAATCCGTCTTCGCAACTCCAGTTATTACAAACTTGTCCTTCTTTGATTTTTGTAACTTGTGTTTTATTCAGTTCATCCAATTGGTCTTGAACGAATTTATAAAAAGCTGTTTCTGTTTGATCAGGAGCGATTGATGATTTTGCAAAGTCTTCATAACGTTGCTTAATTTTCACCATCTCATCGCGCGTGAATTTTTCCTGTTTGTAATAAACATCGAGCTCTTCATAAAACCCGGGCTTAATAATTTGTAAATCGACTTTACCTTTATTCTCTACCTTGTGTGCAGCGATCGCTTGTTTTACTTCGTCCATAAACTTCTGTTTATCAGCATCTGTAAAACGCGATTTAGCAAAGGCGAGGTTTAGAGATAAGAGAACGATGAGAATTAAGCTTTTTAACATACGTACCTCGATGGACTATCCTTATATTGTTTAATTTTATGAGCTTAAAGGAATTGGGTAAACCGGCCTGCGCTTTTTGCCTCTTAAGCCTTTGAAAAACTTCAATTCATCACCTAAGTTTATCCGACTTTCAGTGTCCATTATCTATGGCACTTTTACTTTTTTAACGAGCTAACCCCTGAGGCGAATAAGAGGAGCCCAAAACTCCAGAAGATCCAGCTGAGAGTGGGAATATCGGCCCATCCCAGAATTTCTTTTGTCCCCATAATAAATGTTCCCGAGAAAAAAAAGATTCCAGCGACTACTGAAAAACTTAAAAAGATAAGAGCACCAGTAAGTGCACCGAATTCTTTTTCATATCCCGTATTCTTTACTTCAACTGCATATCCTTTTTTCGCGAAGTCGCGCAGGAACCATCGAATGTGTCTTGGAACAATTCTGAGAGAAGAAGTTAAATCGCGTGCGGCCCATGCTGCTTCTTCCATGAGTTCATCTTTGTTCACAGTACTCTGAACAATTTCTGTGATGTCACCTTCGAGAATACCAAAGATGTTAAGATCAAGGCCTAATGAGCGCCCTACTCCGTCGAGAGTAATGAGTGCGCGGAAAACGATGTACCATTCACGTGGTAAAAAGATTTGATGTTTTTTTAGTGTTCCTAAAACTGCATTTAAGAGATCTGAAAAATTTGTTTGTTTGACTGAGAGACCGATATAAGGACTGAGTCCTTCACGCAAATCGCGAATGAGTGCATCCATATCCGGAATATTGTCGTATTCAGCAACATCTAAAAATTCGTAAACGAGATTTTCATAGTTGTAAGTAAGAAGAGCATAAATGATTGCGATCAAGTGATGACGACTGCTCTTGCTCAAGCTTCCCATCAATCCAAAATCGATGAGACCAATGCGTCCGTTATTCTCGCCATCGTGGAGATAAAAGAAATTTCCACCGTGAAGATCAGCGTGGAAAAAACCATCTCTAAAAAATGTTTTTAAAAAGAGCTGAACTCCGTATTCCAACTTTGGCGCGATCTCATCTTTCTTTTCAATAATCAAATCGTGATTGCTGAAGGGAATACCTTTTAATTCTTCAATAATGAGAAGATCTTCACTCGAATATTCTTTATAGACACTTGGAATATAATAAAGCTGTTTATCATCATGGCGTTCGATGTTCTTTTTTAATCTCTCCGCATTCAATGCTTCAATATTAAAATTGAGTTCGCGCTGAAGAGTGAAAGAAAAATCGCTCAAGATTCTCGTCAATCCAAGATAACGAAGTTCCGCGCTGACTTTTTCTGCCTGAGCAGCAAGAAACATAAAAATAGAAAAGTCTGTTTCAATCTCGCGCTCAATTCCCGGACGTCTCACTTTAAGAACAACAGGAGTTCCGTTTAAAAGTTTTGCACGAAACACAACGCCGATTGAAGCCGTACCAATAGCATTCGGATCAACTTCGTAAAAAACTTCACCGATTTTTTTTCCGAGAGATCGCTCAATATGCGGAAGCACTTCCGCTAAAGGGATCGGTTTTACTTTATCGCGCAACATTTTCATTTCTTCGATAAACGAAGGGTGAAAAATATCTTCGCGAGAACTTAAAAGTTGTCCGAATTTAATAAACGCCGGGCCCAATTCTTCGAAACATTTGCGCAGACGGAATCCCAAAACCTGGTTCCAATCTTTTTCTGATTTATTTGCGAGTTCTTCCGAAATGCGTTTTTGCGATTTAGGCAAAACAAAATTCGGGATTTTTTTTGTCACGGTGTTAGAAATAAATTCGTCGAAGCCGTGTTTACCGAAAACCATGACGATTTCCTGTAACCTTCCAACATTTCGAATCGTTTTTGTAAGCCCAAGGCCCGCTCTAATCAAATCCATGAAAAAACCTTTTGAATGGGATATCCCTATATTATAATCATAAAATCAGAATTGAGGTGAAATTGCGCAATTTTCTTTTTGGTTTACTCATTTTTACATTCTCTTTATCGTTCAACGTGTATGCCGTTGAGACGTGCAGTCGCGTGGCGATCATCAATTTCCAGGAAGTGTTGGTCGATGCAAATGCTTCTGAGAAAGGAGAAGGACTTCGTTATCACCTCGAGAAAGATCCTGTTGCGAAGGAGTATCTCAATACATATCAAAAAAACTCGGGCATTCACTGGCCCAATGCTTTGCTTGGAACAGCTGGTACAGGACTTCTTCTTTTAGGTTTCTTCACTTCCGATTCACAAGATCGTCAAGTCTACTTAATCTCTGGCGCGGCAACTATTTTGGTAAACTTTTTAGTTGCACGTACTATTGAAGTGACAAACGAAGCCAATCTTAATCGTGCCATTGAAGAGTATAATAAGCGCAATCTTCCCAAAATTTATTTCAATCCAGAGACCAATCGCGAATCAAACGCGGGATCTTTTCCTGGATTTAAAATTGGGTTAGCGAAAGATTGGAGTTTTTAAATGAGCGATACACAAAGTTTTAAATGTTATAACTGCAATAAAAGTATTCCTGTGTTCGGTGCCTTTAAAGTGGCGCGAACTGAGGATTGTCCCTATTGCTCTAAGAGTCTGCATTGTTGTAAGATGTGTAAATTCTACGATCCAAAAGTCTATAACGAATGTCATGAATCAAATGCAGACCGAATCGTTGATAAAGAAAAAGCGAATTTCTGTGATTATTTTGTTCTTTCAGGCGGTGGCAATGCCGGTCCTTCAAAAGACGATCTTATCAATTCCGCAGACGCGCTATTTAAAAAATAAGGAAAACTCTCAATGGATGAATTACCAATCACACTCGCCGGAAAAAATAAATTGCAAGCTGAACTCGATCAACTTGTAAAAGTTGAGCGCGAAGATATTAAAGTGGCGATCGCTGAAGCGCGCGAGCTGGGTGACTTGAAAGAAAATGCTGAGTACCACGCAGCTAAAGAAAAACAAGGAATCATCGAAGGCCGCATTGCTCAATTGCAAGGGATCATCGCACGTTCGCGCGTTGTAGACGTGAGCAAAATTAAAAGCGAGAGAATTGTTTTTGGTGCAACAGTGACAATCGTTGATCCGGAAAAAGATTTGAGTCACACATACACAATCGTGGGCGAAGATGAATCAGACATGAGAGAAAATAAAATTTCTTATACAAGTCCGCTTGGAAAAGCGCTCATTGGAAAAGAAGTTGGTGATACAGTTATCGTAAAAGCTCCTAAAGGCGACGTGGAGTACGAGATTGACTCATTTGAATTCGTTGAATAAGACGAAAAAAACTACCACAACCAAAAAGGCGGCCACTCCTTTAGAGTGGTCGACATCTCTTGAAGATTTTCTCGGCAAGGCTTCACACAAGTCCATTGAAAAATTAAACGCAGTCGGAATCAAAGAAGTCCATGACCTCTTATGGGTTTTCCCATTAAGAGTTATCGAACTTCCTCCTCTTCGCAGCTTTCAATACGTCGAAGAAGGACGCATTTTCATCGGGCGTGCAAAAGTTTTAAATATTCAGGCTAAACCAAATTTTCGCGTGCGTGGAAAAGGGCGTGCGATGTTGTACAACATTCAAGTGCACGTTCAAGATACGCTCTCGGATAAAATTCTCACGCTTAAATGGTTTAACACTTACGGTTCTGTGAAAGAAAAAATTTCGAAAGTGACGTATATCGAATTCATGGGCGAAGCGAGTGTCTTTAACGGACAAATGCAATTTGCGAATCCTGAATTCTTTGGACTCGAAACAACTGACTCGCCTTCTCCCTTTGTCACAGTTTCAAACGAACTTAAAATTCAATATCCGACAGTGAACACCATTGCCGGTGTTCAGATGAAAAAATTTTTCGATAAAATTCCTATGTCGCTCTGGAATTCGATTCCCGAAACACTACCGGAAGGAATTATCAAACGAAAAGATTTTCTTTCGCTCTCAGAAGCGTTTAAAGTCATTCACGCGAAAGTAAAGCCTAATGCTGAACTGGAAGCGCGTGCTGAAAAACGTTTGATCTATGAAGAATTTTTCGAAGATCAGATTAAAATTTATCTTCGTCGCCAATACTTTAAAAAACCACCAGCGATCGCTTACAAAGTTGATGAGAAAACTTATCAGGGCTTTTGCGCCCGTTATCCCTACACTCTTACAGATGACCAGCAAAAGACGATGAGCGAAGTTCGTCACGATCTGGCCGGTGCTCATCCGATGATGAGACTTGTTCAAGGAGATGTTGGTTGTGGAAAGACGACGATTGCAATGATCGCTGCCATGATCGTGATTGAAAATGGAGCGCAAGTGGCCCTCATGTGTCCGACGGAAGCTCTCGCGACTCAACACTATTTGAGTACAAAAGAACTTTTCGACGAAAAAGAATACAACGTAAAACTCCTGCTCGGTTCAACTCCGGCCAAAGAGAAAAAACAAATCCAAAAAGAATTAGCAGAAGGAACAATCGATTTTATTATCGGAACTCATTCGCTCATTCAAGACTCTGTCGCTTTTCACCAGTTAGGACTTGCGATTATAGATGAGCAACATAAGTTCGGCGTTGATCAACGTATCCGCTTAACAAGTAAAACGACTGGCGCTCATTGTTTGATCATGTCGGCAACACCGATACCTCGCTCACTTTCCCTCACTCAATACGGTGATCTCGATATTTCGGCGATCAAAATAATGCCGTCAGGAAGAAAGGGACACAAGACGAGAATCGTTACACAAGATTCTTATCAGCAGTTTTTAAGTTTCATCATGACGAGGCTTTCATTAAAAGAACAAATCTATGTCGTCGTTCCAGCGATCAATGAAAATCTGGAAAGCGAACAAGACTTTCACAATCTCGTGAATGTTCTCGATCGTTTCAAAAAATATTTCCCGAATCACAAAGTTGAAGGATTGCACGGCCAGATGAAGGCCGATGAGAAAGCTCAAATGTTCCACGATTTTAAAAATCACAAAGTTGATATTCTCGTTTCAACGAGTGTTATTGAAGTTGGGATCAACGTTTTGAATGCGACCATTATGGCAATTATGAATCCTGAACGCTTCGGTCTCTCTTCTCTTCACCAGCTCAGAGGACGTGTCGGCCGCGGAGAAAAACCGGGATTTTGTTTCCTCGTTAACGATAAACAAATTTCAGAACTCAGCATGGAACGTCTGAAAGTTATCGAAGGCAACACCGATGGATTTAAAATCGCAGAAGAAGATTTAAAAATTCGCGGAGAAGGTGATCTTTTTGGTACAGATCAGTCCGGAAGCCAGAGCCAAAAACGTCTCGCTAATATTATTTTACATGCCGATGTCTTGAATGAAGCTCGCACAGATGCTCTTGCACTGATTGAAAAACAAGATCCGGATATCGAAAAACTCCTGCAAAAATTCTCAGGTGATGAACGAATTTTCACTACAGTCTAAAATCAGATTTCTTGTTATACTTTTCCTATGATTTACCTTGAAGTTACAAAAAGCAGAGACCCGCTCGCCTTAGGCGTTTACGAATACGAATTCGACCAGATTAATATCGGTCGCTCGAAAAAAAACGATCTCATTTTTCTCGATCAGGAACTTCCTTTGCACTATCTCACGATCAAATTTATGCAAGGGCAACTGGTCGTTCAAAGTTTAGTGAAAGAGCCTTTCTTTTTTGTGAATGGAAAAAAAATCAGCGGAACTTTAAAATTAAAACCAAATGACACTATCGCCTTTGGAGAAAACGAAATTCGCGTGCAACAATCGGCACTCACAACAACGTCTGTCGATTTCTCTCAAGTTTATGAAGTTTTCAATAAGCAATCACCAGAACTAAGATTCGCTCTCGAGTTCATTGAAGAAATTTTGCTGGATATGGAAAAAGGTTCTCATGTTTAATAAAAATCATCCCAATTATTTTTATACCAGCGATGGCATCCGTATTTTTTACAATACAAATTTTGAAGCGAGCGAACTCGATCCCACTCGTCCGGTTCTCGTTCTGATTTATGGACTTCTTTGCAGTAACAATCACTACAAGTACCAGATCCCCTTTTTTGAAGAACAGGGTTATCAAATTCTCATTCACGATTATCGCTTTCACTATTCTTCTTCGCAGGAAGGAGATATTGAAACGTGTAACTTTCCCAATATCACAAAAGATCTTCACGAGCTTCTGACTGAACTCAATATTAAAAAATCGATCTTCGTCGGTCATAGTATGGGAGTGAATATTTGTCTGGAACACGCTCGTCGTTATCCGGAAGATATGATCGGACAAATTCTCATTTCAGGAACAGTGGTTCCTCCACAAGACATCATGTTTGATTCAAACATGGTTGATATCGTTTCTCCTCACTTGAAAACTTTTACAGAAAAATATCCAACGCTCTTTAAAAGTTTTTGGAAACATTCTTATAAAAATCCCATCGCTCAATACATGATTTTCGACGGTGGATTTAATAAAAAACAAGTGGAGATGGAATTCATTCAACTCTACATGAAAAAAATCAGTGAACTTCCCGAACAACTCTTTTTTCATTTGCTCAAACTGATGCACGATCACGACGTCATCAATCATTTAGAATTCATCCAGACACCAACGCTCATCATCGGTGGCGACAAAGATAAAATTATTCCAAATTATCTTCAGCGCATTCTCACAACACATTTGCCTTCGAGCGAACTTTATATCGTTAAAGATGGAAGCCATGTTCCTCAAGCGGATTTTCCTGAACTTCTTAATGAACGCATGCTTCGTTTTATCGGAAAGCGCGAAAAATCTGCTATTTGATTTCCGGCAACGTACGCATAATTTTTGTAAAATGAGATCCGTGAAGACGGCTGCGATTTTTTTTAACAAATTCGTTAATATCCCATTTTGGATTCTCAACGATATAATCAGCCAAGCTGTGAGCAACAATAAATACGGCAGAGAGGGGTGGAATTTTTTGGTATCCACATTTTGTTGGAAATCCCCCCTGAGTTGGGAGTTCGTGATGCTGTTTGATCATAATATCAACATCAGGAGGAATTTCATTTAAGCCTGAAATCATTTTTGCAGAAAGGTTTGGATGATCCATAATAATTCTGTAATCATCTTCTGGCATAGTATCTTTTAGAAGTTCCAATTTTTCTGGAGCGTACATACGGGCAAGATCAGGACGAAAGGCAATGGCCAGATCATGCAAATAAGCAGCGTAGACAAATTTCTCAAGAGTCTTGTCTGAATTCCAATCCATCTTTACACAAATGGCTGCAGAGATATTCACAATCAAACTTACGTGAGTGAGAATATAATTATCGGCATTGCGATCCACCTTTGCCATCTTAAAAAATTGTTTTAACTTCGCACTCTTTTTCACCTGAACCATGACTTGATCAACTTGTTCCTTAAGAGCATCAACAGCAAAGGGACCAGCATATTTTAATTCTGGTATCTCTTCAGTTTGTTGTTCAGGATTTTCTTCGATGGCCCTCGGCCCGAGAATATCGCCAATGATTTTTCGAATATCATCATGCTCAAAAGGTTTCAGGATAATTCCAGCAAAGCGATTTTTATAATGATCGATAAAATTTGCATTGATAATTCCGCTGACGATAACAACCGGAGTCTCTTTGTTTAAATTTGTCTCTGAGTCCGCAATGTATTTTACAATCTCTGCACCATTGCGATTGTTGAGTTTGATATCAAGAAGAATAAGTGAAAAAGAATTTTCATTAATAAGCTTGAGCGCTTCCTCAACTGAGTAAGCGTTGTCGATAATGTCGAACATATCAGTAAATGTATCGAAGAGAAGACTTGTCACATCAACATCATCTTCTACTATAAGAAGTTTTCTTAACATAAGTTGATACTATCTTAACAATTGCTAAACACAAGCTGTGTAATGACAAAAAATAAACGCCATAAATGACGTAAAATTTTTAAGAAGATAAAAATATTTTTCTACAGTTTGATGTCTTTGTATTCGATCATCGCTTTAAAAATACGTTTCATCGCAGACTGTACTTGCTGACGCTTGTATTCCTGATGAGAAGCATCCCCTTGCGAATTTTCCTGGAAAGCAGCTTGATCGACAATTTGAATTTCGTATGGATAAAAGAAACGAATATCGCGGGCAACGAGTGAAATATCCATATTGAGAACACGTCTTGCGAGTTCATTCTCTTCCGGATTTAATTTTTTAGCGATTCTTCTCAGGTCATTGAACTCTTGCAAGAATGGATTCTTGTATTCGATCAACTGACGACAAGTGAATTGAATTGATTGATAACTTTTCGAAGTAAACTTGTTGCGCTCACTTCCCTCTTTTTGCATATCACATTCTTGAATCTCACGTTCCATCGCCGCTACAAAACGTTCTTCAGAAAGATTATTTCTTAAGGCCATTTTTAAAACGCGTTGATGAGCTTCTTTAAAACGAGGAAGATCGATCATCGTGTTGATCGCACGACTCGGTTTATTGTTGTGAGGAATGACAATATTTTTTTCAACGAGAAAACGAATTACACGAAGAGTATCAAAACGCGAGTTCGTTACAAAACGCACTCCAACTCTGTCGAAAAGTTCTTCCGCTACGTTTTCTGCCTTGTGAAGAAGTTTGATGATAACACTTTCTCGCGTCTTCTTAGATTTCGTTTCAAAATCCACAAGGGCCACAACGTTTTCTGTTCCCTTGATACCGATGAACAACTTCCCTTCTTCGTTTCTAAAAATATATTTGTAGAAACGGTCGAAGATTTGCGTTTGAACGATATTAAAATAATTCGAACGAAGATCTTTATCCGCGTGCATGATTGTGTGCATGACTTTTAAAATAATTTCCGCCCACAATTTATCTTCTTTCTTGCTTGGAGTATCGTCAGTCGCCATTAAAAAAAGCTGACTGATATCTGAGATCATCAAAAGCGAATTCGGAAGTTTTAAATCCAGTCCGTCCGGATTTCCTTCTTTTAAAAAATAGCGTTTGATGAATTGCAAAGCTTCCTGAAAATTTCCGAAGAGCTCTGCTTTTGTAACGTGATCGTTGGGATCGAGACCATAACCTTTCAGGAATTGATTGACTTGTTCGATTGATGACATCGGGCCCAGAAAATTTTTTGTATCGAGTGCTGACTTTCCGCCAACGACGACATCGAGAATTTCCCAATCGAACATATATTTTTGAAGGTAACTTGGTCTTTCCATTTTTTCTCTTTGTTAAGAGACGAGCATTCACTTAATATTATCTAATGAATCACGATAATCGACCATCTCTTAAAAGACTAGACATACTTTTCCTCTCTTTTTTTGGTTCTGGGTACTTACCCAAAGCACCGGGCACATGGGGAACACTCGCAACACTTCCATTACTGTATGGATTAGGTCGATTTAATCCGCCTTTCTTTATGTTCATTCCGTTCATTATCATCACGACAATCATCGCGTGCTTCATCGCCGAAATTGTGCAAAAAGAATTGAAGCTGCACGATCCTCAATGGATAGTTATCGATGAATTTTTAGGAATGAGTACAGCATGGCTCTTTATTCAAACTCACAACTTGTTACATCTCGCGATTCTTTTCGTGCTCTTTCGTTTCTTTGATATCATTAAAATCTGGCCGGCCTCATACTTCGACAATCTCGAACACGGAGCTGGAACGATTCTCGATGATATCGTCAGCGGAATCTACGCTGGAGTCGTTTACTTGGTTATTGCGAAATTATTTTTATCATAAAAAGACTTGACCTACGCAAAAAATACGCACAAACTAATCTATATAAATCAGTTTGATTTTTCGCTAATCAAATAGTGATTATGTAGACCAATCCGGTCTAGTAATTGCGCAGTTTTGATTATTAAATAGATCAAACATTTTGCACTCAACACAACAACGAAAAAACTAAGAAACGTGAGCAGAATGCACACACCCTCGGAGGAATCAATGTCACTACAGAAAGCTTCATCAGGCGCATCTCCAGAAAAATTAAAAGCACTAGACCTCGCTCTTTCAGCAATTGAAAAACAATTCGGAAAAGGCGCGATCATGAAACTCGACAATAAAACAAGTGTTGAGAAAATTCCTGCTATCCCAACTGGATGCTTGAGCTTGGATCTTGCTCTTGGAATTGGTGGTATCCCTCAAGGACGTATCATTGAAATTTACGGACCGGAATCTTCTGGTAAAACAACTCTTACTCTTCACATCGCAGCTGAATGCCAAAAGCAAGGTGGAACAGTCGCTTTCGTTGATGCTGAACACGCTCTTGATACAGCGTATGCTGCGAAACTTGGTGTTGATATTCCAAATACACTTATCTCTCAACCAGACTCTGGAGAACAAGCTCTAGAGATCACAGATATGCTAGTTCGCTCTGGCGCTGTTAACCTTCTTATCGTCGACTCAGTTGCTGCTCTTACTCCGAAAGCAGAACTAGAAGGTGAAATGGGTGATTCACACATGGGTCTTCAAGCAAGACTTATGTCACAAGCTCTAAGAAAACTTACGGGATCAATCTCTCGTTCAAACTGTACTGTTATCTTCATCAACCAACTTCGTATGAAAATTGGTGTTATGTTCGGTAACCCTGAAACAACAACTGGTGGTAACGCTCTTAAGTTCTACGCTTCAGTTCGTTTAGACATTAGAAAAACTGCTGCGATCAAAGATGGTGAAGCACACATCGGTTCTCGCACAAAAGTAAAAGTTGTTAAGAACAAAGTTTCTCCTCCATTCAAAGAAGCTGAATTCGACATCATGTATGGACAAGGAATTTCAAAAGTTGGAGATATTCTTGATCTAGCTTCTAACAACGGTATCGTCGAAAAAGCTGGTGCATGGTACGCATACAATAATGCAAAAATTGGTCAAGGTAGAGAAAACTCAAAAACTTTCCTTGAGCAAAACCCAGTTATGCTAGAAGAAATTAAGCAAAAAATTCTTGTGAAGTTTGGTCTTGTTGAAGGCGCTGCTCTTCCAGAAGTTGATGAAGCAACTGGCGAAATTATTGAAGAAGTAAAAGAAAAGAAATCTAAGAAAAATATCCAGTAATCCAATTCTGTTTTAGAACTCTTACTCTCCTTTCGAATGGAAGGCCCTAGGAGTTCTAAAACTTTTTCCCAAAAAAACAAAATGTCAGAATCAAGCAAAGCCTATTCCTATCTCGTCAAACTTCTCACTGGTCGAGATTATTCTGAACATAAACTCAAAGAAAAGTTACAAGAGAAAGTACGCGCCAAAAAGTTTCCTGCAGACGAAGCCCAAAAAGCGCTTAATGAAATTAAAGAACGCGGATTTTTAAGAGAAGAATCATATGCTGAAGCAAGAATCAAAGCATTCATGCATAAAGGTTATTCCGCAAATTACATCAGACAAAAATTAAATCAGGAAAAAGTTTCTGTCACAGAAGAAACCATCTACGAAATTTTTGAAGAATACAGAATCACAGAAAAAGATCAGATCGAAAGATTGATTCAAAAAAAATTAAGAACGATCTCAGAGGACAAAGAGGAAGCTTATAAAGAACGCCAAAAAGCTATTCGCTTTGCTATCAGTAAAGGTCACAACCCTGGCGCTGTTTTTCAAATGTTAAAAACTAAATTTAGCGGCATTCAAATCGAAAACGATTCGTTTATTGAAGAATAGACAAAGCTGTTTCATTTAATTGATCGAGAGCTTCGGCGTCTGATAATTCAGCATTCGCTGCTTTCATTTGAGTAATCGCCGTTTGCAAGTTCGCACTCACATTTCCGTCCTGATAAAATTCCTGAACACCATTTAGAAGAAGTTTCGCCGCCACTTCTCTTCTCGCTTTAATTTCTGCTTGAGTAACTCCGGCCAATGTCGTTGCACCAACAACAGCGGCAACACCTGCTCCTGTCGAAGCGTAAACTCCGGTGATAATAAATGTTCCAACGTAACTCATTCCAATCGCCTCACCATGCTTTTTAGTGATTTCACCACTCATTGCAGACACTGACAAAAAAGAAAGAACAAGAGTTGCCGCCAACATTTTTTTCATACGATCCTCCGGAAATTCAGATGAAGAAAGTGTAAATCAAAACGCGGGCTGAATGATAAAAGTCTGTAAATTTTTTAGGGCCAATTTTTTTTTCTTATGATCCAATAGGGCTATGAAAACCTCAGAAATAACTATGACGACATCAAAATCCTCATCATTTAGGACTGTTCTCTTTTATTTCTTGATTATCGGATTCAGCGTTGGGATTTTTCTCATCGTCAACCACTACGGAGTGACCAATCATCACGTGGCCGAAGTCGTCCAAACGGCAAGCGCTGCTGAAGCCGGTTCACCGCTTTATCATATGCTTCTCGCTCTCGTCGTCATTATTTGTGCCACGAGATTAGGTGGAGAGCTTGCTAAAAAAATCAGTCAACCACCGGTCATCGGTGAAACGATCGCGGGAATTTTACTCGGACCTTCTCTCTTGGGCTTACTGGCCCCTGGAGTCTCGGCCTATGTTCTTCCCACATCAATCTCGCCTCAATTAAGCATCGTCGCGCAAATCGGAATCATTCTCTACATGTTCCTGGTTGGACTCGAGATTGATCTTCCCTCACTGAGAAAAAGTGCGCATTCAACAATTTCTATTTCTCATGCAAGTATTGTTCTTCCTTTCATGCTCGGAAGTATTCTTTCGCTTTGGCTTTACGATACATATGCTCCTCCGCAGGTAAACTTCACGAGCTTTGCACTTTTCCTCGGTGTCTCGATGTCGATTACCGCCTTCCCGGTGCTCGCACGTATTCTCACAGATCAAAACCTACACAAAACCAAATTGGGAACACTGGCCCTCACATGTGCAGCGATTGATGATGTCACGGCCTGGTGTCTACTCGCTTTCGTTGTGAGTTTTGCTAAGGCAGAACTGAGCAGTGCTTTTGCGACAATCATCTGGACGCTCGTTTACATCGTATTCATGCTTAAAGTCGTCATGCCTTTCATTACAAAAAAACTTTCTCATTCTGATGAAAATGACGGTTTAACTTTGATGATTATTCTCGTCGCTGTTTTATTTTCTTCAATGCTTACAGAATTTATCGGAATCCATGCTCTCTTCGGCGCCTTTTTATTTGGTGCAATCATTCCGCATGAAAACCACGTTGCGCAAAACCTGAATTATCGCCTCAACGATGTTATCCGTTCACTTTTCCTCCCGACTTTTTTCGCTTTTACAGGAATGAGAACAAAAATTTCTCTCATTAGCGGTCCTCATGATTGGATTTTATGCGGAGTGATTATTCTCGTCGCTATCATTGGGAAATTCGGAGGCACACTTATCGCCGCACGCTTTAGCGGACACAGCATGAAAAGTTCGGTCGGCCTTGGAATTCTTATGAACACTCGTGGATTGGTTGAGTTAATCGCACTAAATATCGGTTTAGATATCGGAGTCATTAGCCCGAGACTTTTTGCAATGATGGTCATCATGGCCCTGGTAACGACTCTCATGACCGGTCCAGCTTTAAAGCTCGTCAAAGGTTTCGAACAAGAGTGAAAATTCACTTTCCGGAGTACTAATTCCAGCAAAATATGTTACGCTAGATCACTATAACTCCCAATGGTGACTATCAAAGGTAACAGCAATGTCGACTAAAATTACAGGACAAGAAATCCGCGAAAAATTCGCAAAATACTTCAGCTCAAAAGGGCATGAGAAAATTGCTTCAAGCTCACTCATTCCTCACAACGATAAAACTCTTCTTTTCGCAAACGCCGGAATGAACCAGTTCAAAGATTACTTCACTGGAAAATCAACGGCTGCAAATAAACGTGCCGTGACCATTCAAAAATGTGTTCGCGCTGGTGGAAAACATAACGATCTTGAAAACGTAGGGCATACAGCTCGTCACCACACATTCTTCGAAATGCTTGGTAACTTTTCTTTCGGTGACTACTTCAAAGAAGACGCTATTAAATTTGCGTGGGAATTCTTAACTGTTGAATTAAAAATCCCTCGCGAGAAACTTTACGTAACAGTTCACTACTCTGACGACGAAGCTCGTGGGCTTTGGAAAAAAATCACAGGAATGGGCGACGAAAGAATTTTCAACAAAGGTGACAAAGATAATTTCTGGGAGATGGGAGAATTTGGTCCGTGCGGTCCATGTTCAGAAATCTTTTTCGATCACGGTGAAGAACACACTGATCACGATTTAGTAAGAAAAGATCCAAACGATCTTCTTGAAGACGAAAAACGTTATATCGAAATCTGGAATCTCGTTTTCATGCAATTTGAAAAAACGCCGGAAGGAAGATTTTCACTTCCAAAACCGTCAATCGATACAGGTGCTGGTCTTGAGCGCGTAGCTGCTGCTCTTCAAAATTGTTACAACAACTACAACACAGATATCTTTTTCCCAATCATGAAAAAGATCGAAGACATGACTGGAAAAAAATATCTCGATGCTAACGGAAAAGATCTACCGCATACAGCTTCGTTCAGAGTTGTTGCCGATCACATCAGATCATCAACAATGCTGATCACCGACGGTGTTATTCCTTCTAACGAAGGACGTGGTTACGTTCTAAGAAGAATCATCCGTCGCGCGATTAAATATCTAAATGAGCTTGGCGTGAAAGAAATTTCTTTCTACAAACTTATTCCAGCAGTCTTCGAAGCGCTTGGACAAGAATATCCACAGAACGCAACGAACGCAGAACTCGCAACAAAACTTTTAGAACTTGAAGAAAGAAAATTCCGCGAGACGCTTGAGAACGGACTTAAGTTCCTTCAAGAAGCAATCACAAGAGACGTTAAGGATAAAACGCTTGCAGGAACTGCTGCTTTCAAACTTTACGATACATTCGGATTCCCAGTGGATCTAACAGAAATGTATCTTCTCGATCACGGATTAAAACTCGACCACGCTGGATTTGAAAAAGCGATGCAAGAGCAAAAAGAACAATCGAGAAAATCATGGAAAGGAGCTCTCGATAATTCAGATAAAGCTTTCCACGCTATCAAAGAAAAAAATGGAGCGACAAACTTCATCGGTTACGAAAAATTAGAAACTCCTGCAAAGCTTATCGCTGTTGAAACAATCGGTGATATGAAAGGACTTATTTTTGATAAAACTCCTTTCTATGGTGAAGGTGGTGGGCAAGCTGGAGATATCGGCGTGATCATGAGTGGGAAAAACATTATCGCTCACATCACAGATACTCAAAAACCAGTTGATGGACTTCACGTTCACTTCTCAAGCGATGCAGACGCGCTTGAAATCGGACAAACATATAATTTACAAGTTGATCGCCACACGAGAATGCTGACGATGAGAAACCACTCTGCAACTCACTTGTTGCAAGCGGCCCTTATCAAAGTTTTAGGCCCACACGTAAAACAAGCGGGATCTCAAGTCACTTCAGAACGCCTACGTTTTGACTTCACTCACCTTCAAGCAATGACAAAAGAAGAGATCGAGCAAGTTGAAAATCTTGTGAACGAACAAATTCAGAAAGGTCACACGGTAAACGCAAGTGTCATGGCAATGGATAAAGCTGTTGCAAAAGGTGCAATGGCATTGTTCGGTGAAAAATACGGAAACGAAGTTCGCGTTCTTGAAATGGGCGGTTTCTCAACTGAACTTTGCGGTGGAACTCACGTTCACAATACTGCAGATATCGGTCTGATTACAATACTAAGCGAAGCGTCTCTTGCAACAGGTGTTCGTCGTATTGAAGCGACAACTTCTGAAACTGCGATTCATCATTTAAGTCATCGTTCAAGTCTATTTAAAAAAGTTGAATCCCTTTTCGGAGACAAAGACGAAAAAGCGATCGCTAAAATTGAAAACATGATGGCATCTCTAAAAGAAAAACAAAAAGAGATCGAAGCTCTTAAGGATAAAATCCAGGCAGCCGAATCAAAAGACCTCTTCACAGCTGTTGAAAAAATCAACGGTGTTGACGTGGGAATCATTGAAGCAAGTGCAGACAGCGATTTAAGAAAGCTCTCTGACTTATTCGTCAGCAAGTTCCAGAACGGTGCTGTTGTTCTTTACAACAAGAACGGTGGTGTCCTTGTGAGAAGAGGAGCTGGCGTAACGAAGCTCAATGCTGGTGAAGCTCTGAAGGAAATTTTAACCGTCGTCAACGGAAGAGGCGGTGGAAAACCAGATATGGCCCAAGGTTCAGGTGAAGCTAGCTTAGTTTCAAAAATTAAAGCGCACGCTCACACTGTCCTTGCTTCAAAATTAGGATGATATGAAAAAAATTGTTCAGGTACTGTTTCTCATTTCTTTGGTAAGTTTTTTTGGTTGTACGAAAAGTGAAACCAGAAACAGCAAAAGCTTAAGACTTGCACTCACCAGCGAAGTTTCCACACTCGATCCAGTCAGTTCATACGACAACGTGTCTGGATCGGTTGTGTATATTGTGTACGAACAACTTTATGAATATCACTATCTGAATCGTCCTTACGAACTAAAGCCATTGATCGCTGAAAGCATGCCTGTGATTGAGAATCAAGGTAAGCGCTACGTGATCAAAATCAAAAAAGGAATTCGTTATCACGATCACAAAGCGTTTAACGGAAAACCTCGTTACGTTAAGGCCGAAGATTTCATCACTCAAATCAAACGCCTTTCATACGCTCCACTCAACTCAACTGGTTGGTGGGTTATCGATGGTGTCATTGAAGGTGTAAACGAATTTAAAAAAGTTGTCGGAAACGATTACAACAAATTTAAATCAACTCCGATTAAAGGTGTGACCGCTCCTAATGAAAACACTCTTATCATCGACCTTGTTCAACCATCACCTCAGTTTATTTATAAACTTACAATGAGTTTTCTTTCTCCAATTCCAATGGAAGTTATGGAGTACGAGAAAAACGATTTGAGTATTCACCCGATTGGAACTGGGCCTTTCTACGTTTCCAAACTTGATGCAAACAAAGAAATTATTTTAAAAAAATACAACGATTATCACGAGAGCCTCTACCCTTCAGAGGGAGATCGTTATGCCAACAGCCGCAATCTTTTAAAAGATAGCGGTGAGAAAATTCCTCTCACTGATGAAATTAATTTCAAAATTATCAAAGACAATAACGATCGCTACAAACAATTCGTAAATAACGAACTCGACTTCATCGTTCTTCCTCAAGAGTTTTATACTGAAATTTTCGATGATGTCGGGAACTTAAAAGAGAATATCAAATCGACAGATATTCGTTTGCAGACGATGCCGACACTGACTTATTGGTGGCTGGCTTTCAACATGCGCGATCCGCTTCTTGGAAAAAATCTCAACCTAAGAAAAGCGATTGCTCACGCGATCGACATGAACGAGTACATCAGACTTTTCACGAACAATACTGGACAGAGAGCTAACTCGATTCTTCCTCCGGGAATTTTGGGTTACGATCCATCAGCAACTCTCCCTTATGATTTCAATCGTGACGTGGCAAAAGATTATTTAGCAAAAGCTGGTTATCCAGGTGGAAAAAATCTTCCAGAGATCGTGTACGACACTCGCGGCGAATCTAAAATCAGTTTCGATCAAGCAGAGTTCTTTCAAAAACAACTCGCTCAAATCGGAATCAAAGTTAAGATCGTAAAAAACAATTTCAAAGTCTACCTTGAGAAATCCCGCACTGGTCACCTGCAATTTTTCCAGGACGGCTGGACTCTCGATTACCCGGATGCTGAGAACGTTTTCCAGCTTCTCGTTTCGGCGAACTATCCTCCGGGACCGAATGCTTCTTTCTATACGAACAAAGAATTTAATTCGATGTACGATCGCTTGAGTAAACTTCCTGACGGTGAAGAGAAACGCAAACTCATCTTAAAGATGGAAAAAAGTGTGAACGAAGATCTTCCATGGATCATGCAGTATTACTCGAGAAATTTTCTCTTGTATCATGATTACGTAAAAAACTTCCGTCCGTCGGATTTGATCTTCAACTATCCAAAGTATTTAAGAACAAAATAGGCAATTTCTACCGCTTCTTTTAAACCTGGGCCGTTTCCTCAAAACTCGCCCAGGTTTGTCGATACAGACTCCAAGATTCAAAGACTGCACTTTGAATATCCTGCGAGTTTATTTATGAAAAAGTTTTTCGAATTACCGGTTCTCTTCATGGTTACGCTGGCATTTACAGCGTCGATGGCCATTGCTAAGGATTATGTAATTTACAGCATCTCTCAAGACATACCGATGGGAGTTGAAAAAGAAGTTCTTCGTAAAAATTTCTATATCGACATGGGAAAAAATCAAGGTGTTTCGAAAGGATCAGTCCTCGATGTTTATCGTGTTGTTTCAGTTCTTGATCCCTATGAAAGTAAAAAACGTTTCAATCACAAAATCAAAATTGGTGAAGTAAAAGTTCTTCATGCAGAGGAAGGTTCTTCAATTGGTATATTAAATAAGATTGAAAATGAAGCAGAGACACCGCTGTTTGAAGTTGGAAAACTAATGATCGGTGATGTGGTTACTGCGCACGTTAAATAGCTTTTTAAAAGATTATTCAGTCAATTCATGAAGAACGGTTCTTCTCTCTTTAAGAAGGGCCGTCATTTTATTTATCGCCTCAACAGCTCTTTCTAATCTATCCAGATCTTTTTCTTCGAGCGGTCTCTTCTCTTTCATAGCTCTTAAAACGAAAGTCGACATCCCATGAGCAACGACAATGTGATTAGCGATATCATGTAGAAACTTTCTTTCAGACATAGCTAATTCTTGTATTGTTGATGGCTTTTCCATAAATCCATATCCCCTTGATCATTAAATAGTACCATATCCACTCTCTTAAATAATTTTTTTATACCTGATCAATTCAACCTCCAATGTTTCTTCAAAGATTCTTTTCTTTCGCACCCACAAAAGATAATCGTCTCCTTTACTCAACTGTTCATCTTGTTTGCCGTTTAAATTCTCGTTTAAAAAAAGATGAATGACTTTGATTTTTTCCCCAGCATAGAAACCTCTGAAGTGAAAACGGTAAAAACACTTTTCGCCTTTGACACTCTTTCTCTTGGAAACGCATCGGCTTATTACTAGTATCAATTCCTGCATGATTAACTCCGGTAAACATTAATATGCAAAAAGAGACAAAAGTTTTTTAATTAAGATACCGAAATTAAATCAAACAATTCATTTAAGGATCAAAAAATGATCGCCGACAAAACAATTTCTAAAATGTTTTTGAAAAAAACAACGAAAGCCCCTCACAAGCGTTCTGTTGGTTGGATCGAAGGCAGTGAACTCAACTTTTTTTCAAACGAAGAATATCTTCACAAAGTTAAAACGTATTTCTACGCTTTGATGAAATTGGGAATTCACACGCAGGAGAAGGTTGCGATCCTGGGGAACACTTGCAAAGAGTGGCACCTTCTCGATCTCGCCACTCTTTCGACGAGAGGAATTGTTATTCCGATTTATCCAACTTATCTCGCGCACGAAGTGGAATACATTCTCAATCATAGTGAATCGAAATTTCTCATTTTAGAAAATGAAGGTCAGATGAAAAAAATCATTGAGACCCAGGATAAACTTCCGCACTTAAAATTTGTTATTTCTACGAAAGAAGTTTCTGATGAATCAAAAGAGAAATTAAAATCTGATATTGCATTTTATACTTTTGATCAGTTCACTCAGCTCGGAGTTCAGGAGATGTTAAACGCTCCAAAACTTTTCGATGAAACTGTAGGCATGAGCACAGGAAACGATCTCGCTTCAATCATTTATACTTCGGGAACAACCGGAGATCCAAAGGGTGCAGTGATCACCCAGAAGGCATTCACAGCAATGCTTGATAATGTTTACAGCTCTCTTAAAACAAATATTCTTCCTAACGATCGCACACTTGTTTTCCTGCCTCTTTCCCACGTTCTGGGAAGATGTGATTCTATGTTGAATCTCATTTTTGATTTTGAAAGCGTCTACGCTGAATCGATGGACAAAGTTGTCGACAATCTTGCGATTGCGAAACCGACTATTCTCATTGCTGTTCCAAGAATTTTCGAAAAAGTTTACAGCAAGGTCATGGAGATGATTCAAAAAGAATCTGATCTAAAGAAAAAAGTTTTCGATTGGGCGCTCAAAGTTTCAAACGACTACTACGACAAAATCAATCACGATAAATCACCAAGTCCATATTTGATTTTGGAAAAAAATCTTGCGTACAAATTAGTCTTCGAAAAAATTTATAATCGCTTCGGTGGAAAAATTCGTTTTCTCGTTTCAGGAGGAGCTCCGCTTTCTCCTGACATTATGAACTTTCTACAAAACGCAAATCTTTCTATTCTTGAAGGATACGGTCTCACTGAAACAATTGCACCGTGTGTACTCAACCCACCAGTGAGACAAATACCAGGAACAATCGGACTTCCACTCGGCGACGTTCAGGTAAAATTCGCCAACGATGGTGAGATCATGCTGAAGACACAAGCGATGTTCTCTTATTATTATAAAAATGAAGAAGCGACAAAAGAAGCATTCAAAGACGGATGGTTCTTAACTGGCGACATCGGCGAACTCACAACTGATGGATACGTGCGAATCACTGATCGCAAAAAAGACATCATCATCACGAGCGCCGGGAAAAACGTTGCCCCTCAAAAAATTGAAAACATTTTGAAACTGGAAAAACATATTTCAAACGCACTCGTTGTTGGTGATAAACGCAAATTCCTTGTGGCCATCATCAGTATCGATCGCGAATCCTTCCTCGAAGAAGTCGACAACTTGGGGCTCACAGGTCGCCCGACTTACGAAGAACTCGCGGCTGAGCCAAAGGTCTACGAAGTCATCGACCAGGAAATCCATGCGGCCAACAAGGAGCTTGCAAGCTTCGAAACCATCAAGGGATTTTTTATTGCACCGAGCGATTTTACGGTCGAAAACGGCCAGATCACCCCTTCTTTGAAACTAAAGAAGAAAGTGATCCTGAAAACCTACACTAAAGAGATAGACGCTCTGTATAAGAAGCTCGAGAGTTAGCAAGCAAGGCAGAGATTCGGGCGTTCATCCTTTACAAAAATCTTGAAAGGGACTATAACCTAAAGTTCTATTATCCCAATTTTAGCGCCCTCGTTGGCAGGAGATATCCATGGCAAGAATCACAATTGAAGACTGCTTAGAAAAAGTTGAAAACAGATATGAACTGGTTCACCTTGCTACTAAGAGAGTAAAACAACTTCGCGATGGTGCTGATCCTCTTGTTAAATCAAAAAACAAAGAAGTGGTTACAGCTCTAAGAGAGATCGCTGCTGGAAAAATCAAGCACGCTCCAATCAGCGAATACGACTCAGACGAATTCTAATTTTTCGTTCAAACATCATTTAAATTAATCAAAGGCCGTCTATTTTAGACGGCCTTTTTTATTACATGTTCTTAAGATTCGCTTTTTTGAAGGCTCTAGACTAAATCCCTTAAACAGATTTCCGATAAAGCTATCACGCTACTCAAATATGCTCTCTGCGGGGAAAGTGTATTTATTGCTAGGGTAGTGAAAAGAGGCCGGAGGAGATCCGGCCTCTTCTTATTTTGAGCGTAATCAAAACTCTAATACGGAAATATTCTTTCTCTCATTCAAGCGATGTAAAAATGCTCCATTGGAGCATTTTTTTTGATCATTTTTTCAATGCAATTTTTAGAACTTCATCAAAGTGAGAAACAGGATAGAACTTCATTCCCTTTCTATGCAGAACCGGAACTTCTTTCAAATCTTTCTCATTTTGTTTTGGAAGAATAATGTTTTTAATCCCTGCACGTTTTGCTGCAAGAACTTTTTCTTTAATCCCACCAACTGGCATTACTTTACCTGTTAAAGAAAGCTCTCCAGTCATTGCAAGATCTGAACTCACTGCCTGGTTAGTCGCTAGACTGTAAAGAGCAAGCGCCATTGTAATACCTGCAGAAGGCCCGTCTTTTGGAGTTGCTCCCGCTGGTAAGTGAAGGTGAACTTCGTGAGCTGCCAGATAATCCTCAGGCTCATGGTGATCAGTCGTTGCGACTTTTTTCCCTTTGCCTTTTTTCGCTTCAGTTGCATCAATTTCATTTTGAAGAAGTTTTTTTACGTATGAGTAAGCAAGGTTTGCTGACTCGTTCATGACTCCACCAAGTTGACCTGTAAGCTTGAATCCTTTTCCTTTTAATGGAAGAGTTTCAATGAAAAGAATTTCTCCACCGTATGCCGTCCAAGCAAGACCTGTAACAACCCCTGATTTATTTTTCTTCTCTGCGATTTCAGATTGAAAGCGTGGAGTTCCCAACATACTTTCCAAATTATCAGTTGTAGGAACAAATTTTAATTTCTTTTTAGGATGAGACACTTTTTCAAGGGCCGCACGTCTACAAAGTTTTGCAATTTGTTGTTCAAGAACACGCACACCTGGCTCACGAGCGTAGTCTGCGATAACTTTTTTAATTACGTTTAAACTTAGAGAGAAATCTGTTTTATTCAATCCGTGTTTTTTCAACTGACGAGGAATAATCCATTTCGTTGTGATGTTTACTTTCTCTTCAAGCGTGTATCCCGAAAGCTCGATAACTTCCATACGGTCAAGAAGTGCTTCTGGAATGTCATTGATGTAGTTTGCTGTCGCGATGAAAAGTACTTTTGATAAATCAAAAGGAATATCGAGATAGTTATCAATGAACGTTGAGTTTTGCTCTGGATCCAGTACTTCAAGAAGTGCAGACGCTGGATCACCTTGAAACGATTTACCGATTTTATCGATCTCATCAAGCATGATAACCGGATTGTTTACTTCAACACGCTTAAGCGCTTGAACGATCTTTCCTGGCATTGCTCCCACGTATGTTCTTCTGTGTCCTTTGATCTCAGCCTCATCTCTCATACCACCGAGAGAGAAACGATAGAAGTTTCTTCCAAGAGCTGTTGCGATTGATTTACCAAGTGACGTCTTACCTACTCCCGGAGGACCAGCTAAGCACAAAATTGTTCCATCGTAAGAAGGTTTCAATTTTCTCACAGCAAGGAATTCCAAAATTCTTTCTTTCGCTTTTTCTAATCCGTAGTGATCTTTTTCGAGAATTTTTCTCGACTCTCCGATATCTACGTTATCATTTGTCGATTTCTTCCAAGGAAGTTCAATCAACCACGTTAAGTATGTTCTTGCTACGTTGTACTCTGGTGATGAATCAGGAATTAATTCTAAACGCTCTAATTCTTCCTTCGCAGTTTTCAGAACATCTTCCGGCATTCCTACTTTTTCAAGCTCTTCTTTGATGCGTTTGATGTCTCGAGATTTTTCATCTTCTTCCATTCCAAGTTCAGAACGGATAACTTTCAATTGCTCGCGAAGAAAGTATTCTCTTTGGTACTTGTTAACTTTATCGTTAACTTCATCAGAAATTTTCTTCTGAATATCAGCTACATCTTTTTCACGTTTTAAATAAACGAGAAGTTTTGCAAAACGTTTTTTAACCACAAGAGTTTCTAGAAAGTCTTGAGCTTCTGGAATATCAAGAGAGATTGCGAACGCTACTAAGTCAGCAAGTGCTCCAGGTGAAGGCGAGTTTAACATCGCAAGCTTCATCTCTTCGTTGAAGTATGGATTGATTTCAGAAAGTTTTTTTACCTGGTTGATAACAGATCTTGTATAAGCATCAAGCTCTTCATCTGTTTCAAGAATATCATCGAATACTTCAATCTTTGTTTTGAGAATCGGAGTTTCAGATAAAATTTCTGAAGCTCTATATCTTTTCATCCCGTGAACAAGAACGTTCACTGATCCATCCGGAAGTTTTAATTTCTTAACAACTTTACAGAGAACCCCGACTTTGTAGATATCGCCAGATTTGATTTCCTTTTTATCAAAATCAATTTCTTCCTCTGGGATCACTTCCCCTTCTTCATCTTTCAATTCATTTTTAACTAAGTTAAGCGCAACATAACCCGTTCTCAAAAGCGATTCATCGAGTTCAGGCGTGAATTTTTCTTCACTCAAAATAATCGGCGCAATCATTCCCGGAAAAATCGGGCTGTTCATAATCGGGATAATAACGACGACTTCCGGAAGTTTCGGAAGATCATCTTTCCCTGACGACGGCTTCATTTTTACTTGAAAATCATTTTCCATTTCAGACATGTATTTACTCCAATTTAATTCTTAAGATCGATTACCAGGCGTCCAGGATTTTCCAGATAAAAAATATCGGCGGTCACTTTATTTTTTAATTTCATTTCCATCGACAAATAATTGCTCTCAATCGGGAAGAAATTTACCTTCTCTACAAAGCGCGTATTTCCGATGTCCTGAAGGTCTTTTGATATAGTGGTGTCGAAAAAGTCGATGTAAAGCTTTTTATCTTGAGAAGAAATGTGCCCATAAACTTTTGGTATTTGATTTGTTGAGAAATCAATGACGATTCGTCCGAAACCTTGTTTAGGGTTATACGATTGTCTAATTGATTTAAGAACAGATTCTTGTTTCACACCACCGTTGTGAAAAATTCCTTTCTCAATGTAGATCGATGTTTTGTTGTTACTTAGTTTTCTGATTCTCTCTTTCATAAGATCTTGAGCAGAGAGATTAAAAGAAAAAACGCTTTGAACTAGGATAAGAAAATAAAGAAAGAATTTCATCGTTTGCCTCGACTGATTAAACTCTTAAAAAGTATAAATCAGCTTAGGCCAACTTGCTATATCTACTTAACGCAGAAGCAATGATAAAACTTACAATCAATCCCACAAAGAAACCGCCCGGGCCACCACCAGTGCTATTGCCTGTGTCATCAATGGTTCCACAGCCAAGAAATTTTTTGCGGCTACTGTTTGAAGAAGATGTTCCGTTTGCACTGTAGCTGGTCAAAGCATACGTATTTGAGGCATCAGGGCATTGTGTATTATCGCTTAGGACATCACTCTTCGAAGAGACTTGAACATAACTACCACTCCCATTGTCTATAACAATCGTTGCTGTAGCTAAATAGAAATAAAGTCCATCGTGGAAATCGCTGTACGATGGAAAAAAATCTTCGCGTGCATACGGAATCCCCGCTGGAAAACTATTCAGCATGTCTTCAGGAGTAATCGTAATTTCAAAATTATTATCCGACGGATCTGCTCTGTTAATCGGAACTCTCACGACAGTATCAAGATTCAACCAGCCATCACTTTCTTGATTATATTCTGGGGCCACATTTGTCGTTCCACTATTGCGTTTGATACTCACATTCGCTTTGAACGGAGAATAAAAAGCCTGGTTAGTGATTTTCAATTCCAGATAAAGCGATGTTGAAGTCGAAACTGTATCCCAATCAGTAATATTGGAAAAATCATAAGCAAAATAATCGTGATTTGTTCCCGGTAACATTTCAGCAGTCGAAAAAAAACCAACAAATGATCCACCAAGACCAACAGTTGCATACGAATTCACATCGAACGTTGAAGGTGTAATTCCTTTCTTTTGAAAATATTCCGGAGGAGAATCGAGCCCACAACGAATGGTGATGTTTCCTAAATCTTTTGAAGAACTCGTGAGCGCGATGGCCTGAGGAAAACCTTCGCCACGCGAACCACACGATTGATAAAAACTTCCACGATATGGTTTAGAAGATTCACAAAAATCATTTTTTACGTTGGCGTAATTTGTAGGAAGTCCCAATTGTTTTATAGGACTTGTGTAAATGAGGTATTGATCATTTTGAGAGAGCCCGTTAATTTTAAACTTTCCATCGAGTTCACTAATTGAAGCTCCCATCACTTTTCCTGTTTTCACAGAAATCGCCTGTACATGAGTCCCAAAAACAGGAATAAGATTTTTTCCGCCGATAATTTTTCCGGTTAATGATCCTTTTGTTGCATCACCTGTCGGATAAGTCGAATAAAGAGCTGCTTTATCGTCGTTCGACAATACGTATTGTCCTCTTGCGAGCGCATAAAACATTGTTGAACCTGCTACTTGTCCGTGACCAAGCCCCAGGAAGTGTCCAGACTCGTGAGTGATAACATTTCCCAAATAAGAAAGTTCGTTAGGATCAGTTGAAAAAGTATAATTGTCATTAATCAGAATATCAGCTTCGAGAATTTCTCCAGTCGTTTCTTTGAAACCAACTTGAGTTACTCCAATAACGCCTGTTCCGTTAAAAACATTCGGATCAGTTGTAAAATAAAGTTCGTTCAAATCAGCTTGATTTTTTGTTGTCGTCACATTTTTTCTAATCGAAATTTGAGCGACACCGCTCCATTGAGAAAGAGAATTAGCCGCAATATTTTGAACACTCGTTTCGTTCAAAGACTGAGTATTTTGTGAATTTACAAAAATATCAATAATGGAACTTGAAGATGGCCAATGAACAGGAATACCTGATTTCGTCTGATTCAGAATATAAGCTTGAGTCAGTTGAGACCAACCAAGTAAGAATGAAAAAAATAAATATTTTTTCAACTTATTCACGTTTATGGTGATGCCCACTTTGCCCAAGTTTAAAGAAAATAAGAGCGAAGAAGAAAGCTACTAGTACAATCGCGCTCCAAAAGAAAACTGGTACGTCTTGGTTTACAGAAGCTTCTTGTGCCGGTTCACGTTTTTCGAATTTAAATCCATCTTCCGGCGACGGTGGAGCTTTCGCAACGATGCTCACTGCTTTAGTTGGAACTGCGAGTTCTTCTGTTGATGTCATCTTCCATTTTGTCTTCATTAAATCTACCATTTTGTCCTTCGAAATGCGCCCTATGTTTGGATCCATTGGAAAAACTTCAGAGACGTAATAAGTTTTTCCCTCGTATTGTTGAATTTTAAATTTTCCCAGAGTGAAGTTGCTCAAATAAATTCTCGATTCGACTTTCTTCAGAAGAAGAAATGATTTTTCTTCCGGAGCAAATTGAGGAGCACCGTCGATCATCGATGTCACTCCTTCGTAAGTTCCACCTGGCATTGTCAATTTCAATTGGTGATTTTCCAGATCGTCTTCAGAAAGATTGTATGCTTCTGAAATATTAAAAGTGTACTCAGTCATGATAAGGCCGGTTGCATTTTTAAAGACTTTCATCGATGCAACTTGCGCTTCAACTGCTGACGTCGCTTCTTCCACTTGTTTATCAAACGGAAGTGGTGCGAACATTGTCGCCCAAGAAAAGCTATGCGCGAACACAAGTGTGACGAATAATAAGAACTTCTTAGGCATACAATTTCCCCTTAATATACTTCCTATTTTATCGGTTTTCTCGAGGGGAAATTGATCAAAAAAAGAAAAAAAATTGTCTAAAAAATAGACAATTTTCTCTTTGATAACAGATTGGTTTTAGAATTGGATGTCGTAATCGGCGATCTTTTCAAAAAAAGTGTTTTGGTCAATTACTACCAAAGTATTGTGACTGCCAGCTAATTGGTGCAAAAGTTCGGCAAGTGGCAGGTATTCATGATGAGATAATCCGCTCGTGAGGTTTTCAAAAATGATGAGAGCATTCTCTACTTTCTTATCTAGGAGCGAGAGCAATTGAAGGCGTTGTCTCTCTCCACCAGAGAGAGAAGTAAGTGTTCTATCGAGAGAAAGGTAATCGAGTTTTAAAATTTTAAAATATTCCCAAATGCGTTTTCCTTTGGGTGTAAGTTTTATATTGGGAAGAACTTCACTCAGCGGTTTACTGAGAGCTTCATAGACCGTCATATTTCCATCAGAAATATTCGCGTAGTAAGGTTTTAATTTTTTCCCCTGACAATCTTCACAGACAAATTCGACGTCTTCCATGAAATTCATTTCGACTAATTTCACTCCTCGTCCTTCACATGTCGAACATTGTCCGAGTTCAGAATTCGAAGAAAAATGTCCTTCTTTCAAACCAAGTTTCTTTGAGACTTCCAGGTTCGCAAAATACTTGCGAACAAATCCACCGAGGTCGGTGTAAGTCGCAACTGTCGAACGAGAACTGATTTTATCAAGCCCGCTATTGATCAGAATCACATCAGTAAAATCATCGATGCATTTTATTTTTTTAAAAGAATAATTTTCAAAACTCAATCGAGTTCCAAAGATTTTTTTGTGAACTTCATTGGCAAAAAGATTTACGATGAATGAAGTCTTTCCTGTCCCTGATTCTCCGTGAACCCAATTGATTGCATTTTTTTGAATGAACAATTCCGCTCGCGAAAGATTTCTAATTTGTGCATCTTTAATTTCCACAAATGTTTTTTTATCCGATGCTTGAAAATTAAATTTTGGATAAACAATCTTCGGCGCTTTATATTTTCCCTGCGAAAGAATTTTTCCTCCACGAGCTCCCGCCGCCGGCCCCATCTCAATCACTTCATCCGACTCCGATTTTAAATATTCAGAGTGCTCAACCATGATGATCGTGTTTCCTTGATCGCGTAGCTGGCGAAGATACTTCACCATTTTTTCCTGAGTACTTTGACTTAATCCCAAACTCGGCTCATCCAAAACAAACAATGATTGCGAACCTTCATACGATAAATATTTCGAGAGCAACAAACGCTGATACTCGCTCGAACTCATCGAACGAATCTTTCTTGTGTTTTGCAAATGTCCCAAACCTAAATCGACGGCGACATCGTAAAGTCTTCCGAGCTTATTAAAACTATTTTCCAATTTTTCATGGCGAATAATCTCTTTTTTATCTTGATGAATATTTTTTAAAACATTGCGAGCTTCACTCAGATTAAGTTTTAAAAATCCTTTGTAAGTTACAATGTCTTGCTTGAGGACCAACGTTAAACTTCCAGCCTTCTCTGAAACGCGAGTTCCCTCACAAACATCACAAAGAACTTCACGTTGCATGCTTCTGACATAGATCCTGATATTTTTTTTATAGCGAAGAGATTTTAAATAATCGAAGTAAGCATTGAAGCCTTCGTACTTGCCACTCCCTTCATAGAGAAAAGTCCACTTACTCTCCGGCAAATCCTGAAAAGGAATATCGACATCAATTCCTGCCTTTTTACATTCGCGAAGAAACGTCGGAAACAAATGTTCAAAACGCGAGAAGAGAAGAAAATTAATCGCGCCTTCACGAATCGTCTTCGTCGGATCTTTAACCATTTTCTCGCGATCATAAATGAGAAGCATTCCATGCCCTTCACAGTGCGGACACGCACCGAGGGCATTAAGCGGAGAAAGACTTTCAATATGAGCGACCTTAACCTCATTTCCTTTTTTATCACAATAAGGACATTGCAATTCGAAATGATTCTTTACCGTTATATTTTTCTTTAAATTGAGCACGTGAAAACGCAGTTCAATTCCTTCAGGCAAATTAAATTCTTTGAGTTTCTCATTGAGCGTTTCAAGGTTTTTCACTTTCACGCGAACAAGTTCATACCAAGGATCTTCTTCGTTAAAAGTTTGCACGCTTTCATTCATCGAACGCGGAGGATTCATTTCCGCGGAAACACTTCTTCGATAAATATCCTGAGAAACAAAAACGTGAACGACATCTTCGTCAGAAAGATTTTTGAGCGCACGCACTTTTTCCAATGCCGATTTAAATGCAGAAACTTTCTCAAAAGGCACATGGTGAGTCGGACACACAAAGCTTCCAAGCTCCATGAAGATCTTTTGAAGGCGTTCATGGCCTCCTAAGACATCGAGGGCAACTGGACGCGAGTTGATGACAGGATTGTGTTGAGGAAGTCCCCACGCCGGTAATACAGGGTAAATTCTGTCGACTTCCACGGTATGTGGAATCTCCCAGAAAAATTTCATATCTGTTGGAAGTGAATTGATAAAACGTCTTTTTGATTCAGTAAGAAGCGTGTGAAACGCGAGCGATGTTTTTCCAGAACCCGATGGACCGGCCACGCAGGTAATCTGATTCATTTTTATATCGACGTCTATGTTTTTGAGATTGTGAGTTCTGGCACCGCGAATTTGAATAACTTCTTTAGACATGAACGAATTTTAAATGAAATTTAAAAGGCTGTCGCTTAGACAAAATATAAAAAAAAAGCCTGGAATAAATCCAGGCTTTTTGTATATCGAAAGAAATCGTAGATATTATCTTTTTGAGAATTGGTATCTTTTTCTTGCACCAGCGCGACCAGCTTTCTTTCTTTCAACTTCTCTGTCATCTCTTGTTAAGAATCCAGCAGCTTTAAGTTCAGAACGAAGTCCTGGTTGAACTTTAAGAAGTGCTCTTGAAATTCCAAGACGGATAGCTCCCGCTTGTCCTGTAATCCCACCACCAGCTACGTTAATTACGAAATCGTATTTATCAGCAGTTTTTGTTAGGTTTAGTGGTTGGTTAACAACGTATAGGTTAGTTCCTAGTTTAAAGAAGTTTGTTACTTCTCTTTTGTTAACGATGATCTTTCCAGATCCTGAAGCCAAGTAAACTCTTGCAACAGCAGTTTTTCTTCTTCCAATTGCGTGAGCGTCGTATGTTTTACCTTTTGCAGCCATATTTAGTCCTTATAGATTATTTTAATTTGTATTCAACTGGGTTTTGAGCAGCGTGATCGTGAGATGCGCCTGCGAAAACTTTAAGTTTTGTTAATTGTTTTCTACCAAGAGTATTTTTTGGCAACATTCCTTTTACAGCTTCCATAATGATTAGTTCTGGGTGCTTTTCAAGTTGTTCTCTTGCAGTTCTAACTTTGATACCGCCAGTGAAGTTTGTGTGCCAGTTATATTCTTTTTCGTCCCACTTGTTTCCAGTGAATTTCACTTTATCAGCATTGATAACTACAACGTAGTCACCAGAGTCTGTGTTATAAGTGAATTTTGGGTTTAATTTCCCTCTAAGAAGGTCAGCGATTTGAGTCGCAACTCTTCCTACAGTTTGGTCTTTTACATCGACCACAAACCATTTTTTGTCTGCTTCAGCTGGCTTTAGAACGAACGATTTTTGAGTATACATAAACGCTTTCCCTTAATAGTAATCCCTTCAAATAATTTTCGACTGTGAAAATCACGAAGTATTAATTCAAATATAAATTGCAGAAAAATGCAAGTGTTGTCCCTTATACGTAACTTTACGGCCCCTCGTCAAGCACTTCTTCGCAGAGACGGCCTTAAAAATATCCGATGGACAAGTGAAAGCGACCGAATGAGTCATGAACGCCGTCCGGATAAGTCCTACGTTGCAACTTAACGCCATAGTCAAAATCGAGAGATCCGACAGGAGTCAGGAACTTCACCCCGGCCCCCAAAGAGCTTCTCAAGTTAAAAGGTTTAAATTCATCAACCGAAACTCGGCCTGCATCAAAAAAGACTCCTAGTTGGATAGTGTCCGTTAAGTTGTAGCGAGGTTCAAATTTAAAGGCCGTAAAATAGGCTTCGCTTTGAACGACGGTATCATCTACTTGAATCCCGCTTGCGAGACGATTGATTTCGTCTTCGCTGTATCCGCGAATCTCATCATATCCATCTAAACGGAAAACTTTGATACTTGGAATATACCCATGCGTGCGGGGAACACCGTTCACGTTGAGGAGTGGATTTCCATTCGCATCTTTTAAGATGTCTGTTGAAAAGTTTTTCTCGTATCCGAGGGCCACGGAGAACGCCAAAATAAAATCTCCGACAGGATAATAAAATTTATTGCGGCTGATGATCTTTATATAGTTGATCTCGAGATCGTTTTGGTTCATCGATCCAAAATAATGATTTGCCCACTCAGAAGATAAGTTCAAATAATATCCTTTGCGGGTGTAAATCGGATCGTTGCGTTTATCGAGCGTCACTGAGGGCGTGATACTTCCGATAGTGAAGTTGTCATTATTGGAAGGAAGAGTCGCATCGAACTGTCTAATATGCTCGAACTGATAGCGTACTGCGAGTGCGACGTTGTCTTTAGTATAGTCGTTTAAGTTAAAAACTTTTGTGAACTGAGGCGCGATTCTGTAAATGTCTGCATCGAAGCCGGAAAATCTTTTTCTTTGTGCC
>CBIHNP010000011.1:0-109202 GCA_966211875.1 uncultured Bacteriovoracaceae bacterium
GATCAAGAAGATCTGCTCTTTCCTTCAACGTTGTCTTCGAAAAAGTTTTAAAGGCTGCTTTTGCTGATTGAATGGCAAGCGCAACATCTTCTTCGTTTCCTAATAAAACCTTTCCATCAATTGTTCCCGTCGATGGATTTTTTAAAATAAATTCTTCTCTTCCGCGCGATTCAATAAACTGACCGTTAATATAATGTTTTGTAAATTCTTTCATAGAAAACTCCTTGTTTATTCCTGCAATCATAATCTCCCTAAGCCGGACTTCTTTCTATAGAAGACCTGTTTAGTTATTGCCTATTTCTGCATTTTAAGACTTGCAGGATTAGGCAATCAAATGGCATGATCAGACAGAGTGCGCAGCTAAATCCGCTCTATAATGAACAAGAGGTTTTTATGAATGACCAACTTCAACAATTAAGTAAACTCGCTCTTAAATTCGCGCGCGAAGAAGGCCGTAACCCAACACCTGTATCGTATTTTGAAGTTTTGAAATCGACAACGTCGACAACTCTTCAACATGGAATTTTGAAACCTTCGTTTTGCGTGATCCTACAAGGAAATAAAAAAGTTCTTCGCGGTACTGATGTTTTAAAATATGGGCCAGGGACTTATCTTGCTTCGCTCATAGATATTCCTGTTGCCGGACAAATTATTGGAGCGACAAAGAACTCTCCTTATCTTGGATTGCGAATTGAATACACTAATGAAGAATTTACTTCGGTGCTGATCGACGCCGATTTGAAGTTGAAAGCGGAATCAAATGTGAAGCCTGGTGCTTTTATTGCGAAGTCGAACGAGAAAATTTTAGATCTATTTTTGAAGTTGTTTGAGTTGATGGATCAACCAGAACACATTACTTATCTTTCGCAACTTCTGAAAAAAGAATTGATTTATCATTTACTCACTAGTGATGCCGGTCCGATGTTTGCGCAAAATCTTATTCTGAATCCGAATAACAAAGGTCTCGGTAAGGCGATTAATTGGATCAAAGATAATTTTGATCAATCGTTTAGTATTGAAGAGCTCGCGAAAGCGAGCAGTATGAGTGTGTCGAGTTTGCATCACAAGTTTAAAGCGTTCGCTTCGATTGGGCCGCTTCAGTATCAGAAACAATTGCGATTGCAAGAGGCGCGCAGGCTTTTGATGAATGGTGAAGAAGATGATGCGACAAGTGTGGCGTTGAGAGTTGGTTATGAGAGTTCGTCGCAGTTTAGTCGTGAGTATCGGAGGCTGTTTGGGTTGCCTCCGATTCAGGATGCGAAGAATTTGAGGAAGCTGGTGAAGCTTGAAGAGATTTAACGATTCAACATCACTCGTAACTTCATCTTGTCCAATGCATGCATAAATTTTCTATCAATTTGTCATACACTAATGCTTCGCAAATCACTCTTTCTATCAACCGATAAAGGAAACCTATTTGTGATTCCTCCCAACCCTACCTATACTTTTCTAAACTTAGGGAGGAATCAATATGAACGGCAACGACAGACTAAAAAAACAATCCAACAGCGATTGGTGGCCAGAAATGCTCCACATCGGAGTCCTTCACCAACACACACCAGAATCAAATCCACTCGGCGAAAAATTCAACTACGCCGAAGAATTTAAAAAACTTGATCTCGATGCAATCAAAAAAGACATCGTTGCGCTGATGAAAGATTCACAAGACTGGTGGCCAGCGGATTACGGTCACTACGGCCCACTCTTTATCAGAATGGCCTGGCATAGCGCTGGTACATATCGCACAGGCGACGGTCGCGGAGGCGCAGGCTCAGGCTCACAACGTTTCCCTCCTCTCAACAGCTGGCCCGACAATGCAAACTTAGATAAAGCGCGCATGCTTCTCTGGCCGATCAAACAAAAATATGGAAAGAAAATTTCGTGGGCAGATTTGATGGTGCTCGCAGGAAATTGCGCTCTCGAATCAATGGGTCTTGGCACATTTGGTTTCGGTGGAGGACGCGAAGATATTTTTGCCCCTGAAGAAGATATTTATTGGGGGTCGGAAGATAAATGGCTCGGTGATACTCGTATCACTGAAGATAAAAAAATGGATGATCCACTCGCTGCTATTCAAATGGGACTCATCTACGTTAACCCGGAAGGGCCGGGCGGAAATCCAGATCCACTTTTATCTGCACGCGATATTCGTGAAACGTTCGCGCGTATGGCGATGAATGATGAAGAAACTGTTGCACTCGTTGCCGGTGGACACACGTTTGGTAAAGCACATGGTGCTGGTCATGCAAAACATGTTGGTCGCGAACCAGCTGCAGGAAATATTGTCGATCAAAGTTTGGGATGGAAAAATGCTTTTCAAACTGGTCACGGTGTTGATGCAACTACGAGTGGTATCGAGGGTGCGTGGAAACCAAATCCAACAAAATGGGATTCAGGCTATCTCGATATGCTTTTGAATCACGAATGGGAATTGACGAAATCTCCAGCAGGAGCACACCAATGGAGACCAAAAGATCGCGCGACTGATACATTCGTTGAAGATGCTCATGATAAAACAAAAAAACATGCGCCGATGATGACGACTGCTGATATGGCACTCAAGATGGATCCAGCTTATCTTGCCATTGCAAAAAAACTTCATGCTGATCCAAAACTTTTTGCTGAAACATTCAAACGTGCGTGGTTCAAACTTACTCACAGAGATATGGGACCGAAAGTCAGATACCTTGGTAAAGAAGTTCCTAGAGAAGATTTGATCTGGCAAGATCCGATTCCTGCTTGTAACTACACTCTCTCTGACAGCGACATTAAAACATTGAAAGAAAAAATTCTCGCAAGTGGATTATCTGTTTCAAGATTGGTTTCTGTTGCATGGGCGTCAGCTTCTTCATTCCGCGGATCAGACAAACGTGGAGGTGCTAACGGTGCACGCGTTCGTTTAGCTCCACAAAATAAATGGGAAGCGAATCGTCCTGCACTTCTGAAAGAAGAATTGGAGATCTTAGAAAAAGTCCGCAAAGATTCAGGTATCACAATTTCTCTTGCAGACATGATCGTTCTTGCTGGATCTGCAGCGATTGAAAAAGCAGCGAAAGAGGCCGGCCACAACATCACTGTTCCGTTCAGAGGCGGACGCATGGATGCAAGCGCAGAACAAACCGATGCTCATTCATTCGAAGTGCTTGAACCAATCGCAGATGGATTCAGAAACTACTTAAAGAAAAAATACAGCATGACTGCTGAAGAACTTCTCATCGATAAGGCGCAGTTATTAACTTTAACAGCTCCTGAAATGACAGTTCTCATTGGAGGAATGCGCGTTCTTGGTGCAAACACAGATGGATCGAAAAACGGTGTGTTCACAGATAAAGTCGGAACACTCTCTAACGATTTCTTCGTGAACCTTCTGAACATGCATACGAAGTGGGAAGCGAAAGATAAAGATGAACAACTTTTTATCGGAAGAGATCGCAAGACGAACGCAGAAAAATGGACTGCGACTCGCGTGGATTTAATTTTCGGATCACACGCTCAACTTCGTGCGATCGCTGAAGTTTATGCTTCTGCTGATGCCAAAGAAAAATTCGTGAATGATTTCGTGAAAGCTTGGGTAAAAGTAATGGAGCTTGACCGCTTCGATCTCGATCCAAAATACAAATAAACTTTCTGGCCCCTCTCGACGAGGGGCTTTTTTTAATGCTGACAATGTTTGCAATAGTGACTGAGGCGTTTTCGTTTTCCCGTTTCTTCGCGAGTCACAGGACCTCCACAAATCGGACAAGTTTTTTTCCGCATAATCAACCAGTGCTTTCTCAATTCGTATTTTTTCTTCCACTCGTAAAATTTCCAGGTGTACTGATGTGTTTCTTCAATCAGGGCCCTCAATTCTTTTTCAGTTAAGCTTTTTATTTTTCTCTGTGGAAGAAGCTGCTGCAAAAAAAGAACTTCATTCTTTATGATATTTCCAACACCCGAAAAAATTTCCTGATCCATCAGTACATCGCAAACCATTTCATTGGGCTTCTTTTTTATTTTAGTGAAAGCAGCTTCGGCATCCCATGCAGGAGACATAATATCAGCTGACCAGTCATAAAGTTTATCCACATCTTCTTCTAAGAATTTTATTGAACTGGCATAAAAATAAATTGTGATTTTTTGAAATTTTAAGGAGAGCCGTACACTTCGATTCTCTTTTGGTGTGTTGACACTATAAGAGCCCCACAAAAGAAAATGAATTCTCACGACACAGTCAGAGAAAAAAAGTAAGAGATGTTTTCCCCAAGTGCCAATTTCTTCCAGCGTCTGACCTTTTAAAGTCTCAATAGGTAATCTGCTATTGCCATTAACTGCCAGGACTTTTTTCCCAATGGCGGGCTCCATTTCCTCGCGCGCAATATATAACGAGGGACCTTCAGGCATTTGCAAACTCCTCGCTCTTTTAAAAGCAAAGGTCATGCCTAAATAATCAAATCGTTAACCATTAATGGCTTCTTCAATTGTTTTAATAAAATTTCTAATACTGTCTTTTTGATTATAGTTTGATGAATAATATACATAGATTTTATGCTTCCAAATTCCCCCTGGAGGCATGTATGAATAAAGGTTTGATGTTTTAATATCCTTCATTACATAACTGACAGGCAAAAAACCAACACCGATTCCCTCTGATAGTGCCCTTGCAGAAGCGGCGAGATTTCCACTTTCAAAAATGATGTTACTCTTACAATCATTCTTAGATAAAAAATAATCTGTTTCAGTTCGCAAAAGAAAAGATTCAATTGATGTAATAAGTTTTACATCATTGGCTTTGAAATAGGATTTCACATTCTTTATAGAACTTCCGATTTTTAAAATATTTTTATCTTTTCCCAAGAGAGCGACAGGAATATTCAATCGAACATGATCGATACCTTTGTTGGGAAAATTAATTGGCGAGATAACAACATCAAGTTTTCCCAACTGAAGCAAAGAAATCATTTCACTGTCTTTCAATGTTTCCATTTTAATTTTAGGAATATTTTGATCTGGAGTTCTTCTTAGAAATTTACCAACGACATCGGCAAGGAAAGGACGCTCCATTTGTTCTGAAACACCAATTTTTAAGTGTTCGATCATTTTATCATTATTTTTTAAAAAACTTTCCAGCCCATCGACCTCTGAATACATTTTTTCACAGTATTCATATACAACTTTTCCTTTATCAGTAAGCATGATCGTTCTTCCTGTTCTGACAAAAAGTTTGAATCCAATAATCTCTTCAAGATTTTTTAGTTGAATACTGAGAGAAGGTTGAGAAATATTCAAAAAAGAAGAAGCTTTAGTGATACCACCAAGCTGGGCTGTAATATAAAAATAATAAAAATGATTAAAATTTAACATAAAGATATTTTATATTAAAAAAACAGAAATGTAATTGTAATTACAAACAGATTAAATTTTCTTCTCCTCAAAAATCATGGAAAGGAATGCCACTTTAAAATTCCAATACAATGAAGGTAAATTGAAGAATATCTATGCCGGGTATTTATATTATAAATATGACCCAAGCAATACATTCGCTTAAACTATAATGAAAAATCATCACAGGAGCCCTTGTTTATGCTTAAAAAGTCATTAATTTTTATTTTATTTCTCAGCCTTTTTTCTGCGTGCTCAACGAATAAGAAGAAAGATTTAACAGTAGATCCCAGCAAAGATTTTAAAAAAGGCAATTTAATTAATCAAGGACTCGAAGTTGTTCTCAATTCTGACTCTGATTCAAAAAAGGCCGGCCCGCTAGAAACTGCTTACTTTGATTTCAATTCTCCTAATATGGGAATTCATCTCAAAAAAATTCTGGAAAAAGATGCTGATTTTTTATTGAATAACAAAAATATTAATATACGTCTGGAAGGAAACTGTGACGAAAGGGGCTCAGTTCAGTTAAACCTGGCCCTTGGAGAGAAACGTGCAAGTTACGTGAAAAATTTTTTAATAAGCAAAGGTATTACAGCTTCGAGAATTAATGTCATTTCTTACGGAAAAGAGCGTCCTTTAACTTTCGGTCATGACGAAGAATCATGGTCTGCAAACAGAAGAGTTAATTTTGTTGTGACAAAGGTTTAATTAAAAAAAATGCTACAGATCGCTTATCTATCAATTATTATTTTTATCGCAGCTTTTATTGGGTCTCTTAATGGACTGGGCGTTTCATTTTTATTAAGCGTCGTTCTGCTTGCTTTTGGGCCTCATGAACATAGCTCAATTCTCTGGATACTCTATTTTTCTTCCTTGATCGTTGCTTTGATTTTTGTTCTCTCTCGGCCACGATTACTCTTTGAAAATTTTTATGCCTTTATCTCTTTATCATTTTTTAGCGGACTTGGACTTTTAATAGGCAAAATTATTATTTCTCATCACAACTATTATCTGCTGAAAATTATTTTTGGGCTTTTACTAATTGTGTTCTCGTTTGTCTTAAACAAATTAAAATCATTTCGAGATGACAATGAAGAAGTCTACAGATCCGAAGTGTTTTTTAACTTTTCCGATTTATTAATCTTCTTTGCCATTGGATTTTGTGCAGGTCTTTTTGATTTTGGCATAGCTGCCTTCGTCTACGTACAAATGTTTTTAAAAAATAAATTTTACGACATTGAAAAAATTGATATTTGTGTCTATGGCGTTCTTATCTTTACATCCATTATTAACCTGCTTATAACTATTTTCCGTTATGAGCAAATTTTTCCTGAGTACATAGGACTCAGTTCGCTTTTATTTATTCTTTTAGGGGCAGCTCTTGCTCGACTGGTTTACAAATTCATCTCTCATAATGTTCGGAAAAAAATTGTCTTGTTTGGTATTTTTCTAATTGGAATGAAAATTTTTATTTTCAACCTAAATTTAATAAGTGTTAATACTCTCATAGTTGACTTTAATACTTTCATAAATACTTTTTTGCGAACTCTATAACATATTTATAAAAGCTATAGCTGATATTAAATATATAAATTTTTAATTATCTTCCAGATAGAAGATAATTAAGTTAGAGCGTAATTTTCATCTTCTCCCTGGGTATACAATTACGGCCTAAGCAAAAGCTTAGGCTCTTCTTTTTTACAGGATTATTTTTGAAAAAAATTTTTCCGTCATATATTAATGATACCTTCGCTGCTATTTCCTCTCATAAAGCCGCCATTACAAATGGCCTGGTTATTGGAACTGTCGTTGGTCTATCCATCGCTGCTTATGATTGGTTCATTAACACTATTTTGATTCAGCATTTTCAAGTTGTGCCTACTGCTTACTGGGGGCTTCTTCCTTTAGTAGGTATGATACTCACTGGAATCATCATCAAATCATTTCGTATTTCCAGAACATCGATGGCCGATGAAGTTGTTTATGCTTTTCATACAGAGGCAGATAATCTCGAATTAAAAAAATCTGTCCCTAAATTGTTTGCCTCGATTACAACAATTGGTTTTGGTGGGAGTGCCGGACTTGAAGGTTCTTCTAAATGGGTTGGGGCCATCGTTGGGTTATTGATACAAAAAATAATTAATTTTTTTAAACCATTAAAAAAATTTGAAGGTGATTTAACAATAGCTTTGATGACGGGAGCCTCTGCCGGTATTGGGGCCATCTTTAAGGCTCCACTCTCTGGAACGATAATGGCCCTCGAATCGCCCTACAAAAAAGACCTGGCCCATGAACCGCTTGTTCAATCATTTTTAGGGGCGGTGACAAGTTATGCTGTCTACACCTCAATCAGAGGCAGCAATAAGTTTTTTATTATAAATTTGAACTATCAATTGAGATGGGAAGATATCCTTATTTGCGCTCTCATCGGATTAATTACAGGAATTTTCTCTAATGTTTTTTTAAAAACGTTGAGACTTATTCGTGAGAAATTTACCAATAAATTAAAAATTATGACGAAATATTTTATCGGTGGTTTGCTTTTATCAGCAATCGCCTATTGTGGTTTTTATAAATTCAATCACTATGTATCAATGTTCGGTGGAAATGATGTCATAACGAATTTATTTAATAATAGATATGATGCTAATGAGTCCCTCATCATCGCTTTTTTAAAATCCATTGCAACAATTGTCACATTCGCTTTCGGTGGTGTCGGAGGTTTTTTTCTTCCTTCAGCAACAATCGGTGCTTGCATTGGAGAAGTTTTTCAAAATGTTTTTCATCTCGCAACTCCCGGTATACTTCCCTTTATTGGAATTGCCTCTTTCATAGCTGCAAGTTATAATGGTTTGCTTTTCGGGCCTGTTCTCATTGCAGAAATTTCCGGAGAACCTTCGCTTGTCGTACTCGGAATTGTGGCCTCAACGATTGCTTATTTAATCTCAAATGGTGTTTCAAATTCATCACACCAGAAAGAACACAGATAAAATTTTTACGGAAGCGCGATCATCGAACGAGGATAACCTGTATCTACCGTTCCATTTGAAAATTTCACTGCGTATTTCGTTCCATTCGGATCACCGTAATAAATTCCCATGAGGGAAGCAAGATTTCCGTTGATATAAATCGCGTCGCCTATACAAAGAGGATTCGCCACATCTTTCTCGCATCCCTGGCGATCGTAATTCGCGAGTGGAAAAGCAAACATCTCTTTAGTGAATCCTGAATCGATCGCACCATTTGCATAACGAATTTTGTAAGTTGTTTTCGCCTCAGTTTGTGTGCGATCTAAGATCATCGCCGTCTCATTATTGTAAGAAACAAACTCTCCAACTGGAATAAGGTCACTCTTCTTCTCTTGAGTCGTCATATAGTCTTTCGGAGTTAACCAGGCAGCGAAACTGCATGCGTTTGCAGTCCCACAAGGAGAAATGGCCCAAAGATGATTTGATTTTTCGTCGTAACTTAAGTGGATACCTTTGTAGAAATCAGGGTTCTTCAAACTGCTTGTTGATTCAAGTGGAATCCAATTCACAAGATCCTTCGAAAAAAGATGACGTACTGTTGTCGTGTAATATTTATCGCTCCAGTTCGCACACGTCATCATGTGAAACCCGAATGGAGTTTTCGTCATACTCGCAAAGACGAGTCTGTCTTTTGGAAACGGATGATTCATCGGAATTGAACGGTAGTGAATCCCATCTGCCGAAACGAAAATATCTCTGTCCTCACCGATCGTAATAAATTTATTTTTTGTGAGATCTGTAAGATTGATATCGTTGTCACCTTTTGGATTAAAAACGAGACCTGTGTGTCCAAACCACTTTGCAATAAAACGACTTCCATTCGCCTGCAAGTAATCGAGAAACTTCCACGTCTTTCCAGCATCGAGAGATTTATACACTCCGAGACTTTTCGGATTTTCTTTCGTATCACAACCTTCGTAGCAACCAGAAATTTCAACAAGCATCCAGACTTCATCACCATTCCTTGCGACTCTCGGTGCTCTAAAATAATTATAATTTTTTAAATCAGGCCCAGTCGGCAGAATCATTTTCTCACTCATCGAATTATTATCGCTTACAACTGTCGTGAGTTTTAAAACGCCATTATTGGGATTAACACCCGCTCCACCAGTGTAGAGAGTCGCATTGTCGCCATTCATTTCAAAAGGCGTATAAACGTAATTAAGACCGCGCATTTTTGTGGCGACGATATGCCAATCCAAATTTTGCAAATTGCTCGAGCGTGTATCGTATTTCACTGAACTGATTGAGCGCGTGCCTGTTGAAAACTGAGCACAGCCAACAAGGGAAGCGAACGCAAGGATTGTGAAAAGTGATTTCATCGATAATCTCCAATAGATATTCAGGAGACTTTTCGGAGAAAAAAATCTTTATTTAAATCAAAATATCCGACAGAAAAAGTCTGGCTTAATTAAAAACTGATCTCATTAACCAACTCCCTTCCATTGCTGAAAGCATCTATATTCTGCAAAGTTGTAGAGGCAATATTTTGAAGGGCTTCATCTGTCAAAAAAGCATGGTGTGATGTAATCAACACATTTGACATACTCATCAACTTTAAAAGCATATCATCTTTGATAACGTCCATCGAATGATCTTCAAAAAAAACTCCGAGCTCATTTTCATAAACATCCAATCCTGCATAACCGATTTGGCCGCTTTTTAAATGTTCAATCAATGCCTGGGTATCAATTAAAGCTCCTCGACCTGTATTAATTAACATCACTCCCTTTTTTGTTTTTCCCATCATTTCATTACTTAATATGTGATGAGTTTTGATGTTCAACGGAAGATGAAGAGAAATAATGTCTGAAGTCTCCAATAGCTTTTCCAGAGAGACATACTGAACTCCCAAATTAATCAATGTTTGATTGTAGTTTAAATCGTATGCGAGCACGTTACAGCCAAAGCCAATCATGATTCTTGCCATGACACTTCCGATTTTTCCTGTCCCAACAATGCCGACGGTCCTACTGTTCAAATCAAAACCGATCAGCCCATCGATTGAAAAATTACTCTCTCTAATCCGGTTATGCGAGCGGTGAATTTTTCTGTTTAACGACATGATTAAAGCAACAGCATGTTCTGCAATCGCATTGGGAGAATACTTTGGAACACGTGTGACCCGTATACCTAATTGCCCACACATCTGAAGATCCACATGGTCATAACCGGCAGAACGAAGTGAGAGCAATTTAGTTCCACCATCCGCGAGTATTTTAAGAGTCTTTGCATTTAATAAATCTGTTACAAAAGTGCATACACAAGGAAAATCTCTTGCTTCAATTGCAGTATCCATATTTAAATGAGAATTGATAAAAACCAATTCATGATTGTATTGTTTTGCCTCATTCAACAAATAAGTTTTTTCAAATTCATGAGGACTAAACACTGCGACTTTCATAAGATCTCCTTTCTTCATTCTCAGCTGTAAAAACATGTCTGATGGTATTGAAGACAGCATCACTCGTAACAGATATAGAGGTAATCCCTTCTCTTACCAGGAACTGAGAAATTTCCGGATAATCACTTGGTGCTTGTCCACAAATTCCAATTGGTCGTTCTGCTTTCTTGGCCGATGCAATTGCCAGTTGAAGCATTTTTAATACAGATGGATCTTTTTCGTTAAAGAGATGACTGATTTTTGAAGAGTCGCGATCAACACCCAATACCATTTGCGTAAGATCATTTGATCCGATAGAAAATCCGTCAAAGATTTGTGCAAACTCCTGCGCCCTTAAAACATTGGTTGGAATTTCGGACATGACATAAACTTCCAGTCCCAAATCCCCCTGTTCCAATCCATTTTTTTTCATTTCTTCAATGACCTTTTGCCCTTCTTCCGGAGAACGACAAAAAGGAATCATGACTTTTATATTTGTCAGTCCGGTAACTTCACGCAATTTCTTTATCGCTTTACACTCAAGAGCGAATCCATCTTTATAAAGAACATCGTAGTAGCGTGAAGCCCCTCTGAAACCTATCATGGGATTTTCTTCACTTGATTCAAATTGTATTCCTCCGAGCAATTTTGAATATTCATTCGTTTTAAAATCTGAAAAACGAACAATCACAGGACGAGGATAAAATGCCCCCGCAATCACTCCAATTCCTTCAGCAAGTTTATCGATAAAATATTGCTCAGGATTATTACTGTAGACTCCAAGAATATCTCTGATTCTATTTACCAATGAAGAATCTGTTATTGAATCCAGATGTGCGAGCGCCATTGGATGAATTTGAATTAACTCACTAATGATAAATTCCATTCGCACTAACCCAACTCCACTGACTGGCAATAAAGAAGTCATCAGCGCTTGTGCTGGATTGGCCATGTTGACCATGATTTTTGTTTTTGTCGCTTGAATTTTCTTCCAATCAATACTTTCTTCTTTGAAAGGAAGCACCCCTTCGTAGACGATTCCTTCATCACCTTCAGCACATGAGACAGTTATTTCCTGTTTGTCACTTAGTACTTCTGTTGCTGTCTCGGTTCCAACAATACAAGGAACACCATGCTCTCTGCTAATAATGGCTGCATGACATGTTCTCCCTCCTCGATTCGTTATAATCGCTGAAGCCTTTTTCATAATCGGCTCCCAATCGGGATCAGTCATTTCTGCGACTAAAACATCTCCTTCCCGAAAACTTGGTAATTGAGAAACATCCCTAATGATTTTTACAGGGCCTGCCCCAATTTTTAATCCTACAGAGCGACCTTTTAGTAAAACTCTGGAACGCTTTTTTAAAGCAAATGTTCCAGCTATCTTTGCGACGTTTGCGTGAACAGTTTCAGGACGTGCCTGTAAAATATAAAGTTTCCCCGTTTGCCCGTCTTTGGCCCATTCAATATCCATTGGAGTATCGCGATTGTTGATCTTTGAATAATATTCTTCAATTTTCACTGACCAACTTGCAAGTATTGTGACTTCACGATCTGAAACTGAAAGTTTTCTTTGATCGGTCTTTGAGACTTCAACATTCTTTGTAGAGCGGCTTCCATGTCCGGAATAAACCATTTTGAGTTGCTTAGAACCAACTTTTCTTCTGAGAATAGGATTTGAAGATTTACCGATTAAAGATTTTTGTACCAAAAATTCATCCGGATCAACTCTTCCTCCGACTATGTTTTCACCAAGACCGTAAGAGCTATTAATGAGTACGATATTTCTCGCTCCAGATTCTGTATCAAGTGTAAAAATAACTCCAGAAGAGGCCAGATCGGATCTTATCATTTGTTGAACGCCGATTGATAATTTTACTTTTGAGTGTTCGAAACCATTTGAGATTCGATAGCTGATCGCCCTGTCCGTAAAAAGTGAAGCAAAACAATTTCGACAAGCCGTCATCAAATCATCAGCACCGCGAACATTCAAAAATGTTTCCTGCTGACCTGCAAATGAAGCTTCAAGAAGATCTTCTGCTGTTGCCGAAGAGCGAACGGCGACATCCAGTTCTTCGACTCCGGCAATTCTGGAAAGTTCATTATAACTTTCACGAATTTCATTTTGAATATTTTCCGGAATAGGTGCATTTCGAATAATCGCCCTGATTTTTAAACCGATACTCGCCAGATGTTCAATATCCTGCATGTTTAAATCGGCCAGCATTGGATAAATTTTTTCTTCAAGATGATTTGTTTGTAAAAGAGCAGAAAAGGCATCTGCAGTCACTGCAAAACCATTTGGGATTTGAATTCCATGAGACGATAAGGCTTGAAACATTTCCCCCAGAGAAGCATTCTTTCCGCCAACAAGAGGAACATCCTTTATTGAAATATCGTTAAACCATTTAATAAATTTCTGATTTTTTTCTTCCATGTTATCCCTTTATGATATTGTCTCGTCATCACTATGATCAAACTATACAACTATGATGAAACAAAAAAACTGATTTAAAACAGCTCGGAAAAAAATAGAATAAATCTTAAGCTTGGAAAGGAGACGCATATTCACAGAAGTAAAAAATTAGTTTTACTAATATTTAAATGTATTGTTTTGAATCAGCAATTCCTAATTGTTCTGGTATTGTAAAATAAAAGGTAGATCCTTTTCCTTTTTCTGTTTTGACCCAAATGTGTCCCTTATGGGCTTCAACAATTCCTTTAACTATTGCAAGACCTAAGCCCGTCCCTTGCTTTCTTGTTTCTTCAGGCTGCCAATATCTCTCAAAAATATGCTTAGCTGTTTCTTCGCTCATTCCAACGCCATGATCATGAACAGAAAAAAGCCAGTCATTTTCCTCGTGAGTAACATTCACATTGATCGGTTCTTCCTTGGGCGAAAACTTAAAGGCATTACCTATCAAATTTTCTAACACTTGGAATAATCTGTTTTTGTCACAATAAATACTACCCTCTACCGCAGGTGAAAAAATAAGAGGGGTATGATTTTCTTGAGCCATCATGTCCATTGTAAGCTTTGCTTCAGTAATCAAATCAGCCAGTGATTCCATTTTTTTATCCAAAGATAAATTTCCAGATTCGATTTTGGCATAATCCAATAAATCATTAATCATTCTATCTGTTCTTTCAGAAGATCTTTTAATAATGTCTATGTTCTTTTTTAATCTCGCATTTGTTTCATCGTCAGCAAGAGTCTTTGGAAAAAATTTATCAAAAGATCGAATGGCTATTTTAATTGCTGACAAAGGATTTCGAAGGTCGTGTGATACAATTGCTAATGTATTTTCTCTCGATTTAACGGCTTTCTTAGCTTCCAGATAGAGCCGAGCATTGTCAATCGATAATGAAACTTTATCAATCATTTCAAGAGCAAGTTGATATTCTTCGTTTGAAAAATTATGGTGAGAAGAAACCAGCAAAACACTACCCAAATAAATATTTCTTCCGATTAATGGAATACTAATAAACGATTGCATACCGACACTACTCAATTGCTCAAACTGGGTTTGATTCAGGGACAACAATCTTTTAACTTCTTCTGGGTTAATATTTTTTATTACATAAGGATTTTCTTTTTCCTCAATTTTTATGTTTCCAATAAACTGTTTTAAAATTTCTTCTTTCTTTTTATCGCGATGATAAGCAATTGAATATTTAATATCTTGACTAAGAGGACCTACATTTATCGCACACCAATCAGAGAATATACCAACTAAAGGCTCAGACAGTTTATTCAACATTCCTTCAAACTCAAAAGACTTATTTAGAATGGCCGTTAAATTGTCTAGAAATTCCTTTTGTATCTCTTTGTTACGCCTTTCTGTTATATCTCTAATCATCGCCGTAACAAATATTTTCCCTTCGCTCACTGAAGGAGTCAGAGATATTTCTACATGAAATTCTGATCCATCCTTTTTTCTACCTATGATTGGTGAAGTTCTGCCTTTCAAAGGCTTTGCCACTGGAGCTTGCATATATTCATTACGTAAATTGATATGATTTGTCCGCAACCTTTCTGGTACGAGCATTTCAATTTTTTTTCCAATGACTTCTTCACGAGAGTATTCAAACCATTCAAGAGCTGTATCATTTATAAAATCGATTTCTCCATCCATCGTCGTTATCAAAATAGCGTCTCCAGCCGCTTCGAGTAGTCCTCTATATTTTTGTTCACTCTTGAATAGCGCTTCTTCAACGAGAGTTCTTTTTGTGTCTATCTGCTCAATATAAGTGGCTAATCTCCATATTATAAAAGTAAATAAGAATAACGTTAGCGTGGTAGAGTATGCCAGTGGAAGACCTTGTTCATTATAATAAATGCCTTGAAAATATTTGAAGAAAAAAATTAAAAAAGCAGGGTGCAAAAAAATCACCAAGGTCAATGTTCTTATTACTACCCCTGAACAACTTGTTTTTTTAAATAAAATGGAAGTAAAACCGATTTCAGAATTAGCAGCAACAAAGGCCATGTTAAGAAAAAGGAGTGCTAAGAGTGTCGGCAAAGCTATTCCCGTATGGCCAGGAATAAGCAAACTATACACAAAGGATGCTTTGGTCATATATCCAATAAAGAAAAACTGAATGATAAATATTGAAGAGAAACTTATATATTGAGAAATTAGCGATTTTTTAAAATATGTTCTGAAGAATATGAGTGAGCATGAACTTATAAAAATCATCAAGGCTGCTTCAAAGGAAGGTCTGCCATAAAATTGTTTTGCCTCAATGTCTAAAACTTTTGGTAAAGAATCTACAATGAGAACTTGTTTGGCGAGATATTCATAAATAATTAAACCGGAAATAATAGCCACAACAACAGCAAGGGCCTTGCCTAATACTGTGGCAACTTTTGAATGCGAGAATTCAAACAGAAGAAAAAATGAGGCACAACCTAGCATTAAGCTGATAGCTGTATTTGGCATCATTTTAGGATAGTCCTTAATATAACTTAATAAGAAGGTTGTCTCTGTCTTCCAACCTGCGATACCAAGAAGTGCAATTGTTGCTGAAATAGAATAAAAAAGCCGTGTAAACCATAAACTTTTATTTGTTCTGCACTCCCTCATATTTCTCCTTCCATTACATATATATCCTCATACACAGATAAATTGATTATTGTAAATTTAATCTAGTTTAAGGAAAAAAACTTATAGAAATACACTAACAATCAAAAAGTTTAATTATTACTTTGTTTTTTTTTAATCTTTTGTGATCTTGCGAAGAGAGAAACCGAGACATCTTAAAAATCCTCATTGTAGATTAGAGAAATGAATGATTATCAAAAAGAAGATGAAATTATCGATATCAAAAAAGGAAACGAAATTATTTCCCAAGGGGGACTCTCATCTTCAATCGTTTTAAATCGACAGGAACTCGAAGGCCTTAATGAAATTCCGGAAAGCAAACCTAAAAAATTAAATTATTTTATTATGAACGTCTTAAGAGAGCCTATGGTTTATCTGATCTTGGGCTGTGGGATTACCTATTATTTTCTTGGTGACCATGATGAAGCTCTTATGCTCCTTGCTTTTCTTTTTCTCATTATAGGAATCACCGTCTTTCAGGAAAGAAAATCAGAACGAGCGATAGAAGCCTTAAGAGATCTTTCAAGTCCTCGTGCTGTCGTCTTAAGAAATGGAGTTAAAAACAGAGTTCCCGGAAAAGAAATTGTCAGAGAAGATATTATTTATATCAATGAAGGAGACCGCATTCCGGCCGATTCGATTTTAATTTCGGGAGCACATTTAAAAATCGATGAATCATTGCTGACTGGTGAATCGTTACCAGTAAGTAAAAATATATCCTCATCTCTTCTGGCCAGTACGGCTGTCATCCATGGCGAAGGAGTCGCCATTGTAAAAAATATTGGAGAGCAAACCCAAGTTGGAAAAATAGGAAAAGTGATTGGCCAAACCAAGAACACTTCCACACAACTGGAAATTCAAACGAGAGAATTGGTAAATCACCTCGCTTTCTTTGCCATTGGATTATGTTTAATCGTCACCATCATATATTCGCAATCAAGACAAAATCTCGTTGAAGGAGTGTTGGTTGGACTTTCACTCGCCATGGCCATTTTGCCAAATGAATTGCCGGCCGTGCTCACTATCTTTTTTGCTTTGGGGGCATGGAGATTATCCAAGAAAAAAGTTTTAACCAGAAAAATTTCTGCTGTTGAAAACTTAGGCTCCATTACAGTTTTATGTGTCGATAAGACCGGTACAATCACACTCAACCAGATGACTATACAATGCATTTACTCAGATAATCAGATGATTGATCTATCAAATGCAACAGTAACCGATCTCCCTGAAGAATTTCATGAAGCTCTGGAATTTGGTATTCTGGCCAGTAAAAAAAATCCGCATGATCCAATGGAGATTGCCTTTTCCTCAGCAGGCAATAAATATCTAAAAGGAACAGAACATCTTCATCATGATTGGAATCTGGAAAAAGAATATCCTCTTACAAATGATCTTCTTTCCATCACTCATGCATGGAGAGCAAAATCAGAAGGAGAATTTTATATTGGAGCTAAAGGTGCTCCCGAGGCCATTCTTAAATTGTGCAGATTAAATGAAGAGACGGAAACAAAATTAAAAATTGTTTCAGAAGAAATGGCGGCCCAAGGATTAAGAATTTTAGGTGTGGCGAAATCCCATATCGATTCGGCCCCACTTCCTGAAAGACAACATGATTTTGTTTTTACTTTTTTAGGTTTTATCGGAATTGCTGATCCTGTAAGAGAAGGTGTTCAAGAATCAATTGCAGAATGCAAAACTGCAGGCATTCGAGTCATGATGCTCACTGGAGACCATCCAATAACGGCTAAAAGTATCGCAAGAAAAATCGGATTGGAAAATTGTGAGCATGTCATCACTGGTTCGCAAATAGAAACACTTTCTCAAATTGAACTCGCAAGAGCTGTAAAAGAAATAAATATTTTTTCAAGAGTTATGCCTGCACAAAAGCTTCTTTTAATTGAAGCACTCAAGGAAGCAGGAGAAATCATTGCAATGACCGGCGATGGTGTAAATGATGCTCCCGCTTTAAAAAATGCGCATATTGGAATTGCGATGGGAGGAAGAGGAACGGACGTTGCCCGCGAGTCGTCTGATATCGTTTTAGTCGACGACGATTTTTCTTCGATTGTAGAAGCTATCCGAACAGGAAGAAGAATTTATGCCAATTTAAAAAATGCTTTTGTCTATCTGTTCGCGATTCACATTCCTATTATGGGAATGTCAGTTATTCCTATTATTACCAAACTTCCCCTTGTGCTGCTCCCTGCTCACATTGCTTATTTGCATTTAATTATCGAACCTGCTTCATCAATCGCTTTTGAAATTGAACCGGCATCAAAAACTATTATGAAACAAAAACCGCGAACAGCAGACGAACGTCTGTTTAATAAAACGATTTGGATTTCAAGTTTTTCTCGTGGAATTTCTATTCTATTGGTTCTCGTTATTATTTATATGATCGCTTTATACCGCGGTCAGGGTGAAGCTGATGCAAGAACGCTTGTTATAACAACTCTAGTACTTTCTAATACCTTTCTCATTTATTTAAGTCGTCCATCGGATTTATCGTTTTATAATAAAATCAAGACAGCTCCAAACAAAGTTATAAACTATATTTCTGTAAGTTCTCTTATACTGTTAACTGCAGCACTTTATATTCCTGCAATTCGGGATATTTTACGTTTTTCTTTCTTACACCCCATTGATATTGTCATTTGTATTATCGCTTCAATTACCAATACACTTTTCAGTGAAATCATCTTGCATTTTTCCTCTAGATCTTAGCCCTACTCATTTTATTTCAATCTGCTAACAATCATTAATTTCTATTATCTTTTGGAATACCCACTTCGCTACAATTTATTTATCACTAACAAGGATGGATATATGACATCTTCTGATAAAACAAAAAGTTCACCAATCATCATTGGTCTTTTTAAGGATAATAAAACTTTGGAAAAAACATTACATGAATTGCGCGAGCTTGGATTCTGGAGCGAAGACATTGCGATAATCGCAAACAAACATCTCGTTCAAAAAGAAGGGACTGAACATAAAAAAACAAGTGAGGGGGCCACAACCGGTCTTGTTGCTGGGATTACAGCAGGAGGAATTTTAGGATGGCTAGCAAGTCTCGATACATTCTTTTTGCCAAGTGTGGGGCTAATGGTGGCAGCAGGACCGCTTGCCAGCGCCTTAGCCGGAATTGCGATAGGTGGTACAGTTGGAAGTCTAAGTGGAGCCTTTATTAAACTGGGAGTCTCAAAATTTGAAGCGAAAAGACTTGAAAAATTTGTCAAAGACAAAGGTATTGTCATTTCTGTTCACGCAAATAATTTAAAAGATCAATTGTTGGCAAAAAACATTTTTGTAAAAAATGGTGCAACTAAAATATTCAACACGATTGATAAAAAAACAAAGGCCATGAACTTTCAATCGGTTTGAGAAAAATTAAACTTTTAATATAAGAGTGGGAAGAGATGATTTTCTCAAAATATTACGTGTTGTACTTCCGCCTAACAAGGTTTCAAGCTTATTGGCCTGAGCTGCGGTTAATATAATCGCAGCTTCAGTTTCATGAGCGATCTTTAAAACGGCATCAGCAATGTGTGTCGTTTTAAAATCAGTATATATATCGAAATCAATTTTATTTTTATTAAGAAACTTCTTCAATGATTCTATTTTATGTTCAGTTTCACTTTGAAAATCTTCGAGATTCATGGCAAATTCAACCACTGGTACATAAACCACGATCAGCTTAGCTTTCCATTTTTTTACGTAAAAAAGAGCACGCTTTAATCCAAGCAAACCTTTTGGTGAAAAATCATAGGCGTAAAGCAAAGTCTCAGGATGTTTAAATTGAAATTTAGTATCTTGATTAAAGACCAATAAGTCACATACAGACAAATGAATCATCGATTCTGCAAAACTACCTAATATTATTTTCGACAACATTTTCTTGTTGCCTGAAGCGATTAAAACAATATCAGCTTTATTCTTCTTAGTAAGACTGGTTAATTTTTTTACAACAGACGTAATGGAAATTTTTTTCTCTAGTAAAATTTTTATTTTATAACCGCTTATTCCGATTGAATGCAACAGGTTGACAATAATTTTTTGGGGATATGTAGAATATCTTTGTTTTAAAGGAATATTAAATGCTGTTGCTAATTCTGCTTCAGCATTAGATGCGACATACACAACCTCAATAGAATCTTTATTGGTAAAAAGACATTTAATTAAATCTCTTCCAAAAAGATGCAATTTTTGATTTTTTTCAAATGGATTAAACGCCCAAATAACATTCATCTGAACTCTCCTTGTGAGGATTCAAAAGACGCAACTTTAATTCATCACAACTGATCGTTCAGCACAAGGCTCTATGGTAAAATTATTATTAATTTAAATTCTGATAAAAAAGTTATGCAAGAGGAATTTCTACATAAAAAATTGAACCTTTCCCTACAGTACTTTCAACCCAAATTTTTCCCGAATGAGATTTTACAATTTCTTCAACTATAGAAAGTCCAAGACCGAGTCCGGCAATTTCCTTTGGGCTTGCCCCTCTGTCAAAACGATTGAAGATCTTGAGTTGATTTTCCTCTGAAATCCCAACGCCTTGATCGATTACTGTAAGTAATGCACTATTATCTTTACGACTTAGTTGAACCTGAACAGGCTTTCCATCTCCATATTTCAAAGAATTACTCAGTAAGTTCGTAACGACTTGATCCATTCGGAAAACATCAAAACGTCCGATGATATTTTCCTCCACTCTTAATATTGGTGCAGGAACTCCTGCCATTTCAAATTGTGGTTTAAATCTTTCGAATTCTTCTGTCACAATTTTAGATAAGTTTGCTTCAACTTTATCAAGTGTTAGTTTTCCAGATTGAATGCGTGACATATCGAGCATGTCGTCGACGAGAGAAGTAATACGATTAAGACCCTTATCTGTTTTCATAATGGCCGCTGCAATTTTCCCAGTATCCGTTTCGCCCTTTTCAATCTGGCGAATAATGAATTCAAGATTAAGTTTCATTGATGTGAGAGGTGTTTTCAATTCGTGAGAAGCAATCGAGAGAAATTCATCACGAGATTTAATCCCATCTTCCAGAGCATCGTTCAACAATGTTTTTTTCACGAGAGCTCTGTCGACGTTTGATCCTGTTAATGCCAGCCCTAAAACAAGGAGTGTTCCAATAACAATAGCTGTTGCAAGATTTTCGCTTGCGAGCAATTGTTGAGAAGAAAAATTCACATCGCCATTCAGAGTAATCATCATTGCATACATACCAGTGTAGTGCATTCCTGAGATTGCGATTCCCATGAGAATACCACCCAATCCTCTGCGGCCAAAACCTTTAATACTCAAATCATCTTTTAATCTGAATGAAAGAAATAAAGCGCCAAAGCTTGCAATCATCGCAACAAGAATTGAGAGTGCGACATAAAAATAATCCCAACTAATTGTTGCTGGCATTCGCATTGAAGCGATGCCGATATAGTGCATGCCTGCGATGGCACCTCCCATCATGATACTTCCAAATATATATGAGAGTGCGGTTGGCTTACGATTTGTCACAATAAAAAGGGCCAGCATTGAAGCTGCAATCGCCACAAGAATAGAAAGAATCAATAACGGGATATCATAATAGATATCAATGCCTGGAAGACGAAGGGCAAGCATACCAATAAAATGCATACTCCAAATCCCAATCCCCATCGCAATAGAGCCGCCAATAAGCCAGAAATAGCGAATTTTCCCTCGAGAATTACTCAAGCTGTTGACGAGATCAAGTGCGGTATATGAAGCAAAAATCGCAATCAATACGGAAAGTGCAACGAGATAATGATTATGATGATGGTGGTGATGCATACACATAATAATTTATCACATATTCACTTAAACAAAAGAGACAATTTTTCTTAATGAATTATTGAAGATTGGTACGATGAATGACGTGATATTTATTTCCCATTAGATCTTTCTCTGACTTAAATAAGGCCAATGATTTTACTTCAAACTTGATCGATTCCAAATGGCGATTCGATAAACCATTAACAATATGTTCAAATTCATAGCGCTGCCATCGCTTCACTGTAATGTGAGGAAGAAATTCTTTCTCATTCTCTCGCACATATTCTGGAAACATTTTTTGAATCGTGTGCACGAGAATTAATAAATCTGCCGAAGGTATAAGATCAAGATACATAATCCTGCGATTAAAAAATTTAAAATCAGAAGTTTTGAGTGTGAAGGAATGAAAGACAAGTTGATCAAGGCGTTTCTTAATTTCCTCAATTTGATTCTCTGGAGTTGATCCAATAAAAAGCAAAGTCTGATGATAGTCGTGAGGATTCTCCCAACCTTTCGATGATTGATGAATGGGTTGCAAAAAATAATCTATTGCCGCTTTCATTTCCTTTGGAAAATCTATTCCAATGAAGAGTCGAATAGTTTTCTCTGTATTGTGAACTTCGTCCATTATCAATGCACTCCACTTGGTATGTTTACTGCAATTAAATTTAAGAAGAACATACCAGGAGGCATATTATGTTAGTTAAAGAGTGTATGACAAAACAAGTTGAATTAGGAAATCCCGATATGACATTATGTGAAGTCGCAAAGAAAATGCGTGACGGTAAATTCGGAATGCTTCCCATAGCAGAAAACGATCGATTAGTGGGAATGGTTACAGATCGCGATTTGGTTATTCGAGGAATTGCAGAAAGCAAAGATCCAAGCAAAACAAAAGTCAGCGATGTGATGACTAAAAGTGTTCTTTATTGTTTCGAAGATCAGACTCTCGATGAAGTCTCAGAAAATCTCGGCGAGCAACAGATCAGAAGACTTCCTGTGCTCACTCGTGAAAAACGATTGGTGGGAATTTTGTCATTAGGTGATTTGGCCCAATCGCTTGAACATCCGGATAATATCGAAGAAACGCTTACTAGAATTTCTAAACCGAATGCTGATGAAGGTCCGGCACTTTCTCATTGATAGACAGGGGAACAATGTTCCCCATTACTTATTTTTTAGCTTTTTTTACTTTGCTTTGATAGTGCCCTGTTAATTTATCCAGGAAATGATTCCATCCAGCTTCATGTACTTTTGCTCTTTCATCTTTCGGCAAATCAGAATGGACAAGAGTCATGAGAGTTCCTTCTGCAATTTTCTTGAATGTTACAGTGACTTTAGATTCTTCACCCAATGTGTGGCGAGACATCCATGTGTATTGAAGCAGTTTTGATTTTTGCATTTTTAAGAAACGCCCATAATGTGCATTTCCATCAATCAACCAATAAAAAAATCCATTCACTTTCGCATTTAAAATAAGTTTATCATTTTCATGCCAAGTAGTTCCTGGCGTTTTTTTATCTAACCATGCCGTATACACATCACTTGGTTTTGCAGGAATGACTCTTTCGAATTTTAGTTCCATTGTCTTTGGTGGTTTACTCATCGCTTTTTCTCCTTAACTTTTTTAGTCGTTTTTTTATTCTTAAAATGAAGGGCAAATTCATCGAGATGCTTATTCCAAAAACGTTCATACTCATGAACCCATCCAGAGACTTCTTGAAGCGGTTCTGCACGAAAAGAAATAAAGACTTCACGTCCCTGTTTCTCGCGCTCAATGAGCCCTGCTCTTTCGAGAAGCTTCAAATGTTTTGTGATGGAATTCAAGGCGGTATCATGTGGTTTTGCGATATCTAAAAAACGTGCTGGCCCATTGGCGAGCTGGCCGATAATCGCTCTGCGTGTAGGGTGAGAAATAGCTATTAATACGTCAGTTAGTTGATCCATAAAAATATTACACCATAAGGTGTAATATTTTTCAAGCCCTTTTTTTGAGGCGAAAGAAATCAGGAATTTAAAACTGCTTGCTCCACTCATCCAGGTATTTCATGGCCTGTTCTGGAGTCAATCCGAACTTTTCAGGATGAGCATTTTGCATAAACTCAATCGGACCTTCTTTAAAGAGCAAACTACTTCTCTGATTAAGGAAATTAAAAGCGCGATCTTTTTCAGTCTTATTATTCCCTATTTGTTCAGTAAACTTCTTATAGACTGCATTCTCACTTCCTTTAGGACTTTTGTATTTCTCGATAAATTTCTTCGCGATTTTTTGATAAGCATCTAACTGATTCGAACAAGATTTACTTTTGCTGCAATTGATTTCAGCAATGGCCGCGGCTTTCCCTTCAATATGGGCATCACCAGCAACGTTTCTTGTAAACTCCGTCTCAACATCTTTTGGAAGAAGTCCCTTGGATGACATTGATTCTTTAGTGATCGCAAGTCGTTTATCAGTTAAGTCTATTAATTGCTCTTTTACTTTCTGGTATGTCGAACGCAAAGAAGGATTGGCATCTAAATAATCTTCCATATGCATCTCAACCATCCATGCTTCTTTACTCTCTTCAGGAGGAATAGATTTCATTTCTTTTAAAATTTTATCCGCATTAGCTTTCTCTTCTGCACTTCCCATCTTTTTTATATTTTCTAAAACTTCTTCAGGTGTATTGTGAAAACTTCCGGCACGCGGAGAAACAGATACAGGAACTCCACCGACAACACGTATTTCTCCGGCCGCAACGACGACAGCATCACCTTCTTTGCTTAAAGTACTATAAAGACCACGGTGAGTTGCTAAAAACTGATCGCCCTCTTTAACTCCTGCACTTAAATCAGGTGTTCTATGTGAGATGACCATATTTCCTTTCTCATCGACGAGATAAACATAAACTCCATCTCGGTTAAAAACCTTCGACGGATCTTGTATTTTTCCATTCGGAAGAATTGTTCCTGTTGATTTCAAATCATGTGGATCAAAAGCTTTCTTCGGTCCTTTAAATTTCCAGAGATCTTTTACTTCTTCAGCCACAGCAGTTTTTGGAACTTTCACTCTCGCTAAATATTTTGAAACGGCCGCTGGTACAAAAGGAAGTGCATTCAACGACGCCATCATTGCACCAGTCACACAACCTTGATAATTAGCCACGACAACACTTTCTGGGGCCGCAAGCGATACTGGACATGCATTGTTTGTATTCGCAGCTGCTGTTGGCATCGATTCAAGTTTATTTAATTCTTTTGAACAAGTGTTGATCGCTTCATCAACTCCTTTTCCCAGGAAAGCAGCATCCGCAATGAGCATCGCTCGATGTCCGGCAACCGCCATCTTCACTCCCATTCCTCCTGCTCTCGCGAGAAGTCCGGTTCCTCCAGTAAAAATGGTCAGACCGACGTTGATTGAAAAATCAGCAGCAAAAGAATTAAATTCGTTTTTTAATCCTCTAAAATCATCGAGACATTGATTCGTATTATAGAGTTGACTTGCAACTCTCGCCTTCGTTCGATTCTCTGGCGACATTCCTTTTTCAAAAAACATGACTTCTTCACGAGGAGGAACGCGTTCAAATCTTTCAGTGAAATCTTTACAAGAACTTTCTTCTCCATAAACAATACAATTGTTCATATCAACGTTCTCGTTGAGCTTCTTGGAAAGGGTCGTGCGATTTTCTACTAATTGATTCTTGATCGCTGTTTGAAGTTTAGTTTTATCCGGAATTTTTCCATCGCGAGTTTCACTCGCCATAAATGGCGCAAGCTCTTTTCCTTTGAGAATAGGAAATTGAGATTCGATGGATTTCATTTTATTGTCTAAATCTTTTAGCGCATTTCTACTTTCAGGTCTCCAAAGTGTGCGAGTTTTGCTGAAATTTTCAAGCAGGGCTTTGCGAGCTTGTTTAAGGGCAATTAACGGTTCGATCGCATTTTCATAAAGTGAATCAGTATACAGGGCCAATTCATTGCGAGGTTTACATTTCTGATCTTTAATATCACCGCAAATTTTTGCATCCTGAGGCATTGAGAACTTATCGCATGGAAGTCCTTTCTCAATCGGATCGCCGATGATCGAGTTTACTCTCTTCACTTCTTCGGACATCGCACTCGTACTTTTTTTCAGACGATTTAAATAATCATATCCCATCGTCAGAACAATTTTCTTTTGAGTTGCCGCCTCAGGCTTTGATTGATCGCTTTTAGGAAAACATTCTTCGATATGAGACGAGAAATAATTGTTTCTTAATCCCAATCCTGTTCTGTTATTTTCTGCCAATGTTTTTTCTAATTGATTGAGAGAAATATCTTTGCTGTCAGGAAGATATTTTTTGCACGTGTCCCAGGGAGAATCGTTGATCATTCCGAAGAACATACCTGTGCTCTCGTCTCTCTTGAATATATTTAAGAGATTTGAACAACTGTTTTGTTCTATGACGAGGTTTCCACATGTATAGTTTTTTGGAGACGTGCTGCTGCTGATTTTATTTAAAACAGATTGAATGAATGAAACGTTTTCATGCAACTCTGCTCGAGCTGTAAAAGGCAGAATCAACGAGAGGAAAATGAGAGTGTGGAAGTTAGTCTTCATTCGAGACTTTATCGGTAAACTCGAAATAATAGATTAAAATAATTACATGAGTATTTCAGTCTGCCTTGCGTTTTTCTCAGTAGTTAAAGATAAATCTATAGCGTTTATTGTCGCATATCCAAATGTCGTATTATCGAAAATACACCAGGTGTCTTTTTTTGTTCTCTGGAGTTTCAGTGAGAGTTCTTCTAAATATTTTTTAGAATAATTACTTTTATAAATCTCAGGTGAACCATGAAGACGAAAATATTCGATTTCTCCGTTAAATTTGCCGGGACATTTCTCCGGATCAGCTGTGACTTTCGAAATCTTAAATTCTTGCATAAGCTTTAGCGATTCTTCATGCATCCAGCTCAAATTTCTCGCTTCAAGGGCAATCGCTCCTTGATAAACATCTCTCATCGTTGAATAAAATTTCTTCATTTTCTTAGAATGGAAAATCTGACCTGCTGGAAATTGAAGCAGCAGAACTCCTAACTTTTCTCCGAGAAGCATAATGTCCTGAGTACTCTCTTTTAAATCCTCGTGATCAAAATCGAGTTTCGCATGTGTAAACCTCTTATTTATTTTTACGCTGAAACGAAAATAGTCCGGAGTCATTAAGGCCCATTTTAAATAAGTTTGTGGCTGATGATCGCGGTAAAAAGAAGTATTGATTTCAACGGCATTCAACACGTGTGCATACCGCTCAAGATGACTTTCTTCTCGAGGAAACAACTCTTCTGCAATCTTAGGAATACTCCAGGCAGCTGTGCCGACATAGATCATCACATCACCTCTTCATTGCATAATCAGCTTTCACTCTTCTGCTGATATAGGTTCTCAAGTTTGGCATTCTTAACCTCTTGTTCACCGACAAATGAAAATTCGCGAGTAGAATTCTTTATCCAATCTTCTTTAAATACAACATTGCGATCGCGCATGAGAATTTTTCCTTTCCCAATGACATAGATCAACTGAATAGTCTTCGGATCAAAAACAATTAAATCAGCATCTCTTCCTTTTTCCAATCTACCTTTGTATTTAAGACGGAGAAAATCAGCGGTCTGACTTGTACAAAGAGGTAACCATTTTTCCGGAGACCATTTAAGTTCTTTATGTACAAATTGCAATTGAGTGAGAAGCGCACAGGGGGAAATGATCGCAGCATCAGTAGAAAGCGTGAGATATTTTAAGTCTCCTTTAAACTCTAAAAATTTTTGTAGAGAGGAACAAAGATTTTGATCGGCCATGTCCATATTGACTGTAATTTTTTTTCGCGTGAGTTCCGCCGCTTGTTTCAAAAGTTCAACTGTGCGATTCACATGTGTAGGAAAAATTGATTCCGGATTAACCTCATACTTTTCCAGAAGTTCGAAGAGCACATCCATTTTATTTTTCCCAGGGCCGACATGAAAATGTGTGACACCACATTTTCCGGAGAGAATCCCTCCGCTGTAATTAATGGCCACTTGCTTGGCAATTTCGAGCGCCGTAAGCTCTGAACCACGAACATCTGCAAGTGCAACTTCACCATTGCCAATCACTTCAGTCACCAGCAAAAGATCTTTTTCCATTTCACCGGTAAGCGTGGCCGGAGGAAGTGGATAACCACCACTCCAGATATAAGCAGTCAAACCTGATTCTTTAATGTATTTGGCGTGAGCAAGAAGCGTGTACATCGTTCTTGTCACAGTATCAACACCAAGACAGCCAATCACTGTCGTAATACCAGAACGAATAATTTCCAGCACAGAAATTTCCGGAGTACGCGATAGAAAACTGTGCTCTCCACTACCGCCGACGATGTGTTCATGAGGATCAATAAAACCGGGAGCCATCATTGTTCCTTCAAGATCAATGCATTCATATTCAGCGCCGAGTGCTTTGACATGTTCTTCTTCGATATGACCGATATGAATAATTTTTCCTTCAATACAAAGAATATCTTTTTTCCCTAAGTATTCTGGAGAAAAAATTTCTGCATTCTTAAACAACAATATTTTTGCGCTGGTTACTTCTTTCATGAGTGGTGCTGCATTTTATTGTGTTCATGGTAATTTTTCAGGGCTTTTTGGAACACGATATAGATCGATCCTAAAATAATAACTGTAATTCCTAAGATCGTTAAATAACCTAGCAGCACACTTCCCCCCTCCATCAGTCCACATGTTTTACAGTCTGTGATCGCGGCCTTTGAAGTTAATGGGATTAGAAAGAATATTTGAATGGTGAGGGCTTGTATTAAAAATTCTATGCGTTTCATAGGGGCTCCTTTCTTTTGCTGATCTCTTACAAGAGATATCTAGCAAAAGGAGCGCCAAACCTTAATTCCTGTTACATCTGACTCAAATACAATTGCAGTATTTTTTAATAATAGAAGCAAGTTCATCAATATTAGGTGGCTTGGAAATCAAATCAATCCCTCCTAATCTTTTAACTTCATTCGCCGTAATTTCAGCAAACCCGCTGTATAAAAGAATATGAGGCACATGAGGATAGTGTTCTTTAACGTAATTTAATAAGAACACACCATCTCCTTTAGGCATACGCACATCTGAGATGATGAAATCGATAGTTGCCTTTTTCAAAACTTCAATTGCTTCCATGCCACTTGAAGCCGTCAGTAATTTAAAATCATCCAATTGAAGATTAATCGACAAAGACTCAAGAATGTCAGCCTCGTCATCTACGAGCAATACCGTTATATCGCTTGCTTTAAGCATGTTTCTCTCCCACTAACCGGCAATGTAATTACAAAACACGTATTTCTTGAATTGATATCGATCGCAAACTCACCTTGGTGCTGCTTTATAATCGAACTCGAGAGACTTAAACCTAATCCTGTTCCTTTACCAACCTCTTTGGTCGTAAAAAACGGATTGAAGATTTTCTCTTGTAATTCTTGTGGAATACCAGCTCCAGAATCCATAAAGCGGATCACCAATTTTTCATTTTCTATTGCACTTTCTATTTGTATCCATTTTTCAGGAAGATTTTCAATAGCATCAAAAGAATTTCCCAATAAATTTAAAAAGACTTGAGAGAGTTGTATACGGCCGCCATTAACTTCAGTTTGGTAAACATCGTGATCCAAATTAATTTTAAGCTCAATACCTCTAGACTTAAATTTTTCACGACACACAGATAAAGAATCATTTAAAATATCGCTGATTTTTTCGGGCTTAAAGTCCTCATTCGTTCCATCTCTACAGATAACTCGTAAACCTGTTATAATTTTTGAAATTCTAGAAATAGTATTATCAATATCATCGCAACATTTAAAAAGAACTTTTGGATCCGTCGATCCTTTCTCTACTGATTTTCTAATAATACGATTCAATGAACTAATAATTGTAATAGGATTATTAATCTCATGGGCCACTCCTCCTGCCATCTCACCAAGAGTCGACATTTTTGAAGTATATTCCAGCATGCTACGTTGATCTAAAATAAGTTTTGTCTTCGCATCTACTTTTTCTTCCAGATCTTTATTCAAAAGCGACAACTCATAATAGGACTGATTAATTTCTCCCTGCATCTGATTGATAGAAAAAACTAAGTTATCAAACTCGTCTCCCTCTTCACTTTTCTTGGAAATTTCTTTTCTGTCTAAAGATAATTCTTTATCAAGTGAACCTACTCGAACTTGATTTAGATAATTACTAATATGAATTATATGTCTTGTAATCAAATGCTGAATACTCAGGTAGATTAAAAAAGAAACCAGAAGCGTTTTAATAAATTGTGAAATAAAAATTAAAAATATTTTTTCATAAATTTTGCCGAGAACTTGATCGACGTTCGCATAAACAACCAGCTTTCCAAGCTTGATCGGATTTTTATTATTGTCATATTTAATAAGATCGAAAGTATGTTTTACTGTTTTAATATTTTCAATGGACCCAGTTTTCACAATGACTTTACTATCATCAAGAACTTCGACTTTCTGAATTCCCGATATATTTAAAATTCCTTCGACTTGAATTTGCAACTGTGAATACTGCATATCCCATAAAGAGGCAGCAATACTCTTTGTGTAGGTTTTATCAACCATCGCTATATTTTTTTCTAAAGAATTCATCTCCTGAAAATAATCAAAACTTAATTGAATTGTTGTAATAACAAATGTCACAACTGAACTAAGTAAAAGAATCGTTGCCAACATTTTTTTCGATATGGATGTCGACCTGGCAAAAAAAGGCAATTTTAAAAATTTCATAGACTCACATAAAATAAAAGTCCGCTTAAGTAAAAAATTATACCTCCAATGGCCGCCCCATAATGATATTTAGCTAAACTTAAAATAGCCCATTTAACTATAGACAATTAAGCCTATAATTATTTCGTTTAGACGGACTTTTTTACCGATTTTTGCACTATTTTTGTGTTGGTCAACAATTTAGGGAAAGAACCTAAATCTCATCTTTTATAGGATTAAAGAAATACTTTTTATAATCAAACTTGATATCTTTTAAGAGAGGATTATCAATATAAAAGATTTTCCGCTGTTTAAGTTTGGCGAAAACGACACTATTTTTATATTCCTTTTTCCAAAGTTCTTTGAGAGATCCGTCGTTATAAGCAAGAATCAAACCTTTCTGAATACGAGTGATTAATTTTTTATTCATTTTATTAGAATAAAAAAAGCGTGGTAGTGGATAGGCTAAAGAAAAAGATTCATCATAAACTAAACCTGCAAGTTGTTTGTGATTATTGTACTCATCTAAAAGTTCATTAGTCCCACGACAAAATAAATCAAAACGACCAATGGCCACCATATTAAAAAGGCTTTCATAACTTGCGACCGTAACAACATTGAAATTGTGAGAACGTAAAATTTCTACATCTGCCCAATCTTGTCCCTGACCGTGAGTAAACTTTTTCAGGTCATCCAAAGTTTTTACATTTTTCAAAAGTTCTTTGGTTTTAGGATTGGTAAAACATACGCGAAAACCAACGATTCCCAAATCCACCGGAAACTGAGCAAAATCTAAATCCATATCCTTAAATCTATGTTCATAACTCAACTTTATGATGAAATTAGGAATGGTGTTTTCTCTCATTTCTTTAATCGCGCGAGTAAAGTTCATGGCCGGACTTGGCCTTAAATCATAATCACCGAATTCTGCCTTTGTTTTTTCCAACGCTAATTTTAAAGCGCTGTTATCGTAGCTATAGCGCAAATCTTTTTCACTTTCAGGTGCACGATAAGTAACAATCATCCTCGGTTCTGCTTTGACTTCCGCTTTTGCATAGGACAAGAATAAAAAACTGATCAATAAGATTGTTGCATTCATATGAATAGCTTACAGAGAGAGAGCTGACACTGCAAGAGTAGATGCTTTGATAGGATCTAACGTGCAGTAAAATGCTCAATGAAGAGTTGATACTCTTTAGAATAAGTCGGATAATTCCTCGTTGAGTTTCCCGCCGAATCCTTTGGATCAATTTTTACTAATCCATGTGTGGCCGTGGCGATTGTCCCCAGATTTCCCATGACGTATTGATTTGTTGCCACTTTAATAAGTTGGTCTTCTGGAAAGTCGCCGAGTTTTTTTCCATTGAGCTTTAAATTTTTAATGCGATTAACGAAAGGCACGCCATACTTCGCTAAATCAAATTCAAGGTTAGATGAAAAGGCCGGTGTGAAGTTTTTTGAAATATGTGAATAAAGTTCCATGAAGTTCACCAGTGCCTTCACTTCCTTAGCTGTTAAGTAAAAAGTGATTGTCTTCACTCCCGGATCAAGTTTTTCATCAAAACCAATTGAGAGCATTTCAAAAATGTCAGCGCGATTATAAGGAACGCCTTTATAAAGTGATCCACGAATCAAACTTAACGATGTAAAATAAAAATCTGCCTCTGCTCCATGATTATTTATTTCTTTCAAGAGAATATCAGTGACAAAATTACCAAGCTCATTATGCACTTCTGCTCTTCTTATATAGTCTCTCTTGAGAGTAAAAACTGTTTCTTCGAGGTCTCTAGTCTGTCCCATGATTTTTGCGGCCTCTGCTCTCCACTCTCCTATCTGCTCCATCCACTTTGGTGATGCCACAGTTTTTTCATCAATTTGTTTGAATGGTTTTTTGTCTGGATCAAGAAGAGAAACTTTTTTCGTGTCAGAATCATATTGCATTTCCAGAAGCCCGAGGTTTTCACCATAAGATCCGGTTTGCGAAATAATAGTTCCATTTGTAACTGAAAATTGAACTTCGTGAGTGTGACCCGCAATGATAACATCGACACCTTTTAAACTCTTGGCCACGTTGTTGACTTCTTCTCCACCACCGTGCATAGAAATCACAATCACCTGAACTTGGTTCTTCTCTCTCAAATCTTTAATCAACGGATTTAAAAATTGAGCAAGCCCCTTAATGTCTGATTTTGATTTATCGTCTTTAAAGCCGATGTAACCGATATCTCCTCTCGTTGCCTTACTCACCAAACACGCATCTGGCCCAAGAACTCCAAGGAAAGCGACTCGCAAATTCCCTTTATCGCTTTTAAAATCTTTGATGACGTAAGATTTAATCAAAGAATTTTGACCTACATATTTTGCAAGAGGAGATGTGGAATTTTTTAAATAGAGATTAGTAGCAACGACAGCAGAACCATTTGCATAACTCGCGGCCTTGGCAAACATTTTTTCAAGTCCAACGTTACCAGCATCAAATTCATGGTTTCCAAGAGTAACAACATCAAAATGGTTGCGCGATAAAAATTCATACTCTGGAAAACTTTTTAAGTTCGAAGGAGCAATCGCTGAAAAAACAGTTCCCGCAAAAAAATCACCTGCATCTACACCGATAACAATTTCTCCGTGAGACTTTTTGTCTTCACGAAATTCTTCTATAGCAGTGGCCAGTCGATCGAAACCACCTTTTTTAACGTATCCTTCTGCTCCTTCGCTTGAATATTTCACACCATCAAAATGAGAGTGAAGATCATTGGTGTGATAAATGGAAAACGGAATATTTCCAGCGTAAAGGGAAACGGGAACCAGCAAAACAAGCAGTTTAAAAAACATCACGGGAGTCTCCTTAATATTTGCGAATTATAACAAATTATTAAGGCAGATGAGGGAATTGAAAATTTTACATAGTAGAAAGAAAATCTAGTCCACCTACAACAGCTGCCACTTGCGCTTTCACACAAATCTCAGGCGTCGCTCGGGGACTATCAGGGTAGACTTCCGTCGTCGTGCTGTACTCAGGATCCATGCATCCCCCACAAAGGGAAAGTTTTTTGAGTTCGTAATTAATCACACCTTCTTGCTCGATCGGTACACCGATGATCATTCCCCCTTTATCAGAGGGCGCGATGTGAGTGACTTTTTTTACAGAATCGATAATCGCTTTCTGAAATTCTTTTTGGGGATTTTCTGTATCGCCGACGAGATAAAATCCATCGGGGATGTCCCACACTTCTTGTGGAATCGCATCTCGTTTTTCAAGTGCTGGACGAAAAACACTATTGTCTGTATCAGTTGTTTCGTGAAGATCGAAGTGAGCATAGATTTTTAAATTTAACGAGCGAGCAGCATTGAGAAAAAGTCTGCATTCTTCAGCTGGGCTATTGGCAACAAATGATCTGTTAGGATCGATGGCCTTATCGTTCCATCTGTTGATCGTTTCATAGGCCCATGGACTCACACAAGGAGCACAGACGATATTGAATCTGTCTGTGTATTTTTTCGCTTCTTCTTTTAAAAACGCAAGAGCACCGTGCACTCCACTCGTCTCATAACCGTGAACTCCGCCAGTGATAAGAATCGTTTTCTTAGCTGAATCGATGTTTCTCGTTTTCACAAAAAAGAGCGGATAACTTTCAGGATTAATCGAAAGCGAACCATATTGAACAACATCAAAATCTTTTTTGAGTTCTTCTATTTTTGTAACGACTTCTTTTTTATAAGAGCGCTTGATTGTTTGTTCTTTGAACCAGGCTACTTTGTCTGCTTCATTCCATGGAAGACTCATCATCACTCCGACTCAATAGTTCTAATTTTTATAGCACACAACCCTTTCGGTCCTTCGCCAATTTTAAATTCGACTCTGTCGTTCTCGTAAGGCACGCCCTCAGTACAAGCCGATTTATGAAAAAATAAATCATCCATTTCTTCATCAGGAGCGATGAAACCAAAACCTTTTTCGAGGTCGAAGAATTTAACGACGCCATAAAATGTAGATCGTTGATCAATTCTTTCGAGGCGATCGACTTCCTTAATTTGTTTTTCATCCCAGATGATCTCGTGGATCTTTACAACTTTTTCACCTTTGTGAATTCTTTCTAATTGATCGATGACGGCCTTTTCAGTCTGCGCATCAACTAACATGTCTTTGCGTTTGCGATTTGTAGTCTTCGTCATGTCGTATTTTACTGATTGAACTTTTACTTTTCTCATTATTGAACCTCGTTAGTCACTGCTAATTTGTCTGCATACATATTTAAATCTCTTTGGACGATAAACCAGACCGCAGGACAAAAAACAAGCCATAAAACAAAAACAATCCACTTATTAATTTTTTCGGTTGATATTTTTTCAAAAAGTTCAGAATATTTGTAATGAGAATAGATTGCCCCCAAAGGGATAAACAACACAACAGTCCACAGGACTGGTGAAGCTTCTTCATCCTTTGCAATGAATTTCAATTCAAGAGCTGATTCATAAAACCAATAAATACTATAAAGCCCTAAAGTCACGACCATAAGTAAAACTTGAATGGCCATATTTCTTTTTTTTACTGAATTCATCAATTATTCCACACCATTTATTATATTCATATGGAATAGCTTACATTATTATATCCCTAGTCGCTACTTCAATCTATCGAGGTCATCCAATGAAAAATCTGCAAACTGCTTCTTGGGATAATTCAAACATCTACAAAAATCTAAAAGATCCAAAGATAGAAGAAGACCTAAAAATTATTGAGACCAACACACGCACGATTGAATCAAAAAAATCTTTCTTCAATGATTTAATGATTCAAATCGAAAACAATCAAATGGAAGAACTCTACAACAGCATGGAGTTGATGAAAGAACTCAATCGCCTCTACCTTGATACGAATATCATCTTCTACAAAGTTACAACTTACGCAATGACATCGACATCAGTGAATGCTCTCGATTACGATGCGAAGGCCTTATCAGACAAGGCCAATAAGCTTTCAGTGAGTTTTTTAAAAGCGTTCAAACCAGTGCAGATGTGTATTCTCAAATCCCCTGCCGATTTCTGCATGCTCTTCCTTGACGACGAAAGAACAAAAGAACTCGCTTTCAAATTAACGATGGATAGAAAACAAATCGATCATCTTTTAAGCGTAAACGAAGAAGTTCTTCTCGCAGGATTTTCTCTCGATGGACTTTCAGCATGGGGAAAACTTTACAACGATATTTCCGGTGCGATGAAAGTGACGATCGATAGTGAGATCATAGGACTCGCTACTGCCAATAATTTTTATTCAAACAACGACAGAGTCAAAAGAGAAAAAGCTTATCGCGCGATCAATGAAAGCTGGCGCCAGCAAGAAATCAGTGCGTGCGCGATTTTAAATTCGATCAACGGCTGGAGAAATGAAAACTTCAAAGTGAGATCGACAAAAAAAGAATTACATTACCTCGATCAAACTTGCCAGGCAGCCAACATCACCAGAGAGACTCTGGATACGCTCATGACAACTGCTTATGACAAACGTTCTGTTGGTCAGGAAGTTTTACGTTTGATGGCGAAGGAACTTAATCTCGACAACCTCGGCCCCTGGGATTTAATGGCGCCTGCACCAGAATTAAAGACCGCAGAGCAAATCAGTTATCCGGAAGCGATTGCTATCATCAAAGAAGCTTTCGGTGAAGTTCACACAGAGATGGCCGACTTCGCTCAAATGATGATGGATAAAAAATGGATTGATTGTGCGGATTCGGCGAATCGTGCGCAAGGAGCTTACTGCACGGGATTTGCGAATGTGCGCGAGCCACGCGTGTTTATGACTTACGATGGAAGCATGAAAAACGTGATCACGCTCGCTCACGAAATCGGCCACGCTTATCACAACTGGGTAATGAGAGATATTCCTTTCACTGAAGCGATGTATCCGATGACTCTTGCGGAGACAGCCTCTATATTTGCAGAGACAACAGTTCGCGATTATCTCGTTCGCACTTCGAAGTCGAAAGAAGAATTGAAATCGATTTTGTGGCAGGAAATTCAGTCTGCACAAAGCCTGCTCATTAACATCCCTTCTCGTTTTGAATTCGAGAAAAGATTTGTTGAATTACGTGAGAAAAAAAATGTGACTGTGCCTGAGACGAAAGAACTCATGATTGCGAGTCAGAAATATTGGTATGAGAATACACTTTCAGAATACGATGAAATGTTTTGGGCGAGCAAACTGCATTTCTCAATGGCAGGAAGAAGTTTTTATAATTATCCTTACATGTTTGGCTATTTGTTCAGCTTGGGGATTTATGCGAAGAAGGAGCAGTTTGGTTCTGACTTTCACTCTCGATACGTTAAACTCTTGCGAGATACAGGAAGAATGACGGCGGAAGATTTAATTCAGAAACATTTTAATGAAGATATTACGAAGAAAGATTTTTGGTTGAAGTCGATTCGCATTGTGGAAGATTCGGTTTCTAAGTTTAAGGAGATTTGATTCATGCGGATTCGTCAGTATATGGATGCCCGATAAATTCATTCATCATCTTTTCGTCTCTCCAGCACGTCTTAAATGCGTTGTTCGAAATGCGAATGCTTGTCGTTTCTATGAGGCGAATGGATGGAAAATTGAAAATGCTTCAGAAGACATGATGGGGCCGTATCATACCTACGTGTATCAGCAGTCCTAATATTTTTTAAGTCCAATAAAAACTTCCATCCCACTTGGCAAACGGCTTTGTGAAATTTCAAAACCTAGATCCTCCATAATTGATTTCAACCATGTTGGAGCAATTTTTATTTTCATATAAGAACTCTTCTTTAAATTCCATCTACCATCAATTTTTTCATAAAGCAGATCGGTCACTTTCATTTGATCATGAACGTCTTCCAGAACACATGTAAGGATGCGATCGTCGTCACTTTTCACTGGAATAAATCGATCAAGGTCAGAATTAAAATTTTCAAGATTTCGATAAGTAAAAATCACTTTGCCATTTTTCGTGAGGACAGAGTAAATATCATTCACTAATTTTGCGACATCCTCTTTTGAAGAAAGATGAGTCAGTGTATCTCCCATGCAAACGATAAGTTCAGGAGATAATTCTTTCGCGAAAGAAAGATCTCTTATGTCCTGACAACGAACCGGAATTTCTGGTTTTTTATTTTTTAATTCATTCAACAATTCTTCAGAGAAATCAACCGAGACAACTTTGAATCCAAGTTCAGCTAAAGCAATGGATTGAAAACCAGACCCTGCTCCAAGATCGATCGCTAACTGTGTCTTCGAAGGAGACACATGATGATCCTGGAAAAATTTCTTTTGTCGTTCAACCATTTCATTAAAATCGCCAAACATCCAAGTATAAAAGTGGGACAAGTGATTTTTGTAGTGAGTTTTTGCATTCATAATAAAAAATCTAAAACAATTCTTATCAATTGAAACCTTATTTAAGCATCCGCTAGACGTATTTCCGACAACCACTCTGCCGATTATCCGTCACTGCCGAGTTATCGGCATGGCTTCTTTCCTCTAAGCTCCTATTTATTAAAGTTTTTTATCTACTGCTCTCTTGGCCCTTCTCTTGCGATATTCATTTGCAAAAGACATCTCACTTCGAGTTGCCAAAAAATAACAGGAGCTTTTATGAAAAAATTTTTAACCATCGTAGTACTCTCGCTTTCAGCAAATGCGGCGTTCGCAGAGATGGAGCTGTCAGCCTCTAATCCGGATATCAAAACTCCAAACTGTGAAGCGCATGCTTACTTTGCTCCTAATACAAATATCGTGATCATCGATATTCCTGCTGGAAAATGCGACACCGTTCAAAGTACGGGAAGCGATTTGTTTAGAACCGAAACTCGAATGACAAGAACAGGTTTGCGAGTTGGACTTGAAGGAAGAGCGGGATTGCCTGTGGGAGTGACGTTGATGAATCTTGAAAATGTTCCGTTTCGTAAGGATGAGATTCGTATTCGCTTCAATTAAGTAAATATTTTGCGATCTTCATTATCAGATAATGAAGATCGCGAGTCTTACATCATAATTATTCTTCATTTGTATTTCCTAAAAAACTATTAAACAAATCGACAACTCCCTGAGGTGAATTCTCATTGAAAAACAATTTTAAGTTTTCATCCGATTCACGAGCTGCAGGTTCGCTCCGTTCGAACATATCTTTTTCGTACGCTTCCAACGCTGCTTCAATGTTGCAAGGATTCGAAACAATAAATTTTCCAAGTTGAGCACCATCATACATGGCAAGATTTGCTCCCTCGCCTGCACACGGAGACATTAAGTGAGCGGCATCTCCAAGAAGTGTCACACCTGGTACGCGATTCCATTTGTGTCCAACAGGAAGCGCATAAATCGGGCGATGAATTGGTTTTGTTTCACCTGCACTCAAGAGAGCTTTGAACATCGGCGCCCAATCATCGAATCCAGCAGCTAAATTAGCAAATTCCATTTTTGCGACTTCTTCTTCCGATTTATTCAAGGCCACATAGAAGTGAAATGTTCCATTCTCTTCACGGTGAGAAAGAATTCCTTTCGTCGGCGTCAGCGCAATAGTTGTTCCTCTTCCAAAATATTTGGCAGCAATAGAATGATTTGTGTCTGTCGGATATAAAAACATTTCGACAAATGTTGTTCCGGAGTAAACTGGTTTTTCCTGAGAGACGAGTGTACGAACTTTTGACCACGCCCCTTCGGCGCCGATAAGAAGATCGGTTGTTATGACTTCGCCATTGTTGAAAGTGATTTCATATTGGCCTTCGCCAATCGAAGTTGCCTTTGTGATTTTATGTCCCCAGCGGATTGTTCCTTCTGGAAGTGATTCGATGAGAATTCTTCTCAATTCTCCTCTATCAACTTCGGGTCTTGTGCCGATGCCATTAGCGAGTTTTTCGAATAAAATATTTCCTTCTTTATCGATGATTCTTTTTGCATCTGCGCCTGGAATAATGATCTCAAGAAATTTCTCAAAAAGTCCCGCTTCTTTAAGTACGAGTTGTCCGTTGTATTCGTGAATATCAAGCAGCCCGCCTTGCGAGCGTACATTTGGCGAAGTTTCGGCTTCATAAATGATTGATTGAATCCCATTTACATGGAGAACGCGGGCAAGAGTTAAACCTGCTAGTCCAGCTCCGATGATAACGATCGGTTTCTTATTAATTTGAGACATGAGTGAATCTCCCTTTTGTGTCACTTTCCTTCATATTATCATAAAACTTAAGTGACTTAATTTTTTAACTGAGTTAAAATATGCAAAAGGAGTCATTTCATGGGATTAAGGGAAGCAAAAAAACAGAAAACTCGCAAAGCTATCTCAGATATGGCGACTGAACTTTTCATCGAACATGGCTACAACAATGTAACGACGGCCGAAATCGCAGAATTGGCAGAAGTATCAGTTCCTACTCTCTTTAAATATTTTCCAACTAAAGAATCACTCGTCTTTGATGAAGATAGCGAGCGCGAGCAAGACCTCGTGAACATTGTTGTGAATAGAAAAAAAGGCCAGGCGATTTTGAATGCGCTTCTTGAAGCAGGGTTAAAAGAAATTCATGAGATGAATAAAATTCATCCGAAACAAGCGAAAGCATTTTTAAAGATGGTTGATGAGACCCCGGAGCTTAATTTGTATGCTCAGCAGATGTGGATGAGACATGAAAAAACACTAGCCCATGTGATTAAGAAAGAAGCTAAGAAGAAAATGAGTCTACTTGAAGCTGAAGCGATTGCGAGGTTTGTGCTTGATTCTTATCATCGGGCGATTCGTGTGGTGAATTCGAAAACAACGTTGAAAGCGTTGTTTGGAATTTTAGAAAACGGTTGGAAAGAATAAAAACGTAAGCTCCTATAGAAAAAATCAAAAAGCGTCTTAATTTTTTTGAATAATAGTTTTGAAACAGCCTATGATATTTTTCCATTATCCGAGAATTAAAAAGGAGTTAATATGGAAACAAATCAAACAGCACAAACTCATTCAACTCAACATTTCGATTCAACTCCTCAATCACCACTTCTGGTGATTGATCGCGATTTCAATGTCCCTGTAAAAAAACTCTTCGATGCATTTACAAATGTTGAAAAACTAAAGGCCTGGTTTTGGCCAAATGGTCTCTACTCCGATCATATCGAAATGGATTTTCGCGAAGGCGGAAAATATTTTATCAACATGAAAGGCATGGAAGATCATGGCGGTGGAATGATTGGTCAGTTTGAAGAAATTATTCCGAATAAACGTATTGTTCTAACAAGTCAGCTTGCTGATAAAAACGGAAATCCTATTTCTGCAAAAGATATCAATATGCCTGGTGAATGGCCGGAGATAATTTATATCACCTATGAGTTTAGTCCTATTACTGAGAGCAAAAGTCATTTTAAACTTTCGCAGCAAGGGATTCCGAATGAAGCGCAAAGAGATTGTTATCGAGGTTGGGGAGAATCGTTTGATAAGCTTGAGAGATATTTGAGTGGTGGGATGTAAAGCGCGATCTCTCGACCGCGCTTTCATCTATTTTAGTAAGGCTTCTCACCTTTTAAAATCCCAAACGGTGTAGGCTCAGCGTACACACCATTCACGCTCGTTCCTCCATTGTGAATTCCAGGAAACCAAGGCTCCATACTTTGCGGAAATCCAAACGTCGGTTTCGTCATTTCATTGAGCGAATCCAAATCCTCTTGCGTAAGATCGACTTCAAGCGCTTTCACATTATCTTCAAGTTGACTCAAGCGACGAGCACCAATCAATGTCGATGTTACTCCGGCCTGAGCTTGTACCCATGCAAGCGCAACTCTCGCCACTGTTGTAGAATGTTTTTTTGCTATCACTTCAAGTTTATCGATAATCGTATAAGCTTTTTCATCTAAAAAACTATCTGCGATAAATCCACGATCAGGTTTAATCTGTCCTGCATTTTTGCGAGTGTACTTTCCACTCAAAATCCCACTCTTCAATGGAGACCACGGAGTAATCCCAAGCCCAAGCTCTTTCGCCATCGGAACTAATTCTTGTTCAATCGTTCTTTCAAGCAACGAGTACTCAACTTGTAATCCGATAAACGAGCTCCATCCACGAAATTCCGCAAGCACGTTCGCTTGAGCAATTTTCCATGCAGGTGTATCTGAAACACCAACGTAACGAATTTTTCCATCACGAACAAGATCATCAAGCGCTCTCATTGTTTCTTCAATCGGCGTGTGCTTATCCCAGTTGTGTAGCCAATAAAGATCGATGTAATCCGTTTGCAGACGACGAAGTGAATTCTCGCATTGATTGATAATCGCTTTGCGATTTGATCCACCTGCATTTGGATCACCTGGATACAAGTTCCCGCTAAATTTTGTAGCGATAACTAGACGATCACGACGTGATGGATGTTGCCCGACATGATCACCGATAATTTTTTCCGAATGACTTTTTGTATAGAAGTTTGCAGTGTCGATAAAATTTCCGCCGAGTTCGATGTAGCGGTCTAGAATTTGTTTCGATTCTTCAACACTTGATCCCCATCCGAGATCTTCACCAAAAGTCATTGTACCTAAACATAGTGGACTTACACGCAGTCCTGATTTTCCGAGAGTGATATACTGATCGAGAGATTTACTTTTCATATAGGATCCTCCTGTTTTTTTCTTAATCCTAAAACTATTCCGTTTTTGGCAACAGACCCAATCCTATCTATCTCTTGCCTAATCCTCTCCCTATCTACAAACACATGGAATAACTAATTGATTAATGCTATACTAGACACCAATGGTACACGAGAGGTGCAACATGACCAAGACTGCCAAATCCTCTTCCAAGCAAGAGATTGAGACAATTCGTTTAAAGCTGGAAGAAATCATTATGGACTTTACGAAGAAGACTCCTTCTTTGCAGACCGATATTTCTTTCCTCAACATGGCCTCAATTAATACACCACTCGAACCGATGGCCCTCATCTATGAGCCGAGTCTTTGCATCTGTGTGCGCGGACAAAAAAATCTTACTCTCGGTGATGAAGTTCTCGTTTATGATCAATCTCATTACTTACTCACTTGCATCAGCTTTCCTACTCTTGTTTCTATTCCCAAAGCGAGTTTAAAAAATCCATACGCTGCTCTTCAGGTAAAACTTGATTTGGAAGTGGCCCGTTCGGTAATGGCAGAGATGGATATGTCTGCCATTACAATAAAGCCGGCCGATTCTGCTGTGGACATTCGCCCACTCGACCTTACGCTTATTGAAAGTGTTTATCGTCTGGCAAAACTTTCACAAAATAAAAAAGATATTCCCGTTCTCGCTCCTCTTCTTCAGAGAGAAATTCTTTATCGCTTACTAGAAGGGCCGAGTGGTGATCGTTTGCGCGAGATTGTTCAGCTTGGATCGCAGACGAATCGCGTGAGCAAAGCTGTAAATTGGTTGCGTGAGAATTATAAGAAGAAAGTTTCGATTGATGAGTTGGCGAAAGTTGCGGCGATGGGTGTGTCGACATTTCATAGGCATTTTCAGGATCTCACAACGATGAGTCCGATTCAGTATCAGAAGCAGTTGCGGTTGCATGAGGCGAGACGGTTGATGGTGTTTGATGGTGTGGATGTTTCGAGTGCGGCGGTGGATGTTGGGTATGAGAGTGTTACGCAGTTTGGGAGGGAGTATAAGAGGTTGTTTGGGGTTTCGCCGGGGACAGATAAAAGACAGATCTTAGAATCGGACATGACGAAAAATGATGTAGTAGTTTGAGTCCAGTTTGAATGAAGCATTATCCCTCAAAAGATAGCCTGGAACTATTTTTCAATAATTGTTCTACTCAGTCTTCTTCAAGAAATTTCAAGTCAAAATTCTTTCCATTTCAACCAATCGTTCATTTTCCTCAAGATTAAATTTTCGATGTGAAGAAAGTATATAATTACTTAACCATGAATATTTTTCGTAAAATTCAATTGGTCCGTTTAAATATTTTGAAATGATTTTTGCAAAATTAATAAACTCATCATGAGATAATCTTTTTTCTGAATTAATAAAATCTATTAAAAGTGGAATATCTTTTTGAATATTAGGACGATCTGTTTCAAAAAAAGAAATATTATAATTATAGAGAGCCAATTGCTTATTGGCGCTATAGATTGAATTTATTTTTTGAATTAGATCATTCGCACTAATTAAATGAAACAATTCTATAAAAATTGTATCAACCACTATTCGAGGGGTTTTTGCTACATTTTTTTCTAAGTTAACAGCTTTTATAAAAGCTGGTCCAAAGAGTAATTTCTTGCTTTCATTCACATAGAGCTTGCCAAACGAAATACCACCTCTTAGCCAATATCCTTTAAGGGCCAATTGGTATTGAACCTGTCCGCAAGCTAAAAAAAAATTTGCACATTCTTCAAGGGTCAATCTTTGATTATCAATTTTTAATGATAACATTATTGAGTCACTTACAATTATTGTTTTAATTTCTTTTTTTCCAATTCTTTCCTTAAAGCTCTTGGGAATTTTTTCACATACTTCATAAATCTCTTTTAACTTTTCAAAAGATTCCATATCGCGATCAGACTTCATGCATAAATTTGAAAAGCCAAGAATATCCAAAAAAGCAACTAAGTGGTCACTATATTCCATTGCAAAGCTCTCCTAAAACTTAGGTTCCAACTAATAGTGCAAAACCTTTATTCGGTTATTTTAAAGCACTCTGAAAAACAGCTTCAGACGGATCGTTAAGCGCAGATAAAATATTTTCGGCAATTTTATCCATAAGCTTCTGTCCCCAAAATGGATCATGAATATCGTAATAAATTACACGTATATGTTTCAGATCAAATGGAACATCGTCTTCGTTTGAACAAACAAGTACAACAGGCTTGTCCTTGGCATGGGCTAATCCTAATTCGTAAAAAACATTCGGATTTCTTCCTGTAAGTTCTGCAACCAACACTTTGCAACTAGTTATTCCTGTCCATATCTGATTAATAATTTTACCTGTTTTAAAAATATCATCGTCTGCCCTCATGGGAATCAGTCCAGCTTTCTTAATTGCTGGAGCATAAATTTTTTCATAATAATCCCCAATAGGCTTCGCAAAAGGCATCATTACGAAGCAGGAATCCCCTGTGTTGATTTGTACTTCTTTTTCAAGTTTTTTTAGCGTTATTGTTTTATCGTCAACATTTTTTAATTGCTCACCAAAATCAAGAATTCTAATTTTTCCACCATGGTCTTCTACGAGTTCAGCGGTTTTTAATCCACTCATTAAGATAGATTTAAATTCAGATATTTTATCTCTGGGAACTTTAAATCTATCAACAAGAGCGTTTTCAAAGAATTCGGGGTCAGGTAAATTTTCGTTTCTATAATGATTGTATACATCCGAGATATCTGGAGCATTTAAAAATGCTTTTCTTAGCCCAGACTTTTTATCAGAAGGAATTTGTGGTCTTAATATTGATTTTGATAAATCTGTAACTCTAACCTTTCCAGCGCTCGGTCTTTCAAGAAGGCCATATTTCAATGCAGAACTTACTTCTAATTTAAATGGACCATTAAAGCCAACTCCCACAAATTTTGCAAGCTCTTGCTCTGAGCAATCTTTTCCTGCATTCTGATCAAGCATTGCTTGTGGCAACCTAAGGACTCGCTCTAGATTATGTCGCGGATATTTTGAAGTATTTAAAGGTTTTCCTACTTCACTTTTTTGTTTTTTAGTTTTTTTCTTTACCATTTATTCCTCTTAATTTCTATTTTCTATTTGTATTGGACTCATTACTAATAACGGCAGTAAAATTTGTCCTCGATTTTTATTAATTCGTACAGCTTGGCGAAACACTTCCATCATTGCAAAGAAGCTTCCCATCAGTTGTAAACATATATCCACCGTTAGAGCAGCTACGAGCTCCATTGTGACTTGAGCAACATCCTTGAAATGAATGACTTGCATTTTGACAAGATGAAGAATTCACAATAGGAGAAGAAGAACTATTTGAAGTTTTCAATTTGTCCTTTCCACATGAATTACAGAAGAAACCAACTAGAATTAAACCAATAATTAGATTTAACTTTTTCATTCATATTCCTATGGTGATTCTGTTCTGATCTTGCCAGCGTATGGATTGATATTTCACTTCGTGCTCCAATTATTTAATTTTGAATGATCAGGTCTCGATCGCATATGCCCCTTCACATAAGTCCCATTTTTCCTGTGATAACCTCTCACATAAATAGCACTACTTGTTGATCTTGAGGCACTTGGACGGTAAGAACTTTTATATGAACTTCTGCTATAAGATGGTCGATAGGAAGAAGAGTGAGAATATGAGCTGCGGCTTCCTTCGTGATATCTACCTCGAGCCCACACAGTTGAAGATGTTAGAATAAAAATTGAAAGCGACAAGATCCAAAAAATTTGTTTCATGAAAACCCGTTATTGTATTTTACTTAATCAACTTTTCGGCAATGAATAAAAAAAGATGAATCAAGATTAATTGTCATAAAAACAGACTTACTAAAATTTTTGGCAGAAAAAAGGCTCTTGATACAAAATTCACACTACAGAAATGCTTCTCAAATAATCGTTTTACGAACAAAAGAAAATAATTCCTAAAAAATAAATCTTGGACTGTTAATGTTGTACCGAAACTAAAGCACAACCTTCAGGAGTAAGAAAATAATGGCTAAAGAAAGTAAGCAAGACAGACTTGTTCGTTTAATGATGGATCACATGTCAGAGCATATGTTTGAGATCAAGGCTCTTGAAGCTAATCCAAACTGCAAAGAACTCGATGTTGAAAGATGGGTTCAAACTCTTCTAAAATCTTGCTTAGGTTATTCTGCCACAAACGGATACTCTATTCGTGCTCAAGAACAAAAAGGAAAACTTCGTCCAGACTTAGTTGTTTATAAAAATGAGCAACCAGTTTTTGTTGTTGAAGTAAAAAAATTAGGATTTGATTTAAATAAATCAGACTTTAGATGTGGGAAAGTTCAGCTTCAAGAATATCTCTTCTCTCTTGGAAAAGTTCCTTATGGATTTCTTTGTAATGGATACGAATGGCGACTCTTTGATTTCAATAATCCAAATGGTGTTATTGAAATTCTTTCTTTCGATATTAGAAATGATGACAACAAAATCGAAACTTCTAAAAAGTTTGTAGAAGATCTTTGTTATGATTTTGTGAATTTTCATGAAGCTTTTTATTCGAGCAAGGAGTGGCCAGAGTTTGCGAAAGAAGCAACGGCTTTTTCTCCTGAATCATTAACAAGAGCTATTCTATCTGCAAATGTTATTAAGCTTGTTTCGAAAGAAATTCGCGGTGAACATGATTATAGAGCCTCGACTGAGTTGTTATTTCAAAAAGTTTATGATCTTTTAGCTAACGGATTAGATGATTCGTTGAAAGATTTTAATGAAGTAAAACAAGCTGAATTTCAAAAATATATTAAAACTCAAATGCGAGTTTCAAGAAAGTCTAAAAAGATGCAGAAAATAACACCCTCTAGTAATGATCGCATTGGGACTGAAAATTCAAATTCGACTGATCCTGCAAACTCTGAAGATGCTGCTTAGATTTTATTTGGTAGTTTTTAATTTATAATTTGATTAAGTATCCTTTTTGTAGGAAATCTAAATGAGCATTACAACTATACTAGGGTTATTCGGTTACATTAAAAGTGGAGCAGATGCAGTTGATGCCCTTAACAAGAGCAAAATCTTACCCTTTTTCAGTAATGCAATAAAAGAAAAATTTGATCAAAAAAAACTTGATGAAGAATTAAAAAATTATTTTGGAACACACTCTAAAAATAATTCCTATCTCAATACAATTGTTTTTCAAAATAAACCCAAATTTATCCAAGAAATTTATATTCCATTAACCTTGGAAAAGAATGATAATCCAAATGAAAAATATAAATTAGACGAAGATCTAAATATAGAATCTATTTTGTCCTACAATAGAATTTTAATTGTTGATTATGCAGGAATGGGAAAATCAACATGTACAAAATGGCTTTATCTTACATGCTTATCGTCTCCAGATTTCATTCCATTCCTTGTCGAATTAAGAAATCTTCGAAAAGATAAGAATGTAGAACAACTTATACAAGAAGATTTAAATCTCAAGCACAACCTTTTTGATTCAACTGCAATTCATAGTCTATTATCATCAAATAAGATTGTTTTCTTTCTTGATGGGCTGGATGAAATAGATGGTGAAAACCGTAAAGATATTCTTGCAAATCTTAATAAGTTTCACATGAAATATAGTCAGGCTATTTTTATCATGACTTCACGACCTGAAGATTTCCTCATTGGCTTAAAAGGCTTTACACGATTTGGACTAAAACAATTTAATGAATCTGAAGCATTTAAATTAATTCGGAAATACGACATTGAAAAAAAACATGCTGAAAAAATGATCAACGATATAAAAAAATCACAAAATGATATGGCCATAAAAGATTTTTTAGGAAATCCATTATCCATTTCTCTCCTTTTCACTTCTTATTGCTACACTCCCCAGATCTCTTTCAATAAAATTCAGTTTTACGATAATATTTTTGAAGCTTTGTATGAACGTCACGATTTTTCAAAAGGTGATAGTTTTTTTCGTCCAAGACATTGCTCGCTAAGTAAAAATAATTTTTTAAAAATTTTATGCCATTTAGGAATGGAAACATGCCTTACCTTAAAAAAAGTTTCGTTTTCTTATGCTGAATTATGTGGAGTAATTTCTAACTCAAAAAAATTTTTTGGTATTGAATTTGATACAGATCTATACATAAAAGATTTAAAAACGACTATACCATTAATCGTAGAGGATGGAATATATCTAAAATGGTCTCATAAAACTTTTCAAGACTACTATACGGCATATTTTTTAAAATATCATTATGACAAAAAATACGAAATTTTAAAAAAAATTTCTCTTAAAAGTGAATATTATACAGTTTTAGACTTTTATTATGAATTAGATGAAAAAGGATTTAAGCAACACCTATTAAAAGATGAATTAAAAAAGATTATTGAAACTAGAAATAGCATTCTTTCAAAAGTTAGTAATAAAGATCTTGCAAATAATCTAACGAATATTTTTTTTAAAAATAACTCTATCCAATACTACTCTGATCTAACAGAATTGGTTGCCCAAAAAAAGCATCGGGAGATTTTTGATCAATTTCAATCAGAAATAAGGGAGCATTTTCATGAATGGTCTCATGTTATGTCAGCCTTATATATATTAGGTGAAAACAATAAAGCAATGATAACATATCATGCATCACCATCTTTTCTGCATGACTTTTCAATGGTTGTTTATCTTGCTGTCAAAAAAAATAGAATACTCGAGATATCAATGAATGGTGATTTCAAGTATAAAGATTTAAATATAATTGAAAGAAAAAAATTAATTTCATTAACCATCAACAGTTTTCTCAATCCAACTTCTGAACATTTACTGCTTTCAGAATATATCTTGGGTAGAACTTCTTCTTTAAATATTAATGCTGCCGAAGAAGAGTATAAAAATATTCTTGATATGGAGGCAAACGAACAATCATATCATATAAAAATTTAAATCTAGTCTGAATAAATTTTCTACTATAAACAAGTAGCACTGAAAAATGCAAGATCGAGATAGACTAACTTTTCTAAGTTATTGAGAGATGCCGTCATAAATCTTCTTTTAATAATTTAAAAAAGTGTTTCTCCTTTTCAAAAAAATGTGCTTGAAAACACCAAGAAATTTCAAAGTAAAAATTAATTTAACCGAAAATTTAAATTTTAAATTTAGCCCAAACCACAGTATGATCCGAAGGACTCTCCTTCTCCCGCGGCCCCAAATCCACCACAACCTTCGAACACTTCTCCGCCAACTCAGGCGTGGCCATTATATGATCAATCCTCCACCCACGATTATGCTCATACGCATTCCGAAAAAAATCCCAAAACGTATACTGAACTCTCTTAGGATACTTCATCCGATAAACATCAATAAACCGCCCTTCAACAGTCTTCTTGTATTCCTTCCTCGTATCAATATAAAAATCAGGATCATTCTTATTCCTCTCAGGATTGGCCACATCAATCTCTTCAGGCGCACAATTCAAATCGCCAAGCCAAATAATCGGTTCATTCGCTTTTAAATATTTATCAAAATATTTTCGAAGACGAGCAAACCATTTGAGCTTGTATTGATATTTATCCGATTCGATATCATAACCTTGAGGAACGTAAGTATTAACGATTCTCACTCCACGAACAACTGTTTGAATAAGACGAAAGTCTTCAGAGTCAGGGCCAGGTTGAAAACCATAACTCACTTCCGAAGGCTCCTCACGCGTAAGAGTCGCGACTCCATGATAACTTTTTATTCCACGATAATAGGCAAAGTATCCGGCCTCTCGAAAGGCTTCCACAGGAAAATCTTTATCCTGCACTTTCGTTTCTTGAAGGGCGAGAACATCAGGTTTTTCTTTTTTAAGCCATTCGAGAATGATTGGCAGACGTTTTCGGACGGAATTACAATTGTAAGTTGCAACTTTCATAGCAATAGACTAGTTCGGCACACGAAGATTTGTAAATGAACTCTGGTCTATGTTACGCTCTAATCTATGAAAAACTCAAAATACAAAATACTCTTTTCATCTTTAATCGTTGCTATTGCTTTAGCTTATTCTTTGTATCCAAAAAAGCACTACGACAATCGCCTTCCTGCAAGCACCATAACTGTAGTTCAACCAAAAACCGAATTGAATGAAAGCTGGACAAGCGAAGACCTCTCCAACTCAAATGAAATTTTATCCATCATCGAAAACACCTTAGATAAATCGACAAACGGTGGACCACTCATGAGACGAGATGCTCATCCGAAACACCACGGATGTGTACAGGCAGAAGTCACAGTCGACGCTCAAGCACTCTCTCCTTCTCAACAAGTCGGTGTCTTCTCTAAAACTGCTCCAAAGAAATACAATGCATGGATTCGCTTCTCAAATGGAAATCCACACGCTGAAAACCCAGACGAAAAAGGTGACGTCCGCGGAATGGCCATGAAGCTAATGAACATCGCAGGAAGTGCATCGGGCAGCCAGGATTTTCTTTTAATGAACAGCAAATCTTTTTTCATCAAAGATTCAAAAGAGTATGTCGATTTCATGCGAGCAACTGAAGGCAATGTTTCTCTTCTTTGGTTTCTTGCGACTCACGCGCGTACGAGAAACGTTATTCTTGCTGCTCAAGGAATGAAGGTCGGCAATCCTCTGCATGTTGATTACTTCAGCGCGACTCCATACAAACTTGGAAACAGAGCTGTGAAATTCAGCGCACGTTCTTGCACACCTTCTGATAAACGCGATACTGTCTCTTCAAATCCATCTCATAATTTTCTTCACGAACGTTTATCTGAAACATTGAAAACAACAGAAGCGTGTTTTGATTTTTATGCACAAACAAGTGTTGATCCAGTTAAGATGCCGGTTGAAGATCCAACGGTGGAATGGGATGAGAAACTTTCTCCTTATGTAAAAATCGCGCACATTACAATTCCAAAACAAACTGGTGTTGATACTCAAGAGCAGATGAAATTTTGTGAGAACCTTTCGTTTGATCCTTGGCATACTCTTCCTGAAGAGCGTCCGCTTGGAGCGATCAATCGCGTGCGCCTGCAAGTCTACACGGCGATTTCAAAAAAGCGCCATGACTATAATAATGTTCCGCAAATTGAGCCGAAGACATTGAGTGCTTGTAGTGGTGAGACAGAAGTACTTTGTCATTAGGCTTACTGTTTTAAATTTGGCAGATGCATAGTCATGAATAGAAATGATTGCCAAAAAGATTATTTCCTTATTTGATTCTTCGGAGTTCTTCTAAAATAGAAATTATTGGTTTCTATTTTTAGGAGAATCATATCAAAAAATACGATTTATTATCTGAGAGTGAAAACAGTACTGCCTCTGGAATGTTCATAAACATACACGAAGGCGAAAAAACATTTGAGCCTTTAAAAAAAGAAATTACTCTCAATAAATTAAACCATGACTGCTGGTTGGTAACTCCAGAAGGCATAACTTTAAAAAATTATTTTGAAATTGATTCTCATTCTAAAACGATTGATTTCTGCTCTGGAATAATTTTCGAAAAAAATCAGGTCATGAAGATACTTACCGACTTAAGAGTCAAATTAGTTCGGATTATTTATGAATGTGGAGAATCCGGTGCTCATCAATCACACTTGATAGAAGCTCTCTTCGGAGGGACTTATTATTTTCACAAAAGTCCTAAGCTAAGATTAAAGAACCTCATTGCCGAATTAAAAAAAATAGGCATTTTCATAAGCATAAAAAACAATATGTATTTTTATAATTTCGCTAAAAATACTTTTAATGCCATTTTTCCCTGCAATCAATCTTTCTTGGGCCCTCTCATCTATCTCCTTAAAGAAAATAAATCCATTAATCGAAAAATCATTTCTAACAAATTGAACATTAAACCTTCGACAGCTTCTTTATATTTAAAGCAATGGAAAGAGAGAGAATTAATTCAAAAAGATGAAAGTGCAAAATACGGCGAGTTTATAATAAACGTTGAGTCTTTTAATATTTAAACTGAACACCAATAGCAAAAATTGATTTTACCTGTTAGGAATTTTGCAAAACGATTTTTTTCCCAATTCACAAAGAGCTTGTTTCACTGACACATTCTCAGCTTTAAGCTTTTCTACTTCAAGCTGTGTAGAAGCGATGGCCCTAGAGTGTCCGTCAGAGACTTTAAAAAGCTCTGTAATACGTTTACTGAGAGTTTTAATAGCTTCGGTTATCCAGGGAATTAAACCGTCGTAATAGATTTGATAAAAGCCGTCGTCATTTTGACGAACAAATTCAGGTGCCACTTTTTTCAAGGCCTGAGCGATGTAACCAGTATGACGTTTCTCAGAAGAATCTGATTTAAAATTATAAGTCACTGCTTGCAGTTTTAAAATGTTCTCAAGAGCATACACACCTTGAACATCATCAATATTTTCTTTAAGTCTTTCATCAGAAGAACATGCGATCCCTGAGCCACTTGAAGCAGGTGTCATTGTACAAGTACCATCGACGTTTTGAAATTTCGCGACTGCGACACCTGTGCCTACGGCAGCGCTACCGACGTGGAGAAGTGAACCTGGAGACGTATTGCCAATACCGACGTTGCCATTAGGAAAATAAGCATTGTTATTTGTATCTAATTTGAGTGCAGCTGTTCCATCCCCTGCGGCATTACCATTGACAATAAAATCTAAGTACCCACCAACAACTGAAGCTTGAACATAATTAGCACCGGCACGAGAAAATGTCGCTGCAGCTCCAGAAGATTGGATAGTAAAATGTCCAGCACTACCTGCTACATCGAGTGGTCCGGTGGGTGAAGTCGTTCCAATCCCGACGTTTCCGTTAGAATCAATACGCATTCTTTCAACAAAGGCTCCAGCCGTTGCACCTGACGCCGGGTTTGTTGAGAAAGTCATAAACGTATCCCAGCCTGTGCCTCGACCAAAACTCATCGAAGCACCACCACCACCAGCGCCTGATTGATATGTAATCGCATCAGAGGTAGAAGTTCCAGAACCTTTAATGCGTATACCATTACTGGTAAAGTTTGAAACATTTGTAAACCCAGATGTGCCTGCTGCAGAAGTTCCAGTAATTTCTAATTTTGTTGAAGGTGAAGTAGTTCCAATCCCGACGTTGCCAGCGGCTAAAATTGTCATCGCTGTAGTCTGAGCGGGAGCTAATGTTAAGGTGCCTGAGTTGCTATTGATCACTCCATTATTTCCGACATATAAACTTGCAAGCGTAGAAATGTGCCCGTTGGTTTTTATCCCGTAAACTCCAGACGTCGTATCGACCAAAGTTGCCCACTGAGTGCCATTCGAAAAATACCCGCCGGTGGTTCCGGTGGTGTATACATGCAATGGATATCCTGGCGCAGTCGTCCCAATACCGACGTTGCCGGCAGCCGTGACCCGCATTTTTTCTGTTATACTTGCTCCCGCACCGGTAATAAAAGCAAGATCAATATTATTATTACCATCGACATTTATACCACGAATTGAAGAATATCTTGTTGTCGTAGCTGGTGTTGGTGCAAATTTTAATTCCACTGCATTACCAGCGGCTGCGGCTGCTGGGTTTGTAATTTGCAAAGTCGCCCCAATTCCTGCCGCAGCAGAAGAAGAAACCTCTAAATTTGTAGACGGTGCAGTTGTCCCAATACCGACGTTGCCGTTATCTTGAACTGTCACTAATGCACCAGCGGTTGTTGTGTTGAGAGCGCCACCACTTGATTCAGACCCTCGACCAATATGAAACTTCCATCCTGTATTGTCTCCAAAACGCAAATACCCCGCATTGGGAGAAGTATCTCCTTTTTGAAGTCCAAATCCCCTAACTCCCCCAAGAGTCCCCACTGAAATATCTAGATTCGGTGTCGTCGTTCCTACTCCAACTTTACCACCATTAGGTGCGAGTAAAATATTTCCTTTCGTTGCATTTGAAGTTGAATCAATTGTTATGTTTCCACTGGCGCTTGCTCCACCGTAATATAGTGGCGCGATCACAGATGTTGAAAATGAAGCATCTCCTGCTTGATCGATAAACGCTGTCGTTGTTCCTGCCGCATTTTTTCCGATTAAATTAAATTCGTTCGTTGTGCCCGTTCCACTGTTTTGCAAAACCAAAGCAGAGCGTGCCGCCGTCGCAGCATTTGTTGCCGATTGAGTGATCGATTGCACTTGTCCGCCAGTTGTTGCAACTGAAGATGAATTTGATGAAGGAGAAAAAGCTGAACCATTTATATTAAGTGAAGTTGCATTTAATGATCCGTTGACGTCGAGTTTGTAGGCTGGAGTTGTTGTTCCAATACCAATGTTGCCTGAAGTATCAATACGTAATCTCTCACCACTACTATCACGATAAACAAATGGAATCGTTCCGCTCGAACAAGTTGAAGAAATTCCTGCCACACCGTTTGTTTGATCCATAAATAGACCTATGCGACGGTTATTCGTACCATCCAGAACTCCGACTGATAAACCCGCGGTACCACTTGTTGGCACCACCATCACCTGTGGAGTGAAAGTAGCTCCAATTCCACCTGGAAGTGTCATTGCCCCCGCTCCAGCTCCCACGCTCAACATAGTTTGTGGATTCGTCGTTCCAATCCCGATATTACCGGAAGAAGTAATTCTCATTTTTTCAGTTTCTACTCCGGCCCCGGTTGTATAAAGCGCCAAGCTTGAAGCTCTTGTGGCGTGATTATGTGTATCTACTCTTGCTTGTATTGCGGAATATTCAACAAAAGAAGTTGCTCCTACACCTGTTGATGGCCCTCGAAATGAAATAACGGTTCCATTGGCATCTGTTGAATCAGTATTCTCTATACCCAATAACGTTAGAGTTGATATGTTTGAACCTGCAATATGTAAAACTCTTTGAGGAGTACTCGTCCCTATTCCAACATTACCTGCAGTATAATTTATTGAACTCGATGCTCCCTTACTCCAAACACCATTATTAGAAATCGCATTATTAACATAAGTAACGTTAGCAGCTTCAGTAAGAGTCGTTCCTGTTGCTGTAGGAATGGTAATCATACCTGTTCCACTCACTGCAATTGTTCCCGTTGTAATTGTGGCGCCGCTGGATTTTGAGACGTAATCGCTTTGGGTATTCATCAACTTTCCGAACGCACCTAAGATTGTATCAGTCGCTGAAATATTTCCAGAGCCGCTCGTGACTCCTGTTAAAGGTATTGCTCTAACATCCGCAGCTAAACTAGAGGTATTTTGCTTTGAGGCCAAGTCCGTCGTGAGGTTTGCAATTTTTGATTGAGCAATGGCCGCCGTTCCGGAAACATGAGTATCAGTAATAACTCCTGCTCCAATATCAGCAGAACTCACTCCTCCACTTGCAATTGCATTTCCAGGTTCCCATTTCGAAGTTGTTGTATTCCATTTTAAAACTTGCCCACTCGTAGTTAGTCCACCATTGGCAGTCAAATCAATATCAGCAATATCTGCAAGTGAAGAGCCTGTTACTTTATGAGTAGTTCCATCTATTAAAGAAACATAATCAGTGGGAGTGAGTGTGACAATTCCTTTTCTTCCCTGAAAACTCGTCACAGAAGTTTTTGATAATGGAATTTTGCTCCAGTTATATCCATCGGAAATAATCCAATCACCAACACCATAAGAAACTCCATTGAGTATTCCCGCCACATTGGTTACATAATAGTCCCCTGGTGTTGCGGACACATTTGTTAGATCAGGATTTCCACCAATATTATTGTGAGCATCCCACGTTCCAATAAAAGTTTGAGCATCAATTTGAAATGCTGGCGCCCAGGCAGTTCCATTAAATTTTAGAATTTGCCCTGCTGTCGCTCCCATTGAATTTAATTTGGTCGCAGTCACTGAACCATCAGCAAGAGTGAAGGCCACTTGAAAAGTTGCTGAACCATAAGCATCGGCGAGCACCAAATTAAAAACACTTCCTGCGAGAAGAGAAATAGTTTTTATTCCATTTGTAATAATTTGAGAGTCACTGGCACTTTCAACCTGAAATATTTCTGTTTGAGTATTGTTCGTGAGTGTCGCTGTTTTTATTTTGGACAAACTAGAGCCGGTGATCACAAGTTGATTATTATTAACTGAAACCGAAGAAACAGAAATTTTCAAATCTTGAAAGTTTCCTGGATTAAAAAATGTCACTTTCGCTTTCTCTTTTCCCAACGGATTACAAGAAGTGATGAAAAAGATCAAAGGTATTGCAAATAAGATACGCCATTGTTTTATCATAAGCTTTTCCCAAGTGAAAAATTCATTACTAAAGCAATTGTGCTTTCATTATTTTTGATATTATTTATTTTTAAAGATCGATAGTCATAAGTTAATTCCAGCGACTTTTCCTTATGCCTTATTTCCGCGAGAACTCCTCCGCCGAAACCAAATTTAGAGTGATAACTGCCAACTGAACTTGGAAGCAAACCTAAAAAATGCCCACCTATATTTGCTTCAAAACTTTTTTTTACAGCGAGCTTCTTCTTAACTCCTGCTTCTAATTCCAATAAAGTCATTGAAGCAATATTTACAGACTGTGGATTCACAACATCCAAAAAGGCAACTTCTCTCAACGTTGCCTTTGTAATGACTTCTAACTCAGGAGAGCTTTGCAAATTTGCTCCCACTCCAAAATGAAAACGAGTGATGGACGAATGATTGAAAGCATAATTGGGATCGCTGAATAAAGAAAAATATTCGAAGGAAGCAAATCCCAAATAAGTTATTCTTTCATCATAAGCAATATTCCAGGAACCATTCACACCTATTCCTTTTTTAGAAAGGAGTGTTACTGCACTTCCTCCAAAACTGGTCGTATTGGTCGAATCGATTCTTAAAAAAGAAAAATGAGGTGATAGTTTAAAATACGAAAAGGGATATTCATCGCTAGGATATCTTTGCAAGGATGTTTGCGAAGATGTCGGAGCTGCAACAGGTTCTTTAACTTCAATTTTTTGGGCAAGAGGATGAATCTCTTCCAAATGATCATTGGGAATTTGGATTATATCTCCAATGCGAATGAAGGAACCGTTCTTTCTTATTATCGATTTATTAAATTGAATGGTTTTTTTTAGATAACCATTTTTACCATAAATGGGTTTCAGCTTTTTTTTGAAAAGTATGTCAGAAAGCGTATCGCCTTTTTTAATCTGATAAGACGATGCCAATGCTGTCATCGCAAAGGCGACTGATCCTATCGTTCCTATCGCCAAAAAATTAATTGATCTTTTTTGCTGAGATTGATTAATTACTTTTCTCCCATCAGAGGTGCATTTATCTTCATTATAAAAGAACTATGGGGGGCCAAATAAAGAAACAATATTTTCGGCAGCGTTTTCTATGCATGACTATTCATCTGTAAGGAATGCGCCGCCCCTCCACACTCATGCATAGTCATGCATAAATACCTAACTAAATTAAATGACTGATTAATGAAAATAATTAAAACTTTTAATATGGAAAATTCTTTAAATTACAGATCCTATTTAAAAAAGGCCCTTGAAATAAGGCAATTTAAAAACCCATCATATACAATCGGTGCCTTTGGCCGCTTGTTGGGAATAGACTCTTCCAGAATGACCCAAATTCTCACTGGAAAAATTGGGATTTCTGTTAATAGGGCGATCACGATTGCTGATATTTTAAATTTTTCAGAACATGACAAAAAAAAATTCATTTTATTAGTCCAGTCTGAGCACGATCGAAATCCCAAAAGGAAGGCTGAAGCATTAAAAAAAATTGCCGCTCTCGACGATGGATACAATGATATCACTGATATCTTTCATTATATTTCTGATTGGCACTGCCACGCGATCATTGAAATGATCAGTTTAAATGATCCTCTTCTCACTGACGAAGTCATGGCAAAAAAGATTGGAATATCTTTAGAAGTATTACAAACAGCGATCAAGAAATTACAGAAATATGAACAAATTGATATTCTCGAAAACTCTAACCCTACTCGCTATAAAGTAGCTCAGCACGGCAGAAGAACGAAGCAAGATGTTCCCTCTGATGCTGTTAAAATTTTAAACGAACAAATTCTTGATAAAGCAAAGTTTGAAATCCGAAATCAAGACGTATCAAACCGAGATTACTCTGTAAGTTTTTTAAAATTTGATAAAAATCAAATGGAGCAGATCAAGGAAAAAATTAAGAATTTTCGCCGTGAACTGCTGCAAGAATTTGAACTTTCCACTGAAAACAATTCAGTATATTGTATGTCAATTCAATTTTTTGAACTTACCGGAAAGGATATATCAGATGCTTAAGACATTAGCTCTTTCAGTGTATTTAATGTTGTTTTCTTTCAGGCTGCTAGCTGGAACAGAAATACAAAATGGTGGAACAGGATTAATGATCAACGGAAAAGTTGCCACATTTTACAGTGCTAAGATAAATATAATTCCATCTCCATTGGTAAACACAGAAGGAATGTCAGAACTCCTGACTAAAGTTTCTACTCTAAACGTTGATTCGAAAACTAAGTTTGAACTCATAAAATCAATCTCTCCTAGTACGAATCGAAACTATTACAGAGTCGCTAGTGATGATCCAAATAGTCCTGAGATTAGAAGCATCATTGCAGAATATGCAAGAGTGACCCATGTTGACGGTGATGAATTAACTTTATTCGGAATTACAAATCCACAAACACAAACAACTCTTTTATTTCCCAGCTTTTTTAAATTAAGTGCCACTGAAAAAATGGCCATTCTCTTTCATGAGTCTATGTGGATGACAAACAGAGTTACTTCAATAGAAGAAATGGTAACACTTGAATATTTATTTCAAAAATACCTGGAAATTAATGACAATGAATCTATCTATGATTTTTATGGCGAACTTGGAAAATTGTATGAAAACAGAGGTTCTTGGCAATTTTATGCAACACTTGCTGCAGAATCAAATCTATTTTTAAAAAATCATCCGGAACTTTCGTCCATCAGTTTTGACCATTTAATCAATCCAAAAGTTTTGCCTACTTTTACTAACTATCTTTTAAATAAAAATGATCAATATGATTCAGCACAAGAGTTAATCGTTAACTTACAAAATGAACTTAGCAACTCAGCAGATCCCTTCTATTATTCAAAGGCCTCTCTAAAAAATTATTTAATCAAGTCCACTATCTATAATGGCGTAATTCTTTCTATTGATGATTCACGAATTTTATCGCAAGACCGCTACAATTATGGTTTGGCCTTATCCAAGTTGCAAAATTCATATTTTAAGGGCCTGAATGACCAGTCTTATGGGGTTATTCCTGTTTTTTATAATAATGACAGCTCAGAAATGTTTCATTTTTTTCCACGGCCAGAAGCAAATTAGGCTTTCCACCAGACTTGCACAATGAAGTCTGGTGAAACATTTCAAACATCATTTTACATTTGGCCATCTCGCTAGCCATTTCATTTTTCTAAAGATTATCCTTAATTAGTAATCGGTGCTGAATTTTCTCAAATTACTAATCAAGGACGATCACCATGAAACTTCTCTCTCTCGCTTTATTTTCTTTCTTATCAACTCAAGCTTTCGCCTTACCATTAGGTGCGTATGATGCGCTAAAAGCTCCAAATAATTTTAAAGCACTTGATCCGAATTACGACTTCGATGGAATTATTAAACTCTCAAATTGTTCAGGATCTATTATTCGTTTTGCCGGAATGCCTGACACTGCAAAAGCGATCGCGATGACAAACGGTCACTGCTTAGGTGGAGGAATGCCTGATCCAGGAACAGTTGTCAGCAACCAAACAGTGAATCGCTCAATGAGAGTCTATAATCACTCACAAAAATTAATCGGTATCACTGCTACAAAAGTTTTGTATTCATCAATGACGAATACAGACGTTACTCTCTATGAACTAAAAGACACATATAAAGATCTCACTGCAAAAGGTGTCGACTCATTTGATCTTGCAAGCACTCACCCGGGACTTGGAACATCAATGGATATCGTCTCTGGATACTGGGATCGCGGATACAGATGTAACATCGACGCGTTTATTTATGAGTTGAGAGAAGATGCTTGGACGATGAAAGATTCTATTCGTTATTCTGCAACTGGATGTGACACTATCGGTGGAACTTCAGGCTCTCCGATTATTCAAACTGGGACTCGTACAGTTATCGGGATCAACAACACAGGTAACGAAGACGGGCAAAAATGTACGATGAACAATCCATGTGAAGTTGATGAGCAAGGAAAAATCGTTGTAAAGAAAGGTGCTTCATATGGGCAACAGACTTATCAGATTACGACTTGTTTGACTCCGGATTTTAGAATTGATCTTACTCTTCCGAATTGTGAATTGTTCAAGCAAAAAAAATAAACAGCTTTAAAAAATAGGTTCCAATCCTATATATGTGTTGGAACCTATTTCACATCTGGCACTCCGTTTGAATATTTAAAATTGGTCACTGGACCAGAATTTTTAAAACATTCAACAAGGAGAATTATGTGCCAATAACTAATTCGGATACAGAATCAAATCAATTTCAAAACCAAAAAAGTTTTAACTGGCAGGAGCTTGATAAAGCGAAAGATGATATCAAGCAAACCTTCGGTCTAACTCCAAACTTCACGAATTCCTTTTCCACTGCCGCGCTACCTGGTGCATGGGCAGAAGCAAAACAGTTACGATTTTCTGAGAATACTACGCTCGATTTGCAACTTAAAAATCTCATTTGCCTAAGTGTTGGGGCGTTGATCCCTTGCGATTATATTAGTTATTTCGAAAAAAAATCCTCTGAAGCTCAAGGAATTTCGCCACAAGAACAGGCCGAAGCAATCGCGATGGCAGCAATCGTTCGTCATTGGAGTGTTGTCGTCAATGGTGGTGCCGTTGATATTGATGAGTTTAAAAAAGAAGCTGATAAGGTTATAAAAAATGTTACAAAAATGATGGATGAAATGAAAGGCCAGAAGCCTCCTCAAGAAATGTTTTTAGTGATGCCGAAATCAGCTGATGAAGCTTATAAAGATATAGAAAAAACCTTAGGCTTTGTCCCTAAATTCTTCAAGGCCTTTTCAAAAGATGCTATTGCATCTGCGTGGAGCGAATTTAAAGCACTACAGTTAAATCCCTATACTGCCTTATCGGGAAAACAAAAAGAACTCATCGGTCTCGCTACCGCTGCTCAAATTCCATGCGAATATTGTACGTACTTCCATCGTCAGGTCGCTTCTAAGTTATATGGCGCCTCTGAAGATGAGATGAATGAAGCAGTTTCACTCGCAGCAGTCACAAGACATTGGAGTGTTATCTTTAATAGCCCTGTAAATGATCAAAATGCATTTAGAAAAGAAGCCGATCAGATGATCGAAAATTCTTCGAGTCGTACACTTCATTAATGGACGATAAAGCTTAAATCACCATAAAAACTCTGATGATTTTTTAATTCACCAATATCGGTATTTAAAATCTTCAGAGTATTTTCATAAGTGCGTCTTTAAGTTTTTTATTTGTATCCATGACCACGAATTTACCAATACATTTGTCGATTTCCAGCGTTTTCCAGGCTATTTTGGCTTCAAATAAAAAAATACACTCGACTTATAATTCTTTCTTCCCGTAAAATTTTGTTTCAACACACAACAAAGGAATTACACAATGGCTGAAGGAATTAACAAACCTGTAAAACTAAAAAAAGACCTCGCTACTTTCTGCGGAACTGCAGAACTTTCAAGATCAGCAATCACTCAAAAATTTTGGGATTATATCAAAGCAAATAAACTTCAATCAAAAACAGCAAACGGATCTGCTACTGGTGAAGGGAAATTTATCGTTGCTGATGAAACTCTTCTTCCGATGTTCAAAGCGACTAACGTTACGACAAAATCTGGGAAGACTGTAGACTTCAGAAATATTCAACTTGGTAATACAATCGATATGCTTCAATTGGCTTCGGTTGTTGGTGCTAATATCGAATAATTTTTTTATGGAGTTCCAACAGATTTTTTTCGGGGAATATTGCGTCCAGAAAAGTATGTTGGAACTTTTTTTATTTAACTGCAAAAATCTATACTCTATAAATCTCTCCGTTTTGACCAAACTTTGATTAAACTAAATAACTAATCGTCAGTTAAGAAAAAATTTCGTAGTTAACAATATTTTCACCACGGAAGGACAATAATGTATTCAAATGACGGCAATAGTGAAAACTTGCGATCGCTGGAGAACATTCAGGAACTAAAAAAAATACGACTGATGTTTATTTCAGCAATGATTAGTTATCCGTTATGGGGAGTACTCGCAAATTTTTTATACCCAAATGGTTATGATCCTTTATGGCAAAGAATCGTCTGCTCAATCGTTACATTGTTGGTTTTTATTTCGACTTATTTGTGGAAAGACATGCGCCATCATTTTCCGATAGTCTACAGCGTAGCCTGGATGTATTCTTATCACCTTCTCTTTCTCTATTGGAAAAATGCTGACATTACATTTTATTTCGTTTGCAACCTCATTCAATTTCCTTATCTCATTTTATGTTTTCAAAATAAAAAAAGTGCTCAGTTGTATACTTATACAAAATTTGTCGTCGTTATACTCTTTGCCTTTTTTGTTTCTTATAAAACGATAAATCCATGGTTCTTTGTTCTGAGCATGATTACTATCGGTCATTATATGCTCACAGTTTTGGTTCAGCATTTTAATGTAATTAGTTCTCTAAAAAAAGCAGAGCTGGAATTCGATCTGGCCCTTTCAAATATACTTGAAGGTGTCGTCATAACAAACAACTTAGGGATCATTACTTCATATAATAAGTCTGCCGCTACTCTGCTCGGATTTATTGGAAATTCCCATGTTGGAAAATCTTATATGGAGACGCCTTTATATAATAACAATGAAAATTTACTTGGAGAGACAAATACAAATATAATATTTGAAATTGAAGTTAATACTGAGAAGCGATGGATTCAATTAAATAGTCATCTCTTGGGTGAATCCGACAGTTCGAATAATTTTCTCATTTCATTTTCAGATATTACATTGATAAAAAAGAGCCAGGAATTAAAAGATAAACAGCAAGCCCAAATGGCAATGAACGCCAGACTTTCTTCCTTGTTTGCCGTCGCTGGTGGAATTGCCCACGAAATAAATAATCCTTTATCAATTGTCATAGGCAGACTTCATACTTTACAAAAAGCTCTAAAACCATTGGACTCAGATTCAGTTAATTTTTCTATTACAAAAACTATTTCCTCTGCCTACAGAATAGAAAAAGTTGTGTCTTCACTTTTAAAGTTATCAAAAAGAGCAGATCAAGATCCCATGGAGATTGTAAATTTATCCGCTATCTTTGAAGAAACAATTAGATTATTTGAAGAGAATTTTAAAAATCGTGATATTGAATTTAAAGTCGATGAAGTTCCCGATATTTTTTTAAAGTGTCGTCCAATTCAATTATCACAGGTTTTTTTCAATCTTTTGACGAATGCCTATGATGCCATTGAAAAACAAGATCCAAAATGGATTCACATAAGATTAAAAGAGGAAGCAGATAAAATATTAATTTTTTTCTGTGACAGCGGACCTGAAATTTCTAAGGAAGTTAAACTTAGAATGATGGAGCCATTTTTTACAACTAAAGAAATTGGAAAGGGAGCAGGCCTTGGCCTCAGTGTTTCAAAAGCAATTATCGAAGAATATGGCGGAGTACTTTATCTTGATTCGAACTCAGTCAATACATGCTTTATCATTGAATTGAAAAAAGTTTTCACGAAATAAGCTAGATTATTGATTCCCTTTTGTAAAATTCAAATACCACACCTGAAAAGCACTGCGGACATTTGGAAATTCACGAGCTCCAGTCCATTTAGTTTTCCCTTCTTCAAAGCTCTGCCATAAAAATGGCATGATCGCTTTTACATTAGGAAGATTTACTGAAAGTTGAAGATAGTAAGGAAGTTGAGCAAAAATATCCTTTTCACTATTTTTTGAAAACTTTTTATAAGGAACTCCCGCTTGCGGAACAGAAATAATAAAGCGCTGTTTTCCATCCACTGCTGTAAGCGCATTCATCATCGTTATCTGTTTTACGTAGTAAGAATTTACAGTTTCTCCATTACACTTTAAATCAGCAGCATAACAGTCAAATCCCCACCAATCAAAACTTGGAAAAAGCGGACGGCCAAGCTTCAATTCATCAGTCGTCATGATGGCCGCAATTGGTTTATTTGGAAACTTTGATTTTAGATAACGTCCCATCGTTTCCTGAGTATAAAAAACTTCTGCAGGATTAACTCCTTTTAAAGCGCTATTGGTATACGGTTCATCGGTCCCATAAAAAGCCACAATTACTTTGTCGTACTTTCTTAAAATAGGTTCAATCGTTGCAAACATTTCAGCATAATTTTCTTTTAAATGAAAACTCGGATCAATGAAGGCCCAATCGACAGTGACAATGGCCTTAATTCCTCGTTGCTCGCATTCAGCTAACTTACTTTCAAGGTTCATCATAGAGTTGATATAAATCAGGTTGCTGTAATCAACCAGCTCAGAAATATAATTTCCGTTTCCTACTCCATCCATTGCACCAGCGTAGTAACTAAAATATTTTTTTCCATCATCGGGAGTTTGTGTAACAGAAGAAAGTTGGAGTTCTGTTACATAGCCAAGCGTGCTTTCAAAATTCCACCCAGTCAAATTCATCGAGTCACTCGGAACGATCACAATATGGGCACCATTAGAAGAATTCACATATCGATTTAAGGCCACAAGTCCTTCTGCCGGAGCTGCAGAAACATTTCCAAGGATACCTTCTACCACTCGTCCTTCGCATTTATTGTCCGTGCTTATAAAATGTTCAGTTGCATTACTTGTTACAGCACATCGATAAAGTGCAATCGTTCCTGGAGTTCCAAGTGGCAAAAGACCGAAGCGGGCCTCTTCTGGATAATAACCAACTCTTGGACCTTCGACGGCCACAGTTGAAAAGAAATAATCATTTCCGTTATAACTGCGATAAACAACCGGCCCTGCTTTATAAGCTTCAGCAGAAATAGCGGCGAAGCTAGAAGTTGAATTAAGCCCAAAGTTTAATAAAAGACTTGCGGCCAGAGTGTAAAAAGATACTTTCATGTGGGTTTCTCCAGCTAATGACTATAGACGATCGCTTAAGGGTTTTACATATTTTTGTAGTTTTTACAGGATGCTTACTACTTGTCAGTCAATTTACATAGTCAGAGCAGTTGATATTCGCTTGATAAAAATGCCCATAAATCGAGCATTCGACAATAGCATCCTCCCTCTGAAAATAGTCATTTACCAAATTAAGACTAAGAATTTGCAATCACCTTCTATAATCAAATGTGCGAGGTGCTTATGAATTGGAGAATTGATTTAACGATCATTTTATCAGTGTTCATTTTGAGTTCTTGCGTTCCCGAGCAGGCAAATAAAAAACAGAAGCAAGATTCAAATAGCAATGGAATCCAGGGGAATTCAGTCTCCAAAAATCAAAACAATCAAGGCAATCAAAATGATCAAGGTGAAGATGATGATGACGATAACGATTCCGACAAAAATAAAAAAGATACAACACCGACTCCTGAACCAACAAAAACGATCGTTAAAGATATGGCCGTTCGAGGAACTTCAATGTGTGTTGCTCTTTCTGGTGGGCTTGTTAAGTGTGCAGGTGAAAACGGTTACGGAGAATTTGGTTCTAGCTTAAGTTATTACAGTACACTCGGAGAAATAAATGATTACTACACTCTTCATTTAGGAACTGATTTTGAAATCGCTCAACTCAAAGGTGGTATCGGTTCTTTCTACTGTGCGCTTTCAACAACTGGAGCTGTGAAATGTTGGGGATTTAATTTTCATGGAAACTTAGGACAAGGAGTTCCTAATGATACTTACTATGTCGATTTAATTTCTCATCCTCCTTATTCCCCTACGAATATTGATATTGGCGCGGATAAAGCAGTCCAGATTTCTGCTGGTGGATATCACGTTTGTATAGTCACAAACAAAGGCGATGTAAAATGTTGGGGAGAAAATAGTGAGTCACAACTTGGACTCGGCCATCAAAGCAATATTGGAGATGGTCCGAATGAAATGGGAGCTAATTTAAAAACAGTAAACCTTGGAACAAATTTAAAGGCCATCAAAGTAGCAGCAGGCTGGCGTTTCACATGTGCGCTTTTGAGTAATCATCAAGTCAAATGCTGGGGATTTGATTTCAACGGTGCCCTTGGAGATGATGCCGCTCATACTCAGGAAAATGATAATAGATTTCAAATTGGAGCGAGAGCAAGTGATATGGGTGACAATCTTGCGCCTGTTTACTTAGGAGAAAACGCAATTGATATTTCTGCCGGTGCTGATCACGTTTGCGCTATTCTTGCCTCTGGAAAAGTAAAATGCTGGGGCGATAATTCTTATTCTCAACTCGGTCTTGCAGATAATGAAAACAGAGGTGCATACAGTTCAACTCATTCAATGCATGATCTTCCCACTCTTAATTTTGGTGGGCTTAAAGCTAAAAAAATTTCGGCCATTGGTCGTGGCACTTGTGCGATTCTTGAAAATGGTGAAACGATTTGTTGGGGACGCAACGATTACGCTGCTCTTGGGATTGGGTCTGTTACGGCCAATACGTCCTTTTATACAATTCCCTATGCAACTCCGAGTGTGAAACTTTCTGATTCTCGTTACATCAACTTTGGTACTGGACTTAAGGCCGATAGAATTTTTAATGGTGAAATTTATTCTTGTGCTCTACTCACAAATGGGAAAGTTAAATGTTGGGGGGCGAGTGCGAATATTGTTAAAGGGACTGGTGGGTATATTGGGGATGTGTCTAGTGAGATGGGGGACAATTTGGGGTATTTGAATTTGGGGATTTAATGAATATTCAAACATAGAAAGAGAACAAATATACTGGGAACTTTTTCATGCGAAGAAAAAGAAGAATGCCAAAAAAAATGCAACCAGCTCCGCTGATCCACAAAGTTCGTTTAACAATAGGGCCCGATGCCAGGGCCCTATTTCATTTTCATTATTTCTTTTTGAACAGTTTATGCTTGCAAACAATATAAATTCCGTCATTACATACAAGATCGAATCTAGGTTTTCTTGGTAGTGGTATAAAGTCTGTTTGTTCTACCGCTGTGATTTTCTTAGAACATGATGCTAATAAATTTTCTGGTAGTGGTTCTGCATTGAAATCGGGAGTACCAAAACCATCAAACTCCTTTTGGCAATATGAATAGGCCATATTTGTATATTCAGTTTTAATTCTTTCTTGCAGTTTCTTGTCATTATCTAAAAGAGAAACTTCTCTTAAGCTAAAGTTAAAAGGATATTTTTTTGAATATTCCCCTTCGTGCCTTTTTATGAATTGTTCTTTATAAAAAATTCGTGGATATTTCACAGGGAGGTGTTCTCCAAGTTCAACTAAATAGTAGTCTTCATAGCTTTTACTTTTATAATTGTAATATGAACCTATTCCCAAAACTTTATCGTTCGAACCGAGACTATTATCATATTCCTCACCAACACATACTATTTTTTCAGCTCCACAAAATCCTACTGTTGAATTGTAGATGAGGTTGGTAAAATATAAGGGGCCGTTTTTATCGAGAGATGTGACTAGAGCTTCTCCGCTATCAGCTATTCCTAAGATCTTAAGCTTAGTGTATTTCGCTTCTTTTTCTTTATAGTCTGACCCATTCTGCCTTTCGGCCATGAGGACAACTTCTCCAGGGCAATATTGCTCATTATTTATAGTATTACACTCGTTTTTGATTTTTGAATACTGGACAACCGAACTCAGATATTGTCGTACAATAGTCCCATTTTCTAATTTAACTGTAGAAAGTTCGCCTTCGGGAATGATTTCTAAATACATAAGAACGCCAATTCCTTGTATGGGATTTTTTTTAGCGTAATTATCATCTTCTCTAGGATCCTTAACGATCACTTTTTCTCCGATACAGTATGAATTGAAACAGTTTGGAAACCTTGTACTTTCCCTATTGCCCGTCTCATTTCCCTTGTCGTCAGAAGCCGTTCTTCTGAATGGCATTTCTGAACACGAGGAAGTGAGTAAAATTAAAAGTAAAAAACTAAGCGATTTCATATCTGTCTCCCTTCATATTTGTCCCTCATTAGAACATATTCTAGTTCTTTTTCGGAAGACCATAGGAAATTGCTTAGATTATTGTGCAGAAAGTGCTCGAAGTATGCTTGGTCTTTCGAGCAATCTCGACAATCTATTAAAAATTTTGCACGATTGAGTAATCACTAAATGGAGAAGTCATGGAAGATTTAGTTCCGAGTAAACTACCAAACACTATTGCAGATTTTTTAAAATCAGAAATAGTACTTAGAAAAAATAAAAACGCTCAATACACGCTTCGCTCTTTTGCGAGAGATTGTGGTCTCTCGTCTGGCCACCTCAGTGAAATTATCAATGATGGAATAAGTATCACTCAAAAAACTGCAGAAAAAATTGCAACATCGTTAAAGCTTAAAGCAGAAGATGAAAAATTTTTCCTAAGCCTTTCTCAAGGAAAAAATAACGAATTTTATAATTATGATTCAAACTATCTCACCATTGCTGATGACTATTATAAGGTTTTAACTGAGTGGCATTATTTTGCCCTAGTTGAATTAATACCTCTTGATTGTTTTCAATATGATTATGAATGGATTGCTAGAAGACTAGGTATAAGCATGACTGATGCGAGACAGGCAATCGAAAGACTTAAAAAAGTTAAACTATTAAGCGAAGAAAATGGAAAACTTTATCAAACCTATGATTATTTTGTTTCACCAAGTGGAACCCCCTTGGATGCTGCTAAAAAATTTCATCGACAAATCCTAGAAAAGGCCATTAAAGCTGTTTTTTCACAAGAGATAGAAAAAAGAGATTTTACTTCTGGTTTTTTACGATGCCGATCATCGGATCTTCCTTTGATTTCTAGCAAGATTAAGCAATTCAGAAGAGAGCTTGCTCGTGAAGTTGAGTCTGGCGAAGGACATGACAGCGTTTATGCATTTTCTATTCAATTCTTTAGGGGTGATTGCTCTGATGTTGACCTTATATAAGACTGTCGCCTTAACTGTCGGATCAAAAAATTATCAAGATTGATTTTAAAAAAAGGTAAAATATGAAGTTCCAACACACATTTCGCTGGCAAGATTGTGTGTTGGAACTTTTATTTTTTTTATTATTTCCCAAAAGTATCAGCACCTCTTTGAGCATAACCCCACTCATCAGTAGAATTATCCAATTGCTTCAGACACTGATTAAAAGCATTTTTCATAGGCTTCCCTGCAACTGCCGCTTGCATTGCACACGCAGCCGCTCTATCACTTGGACCAACTTCTAAATCATTAATCCCTGCTGCATAAACTTGTGATTGAGCTACATCGTTTGCCGAAGAAAGCATTGGGTTGTTGTAAGCTTCACAAGCAAGCCAAATATTAGTCACTTTGTTGCGAAATTTTTCTTTTAAAATCGTACTCACTTCATCAGAGGAAATAACACCATCTGCAGTTGTGAATTCATCAGGGTTAGCGTCTCCATCATAAAAGTTCCCTTTTAGATTTGGGCAAACCATATAGTTTAAATAATTTTCTCTTGTAGCATCGTCCTTTAATAAACGAACAACTTTCAAGTGAGCTTTCTCAGCTGCATTCGCAGTATCAATCGTCACTTGTTGTTCAAGATCATCATCATTCGGAGCAAACGCAATGAACTCCACTTTTGTATCAGGACAAACCGCTTGATCAATGCTTCCTGGTTGCGCAGAAAATTCTTCTTTGCTTAATTTATAATTCTCAACAGTCGATCCATTCACTTCAACTCTTGTCACAGAAACACGGTGAAATTTCTTTGATGATAAAAAAGCTAAATAGTGATCCACTTTTTCTTTGTCGTTTTTTATTATTTGAACTTTTACTTCTCTATACTCATTCGTTGGAATAACTTTTTTAATGAAAGAGATAAGACTTTTATCTTCACTAAATTTTGCGCCTAAAATTTTAACAGGTGTTTCATTGATCGCAGCAAAAGCCGTCGTGGCCATAAATAGAACAGAAACGATAAGTGCACTTTTCATATTGTCCTCCTGATATTACTTCTTTTAAATTTAAAGCACTCAGAACTAAAGTCTAGAAAATACAAAAGTGTAAGATGATAATAGCCGAGTAATTGGGTTTCCTGGCCGTCTAAGTGTCAAAACTTTAAACACTCTCCTCTGTATTTTTTTCTGGAATATTCCTTCAATTCGATAAAGCTATTAATCTTGATCAATAAACCTTTAGAGGATCCCTTATGAAAAGCCTAATTATTGCTCTCTTAATGATTAACACTTGCTGGGCCTCTGGAAGCAAACACTGTCATCCAAAAAATGGAAACTACTGTGTAAATCAGAAAGTGATTTTAAACGATGGCCTAAGTGGATCAACAGGAAAAGAAGCAAAAATTATCGCTATCTACGAAAATGATGACGTTGAAATTCAGTTTAATGATGGCTCTGCAAATGAGACATTGCCACTTGATAACCTTGCTGATCTCACAGAACACACTAATCAATATGGTTTTGATTTTCCCGATCAACCTGGATTGAGTGTTATGAGTGACAACGCTTTGTATGGAAAAATTGTTGGTAAATATATCAACGGCGATGCCGAAGTTAAATTTTATTACACTGACAACAAAACACACCGCTGGCCAATGGCAAGACTTTCTATAACTGAAGATAATTTTTGTTCAAGAGAAGCAACGTTCATGTGTGTGAATGACTTTGTTGCTGGAAGAAATGAATCACAAGCTAAAGTCATTGGTATTTTTGAAAATACACCATTTGTTATGGTTCGATTTTTTGATAAGAACTCAGCAAAAGCTGGTATTACTTATAAAAAAATGAGAACGACTGATCTTACTATGGTGGCTAATTGTCGTGGGAAAACACTTTGTAATACGTTGTAGAAATTAATAACTTTAAAATATTTTTCATATTGAACCTCTCTATCTCACCACTCCTTTCATTTCGAATGTGCTGGAACTATTTTCTAGAACTTTATAAAGTAGATCCGCTTTCGAGATTTTCTCTCACCCAAGGAGTAATTGCATGACTCACTTTGAAGGAATCCAAATTCTATTTGTCGCTGGCTTTGGACCGATTGTACGAGATTCATCCGCGAGTCGGAAGCTCTACGTAGACACATTAGGTATCGCTTTCACGGAAGAAGAAGGCGGCTATCTTCACACCGACAAAATTAAGGGAGTGAAGCACCTGGCACTTTGGCCATTGTCTCAAGCCGCACAGTCATGCTTTCGTTCAGATGTATGGCCATCAGAAATACCTATCCCTCAAGCATGGCTCGAATTTGATGTCGAAGATGTCTCCGCCGCGACTGAAGCTTTAAAGAAACGAGGCTATCAATTGCTTGTTGAGACCAGAAAAGAACCCTGGGGACAGATTGTGACACGTCTTCTGAGTCCAGAAGGACTTTTATTGGGGATTACTTATACGCCCGCACTGCGGACCTGAGTCAGTTCAGCCATCAAGAGTGTCGAAAAAATAGGCAGCACGTAAAAAATTCTCAAAACCTCTTGGGATTTACTCTTTCTGCTAATCTATTGTTTATGAAAACAATTTTGATTTTTTTAGTGACTGGTCTTTTATCTGCTCAAGCGAAGTCGCTCTCTTTTGAAACTAATCTCGTGGGACCAATGATTCAAAGTGAATTAAAGGATCAAGTTTGTTATTTAACATTAAATGGCGGAAGTGCTGTCTGTTCTGGCGTACGCCTTTCTAATGATTATGTTTTGAGTGCTGGTCATTGTGCCCGAACTTCTGAAGGTAAAAAAAATTCTATTACTCTCGAATGTAATGGCGAACAACTTCAAGTCGAAAAAGTTTTTGAATCCGATTCTTTTGTTGCTAGCTATACAAAAGGGACTATTAAATCGAATGTCGATTTTTCTCTCATCAAATTAAAAAACTCCAAGAAGAATTTCACTCCTAAATTTCATATGCTTCAAAGTTTTTCTGATTATCAAGCAGAATTTTTAAATTCTGATCTCACATTCAATGAAAGCACTCACTGTGAATTTCACGGTTACGGAACTGATAAATCCGGTCGTCTTGGAACTCTTCATTCAACATCGATTGAAACAACTCTCACTTATAACGAAAAAGATTATCACGTACAAATCACAAGCAATGATGAAGGTGCGATAGTTCAATCACCTCTCTTACCTGATGAAAGCAAAAATTGGTTGTATTCATCAGCAAGACCAGGAGACTCTGGTGGACCACTTTTTTGTCTCGCAAAAAGTGGAGAATGGGTTTTATCCGGTATTGCTTCGACTTGGGACTCTGGCTTTTGTCCGGATGAGCTTCAAGATAAAAATCCGAAAAAAGTTTTAGGAATTTTTAAAGCGGCCAAGCTTCGTTGTAGTGATAACCACTGGGGACTTCCGAGTGTTGAGCAACTTGAAAAGATTTTTGGAATTACTCTCTAATAAGTCTGAACTCAACACTCTGCAAATTATAAAATCTGCTGAAGCCTTCGCTTAAATTTTCTTACTCAAAACAACATGAGTCGCATCCGGCGTATCAGCCTTTTCAGTCACAGAAAATCCTAATTTAACCAGATCAATACCAGAAAATAAATTTTCACCAGTCCCCAGAAGTACCGGACTGAATACGAGATGCATTTCATCGACGAGTCCCGCTTTGAGATACTCTCGAATAGTTTGCACTCCACCCCCGATACGAACATCTTTACCTTTAGCTGCTGCTTTCGCTTGCTTTAAAGCTGACTCAATTCCATCAGTGATAAAATAAAACGTTGTTCCACCTTCCATAACAAGAGGTTCGCGCTTGTGATGAGTAAGAACAAAAACCGGAACATGGTAAGGAGGATTTTCGCCCCACCAACCGCGCCACTCATCGTTCGTCCACGGACCACGAACAGGGCCAAACATATTTCTTCCTAAAATCCATGCACCAACATTTTCAAAAGATCGTTCGCTGTAGTTGTTGTCAACGCCCTCTTCTCCACCTTTATCACTACCATGCATCTTCTGAAAAAATTTTGTTTTAAAGGCCCACTTATGAAGTTCAAGACCTCTTTCTCCAATGGGATTTTCTAAGCTTTGATTTGGCCCAGCTCCGAAACCATCAAGCGATACAGAAAAAGCTGCAACTTTTACTTTACTCATTCGTGACTCCCCGGAATCGGTAAACATTCCATCAACTCAACATTCTCGCCTGGAAAAATCGAAAAATGCGGATGATTCAAAAACATTTTAGCCGCATCTTCGTGTGTGGAAGCTTGAATGATCACATACCCGCAGTCTTTATTCTTCACCGGCTTAATTCCTTCTCGGTCAACAGCAAGAGTCTTTCCGAGTGGTCCACCTGAATAAACGATGCTCGCACTATTATCTTGCATCCATTTTCCCCAAGCTTCCATCCCTTGCTGAACTCGTTTCTGCTGTTCTTCTTTAGGAAGTTTATCCCATTCGATATGGGCCACAGTGTTCGAATCGCCTCGGAAAATCGCAAGAAATTTTTTCATTGGTTACTCCTTATATAATTTTATGTGTTCGTTTAAAGCGCGTTGAAATGCGGGCCTTGCTTCCATTCTATTCATGTAATTTAAAAGATTCGGATGTGGATCTAGAAATTTTGAAACATTTGCAGTCCTCAGAGCTGTTGTCATTACAATGTCCGCGATACTGAAACTCTCACAAAAATATTCCTTCTCACCAAGTTGTTCAGACAAAGCATTAATGCGATCCCTGCAAATCTGTCGGCCTTTCTCTCTTGTTCCTTCCGTAACTTCAGGATCAAATTTCAACATGAACAAATGAAATAAAAACGGTTCAACTGAAGTCTGAGCGGCAAACATCCATTGCAAAGTATGCGCGCGTTCGACTTCTTCTGACGAAAGAAATTTTTTATATTTCATCGCCAGATGAATGAGAATCGCGCCAGTCTCAAACATGACAAAATCATCAGATTTAAAATACGGAACCTGGCCAAAGGGTTGAAGCGAGAGATAGGGTTGCTTCTTCGTTTCTGAATGTGGATAAACAATCGCTTCATGAGGAAGTTCTAATTCTTCAAGCATCCATCGCACGCGCAATTCGCGAACGAGACCTTTGGTCATTAGAGGGATATCGGTCAAACAGCTAAATTGATTCATTGATTGATCTCTGGCTCTACAAGTTGAGCAAGCTTCACAAGAGACTCTTGCCAACCGAGGTAACACATTTCTGTCGGAATCATTTCTGGAATTCCTTCCTGCTTTACCGTGATTTCGGTCCCACAAATAACTTCTTTAAATGAAACTGTCACAGTCATTTCACCGGGAAGATTCGGATCATCAAATTTGTCCGTTAAAATTAAAAGTTTATTTGGTGCAATTTCTTTAAACGTTCCAGACCAAGAGTGCTTATGTTCATTCGTAAAATTTGTGAAAGACATCTGATAATAACCGCCAACTTTGAAATCATAAGAATGCACAGTACAGATAAATCCAAATGGCGGAAGCCAGGTTGCTTTTGCTGCTGGATCACTGAATGCGCGCCACACTCGCGCAACGGGAGCTTTAAGTACACGATGAATGTTGATTGTATTGGCCATAGTAAACTCCTTTGATTTTCTACTTATTAAAAAGTAACTGAATATATTTTTCTAAGTGATCAATGCTATCGCTTGCGAATTTAACATTTCCTCCCGCTTTCGCGAGAATGAAAGAACCTTGAATCACAGCTTGCGTATGTAAAGCAAGACTTTGTGGAGTCCATCGCGACTTGGGAGCATAAAGTTTTTTTGCTTCATGAATATCATCCACAAGTGTTCCAGCATGCTGAAAGATAGACTCAAAACAGGCTTGATTAATTTCAGGGTGTGTTGAATAAATTTCTTGGGCCATCGTTCCTACGAGACACGTAAACTCCGGCAAATCTCCCCGCAAAATTTCTTTTCTAAAGCGTATATATCCAAGAAACCTCTCCAGAGGATCTTTTTTCTTATGATAAGGTGCTGACTGAAAAAATGCCGAAGTCACTTCAGACCAATGGTGTGCGGCCGCTACTGCTAAATCTTCCTTCGAAGCAAAGTTATGAAAAAAAGTTCCCTTGCTCACTCCTGCTCTCTCACATAGATCGTCAACCGTTGTGGAAGTATATCCACTTGTACGGATGAGTCCAGTCGCTGCTTCTAAGAGAAGCTCGCGGGATGGTTTTTTGTCTGGATTTTGTTTTGGTCGCGCCATGAAGGTTAATATACCAACTGGTCGGTTTAGCTTCAAGTTTTATTTTGAGGGAAAAAATTGTTAAACCTATTGGGCCAGACTATGAGTCACTAAATCTTGTCATAATATTCACATTACCCAACTTCATTAACTGTTTTCAAGTAAAAATTGATAATAACTTTGCTAAAAGATTACAAAAATTCTTCCGAGAAAATAAGTAAGATCACTTTTCTTAACTATCGGAGAAAGAATGAAAAAAGTTTTTTGCCTAATGATGCTTGCTTCAATGGTCTCTTGCTCTTCACTAAACTCTTATCAAAAGTCTGAGCTAAAAGAATGGCAAGCCAATGATATTGAGGTTCAAGAAAAAAATCCGAGCACAGCTGCTGGCCTCAATGTCATTTTAGGAATTGGAGATTTTTATAACGGTAACATCGGTTTGGGTGTAGTCAACCTTTTAACTTGGCCAGTCTCAATTCTTTGGGCACCAATTGGTGGTTCAACTGGAGCTGAAGAAGTGAATTACTATGCAACCAAAAGACAAGTCGATATTTTCGAAAAAAATAAAAAAATTACACAATCAAATGTAGAAGAAGCTTTCATTCTAAAGAAGATCACAGAACAAGAAAGAGCAATCGCCATTAATAAAATTTCAGCAATGCCGTTGAAAGATTTTAAGACACCTGTTGATGTTTCGACTCTGCTTCCTGCACGTGTGACAGCAAGCAAATAATGCTCTTAATAACCGGGATAAAAAATGAAAATCATTTTCTTATTTTCTGCTCTCGCGCTTTTTATGACTGGATGTGCATCATTACCTACTCCAGAAAAAATGAAAGCTGAAACTGCAGATTTCAAATTGCCCTTTCTTCCTGTTTCAGACAAGGCCACAGTCTATGTTGTTCGTCCTTCTGGGATAGGTAGTCTGGTTAGATTCAATGTTTTCGTCGATAACGAGGAAGCAGAATCTGAAATGGGATACACGAGAGGAGTTCAATATATTTATTTCAACGTGACTCCTGGCCATCATAAAATTTACTCCGTCGCAGAAAACACAGATGAAATAAAAATCGATGTGAAAGCAAACGATGTTATCTTCCTAGAGCAAGAACCGACAATGGGATTTCTGTTTGCTCGCAATAACATTCGCTGGCTAAAAGATTTTGAAGGGAAATATTACGTTAAGACTCTTCAGCCTGGAACGATGTATAAGACTGATAAAACGGTGACAAAGAATCCGTAGTTGTGCTTAGTGGAACTTTTCACCGTTTGCCAACATTTCAATAATAGCTTTGATTCGTTTTTCTCTAGTTTCGGTTTTCTTCGCCGTTTGCAAGCGATAAGAGATAGAGTAAAGATTTGTCTTATTCAGCGTCTCAAAGAATGCTTTCGCTTTTTTATTTTTCGCAAGCGCCTTCAAAAAATCATCTGGCACTTTGGATTCAGAAAAAGAATCGTAAGCTGACTTCCATCGACCATCGCTCTTCGCTGCTTTTATTTCTTTCACCCCCGAAAGAGTCATTTTCTTAGCTTTGATCAGTCGTTCAGCGTGCTCTGTGTTTTTCTTAGACCAACTACTCCCAGGCTTCCTCGGCGTAAACTTTTGCAGCCATGAGCGATCATCATAAGGTTTCTTTTGGCTATCAATCCAACCAAAGCAAAGCGCTTCATCCAGCGCCTCCGCATAAGTCACTGTAGGCATTCCCGCGTTCATTTTCCAAATTCGAAGCCAGATTCCTGAAGATTCTTTGTGATTCTTTTTAAGCCAATTTCGAAATTCGATTGAGGTTGGGAAAGATAACATTTCCATTAGACGGACTCCACTTTGACCAATTTTCAAGACTCGTTGTGTGTTGGAACTATTCTCTATATACTAAAGCCGTCGCCGAACCTGAAAAAATTTTCCACTCCTCATGAACTTTGATCCAATTTCTAAGATATAAAAAAGTTCCTTCAAATTCGTTACCTTCAAAACTTCCAGAAAGTTTTGCTTTAGTAGCAACAGAGGCAATTGTTCCAGATAATTCAACAGAACGCTCAATTACATTAATATTTTTAATTTTTATTTTTTTCAATCGATGATTTTCTAAATCCATTTGCTTAGTGACAACAACTCCATTTGGTAAAACAAATTGAAGTTCATCACAAATCATCTGATCAAGTCTTTCAACATCACTTTCAATCATGGCCTTGATTAAAAGTTCTTCAGATCTTATGATGTCAGAATATTTATTATTCATACATTTCCCCAATTAACTAAGCTCGGTTACCAGTGCCCCCGACGATTTATGAAAAGGATAACATTGTCTCACATCATCCGAGTACTGGAAAACATTGCAGCCCGTGCAAATATTGCTGTCAAAACCAATAAAAATAATCATAAAATAGAATATGCTCGATGCCCGCAATATTCTAAAAACTATTTTCAACTTCGACCAATTCCGCGGCGATCAAGAAAAAATTGTCAATTCAGTTATTGCTGGTAACAACGCTCTCATCCTCATGCCAACCGGTGGAGGAAAATCTCTTTGCTATCAAATCCCGGCGCTCGCAAGACCCGGAACGGCCATCGTTATCTCTCCCCTCATCGCTCTCATGAAAGATCAGGTTGATGCTCTTGTAAAAAGAGATGTGAAAGTTTCTTTTCTCAATTCATCCATCACAAAATCAAAACAAAAAAAAATTGAAAAAGATTTACTGAATGGAACACTTAAAATTCTTTATGTTTCACCAGAAAGAATGATGACTTCTTTTTTTCAAAACATTTTAGATAAAGTGAATATTTCTCTCTTTGCTATTGATGAAGCTCACTGTGTCTCACAATGGGGCCATGACTTCAGACCTGAGTACATGGAACTTTCAATACTCGCAAAGCGATACCCTCACGTTCCGCGAATAGCACTGACTGCAACTGCAGGGGCCGCGACTAAAAAAGAAATCATCAGTTGTTTATCTCTGGAAAAAGCTCCGATTTATATCAGCTCTTTTGATCGCCCAAATATTCGCTACACTGTTGCTAAAAAAGAATCAAAAACAGAAAACAGAGAAAAGCTTTTAAAGTTTATTAAAACTGAACATGCAGACGACTCAGGAATTGTTTATTGCCTCTCTAGAAAAAGTACGGAAGAAACCGCACTCTTTCTTAAGAAAGCCGGACTCAATGCCTACGCTTATCATGCCGGCCTCTCTCAAGATCATCGAAACATTGTTCAGGATAAATTTATTAATGAACAAGCGACGATCGTAGTTGCGACCATTGCTTTTGGAATGGGTATCGATAAACCTGACGTGCGTTTTGTGGCCCACATGGACCTTCCTAAATGTCTCGAATCTTACTATCAGGAAACGGGCCGTGCTGGACGTGACGGACTTCCCTCTCACGCCTGGATGCTCTACGGTCTTGCTGATCTCGTGCTTTTAAAACGCATTTCAAGTAAAGGCGTCACTTCAGCTCCCAGACGTCGAATCATCGATGAAAAGCTCGATGCGATTTTAGGATTTTGTGAAACGACTAAATGTCGTCGCGAAGTTCTTCTCGGTTATTTTGATGATCCCTACACCGGCCCTTGTGAAAACTGTGATGCTTGTCTTGCACCTGCTACAAAACAAATCAATGCCACCGATCTGGCCATCGTTGCTCTTCGTGCAGTTTATGAAACTGAACAAAAACATAATGTGCAGTATATGGTTAACCGTCACGAAGGTGATCAAGATCTTTGGTATTCGATTTATCGTCAGTTGATTGCTCAAGGCCATTTGAAAATGTTGATGGATGGGAAGTCGGAATTAAAACTCACAAGACGAGCGATTAAAGTTTTAGAAGGGAAAGAACTGGTTTTTCTTCGAGCGGATTATAAGAAAAGTGCTGTGAAGACTACGCCTTCGGTAAAAAAGAAAGTGGCGAAGAAGAAAACGAGAAAAAAACCTACTGCAGTTATTGCGAAAGAGTTTATAGCTGCTGATGGGACGGATGAGACTTTGTTTGAGAATCTGAAAATTTTTAGAACTAATTTAGCGAAACAGAAACGTACGAAAAGTTATAAGATTTTTCCTGATAAAACGCTTTGGGAGATGGCTCAGCAGAGGCCAGGGAAGTTGAGTGATCTCGAAGATATTTTTGGGGTTGGGCCTAAGAAGTTGAAGAAGTTTGGGAAGATTTTTATTGAGGCGATTGTGGAGTTTGATTAATTAAAACTCAATCAGATTCCGATGTTGTGATGAGTCCCGAAAAGTATATTTAACCTATTCCACTACTTTATTTTATGCTAAATAATAAAAATGAATTGAAAATATTAAGTGAATTTTTTAAAAAGTATAATAATGATTTTATACTCGAATTGAATCAATCCAATTATGGATACTTAAAAATTCTCTCGTTGGAATTTTATAAAGATACTGCAGAAGTTTATTCGATCATAACTAGAGCAACCAACATAAAAAGAAATCCAGCAGGCTACGATTTAAATGAAGCACCAATATTAGGTCTTCTTGTTCGTATTTCGAAAATTTTAAAACATATTTGCTATTATTACGAAAAAGATAATGGTGATATAATTTCTCTTCTTGATAGACCATTAATTGAATCATCAATTCATGCAATCTATCTTTTAAAGAATGATAAAAACGTGGTCGAGGATTATCGAAAATGCGCTTACCAAGACCATTTTTTCATGCTTAATGAAATGAAAAAATCTTCTGAAGAACTTTCTGAAGATCCATTCAGAAAATCAGTAAAAGCACGAATAGAGCAAAAAATGAAAAATGAATCCTTAACTCCTGATTCTTTCGAAATGCAGATTAAAAATAAGTGGCGTTTGCAGGGATTAACATTTAAAAAAATTTTTTCGCAAGTTGAAGATGAATATTTCTATCCATTCTATTATGGGATGGCTTCGGAGGCAATTCATGGCTCTTGGAACCACTCTCTTGATTACGATTTAACTCGCTCTGAAAATGGAGTGTATAATGCTAATGTAAATTATCGAGGTGTAGATATTCGATTTATTCATCCCGTTTTAACCAATTCTAATAAAGCTTTTAAATTATGGCTTGAAAGGATCGAACTTGATGAATTAAGAATCTATCTCGATAAAGTTGATTTTATAAACAGCAAACTTTATATCATTTTCACTGATATTTTTCGAAATCTTAAGTGAAATTTCAAATCCAATACACATATCTGACTGAGATGTGCCCAGAAAAGTATGTTGGAACCTATCTACTACTCTAGAGATAAATTTCTAAAAAAGTGTCTAAATTTTAGACACCCTTGTATCCCTTACGGCCCTCTCTCCACTCCCGCCGAAACCTTAGGTACTATTTAAAAAAGAATTTTTATTTTATGAAGACTATTATGAAAAAATTGATCATCCTAATCATGCTAATACTAACGAGCACCCCAGTATTTGCTAGCGACTCGTTGAGTACTCTAAATGTGGAAAAAATTTTTCATGATTACGACCTTGACCAAAGTGGCGCTTTGGATATTGATGAATTGGTAAAGTTATTTAAAAACTATCGAGCTGATTTCATTTCAAGTCTCAGCATTAAACCAGAATCTGAAAAATATGCTCAATCACTCTTCATTTATCTGGCCACAACAAATTCAGATTTAAAACAATTCGACCAAATGAAGTATTTATCCTTTTATCAATGTCTATCTATTACTCTTTGCAAAAACCAACTGACGAACCAAGCAGACAGGGCTCAATTTGCTCATTTTTTATCAGTGATTAGCAAAGATTCTGAAAATTAAATTTTGGTTCCAGCATACCTTGCGGGAAATTTTTCAGCTCAATTTAGAAGTAGAGATTAACAAGAGCTATAATTTGAAAAAATAAAATTGATCCTTGAATAATAAAAGCGATTGGCTTACTAAAAAAAAAGAAAAAATTCTCTATTGCTTTCAACGCGATAACCTTTTATCCATATCTTGTTGATTTTCCCCATATCAATTCCTTCATAAAAAGCTTTAAAAGAAAAGACTGAATAGATAATCAGGAAAAACGTACAAAAAACTAACCAGATCATTTCATTTTTTAGTGAAGAAGCTTGGTAGATGATTGCTGGTAGTAGAAAAAGAAACAGTAATGTGTTTCCAATAAACATATAGCTGAAGATAACATTTGCAAGAGGTGGGCTTTCGTCGTTGGTCATTATTAAATTTTATCAAACCTAGAGAGAAATTCTAATGGACTTCAGGAAATCGCAACTCTATAAGTATGCAGGAACCAATTTTTTACTTCCATATAGTGAATTGATTACAAGATATTTCACATTACCAATGCAACTTTTTAATTGAGATTGCGAAAATTAATTATTCTATTTGAACAACATTCCATCCCAAACTTTCTAGTTGTTGAATTTGCTCTGGTGAAATTCTATCTGTATGTATGGCCATACATAACAAATGTTTTGCACGAGTGACAGCAACATACAACTGTTTCATAAACTTCTTTTTTGTTATTTGAGTAGGAACATTCAATTCAGGATCGATTATCCAGGGTAACATACTTGAAATATCATAAACTCTGTTCATCGTTTCTAAAACCAGTGTCGCGTGATGAGTTTCCCCTTTTACTCCATGAATTGTAGAAATCTCCACCTTGCATCTATTTGAAAAATAAAAATTTCCTCTTTCAACTCTATCTGCTCCAGGAACAACTTCTCTTGCACGAAAATTTAAATATTCGTGATTATCATTATGAGAAATTTGAAAAATATCTTTTAGATTATAGCAGTATTCCCTCCAAATATTTTCTACTAATAATCGCTCATCTTCAATTATTTTAAAAACAAATGATCTAAATAGACTTAGAATTTCTTTGTGCTTCAACCATTTTTCAAAATTTAGCATTGTAATAAAATTACCATTATCATCGCGAAGGTTAAGTTTTCTCAACATATCCACAATTGATTGATTTATAATTTTAATATTTTCTGATAAATTTCCTTGCTTACTTTCACGAGATAAATGAAAGGCATCTATTAGATAATCCGTTTTAAAATTCCTAAAATTTTTATTCTTTTGATATGATGGGAAATAATTTTGAATTGTAAATTGACTTGTCTCACTTCCGTTGGCTCCTAAGGCTTTTATTATTAGCTCCTCAGGATTTCTAAATTCAGTCTCAACAAGCTCTGCAAACCTAGAAAGAACATTTAATATTGTCTGATCATTAAAAATAAAGATTGTGTGCCGAAATTCAGCAGATTGCGAATGCATTTCTGCATAAACGCTCTGTCTTACATCTGAAACAGCAGAGATAAGAGGTACTTTATTTTTACTTAAACCTTTAACCTTTTGAGCGATTGAACTTAAAAATCGGTTGCTATTATTCAAAACTTTAAACATTTCTTGAGCTGTTTTAGAGTTATATGACTCATTTGCATCAGCCCCATCCTGTGCTACAAAAATTGCCTGATCAGGGTCACCAAATCTTTGAACAATAGATGCATCCTGTCCCGAAATAAAAATGTTATTTAAAAGTATGTCTTGAAATTTTTGTGTGTCTTGCATCTCATCAAGCAATACAAATGGAAATCTTTTGCGAATTGATTTTTTTATTGAAGGATTTTTAATAAGAGCCAGTTCTGCATAAACAAATAAATCTTTATAAAAAAAGAACCCCTCATTCAGCATTTGAATTCTTAAACGTTTTAGCTCTAAAAACGTTGGCGCAGTTGAATTTTGGTTCTTAAATGAAGGAACTATACAATCAATATTACCATTATGAATAACTAAGGGGAAATCAAAAAGAACATTTCCTCCATGTTGATTTTTCATATTGATATAATTTTTAGCAGTGTACGACAAACGAGCATACATAATATCTACAAAAACATTGTCATCAATAAACTTGATAATTATTCCTTTTGATCTTATGAATGGAAGAGCAATGTAACGATTAACAAATTCTTGAATAGTCCCAATAAAATGTGGAGATGAAAGAAGTGTATATGCCTTTTTATTTTTAGAACTTTTCAATCGTTCTACAATTTCGTCCTTTGCTACATTCGTATGAGAAAGAACACAAATTCCTTGATTTTTTAAATTCCATTTATCGATTAGCAAGTTAAGCTTTGCTGCAATTAAGCTCGTCTTTCCACTACCGGGGCAAGCTTGAATATCAATGGACAAAACTGATCGCAAAATGTCTTTCCGTTCTTCATCAAATATTAAGCACTCATCCACTTCAAGCTTTGTAATATCTAAATTTGTTACTATCACGGATTTTCTTCCATCACAGTAGTTTCCAAAATAGACAGAGGAGATGTAACATATTCTATTGCAGCAACTATGTAGGGGGGGAGCTTGACACGAAATTCTTCGGCTTTATTTTTATAATTTTTTTCTAAAGCTATAGCCATTTTTTGAGCAAGTTCTGTTTTATTCAAAATGACTTCTTTCATAATATAGGTTGCTTTTTCTTCCAGAGTTCCTGGAACAGCAGTTTCATATACATCTGGATCTTCTGGTCTTCCATTTATAGAATCATAACAATCTTTAAATAAGCCATAAAAAGCAAGGCAATATTCAAATGTCCATTCACCAGAAATCAGAACTTTTACATTTTGTTTTTCTAAACCATCCTTCAGATTGTGTTTGTGTTCATTTAAATTTCCAATATTGTTCTTCCAATAATTAAAGTTACGGTCTTTTCTAGTTTTAAATCCATATCTATTAGCCTCGTTCTCTTCTGCACAATCTGGCCAAAGATCAAGATCACGCAAAACAGCGACTTTGACAGGCATCCACTTTTCACTATTGTCGTAATGATTTTTTCTTAAAAATATTTTTGCAAACCTTTTCCAGGCAGTACTGCCAATATTCACTACTGAAACACCGTAATCTTCTAACGGTCTTTCAAGTAGTTTAGCAAAAACAGGGAGAAGAATATTTTCTGAATCACCTTCAACTAAAATAACAGACCTTGAAAAAAAGAGGTTTGCTTTCGTTGAATCTAAAAATTTTTGTAAAAAAATGTAATCTGCTTGTTCAAGCTCTGTCTCTCCATATCTAAGTGAAAATGCCTTTCCTTTTGACATAACAATAATATTTTCGGGCGATACTTTTGAAGCTAAGTTCGGACTGTGCGTTGTCAGAATGCACTGTATACCGTTTGCATTTTCATTTGTTTTAATTTTACTTTGTAAAAAATCTAGCAACTTCATCTGGAGTTGTGGATGTAAGTGAGCTTCAGGTTCTTCTATTAATAATAACGGTGCTTCAATCTCAGAATCTTGCTCTAAAAGTAAAAGTTCTGCAGACATAAATAATAAATTTTCATAACCTAATCCATGATTCCTTCTATTCTCTGACAACGACAAACTCAAACCTTCAAGAATCTGTCTTAGATATTTTTTCTTCTCATCAGAGGATAGACCTTGAATATTTTTTACTCCTGCAATATTAATAATCGCCTCTAACTTTGCTTTATCTGCTTCAAAAATCAAATTATGAAGATATTTTTCTTTTATAGATTTAGAAGTTGTAGATATGGGCCTATTCTCCGCCATTAAACCAGTATTGGCCGTAGCTATTAAGTTTAGAATTTCATCTACTGCTCCAGGATCTTTTAATTCATTTGTCGAGCCCAATATTTGAGCAAGTCTGGAACCTCTGCCTGAAGAAAGTTCTGCTCCTGCATCTCTTAAAGGTTTTAAATAAGTCGTTGCAAGTTGTGCTCTTAATTCTAAATCAAATATTATTCCTTCACCCTTTATTCCTGATTTATAATCAAATTTAATCACAGGATAACCACGCTTTTCTTTATCAAGTAAACTTGCAAGCAAGCTAATATATAAAACAGTTTTACTTTGACCTGCTTCATTCGTTTCATAAGTTAAATGTTCTAAAAAAATATGTGCTTTATCATTTAGCTCTGAAAATTTAAGAGTTATTAAAAAGTTCTTAGTATCTTCAAAAAAATCAGTGGGCGAAATATAGTTTCTTTCTGATGTATTTGTTCCAAGAGTATATTTGATTGCATCAACAAGCGCTGTTTTTCCAGAATCATTTTCTCCGACGACGACATTCATTCCTTTACAAAATGTAAGTTCTAAATTCTGAAATAATCTAAAATTACGGATTTCAATTTTTTCTAAATACAATTTCTCCCCCAGAAAATTTAGTTAGACTTAATCTAAGTTTCAACAGTCGTTTTAAAACAATACGTACTAGACCTTTACCGGCCAAGCCGAAAAAATTGCTATATTTTTTAGCAATTTATAAAAATATTCATAATAATAATTCTAATCGATGACTAAAAAAAATGTTTATCAAAAGATTATCAAGATTGATTTGCAAGAAATAAAAGTTGAAATACAGCCTACTTATTACCCAAATTTAATAAAGGTATGTTTTAATATTATCGAGTTTTGAATTTTTTATTCCGTTATAGCGGTGTAAGATTCTCTTTTTCTAGCAAGGAAAATAATGGGAAATAAGAAAGGACCTGATGAGACAGAACTATTAGCTCAAGAGCATCTTCAGAAGAGATTTGAAAAGACCATATTTGAACCTGATGGAAATGTTGCTCCTGATTTTCTTGTTAATGACATTATTGCAGTAGAAGTTAGGCGCTTAAATCAAAATGAAAACACAACAGGGGAAATGAGAGGTTTAGAAGAAAGTTCAATTCCTTTATCTAAAGGTATTGAAAAAATTCTCGAAAAATTTAATGACTCAGAAACAGACCATAGTTGGTTTGTTGGCTTTAAATTCTTTAGACCTCTTCCTGAATGGCGTGAGCTTAAAAAGAAAGTTATGTACGAGTTGAATAAATTCAAAGACAATCCTTCCTTCGAAGCAACAATTATTAGAATAGATCATTCATTCGAAATTACATTTATACCTTCTACCACTACCTATCCTGAACTATATTTGCTATCTGGCTACTTAGATAATGATGCTGGCGGATTTATTCTGTCGGAATTCGACCGTAATATTAAAATATGTATTGATGAGAAAGCTAATAAAATTACTAGAGAAAAATACAAGACTTGGTGGTTATTGCTTGTAGATTATTTTAGCTATTCTCTCAACGAAGTAGATAGAGAATATTTTAAATCTTTCTTCGTTTACTCTCACCCTTGGGAGAAAATTATAATTATTGATCCAAGAAATCCTCACAACTTCTTTGAAATCTAATATCTCCAAAAAAGTTTATTGTGCTCGCTTTGATAAACAAAAGCGTGAACAATCAACATCCTCAAAACAATAAAGTTTTAACTCAAATTTTATAATCCAATGACTCTCAAAAACTCTCTGAAATAAAAATTATTATTGTAAGCTTCAATTAATGTATAATTGGGTATTTCTCCTGTGATAAAAAATTGATTTCTTTTATTTTCGTTTGCTTCATAAATTATTTCTAAATATTCAACATAAATCTCCTTTAACAAACTAGAAGGCCGAACGTCTAAATTATATACGCACACATCTTCCAACATCACCCTTTGATATGTTTCCCAATTGTGGCCTCCTCCCCAATCTTTGCTAAATTTTTTCCCCTTAACATTTTTTGTCACGAGGTCCACAATTTTAAATCCAAGCTCCCAAAGATGATTCGTCCAATCAATCGAAAGATCATAAAGTTGGCAGTCTTCTGATGAGAAATATTTTGCCTTTTCAATTCCATCAAGAATTAAGGATAAATCTTCTTTACCGCTTAACAGATCATCAGCGCAAAAATCACTGGCATCATCATTATTTTCTTCTTCACTATTTATTTCACAATCATTTGAGTCTTTATTCTCTTCAGCATGTACTGATTGTTGAATTAATTCTTGCAAAGAGCATTTTATTGGGTTTAGAGCAACAAGCACTAAAAAGTTCGGCTCTAGGAATATCTTTTCACATAACTCTTCCCAGGCTTGACTGGAAAAACAAAATCCTACAATTCCCTTTTCTTCCATTTTCTGTACAGCGAGTGCTGAAACTTTATTCATTAAATCAAACCGCATTAATTGAAACTCTCTCTCTCGTTCTTGAGAATTCCAATGCCCTTCCTCGTATTCCCAAGCAATTTTTATAACGCTAAAATTTTTTGGATTAAAAATTGAATTTGTAAAGGAGATCATCGATTTTTTTTCAGGGAACCAATACTTCAAAACAACTGAGTTTACATCATTAGGATCAGTAAACTCTGGGATTAAAATTGCGACAGATCTTTTATCTATTAAAAAAGAGTATAAATAGGCTTCACGCAATGTTCGATTATAAAAGGGACATATTAGCACACTTAAAATATCATTACGTCCTATCCCTGGTAGCTTTGACTGCAAATGTCCAGCATAACCTAAAAGTTCAGTAAAACTTTCTCTTTCCGTTTTGCGACTTTTTTTCAACTCAACAATTGTTAATCCTTCAACTCCGGGAGTTGTACCTAAAAAATCTGCTCGAATTGTAGAATCGCTCTCTTTTTCTAATGGAACCTCACAAGCAAATAATTTGATATGGATAAGTTTGTTTTGAATTTCTAAATGTTTTTTAAAAAGTACTCGAAACATTAAATCTTCAGTACTAAAATTTTCTAGAATATCAACGTGAGGTATATTTTCTTCAGACATATTCTCTGGAAAAATTATGTTTTCGAATATGGTTTCACGTTTACACCAAATTGCTTCTTGAATTTCTTTCTCTGTAAATTTAATTGCCATCTGAAAATCTTCGCTAACTATAAAAATCAAATTGTCTAGTAAGTCTATTACCGAAATGGATAAAGAAATAGGATAAGCGAAACTAATACTTTTCTCAAAACAAGATATCTTGATAAAAATAAAATTTTGATTTTAAAAGATGAGAAGAAAGAGCTTCACTTTACGGGGGAACCTTCATCTCCACCTCAACAAACTTCAACAAAGAAATCCATTCAGGTGGAGGTGGTGGGAATCGAACCCACGTCCAAAGAATCATCAATAAAGCGGACTACGTGTGTAGCTTTGAATTCTCGTCTCAAAGCGAAGACTATCTGATTACATCAACCAACAAGCCCGGTGATTATTAAGCGTCACTCCCGGCTACTCGCTTGCCTCCTTTAAGTCGAGACAGACTTTTTGCTACACTTGTTTTTATTGGCAGTAGCTTCCGCAACACCTAGGCTTAAATTAATTAAGCAGCTAGAGCGTAGCCGTAATCGTTAGATTCAGCATTTAATTTTTGATCCCCTTTTTACCAGGACCGTGGTGATCAACCTGGACACGCCCACTAAATGTCAGTACTCCCTGTCGAAACCGGGGCACCCCCAAATGTGATGTTTTAGTCTATCATAAAATGCATTGGTATGGCTTTTTTATTTTTAACAAGCGATGATATTTGACAGGAGAATTACCAATGAGAAAACTTAAAATCATCGAACACATTTCGCTCGATGGAGTGATGCAGTCTTCCGGCGAAGATAATTTCCCCTATGCAAACTGGACAGCGTCGTATCGTACACCAGAAGGCTTCGCTATGGTTCTCGAAGCGTTCGGAGATAAATTTGATTTGCTGCTTGGTCGCACAACCTATGATCAATGGTCAACATTCTGGCCAACAGCATTGCAAAACCCAATGGGCGATCGCTTAAATTCAGCGACAAAATATGTTGTGACTCATAGACCTGAAAGTCTCGAATGGGGGCCGTTTCAAGCTATTGGAGGCAACATCGTCGAAAGCGTTCGCGCTCTGAAATTAACAAGCGGACCAGACCTCGTTCTCGGAGGAAGTTCAACACTCGTTTCAACACTCATCGAACACAGTCTCGCTGATGAATTGCTTTTACTCGTCTACCCTGTTCTCTTGGGGACTGGAAAAAAATTCTTCGCAGACGGAACTCCTTCTCGTGTATTCAAATTTGAAAGCACAAAAACTTCGCCAACGGGAATTCTCATCAATCAATATAAATTTATTGGACCATTACAGAGCTAATCAATGAAAAAATTCTTCTCCACTTTTCTTCGCGCCTTAAAAGGCGAACACCACGACTACACTATCGGACCAATCGCTGAAGCCGTCATGCTCCTCGCGATTCCGATGATTCTGGAACTCAGTTTAGAAAGTGTCTTCGCCGTCGTCGATATGTTCTTCGTCGCGAAGCTCGGACAAAATGCCATCGCCACTGTTGGACTCACAGAATCTGTCGTCACCATTCTCTATTCAGTGGGAATCGGTCTTTCAACCGGTGCCGCTGCTGTTGTTGCAAGACGTGTTGGTGAAAAAGATTTAAATGGTGCTGCTCACGCCGGTGCACAAGCAATCGTTCTTGCCACTGTCGTTTCATTTGTTCTCGGAATTTTAGGTGTCATCTTTGCCGGTGATATTTTAAGAATCATGGGGGCCGCTCCTGATGTAATCGCAGAAGGAACTGCGTTCGCGCGAATCATGCTCGGAGGAAGTCTCGTTATCGTCATGCTCTTTTTGATCAACGGAATTTTCCGTGGAGCTGGAGATGCGGCCATGGCGATGAAGTCGCTTTGGATTTCGAGTGGATTCAATATTATTTTGTGTCCGATTTTTATTCACATGTATGGACTTAAAGGAGCTGCGATCGCAACAGTTGTGAGTCGTGCGAGCGGTTGTCTTTATCAATGCTATCATTTGAAAAAAGGCGACGGCGCTTTAAAATTTGTAAAAGAACATTTTCATTTCGATTCGACAGTCATCAAATCTGTCACAACGATTGCATGGCCTGCTTCACTCCAATTTCTCATTGGTAGCGGAAGCTGGATTATTCTCACTCGTCTTGTTGCTGAAGTGGGAGGAACTGCGGCCACTGCCGGTTATCAGATTGCGATGAGAAATTTTGTCTTCTTCATTCTTCCTGCGTTTGGTTTGAGTAATGCAGCTGCGACACTTGTCGGGCAAAATTTGGGAGCGAAGAAAGTTGATCGCGCAAGCGAGAGCGTTCTTGTCACTGCAAAGTTCAGCGCCGTTCTCATGTTCTTTGTAAGCGTTTTCTTTTTATTATTTTCCGGTCCGGTTGTTGGTGTGTTCACACATGATCAAGCCGTCTTTAATCATGGAAAGAGTGCCCTTCAAATTCTCGGCTCAGGATTTATTTTTTATGGTGTGGCCATGGTTTACACTCAGGCTTTCAACGGAGCCGGCGATACAAAAGTTCCAACGACACTCAACTTCATTTGCTTCTGGTTGTTTCAAACACCGTTTGCTTATTTCCTCGCGCTGGGACTTCATCTCGGAGCTGATGGTGTGATGTACGCAATTCCTATTGCCCAGGGAATTTTGGCCTTAGCTGCCTGGATTCTGTTCAAGAAAGGAAATTGGCAGACAGTAAAAATTTAAGGCGTACGCAAAAAGCATTCACTTTGTACGCACATTGATTTCATAAATTCTCATTAACACTTAGCCTTTTGTTATCGAAACAAAGGAGTGTTTTGTGAATTTATTTATGAAATCTGTTTTCACGTTTTCTCTTGTTACAACTGTCCACGCGAATGAACTCGATGCCGTCCGTCCCAGTCAACAATACGATGCCTGCAAACCTTATGAAGCGAAAAATGAAATAAACACATTTAGAGAGCAGATCCGCGACTGGGTCGACTACTACTCATCTCACGAAGTAAAACTCGCTCTGGAGGAAATCTATCCCTATTACGCTGTTAAAAATGGATTGAACGAACTCTCTCTTCACGATTTGAATTACTGTGAACTTGATCAAAACGCTCTTTCACGTTCACTCAAAAATGTTCCCGACCAAACAACGATCTCTTCACTGAATAATTTTTTTCAGAATAATACAAATTACGAAAAACTTTTTTCATGTCTCGCGATGGAAGAATCACTTGGCGATCCCGATACAGCGGTTTCGCAAAGAGTGTATCAAAATGCCACAGGAAGAAATGATAAACCAAAAGGCGTGAAGTTCTACATCGATCGCGAGCAACCAAAAGAATCTCAACTCAACATCGGTCTTTTTCAATTCACTCCGAATATCAATGGGAATATTCATTCATGTGTCCTCGCATGGAACGAACTCTTTAATCAAAAACAAAATTGTCAGATCAAAAACAATAGTGATGTTTTAAATGCCCTTTCAACCAGCGGCCAGAACTTCAATGTCTTTTGTGGGATTCATAAAATTATCGAAACATCGGCCGTGCAAATGAAGAGCGAAAAATCGTCGGCGCATTTCAAAGCAGGTGAAGCATGTGTCTCGCTGCAAATGAGAGCAGGTCTTGCCTACAATCACTTCGGGCCACTTCAAAACTCCACTGGAAAAAATCTGGCGAGTCTTGCAAGATGTCTTAACTCAACGATTTAGGATTTTTTCGAAGAAAAAACGCTTTTAACTGTACTCGTTAATCTCGCGAGATCGGGTTTCGCGACAATACCCAAAAAATTCGTATCTGTAGGAGGTAAATCCAGATTGATTGAACTCGTAAAGAGAATAAACGGCAGGCTGATTTTATTCGCGTACAAAAAGCGAAGAAGATCACCACCGTGATCACCTGGCATCGTATAGTCTGAAACTATCAAATCAAATTTTTCTTCTGATGTTAAAATTTTTTTTGCTTCTGGTACTGAAGAGGCCTCAACAACTGATTTGATTCCGATCTGACTTAATTTTTCGATGACGATGTCACGCATGATTTGTTCGTCATCTACTACCAAAACTTTCATAAAAATTTTTCCTAAAAAATTTCACTTTGTTTTTTGCTAAATTTAATCTTCGGCTGAAAAAAAATGAATTGCAAAAAGAAAATTGTTAACGCCTATTTCTTCCTACTTTCCCAATGAAAAAGGCCCTCATTCGCGGGCCTTCTTGTTTATAAGTGACAAGTGAATATCAATTTATGCGACTTCTTTATTTTTTCTTTTTATCTTCCTCTTTCTTTTCATTTTCTTTTTTCTTCAGTGTTCCATCTTTTAGTTTACAAACTTCTTCACCATTTACTTTTTCAATATGTGCACCTTTGATACTTGTACACCATTTTTCATCTTTTTTATCTTCTGTTTTTCCTTGTTGGACAAAACCATTTCCAACTGTTGTTCCAGAAGAAAAAGCAGAACTTGAAATCAAAAACAAAATTAAAAGAGACAAAGCTTTCATTTCCATAACTCCTTATTGGGCAGATGTTAGTTTAAAAAATTGCGTGCACACGTGATACAGATCGTCTCCATCGCCTTTGCAAGAGAGCTCCACCAGATCCGCATGCGCCTGTTTTAAAATTTCCTGCGCTTTCTTATAATCTTTTTTCTTAATCGTAATCGTTGTCCCTCTAATGTCTCGCTCTTCCATCGGTTGATCGTAAATTGCCTGACGAGCGAATTGGACAAACTGATCGTGATGCTTTTTAATTGCATCACTCGGAATATTTTTATCGATGATAAAACTTCCGTCTTTTCTTTTTAAGTAACGTTTTGTTTTTGACTCTTCAGCTAAACCCAAACGGATTAATCGTTGTACCGCCGCTTCGACTAATTCGCGGTTCAAACCGCGTCCTAAACGACGAGCGATGATTCCCAAATCGTAACGGAAATCTTTAAGCTCAATCATTTCTAAAATCGCTGTGTGATACCAATCGTCGATAAATCGAAATGAATCTATTGATACACTGAACTCAGCATGTGTAAGTTCCGGGCCGGAATTGTCCAGCATATCTGTGTACATCATCTTCTCTGTCTGGCTCTTCGCGTACTTCAAAAGAATGAGCAACTGAAAATATTTTTGTTCTGACGTTGTGAGATTGAGTTGCTTCGCGATTTTATCTGCGAGATCAGGGCCGAGTTTACGTTCACCTTTTAACACACTCGAAAGCAAACTTGGATTTTCATATCCTAAAATTTTGGCGTAAGAGCGCAGTGAAAAACGCGGATTCAATTCTTTTTTGAGTGAGAATTGGCGGTTGATAAATTCAATGGGGTCGATAAATTCATATATAGTCATGAGACTGTTTTACCAAAGGAAAAAGTATCAATCAACTGCAAGTGTACACAGTGAATACATTTTGCGTACACCTTCTCTTTTACTTCTCCCAAGAGAGCGTAATTCTCATTAATCTGGAAAAAACAGATCCTCAATGGAGTTACAACTATGAACTTTCCCATCATTACTACTGCCCTTGCTCTCATCCTGCTTTCTTCGGAAAACACCTTTAAAACTTCTTTAGCGCTGGCAATCTTGCTGGCGTTCACAGTTTTGAGAACTGTTTAATCAATGATGGCAAATATTCATTTAGATTTTCGAAAGTAAAACCAAGTTCAGTCGCGCGAGCATTGCTCATCATGAAATCGACTTCACTTCCAAAGGGAGATTGATTTGTTGGAGTCGCCGTTGTTGCAGGTTTAAATTTTTTTCCTGTCGTCTCTTCAATTTCACGAATCAACTCTTTCAGCGCGATCGCTCCATTTGAAGCGCAATTGATCGCTCCTTCAAAATGAGTTTCCATTCCAACAAAACTTAAAAATCGTCCCGCTTCATTTGAATCAACAAATGACATGCGAGTTTCCAGGCGAGGAATAAAAATTTCTTCTCCGTTTTTTATTTTTTGCACGTGAAATTTTAACCGTTCAGTATAATCATCAATTCCCAAAACGATCGGCAATCTGACCATCGCCACTGGAAAATAATTTTGTGAACTGAATGCAACTTCGGCCTGGCGCTTATCTTCCTGGTAATTCGCCGGCGCTGTAGGTGCGTGATTCACAGGATAGTGAGTGTAATCGAAATCTTTTTCAACCAATACGTGATCGTTTTTAAAATCGTATACGGAACCTGTACTTGTAAAAACATAGCGAGAACAATGTCCCTTGAAAGCGCGAATCGCATTTTCTGCATCGAGGACATTCATACAAATTTGATCGTAGATAATATCAAAGGGCCCAAGACTTGCGAGTGATTTAAGATCATCCAGACTTTTTCGATCGGCCTTAAAAAAATTTACTTCATCTTTAAAGGGAAAATCTAAATTCCCTCTCGTGGCCACGATTACGGAGTGTCCCTTCTCGAGTAGATCGAGAATGAGATGCCTGCCAAAATATCTGGTCCCTCCCAGTACTAAAATCTTCATAAATTTACTCGACACTTATTTTTGATGGCCAAATTATTTCTTAATTTTTTCACGAAAATAAAGGAGAGAAAAGATCAAATATGGCATATAAGATCTTAAAAATTCTATCGCTCCATTACCCCTTGATTGCAAATCTTAGGTTACCTAATGGCTGTTAGTATTTCAAAACAAGAGGCAAACGATCAACTAAGCACTTGTAATGTAAAGTATATATCAAGACCATGACGATAAGTTCAGCGTTGCCCCTTTTCCAATGGAGTTCTTATGAAAAACCTAGGCCTTCAAGCAAAACTTTTTATTCTCTCCGGTGTTTTACTTTTTATGTGCGCTCTTACGGGAGTTGTTGGATATTTTATTACCCAATCAGTTGTTTCTTCTTATCAAAAAATTGCTGAATTCGATTTGCCGAATATCCAGGCTATTTTGTCTGCCCAAGCGGTAAATCGTTCAGCACGTCTGCAAGTTTTTCGTTTGGCAACCCCAGGGCTGTCAAAAGAAAATAAAGAAATCGCTATCAAAAATTTTAATGAAGACTGGAAGGTTTATGATCAACGCATAAAGGAGTATCTCGATGTTCCTTTTGGGCCGGGAGAAGAAGCTCTTTATAAAGCTCTCGAACCACAGATTAAAACAATGAGAGAACTGATGAACAATGCAGTGGATGCTTACAAAAAAATGAAAGATGAAAATGATGTTGAAGGAAGAAAGCATCTTGTTGAAGCGATTCAAGCATTAGAAAAAGCAACGCCTTCATTTAAAAAAGCACAAGATGAAATCGTCAAATACCATGATGCTGCTGCTAAAATAAATGCAACTGAAGCGACGGCTGCTAAAAATAGCGGAACAAAAATGTTGATCGGTATCATTGTTGGTTCAATAGCAATTGGTTTGTTTATAGCTTTCGCCCTTTCAAAGTCTCTCGTTAAAATATTCAAAGATATTTCTCTATCTCTTACTCAATCAGGAGTTGAAGTTTCGAGTGCTGCTGAACAAGTGGCCGCTTCATCAGAACAACTTTCGCAAGCAGTCCATGAGCAGGCTTCGGCCATTCAGGAAACAGCTTCTTCATTAGAAGAACTGAGTTCAACTATTGCGAAAAATACAGATACTTCAAAACAAGCGGCAGATTCATCCAAACGTACGCAGGATTCTGCTAGTCACGGAAAAACTGTTGTTACAGAAATGATTACTTCAATGAATGAAATCAACAAGAGTAACTCTCAAATCGTTGAGCAAATTAAAGACAGCAATCAAAAGATCAGTGAGATCGTTCAGGTGATCACTGAAATCGGAAATAAAACAAAAGTCATCAACGACATTGTTTTCCAGACGAAACTTCTCTCTTTCAATGCTTCAGTTGAAGCGGCCCGCGCAGGAGAACACGGAAAAGGATTTGCTGTTGTTGCGGAAGAAGTCGGGAACCTCGCTCGTATGTCAGGAAATGCGGCAACTGAAATCAGTGCAATGTTAGATGAAAGCATCAGAAACGTAACAAGTATCGTGGAAGAGTCGCAGGAAAAAGTGAATCGCATAATGGATGAAGGAAAGAAAAAAGTAGATCGTGGTGCAAATATCGCTGAGGAGTGTGGAAAAGTGTTCAACCTGATTTACGATGAAATTGCTGTGATCAATAGTATGTCGAGTGAGATTTCCAATGCGAGTATGGAGCAATCCTCTGGTGTCGGAGAAATTTCAAGAGCGATGAACCAAGTTGATCAAGCGACTCATCAGAACTCTTCTGCTTCACAACAAGCAGCGAGTGCGGCCGAAGAACTTTCAGCTCAAGCCGTTTCAATGAAATTGACAGTGGAACAATTAATTCGAATCGTAGAAGGTGGGAAAGGTGAAAATATCCATCACCGTACCTCTCATTCTTCACCGATAAGCTCTGGGAAGAGAACTCAGCCTGCCCATTTAAAAGAGGCTAGCTGAGACTCTGAAATCAACCTCGTTAACGTTACTACCGTTAGGGTTGGCAATATTTGAGAAAATAAGATCAACGGTCACTGGAACAAAATAAGCAACGTCTAATTTCAAACGTGGACCTGCAAAAACTCCAGTGATCGTTTTATTTCTGAGTACAAAATCATCCAAAATAATTCTTTCAGCATGCAGTCCTTCAACTCCAAAAATAAAATGCACTTCTCTTAAGAAAAATGGAATCAGATTTTTCCCACGATAGACATCCCACACATCATAATCGGCTAACATACGGGCAGCATACACTTCGTTTCCAAAAGCGTTGCTGTAAGGAAGTCCATAGAATTCGTGAGTGCGTATTCTCGTGAAATCGGAAATCCCTCCTCCGTAAACTACACCGCGAGCGAAATCTGACTTAAACAAACGCGAGTAACTTCCGCGCAACTCCCCTGTAAAATATTCAGTGAAACGAATACCACCGTCTGCCACTAGTTGAGTTGATAAATAACTTTTTCCGTTATTCACATCATTTCCTTGTAGAGAAAATGAAGCTGTGAGATTTTGGAAAAAATCGTCGTAAGCGAGTGCTGAATAGTTAAGTGAGTGACTCATCCCGTATGTTGTAACAGAACGATCAGAGATAAAATCTTCCGTATCTGACTTCCCTGCGAAAATTCCCGGAGCATAAGTCCAGCGTCTTTTTAAAAAAACGTAATACGTGCGCCCTTCAAAATCGCGGGATAAATCGATATGTGAATTGAAATCTGTTTTTGAATATTCTTGATTGAAGTAACCAGTCACATACCAGAGATCGCTTACCTTAACTAATTTTTGAGCGTAGTCTAATGTTCCCCCAACCTTTCGCTCACTCGGATAAGTAAGGACTGTCGCTTGAAGAGTGTGCACATCCATTGGATCGCTGAATGTTGTTGTTGCTCCAATACTATTTAAGTTCTCCGATGTTCCTGTTGTTAAAAACCAGTAATGCGGAATCAAGTGATCCAAGCGAGGATAGTCTTCTGATTTTTCAGACTCAAATGAACTCGTCGGCGCTTTTAGATCTTTAAATTCTTGAACATCAACGGCTGCAGCTGTGCTTTTATTTGTTTTGAAAAAAGCACTCGCTTCTTTTTCCGACATCGGCGAAGTCTTTAATCCATTTTCTAAAACGATCGAACGGTTTTCATTAAATTCGGCCAATGTGATTCTGTTCAAAAGATCAGCAGGAAGAGAACTCAATTCTGGTTTTTTGTCCCACTCTAAAAGTTTCAATTCATTTTGTTCTCTGATCACCAGATATTTTTCTGCGATCACCGGAACGTCGTAGGCATTTGTACTTTTATAAACGACATCGAGGTGTTGCAATTTAAAATCAGCAAGTACTAATGATGATGTTCCATTTGAATCGTTAATTTTTAAAAGCAATCTGTCGCCGACTTTCTTCACTAAACTTAAATTGTCATTGGCCGAAAAGGCACGCAATAGATCTCCATTGCGCTCAACGATCCAACGATCTTCCCAATAAGAAAACGTTAAAAAACTTTCTCCGCCAAGAGGAATCACATAACTTGGGTCGTGTGGAAAATTAAGTGTGCGCTCAACTAAAAGTGTGTCGGGGTTAACAAGCTTCCACGTTTTGTTGTGTTCGCGATAACGAGGATCGTCGGCAAAAGAAACGAGCAGCATGCGGTTTTCGTTATCGATATCAACCATTGCTGAAATATCAGAAATCGGAAGATCGTATTTGTTAACGAAGGAAACATTATCTTTTAAGTCGTAAGCCACAAGGGCTTCGCTGAAACGATGAGCTTCTAATTTAAAGAGACGATCTCCATCTAGTACGAAACCTTTTTGGAAATCATCGGCACCATAAGCGTTTTTAATTCCTTCTCCCCACTCTGCTTTTGCTTTCGCAGGAGCTGGTTCAGCGTTCATGTATTCTTCGCGGAATTTTTCATAGAGATCTTGAGCTGTATCGCCGGCACAATATTTAAAAGCATTATTTAATAAAAAAGGAAGCGCGTATGAATTGCTCTCAACAAGACATTTAATCGTCTTAGGTTTTTTATTTTCAAGATATTCGATAAAATGAGCACCGGCCCAATAAGAAAGCTGACCTTGAGGATAAACACCAGGATCATCCAGACAATCGATCGTCTTACAAAAATTGTGATCGCGATATTGAATGAAAAGTTCTTTGTTAAAGAGCGGATTGTTCAAACGTCCGCCGTTAATGAGATGCGATTCTCCCCAAACAGCAATTCCTTCAGTAAACCAACGCGGAACAATTCCAGTAGGAACTTTGGCAATCGTACCGAAAATTTTACGACCAACTTCAAGGTAGTCGCGAGTCTGATCCAAATGCGTAATGTGAACGAATTCGTGCAGCACTAAACCTTGCATCCAATTTTCCATGACAACCAAATGCTCGCGATTGTTTGCCGGAAAATTGTAGAGGTTAATAATATTTGTTGGAAATGTACGCGCATTCCCATTTGTAAGGCGCATGTAAGGATCTAAATTAAAATGAACCACATCGTGAGGAACGTATTCAAAATAGTTGATGACTTTAATCAAGTCTTCTCTAATGATTCTTTCTACTTTGAGTGCCGCTGCTTGGTTTTTTTCACTGTAATGGATTTCGCCTAAAAACGTTCCATAGTTTGTCGGCATGGACACATTCATCGTTTTCAAAACTTCGGAGTTTGCCTCTGAAAAGCCCAATCCAAATGTTAATGAAAGAGCGATCAACACACTCTTGAGCCCATTTTTAATGCCCATTTTTTTCTTCCTTATGTGGTGTAAAGTTGGCATAATCATATCTATCATTTTTAGACTTTGAAACTTTTTTTAATGGATAACTACATAAGGAGCTCCCATGAAATTTAAGTCTGTCCTATTGCTAACGATTCTTGCTTCTACTCTTGCACTAACTTCTTGTGCTACTCAAAAGAAAAAAACTGACGGTGTGACTGATTCATCAACTGACAGTGGAAAAATGGAAAACGGAAAAAACAACGGAATGTCACTTGAACTTAACGGTGACTCTGACACGAACAAAGCAGGAGCTCTTAAGACTGTTTACTTCGATTTCAACTCTGCTGGTCTTTCTGGTGACACAAAAGAAACTCTTAACAACAACGCGACTTACTTAAAATCAAACCCAACTGTAAAAGTTCAAGTTGAAGGTCACACTGATGAACGCGGTGGAGTTCAGTTCAACCTTGCTCTTGGAGAAAAAAGAGCGAAAGGTGTTCGTGAATATCTAATCGGTCAAGGTGTTGAAGGATCTCGTATTACAACAATCTCTCTTGGAAAAGAAAAACCAGTTTCTTTCGGACACGATGAAGAATCATGGTCAAAAAACAGAAGAGCAAATTTTGTTGTAACTGGAAAATAATCTGAAAAGATTCGTACCACTTCTCGTAATTTTGTTTTTTATAACGGCGTGTGGTTTAGCTACCACACGTCCAAAACTTGAAATGTCTATGGCCCAAGTCGCTTTCATGGCCGCAAAAGAAGCTCAAGCAGACGTCAAAGCACCAGGTCTCTTCCGCAAAGCTGAATACTTCTATCTCAAAGCAAAATCTTCCTATAAGCGCAAATACTTCAACAAAGCTCAGCAATACGCTCTTCTCTCTAAAAAATACTCTGAGAGAGCGGAATATGTTGCAATAAGAAAGAAGACGTTAGAAAATTTATAAGTATTAACTCTTATCTAGAGGACACTTATGAAACGTCTACAACTCATTTCTCTACTCGTAATCATTGCAGCTCTGTCATCTTGTAAAACACAAGAAGATATTCGTCGTGATAAAACAGTTGAAAGCTTAAACGAACAAGTCGCTCAAACTGCAAAAAACAACGCAAACGCGAGCTCTCGTTTTACGACAATTGAAGAACAACTTGCACGTTTACAAGGACAGATTGAAGAAAACGGTCACAACAAACAACAAGACATCAAAGACGCTGCTCTTTTAAAAGAGCGCATCTCTAATCTTGAAGAAACAAATAAAAAGCAAAACGAATACATTCGCGCTCTAAACGACAAACTTCAAGATCAAAGCAAATACATCGAGCAGGTTCTAAAAACGCTCACAACATTGACTGAGCAAAAAGAAAAAGAACAAGCAGCTCCAAAAAAAAAAGAGTCAAAAGAAGAAGCGAGTGATGAACCAGCAACAGTAAAAGGCGGTATCGCTCAATACAAAGCAAAGGATCTCGAGGGCGCAAAAGAAACTCTTCTTACGGCCCTCGAAGCAAAAAAAGTAAAAAAGAAAGATAAAGAAGCTGCCAACTATTATCTTGGAATGATCGAGTACAAGAGTAAAAATTACGAATCAGCAAAAGTTTATTTCTCAAAACTCTTCACTGAAAATCCTGATTCAACTTATGCTCCTGGAGCATTATTGAATCTCGCAAAAACATTTACGCAATTAAAATCAAAAGAAGAAGCGCGCCAGTCAATCGATGAATTGATCTCGCGTTTTCCAAAGAGCAAAGAAGCACAAGAAGGTGCTAAGTTTAAGGCAAAACTTTAATGAAAAAATTTTTACTTCCGCTCGTGCTACTCCTTTCTTCTTGTTCGCTTTTTATTTCGAAAGTGGACGAGGGAGAAGCAGCAAAAAAATCTGAAAAGCCGGCCAACCTTTCGTTGGTTTTCTCTCACAATATCAGCGGAGAGACACATCCTTGTGGGTGCAGGAATTTTCCACTCGGTGGACTTCCTCAGGTGGCGGGACTTTTTCACAACCTTTCAGAGAACTCGGAAGTTTTTTACGTCGATACGGGAGATACATTCTTCCCTTCATCTGTGATTCCTTCAACGATGAAAGATTCTCTTTCATTCGCGGCCAACAATCTCGCTTTGGGATTGGATCAACTCGGACTTAAATATTTTGTTCCAGGTGATCAGGACTTTGCGATGGGACTCGATTTTTTAAGAAACATGGCGGAGACTCGCCATTTCGAATTTCTCATTTCGAACTTGAGAAATGAAAATCTTATCAAGCACAAACGTTTTGCTGTGATCGAAAGAAACAAATCGAAAATTTTCTTAATCGGGTTTGTTGCTCCGGATGTTTTCAACGATAAAACATCTGAACTCTTCACTGATCCTGCTGCGACATTGCCACAAGTAATTGCAGAACTAAAAGCGAACGGATACAAACAAGATGATCCTTATCAACGCCTCGTTGTTCTTTCACACGCAGGATTTGATCCGGATGAAAAATTAGCGGCCCAATACCCTTTTATCGACTGGATTATCGGTGCTCATTCACAAAGCTTTCTTCGTTACTCTCGCGATGTAGGAAACGTTAAAATCGTTCAGACGCTTTCTAAAAATCATTACGTCGGTGATATTCAAATCGATACAAATGCAAAAAAACAATCGGACACGTACACTTTGCATGAAATTCGTGATGAATTGGAAAAGAGTTTAAATCCAAATCCGTTTAGAAAATTTATCGACGATCACAAAGCGAAAATGGATAAACTGCAAATTGCAGAACAATCGCGCATGACGGATTCTGCTGCTCCAAACGCTCCTATAAAAAAGTATAAGCCAGTTTCAAGCTGCATCGAATGTCACAAACCACAAGGTGAATTCTGGCAAGGGACTCCTCACTCGATCGCTTACACGAGTTTGATGAATGTTCACGAGCAAAACAATCTCACATGTATTAAGTGCCACTCTCTCGGCCTGGACGATCCGAAAGGATTTACTGCTGCTAAAAATATGGTGAGCTTCAAAGAACACCCTATCATCGATTATTGGAATCAAGTTCATGCAATGAGTTCTGATGTAAAATCTGTCCGCAAACTAGAATCAAAGCAAATCGCAGCGATCTCTAAAAAATGGATGGACTTTGATAAGAAAGTTGGCGTGAAAAGTAATTTTGCGAACGTTCAGTGTTTAAACTGTCACTCACAGGATGATGAACACCCATTCAATGCTGATGCTCCTATTACGCGCGAGCAAAGAGCGGCGAATATCAAAAACAAATGTCTCGCTTGCCACACTAATGACCAGTCTCCTGAATGGTATGGGAAAGATATGAAGACTGTGAATGAAAAAGTTGTCGCTCAGAAATTTAAGAAAGTGAGTTGTCCGTTACTTCAGTAATTCAAAATCGTTTAGCAGTTGACCGTCATCTGTTGGCCGTTAACTGTTAACGGTTGATCAGTTTTAGAAATTCATCACGATATCTTCCCTTCTCAATAAAAAACACGTTTCCGTGAAAGGCTTCTGGGTCTTCCAGTTTCCAGAATGTTTTATTTTTAGAAGGAATTGTATCGTATAATTCCTGGCCGAATTGAAAAGGAACGATCGGATCGCGAACTGCGTGTATAACAAGTACAGGCATCGTTAAATGCGAAAGTTTTTTATCCGCAGTTTGTCCACCAGACATCAACCACCAGAATAATTTTGTTTTTGCTTTCGCCACTTCTTGTGGGGAACGAAATGTTGAATCGAGAACGAGAAGAGAAATTTCATCTTTCCATGCCACTTCTTCCAGTGCTCTCATGGCCACATCTCCCCCTAAGCTTTGAGTATAGATGATGAAATGTTTGTAGTTTCCTTCTTTGTATTTATCGTAAGCGAGTTGCAAAAAGCGAAGTCCGTCTTCAACGAGTCCGCGTGGATAAGGTGTCCCCTCTGATAAACCGTATCCGCGATAATCAAAAACGATCACATCAGATTTTTTTTCTGTCATCCACGCCAAGTTGAAAGCATGTGACGATAAATTTTCTGCGTTTCCATGAAACATTAAAACGAGGTTTTCTGCCGGTTGTGTTGAACTTTTTAATTCCCAGGCGAGAAGTCGAGTTCCATCGTATGAACGAACGTAGTATTCTTTAAAATTAATTCCGTAGGCCGTGGGGTCTGCGTGTAAATAACGATCAGGCCAGTACAAAAGATTTGTACAACCAGACAACGTCATGAGCATTGAAAGCAGAATAAAAACTTTAGAAGTAGAACCCATAATTTAATTGATTGATCCATGTTTGTTTCGAGAAACTATGAAACTTAGATACCATGGAACTTTCAAATCTCCATTCACTATTTATACCTGGAAAATAAGATTGTTTAAATCCGATGTTGTTATAATAATCTTTTTCAATCTTTTTAGTCGCATCGAAACGAAGTTCATCAAAAAGACCTAACTTTAACTTGGCACTCACTTGATAAAGGAAACTTCCTTCAAATCCAAGTCCTGCTCTGAACCCTCGTTGTAAATGTTTTGAAACTTCGCCAAAGACTCCGCCCATTAGAGAAAGGGCCATTGTAGGAATCGGTTTAACAGTCGGTCCAAGATAAGCGCGAGCATTTATTTTGTGGCAAAGATCGCAATTCAAATCATAAATGCGGTCACTTATTACTTTCGCCGCCCATGAAAATTGCGGATCATAAAATGTGTAAGTGTGAAGTGAAATTAAATTCACGATTGTGAATTGGTCGTAGCTCACGCGATTTAATTTTTTATCGTAGATCAATGTTCCTGTAAAAAAATCAAATTGCGAAAACGGATCGTATCCCAAATCACGGCTCATGAGATCGTGGTAGCCTTCTTTAAATTCCACCCCGAAAAGTGAATGATTTTCTTCAGTGCGAGTGAAGAAAGAAAGTTTTTGCGGCTGATGACCAAAGTCCGGACGATTGTTTTCATCGTACGTTTCTGCTTTTTCATCCTGGCCTTGAGGAAGAGCGGCCCTTCTTAAAAGCGCTTTCCTCATGAGAATTTTTTGATCATCAGATAATTTGTTTTTCGTTCTATAACGTTCGAAATCGAGCAAGCTGATAGTCGTATCGAGAACTGGAACATTGTCATAATCCGCTGGAAGATTTTTGGATTCAGATAATTTTTTCGCTTCACGAATTTGTTTCGAATTCAGTTTCGTTAATTTTTTTTCGAGTTGTTTCTTTAAGCTCGGACGAAAATGTTCCGCTTTAATTCTTCCCGGAAGTTTTTTAAAGGCCATGATCATTTCACTTGGAAGATAATACCAGCGCTCATGTGTGTTCACATCTTCGTGGTCAAAAGGAACAGCGAGAATATCGACGAGAACTGCGGAACAATTTTCATCGGCAAAATAATAATCGAAATAAGTCGTTTGATAAATTTCCCAAAGATGATTGATCAATCGATCGAGTTCATCTGGAGTCATGTTGATGTCGTATTCGATCAAGTCTCTCGACTCTCCATTGTTGTATTCGTTGACTTTCGTGTAGTACTTAGTGACTTCGATAAGTCCTTTGTATCCACCAAAAAATCCTTTGAACGCAAAAATTAAACCGAGATCTTCTTTCTCCGGCATTGCTGAAAATGCGACGGCGTAATCGAGAAGATCGCCTGGAGAACCGTCCTTCTTCCCTTTTTGATTGAGACGAATCATCGTGTGCCCAAAAAGCGATGACGGATTATTGGGATATGAAGAAGAAAAAATTAATGTGATTGATTCGGCATTTAGACCTTTTTTCCATTCATCAAACATCGGGCATGGAGTTTCCGGAACTCCTTCAAGAAGTTTTAAACGTTTCATGAACTCGTAGCGCTCGCGAAACACGCATTGAGAAGGATAATTAAACCATCCAGTCTTCGAATCGATTTCACGAAAAGATTCGCGCGTCCAATTAAATTCAGCTTCAGGATTAGTTTTACCATCGGGAGCTAAAAAGAATTTCTCTCCGTCTGCACGGGATTTGCCTTTGTGATAATGAAGAAGTTTTAACCAGTAGTCTTTTTGTGAAGGAGTCAGTGAAGCGTAATCAGAACCTGCGGCATGAACCGCAGGCCATAATAAAAAATTAGATAAGAGTACAAGAAGCAGCAAGAGTCGCATTGTTTTTAATTTCTGCCTTTACGTTGTTGTAAAGTTCTACACCTGAAGTGTTAGCAGATGGAAGAACTGATTCATACTTTGATTGAACCATTGAACCAAATGCACGTGAGTTCTGGCAACCGAAAACTGAAGCGAATCCGTTTACGAATTCCCCGTTTCCACGAGACATTTCGATCGCAAGTTGATTCATGTTAGCTTCAGCAAAGTGGATTCCTTTTGCATCGTTTTTTACGATAGAGTGCTTTGCACATCCAGAAGTTCCAAGAGTCATTGCGATTGTGCTAGAAAAAGTAGCGTTAACAAGTGATCTTGTTGATGAAGATACAAGAGATTGCTTAGGAGCAACTTCCCAGCCCATTCCACATCCAGAAGAAGAGTCAGCAGCGAAAGCCGAAGTTACTGAAACAAGAGCAAGTAAACCGATAATAAGATTTTTCATTAAGTCCTCCTTGAACTATGAATATTTGCTTACCGAATAGGATCATGTATCATGGCAAAAAAAACAACAAAATTTTGGTAATGAAAGAAAAGTTAATTTTAGGAATTGAGACTAGCTGCGACGATACGTCTATTGCCATTTTAAAAGGCAATCCAGACGATCTTACCCATAAACCAGAGCTACTCGCCCACCAATCATTTTCGCAAGAACTCATTCTTCGCAAATGGGGCGGCGTTGTGCCCGAGATCGCTGCAAGAAATCACCTTGAAAAGATTTCTCCGCTTCTGGAATCCGCGCTCAATCTCGCAAACGTAAGAATTGCCAACATTGATCTGGTTGCCGTGACAACTCATCCGGGTCTGCTGGGCCCATTGTTAACAGGAATCAATTGCGCCAAAACAATAGCTCTTTTAAATGAATTGCCCATCGCTTCTGTGAATCATCTCTACGCTCACCTCGAAGCCGTTCATTTAACGACGACAGTTTCTTATCCTTATCTTGGAATGCTCGTGAGCGGTGGCCACAGCATGTATCTGCTCGTGACGTCGCCGACAGAATTTGAAATTATCGGTAACACAATCGACGATGCTGCCGGTGAAGCTTTCGACAAAGGTGGAAAACTTTTAGGACTCGGTTATCCTGCTGGAAAAATCATCGATGACAAAGCAGTCTTCGGCGATTTCAAAAAATATGCGTTTCCGATTTCAATGCTCGACTCTGGCGATGCGACACTGAGTTTCTCCGGTGTAAAAACCGCCTTGAGAAATTTCATTGAAGCTCACCCTGACAATAATTTTAAAATGGAAGACGTGTGCGCTTCTTATCAATACGCAATCGTACAAGCACTCGTGCGCAAGTGTCAGGTCGCTGTCGATATTGCATTCTCTCGTTTTGGTCGCGATCTTCCGATTGTCGTCGGCGGCGGTGTTGCCTGCAACTCTGCTCTAAGAAAAACGATGACGGAAAAATTTTCTGAAGTTCATTTCGTTTCACCGAAATTTTGCACAGACAACGGTGCGATGATAGCGAACTACGCTCTGAGAACTTTCAACGAAGCGATTCCATTCCCAGAATGTTTGCTTCTCGATGCAAGAAACCAATTTGTTTCTAAGGCAAAAAAACTTGAAGTCCAAAGGAAACAAAAATAATGAAATTGGAATTACCAAGCGCCGACAAATCACTCGGCCAGCATTTTTTGCGCGATCAAAACGTGATTCACAAAATCTGCTCTGACTTTAAAGACGAAGCTGGAGCTATTTTAGAAATCGGTCCAGGCCCGGGAATTCTCACTGAGCACCTAGCACTTTTGAACAAACCATTTTTTGTTATCGAAAAAGATACGCGCTTCCAAGTTTATCTCGATCAATTCATCAAACCAGAACAAGTCACAATGGGCGATGCTCTACAAGTTGATCTCAGTGCTTTTTTCGCTGAAAAAAAGATCGCGGATAAAAACATCTGGCTCGTTTCCAATCTTCCCTACAATGTCGCTTCTCCGCTGTTGATTAATTTTTTACAAGCGGAAGACATCAAGTACATGACATTGATGTTTCAAAAAGAAGTCGCGGATAAAGTTTTTCCTTTTTCAACGACAAAAAATTTCATGAGCTCGTTGCTCGTTTTATCGCAAACATATTTCGAATGCGATCTGCTTGTAAAAGTTCCGCCGGGAGCGTTTGCTCCTCCTCCGAAAGTGGATTCAGCTGTTCTCACAATGAAAAGGAGAGCAACTCCGCTTGTTCCTCTCAATGAATTCAGAACGCTTGAAAAATTTCTGCGCCAGATGTTTTCGCAAAAAAGAAAACAACTCGGCGGTGTCATGAAAGCTTTTTATCCGGCAACAAAAATTGAAGAAAGTTTTTCAGCTCTCAATATTCCAACAACGATTCGCTCAGAAGCGCTCACGTTAGAGCAGGTTTTAGAACTTTATAGGAAGCTACGTTCATGAAAAAAATGATTTTTTTATCTGTGCTCTTATCTTCAGCTTTTGCTCACGCAAGTTATCCGGAATTTTTCGGCGCGAGTTTTACAACGACGATGATTGGAAATCAGGCGAACCTTGATCCAAATGATCCGAGTAATAACTACTACGCTCCGGCCGTTTTAGGATTTTCTGATAAAGTAAATGCGCTCATTCAAGCGACATCAACAGCGACGCATTTTAAACCGATGAACAACATCACTGTGACAAACAACACGAACTCGAGTTCAGCACCGACAACTGGAAACGTAAGCAACAGCTACAATAAATTTTACGGCAGCAGTATTCACCTCGCTCTTCCTATCGGGTATGAACATCTGGGAACTCTTGGACTTTCAGTTTTTCTTCCAATTGGAAAGTTGATGGAGACAAATTCAGGTGATCCCTTTTTACCTGAATACGTTATGTATCACTCTCGCTATAACAGAACGAGCATCTATTTTAACTTCGCTCACAAATTCAGCGACGATTTCGCATGGTCACTTGGAACACTCGTTGGCTTTCAGGCCTCTGCAGATGTTAAAGCGAATTTGAGTTTAAACGGGGCTGCTTACGGCTCGTGGGCAAAAGCTCAATCAAAAATTTCTCCTTCACTCGGAGTCATCACATCTATTGCGAAAAAATTCGATAACGCCAAATTGTATTTCACTTATCAACAAGAAATGAAATCAAATCTGCACGCTGGTGTAACGGGAGAAATCAACAACCCTTCTCTTGCGCTTTTCCAATCGGGAATCGATTCGATGATCTATTACGATCCACACACATTCCGTCTGGGAACTGCGTATGATTTCGGTGCCGTTGAATTTTACACTGGAGTTGAATATCAAATGTGGTCGGGATACAAACCACCGACAATTTATATTTCAAAAGCTGGTGGTGTAATCGTTCCAAGCAGCAACTACGAACATGTCACAATCAGAAATACAATTAATCCACGCGTCGGTGTAAAAATTGATTTAACAAATCGTGTAGCACTAGGCCTTGGTGCGGGCTATCGCATGACTCCACTCAAAGGAGATTTCTCTGGAAGCGGTAACTCAATCGACAGCAACACATACATTTTCACTGGCGGATTACAATACCGTATTGTTATTTGGTCAAAAGATGTTAACGTAGGAACGTCTCTGGAGTACCAAAGCTTAGAGAAAAAACATGTTGTAAAAACAGACGGACAAGAAGATGGTACCTCAGGTCCGAAAATCGGTGCAGGCGGATACGATATCGATGGATACGTTCTCGCTGCAAGCTTAGGGATTAAATTTAATTTTTAAAAGAGTATATGGGCATCAAGATCATTGGAACTAACAAACGCGCAAGCTTCGATTTTACCTTAAAAGAAAAATTTGAGGCCGGAATTGTTTTGCAAGGAACTGAAGTTAAAGTTCTTCGCGAAGGAAAAGTTTCGCTTACTGAATCGTATGTTGTTATCGATAACAATGACGAAGTCTGGGCCTATAACGTGAATATTCCGCAGTATGAGTTTGGGAATATTCATAATCATCAAGAACAGCGTGTGAAGAAGCTTCTGCTTAATAAACAGGAGATTGTTCGCATCTATCATGAGATGAAATCGCAACAGCTTTCACTTATTGTGACTAAGATTTATTTTAAGGATTCTAAGATTAAGTTGGAGTTTGCTTTGGCGAAAGGGAAGAAGCTTCATGATAAGAGGGATTCTGAAAAAGAAAAGGATGTTGCTCGTAAACTTCGTCGTGGGGATTACGAATAGCGGTTGGCGGTTGGCGGTTGGCGGTTGGCGGTTGGCGGTTGGCGGTTGGCGGTT
>CBIHNP010000012.1:0-84754 GCA_966211875.1 uncultured Bacteriovoracaceae bacterium
TGAGATACCATCATTCGCGTTTCTTTCCGCTTGATTGACACCTCTGATTTGTGCTTTTAATTTTTCCGAGATCGCTAAACCTGCAGCGTCGTCTGCGGCCTTTACGATTCTTGACCCTGAAGACAGCTTCCCTAGAGTTGAAGCTTGTTCTGTGTTGTTAGCACTTAGCGTACGTTGAGCAGCTAAAGACGTAACGTTCGTGTTGATACGTAAACCCATGAATTCCTCCGTGTAGAAATTCGGCTTCCCTCCTTAGTTTTAAACACTCTCTTGAGTGTTTACCGAGCATCCTTGCCCAACTGATTTTCTGGTTTTTACAAGCGCAATCACCGTGACTGTCGCTTTGATGGCCATCTTCTCGGTGGAAAATTGTGAGACATAAATTTAAAATGATCTTTTCTTGATATTTTTCACCATACCTGACTAGTCCATTCAGAGAAAACAACAAAATATTAATAAATTATTTAGGTCTATCCAGAAGGAAAGAGCGTATGATTTTCTCAATGGGAATTGAACAAAACTTTAGAACATCGACGCTCAAAAAAGAGATCATTGATTCTTTGATTGAAATGCATATTGAAGAAAGTCCAGTGACTATTTGGCAGAATGAAAACGGCAAGCGCCATATCACCAAAGCGAAAATCGATGCCATCGACTTCGTTAGCGATTCAATCTATCTCATTCCCTATAGCGATCAAGACAAACATCTTTTTCAAAAATTAAAATCGAACATCACTTTTTATTTGCGCGGAAACAGCAAAGACATCGTTTTTAAGCATGAAAAGAATGCACTTAAAAATACCAAAGGCCTTTTGCAATTAACGATTCCCAGTGAAGTGAAAATGCAGGAAAAGCGCGCAGAAGAAAGATTGACGTTCAAAAACTCCATTCAAAAATACACCAGTGAAATTTTTCCCGGAGGGACAGTAGATCTTTCAGCGAGACCTGTCAGTGTTGAGATCAAAGACGTTTCAGTATCAGGCATGGGCCTTTTTATTGAAAAAAAGAATTCGCGTTTCTTCTTCGAAAAAGACAAAATCAAAATCGTCCGCATTGGCAATCATCGTTTCCCCCATCCTATCCATGCAGAAGTCGTCTATTCCAACTCTGAACACGATCTTCTGGATCGAGTGCGCGTTGGAGTTCGATTCCACCAAAAACTAACAAGCGAAATTTTGAATAATATTAAATTATAAGTTTCATTCATTTTTCATCACCAGCATTTTTTTGTATTTTCCTCTCAAGTGTAATATCTCTTAAGCAGATTTTCTGCGAAGGAGGCTATTATGCGTTCACTACTCATGCTCTCTATTCTCGCGACAACACTCACAGCTTGCGCCAGCAAACAGGAACGAATCGAACAAAACAATTTAAAAGAAGAAATCGCTCAAACTCCTCAAACGAAAACAGATACTCAAATGTATCAGGAAGAAAAAGAGGCCTTAAAAAATGCTTCGAATTTGACCTCTGATCAAAAATCAAAACTCGCTGATCTGATGACAAAATCAAAAAAAGAAAATCAACTGATTCAGACAGAAATCTCAAAAACAAAAATGGTTCTTTTCAAAGAATTGCTGAGTGACAAAGAAAATAAAACAAGGATCAGCATTTTAGAAAATCAGCTGATCAAACTCAATCGCAAAAAAATGCGTAATTCTATCAGTGCTTACAAAGAAGCAAAGATCATCGTTGGAAAAAATGATGAATCACTGGAAAGAACATTTCAACTTATCGATCAGCGCAGTCTGCGCGAACCGACGCTTTAGTGAGGCATGAATGAAAGTCTTCTTCATTCTCTATAGTTTTATTCTCTTCTGTATCGGGTGCACAACCCCCTATCAGCCATTGGGAAAACGCGGAGGCTACAGCGATGAGAAAATCAATGACCACATTTATCGCGTCTCTTTTGAAGGAAATACCCGCACTAAAAATGAAGTCGTCTACCGCTTTTTTCTAAGAAGATGTGCGGAGCTCGCTCAAGAGCACAACTACAATTACTTCATCGTTATCGACACAGAAGATAAATCAAAAAATGCCGTCGTTTTATCAGAAGGAACACCTAAAAATAATAAACCAATCACTACTTTTAATTATTCAGATGATAATGAGTATCGGCCTAACGAATATAAAAACATTACAAAACATATTATCGAAGGAAAAATCGCACTTTTTAAAGACGGTGAAGAACCACTCAATGCTTTTAACGTCGATGAAGTTTTAAAAAGTGTGAGGAAATAAAATATGAAAAATCCCTACCAGGTACTGGGAGTGAAAGAATCGGCAACACAAAATGAAATTAAAAAGGCCTATCGGACACTCGCTAAAAAATATCACCCCGATCTCAATCCTGGAAACAAACAAAACGAAATTAAATTTAAAGAAATCTCACATGCCTATGACCAAATCGGAACACCTGAGGCCCGTGCAAAATACGATCGCGGAGAAACTGAAGACCTCTTCGGACAACAGGCCGGTGGAGGCGGTGGACATCGCCATTCTTCTTTTTATCACGGCCAACAAAATACCGGACGCTATTCGCATTCTTTTGCCGATCAATTTGGCGATGAAGATTTTTTTGAACAACTTTTTAAAGGGGCCGGAGGACGTTTTCATCAGGCGAGAAAACCTGAAAACGAAGATGTTCATTACAAAATGGATATAAGTTTTCGCGATTCAATTCTTGGAACAGAAAAAGTCATTACACTCGCGAACGGAAAAAGCCTGCAAGTCAAAATTCCTCCAGGAATCAACGACGGAGCAAAATTGCGGTTTAAAGGTCAAGGTCAGCATGACATCGCAGATACTCCAGCTGGAGATGCCTATATTGAAGTGAGTGTTCAACCTGAAACTGGTTGGGAAAGAAAAGGATTGGATATCGAAATGGAGTTGCCTATTAGCTTTATAGAGGCGATTTTAGGCGCTGATGTTTCCGTTCCTACACTTCACGGTCCAGTGATGTTAAAAATCCCTCCTGGCGTGAATACAGGAACAAAGTTGCGTATTAAAGGAAAGGGTGTTCAACAAAAGAATGAAAGTGGAAATCAAATCGTACGCTTAAAAGTTCTTTTGCCAAAGCATCCGGATCCGGAATTACAAAAAACAATTAAAGACTGGGAAGGTAAATTTGATTACAACCCTCGAGGAGATGTCCATTGAAATCTTCACTCATCTATCAAATTTCTGAAGCTGAAACACTCTGCGGAGTTGATCAAAAAAATATTCGCTACTTTATCTCTGAACACTGGATAAATCCGATTGATCCGGAAAAAAATCGTTTTGATGAAGAAGATATTGAAAGAATTAAATTGATTTGGGAGTTAAAAGATCTAGGTGTAAACGATGAGGCCATTCCGATCATTTTGCATCTTATTGATCAGCTCAATCACTTACACCGAGAACTTAGACATTAATAAATAATATTTTTATTTGGAATGTAATAGGAAGGACCATTTTTTGGATTAAGGGCCTTTTTAAACTCAACTGTTTCGTGGTCAGCTCTTTCTTTAGAATAATTGTAAACTTTTTGAATTCTATCAGACAATAAATCAAGATGTCCTTTGAGAGAATCAATATCTTCATCATCAATTCTGTCCCAATTCATTTTGATTAACTCTCTGACTTCAGGCCATTTGCTGTGTGAAAAATCTCGTACCATATCACTTCCCTCCTTAGGTTTTTTTTCGATACTTTATCGAAGAACTTTTTTATCATTCATCACTCATATTTTTCGATTTTATTTCTCTATCAAAATCCGTCATTCTTAAAGAGTCTCAAAAGAAAAATATCAGCGAAATACAAGAGGCAAATATGGCAGTATTACAAAAAGCGAAAGGCAAAAAACACCCGGAAAGACTCTACGAGAAACTGTTAAGTCGAGACGATTGGGCCCATCATCCGAATTCAGGTAATACCTTTACGGAGACTGAAACGAATATCGCTCTCCTTATTGTTCTCGCCGTAATTTTGATGTTGTTTTGGCTTCCTCTCGCCGAAATCTTTCGTTAATTTCAGGAGGTTTCTATGAGCATTGGAATAATCCCAAACCCAGGCGAAGAAATTAAAAAAAATAAACCTCATATGCCTTCCATTGACGATCCAGCTCCGTATGATGATGAGATAGCCAATGAAGAAGAAGATGAGATTAATATGGATGAAGGAATTTTGAATGCACGCGAGCCTTCAAAAGTCGCTGAAGAAACATTTGAAAATCCCGAACGAATATTAGGAAATTAAATTAGAATGAGTGGGCCGAAATGATTGGCCCACTCTTTTTATTTTTAGGCCGCGCCTACATCTTTTGTACAAATTTCTTTGAAAGAATCAGCAAAAAATTGAACAAGCTGATCTTCTTTATTCTGGTTGTGACAAGTCAGCGACACTTGATATTTCCAATACCCTTCTTTCGGCCCAATCATTTGAAGAGATTTTTCTCTGATAAATTGGTTTACATAAAGAAGCGGAAAAAAGGCCATTCCGATTTCATCTGTCACTGCGTGAACCAGAGAACCGATAACATCACTTTCAAAAGCAATCTTCTTCTTCACTTTATTTGTTTCAAAGAATTTATCGATATCACCACGAATTTTAAATTTAGTTGAAGGCATGATCCATTGGATCTCTTCGTTTTCCATAAGACCATCCAACACTTCGGCCTTATCAATATTTTTAAGATGCTCAGGCGCCTTCCAGTTTTTTGAACAAGTCAAAACAACTGGAACTTCTGCTTTTTCCAGGTCGACGAAATTTGGGTCCGACATTCCTGAATCTGTCACAACCGCATCGAATTCTTTAAAGCGAAGTTTCTCTAAAAGCTGAGCTTGAGTCGCAGAGATAACTGTGACCTTAGGACGTTTATCCAAATCATATTTTTTAAGAAAATTACTTACAACTTCTGCAACGAAAGAGCGATCAACGTGTTCAGAAACACCGATACAAATTTTTCTCGTCGATGAAGGAACGCGTTTTGAAATCGCTTCACTCATTTTTTCAGAATACTCAAACATTTGACGGCAAAAACCAAAAACTTCCACACCTGAAGTAGTCAACTCGATTGTTCTTCCCGACTTTTGGAATAATTTTAAATCCAGTGACTGTTCAAGAACTTTTAATTGACTTGAAAGTGATGGCTGACTAATTCTCAAATGTGATGAGGCAGATGTAACACCTCCAGCTTTTGCTGTTACATAAAAATAGTAAAGGTGGTTGTAGTTGTACATAATTCATCCTCTTAAAATGGGTTAGTATTTACCGTGTTTAAAACTTGGTGCCTTTTATTTCTGTTTGTGGAACGATCAACATTAGATGTGAAGTCGTAGTCCCTTTTAATCCACTTGGAAGTTTTATAAAATCAGCTTTATCTACAGGAACGACTGCGTCCACTTGATAACTGACATTCTCTCCATCATGTTTTTTGATCATGATTGTATCTGTTAATGGAACTTTATTTTTTCCAATAATTAATCTTGTATCTAAAAGCTGAAAAGTCCCTTTGAGCTTTTCTGTCCACTCATTTGCAGTAAACTCAGGTGTCTCAAAAACAATGACTTTTTTCTGCTCTTTTTTGATATTTTTTTCATAGCGCTGTTTTGTTTTTGGATCGTCGATTTCAAAATCGCCAACCTTAAATGAAACAACTAAACTAAACTTCCCATCTTTCATCTCTTTAAACTCAGCTTTCCCATCACAATTCGTCGACGACTTGTCTTGTACTCTCACCTCAGCGCAAACCGTAGGTGGATTATCATAAGAGAGTGCAGCGTGAGTTTGATTGCCGAAAATATTTATAAATAATAAGCAAAAGAAACTCATGTCACTCTCTCTTGTTGTTTTTTCCTACAGCCCGATAGGAAAACTTACACTAGCGATAAACGATTTATTTTTCAAAAAGACATCGTCAGTATTAAATCCCGTATTAAAGACTCCGACCTGATCAATTTCTGTTTTGTCATATTTTACGTATTGGTATTCAGCATTTAAACTGACCATTGCAACTCTGAATCCGGCACCTAAACGATAGCCGTTCGCGCTCTTAAATTTTTCATCAACGCCTTTATCTTTATCCGGATTAAGTTCTCCGCCGAGAATCCAAGTCGCCCAAACACGTAAACCGACAACCCAAGGCATTTGCACTCCGGCCGTTGGTCCCCAGTTCCAAGATTTACCAGTGACATCCTGATCAAGTGTTGTGTCTTTTAATTTTGGCCATGAATATCTTCCATCCACACCCGCAAAGAAAATATCAAAGAGATGAACTCCAAACTTTGCACCGACACCGAAGCCTTTCACTTTACTGTCGGAATTATTAATCGGAGAAGGAAAATTAATATTTCCCGTTCCTGTTTCATAACTCACGAGAGGCTCAAGAAACATCCCGCCTACATCTGCTGCTTTAACTGTGTTTAAAGAAAGGAACAGAGGCACGAGTGTCCATAACAATTTTTTCATAAAAACTCCCTTTTTTAATCAGCGGCATCTTTCGCTTTATCAACGCCATTTTCAACAGCGTGCTTAGCCTTCTTGGCCGCACATTCAAGTTTTCCATTTACCATTTCACATGTTTTATCTTTAACTTTTCGAACGCCTTTTTTTGTTCCGCGCTTAACATCTTTTGCGGTTTCATCAACTTTTTCTTTCATTGTTGTATCTGATTTCTCATCAGCAAAGGCAGCATGATTTGTATTAAAAAGTGTCAGCACAGAAAACCCCATGAAACAGATCCAAATTTTTTTTTGAAACAATGTCATAACTTCTCCCGTGATAATTTTTTATCGAATCATACAAAATGATCAAACTTCCAAGGCCCGTAGTTGCAGGGACTATGCCAAAATCTATCTTTGCTAAAAATCAGACTATTAGTGAGGAAAAAAAGGACTAATAGAAAAAATTTAAGTATTTACTCTCAACTTCAATGGACAAAATTCCCTTTGAGGGGTTTTTTGTCTCTTTTGAAATGGATGTCATAATATTTCATTATGTAAACTGAACCTCTCTTGCATTGGCATTACCAATATCGGCCAAAGAAAAAGTTCAGATTTCTTTTTTTTCGAATTTTTTTTTAATTATATAAAGGAGGATTTTTCTGCATCAAATTTTTTACTCATAAATGGCACAAATTTTGGATTCAATTGTGATGGTAGTTTCTCTCCTTATTAATATTTCTGGAGGCAATGTATGGATACACAAATCGCAAAAGGGAATTTGAACGAGCTAAAGGGTGAATTGAAAAAAACTTGGGGAAAGCTAACTGATGATGATCTCACTTACTTAGAAGGTGGCACTGATCAAATCGTTGGAAAGGTTCAAAAGGCTTATGGCTACACAAAAGATCGCGCCCAACAAGAATTTGATTCATTTAGAAGAAGTCACGCCAATCTTTTCCGCGATGATCGCGGATACAATAACCAGGAGAATCGTATGCCATCGACAAATCAATTCAGCGGCCAAATCGATACAAATAAATTAAAAAATCGCGCTTCACATATGATTGATGAAGACGTTATGGAACCGGCCCAAGAATATCTTGCACGCGCTCGCGAATTCGGTGTTCGCGCTATGGACCGCGGAACTGAAATTGTGAAAGAAAATCCTGGCTACACAATTATTGGTGCTGCTGCTGTGGGATTCTTACTAGGGGCTTACGTTGCTCGTAGAAGATAAAAATCAATTAAAAAAAATTGAAATTATAAATTTTGAGAGGGGCCTGTTATCACAGGTCCCTCTTCACGTTTTGGGAGTTCACAATGAAATGGATCATTATTGCCCTTTCTTTTTTTGCTAAACGCTTTATGGGCGGAGGTGGTGAATCCATCAGCCCTGTTGATCAATTCAAAGAGTTTGTTCGCGAAAATGCGCTCAAAGTTTTTATTGGTTTTATTGCGGCCGTAGCTCTTGGAACTCTCTTCTCAACGGGTATTGTTTTGAGCGTGATGAATCTTGCCGCCCAATATGATCTGGGACTGGCCCCCCGCTTTACAGCAACGGTTGCTGGTGGTCTCAGCATGGTCCTCGTGAGTGTTATTATTACGGCCATTATCGTTTACGCCGTCACTCCCAGTGAAGGAAAATCACGTTCTCACTCAAAAAGAAAAACTCAACAATCTCCTCTTGGCAAAAATGTTGAAGATGCCGTGATGTTATTGGTGAACGATTTTATCAAAGAGCGTGAAGCTAAACGTGAAACCCAAGCTTTTTATCGCGAGCAAGCCGAGAGACAACATGCTCAAGAGTTGAAACGACAACGTGAAGAGTTTGTTGATGAATCAAAAGAATTCAATAGACATTAAATAAGGGAGCAAGTGCTCCCTTATTTAAAATTTTGGCATGCCAAAAGATGAAATTTTTTCTTTCAGTTCATGACTGCGATCATTCGCTTCTTTTTCCAGCCACAATTTCACTAAATCAAACTCTTTCACAACTTCCGTCATGAGCAGAGAGTAGCCTCGTTGAATGCGATGAAATTGGCGTTCTATTGATTCTTTACTCCCCCTTTCCGGTGGATTGTGGAAGCTTGCTTCTTCATCTGGTTGGATCGCAAAAGCATTGACGATCTTTTTGTGGCCGGCACTTTTTTTCCCTACATGATGCCTTTTTGCTGACATAATTTCCTCCGTAAGATTTAAGTCATAATTTCCCCGTAGAAATAAAATGCAATCGGGATGCCTGCCCCATCGCCGCAATTTTCCCATTGACGCGTACCGCTCTAAGCAGGGTGGGACATGCCCGAGGAATTCTACCCCCACCACTTAGAGTCAATCTGTTCATAATTAAGAGTGAATTAAGAGTGGCCGACATAAAGGCTTAAAAAAGTATTTTCGTAAAAGTTGGCATCTTCCCTGCAATCTAGGCTCATGTGTGAAATGTAATCAAGGCCAGAGGTAACGGTGTTGGATAACAAAGACATTCAGAATCATTGGAATCAAATCAAGCCTCAGGTTCTTGCACATTGGAACAAGCTGAATGAAGCAGAAGTAGAAAAAACTCATGGGAACGCAAGTTCTCTGGGGAAACTCGTTCATGCGAAATACGGCTTCTCAAAAAATAATTTTGAAAGAGAGTACGAAGAGATTTGTAATCACGTTTCTCACGATAAAGGCGGCAGAGGCCCCTCTATATACGCAGGAAAAACAAAAGTGATGAAAGACCTTTCGAAAAATACAATCGGTGAAGAAGGATTTAATGAAAATCTTGATGAAACATTAGACGACGACATCGATGAAGCGGGAATCACAAGATTCGACAATGATCACTCTGCAGACTACACGGGATTCAAAATGAATTCTGGAGTAAGACTCAGTGAAAAAGATCAGGAAGAACTTATGCAACCTGATTTGAAAGGAATGGAAGCTTCAGAAGCTGAACTTCCTCTAGAAACAAAAATAAATGAAACAGGATTAAAACAAAACACAAATACAAATAGAAAAACAGCATCGGATGAGTTCAAACCCAATCACGATCCTTCTTCTTCACAGAGAAAGGACATCACAACAGGAAGAAGTAATTCTTCTGCAAACACAACATCACCATCTGCCCTTACTTCATCCGAGGCAACTAAGAAGCTTTAATATTTGCAAAAATATTAGAGTTAACTTGAGGCCCTACCCTTGTTGGTAGGGCCTTAATTTTTTAGGCCCATTTTTTTGTCATGAAAAAAGAGGAAAAGTTCCATACTGAAAAACATAATAAACGAAGAGTAATAGGCCCATACCAAAAAAACCAGAAGTGAACCGGCCGCTCCGTAGACAGAATTCCCCGCGATTCTTTCCAGATAAAGTCCGATAAAAATTTTTCCCAACAGAAAACACACTGATGTAAAAAGTCCCATCTTATAGGCGTGATTGAGAGGTTGACGATTGCTCGGAATAAAATAATAAAGCGCCGTGAAGAATGCGAGATTAATTAAAAAATTAGAACCAATCAAAACCATTTGTCCCCACCAGTGATTGGCCATCTGATCTCCGGCGAAATACTTCACAATATTTGAGAAGAAGAGTGAGAGGAAAAAGAGAACGCTTAGACCGATCACCAACAACATAATAAAAAGTCTCTCTTTAACGATATCCCAAACGTCTTTGTTTTTATTTGGATCATAATCTCCTTTGATCACATCCATAGATAATCTCAATTGCAAAAGCAAAACAGAGATAGTGAATAATAAAATCACCACTCCGATAATTCCTGAAAAAGAGGCGAAACTTATTCCCTGATTAATATTATCAAAAACAATGGAAACAATCCTTCCTGCATCTTCTCCCAGGATAAATTCCGCTTGAAAGATCAAATCATCCTGAGCATCTTGCCCTATCAGTGAACCAACTTTTAAAAGAATGAGGAGAAAAGGAGCAAGCGCCAACGCTGCATAATAAGAGAGTGATGCTGAGAAAGAAAAAATATTATGCCTGTTAATGATAGAAATAAATTCTCTACCATTATTATACATTGATAAAACTTTTTTCTGCATAAAGCTCCTTCGCAGGGAAAATCGGCATAAGCTTCATTTCTCCTACGTAATAACACTTTATTAAATTGCAATTTTTTGGCCTATCTATTGCTTGAATTTAATTAGTTATTTCTCGAGGAGGTTTTCTATGCCAAAAACAAAAAACACGGCACCAAATGAATTTATTTCAACTAATAATCACTTCAATATTATTGATATACTTTTACTCGATCATTCATATTTAAAAGATTGCATCGAAATTTTAAAAGATGAAGATGAGGACAAAAAAACTAAACTCTTTCACGCAAAAGGTTTTTTAGATGCCCTGAAAAAACATTCGGCCGGAGAGAAAAAGGCACTCTATTCTCCTCTTGAGGACGTCGAAGATCTTCACTTCAATATTTTGGAAAGCGAAATCGAACATGGAATTGTTGATGCTAAAGTAAAATCATTAACTCCAAAAATTCAAAAGATGAGAACGCTCAGCGAGGAAATGGCCGCAGAGTTAAAAGTACTTGCGGAATTAGTTGAACACCATGTTCAGGAAGAAGAAGATGAACTTTTCCCAAAGATGCGCAAAGATTTCAGCAAAGAAATCTTAAATCAAATGGGCTACCAATTTATGGTTCTTCGCCAGTTCACTGAAAAAGATTTGCGAGACACCGACTTGCAGGAAGAAATCCCTATGGTGAAAAAATCAGCGGTCAGCGGTCGCAGTTTTGTAAATACCGCTCATAAATATTTTAGCAGCAGAAATAACAGATAACTTAAAGGTCCTGCACCAGCGGGACCTACAACATTATTATGGTAGAAAAAGAAAAAGCTTTTCATTTAAAAAAGAGTTTATCAATTTTATTGGTTGTGCTTATACTTTTTCTCGTGATTGCAAGAATCATTCTCCCTTCTGTTCTCTTAAAGAAGACCAACAATTATCTCGCCAATTTCTCTCCGAATTACTATCTTCACATGAACGATCTCGACATCAGTCTTCTTCGAGGTGCCTATCGTTTTAAAGAAGTCATCGGTAAAACAAAAAATCCGGAAAAAGAATTTATCAAAATAAAGCAGATTGATGTTTCTATCGCCTGGAGAGAAATTTTCAAAGGAAGAATCCTCACTGACGTCGTTACTGAAAATTTCGATTTCCTCGTTATCAAAGACATCAAAAAACTTTCTCCACCTAAAAAAGAAAGCAAGGATATCAAAGACACTCTTTTCCCTGTCGATGTTGAACGTGTCGATCTGAAAAATTCTTCAATCGCTTTCGAAGGATATCAATCATTGGACGACAAAGGCACGCTCACTATTACAAATATCAATGGAAGAATTACGAACGTCACTCCTACCCCGAAATTTCCGGTCTCGTTTTTTAATGTAACGGCCAAGCTCATCGATAAAAACGCTCTTGTCAAATTCGCAGGAGCTGTTAATCAAATCGAACACCCCTTCTCTTGGAAACTTGATACAGAAATCAGAGAGTTTCAAATGAACTCTCTCAATCCATATCTGATAAAACATCTTCCACTCACCTTTACAAAAGGAACTTTGGACCTTTACTCTGAAATGATTTCTGAAAAAGGAATAGTGAAAGGTTACTTCAAACCTTTTCTTCGTGAACTCAAAGTCATTTCATCACATGAGAAATTTATCAATGCAAAACATTTTGGAATCGAAATGCTTACAGCTCTTGCCAATCTCATATTGAGGGAACAAAAAACAAAGTCTGTCGCGACAGTTATCGACTTCACCTATGACAAAAAATTGAATTTCAAAATGGGAAAAGGAATTTCAAAGGCCATCAAGCATGGATTTGAACAACAACTTTCACCGGGGATTGAAGATCGATATCATTTAAAATAACCAGGAGTCTAACTTGAAAAAACAAATTTATTTCATTTTTTTCTTTGTCCTTTTAGCTTCCTGTGCTTCTAAACCGCCAAAAGAAAATCCGGCGGCAGGAGCGAATCCTAAAGCTGCAAAAGAGGCCGCTCCTTTAAAAACACCAAGCATGGAAACCAAACAGCTTGCCAATGAAGAACAGACTACCGTCTATACAGAGTTTGAATTTAAAAAAGGATCAGAGGCCCTGTCTCAAGAATCGAAAGATAAATTAAAAAAGGCCAGCCAGGAAGCTCTCGCCAAGGGAAAAATTCAATTGATTAAAATTATTACCTGGGGTGATCAAGAATATCCATCAGCAGGAAAGAAAAAACTCGGTAATGATCAGATTGCCTTAGTTAATCAACGCAATTTTGAAATTAAAAATTATCTCGAAGAAATTCATCCTAAAGAAGGAGAAATTACAAAATTTGAGTCTATCAGTATGGCCGAACGCCCTGACTTTTTTGATAAATTTCTGGCGGCCGATGAAGTAAAAATAAAAAAATCGCTTGAAACATCAGGCATACCAACAACAGAGGCTCCCAATACAAAAAAATCGAAATCGAGAAAATCTATTATTCTCTTTTTTACTAACAAGGAACAAAAATAATGTGGCAGTTATATACACCCTGGTATGAACCTCTCATGCGGGGCTTTGTTCTCTATATTTTCGTTTTTTTACTTGTTCGTTTGATGGGAAAAAAACAACTCGCGAAGTTCACTCCTTTTGATCTCGTGCTCCTTCTCGTCATCAGTGGACCGATTCTCAATACAATCGAAGGAAGTGATCACAGCATTCCGGCGACTCTCATTTCCGTCGGAACTCTGGTTCTCTTAAATATTATTCTCAATCAGCTACGTTACCATTTTAACTGGTTTGAAAAACTTTTATTGGGACAGCCAAAAGTTTTGATCCTGAATGGAAAAATTCATAAGAAAGTAATGAGAAAAGAAAGAATAACGGAGACCGATATTTATGAGGCACTCAGAGAGCATGAGATTATGAAAATGGAAGATGTGAAATGTGCCATCCTCGAAACGGATGGAAAAATTTCAGTCATAAAATACAATTCACACCATTAGAACTTATTGTACTTGATGTTTTACTGTTTCGATTAATTTATTAAGATCTAATGGCTTCACCAAAACTTCATCATAGAGGTCAGCATCTACTTTTTTCTCAATATCTTTAGGGGCCGCTGTCACCATAACGACAGGAGCATCTTTAAATGTATCGTAGTCTCTGCGTTTTTTCTGCAACAAGAACTCATTCCCATCCATTTTATCCATATGGTAATCTAAAATAACTAAATGGGGTGGATAAAAAGTGTGAGTGAGATCTTGAAGAGCGCTATGAGCATTGTTAAATGAAAAAACGCGATAACCTTCTTTCTCCAGGGCCCAACAAATGACCTCGCGAAGTTCGTTATCGTCATCGATGACATAAATATTCGTGTTGTTATTCTGAGAATATTTTTTCTCTATTTCTTCATTTGCGTCTTCTTTTTTATTTTCAAATTCTTCCGGCGGAAGATTGAACCAGAAAGAAGCTCCTTTGCCGGGTTCTGAACTCGCATGAATCTTGCCTCCATGGGCCTCGACAATGGTCTTACAAATAAAGAGACCAAGACCGCTTCCCGATCCTTTCGTCCAGAATTTATCAAAAAGATGTTCACCATCTTTTTTTGAAAACCCAGGCCCTGAGTCGACAATTGTAAAAACGTTGTTCCCGACAGCGTCTTCTTCCAGTTTAAGTTTTATCTCTCCTCCAATCGGAGTAAATTTTAAAGCATTTCCTAAGAGATTTGAAAGGACCTGATGAATACGGTCTTTATCGAAATATGCGACCATTTTTCTTTGAACGACTTCTTTTTTTATTGAAAGATTTTTTTCTTGGATCAGTGGTTTAAATACATCCAGGACTTCGTTTAAAACATGCAACGGATTTTGCTCATCTCTGTGAAGAGCAAATGAAGGCCCGTCACTTTCAACAACATCTTGAGGAACAGCATTTTGTTGCAATAGATTTGAAACTAAATCTTTCAGACGATTCACAGTCCTCAAAATTCTTTTTGATTGAACCCGCAAATCTCTCATAACTTCATTCGTCGGATTTTTATGAGAAAGCAGCTCCAGCATTTGCGCGTCTAACTGAATCGCGGCGAGCGGATTTTTGATATCATGAGAAACAATTTGAAGCATTTCTTCTTTCGCAGTCAGCGCTTTATTTGCAGCTTCACTCGCTTTTAATTCTCGTTGTTCAATTTCCTTTTCGCGAAGTGCTCTTTTAACAACTGGAACAATTCTCTCCATGCGGGTTTTTAAAACAAAATCCTCCACGCCATTTTTCATCATCGTGGCAACACTTTCTTCACCAACCTGTCCGGATACGACAATGAAAGGAATATGATCTTGATATTCTCTCACGATAGAAAGTCCCTGAAGAGGATCAAAACCGGGAACATTGTAATCGGAAAGAACCAGGTCCCAGACATCCTCTTTAAGGGCCTGACGAAGTTGCTCAGCCGTTTCTATCCGTTTAGAAGTGATGTCGGTATAACCTCCACGTCTTAAAAACGCGAGAATGAGTTGGTAATCTTCTTCAGAGTCTTCTATATTTAAAAATTTCATAGTGGTGCTCTCTCATTCAAGATTAACCAATATGTCCCTAAACTTTTTACGGCTTCAGTAAATTCGCGAAAGTCTACAGGCTTTCTCACGTAACTATTGGCCCCAAACTCATAACCGGAAATTAAATCCGTTTCTTCTTTGGATGTTGTCAAAATAACAACCGGAATGATTCGCGTTCGCGTGTGTCTACGAATTTCTTTTAAGACCTCAAATCCATCAATCTTCGGGAGTTTCAAATCAAGCAATATGAGCTGCGGAAGATCCTTGTGATAAAGTTCGCTGTTTTCATTGAAAAGAATATCTAAGGCCTCTGCTCCATCATGAGCGACCTTAATTTCATTGCGTACATTATTTCTTTGTAATGCTTTGATCGTTAAGATTTCGTCTTGTTCGTTATCTTCGACTAATAAAATAAAGGGTGGTGTTTTCATTTATCCTCTCCAGTTTTATTCTTGCAAAGTAAAATAAAAGGTTGATCCGTAAGAAGGCGACGATTCTGCCCAGATAGTGCCTCCGTGACGCTTTATAATTCTATAAACGGTTGCGAGACCAATTCCAGTCCCTTGAAAACTTTCTTTCGGATGCAGGCGCTGAAAAGGCTGAAAAAGTTTGTCGTAGTAGCGCATATCAAATCCAACGCCGTTATCTTTGATAAAATAAACATTTTTATCTTTTTCTATTTTCGTTCCAAATTCAATTTTTGATATTTCTTTTTTGTTACTGTACTTCCATGCATTTGAAATAAGATTTTGCAAAGCTGCTTTTAAAAGACCTGGATCTCCCTGAACGACTTCAGCAGAATTGAGATTAGTGAATTCAAATTTTCTATTCGGGTCAGCATTCGCAAGTTCATCGATAATCTCTTGGGCCATGTCTTTGAGATTTACATTTTCCATTTTCATTTCAGAGCGACTTAATCTTGAAAGATTGATTAAATCGTCAATGAGCAATCCCATTTTTTGAACACCTTGACGAATAAAGGTCAGATAGCGTTTAGCCTCTCCATCAAGCTTTTCAGAATACTCATCCACAAGAATTTGGCTGAAGCCATCGATTCCACGCAAAGGTGCACGCAAATCGTGAGAGACAGAATAACTAAAGGCCTCGAGTTCTTTATTTACGGTTATTAAATCTTTCGTTCTTAAATTCACCGTTTCTTCGAGGTGAGTTGTCGCAGTTGAAAGCGAATTTAAAACTTCCGCGTAGTTTTGGGATATTTTCTTCAGCTGATTAATAAGAAAAAAAGCAATGACTCCTCCCAAACCAAGCCCAAAAACGATAGTAAAAATAAGAGAAGTCCTGGCGACATCTTCCGTTTCTTTCCAAAGTTGATCTCTTCGAAGTAACTCTGCCTTTGTCACAGAATCAAAAGTCAGACGAATTTCATCCATCAGTGACTTTCGCAATTTATAAGAAGAAAGATTGTCAGAACCCTTCAGTGTTCTCAACTGAATATTATATTTCGCATCCTTTAGCCATTCGTCGTAGAGATAAGAAATACGTTCGAGCCTCTTCGTTTGTTCACTATTTTCTTTCTGTAAATTTTTTAAACGATCAAAGAGAGGAAAAAAATTAGTAAGAGCATTATTCCACGGCCCTAAATAGCTTTTTCCTCCAGTGAGAATATAACCTCGCAATCCGGTTTCAGAATCGACAATAAGTTTCAACGATTCTGTTGAAAGATTGAGGAACTCATCGGCCCTACGAACTTTTAAATTACTTTCAGCAATTTTATAAGATTGATAAATAAAAGAAAGACTCAAAAGCGTAGTGAGAAGAATCGGAAAAATCATGGACTTTAAAAGAATTTTTTTGAAATGTCTTGAATCGATGAATTGATTATTTTTCACAACATCAGTTGCAGACTTTTTATTCTCAGTCTCATGTTGATGATTCGTTAAATCACCAAAACTCCCCATGTTTTTACTCAATTCAATCATTTCTCATGCACCTAAAATTTGCCAAACCTGCTTTTAATGCAAAAAAACTCCCGTTGACATTTATTAACCTTAGAGTTGCAATTCATTGAAATTTAGTATTGAAAAACGTTTTGACAATTGAAAAACAAGGGTTTTGTGCCCCAATTGGGACATTCTGCCTTCCTCTTTTGACTAAACCTTTTCTTGGTATTCAACTTGCTCCTCTGTTTTCTTGAGTTCAGTTCATTCTTCAAGAGGTCTATCTATGAAACATAAAAATCACTTATTAACTTCATTCATTTTTGTTTTAGGCCTTCTCACGGCCTGCTCACATCCAGTACCTAAAGTTGTTTCATCAAACTCAACGCAGACAGAAGATGTGCGTTTAAAAACCAACGGCTCCTACTACACCATTCTTGAATTTGATAAAGGTAAATCCTCTCTCACTGAACACAACAAAGAAGAATTAAAAGAATTTTTAGCGAAAGCTCAGGAAGAAGGAAAACCAGTCAACGATATTAAAATTCTCGCCTGGGCCGATAAAGATTACGAAGGCGAAGGCAAACCAGAGAAAGATGATGTAAAAGTCGCAGACAAAAGAACTGAGGTCATTGAAAAATATTTAAAAGACGATCTCAATGCAGATGCGGGTCTTGCTGCTTACAATATGGCGAAGAGACCTGATCGCATTGATAAATTTTTGCACTCAGAAGATTCTCGAGTCAAAAAAGTTTTTGAAAAAACGGGATCGCTTCCCACTGATGAAGGTGGAGATCTATCCTCTCTCCTTGAAGCAAAGGCCTCTAAAGCGCTTATCATGGTTGATTATGAGTAATAAAAAAGGCGGTCTTAAAACCGCCTCTTTTTCTATTGAATATTTTTTAGATTTTCTTCGACGTTCTGTGCGAGCTCATCAATTGTTGTTTTGAGCATTTCTTTGTTTCGTGCAAGCGCTGCTTGCTCCAATGTAATTCCAATTGAGCTGATGCGAGGATAACCAAAAGTCTCCCCATTTCCTTTCAATCTATGCCCAATTGTAATTGCGATTTCATAGTCGTCATTCATCAAAGACTCTTTCAATTCCTTGATTTCAACCATACGACGATTGAGATATTTCAATTTGTGTTCGTTTAAAATTTCCATAGAGGATTTATCCTATAAGTAGCCGTTAAACTCAATAATGATTTTATTTATTACATACCTAAAATCAAAATCTTAAACTAAACTTATTATTGTATCGTTAACTGTTCCGTAGTCTCGAGTTCTTTAAGTTTTCTATAAAGCGTTTTGCGATCAATTCCCAATTCTTTCGCTGTCTGTTCTTTGGCAAAACCATTTCTCTTGAAGATGAACTCGATATACTTTTTGTTCATGTCCTCGAGAGACATCACCGAATTGATGGCAAAGAGAGCGTTTCCAGTTGTTCCCTCTTCATCTTTGTTGTCGCTTAAACCATGATCTGCACTTGGTAAATCATCGACATCAACATACTCTGAATTGGAAAGAACAACCGCTCTTTCAATGGCATTTTCCAACTCGCGAACGTTACCTTTCCAAGGAAGACTCTCAAGACGTTTGATTGCTTGTTTTGTAAATCCTTTAATAGAAGCATTATTGATGAGACTAAACTTTTTTAAAAAGTATTCTGAGAGAGGAATGATATCTTCTTTTCTTTCACGAAGAGGTGGCATGTAAATCGGAATAACATTCAATCTGAAATACAAGTCTTCGCGAAAATTTCCTTTCTCAACTTCTTTCTTTAAATCTTTGTGAGTGGCACAGATCACGCGTGCAGTGATGTCGCGAGTCTGATTTTCACCGATTCTTTTAATTTTTCTTTCCTGAAGAACACGAAGAAGTTTCGCCTGTAAGGGAAGAGCAAGATCACCAATTTCGTCTAAGAAAAGTGTTCCTTTGTTGGCCTCCTCAAAAAGACCCGTTTTACTTCCAACAGCTCCAGTGAACGCGCCTTTCGCGTAACCGAATAATTCAGACTCTAATAAATTTTCAGGAATTGCAGAACAGTTAATGGCAACGAAGGGCCCGGATTTTCTGTCGCCGAGTTCATGAACAGCGCGAGCGACAACTTCTTTCCCCGATCCACTCTCCCCGAAGATAATAATATTTGCTTGTGAACTGGAAACGCGTTTTGCAAGCTCCATTGCTTTTTTAAAGCCAGGACTTTTTCCGATAACACCTTTAAGACCTAAGAAGTCTTGCTCACTAAAAAGATTTTTTAAATTGGTATTCTCAACTTGAACCTGATTCAAGAAGAGCGCTCTTTGAACTGAGATTAATAATTGTGGAACGTGAAGAGGCTTCAAAACGAAATCGTATGCACCAGCTTCAATTGCTTCAACAGCAACCTCTAAACTTCCTTCTGCCGTCATAAGAATAATAGGTAAAACAGAATTGAATGTTCTGATACGTTTAATAAACTCTAGACCAGACATTACTGGAAGTTTTAAATCCGAGATAACAACGTCAGCGATTACTTTCTTTGATTCAATTTCTGCGAGGGCCACGCGAGCATCCTCATATGAAGAAACAGTGTAACCTCTTTGACGAAAAAACGAAGAAAGTAAGTCTAAGAGATCAACGTCATCATCGATGATTACAAGAGAAGATAAGTTTTTGCTTTTCATGGGACAAATTACCTCAAGGTTAGACATTTGTTCTGTGTGTGTTCTTGATCGCCCATACTTGTGGCATTTTTCCCCGAGTAAGTCAAACCCATTTTATAAATCCCTGTATTTTCGATGGAGTTGAGATGGCATCCTCGATGCAACTTCTTGAGAAGAGTAAACAACAAAGCAAGGAGATCTTTATGATACGTGCGGCCATTGCTTTTTTTGTACTGGCACTCATAGCAGTTTTGTTTGGTGCCTATGGAATCGCGGGAATATCAATGGAAGTCGGAAAGATTCTATTGATGGTTTTCCTTGCCCTAGCTGTTTTAAGTTTCGTGGGAAGCTTAATTACTGGTGGCAGAAAACAACTACATTGATGATTGACCCGGGAAAATTTACTCATGAAATTTTTCTCGGGTTTTCTATTTTGGAACCGTTTTAGTTTATAACCTGCATATGTATTAACTTAGTTGAATTTGAATTTTTTCTAATTTGATTATTGAGGCCGATGAGAATTCGTCGTCAGCATAATGAAAGAAATAGGGGTAGAAAAAATTTAGAGCAATTAACACCAAAAGATTTTCGATCAAGTGGTTATTAGGGATTTAATCGCTTGATCGAGGATTTTCTTTTTTATCAAGAATATACAATGATCGAATTTTTTTTCTTTCTTTTAGGGAGAATTTTTCAACCAATGTATATTGATTGGCAAAATCTGCGCTTTCTATAAATTCGAGCATAACTTGAATGTCAGTATGTGGAGAGAGAAGCAAGCGTTGTGCTTTTAATTTATCTGCAACGAAAAGGGCCTCTAGAATCTTTTTAATCGTGAGTCCACCTACTCCTGCAATCAAACATGTTCCTTCGACCGTAAAATCGATCTGCTCGCCTTTCATAGGGTGAAGATAGTAACGATAGTTGTTTTGATCTGGAAGCGTTTGTCTGATGAGTTGATCCAGCCTTTCAAAAATATGAGGCAATTGATCCACAAAGTGGACCTCTGAAGAAATCTTTTTTTCAAGTGCACCAATTCCCACGTGTCCATGATCGCAACAGATGTCCCAAAAGGGTGCATCTATAAGTGCGTTCTCTAAAAAAAGCTGCATGCGCTTCGATAGTTTTGGTTTACTGAGATATGTGGTCGACATGAGGCCATCATAAAGCAAACTTTATATCTACACAATACTCCGTTTAAGCTTCGCTACTCAAACGGCGTGAAGACTCATACAAAAACCATGTGCGTTTTTCTGTCTGATCAATCCACACTTCAATCAAACTTGTACTTGCGATATCACCATAGTGCTCACAAACATTATGAGCTTCTCTCAGCGCATGTGTGAGGAGCTGATTATCGCTGCACAATTCAGCAAGCATATCTTGTGGAGTAACAAAGTTCGCATCGTTATCGAGGATTCTTTGCACGCGTGAAATCTGTCCGATTGAATGTAACGTTCTCCCTCCGATTTTGCGAACTCGTTCCGCAATCACATCAGTCATTGCAAAAATTTGAGCGGCATCTTCGTCAAACATTAAATGGAAATCGCGAAAATGAGTTCCACTTACATGCCAATGAAAATTTTTTGTTTTCAAATAAAGAGCGAATACATCAGCTAATAACAAATTAAGGGCACCGGAAATATCTCTTGTAGCATTTGGGCTTAAATCGGTTGGTGTATTAAGAATAGAACGAGAGTCGATCAACATAAAGACCTCCTTGTTTTGCTCATGAGTCTATCAATCTTCGGGTCTCTATGAATAGATTCATAATTTCTGTTTGATTGCTATAGAAATATTATTAGTCACAAATTGCGATATCATGGCGTATACTGGAGAGAATCAAAATGAGGTATAGTCAATGAAGATATTCTTTATAAGTTTTTTCTTTTGTTTAAATGCTTTTGCTCATGGAGAAAATAAACCTGGCCCACATGAAGGTTATATTCGCATGCCTGGTTCATTCCACACAGAATTGGTCGCGCAAAAAGATGGGAGTTATCTCGTTTATCTTCTCGACCTTCAAAATAAAAATCCGACGCTGAAAGATTCATCAGTCGATCTGCAATTGAGAGTTGATGGAAGAACATTTGGTTTTAAATGTATGACAATGAGTGATCATTTTCATTGTGAAAATAGCGACCTCAAAGAAGTGCATGGAAAAAGTGAACAGATCATTGTCCGAGCGACCCGTTTGGGTATTGAGGGACGTGATGTCCTCTACAAACTTCCCCTTTCGTTACAGGATGTAATGAAACACGACAAACACTAAACAATTAAGAAAGTCTTAAGTTTATTATTTTTGTCACCATACGATTAGATGTGCACTTGATTATTTTACAGGAGTACATTTCTTATGGGCCATCTCTTCGATTACCGCAACATCGTAAAGGTAAACACAGCTCTTCTCGTTTTATTACTTTCTTCAATTGGAGCTTCTTTATGGACTTCGTTTGAAGTGAATAGATCGAATGAGAACAGGCTTGCTTCTTTACAACTCGCTCAAGAATTACAAAAAAGTTCTGAAGACCTTACTCGTACAGCTCGCCTTTATGTCGTTACAGGTGAAGCAAAATGGGAAGACGATTACAACGATATCGTCGATTGGAGATCTGGAAAAAAAGCAAGACCGGATGGAAGAACAGTTGCACTCAATGATCTTTTTAAACAACAAGGTTTTACTAATGATGAATTCAAAAAATTAGAAACGGCCGGGCAACTTTCAACAGATCTCATTAAAACAGAAGTTGAAGCGATGAATTTAGTAAAAGGCCTTTACCAGGATTCTTCAGGGAACTACACAAAAAAAGCTACACCAAATTTAGAACGTGCAAGAATGCTTATGCATGATCAGAAATATAATAGTTTTCTAGTCGAAATCGGAAAACCGATTATCGAGTTCAAAACAATGTTAAAAGACAGACTCGATAATGAAGTTGAAAAATATAAAATGAGAATTATCTTCTTACAGGTAACAACGATTATTATCGCTCTTCTTATTTTCTCTCTTTCCCTATACTCAAACTCATCGCTTAGAAAAATTCTTGCTATTGCTGTTGAAAAATTAAGTGAATCTTCCAAGAAGATCGTTCACGTCATGAAAGAACTGCAAAGTACAGGTGAATCACTGGCAAGTGCTTCTACTGAAAGTTCTGCGGCAACTTCTGAAACTGCGGCCGCTGTAGACGAAACAAATTCAATGATCACGAATAATAAAGAAATCGCTGAACAGAGTGCTCAAACAACTCACAAGACAAAAGGAAACGCAGTCAAAGGAAAAAATGTTGTGGGACAAATGGAAGTACTGATGAAAGAAATCAACAGTGCCAACAATGAAGTGGCAAGTACGATTACAATAAGCAATAAACGTTTTGGCGAAATCATCACAATGATCAATACGATCAGAGAAAAAACAAAAGTGATCAACGATATCGTTTTCCAGACTCGTTTACTTGCTTTCAATGCCTCTGTTGAAGCTGCCCGTGCCGGTGAACACGGAAAAGGGTTTGCGGTTGTTGCTGAAGAAGTGGGCAACCTCGCTCAAGTCAGTGGCAAATCAGCGACAGAAATTTCAGCCATTCTCGATCAAAGTGTCGTTAACGTTGAGAGTATTATTAATGAAACAAAAACAAGCGTTGATCGAATTATTTCATCTGCTCAGACGAAAACAAATGATGGAGTAAAAATCGCATTGGAGTGTTCACAAGTTCTCGATGAAATCGTTGGTGAAGTTAATCTTGTTGTTGAAATGTCAGAAAGAATCGCAGTCGCTTCTTCTGAACAAGCAAATGGAATGAGTGAAATTGCCAAAGCAATGGGTAATATTGATCAAAGTACTCATGAGACGTCAAACCTTTCAAGAAAAGTTGCAGACATCTCAGATGAACTCAGTGTTGAAGTAAAAAATATTGCAGAGATGATGAAGGAACTGGAAAAACTTACAGCTGCTGCTTAAGCATTTCGATAATTGAACATGCTCCCGTTTTAAAGGGAGCGTGTTCATCTTCTAAGCGAGCTTCTATAATAAATTCTTATTAGATTCATATTGAAGATCTCATGGTGATTTTATTGCAGTCGTTTTTACATGGCCAAGCTGATCGCCCTATGGGCCTTACTCTTTTTTCCGGCCCTTACCTTCGCAGAAGTTCTCAAACTCCTGGAGCTTCCCTTATACGGGGGCACAACGTACACCTATTCCGTCAACGCTGCCAAGAAATGTTCCTTCGAAGGAGTAGATAAAATTTTCACCCCCGATCTCAAAGTGAGCGATGGAAAAACTATTGGAGACAAAATCATTATCTTGCAGAGAGAACTCAATCTCGGCATTTATCAAAGTGAAATTCAGCCAAATTTTATTTCTTTCTCTTTAGTGAATTCTAAAAATATCAAGTTTCAATTTTTCCTGGATAAACCCGAATGCATTTTAAGAAAGCGCATTGTAATCAATAAAAAAGAATATGTGCTCGATGAAATTAATATCGAATACAGTAGTGCCCTCAGAACACCAGTTCTTAAAAGAGTTGAGATAAAAGATAAAACTCACAACGAAGATTTATTTCTTTATCCATGGGCCCTGCGTGGACAACTCTCCGCTTACGAACTTAACGTCGGTCCAGCGATGAATCTTCACTCCAATATTCGCTGGAACAATACAGACACATTTCAAAGAGGAGATCCTGTTGTTGAACCCGTTCCCGCTTTTTTCTTTCGATACGGTCCTGTGTTTCTGAATAAAAATGGATTGGGATCTTTGCTCTATTCTTCAGGAGAACTCAGCCTACTAGGAATGGGAATTCTCGAGGGAGAACCGTACACATCACCTGGCCTCAACGACAGACCGAAAGGAATTTTTTTGGGAGGAATTCTTAAATATAATTTTTTAGAGCTCACTTACTATCGCGATTTCTTCCACAACAAAGGGCTCAATTTTAAAGTCAATCTCGCTCCAGAATATTACGTTAATCTCGATTGGAAATTAAGTCCGCAGGTTTTTGTGCAATATTGGAATCACGATTATGTCGATTATTATTTCGGCGTTCATCGGGATGAAGTGGTTACAGGCGGATTAAGATTTTACGAGGGAAACTCGACAATGAATTACGGAACAATGTTTGAGGTCTTGCATTTCATCGGCAAATGGACTTTTGTCGTCGATGTCGGTTTAAAAATGTACGGTAAAGAGGTCTATGCTTCGCCTACTGTTGTGAAACAGAATGAAGTGCGGTTTATCACGAGCATTCTTTACAAATTTTTCTAGTTATTGGCGCAGATAATATTTTTCAGTGCTGTTAGGATCGCTCTTTCGAATGAAAAGTCTGCGATCGGCCTCAATTCCCAATAAAATCTGGAAGACATCTGTGAGAATCGAACGAGTTGAATAATAACCGTGTCCCAAACCAAATGTCGGATTGTCGAGAAGACTTACGTTGATCGTATCTACACCTTCCATATATGAACAAGCACCGAGACGTCTGTTGCTATTCACTGTTTCTGAAGCAAACATCGCTTTGTCGTTATAAGAACAATAAAGAGTCACACGTCGACTTAAATTTTTTATCATCTCTATGTTTTTCACAAAGAGATCGGCCTCAAAATCCGGTGCATTCAAAATCAACTCACCAATGGGCATTTCTTTGGTGTTGTGAACATCGGCGATTTCTGGGCGCTCTTTTCCTAATTCAAATAAGGCCGGAAGAACAACTTGATGTCCCATCGAATGAACGACAATGTTTGGTGTAATTTTATTTTCTATGAGTTGAGAAACAAAACTTTTAAAAGGAGCGATTGAACTTTGAGCGTTCTTAAAATTTGAATCGTATGTTCTTTTGATCAATTTATCGTCGAGAAATCCGTCGCCTGCACCAGCTGGCCATGAAAAAAGAATTACCGGTCCCTGATATTTGAGATCGTAAGCAATTTGCGCCGCTCTTAAAACGGCCTGTTCGTGTTTAACATTAAAACCATGAACAAAAAGCAGCGGAGAACGTTTCGATTTTTTCAAATACTCAATCATAGTATTCAGATTGAATTCTTTTTGTCCTAAAATTTTAAAGAAGTCATGAGAACTTTCACGTTGGTCTTTTGCAACGTTGAGTTCGCCAGTACTGTGATTGCGGGGAACGTTCACTCGGCAAACACCTAAGTGAGGTGTTGTTGTATCAGTAGAGACTCCGTAATATTCATCCGTGCAACCAAAACCTTTGCCTTTCATTTTATTCTGACGGTTCGTAAAAACGAGAACATTTACTGCGCGAGAGTCGCTGAACTCTTCGACAAAATAATTTTTCCAGATTTCTTTTAAATCTTCCTGCATCTTCAAATCGAGATTTTCAGGTTCTGCTGGAGTGACTGAAGTTTCTGTCTTCGGTGCCTCGACAACTTTTTTTATACTCTCCGTACTCTCCACTGTTTTTTCATGTGAGCATGCGGAAAAAAGTAGAACGAGAACGAGCAGAAAAGATCTTTTCATAAGAGCGCCTCAAGCAAAACGGTGTTTACTCAATTATAAAAAGATTCTCAGAGAAATGAAGGAAAATTAACGTTGAAGTTTCAATTTTTTGATTTTTTCGCCGGCGTTCTGGGCCCACTCTGCAAAACCTTCCTGATATTTATCAAAAAGAATTTTCATAAGCTTTTTCATTTCCTGATTTTTATTGTGAACGCGTATATAATCTTCGATTTCAGATTCTGTAGCGTTTCTGTAGACATAAAGGAACCTCAGTGATCCGTTTTCATACATGACTGGTTTGGTTTTTTTTATGAGCGCCAGCAATTCGGTATCACTTAATTTTTTTCCATCGATTGATAAAGTGAGATTGCGGTAAATATCAACAACGATTAACGTTGATAATTTTGCAGCTTTCGTTTCTTCATCAAATTTTTTATAAAGTTTTAAGCGTTCCTGATCTGGTTTTTTTCCATGTGATTCCTTAAGAAAATTCATAAAATCTTTTTTACCAAAAGGGGTCGCAGCGTCCTCTTCCATTCTCGTAAGATTTTTGATTTTCGGATTTTGATAAAAGTTTTCCAATGCTGACAATTCTTCAGTCGTTAGAGACTTAAGCATTTCGTTTCTGATCTTGGCCAAAAAAGCTTCTGAATGAAACTCTGTCGTGAGAATATTATTCACTCTTTCTTCAATTTTGTTTTCCGATTTTTTAGAGTTCTCGGCGATTTGTCCTCTCAAAACTTCTTCCAGAGACATTGTCTGCTTATAAATTCCTGAGATATCCAAAATGGCATCGACTTTTTTTTCTTCCGCTGTTCCTGCATAAACTTTTGAACAAACACAAAACAAAACTAAAATGATCAGTCTCACATCCCCTCCAAATAAACTAAACAATATTCGGGCGAATTGTTAAAAAAGATGAATCAATTTAGCTTGATACTTATTTTTTCTAAGGCCTTATTAATTTTACCCGGGTAATTTGACTTTTAAATAATACCCGGGTAATATTGATCTCATGAAAACCACATATACAGCTTTTAAAGGACACAATCTTTTCGCTCATGGCACTCTGGATGAAGTCGTTCTGACGATTAAAGGTCATATTGGAAAATCTGATCACTCATCCGTTTTCATTTTCAGCGATTCGACTGGGAAAATGATCGATTTCAATTTTCAGGGAACTCAAAAAGATATTCTCAAACGTTTGGAAGTTTTTATCTCTGAAGAAAATCCCAAAGAAAATACCGGACCAGGTCGTCCGAAGTTAGGTGTAATGTCGAGAGAAGTTTCACTCCTTCCTCAACATTGGGAATGGCTTGCCACTCAACCAGGGGGAGCTTCGGCCATTTTAAGAAAATTAGTTGATGAAGCAAAAAAGAAATCGTTAGGGACTCCGACAATCAAACAAATTCAAGAGAAAGTTCATCGTTTTGTTTCATCCATCGCCGGGGATTTTGAAGGTTATGAAGAAGCCTTGAGAGCACTCTATCGCAAAGATAAAAAAGAATTTTCACAACAAATTGAAAACTGGCCGACAGACATAAAAAAACACGTCATCGATTTAGCAAAACCTATTTTTAACAATGAAAATGAATAATTTAGATCTAAAGAAATATTTTCCCTTAAACGAGTTTGGTAAAATAGAAGCTTGCTCCCCTATTGTAATGGGACTCTCCGGGGCCCACGTTTATTCTGTGTCGACAGAGAGAGGAAAATTTATTTTGCGTCTTGATCCTTCGATGAAAAACGACTGGCCTTCATTCATTTCTTTTCAATACCTCATTTCAAACAATGAAATAGCTCCTAAAGTTTATTCTGCTTATGCAAATGAAAAAGCGGTAGTGACAAAACAGATTGAAGGACCACCGTTTCCAATGATTCTTCGAGATTCTTCAATTGCTTCTCTCGCTTTTACGAACCTCATTAAAAAATTAAAAACGCTTCAGGCAATATCATGGGAAGAGGCCAACCTAATCGATCCATTAAAAGTCATTCGTGATTTATGGCAATCTGAATCGACAAAAGAACATTTTCCAGAATGGTGTTTAGGATTCAAAGAACGAATTGATCGATTTGAAGTTTTGTTCAAACAAGATTCAAGAAGAGTCCTGGCCCACAACGATCTCAATCCAGGAAATATTCTCTGGGATGGAAAAGAAGTCTGGTTTGTTGATTGGGAACATGCGGGCATCAATCACCCCTATTACGATCCTGCTACTCTGATTACTTTTTTAAATTTGCCTGAAGGAGTGACAAAAAATCTCTTTGAAAAATTCACTGGGAGTACTGATGAGAATGAAAAAAATATTTTTACTCAATTTCGTGAATTTGTGGCCATCATGTACGGGCTTCGTTTTTTTAGTCTCTCTCCCCATCTTGATAGCAGTTTAAATTTCCACAGAGAAAATATTGCTGACTTAACAGAATGTTTTCAATTGATGGGCCAGGGAAAACTTGACCTGCAAACTTCCCTCGGACAACAAAAGATTGGACTCGCCTTATTTAAAAAAGCTTTTGATCTAGTAATATTATAAGCTTCGAAATTATGGATAAAATAAGGAAAAACATCACCCAATCTAAATAGTCTTGTATAAGCAAATTTCATTAAAATTTAATGATCTCTTGGTGAATTGAGAATAAAATTAGGGAATGAAACTAAAAACTCTTATACTTAGTTTTTCTTTTGTAACCTTTTTCACTCCCATGCTTTCTCACGCTTATTTAAATGAACACACATCTCAGAAAGTGAAAACAAAGCGTGCTTCAAGTTACAAACAAGTCGCTATCAACGAAGAAATTGATAACGATGGAGTTGTACGAAAAATTTCCTGGAAAGGTCCACATCATCCGGAACTAAAAAATGTATTGGGTCCTTGTTACAGCTACTACCAGGATTATGTGCAAAACAACAGTCGCTTGCGTTTAAAAGGATCAGTCACAATTGATCGGGCCGGCTGTCATATCACAATGGGCGGACATATGAGAAATGTGCGCGGAGAGGCTTCAATTGATAAGTAAAAATAATTTTGGATTACTTTTTATTCTCGCTTCGACCGTTCTCTTCGGATGTAATGGTTCAAGTTCTAATTCAAGTTCGTCGACACAGGCACCTGTATCAAATATAAATGCACTTTCATGTAAGAGTACTCCCGATGGTGGAAATTACGATTTACTTAATCCAGCAACTGGAACAAATGTGCTCCCGGTTGTTCTCAATGGAAATTATGCAAACGAACCAACTGTTACACTAACAATTTGTCAGCAAGGAACAAACAATTGCGTTTCGGTCGACAATATTTTGGTGGACACTGGAAGTTATGGCCTGCGAGTTTTTGGAAGTACTCTTTCGAGTATTACTCTCTCGCAAATCAATGCTCCGAGCGGACATCCTTTGGCAGAATGCGCTCAATTCGGAATTGGATCAACATGGGGACCGATAAAAACGGCCGACGTTGTTATGGGTGGTGAAGCTGCAGTAACGATTCCTATTCAAGTCATCGATTCAACTTTTGGAACAAAACCTTCCGGATGTTCAGATGCGGATACAGATCCATCGTCTGCAGGATACAACGGAATTCTTGGTGTAGGATTATTTAAAGAAGATTGCGGAACGACCTGCACGACAGGAGCTCCTGATCTTTATTATTCTTGTAACGGTACAACTTGTACGGCCAGCAATGCGCCACTTGCTTCGCAAGTTGTGAATCCTGTCGCAAAAGAAACAACAGACAATAACGGTGTTATTTTAGAATTGCCTGACATCCCTGCTTGTGGAGTTCAAAACGTAACGGGAACACTCACGCTTGGTATCGGAACGAAAGCAAACAATACGCCTGGAAGTGTAACGACATTCGCAGCTAATGCTTATGGTGAATTCACAACTGTCTTCAGTGGCAACACTTACACTGATAGTTTTATTGACAGCGGATCAAATGCTCTTTTCTTCCCGCGCGTTTCAAGTCTTCCTGCTTGCAACGCCATTAACGGAACAGATATCTCAGCTTTTGATTGCCCGAATGACTCCACGACTTTCACAGCAACTCAAGTGAGCGGATCAACTTCAAAAAATGTAAGTTTCACAATCAATAATGCTCGCAATATGTTTTTGAGCAACAACTACAACTTTAAAGATATCGCTGTTAACTGGTCGAGTGCCTTTAACTGGGGATTGCCATTTTTCTACGGAAGAAAAGTTTACGTTGGAATTGAAAACAAAGTCTCTGGTCTTGGAACAGGTCCGTACTGGGCGTACTAGTTTTTTAGTAATGAGAAAGATAAATTGCTCAGTTCACAAGCTGTGAATCCATCTGATTTCAAAAACGCTTTTACCTGTAATGTTCCGACAGCAACATCTTTAGCAAAAGTATCTGAATGAGAACTTATGACAGATGCCGTGTTTGTTTGTGTATAACTTCCATCCGCCACAACCCAATGAGCACCATCAAAATAATAAAACGATGTGCCGTCATTAGAAATTGTGTATCTCACTCCTTTAGCGCAACCAAGTGCTCCAAGTGTTTCAGTGAGACTATTGCTATCGAGCGCAGTGAAGTCTGTTCCAAGAGAGGCCTTGCTCGTAATTGTTTGTGCTGTCGTTGTAAAATGATCCGGGCCGAAGGAAACTGTTTGCAATTCAGGTGAACAACTTTCAGCACCAGATCCGTAATCACATAAATTATTTGCATCATCACTTTCCAAGTAAGCTCTGTATTGAACGTATCTTCGTGTTCCTGGGTTTACATTCGGCTCTCCGAGATTTGTCCCAAGTCCGGAAAATAAACTAAATGGAATATTGAGTCCGCCGGTATTAGAAACGCCGACGCCAACACCTGAAGAATTGAGAGAAGAATAATTATACCATTCTGATAAATAATATTTTGAATTTCCGACAGCGCCAAACCATCCTTTACCGACGAGAGCGTCCTGGTCAGAACAATCGTTGTTCGCGCATGTTCTTACGAGATAAAAAATTCGGTTTGATCCTCTTCGATAAATATTTTTTGCTTCATCAGCTGAAAGTGTTCTGTTCCATACGGAGACTTCATCCATCCATCCGTTAAACTGCATTCCACTTGCACCATCATCAAGTACATCGTAAGCAAGATTAAATTTAAAAGCGTTGGAACCGTACGTTCCTCCTCCATGCGCGAGAGTGACTTCTAATTTTCCGTCGACATAAAGTTTGTACTCAGTCGTATTCGCTGTTGCGATCACATGGTGCCACTTATTGAGTTCAAGAGTATAAGCTGTGCATCCCGATGTCCCATCGCTGTCGGAAGAAACACAAACTTGTCCTCCGATCATTCCGACTTCAAAAACATCATGCTGTCCGAAGAAAGGAATTCTCGTATAAGTAGCGTCGACAACTGTTTTGTTCACATCGTAATTCGTTAATGGTCTCACCCAACCTGAGATCGTAAAATTTGTCCTGTTGTTGAGTAAACTTTGTCCGGTCGTTAATCTCGTGCCGGAAATTTTTGGCGAAGCTGTAAAGACAGCGAGATCGCTTCCCTCTGTAAATTCCCCACCGTTTGCCGTATCGACTGGAGTGATGTGATTTCCATTGCCGGAAGAATCGACAATACTATTGGCCCCGCTTGCTCCGATTTCATTTAATTTCCAGTAAGCGAGAAGGCCATTCATAAGATTCGGAGTTACTCCGGAATAATCAGAAACAATTTCACTTCCATTAGTCGCCGGCAATTCTTTTAAGAATGGAATCGTGCTTTGAGCTTGCATACTAGTCCACGACGATGTCGCTAAACCTGAATCCATAATTCGTGAGACGATCTCGCCTGCTTTATAGGGTGATTGTCTTTTGTAGATGAGATTGACGTCAGTAGCATTCAAAGCATCACGCCAGATAGCGACCTCATCAAGTTGACCGATAAAAACCTGGGCCACACCTCCTGAAGCAAGACATCCGATACAAATGTCAGATGCATTAGAAGGAATAGTTGTGACATTGGCAGGTCCAGTAAACGCTAAAACATTATTGATATAAATTTTCATTCTATTATTAGCGGCCGATGAATCGTTTAACGTCCCATCAAAAACGAAAACGAGATTGTACCAACGATTATCTTCGAAAGTATAAGTCACCGCCTGGCGATTATTAGCTGCATCCACATCGACAAACAGCTGGTTGTTTTCCAGATAAAAATCCCAACTCTGGTTGTTGGCAAAACTAATTCTCTTTCCAACAATCCCTTGAGCTGCGGAAGACGAGTTGGCCAAGTTTGTAGGTTTCATCCAAACAGAGACAGAAAGTTTTTGAATTCCATCATATGTTCCATTATCAGGAACAAAGATGGCCGTTGAAGCTCCATCAAAAACGCCGGCCTTTTTTATTTTTCCATTAACGTTTGTCATGGCAACACTTGCAGTTCCTCCATTTCCTATCGTTGAAGAATCTACAACTTCACCATTCACTCCTGAATAAGAAGCTTCATCCAGTTTCCAGTAACCAGCGAGACTGGAATATTTCGGAGTCCAAGTTGAATCATGTTCAATATAATTATTCACACTCGATAGACGCAAATATTTATTCGTTGAATCCCACTGCAAACCATTCAGTGTAGACCCCGCAAATCCATTGTTCACGTTATCACTTTGATCTACGGGTTTGAGTCTTACATAATCTGAGCGAATTTCGATGAGGTTTACATCGCTGAACAAATAGTCTGTGTCTGTTCCGGTAGTAAAAGGAATATCAAGATTAGTAGTTGAGTGAGTTGCTGTTTCAGTGCGCGAGATTTTTATGGAGTTATTTTTGAATGCGTTTATACATCCACAACACAAGAAGAGAGTGACTATAAAAATAGACCTGCGTGATTTCATTTTTAGTGATGAACTCCTACACCTCTATTCGGTTTGTTTAGCAAGTTTCTTTATTTAATAGAATACTTCATTATCAATTGATCATTACAACCATTGATTTTCTGATTGCTGAAGCAATCGTGGGAGACTCTTCAATCACTTATTTCGCCTCTAAAATAGGTCTATCTGGACTTTGTTAATAATAATTTACGTTAGTGAGCTTTTCACCCGATAAGATAAGTATGTTTTCTACAAAGAAAAACTCACTTGTTTATTATCTAAGAATCGTAGCAATTCTTTCTATTGCTCTTCTTCAGTCTTGTCTAGAAAACAAAATTAAAGCTAACCTTTCTCTCATAAGTACAGCCTCGCATCTCACGTCTTCAACTGTCACTCAAGCTAATATGAATATCACTGGTGGTGCGGCCACAGGTTCTGTCGTGAATTTTATTGTGACAAACAATGGAACCAAAGCGGCGACGGCCTTAACAACTTCTCTATCGAATACAACAAATTTTGAATTTCATTCGGCCGATTGTCTGGGAGTCGTTCTCGCTGTGGGTGCAAGCTGTACGATTGAAGTAAGACCAAAGGCCACGACGAATGGATCTTATACTGGAAATTTAATTATTCAGGGACCAGAAACGATCACCGTTAATATGAGTGGTACGGCCAGTGGATTTCCAGTTCCGTTTATCACGACATGGGATACCACTAAGCCAGGATCGGCCAACAATCAAATTGCACTTCCTTTAGTTTTTGGTGGAACCTACAATTTTGTTGTCGATTGGGGAGATGGATCAACTGACACCATTACGAGTTGGAATGATGCTAGCAAGCTTCACACCTATGCAACGACAGGAGTTAAGACAGTTACAATGCTTGGAACTTTTAATCGATTCATTTTTAACTTCGCCGGAGACAGGGAAAAATTATTAACTGTCACTCAATGGGGAACAAATCAATGGGACACCCTTGCCAGTATGTTTGCTGGCTGTGTGAATTTACAAATTCCTGCTACTGATGCTCCAGATTTAAGTAACGTTACAAATGCAAGTTCAATGTTCTGGGGAGCAGCTGCTTTTAATGGAAGTTTAAATCATTGGGACGTATCAAACATTCAAAATATGTCTTACATGTTTAATGATGCCACTTCCTTTAATGGAAACATTACCGGGTGGAATACAGGTAATGTAACAACCATGCAAAACATGTTTAGCGGAGCCAGCGTTTTCAATCAGAATATCGGAGGATGGGATACATCTTCTGTAACTGTGATGACCCAGATGTTTAGGTCTGCGATAGCATTTAATCAAAACATTAGCTGGGACACGTCTAACGTAACTAATATGTCCGGAATGTTTAATTCGGCCATCGCCTTTAATGGAACTTTTTCTGGTTTATGGAACACTCAAAATGTAACCAATATGAGTTCAATGTTTAATGGAGCTGCAGCATTTAATAAACCAGTGGCCGGCTGGAATACATCCAATGTCACTAATATGTATTATATGTTCTACTCAGCACATGCTTTTAATCAAAACCCTGCGAGCTGGGACACATCGAATGTTACCACTATGGAGTTCATGTTCAGCAACGCGAGTGTTTTCAACCAAAACATTAGTGGATGGAATGTTCAAAACGTAACTACATTTTACGGTATGTTTGCTTCTGCCTCGGCATTTAATCAACCAATCGGTGCATGGACGACAACGAGTGCACAATATTTGGATTCAGTCTTTTATATGGCCTCAAGCTTCGATCAAAATTTAAACCACTGGGATACTTCTCATGTAACTTCAATGGTAGCAACATTTTATGATGCTATTGCCTTTGGTACAACTCTTGGTGATGTGAGTGGATGGAACACAAGCAACGTGACGAATATGTCTTCTTTATTTAACGGTGCAACTCATTTTAACGGCACACTTAATACCTGGGTTGTAACGAACGTAACTAATATGTCGAGTATGTTTTCTAGTGCTTCAGCTTTTAACCAGCCTCTAAATTCATGGGTCACTAGTTCAGTGACTAATATGAGCCAGATGTTTCAATTCGCAGGAGACTTCAATCAAAATATTGGCGGTTGGAATGTCTCTAATGTTACGAACATGGATCGTATGTTTTTATCTGCATCAGATTTTAATCAAGATCTAAGTCCTTGGGTGACAAGCAATGTAACCACTATGGAGTCGATGTTTCAAAACTGTACTTCATTTAATCAAAACCTGACTGGCTGGTCAGTTGGTGCAGTTGTCGATCATGTCGCATTCAATGCTGGCGCTAATCCGGCCTGGACAGATTTACCAGTTGGTTTTTAGAAACGAAGGATCTTTAAAAAATAAACCAACCAAACTTCGAAGAGACGCCATAAAATTCAAAATCGTTCAGTTACTAGGAACGCCTGAACGAATGCGCAGGAACGTACATCTGTACGTGACTAAGCGTGAGTGAAGAAGTGACGACGTAAATGGACGATTTTCAATTTTATGGAGGTGACGTCCGGATTTGAACCGGAGGCTTTACGGTTTTGCAAACCGTTCCATTGGACCGCTCTGGCACGTCACCATTAGAAATAGGCGAATAAAACTACAAGAGGGATTCTGCAAGAACCCCTCTGATATGTCAATGTAAAATTAGGTATTAAGCTTCGCGGATCACGTACTTATCTTTTCCTTCATCAACCATCTCTTTAAGTTCCTTACCAACTTTGAAGAATGGTACTTTCTTCGGTGGAACTTTAACGATTTTTCCGGTTTTAGGGTTGCGGCCCTCATACGCTTTATAGTTTCTGTTAGCGAATGATCCAAAACCTCTGATTTCGATTCTCTCGTCTTCATAAAGCGCTTTGATCATGCTGTCGAATGTGATGTTAATAATAGTCTCAGCTTGCTTGTGAGTAAGGTTAGCTTGCTTCTCAAGTGCTGCAATTAAATCTGCCTTTGTCATGGCCCTCTCCTAAGGTGTTCGTTCTCTCAATACATTTTTGTTTGAACATATTTTTTATCGGATGGAAGTTATGGAAACTTTAGGCGCCTCTTTTTTAAGGCATTAAAAATTCGAAAAGACCGGGTTAAGTGTTCAGAAATAGTTAACTGACCGTAAATCTGTTTGCAAAAAATCCTGAATAACAAAATACTATTAATATGGATCAGTACCGATTTTCAAAAAGCCGCGCCGAAATCATCAAAGCTCTTTCTTCAAAATTAAATGGAGAAAGTTTGCTGACGGTGTGGCAGAAAAATGAAAATGGTTCGCGCAGTTTTTTAGAGCGCATGCCTTTTCACGAACTCTTTGCTGATGAAGGTGTCTTCACTTTAAAAGTCACAAAAGAACATATCGCTCACATCGATTCTACTAAGGACATTTATTTCTTATTAGAAGAACACGATTTTATTTTCAAAACAAAAATGGCGATTGATCAAAAGTCGAATGTGACTTTTCAAATTCCACGCGAAGTTCGTTTGAAAGAATTGCGTGCGCATGAAAGACAATATTTTACATTGGAAGAAAGAAAATTTGTCGATGTGATTTTTGCAGGCAAAGAAAACGAAATTTCTCTTTCATGTCCGCTGATCAATATTTCTGTTGGCGGTGCTTGTATTGTCGTTTCAAAAGAGACGTTGAGCAGTATCGATTTCAGCGCCACGATTCAAGTGAAGTACATGAGTGAATTTCAGACTGCAGCGATCAGAAATGCTCGCGTCTTTATTAAACGCCATCTCAATCAAGATGAACTCTATGCAATTGGGGTTCAGTTCGCTTAATTCCTTTGGCAGTTCTTCCCTCTAAAAAGCCTCTTAAAGATGGCACTTCCCTTTTTGTTCTCAATCCACATTTTATCCCCATTTCGAAATTAACCCTCTAATATTACTCATCTTGTAAAGCTTCCTGAAATACGGCCTCATAGAGGTCCAAACACCCTTTAAAATAGAAGATAAGAATTAAGAAAAGACTAAAGTTTGAAGGATTTAAAGTCGATTCGTTTGATAGGAGAAAATTTTTTCCATGAAGTTTTTGAAGATGCCCTTATTCACGTTTACGATCGCTGCAAGTTTTTTGCTTGCTGGATGTATTAGTGACCCAAGTCTTTCAAAAAAACGTGGAGCTATAAAAGATTTTTCCATCACTGATACATCAGTTGGTTGTGGTGATACTTATTTAATTCTCTCTACTCCTGATACTTGTACATCGTCTTGTGATACGGGAACGCACAAAGCGGATTCAACAGAACTCACTCAAGTTAAAAGTGATTTAACGACTGCAAACACAACAGAAAGTAATAGTACTCTTGCAAAGATCAACGGCTCTGCCGGAGTTTGCGTGGCCGACGTTGTGAAAGTCACTCGTCCTACAAATCAAATCGATATCAAATCTGATTTCTGTTCATGTATCAATGGTAAGTCAGACGTTATCAACGACTGTGCAGCTTACTGTTCAACTGCTCCAAATACGACGTCACCTACACTTTATCTGACAACGGTTATGGGAACAGATATCGCGCTCAATACAAAACTAGGAAACCTTTATAACTGGTGTACTGTTCAACTGGATAGCGATACGACATCACCTCAGTGTTTTTTAAGTGCGACTGATGGTTTTGGAAATACGATTTCAAACATCCCGGTTACCATTCCCAATGGATCAAACTCACTTTCTGCCAACATTAAAGATCTCACTCTCGACAGAACGTACATCATGAAAATCGTCGAGGGAAAATCGGGAAGTAATGCTCAATCAAAAGAATTCCAGTTGAGAAGAAAAACTCAACCGACAGATGATTCAACGACAATCACTGGTGCTCTTCAAATTTCTCCTGTCAATCAATACACATGTATCACTTACGGTGGAACTGTAACGAGCACGGGAACAATCATCAGATCAAGTTATGCGCGCGTCTTCTATTACTTTGCGGCCAACGAAACTCCTCCACCAATTCCGCCAGCGGGAGGAACAAATCAATCGCAAGTTGTTTGTCATGATGAACAGGCCCATCCAGGTAACGACAGTGCTGAATACCCTCGTCTGGAATTAATTCCACAGGCCTTTTCAATGTGGAGTAAAACAGAACCGCGTTTTGTGAACACGGACAACACGACATTGACGATCAATAAAACATTGATGACGAGACTCTCTAGTGAATACGGCGTAAGTGCGACGATCAATCTTTTCAGTCTGATCAGTTATCCAAACCGTCCGTCGACATCGACAACTTCAAGCCAGACAATCGGTCTTGGATACATCATGGTTCCTTTCGTTGATAAAAACGGAAAGGCCTTCTGTCCGACACAAACTGATTACAACGGCTCTGACCCGCTCTTTAATCTTCTCAAAGATTATATGGATGATACTGAAGGTCTCTTCATCGCAGAAAAAGAAGCAGAGACAATTCAAGATGGAAACAATGGTTACAAAACGATCTACGGAACAATGTTGGTTAAAGAATCAATCGTTAAAAATTATGGTTTCTATATTGAGAACGGTGTAAAGGTCAGAGCAGACGCTAGCTCAATGAATACGAAAACGATTTATTACTACTGGCCAGTAAGCACGACAATGGACCCGCTTCTTAAAGGCGATAGAAAGCTTTATACAGTAAAAACGGTTGATACCCTTAACGGAGCAGTCCCTAGCGGTCAAAGCACAACTGTAAAGGCATCTGACAAGCGTATTGGATGTGTACCTAAGTCTTAATCGGCCATCGCTTTCTTCGCGATCTCGAAAATCGGTCTCACTTCATTTCCATAAAAATAAAGCAAAATTCCAAAGCGCAAAGAATTGATAATGAGGAAGCGTAAGAACCAGAATCCTAGCGCTGCTGAAATTGAACGTCCCTCTTTTTTGAATAAGGCACGAAGAACAAATCCTATAAGAATCGTACAAACCATAAGCGCGCCGAAGTGAGTAAGCTTTTGAGTATCATCGGCAATTCCCGCAAGACCAGGAAGAGCATCCGGATCTTTGATAAGACGAACAGAAAAAAACATCAGCTTCGGAAAACGCGCAAGCATTTCTCCCGTTGGTGTTCCCTCAGTCTTTTCACGCAACTCTTTCATTAAATCGCGCACAGTGAGTTTTTGAAAAGGCACCAACGCCCCTCTTACGGCGTCAGCATATTTCACTTTTTTAAGGTCTTGAGGAACTTCTTTCTTCTTTAGAGGATGACCTCCTAAAGCGCGAAATTCAACTTTCGGACCGTATTTCTTATCCGGGTCTGCAATAGCTCCATCGCCCGTCTGATCTTCAGGAAGACCCTCTTGAATATCCATTTGTCTGATAGTTTCAGCGTCTTTTTTAACTTTATCTTTGTCTTTATTGTAGTCTTTGAGAACTTTGTTGAGTTTTTGAGTGTCGTGTTCTTCTTGAATGTCTTGTTGAGCGCCCATTTCTCCCTGAGCTTGAACTTGGGCCTTTGCTTCCGCTTCAGCTTTCGCCTCTGCTTCTGCTTGCTCTTGTTGCGCTTTTAAATCAATCGGCGCACCCATCTGAGCAAATGAAAATGGGCCTGTTAAAAACAGGCCCATCATTATAAAAATTAAAAGATAAGAAAATTTCCTATGCAATTGCCTTGCTCGCTTTGTTAGCGTTCATTTTCTTCATTTGAGTATCAGTGAACAACGTTGTGATAGCAGCGATGTAAACCGATGAATAAGTACCGAAGATAATCCCTAAGCTCATCGCAAAGAAGAAGTCTTTAATCGCTATTCCACCAAACAGGAAGAGAGAGATTGTTACGAACAATGTCGCAAGAGATGTGATGATTGTACGAGACAGAGTATCGTTAACGGCATCGTTGATGTGTTGACGAAGAGTAATCGTTTTATCTTTTTCTTCGTGCTCACGAATACGGTCATAAACGATAACAGTATCGTTGATCGAGTAACCGATGATCGCAAGAAGGGCCGCTACAGTTTGAAGTGAGAACTCGTGGCCAGTCCATGCGATGAATCCTGCCACTACAACAACGTCGTGAAAAAGAGAAATCATCGCACCAGGTGAATATCTAAAGTCGAATCTGATCGCGATATAAATCATAATCGCTAAGATTGCCCAGAACATCGCTTTAACTCCAGAAAGGCGAAGTTCGCGTCCAGCTTTTGGACCAACGATATCTACTTTTTGGATGTCCCCTTTATTGTCCATGTGCTTGTGAAGTTCTTCTGTTACTTTTTGCGTGATCACGTTAAGTGATCCTTCTTCCGCTTGAACTTTAATAAGAACTTCGTTTTCTTTTTCATCACCAATGGACTGAACTGAAACACCTTTAAGTCCTGCGTGATCTAGTTCTTCACGAAGAGTATCCAGATGAATAGGCTTTTCAAACTTAGTTTGAATTTCAGCTCCACCACGGAAGTCTACCCCGTAGTTCATGTGTGTAAAAATTCCGTACAACGAAACGATCGTTAAAAGAACCGAAGCGCTTACGACATATTTTGCTTTTCCCACGAAATCAATTTTTGTTCCGTGTTTAATTAATTCGATCATATTTAAAATCTCCCAAAACTAAAATCTTTACAGTTCATTCAATACTAAATGCTCAGAACTTGTCCTTCTGTCTTGTCCATATAAAGTTCGAACAATAGATGAGATACGTAGTAAGCAGTGTAGATCGTTACAACGATACCGATCAAGAAAGTTACCGCGAACCCTCTAATTGGACCTGTACCAAAGTTCAATAGACAGAAACCAGCTGCTGCCGCTGTTACGTGAGCATCGAGAACTGTCCAAAGAGCTGAAGCAAACCCAAGCTCGTAAGATTTATAGTTACTAATCCCACGACGAAGTTCATCGCGAATTTTTTCGAAGACAATAATGTTCGCATCAACCGCCATACCAACAGTCAAGGCAATCGCTGCAAGACCAGGAAGCGTTAACGTTGCATCGATCGCCACAAGAATTGCAATCGTGAAAAGAACGTTAAGAAGAAGTGTCACAACCGCAATCACTCCTGAGAAACGGTAATAGAAAATAGCGAAAATGAATACGAGCGCACAACCAATCATTGAAGCGACTTTTGTTTTTTCAATCGAGTCAGCACCTAGGTTTGGACCAACAGTTCTTTGCTCTAAGAAGTCCAGCTGAACTGGAAGAGCACCGGCACGTAAAACAAGCGCCAAGTCTTTTGCTTCAGACATAGTCTTGTTGAAGTTTACACCGCCACCACCAAGAGTGATCTGAGCGTGTCCACCACCGATCTTTGCTTGAATTACTGGAGCTGAATAAACGTTACCATCGAGGATAACGGCCATTCTTCTACCGATGTTTGCACCAGTAGCTTCTTCAAATCTTTTTGCACCAGCAGTTTTGAAATCCATTGATACGTATGGATCATTTTTTTGTGGATCGATTTGTACGCGGGCATCAGCAAGGTCATCCCCTGTGATTTTTGCGATTGATTCAACGACGAAAGGAACGTTAGTTTCTTCGCCAGTTGATTTATTTGTTTTCTTTTCGAAAGCAAGTTCATGGTTTTCTGGAATGTCAGCTTTCAAGAAGTCGTTAGTCTTCTTTAGGTATTCAGAGAAACGATCACCTTTTTTGTAAGTAATCCCAGCTTTGCTAGCTTTTTCAATCCAACCCATCATTGTTTGCGGAGGAATTGTGTCGTTTACCATTTTGAATTCAAGCTTAGCAGTTTTACCGATAAGTTCTTTCGCTCTTTCGATATCGCGAACACCTGGAAGCTGAACAACGATACGATCATTCCCTTGAGCAAGAATTTCTGGTTCAGTTACCCCGAACTCGTCGATACGGTTACGGATAACTTCGATAGATTTACCAACAGATTGTTCTTCGATTTGTTTTTTAATGATTGAAGCAAGAGCGATTTCTAATTTTTCGCCATTGTCTTTTGTGATACGAACGTTTCCACCAAAAAATTCTTTGATCTTTTTCTTAGCAGCTTCGTTGTCTGAAGCCTTAGCTAGAGTAAGTTCGATCTTCGGATCCATTGCATCTGATTCATCCAATGAACCTGGGTTCATTGTGATGTCTTGATCTTTTAAAACTTGTTCGATCTTGCGAGCGTAAGTTTTCACTTCATCTCTGTAAACTTTCTTAAAATCGATTCCCATGATCATATAAAGACCACCCTGAAGGTCGAGACCCAGGTTGATTTTTGTTTTGATTGGATAGTGCCCATTTTCATCAAAATGCATCACAGTTGGAAGCAAGACTAGAATGGAAAGAACGACAAAGACAAGCAGCGCACTGAAGCGTAGCCACCAGCTGGTTTTCATTAAAAAACTCCCTTTTATTAAACGACGTATCAACTATACTTTAAAGCTGTTCGCTAAAAAGTATAGTTGATAGTTTTATAGAATTGCAAAGTAAAAATTATGAATGCTTAGGAGATTCAGGCTTCGCTTCTGCTGAAGCTACAGTCGGTTCGTGTGTTTCAATTTTCGTAGCAGTCACTTCAACGTCTTTTTTTCCTTCTGTCGAAGCTGTTGTCGTCGTAGTCGTGTGAGGCTTGTTAATTTCGTTCATCATTTCGTCGCGAGCTTTTTGAAATTCGCGAACAGCTTGACCTAGACCTTTTGCTAGTTCAGGCAATTTTTTTGGGCCCAAGAAAAGAAGGGCGATAATAAAAATAAGAAAGAGTTCTCCAGCACCTAATCCAAACATATGATCCTCGCTAAATTATTTGTCTCGTTATTTCTTTTCGGGTTCTAAAACAGATTTTGCAAGACCTGCGATCTGATTTTTTAGAACTTTAAACTTTGTTCCTTCGAATGCTTCTAATGTTACAATTGTATCTGTCATTCCTACGATTGTCCCAATGAAACCTGATTTTGTATAGACTTCATCGCCTTTAGCTAATTTTGACAAAAGCGCTTGCTCTTCTTCGAATTTTTTCTTTTGTGGTCTGATCATCAAGAAATAAAAAATAACAAACACAACCACTAAGGGAAGGAATTGAAGAAGTGGGTTTTGTTGAGCAGCACCCGCCGCAGCTTGGGCGTGAGCGTTTGTCGCAAGAGTTTTAACAATAAGAGAATTTAACATGTGTGTGTTCCTTTTCGTGTTTTAAATATTAATTCCAGATATTTGATTGATAGGAGTTATAGAACTTAGTGTAAAACTCGTCAAACTTATCCGCCTTAATTGCTTCTCTAGCGTCGCGAGTCATCTGCAGATAGAAATATAAATTGTGATACGTAATCATGTTGCCTGCGAGGTACTCTCCCACTGTAAACAAATGGCGAATATACGAACGCGAATATTTTTTGCAGACTTTGCATGAACATTGCGGATCCGGAGGAAGAAGGTCTTCTTTGAAGCGCTCTTTTTTAATGTTGAGCGGGCCACCTGCAGTGAGGAATTGGCCATTGCGCGCGTTTCTCGTTGGAAGAACGCAATCGAACATATCAATCCCCGCTTTGATTCCGTTAAGAATGTCTAACGGCTTTCCTACGCCCATTAAGTAGCGCGGTTTATCTTCCGGCATCGTGTGTACGAAATCGTTTAGGAAATTCACCATCTCTTCGTTTTTTTCTCCGACAGATAGTCCGCCGAGTGCGTAGCCTTCAAAATCCATTTCTTTCAAACGCTCCATACATTCTGTGCGCAGATCGAAATGCAATCCTCCCTGGATAATTCCGAAAAGATTTTGGTGATCTTTTAACTTGTAATCACGACAGCGTTTGGCCCATCTGAGAGTGAGTTCCATACTTTCTCTGAGGCGTTCTTTTGTCGCTGGCAAGGCCGGACATTCATCGAAGTTCATGACGATATCACTGCCTAATGCTCTTTGGATTTCCATCGATTTTTCCGGGGAGATTAGGTGTCTCGAACCATCGAGATGCGATTGGAAAGTTACACCTTCTTCTGTAACTTTGTTCATCGATGAGAGAGAGAAAACTTGATATCCACCAGAGTCTGTCAAAATCGCGCGATCCCATTTCATGAAACCGTGAAGGCCACCGCCGACTTTTTCAACCAGTTCGTGTCCTGGTCTTAGATAGAGATGGTATGTGTTCCCGAGAATGATTTGCGCATTCATTTCTTCAAGTTCTTCTTGCCACATACATTTGACAGAGGCTCTCGTTCCCACCGGCATGAAGATCGGCGTTTCTATAGTTCCGTGGGCAGTTTCAATCACGCCTGCGCGTGCTTTTCCCGATTGTGCGATTTTTTTGTATATTGACTTAGATTTCTTTTGGTCCGTCATAATCTACCTGATGATTAACATGCCATCGCCGTAAGAAAAAAAGCGATAACGTTCGCGAATAGCGATGTTGTAAAGTTCTAATGTTTTTTCTCTGCCGACTAAACTTGAAACGAGCATGAGCAATGTCGATTCCGGCAAATGGAAATTGGTGATAAGGCCGTCGATGCTTTTTACGTCGACACCTGGATAGAGAAAGATTTTTGTCGAATACATTTCACCCGCGTGAATGTTTTTGTCGAAGCTCGATTCTAAAACGCGAAGGCTTGTTGTCCCTACGGCGAAAACTTTTTGATTGTTCTTTCTCGCTGCTTTAATTTTTTCATCGTTTTCTTTATCGACGAAAAAATTTTCTGAATGCATTTGGTGATCGAGAAGATTGTCTACCGTCACCGGTTTGAATGTTCCGAGTCCCACGTGCAAAGTGACGAAGGCCGTATCGATATTCTGTTTTTTTAATTTTGAGAGAAGCTCGTCGCTGAAATGCAGTCCCGCTGTCGGCGCGGCCACTGAACCTTCTTCTTTGGCGTACACAGTTTGATAAGTGCGCTTGTCTTCTTCGTCGCTTTCTCCGCCGCGGATGTAGGGCGGAATGGGAATTTTAGCGTAGTCGTGAAGATAAGGTTTGATATCTTCAATTGAAAAACTCACACCGAATGTTCCATCGTCGTTGATGACTTCAACGGTTGCTGTGAGATCATTCGGGAACAAGAATGTATCGCCGATTTTTTTCTTTGAACGCGTTTTAATTAAAGCTGGATAAATTCCCTGCGCATTTTTTTCGCTCGCGAGCAAAAAAAGTTCTGCTTTTCCGCCACTCAATTTCGTTCCTAAAAGCCTCGAAGGGAAAACTTTTGAACGATTAAAAACGAGCAGAGCGTGTTCAGGAAGATAGTTTCCGATGTTTGCGAAAGTGTCGTGAATCACCTCGTTCGTCTGAACTTTATAAACCAAAAGGCGCGACGATTCGGCCTTCCTTTGAGCGATAAGCTCAGCAGGCAGATCAAAGCGATACGACGAAAGTTTTAAGTCTTCGGGATTAGGTGAATGCATAATGGACTTTTAGCATGAAAAAAAGGCCATTGGCCCTTTTAAAAAATCGAATTTCGTGAAAAACTTTTAGCATGATGAAGACCTTATTGATGATTTCACTATTACTGTGCTCGGGAATGGTTCTCGCCCAAAGTAGCAACCAAGTTAGCAATGAGTTTGAGGCGGAATTACGCCTTCTGGAAGGGCGCGATGAAGCGGCCATGGAAAGAGCTGAGAAAATCACTGCGATCGTCGAAGAAGGCGTTAAAATGAAAGAAACAGAAGTGGTTGAAGACTCGGTCAGTGTGGGAAATGCGGCCACTGTTCGCCCCTCATCGTCGGTAAAATCTCCAAAAGCTGATCCGCTTGTTCAGGAATCCGCTGTTCAAAAAACTCGTCGCATTCGTTCTCGTTAGTGTTAAAATCTTTCCATGATGTATAAATTTATTTTGCTGACATGGCTGTTGGGTGCTCAAACTTCGTTTGGCCAGACGTTCAATTTAGGTCGATTTTCCATTGGAGAATCGCGGGTTCAGGTCGAACTTCAGAATTTTTTTGTTCATCACCAGGACCAAAAGGTTTTTGCGGAATGGATTCCCAATTCAGTTCAATGGATTCGCAACGAAAATAATTTACTCACTCCTCGAGCACTTCTGAGTGTTCAAGCGAAAACGGACGGATCGATTACTTTTTCTTACCAAGACAAGACGATCATTCCCACTTACGCCAATGGTATTTTTGAAAGCCAGGTTTATATCGATCTTTTTAATCCTGAGACGATCAATATTTATAGCGGTGAAAAACTTCTGGATAAAATTACGATCGAAGATCGCGCTGCTAAAAATGCGCGTTCAAAACAATTGATCGATTATTCGTGTTCACCTTATCAACTCGAGATCGAAGGAGTCGACAACGAATATCTTTCTGTCGGCTGTAAGATGAATCGCCTCGGGAAATTGGGAAGTGAAACTCCCCGTCTCGAGATCACGATGAGTTCAACAAACCTTCGTGTCCTAAATGGCAGTAAACCTCCGTACACAATTTATATGGAAGATAACTTTCCCGTTGAACTTAAAATGAAAGGTGCTGATGGTGAAATCAAAACAATGCACTTAAAAGCAAAAGTTCCGGAGCGACTTTATCGTTTTAAAACAGCACTCGGATTCGGCCCGTACATTTATACGAGTCAGGAAAAAACAGCAAAACAAGAAAGTAATTTTGCTCCGTCGCTGATGTTGTATGGGAAATACGAGTTGAACGATACGGCCTCATTCAAAGCGTTCGATGCTCTTCTCTACTCTAAAAGTTTTTTTAATAATTCCGGTCTGTATTTTTCCTACGATCTCGTTTCTGTATTTGATGAACGTGTTTACATCAATGCGCTTCTTGGATTTCAGGGGCTGCACTATCGTTATGCCAAAGAAAATGGAACTGTTTTTCGTTTGATTTATCCGCAGGGATTTGAAGTGATTTACAAACATGCCTTTATGGAAAATTACAATCTTTCTTACGGGATGTTTTTGTCGACGACAAATGAGAAATACACAAATGCGTGGCTTCGCTATGGGAAATCAAATTTTCTCGAGTTGAATTATATCAATTGGGGACACGAAAATAGCAGTATAAAGATGTGGGGACTCTCGGTGGGAATCCCGTTCATTTCATTGTTCTAAGCTTTTTTCTTTTGAGTGAGTTGTTGAAGTTGGAATAAAATTTCGATAACTTTTTCAAAAACTTTATCAAACATTTTTTTCACTTCCATGAAAACCGGATAGCTTTGCACTTGAGAGAAAATCAACTGCATGAATGTTTCAAGAATCGGAAGAAGCTTATCAATTCCCGTTTTCTTTAAAAGCAATTCTAAAATTCCATTGGCCGCTTCCACATCGACTCCGTTGTTTCTGACTACATATAAAGGATTTGAACTTTTTTTCTTAGACTCGCTCATGTGACCATTCCTCGATTCGTTTTGCGACTCCATGAAATTTTTCCTGAAGCTCGCTGAATTCCTGGTTTTTAAAATCGAAAACCGATTTTCTGCTTGAAAGAGATTTTACGAGACCTGCTTTATTAAGAAAAGGAGAGAAGACTTTTCCAGAACCCAATTCTTTTTCTATTGAATTGATAATTTTACTCAAATCATCGTTCTCTTGTTTGCGGCGTAGATCAACAAGATTCGGCACATGCAGGAAAACTTCCGGTGCTTTCACGATTCCCATATCCGCAATATCTTCGAGAACCTGATAGAAATGCTCTAGTCCTTTTAATGAAAAATCGTCTGGTCTGAAGGGAACGATCACTCCATCACTCGCACAAAGAGCGTTGATAACCAGAAGTCCCAGTGTCGGCGGACAATCGATGACGATGTAATCATAGCGATCGCGAAGACCGTTTGCTTCGATAAATTTGCGAAGGACAAGCTGTCTTGGAGCATTGATGCTTGCTACTGTTAAATCGAATCCTGAAAGTTCCTGGCCCGCTGGGAGAAGATCAACATGACCTTTCGTCATGACATGTCCGAGCAGTGCCGGAGCGTGAAGCATTTTTAATTCTTTTACTGAATTCACGAGCAAGTGATAAATATTTGTTTCATTTCCTGCCTGAAATAGCAGAGTGAGATTTGCTTGAGGATCGAGATCAATCGCCAAAACGTTGTGACCGTTTTTTGCCAGCGCATGAGCTGTATTATAGGCCATTGTCGTTTTTCCAACGCCACCTTTTTGATTGATGAAACTGATAATTTTTCCCACAAAACTCTCCTGTCTCTATGATGGAAGACGATCTTTAAACATAAAAAATGCAGCGAGAACTAAACACGCGCTTGCGTATAAAAAATTTTTTGTCAGCGGAACTTTCATATATACGATCGTAAAAACTCCGAAGATCGTCATTGTGATAATTTCCTGCATGACTTTCAACTGAGGGAGCGTGAAATAATGAATGCCGATTCTGTTGCCAGGGACCTGGAAACAATATTCAAAAAAAGCGATTCCCCAGGAAACGAGAACGACAATCCACAATTTTGAATGTTGATTATTTTTCAAATGGCCGTACCAGGCCATCGTCATAAAAAGATTTGAAATGAGAAGTAATCCGATTGTTTTAAACATGCCTTAATCGTAGCGCGCTCGGAGAACGAATTCAAATTGAATTATGATTAATTCCAGCTGGAAAACCACATGAGTGAGGTGCGCATTTCACCGGTGGCCGGAAGGCCTGCGATCACGGGATAAAAAAACAGAAATAAAATAAATGAGGCGATGACCAGAATTCCCAATGAAATTTTTTGCTTTTTCTCAGGAAGAATTCTTCTGACTGCTTCGGGAATAAAAAAAGTATACAGCATGGCAGAAGGAAAAAAATAATAAAAAAATGTCAGTTTTCGCGGAGAGATTCCCCAGATCAGCCAGGCCGAGAAAAAAAGAATAAGGAGTTTTTGAATTTCGCGATTCTGTTTTTTCCAAAAAAGTGTCAGATAAATGACAGAGAGAGCACCGAATAACATTTGCAATGGATTGGCGATCAACATGACTCCCTGGCCGACAAAGGGATCAGCGACGAGGACTTTGAACTCGAGCCACATTGGTCTCATCATAAGAGGCCATGTGTACCATTCGCTTTTATAGGGGTGTTCTGTCGGCACCATTTTTTGGAGTTCATACATTCTTAACGGCAGAGAAAAAATTTCGAAGAATGTGATTTTGTAATTTGATGTCACGAACATGTATGGGATGAAAGTTGCGAAATAAACAGCGAGGATGATGATGCCGAATTTGATCATCGATTTTAAATCTTTCAGGCCTAACATGATGACCATTGGGGCGATCATGAAAAGTGCGGACCATTTTACGGCGAAAGCGCAGCCGAAGAAGAGGGCCGCGATCGTTTGTTTTTCCTTGAGATAAAAATAAATTCCTAACAATAAAAATGAGATAAGAAAAATTTCGATCATGGCGATGCGGGAAAGCGAAAGCAACCAAAAATTTGTGAGAGCGAGAAGTGTGCTTGCTATTGCCATTGTTGTGTTTGCAAAAAGAAATTCGCCGATGAGGAAGATCGTTGAGATTGAAAGAGCGCCGAAAAAGAGTGTGGCACTTCTCCACCCTGCTGGGTTGTCACCGAAGATTTTCATTCCGAAAGCGATCAGGTATTTTCCGAGTGGTGGGTGTTCGAGGTTTGTGACAGGGGCCATTGTTAGCCAGTCGCGAGCTGCGCGGACGTAGTGGACTTCGTCGAAGTATGGTTGAGTGAAGGTTTGGAGTTGGTGACTGAACACTATGAGTGCGAGGAAAAAAAAAGTGCATGAATATGAAATAGTTTTAGTGTTCATCCCAAGTAGAAAACACTAAAACGTCGGGATTGTCTTATAGTTTTTTTATCTGCTTTTTAAATTTTATCACTAAAAACTCGATGGCCAGAGTCCAGTTGTTGTATCGAGAAGAGTAAAACCATGAGATCCACGACCAGCGGAAGTAAAACCTCCCCCAACATAAAGAGTGGAACCATATAACGACAAACCACTTATCATTGTAGTTGCTGGAGCATCACTGCTGCCAACTTCAGCATTAAAACTCGTTGCTGCTCCTGTTGTTAAATCAAGAGCAACTAGATAGTTTCTAGCTATTCCACCATTTACTACAGAAAAATATCCTCCCGCAAAAATCGTAGTACCATTCAAGGCCAATGATTTAATCGGACCATTGATATTCGGATTCCAACTTGTCACCGTTCCTGTACTTAAATTCAATGCGGCCAAATAATTTCTTGAAGTACCTCCATTAATCAAAGTGAAACCTCCTCCTACATATAGATTTGATCCACTCGCAGCCATGACATAAATTTCTCCGGAGCTATTTGGATTCCAACTAGTGAGTGCTCCTGTCGATAAGTTAAATGCTGCCAGATGATTTCTAGTTGTTCCACCATTAACAAAAGTAAAGCTTCCTCCGACATAGAGACTAGTTCCGTTAATCAAAAGAGTATTCACATAATTAGAGATATTAGGGTTCCATGTTGTCACCACTCCGGTGTTTAAATCAAAAGCTGCCAAATTATTTCTAGCTGTTCCTCCATTAGTTATTGAAAAGTTTCCTCCAGCATAGAGAATTGTTCCGTTTATCGCGATAGAAAATACAGGTCCATTCAAATTTGGATTCCAACTCGTCGCTATTCCCGTTGTTAAATCAAATGCCGCCAGATAATTTCTATTAGTTCCACCATTTGCTGTTGTAAAGTAGCCTCCAGCATAAAGATTTGATCCATTGATGATCATGGAATAAACAATATTATTTACTGTAGGATTCCAACTTGTAGGTGTTCCAGTTATCAGATCAATAGCAGCTAACCCTGAACGCGAAACTGAATTGTTTGCAGTAGTAAATTCTCCACCGGCATAAAGCACCGATCCATTTAAGGTCAAAGTATAAACGGAATTACTTATTTTAGGATTCCAACTTGTTGCTAATCCCGATGATAGATCAATCGCTACTAAATTTTTTCTTATTGAAGCACCTGCACCTGAAAAATTTCCCCCAACATACAGATATGAGCTATCAATGGCTAAACTATAAACATAACCACTAATACTTGGATCCCAGCTCGTTGTAGTTCCTGATACTAAATCGATCGCAGCAATGTGATTTCGAAGTGTGGAACCATTAACGTAGATAAAAGTTCCTCCAACGTAGATATTGGAACCATTTATCGCTAATGCATTCACGTCATCACTAATATTAGGGTCCCAACTCGTCGCTAATCCAGTCGCCAAATCAATAGCTGCAAGGTGATTCCTTGTTGTGCTAGAGTTCACTGTCGTAAAATGCCCACCGATATAAATAGTTGATCCGTTAATCACTAAAGTTTTAACAACATCCCCCACATTTGGATTCCAGCTCGTTGCTACACCAGTAGACAAATCAATAGCGGCCAAATGAAATCTAGTAGTCGATCCATTTACCAAAGTAAATTTACCTCCAACATAGAGATTAGAACCATTCCATGACATAGTTAAAACTGAATCGTTAAGATTCGGATCCCAGCTGGTTGCGGTGCCGGTTGCAACATCAATTGCAGCAAGATGATTTCTTGTTGTTGAACCATTAACAGTTGTAAAATTTCCTCCGACGTAGAGAGAGGAACCGTTTTTTGTAAGAGAAAATACAATATCGTTCACGTTTGGGTTCCATGAATCCAAAGATCCATCCGAAAGAATATGTGCTAAATTATTTCTTATTACTCCTGCAACTGCTTTGAAGTTTCCACCAATATAATAGCCGCCACTTCCATCTGGGATTGAGGCATAGATTCGCCCTGAAACTCTTGCTCTATTAAGGGGAGCTGGCCAAACAGTAGCACCGGTAGATGTATCTAGGGGCACCCCTCCTCCAGACCACTCTCCAACTGTAGCAAAGTTTCCTCCGATATAAAGTGTATTTCCAACAAGCGCCGTTGTAAGAACATTACCATCAGTCACCCACATTTCATTTCTTACAAACCAACCATTACCCGGAAAAACAGAACTCGTATTCCCAGCAACATCCGTTGCTCGAATACTTGCAAAATAACTTTGTCCTTTTGTTAAACTCAATCCTGTAAATTGATAGCTTGTTACGTTCCCCACACTCGTCCAACTCTGAACATCAGTCCCTCCAGACGTTGTGCCAATAGCAATTTCATAATAGCTCACCCCGCTTTGGGAATCTGTAGCTGCATTCCAAGTAAAAATAGGTGAAGCAGATGTTGACCATTCTGTTGTGCCATCATTAAAGGCTATCCCGCTCATATTTGGAGGTGTCACATCTTTATACGTATAAGCTGAAGCTAAATTTCCAATTTGTGTATCTGGATTAGTCACTGTAGCTGTAACTAATCCACTAGCGTGAGCTGCTGTTATACAACTAATACTTGTTCCGCTTAAAACATTTGTTGATGAACAATAAGCTCCTCCAAAATGAACAGAAGCACCTGTTACAAAACCCGATCCAGAAATAGTAACGGCTGTTCCACCTACAATATCTCCAAAATTTGGAGTCACGCTAGAAATAGTTGGGGCTGCTCGATATGTATAAAAACCCACTCCTGTATTTGATTGAGTATCATTATTGGTAACAACAACATCCACTACTCCTGCTGAATGCGCTGGAGTCACACACGCTATACTATTAGCTGAGTTAAACACCACGTCTGTTGCAGGCACACCATCGAAAGTCACTGTTGGAAAATAAAATCCACTTCCAGTGATTGTCACAGATGTACCACCGGCCAAAGAACCTGAATTGAAAGCTATACTTGATATTGTCGGTGCTAATCGATAGATATATCCATTTAAAGCTATCCCTGATTGCATATCAATATTTGTTACTACAACATTAACAGCTCCAGCTGCATGAGCAGTAGTAGTGCATGTGATACTCGTTGAACTCACAACATTTGGAGAAATACAGGGTGATCCTCCCATTGAAACAACAGCACCAGAAAGAAAGTCTGTGCCTGTAATCGTAACTGCTGTTCCTCCAGATAGACTTCCAGAATTAAGAGCTATATTTGAAACTGTCGGTGCAGGCTGATATTTATAACCGTTTACTAATGTACCAGACTGTGAATCAGCATTTGTAACTATAACATCAACTGTTCCTGCTGAATGGGGAGGAGTTGTACATACAATTGTGGTAGAACTAAGAACAATAGGTAAAGTACATTGAATGCCATCAAAAGTAACAGTTGATCCCGCGTAGAAGCCAGTGCCAGTAATCGTTACACTTGTTAATCCGGCCAATGAACCTGAACTAAGTGAAACATTATTAACTGTTGGTGGACCTCTATAAATGAATGCGTTTGATAATATCGCTGACTGTGTATCTATATTTGTAACTGTAACATTATATCTACCTGCAGAATTAGAAGTGTTCGTACAAGTAATAGTTGAAGGATTTACAACTATAGGCGAAGAACATATTGCACCACCAATATCTACAATTGCTCCAGTCACAAACGCTGTTCCTTTAATCGTTAAATTTGCTCCCCCTCCAAGTGGGCTTTCATCTGGACTCAGGCCAGTCACCGTGAGAAATGAATTATTAGCAAAATTATTATTGATTTCAGAAATCAAAGAAACGAAAGGCTCAGACAAACAGCTCATTTGATTGAGAGATAATTCAGCATTTGTCAGACTTATATCTAAATTAAAATTTGAAATTTTCCCACAATAACGTTTTCCATAAAATGGTGTGGGGCCTTCAAAACTTACTACTTGAAATTCCCAGTTTCCAAATTCAAAAACGGCAGAGTCATTCGAATCAAGTTTAATAATATTATTAGATGTTGAAGAAATAGCTTTAACATAAGATCCTCCACTCAAAGGAAGACCAGTCTGTAGCGCACCAATATTTAATGTAAAATGTTGTTTTGCTTTTTGTTTTTTTGCACAAGACACTATTAAAAACAAATTCAGCAAAATAATGAATAAATTTTTAACAAAATTATTTTTCATATTTAATTCCTAAAAACTAAATTGTAAACCTAAGCTAACAACACTCTTGGTATAATTATAGTCGACACTCTTTGAGTTATTTTTTGTATAATCATAATTAAGAGAAAATTTAATTCTCTCTGTTATGTTTTTCGAAACATCAATTGATGGGTTTAGTGTTAACTCGGCTCCTCTTATAGTGCTTTGTTCTTTGGTGTCCGTAAAAGTTGTTCCCAGTCCAAAATCAACATTGTATCCCCAAATGGCTTCCATCATTAAATAATCAAATCGAGCAAGAAAAGAATTGGAACTAGTAGATGGATTCTTATAATTATTGATTAAATCCAGCCCTAGATACACGAGGAGCAAATGCTGATTGGCAAGTAATAAAATTTGTTCTCCCGTCGCGCTTATTGTGTGGTTATTAATTAATTCATCTGTTCCTTTAAATTCTTTTAATTTCATCTTTAGTGTAGTTTCTCCTGCCGAAAAATAATTAAAATTCTCCCCAACACTCAAAACAACAGATTTAGAATATGGATCTCTACTATGAATTTTATTCCAGTCCTTATGAGAATCCCAATATTCAATATCAAATAAAAAACTGGCCGGTAGATCGTTTAATGTATGTTCATACTTATTTCTTAAATTAAGATTGAGTACGTATGAATCATTCTGATAGACCTCAGGATCACTTTGATTCGAATATTTCATAAAATTAAAGCGAAACTCAGGTGTCATAATAATTTTTTTGTCATACAAAAAATCATAACGTGCAAATGCTTCCGTTTCATAAAAAGCGGAACTCTTCATTGTTTGATGAACGTTATTCTCTTCACTTGTAAAGGAAACGTTATTATCTGACTTAACTTTTTGATAAACATATCCATAAAAACGTTTTGATGAAATTCTTCTTCCATTAACTAATTGATCTGGATCTAAGTTGAATTCTTTTTGAATTTCATAAATTCGTTGTTTAATTTCCTGAGCAATTTCTGCTTTTTCGTCTGTTTCAATCGCTTGAGACATTAATGGAAGAACATATTTAGCAGCATCTTTCGCTACTTCATCTTTATTTGTTTTACCTGCTCTCGATGCAGATAAAAGAGTCTCTGCTAACTGGAATCGTGAGATTTGCTTAAGATGTGTTTCAATTTCTTTTTCTTTAGCAGTATCAACATCGTCAACAACAGAATGCGATGTAAACTTAATCAGCTTGATGTAGTTGTTTTTCGCTTCTTTATAATCTTCGAGGATTTGGGAAATATAAGCAATATAGTAGAGGGAAGCTGCTTTGTTGTAATTTTCATTCATAGAATTTTCAAAAGCTCTTCTCGCTGCTTTCAGTCTATTGGCTGCATAAAGCGCTTGACCATATTCATATTGGAGATCAGCATGCTTGTTATTTTTTGCAATGGCTTCTTCAAAACTAGCTATGGACTTATCAAATTCTTGAAGTTTTGAATGACAAATTCCATTTAGATAAGCTTTCTCACTCTCAGTAAATTCATCAGTACTTATCTGCGACAGTACTGTTAAGGCCTCAGCATATTGCCCACTTTTAAAATATTGATAGAATTCATCTTTGTTATTTTTAATTGAATCTTCTGCAATCAAACAAAATGAAACAAATATCAAAGCTGGTATCAATACTTTTCCTCTTTCAAGAATTTTTAATAATATTTCTGTTTGTTTCATTTTCATTCAGTTCATTGTGCTTTCAAAATAAATTTCAAATTTCTACTAGTAATTGTTTTTCCTAAATCTGCAGATGTTTGTCTTGATGACTCATTCATAGACGATTTATCAGCAGCTGCTGCACGCTGAGCATCTGTCATAGTTGCAGGGTCTGTTGTTTTGTTTTCAGAGTGTTTATCTGTAAAAGCGGCCATATCTGGCTGAGAATCATAGATTTTTGGAATTTCAGTTTTCTCCGCTTTTTTATCGTCTTTTTTTTCTTCTTTTTTTTCGTCTTTTTTTTCTTCTTTTTTATCTTCTTGCTTATCTTCCTTATTAACTGTTTGAGTTTTTGCAAAGGCATTTGCATCAATTAAAATAAATTTCCCGTTCGCACCTAATTTAAGTCCTTCTGGTGGAATATAGTCCCCATTCTCTTTATTAATTTTTCCATATACTTCAGGAACAATATAAGTTTTAGTGTTTTGATCAAAGACTGCGTTTGGTGGGGGTGGAATTATATTTACTGTTTTTAAATCAATAATTGCGCCAGCGGGAAGTTTGTACTCACCTGTCTTTTTATTAAAAAATCCATTGGCTTCTGATTTAGTAAGACTCTCTGTTGATTTAGTTGACATGTCTCCAGTAAAAATACTTCCATGAGCACCAGGTGGAATCGGATTTCTAAATTGCTGCTTTGTTGTTTCACTCGATTCAACTGTACCTGTTTCATTTTTTTTCAAAGCATAAAGTTGAGTCGCCCCTAAAAGAGTGGGCTTCATAACCTTATCAGAAACATTCAAATTCACAGTTGAGATATGTCCGCGCTCTACCATCACCGCTCTCTCACTAGAGACAATCCTTTCAAGTTTTGACTGATCAAAGTTACTGTTACGATCACTCTTATCGATATTAGACATCGCCACTTTTCCTTCAAAAGTAATAAGTGATGAATTAGAATTTTCAGGATTAAAATTTACTTGAAAGTCTGTCCCTCGAATTCCGAGGGCTGCCGTTTTCGTTTTTATATACAGCTTACTTTTATTCTGACTATTCATCTCCATATAGTCTTTAGTGACTTTTGATCTCATCTGACCTTTTAAAAGAGTAATAATTCCGGCATCGTTTTTTGGAAAAGCGTTGATGACCATCTGAGAACCAGGGCCTAAATTCATTTGCGATTTATCGATAAAAATTAATTTTACAAAACTTTTTTCTGCTGTCTGAATTGTTGTGCCTTCAGAAAAAGAAAGATCTTCTTTAACCTCTATAACTTCACCATTTGGTAATTTTGCTCTGGCCTGTCCTTTAAGAACAATAACTCTAGCGACAGCTCCTTCATTTGCGTGAAGTATTGCTGACGACATAAAAACAGGAATGATGAATACTAAAAATTTAAGCTTCATGTTTCGCCTCTAAAAAATATCGGCATAAATAAAAACAATTATCCCATTGCAAGGAGGATAAAACATAAAAGGAAAATGTTTCCGAGTGTAATTATCGGGAACATTAAGAAAACTTGTTTCTCATTGGGAAAAATTAATTTTAGTTGGGTATCTTGACATGAACTTTACTTTTCCATCGTAAATCTTGAATGAATTTCATTAAAAACAAATTCATGTCCTTCTTTCGTAAAATGAAAAATATCAGAAAAATATTTTGAATAAAGATCGAGATCATTTTTTCCAACCAAGGCCTTATCAACATCGACAACAATAAGATCATTAGAAACTTGTGAAAGTAAAAATTCCCTCGCTGCTTTTTTAGCACGTTGATCATGCCCGAAAAAGTCCCGTTCATTTACTTGTTGAAGTAATCCAAGATCTTTCTTCTCAATTCCTTTTTTATACAATTTCTTCGTTTTCTGATCAGCGGCCACTGGAGGATAAAGAAGATTCCCAACAGGAGTTATAAAAATCATTGGAACATGATGAGATCTGCAAAGAGCAATAATCGTTTGATAATTTTTTATCAAATGTTCACTAATCGCTTCATTATATTTTTTGTATTCACTTGTGTTGAAGAGTTTCGGATTAATCGCGCGATAGACCTCTATCAATGCCGCTTCAATTGCGTTCGTCACAAAATAGCTGAGTTTAAATTTATTATCAGAACTAAGAAACGGAAGCGATGAAATCCAAGATGAGTCTATCAATCGCGTAGGCTTTAAAATGATGTCCCTGTTCACATTGGAATAATCATTATGACCGAGATAAAAAAGAAGGGCCCGAGGCTTCTTCTCTTTTAAAATTATCGTGAGAGAATCAATAACACCTCTGCTGTCATCACCACAATAACCGAGATTCACTACATTCATTCCGCTCTTGTTCATGAGAGCTGTAAATGTTTCAGACGAAAGAGGTCCATTGCAATTGCCAGGAAGAAGCAGCGAACTCTCCCCAAGGGCCACAATCGTTTTATCATTGATAAGGGCCGTCCCTTTTCGAATATGCTCTCTTTCCCAATAAGTCTGCTGATACGAGCGATTAAGCGCCTCTAATACGGTTTTCGAATCGATTTTCTGAAGAGAGAAATAATGAATCACAAGGGCGATAAAAAACGCGACAAAACAAAGTGCCGGCAAAAGCAGAACAAATGAAAAAAGAAATTTTTTCAACATGGATAAAGTATAACAAAGAGATTAGTACGCCGTATACGGGTGAAAAGAATCCTTAGGATAATTTGCAGGAGCTACAGGAAAGTAACATCTAAATCCAACATCTGGACGTCCTGCACCTGCATCGTCGATAAATTCAGAGGTATATCGACCTGAATAATTTCCAGATAAGTAACTTCCTCCTTGAGCGAAATGACCTACTTCATTTGATGTAGCATTAATTATAATTCCATCTTCATGAAGTTGAGCAGTCGTAATTCCGTTCGTAAAACCAATTCTTAGTATAGATGCATATTCCGGATATGTTGCAGGTATTGATGAAGCTATTGGCATACCAATTGGGAAGCTGAAAAGATCAGCGCTGAAAGTCTTATCACGGAATAACCACTGAGTTAAGAAACCGTCATCAACTCCTATACTCGGAGGAGAAGTAATATCGTTATACGGACCAGTCGATAAATTGAAACCATAAGGATTTAAAGCATTGTTATTAAATTTGTAGCTTCCTAAAATTCCAGCATCACCATTACATGCAGAATCCCCCCCCGATCCTCCAGCATTACAAGTCATACGATCTTGTACCCACTCAGCAACGTTTCCGTAAACGTCTTGAGTTCCATAACGTGAACTACATGTTTCAGTTGAGTAGTCGCTCGCCCAAGGAACTGATCCAGTATAGAGAGAACGAATTCCCGAAGAGGCAGTCCCAGGTAATGTATAACTGAAACTTGTCGATGGGACATTTGAGTCTGTGTAATATGAACTAAGACCATTTGCACTCGATGAATTACAACGAGATTGAGCATTCAATGAGAATCCTTGTTCCAAATCAGTGATCACAGAATCAGTCATCCCCAATGGTGCTGCAGAATAAGCGATATATTCTAATTTAGTTGGCAATGAAAGTGGCGCAGTCGAAAGAACATCAACTCCTCCACCAACAGATCCTTTCAGAGCATTTGAATATGTCGAACCGATTTGTCTTGCTCCACAAACAGTAGCTGCTGTTGCTTCTTTCACATTCACAAGAGGTGCGTTTAAAGCAGTATTTGTCAAATCAGGTTTAGCTCCCGCGATAACAGCTGCTCCGGCCGAGTTGTAATCGCTCCATGCCTGGTTTCCATCTGTGTTGATATAACAAGATCCAGTGTTGCGATCGTAATAAATTGATTTAACCGCAGCTGCTACACTTCCATTTGGAGATCCAATTCCCGTACATCCATCAACAGAATCACAAACTGGTGCAGCTGTATATGGACATCCACTTTCAGAAATATCCACGAGCATATCTTTTCCGATATCGTAATAATAATTTCCGCTATCCAAAACATCACCTGGACCAATATAAGGACAACGATAGTTATGAGACGGATCTACTTTATTCGTCGTCGCTGTCGTCATGTGCATGCTATTACAAATTTCCTGGTTCACCATCCAACGATGAACGAAAGAATAATTTGGTGTCGGTGCAATCACACGTATTTCAGAAAAAACTTCCGGCGTATAAGTTGGAAGTTTATGATTGTTGTCCACAGGGCGAACTTCGTAATAATAAACTTTACCAGCGATAGCTGTCTTATCAGTGAATGTTGTCGTCGAAGGATCAGTAATTGTCATCGTCGCACTCGAAGTGCTCGTCTTCATAAATCCTTTGATATAATCATAATCCTGACCGGCCTCGCGACGGTAGACGTTCCATCCGGCGATCGAATCAATAAGATCTCCAGCAGATCCAGAAAGAATAAATTGGTTCCATGAAATAGTCACTTTTGAAGGCGTGTAATACATTGGGTATGGAGCTGCCAAAGACCCATCATTACTCCAGATATATGTTCCTGGTGTTGCTGGATCTTCGATACTATAGATACAAGATTTAACAGCACTGACTGCTTGAGCATCATAATAATAGAGGTTAGTTCCTGAAGGTGAAGGAACTGTTGCACTAATCGATGTATCTTGAATATAGTTATCTGTTGAAGCAGTACGAGTGATAGGACATGTTGTTTTTAATTCTACCCAAGAAAATTTATCATTCCCGAGACTGCGGTAACAACGTTTATTTGAATTGTCCCAATAAATCACATTCGCTGCATCTGGAACAACTGAACCATTAGGTGCACCCGCCGCTGAACAATCACCGATATCACATGCATGAATGTCTACTGGAAGTGTCGTTTTACGATTAAAATTACAAACGACATCACTTGTTGCAGCTGGAGCTCCACTCTTATCCGTTTTTATCCCTACAGCTGAAATATTTGTCCAGCCACCATGAATAGCAGCAACTGGATTAACAATTAAAGAAAAAGTTGTATGTGGAAAATGTGTTGGAGTCGCGGTACTTGGATTTCCATCGTTAACATAAATGCTGATGTTAGCATTTCCAGAAACACCAGCAACTGGTTTTAATTTTAAATAAAAGCTATGGGCCTTAACATCGTCTGCAGCTGGAGCAGCGAGATCTAAAGAAGTCACAGCATGTCCGCTTGCATCTGTTGCTGTTACTGATGTTGTACTCGTTCCGAAATAACGAGTCTCGCCTGCATCTTCTACACCATTATCATTTTTATCATAAAACACAGAAATCGCAGTAGGTGGAAGAACAGCAGAATTGTCAGAAGTAATTGTTGCAATTGTGATTGCCTGTTTATCTTCGTCTGGTGAATTGGCCTGATCTTCATCTACTTTAAATGGACCGGCAACAACCATCCCGCCTTCATTTGTTTGAACGCTGGTAATTGTTTGAGCAAAGTATGGAGGATCATCAACCATATTAACTAAAACTGGAATCACAATTGGCGTTGATGATTGAAAGTCAGCACTACCATGTGTAGTTCCGTTATCTTTTGCATAAACCGTAATATTCGTTGTTCCCGATTGATTAGCAGTTGTTGTAAATGGCAACATATACTGTCCGCCGGCACACGAGTTCCCTGCAACACCAGGAGCGAGAATTGTCCCAAATGTAATCACAAGTGCAGCGTTTGATGTCGGTGCTGTTTGCGATGGAAAAAAACTTAGGACTTGAGAGTTTTCATCTGAACCACCACCTTTAGTGGCCGTAAAACAAATATAAGTCTGACTTGGAGTCGTCGTCGAATTTTCTTGTGTCTGTAAAGGAGCAAATGGAGCGACCTGTGTTCCCAATGTCGTTGTTGTAGATGAAACAAGTGACATCGTTGGTGGATCGTTTACTTCCCAAACTGTCATAGAAAGAGGCTGCCATCCACTCGATTTTTGAACTGCTGAATACTGATCAAATGTTGTAATTTGATATGAAAAATTTGCAACTCCATTGAAAAATGCCAACGGTACAACACTCGCAGAGCATACCCCCGCCACACATGTACACGTTGTCGGAATTTCATATTGCAATCCCGCTGGAGGGCCAGTGAAATCAATCGCACACTGCACGGCTTTTGCCGGATCGAGATCGGTGTCTTTATAAGGCAATTGAATAGTCGTACCAGTTGCCGTTCCTTCAGCAATTGAAGGAATTGCAGGAAGAGCAAGAGTGCTCTCTCCCATATAAGCAGTGTTATACTCTCCAGGAGTCAACGGTGCATGATCTACAGGACTCATCTTGATCATCACTGTTGCAGTATTCGTTGAATAAGCAGACCCGTTGCTCACTTTTATAGGAAATGAATCGTAAGCATCAGTTCCTCCAGCAAGATTAGTCGCACTTGTTGCTGTACTTGCAGGATCTGGAAAATTTGCTCCACCATTATTAACAGGAGTAAGAGCTGTTGCAACTAGACTATTTGCTTTTGTATTTAAAGCAATAGCATTCATAATATCAGATGATGTTGTAATTCCACTTGAAAAAAAGATTTGAATCGCATCGCCCGCGACTCTTACATAAACATCTTTTGCACTAGTCGCCTGTGAAACTAATCCAAATTTTTCTGCTTTACTCGAATATGTATCAACAGCTGTATTATCATTTTTTAAATCAAAATATTGAATCGTAATATTATTTCCGTAAGTACCTTGTGTTCTCGCTGTATAACGAATTTCATCGATATCGACAGTAGCTTTTAATGGTGTTGTTATATCAGAATCATCTGTCGTATAAGGAACGTAGGTACAAGTAAGATCTGTCGTCCCAGTTGTTCCAGTCAAATCCATACAGTCATATACTTGACCATGCAGACCGCTCTTATATGTTGTTTGACCTTTCCCACTACTTATTGTTCCAGCGAATGCATACATTGTCGTAGCGCCAGTGTAGTCGCGACCGCCTGGTAACGTAATTGTATATTTTTTTGTTTTATCGTGAGTCGCACTTTGAACAAGAGTCACATATTTTGAATCAGCAACAGGGGCTAAATAAGGAGCTGTCTTCGCCGTCGCCGAAATCGATAAACTCACCGGACGAGCATCACCTTCTCCATCCACATCTGTAATCGTATAAGAAAATCCTGCTGATCCATTTTGCAACATTCTTGGAGCAACTGAAGTCGTACAAACTCCACCGCTACAATCACAACGGTTAAGAACTGAAGTTTGAAAAGTTTGAAAAGCAGCTAATGATGTTTTCGTTGCTGTAAGATAATGCTGAACATTTGAATAAATTATATATGAGTTAGAATCACTTAAAATTTTTGCTACCGCTAGATTGATTACATCCAGCTGGTTAATTAAATTTGAGTAAGTATAAGTCGCATTTGAAATATCAATTGCTGCTTGAAGAGTATTACTTTGATTAGTCAGATCTGTTATTTCTGGTGCTGTTGCTGCTACTCCAGCCGTCATCGACGCCAGTGTTTTAGCATTATGTCCGAGATCATCCAATACTGTAAAAAGTCTTCCATTCAAAACTTGCGGTGAAACAACTTCAATATTTGCAGAAACACTACTCACCTTACACGAAAGAGCTGTATCACTGTTTGCGTCCTTATAAGAAAGCGTAAGCGTTTTAGCAGTCTCTTGTGAAAGCGTTGCACTCGTTAATGTTCCAATCGGACGAGCACGAAGAGCAACAACACTCACACACGTACGAGACACACTATTAAACGCCTGATTCGTTCCACACACAGCTTTATTTTCTGTGGCCTTTGGCACACACGAACCGAGCACTATAATAAGTGCACTTAAAAAAAGATGGTGAATGAAATTAGTCGTTTTCATATCTCATCATTCTTATCGAAGTCTTAAGGACAATCTTTAAAGTTCCTTATTATTTTATCCCCTACTACTATTGTCCGGTATGTTTGACCTAGTGTTTTTTTCTCCTCGGAAAAGGCCAAAACTTGCAGTGACTTATCCGAGTAATCTCATAAGGTGATTTTTTAACTAGGTAGAAAAAGTGAGTCTTTTCCTTGGCAACGTCTATGTTAAACTGAATATATATGGGAAATTTTAGAAAGATCATTTTCATTAACATCTTGAGTTTGTCATGCCTGAGTAATCTTGTTTTTGCGAAGGAAAAAGCTCCACGCGAAGAACTCATGGTCGTACAAACGGTCTCCAAAGATCGCCACTCTTTCGTCATGGCCAAAGGAATGAAAGACGGAGTTATGCGCGGACAAGAAATGATTTTTGCCAATGAAACGATCAGTGTTCTCTGCAAAGCAATTGAAGTCAATCGCAACTATTCTCTCTGGGCACCGATCGATACGAACGTCACTATTCCCTTTAAAAAAGAAGAAATCATCAGCTACAACTCTCACGCTTACGGAAACGTCGCTCTCGATATTGTAGGAGATGTAAGCAATCTTACTCCAGCAGTTGATTACAACGAACTTTACAAAAAATTTAGAACAAGCAATAACTATTCTTTGAAAGCAAGTTATGAAAATGGACTTTCTCAGTCTTCTTCTGATGTGAGCGCTGACAATAATTCAAAACGCACAGGATATACTTTCTCTGCTGAATACAATTATCGTTTTATGCCGGAACTTGAAATGAGTTTTGGTGGAAGAATTGATAACGAAGTTTATCGTCTCTCAAACCCGCAACTCGATATTCCTACCAATCGTGTACTCGCGACAGTCGCAGTGACTTATCACCTGATGAGTTTTACGAACGACAAAAATAATTTTTATCTCACACTCGCTGCCGGTATTGGAAAATCGACTACGACAGTGAACGAAGAAAAAAGTTCGGGACTCGTCACTCTCCTGCCTGAAGCACGTATCGGATACCTGATGCCATTTTCAAATTCTGTCGCGATGATTTTTGAAGGCTCAATTGAATCGCTAAGTGCGCATGAAAAATTCAGCGATCAAACTGAACAAGTCACAAATATTCTCAATATGAAATTTACGATTGGACTTAGATTCTAGAAATAAAAAAGGCCGCATAAAGCGGCCCTTTTTTTTGCGATCTACTTGTATAGACCAATCTCTTTAAGTCTTTGAGTAAGAAAATCCCCAGCAGAGATATCCGGATACTTCGCTCCAGCACCAACACAAGAAGGAATGCATGAAAGATTCGCTTTTGAGTGCGGGTGAACAAAGAACGGCATTGAGTATCTTGCAGATCCATCATCAGATGGATTGATTACTCTGTGAGTAGTTGAAGGAAGAATATTGTTTGTAATTCTCGACATCATATCCCCTGTATCAACGACGATTTCACCTGGTCTAGATTGAACATCCAACCAAGTTCCGTCGCGCTCCAGAAGTTGAAGACCTGAATCAGTTGCTCCAACAAGCATAGTGATCAGGTTGATGTCTTCGTGAGCAGCAGCTCTGATTGAATTTTTTGTATCTTCACCTTTTGTTGGTGGATAGTGAATTGTTCTGATGATTGAGTTTCCGTCAGCGATCATTTCATTGAAGTATGAAGCTGGTAGATCCAATCCTTTTCCGATTGCTTCAAGAAGAAGTGCTGAAGTCATATCCATTGCATCGTAAAGTTCTGTGAATGCTTTTTTAAATTCTGCGATTTCTGTAGGCCATGTGTTTTCCGGATAAACACCTTTGTATTGAGAAGATGCGGCCAGTTCACGTCCTACGTGCCAGAACTCTTTCAGGTCCGGGTTCTTGTTGTCTTTTGCGTGTTCAGTTTTAAAGGGAGTGTATCCACGCTGACCACCGTTGTTCATTTTGTATTTTAATTTTGTTTCAAGCGGAAGATTGAAGAATGCTTTAACGAGTTCATAAGCGCGATCGATTTTCTTTTGTTCGATTGTATGATCTTTAAGAATGATGAATCCGTAATCTTTTAAACCACTGAAGATATCGTCGACGAATTTAATTTTGTCGGCGCTTGTTCCGTTCGCATAGCTTAATAAACTTAGTTCTGGTACTTTTCTCATAAATTCCTCATTGCTTAGTTTCATTCAATATAGCAGACACGTGTTCATTTCTTCTCATATAAAAGGCGTACTCAATCTATCTAATAAATCGATGATCAAACCGCATCGATATAAGACAAAAGCGACCTAGGCCTTATACCAAAAAACCGGATGGGAGTTGAGGATTTTGTAATAATTACTTAGAGAGTGAGCGCTCAATTCGTCTGCGCCAATCAGAATTGAGGGACTTAATCTTGAGAAGGCGAAAGGCCTCTTCTTCAGAAAGAGGACTAATAGACATTTTAAAAAGATCAGCGACAGAAACAAATTCTTCTTCAGGACGAGAAATCAATCGCATTTCCTGATTGAGATCAATCGTTCCTTCGCGAAGAACACGAAAATAAATTCCAGATCTCGCGATCGTATTAAATGTTTTGATCGCACCTGAATCGTTCAAACGAAGATTCAATTTAAAGCAGGGAATTCGCGGTTGCACGACTTGCAACTGACACTCTCCCAATTCATAGATATCTCCTAATCCAATCTTTGTTTCATCAAATGAATCGATGAGAAGATTTTCGCCGAGAGAACCAGGAGCTAATTCTGTCTGATAAAATTCATTCCATTTTTCGTAAGCATCGAGTGAATAAGCATAGACCGCTTTATCGCGACCGCCGTGAACTTTTAAATCGGCCTGGCGATCGCCATCGATATTTTCCGTTTTCACCATCACGGGACCTTGCACGGGATATTTAAAAATCGCCGTGCTTATTTCTTTGCCATGATAATTTTTCAGCTGAGGAATTCCAACTTGAATAGAGACAAGTTTCACTCGAGACTCCAGCAACTATCGATCATTTTCACCGGACAATCTTTCATCGTCGGATAAATCCAGAAGCGTTTTCCTTTAGGAGAAGCGAGTCCTACGTGTAAACTCTGACAACCGATTCCCACCTGAACGTTCTCCCCTTTTTTCCAAAGTTCATCACAAAGAAATTTTTGAGCGACAGCGCGGTCGTGTGGTTTTCTGAAATCGATATCAAAAGATTTTGCAAGCAAGTGATCAGACGCTTTAGCGCCGTCCACGAGTGAATTATAACAAGACGGTCTCCACCAGTTGCGGAACATGATCGGGCCTGCGATAAGCTCTCTAATGCGCTCAAAGATGCTTAAAAGAGCGCCGCCATTAGACCAGATACATTGGGGAGGAATAAGATTTTCGAGTCCGCATTTAATCGCCTCCCCTTCGTGATTGGGAGTCGAAATTTCGGCCGAGCTGAAATAACGAATGCCGACTTTATCGAGATAATCCTGCAATCCTTGTTCGTTTCTTTTGTAATCAGTGCCTACTGCTTGATGGCCACCAAAACGTTTCATCAGGCGTTCGTAAGTTGCGATTTCACCTTTAGCGATGCTATCGCACACGATCTGACTGTCGTTCTGCGAGACTTTCACAACGTCTGCGGAAAAAGTTTTAAAAGAAAAAAGTAGCGAAACAAAAAGAACCCATCTCATGCCGACTTCCTTTTTACTATTAGAGAACGGCACTATAACAAAATCTCAAAAAATTTTGTGGATGTTGAAAATATTATACGGATTTATTATTTAAAGATCGCAGAGCCCACGCGGATATAGTCCGATCCCACTTCAAGCGCGATCTTATAATCCTGGCTCATCCCCATAGAGAGCTTGAGTTTGTTTTTAAGCCCATGGGCCTGTTCGATATTTCGGGCAATGGAATTGAGGTCTTTAAAACAACGGGCCGCCTCGCTCTCAAAATCTGTCGTTCTGATCGTTCCCATTGTCATGAGTCCATAGAATTTTAATTTTGTATGGGGACGACTTAAAAGCAATGAGATCGCACGATTTAATTCATCCGCGTTTTCAAAGCCACTTTTTTCTTCTTCATGAGAAGTGTTTACCTGAAAAAAGAGTTTCAGTTCAGGTCCGATAAAATCGCTTTCGCGTTTGATGAGTTCTTCTAATAAGCGAAGAGAGTCCACAGAATGAATGGCATAGAGATGCGGAATTTTTAAAAGATCGCGCACCTTATTTGTTTGAAGATGGCCGATGAAGTGCCACTTCACTTTGTTCAATTCTTTTCCGTGAAAGACTGCTGCTTTTTCCTGCAAATCCTGCACGCGATTCTCGCCGAAATCGTACTGGTGGGCCTCATAAGCGATCATGAGGTCTTCCACCGGCGAATACTTCGTCACCGCGACTAAGTGAGCGCCCTTAATTTCTTTTTTAAGAGCGCTTAAATTTTTTGCGATTTGCGTTTTCGTAGTCATAATTCGAAATTATTCTTTATCTTCTTTCTTTTTCTTAAACTTAAACTTCGCTTCGACTTCAACATCGTAGCGATCGAGAATGTCCGTTGCGATTTTTGAAGCATCAACTTTGGTTAAATAGTTTCTGAGTTCTTCGCGAATCCCGTTCGTGAAATCCTCTTTTGCTCCCTTCGCATTTTGAACAAGCCCAGTGACGATATCTTTTGGAAGAGGAAGATCCTCTAAGATTTTCTTCACTGATTCTTCAGTCATGAACGCGGCACCTACACCGACAGACACAACTTTTTTAATGATGCCTTCAATGGGAGAATTTTTATTTTCCTTTTCAGACATACACTCTCCTATTTCGCTTTAGCACGTTTAAAGAAAGACTCCATCATAATCGGAAGATTTTTGCTCGTAAGAGCAGAAAGAATTGAACTAGGCGCGAACATTTTGAAATCGAGATCGAGTGAATAAGTCACTTCCGTTTTCCCGTTTCCAAGATCTTTTAATTTCCATTCACCATCGTTCTTTTTAAAAAGATCGCCTGAATCAAGAGTCCATGAAACTCTCGTCGGACGTTCTTGTTTTGTATTGATCGTGTATTTAAAACTCTTAATCATGTTAAGAGAATATTCAACTTTTGCTGAAGTATCGTTTTGAGAAAGAACTTTAATTCCACTTACACCGTCTACGAACTCAGGGTATTTTGCGTAGTCTACGATTGTGTCGTAAAGTTTGTTAATTTCAACATCGACGACTTCTGTCCTTGAAGCACTTGCCATAAAAAAATCTCCTTTTTTTTATTTTATAATCATTACAAATTAATATCTAGGTTTTGTATCGAAGTGATGTTCAGCTTCGATATGTCTGACCGTTCCAGAGCTCGATCTCATTACGATTGAATGTGTGATCGCTCCCCACGATTTAAATTTTACTCCTGGAAGAAAGTTACCTGTCGTTACACCAGTGGCAACGAACATCACGTTTCCGCGAGCGAGATCATCGAGTTTGAATACTCTGTTCAGATCAGTGATTCCCATTCTTGTCGCGCGCGCTTTTTCTTCTTCGTTTCTCCACTGAAGAATTCCCTGGAAGTCTCCGCCCATACATCTCATTGCAGCAGCAGCGAGAACACCTTCAGGCGCTCCACCGATACCAAAAAGAATATCGACACCAGAGTTTGGATCACAACAAGCGATTGCAGCAGAAACGTCACCGTCTCCAATCAATTGAATACGTGCGCCTGCATCTCTGATTTCCTGAATAAGTTCTTTGTGGCGAGGACGATCGAGAACGATCGCCGTTAAATCAGCAATACGACATTTTTTTGCTTCCGCTAATCTTCTTAAATTTTCTTTTGGTGATTCATTGATATCGATGAGACCTTTTCCTTCGCGGCCGCAGGAAATTTTTTTCATGTATGTATCCGGAGCGTGCAGGAAGTTTCCTTTTTCTGCAATCGCCATTACAGAGATTGAGTTGTATCCACCAGTCGCACACACTGTTGTTCCTTCAAGAGGATCGAGTGCGATTTCGAGTTCTGCTCCTCTTCCCGTTCCTACTTTTTCTCCGATATAAAGCATCGGCGCTTCATCTCTCTCACCTTCACCGATCACAACTGTAGCATCACATTCAACTGAATCGAGCATTGCTCTCATCGCATCGACTGCTGCTTGATCAGCGGCCTTTTCATCTCCACGTCCCATCAGACGAGCAGAAGCAATAGCGGCCATTTCAGTTACGCGAACAAATTCCAGAGCGAGGTTGCGGTTCATAGTCGATGTCTCCAAATAAAAAGTGGCGTCTCAAAAACAAATGATGAGTCGCCACTAATTATAGAAGGTAAATACAAAAGTGTTAAGCTTTATCCGCCGAGCTTATAAACTAAAAAATCACGGGCCTCGAGAGGAAGGTTCTCTGTCGAAATTTTTTTGACAACGCCTAAGGCCATCTCGATTTTTGAAGCTTCAGCTCCATCGTCGATTTGAAAAACGAACTCATCTTCGAGCGACAACGGAGTGTCGAGATCTCTTTGAGTCATGATTCTTCCTGTGCGCAGACCAATTCCTTCTTCCCATTCGATAAAGTGCTCCATGAGAAGAACTTGAAAACGAGAAATTCCGCTCGACGGGTGTTCCCAAACAAAAATTTCCAGTACGCCGTCGGCCTTCAACCAGTATTTCAAATTGTTCGGAAGGTCTTGAGTGATTTCATTTTTATGAATTGGTTTAATATGCGAAACAATATTGTCGTAAGAGAGAAAACTTCTCATTTTTTCTTCAAAGCTAATGCTTGAATCAAAGGAAAGACCGATGCACGCTTCTCTCACCCATTGCACTTTTCCTTTCACTGCAACAGTCGATCCACGCCATTGAAGATTTCCTGCGATCACAGTTCCTTGCGTGTAATTGTGTGTGCCGTCTTTAGAGGCGAGCTGCATCCCTGAGAGCGAAATATCTTTTACTTCGAATACTTTTTTGTGTTCACTTGTCTCGCCTTTAGAATCTTTAGACTCTTCTTTGAACACCATGAAGCCAAACGGAAAACGCGGGAAAACTCTCTTTTCCAGTTCTTGATAATCCGTTTTAATTAAGCTCAAATGCCTTTCCATTTAATCACTCCATTTTGTGCTATTTTCTGCAATTCTCTTTTGAAAGCTCTCATCTCTTAGGTTAAGATAATCTTCAATATTTTATAAGAAGGAAAAAATGGATCAAGAACCACGCTCTCATCATCCAAATGAATGGGAAATTGATAATCTTCCCAATCGCCTGACAATGTTCAGGGTCGTGCTCATCCCGATCATTTTGCTTTCGCTCTTTTTTAATATTTCGCCTAACTCACCTTGGTTTATCGAACATAGTAAAATGCTCAACTATCTTGCGGCCTGGACTTTCGTCGCTGCTTCGATCACCGATTTTTTCGATGGCTATATCGCCAGAAAAAAAAATATTGTTACAGTTTTCGGTTCTTTTTTAGACCCAATCGCAGATAAATTTTTAGTCATCTCATCCCTCATCATGTTGCTCGCACTCAATCGCGTACACGTGCTCATCGTACTCGTTCTAGTGTTAAGAGAAATGTACATCACGGCCCTTCGCTTGCTCGCAATGGAAAAAGGTTTCTCGGTTCCTGTGGGAACTCTCGGTAAATGGAAAACAGCGACTCAAATGGTAGGAGTTCCTCTTCTCATGGCCTACGATAAGCCGTGGGGGCTCGACATGCCTCTTCTCGGAACAATCGCTATTTATTTAGCTTCACTTTTTTCTCTCTACTCAGCACTCGAATATTCATTCGGGTTCTTAAGAAAAGTTCAAAAAATAAGAAAAGAAATCAGACGAAAAAAACGCGAGGCCAAGCGCGAAGCTAAGCAACAGGAAAAAAATAATGGTTAATACTCTCAACGGAAAAATTATTCTCGTCACTGTATCAGGGCCGGACTTTCCAGGGATCACAGCGCGCTTGATGAAAATCATCAGCGAATACTCAGTCGAAGTTCTCGACATGGGACAAGCTGTTACGCACGGACTTCTTTCACTCAGTTTCGTATTGGGCCTCAACCCTGACGAAAAAAATTCCAACGGTAACGTTCTTAAAGATCTACTTTTTGAAGCGAATTTAATGGGTCTCACACTTTCCTACAAAGTTGTAGAAAAAAATATTTCTACACCGGAAATGGATGGCGATAAATTTATCGTGACATGTGTTTCACCGACGAAAGTCACAGCGAGTTTCGTTGCCGATCTCGCTCAGGTACTCGCGCATTTCAAAATCAACATCGAACGCATCGATAAAGTTTCTCCGCGCGAATTCTCTTCAATGGAAATCTCGACGAGCATTCCAAAAAATCTGGAAACTAAAAAGCTCAAAGAAAACCTTATGCAGGTTTCTACTAAACACAGAATCGATGTGGCCTTCTTAAAAGACAATGTTTTCAGAAGAAATAAACGCCTTATCGTTTTCGATATGGATTCGACTCTCATTCAGACAGAAGTTATCGACGAACTCGCAGAAGTTTGCGGCGTCGGTGAAGAAGTGAAAAAAATCACCCACCGTGCGATGAACGGCGAAATCGATTTCGATGAATCGCTCAAACTTCGCGTCTCAAAACTAAAAGGCTTAGAAACTTCCCGCATGCAGGAAATTCTTGATCGTCTTCCTCTCACTCAAGGCGTAGAAGAATTTATCAAAACTATCAAATCTCTCGGCTATAAAGTGGCCTTGATCTCTGGGGGATTTAACTTTTTTGCCGATGCCTTGAAAATAAAACTGGGATTGGATTATTCTTTTGCCAACGAACTTCAAATTGAAGATGGAAAACTGACTGGTCACGTGACGGGAACAATTGTAAACGCAAACCAAAAAGCGATTCTCGTAAAATTGATCGCTCAACAAGAAAATATTTCGCTTGAACAAGTGGTCGCGATTGGTGATGGAGCAAACGATCTTCCAATGCTTGCTACAGCTGGACTCGGAATTGCTTTCCATGCGAAGGACATCGTAAGAAAAGAAGCGCAACAACACTTAAGCCACGGGCCGATGACTTCGATTCTTTATTTCCTGGGGATTCCCGGGCCTGCGAAATAGATTAGGATTTTTATGTTAAGAGAACTGTTACAAAGTAAAATTCATAAAGCGACGATCACAGAAGCTGATATCGCTTATATCGGCTCTATTACGATCGATCAGGATCTTTTAGATCGCATTGATCTCTGGCCTGGCCAGAAGGTCACAGTCGTAAGTAATACAAGCGGACATCGCCTCGAAACGTACGTGATTGCCGGAGCTCGCGGCTCTGGAATGATTTGTATGAATGGTGCGGCGGCGCACTTAATAAAAAAAGGTGATGAAGTTATCATTTTCAGTTACGCTTTTACTGACAGACAAATTAAGCCTAAGTGCATCTTAGTGGACTCGCAAAATAAATACGTGCAGGATTTATAATTGATGTGGTTTGAAAAAAAAGTGGTTCTCAAATTGGACGAGAACCAAAAACAGTTTCCCATAGAAGTCTTAAACTCGTGGGACATTACTGAACTTGAAATCATCGGCGGTGATTTCACTTATTTTCCGTCCGACATCAGCATCTTAAAAAACCTCAAACGCCTAACACTCGTCTCCACTAAAATTTCTGTCTTGCCTGTTGAACTTTTTGAACTTCCCGAACTCACTTATCTCAATTTAAAAAATAATCGCCTGAGTTCTCTTCCTGAACTTCGCATGCCGACGGAACTCACGACTCTTATTCTCGGAAGAAATTATTTAACGAGCATCGAACATTTGATTCCGTTCATTCCGGAAGTTCAGACGCTCGATTTAAATTCTAATTTACTTGCAGAAATTCCTGAGAGTTTGATGACGATGAAAAATCTCGCGCGCATTAATCTCGATTCAAATCAATTGAAAACAATTCCTTATTGTCTAAAAGACATGCAAAATCTTATTCATCTTTCCCTTGAAAAAAATCCTTTTTCTCAGGAAGAAAGAAATCGTATTGAGAAAGAACTCGGTATTAAATTCTAATTCTGGCGTTGGCCTTTCTGAGTCTGTCTGTCAGAGTGTGAAGTAAAGCGCTGAACCACTTTGGAAGATTATCGAGAGTTGTTTCTAATTTCTCATGAGGAATCACAACGAGTACACATTCACTCATTGCTTTTACAGAAGCAGATCGTGGTTGTTCGTCTAAAAAAGACATTTCACCAACGAGCTCTCCCGCGATGATTGTTCCGATTTGATGTTCTTGATCGCCTTTTCTTTTAAACACGGCCAATGTTCCGCTTTGAAGATAATACATTTCTGTACTTTCTTCTCCTTCGCGCATCAGGTATTCGTTGGGCATTAAGCGAATAGATTCTGCAGACATTAAAACCGCCTTAAAAAAATTTTTGATAAAGACAGTTTAACATAAGAAGGGGTGAGTACAACTCACCCCTATTGTGGAAATATTTTACTGAAACATAACGTGGTTGTTTTGGTCTCCCGTCCAGTGAGCGTGTAATTCTCCTGGCGGCAACTCTCCTTCTAAAAGTTTTCTTGAGAGTGGTCTTGTGACGTACTGACCGAAAACCGACTGAAGTGGTCGTGCACCAAAACGTGGATCGTATCCGCGTTTTGCAAGTTCTGTATACACTTGATCGTCGAGACCAATGTGTAAATTCTTGCTCTGTAAACGTTCGTTCAAAAGTGCGACTTGTTTATCGATTAAGTTTTTCATAATCGATTGATCAAGTGATTTGTACGTTAAGATACTGTCTAAACGTCCAAGCACTTCCGGTTTAAAATCCGTTTCGATATTTTGCGAGTTCGTCGTGATCATAATGATCGTATTTTTAAAATCGATCGTGCGACCTTTGTTATCAGTCAGGCGGCCGTCATCTAAAATCTGGAGCAAAATATCGGCGAAATCGTGGTGAGCTTTTTCCACTTCATCAAACAGAATGACCGAGTACGGTTTTCTTCTGATCGCTTCAGTGAGCACTCCTCCTTCTTCGTATCCAACGTATCCCGCAGGAGCTCCAATCAGTTTTGAGACTGAATGTTTCTCAGAAAATTCCGAGAGGTCAAAACGAACAAGATTATCTTCCGTTCCAAATAAAAATTCTGCAAGCGCTTTTGCCGTTTCTGTTTTACCGACGCCAGATGGACCTTTTAATAAGAACGATCCAAGTGGTCTCGACGGATCAGAAAGACCAGCGTGAGCAGTCACAAGCACTTCAGAAATTTCGTGAAGAGCATTGTCTTGTCCGAACACACGCGATTTTAAAAACGCTTCAAGACCCAGAATATTTTCCTGTTTCGATTTCAAAATCTTTTCAACCGGAATTCCTTTCTGGCGAGAGATCACGTTTGCAATATCTTTTGTCGAAAGAACCCAGTTATAAGAAGCACCTTCAATTTTACTTTCTAATCCCGGAATAACGGAATATTTAAGTTTTGAAGCAGCTTCGTAGTCCTGATTTCTCTGCGCTTGTTCAAGTTCAAATTTTGCGCGCTCTAATTGATGTTTGTTCTCTGTCACTTGTTTCAGACTTAAAACATCTTTTTCCCACGCCGCTTTTCCTTCTTTAAATTTTTCTTCGAGTGCAGCGATTTCTTTATCTATATCGGCAGACTTATTCGCATTTTGAGACTGCGATTTCGCATAGATTTTTTTCGTTCTGATTTCCGCCTCAAGCTCTACGAGGTTCGCAGGCATTGCTTCCGCAGAAAGTTTCAGCGCTGAACTCGCTTCGTCGACAAGATCAATCGCTTTGTCTGGTAAATTTTTATCAGTGATATACTGAGAAGACAGCAAGACAGCGTTGTAAATAGCATCGTCAGATATTTTGATTCCATGGTGGATCTCCAATTTTTCTCTAATTCCCATTAAAATTTCAATCGCATCTTCTTTCGACGGTTCATCTACCGGCACAGATCTAAAACGACGATCGAGTGCAGAGTCGTTCAAAATATATTTTTGATATTCTTCCGGTGTCGTTGCACCGATACAGTGAAGTTCTCCGCGCGCAAGTGCAGGCTTCAATAAATTGGCCGCATCCATTGCACCGTCAGTTCTTCCCGCTCCAACAAGTTGGTGAAGCTCATCTATAAAAAGAATCGCCTGACCATTTTGTGCCTTTATAAACTTGAGCAATGCTTGTAAACGTTCTTCAAATTCTCCGCGATATTTTGTTCCGGCCATGAGTTGTCCGAGGTCGAGTGAGTACACAACTTTTCCTTCGAGCACGTCAGGTACTTTTCCTTTTACGATCGCATCAGCAAGTCCTTCAACGATGGCCGTTTTACCAACACCAGCTGGACCAACCAGAACGGGATTGTTTTTTCCACGACGACCGAGAATTTCCATCACTGCGCGAATTTCTTTCGAACGTCCGATCACCGGATCGAGTTTTCCACTCTCTGCTTGTTCATTTAAATTAAGCAGGAACGTTGGTTGTTCAATCGCTTCGTCTGCGTTTTCAGTCGACAATGAATTGTAGTCGATTTGAAATTGCGGAACGATTTGTTGCATGTACTTTAAAAGATCTTTTTCGCTGATTTCACTGCGTCCGGTTTGAATCGCATGTGAAGACGCGTACGTTAACCACTCCGAAAGTTTTGAAGACGCACGCAATTGATCCATTTCCATTTTCGTTTTTACTGTTGGAAGCTGGTCAATGAGTTTATCTAATTCTTTCGAATATTTTTTGAGAGCACGCGAAGAAAAACTTTGCGGGTTATTGATAAGCCCGTAAATTAAATGTTCTGGTGCAATTTCCGTGTTCTTTCGTTTTAAGGCCTCGCCTTGAGCGATCGCAATCGAGCCTTCTGTGATAGCATCAAATTTGTTCATAATCCTCTCCTTATCATCATCAAAAATGCGTTAAACATTTTTCATCATTCTAAGGAAAAGATGGTATCTGCTGAATTTATGTCAAGCTTTAGGGGCTTGATTATTTAAGATTTTAAGAACACGATCTTGAAAAGTAGGTTCGTCGAAGGGCTTGACTAAAAAGGTTTTAACCCCACGAGCGATGATTTTGGAAATGAGTTCTTTTTCCAATGTTCCAGAGACAACTAATATATTTTCTTTTTGGTTTAAAGCTCCGGGTTCGAATTCTCCTAAGAGGTCGAATCCGGATTTTTTAGGCATATTCATATCAAGTAAGATAAGAGAAAATTTTTGGTTGCGTAGTTTTTGAGTGGCCATAATTCCGTCGTGAGCAAACACGATATTTTTAAAGCAACCCATGTTATGACAATACTCTCTTAAAACTTCACAGATGTTTTTGTCATCATCGACAATCAATACGTCTCTTTGAATTTTCTTATCAATTACTACGGCCAAGCAATCACCCTTAGATATTTTCCTTAATTTTCTTTCTAAGTTCCTGCTCGTCTTTGCTGAGTTTTTCTTGATTAAAGATTTTATTAAGAACGTAAGCTAGACGTAGTCCACCTTGTTTAAGTCTTTGCTCAATGATTGGTTTTGCTTTGTAGTTGTATTCGTAACTCAAGCTTCCACTCTCTGGAATATCATAAACCTTAGAAAGAAGATCATGTGATTCATACGCCCAATCAAGATATGTACCTTTTTCCCAATCTTTTTTCTCGTCTTTAGAAAAATGATTTAGATAATTTGCATATTCAGTGAATGATAATTTTTCGAAATCAATGAGTTCTTCATCCCAGATTGCGTGAAGATTTGTTTCACTCTTAAACCATTTTACTCTAATCGAGTTTCCACCGCGATCTTCTGCAATTCCTACGTGAAGTGGCTGATGTAAATCACCAGTTAAGTGAATAATCCAACGAAGAGCATCCAACTTGTGTTCTTTTGTTTCTTTTGGATCGCGAAGTTGATCTTCGAAGCGGAAAAGAGCTTCGATAATATCTCCCTCTTTGCTTCTTTTTTGATCAAAATATTTTTTATCTTTTGGAAAACTTACATAGTGCCATGGAGTTGTGTAACCCGTATTTGGAGCTGATCTGATTTCATCCGGCCAGTTTGCAAGACGAGAAAGATCTTCATCACCAGCTAGTTCTTTAATTGCTTTTAATGTACTTGAATCCAAATTGCGTTGAGCAATTTCTCCAACGATACGATGACCAGTTTTTCCCCATGAAAAGGCACTTGGTGAATAAGCGAGAACGAGAAGAGAACACAAAAGAGAATAGAAGGGTAATACATTTTTCATAAATCGCACTTTGCTCCAAATAGACATTTCGTCTTAACAGTTTTTGCAACTGAGGCCGGAACAAATTGTTCCCATCCATCAGTACCATCTTGAATCATCTTTAAAACTTTTCTCGACCAGATCGCAACGACATCAGGATTGTAATCAGTGATGTCTTCGATGTAGTGATTCTCTCTTAAATAAAGCAACAAGAAAGCTAAACTCTCATCGACGCTCAGGCTTTCGATTGTTTTGATCTCATTGGTCTCATCATCACAAGCAGGATAGATATACAACTTTGTATGCGGTTCTAAAAGAGTCCCCAGGGAACCAATTAGCCCAAAACGCGAACAAACGTGTTTTGTTTTATTTAAAATTTCTTCAAGGTTGTATGAAGCAAGCACGAAAGCGATATTCTTCTTCGCATACTTAGTGAAAAACATATTTAAATCGCTGTACGACTCAGAATTGGAAATAAGTACGCGCTGTCCGAGAGCAGAAAGGAGATCGACTCTCGCCAGGAAGTCTTCGTTGTCCACTTTACCGCGATCTAGCAGTAACGACATTGAAATTTCCGGAATCACAATAATATTACTCTGCTCTTCTGCCGGAAGAGAATTTTTAAATTTGCGAAGTCCTGTCTCAAGCATATCGAGACTCAAATTTGTCGGCGGACGATAACCTCCGCGCGCGACGAGAACGTTCTTTTTATAAAGAACATCAGAGGCCTGTTTAACTTCTCCATCGACATCGAAGATAACCGCTTCACACAACTTCATCTTGACGAGTTCAAGACAAAGAAGACGAGAGTCCATTCCTTTAAAGGCGTCCCCTGAAACGCGAATCATATCGATTTGCAGACGAGCTGTTGTCAGTCCATCCATCAAACTCATGATGAATTTTTCACGATCAGCAGATTCGTAGTAAACAGCGTAGAGAAGATTTGTTCCAAGAAGCCCGATCGCTTCCTGTTGTTGAATATTTTCAGCATCGAGCATGCTGATGTGAAGAATCACTTGTGAAGGATTCGCTCCCGGTTTGTGCTGGAACTTTACTCCCACCCATCCGTGATTTTCTCCAGTGCCTTTGTAGGATTTAGCAGCAACTGTATCCGCGAAAGCAAAGAACGTCGTTTCTTTGTGACGAATATCTGAGAGACGCGAAATGAGCATCTCGAATTCTGTGTTCAACATTTTTTGCAAACGATCTTCGCAAACATAACGCCCGCTCGCCTCTTTTCCGTAGATGGCATCACTCATTGTCATGTCATAAGCAGAAATACTTTTTGCGATTGTTCCCGCGGCCCCACCTGCCTGAAAGAAATGTCTTGCGACTTCCTGGCCGGCACCGATTTCCGCAAACGTTCCGTAGATGTTCGGGTTTAAATTAATCTCCAAGGCCTTTTGTCTTTGCCCTAGTCCCATGGGTCACTCCCTGATGCTTTTCTCTAAATCTAAGAATATACCAATGATATCTAGAGATGAGTGAGAAGAAAAACAAAAAGCATTTCGCTCAAGTAAAGCACGGCCTAAAAAAGCCGATAAGAACTCAGAACCTTAAAAAAGGAATAAATATGAATTTTTTAGATTTGGCCGTTCTCGCTCTTGCTTCAGCAACTACACTTATCTTTTTCATGAGCAAGACGAATATCGAAAGATCGAGAGTTCCAGTAAAAGTAAGAACTAAGAAATAAGTTCGAGCGCTTTCGTCTTTAAAATTTTGCGATCCACTTTTCCGTTGGGAAGAAGTGGAAAATCACTCAAGCATTTTACAAAATGTGGATGTTTATAGCGCGATAAAAGCGGATTCAAATATTCACGCAATTCCTCTACACCTAACTCCTTATCCGTCTTTAAAAACGCAAATCCGACCTCTCCCCACTTTGTTGAAGGGACTGCCACCACAACGGCTTCAGATATCGTTGGATGACTCGTAATTTGTTTTTCAACTTCGCCAGGATAAACGTTTTCACCACCGGAAATATACATATCTTTAATTCTTCCTACGACGTAGAAAAATCCGTCTTCATCAAAACGTACGAGATCCCCCGTGTAGAAAAAATTATTTTTGAAAGTGTCTTCAAAGGCCTTTGGATTTTTATAATAGCCGGCACACACGTGCGGGCCCGAGAGAAGAAGCTCACCCGGTTCATTTGTTTTAACGTCAGCGCCTTCTTTGTTCACAACGCGAACTTTTGAATGCGGCATGGGTCTTCCGATCGATCCCGATTTTCTGATCGCATCTTTTTCATCTAATAAAAAGCAATTCGGGCCGACTTCCGTCAAACCGAATCCTTGTTTGAACATGAGTCCTTTCTTTTGATATTCTTCAATCATTGGAATCGCACAAGCAGCTCCGCCTGAAATGAAAAACCGAATTGAACTGAAGTCACACGTTTGAAAACGCGGTTTCTCCAGCAACATCTGGAACATCGTCGGAACACCAAAGTAGACCGATACTTTTTCTTTTTCGATGCAATCAAAAACATTATCAGGATTAAAACTCTCAGCGAGAATCACTGTTCCACCTAAATACAGGAGAGGCAACAACAATACGTTGTACCCACCAGTGTGAAAAAACGGTGTTTCAACTAATGTGATGTCGTCCGGAGTAAGCCCCCATCCGCGACAAGTTTCCATCTGATTTGAGAGCAGCATGTTTCCGTGAAACATAACTCCTTTTGGAACACCTGTTGACCCCGATGTGTACAACATAAGAATCGTATCATCGAGAGTTGCCGGATTTTCATTGTATGAAGTGTAATCAGCGAGATTAATTTTATTCGTGTCGAGGTAAGGAGTTTCAACATTTAAAACTTTTTCACCTACTCCAAGATAAAGTTTTGGATCGAGACGTTTAACAACATCTTCAATTTCTGTAAGAGACAAACGAAAATTAAGAGGAACAAAAAACGCACCGATCTTCGCGCAAGCGAGCATCAATGTCACATGAAGAAGAGAGTTTTTACAATTGAGAAATGCGATCGCGTGATTTTTTTCCACGCCGTGGGCCTGCAGTACAGCTGCCCATGAATCGACTTCGCGATTGAGCTCACTATAAGACAAACGACGATTTGTTCCCTGATCAACAAGTGCGATCTTATCATCGTAAACGTGAGCGTTCTTTTCTAAAAATGTAATCCAAGTTTGTGCTGTCATAAATTTCTTTCTTTAATCCATGGAAGAATTGTTTTCTCCACGATCGTAGGATTTTCGAGCAGCGAAGCATGTCCTGCTCTCACTGTTATCATCTTTCCATCTTTTAATTTTTCGAGCATACCTTCATGATAAAAAACCGGAGTGAGTAAATCTTCAGTACCGGCAACGAGTAGTACCGGACAATCGATTTCACTCAGTTCAATATCAGTTTCGAGTGCTCCTAAAATGAGATTTTTTACAACGTGATCTAAAACGAGTCCCGCTTGATCGCGATAGCTTAAAATCAATTCCTCTTTTGTTCTAAAAGTTTCTTCACCCCAAATCCATGGAGTCGCAATATCGAAACGATGAAGCGGTCCAGACTCTTCGTGAGCGGCAAGCCAGCTTCTCAGTTTTGCTTTTAAAAGCGGAGTTGGTTTGTCGTAAGTATCGCACGCAACAACTGCGCGCGTGTTTTTAAATCGTCTTGCGTATTCAAGAGCGACTCGCCCGCCATTCGACAATCCGACGAGTATCGGATTTTCAATTCTGAGCGTGTCCAAAAGATGCGCAAGATCTTCGACATGGTCATTGAGCAAATAGATTGAATTAGGCTTGGGAGACTTTCCCTGCCCTCTGCAATCGTATCGAAGAAGTTGATATTTCCCTCGAACGTAAAAAGACGCTCCATCATATGATGTGAGGTCAGCGAAAAGTCCGTTCACGAATACAATCGTCGAATCAGAGCTCTGCGCTTTTTCGCCTTCGAGGAAATAATTAAGTTCTAGCCTAATATTGTACCACCATCAACGTTCAGACATGTTCCTGTGATGTATGAAGCATCGTCAGAAGCCAAGAATGCGTAAGCTGCTGCGATATCAGATGGCTCACCTAATCTTCTTAGACTTGCTTTTTCTTCCATCATCGCCAAAACTTTTTCCGGCATTTTTTTAACCATTGGAGTAGCGATGAATCCTGGAGCAATTGCGTTTACGCGAATTTTATCTTTACCAAGTTCTTTCGCCATTGTTTTTGTCATAGCGATTACACCGGCCTTAGTTGCAGAGTAATTTGTTTGTCCGAAGTTTCCATAGTGAGCAACAACAGAAGCAGCGTTTAGAATTGATCCGCCTTTTCCTGCTGCTTTCATCACGCTAGCTGCTTCACGAGAAAGTTTGAAGATCGCAGTTAAGTTAACAGCGATAACTTGATCCCATTGCTCGTCAGTCATTTTTAAAAGAGTCGCATCGCGAGTGATCCCGGCGTTGTTGACAAGAACGTCGATCCCTTTTGCCATTTCTGCTTTTACTGCATCCATAGTGTCTGCTTTTGTGACGTCACCAGAAATATAAGTCATACGAGTTGGGAAAATTGATTTCAATTCAGATTGTTCAAGCGTTGGCATATCTACGAGAATCAGCTCTGATCCTTCAGCGTAAAATCTTTCTGCTGTTGCACGGCCGATACCTGATGCTGCACCAGTAATAAAAACTCTCTTGTTGTTTAATCCTTTCATGTTGTCTCCTCAATTATGTTTATCTGTTTTCTGTTATCGGTCATCTGTTGGCAGTTAACGATTTACTGTCAACTGTTGACGGCCAACCGCCAACTGTTAAACTGTTATCCTAAGTCTTCAAGCTCATCAATATCAAACGTATTCTCATCCCATCTCATGCTCATCGCCGACCACATATACCCAATCCCTGCCGAAGCAAACGACACGTGATCGCCTTTCTTCAACAACCCTCTTTTCTCAGCAAGTCCGAGAGAAAGAACCTGATCTGGAGCTCCGAAGTGGCCGTAGTGATCCAGGTAAATTGATTGTGGTGCTTTCAATTCCATTCCCGAAAGAATCGTATCGTGAGCAGATTTCTTCATGTGAAGAAGGGCCAAATAATCAATTGGTTTGTTCATTGAACGAGTTGAAGAATCTTTGATAACTTTCAAAAAGTTTTGAATTGATCTTTCTTCAAGACGAACGCGCATGCCTTCGATGTCCGGAACTTGCAAATATGTGAGCGATGTATCCGGATGACTGCGTGTAGGATTTCTTGTTCCACCCGCTGGCACGATTACGTCGTGAGTGAAATCACCATCTGTAATGATCGCTGATTCAAGAAGTGGATTGTTGTCCCCACGCTCTAACAACATTGCTGAACCACCATCAGAAAGATTGTTCAAGAATCTCGCCCCTGGATCTTTGTAATTCACAAGATCACCAGTGCGATGTCCACCAGCGAGAAGAACGCGTTTTAAATTTGGGTTAGTCATCATCAATGACTTCGCAAGATGAAGACCTAAAATTTTATTTCCACAACGAGCAGAGATGTCGAATGCGTGCGCATTTTTTAATCCCAATTCTCTTTGCACATAAATTCCTGCAGTCCAAACGATATAGTCTTTGTATTCTGAACCAGTCCAGATCACCATATCAACAGAAAGTGGATCGATGCCTTTTAAAACTTTGCGAGCTGCTCTTACGGCCATCTCACCTGGATGCATGTCTGCACTTGCACGACACTTTCTCACGATTCCCATTTTTTCGCGCACAACTTTTTCAGGAACACCTGTTTCGTTTGCGATGAAATGTGAATCTTCAAACCCTTCCGGCAACCATACGGCCGCTTTTTTTAAAACGACGCTTACTTTTTCTTGGCTCATAAAACTTCCTTAAAGAAACGTGTGAGTTGTGCTGATACTTCGTTTGGTTTTTCCAAAAAGAAGAAGTGATCACACTCATCAATCAATGCCGTCTGACATTGTTTAATATTTTTTTGAAATGCTTTTGTATTGTCTGGATTTACGAAACGATCATTCGCTCCGGCCATCGCAAGCGTTGGGCATTTTATAATTGAGAGATCAAATGGTCTCGAAAGAAAAGCAATAGCGGCATTATTCTGTCTTACGAGCTCATCTACATCGGCGCGATTACTCACGCGCAAGTTGACGATTCTCTCGTAGCGTTCTGGATCGCGCGCTTTTAAATTCGGATGAACAGTCGCCATCGTCGAATACTCCGCCTGCATTTTTGGATCAATCAAATTGAACTGACGAAGTCCTTCTTCCGTAAGCGCCACTGGTTGAATAAAATCCGGCCCGCCCGAGAGCGTACACATAAGCGCCAACGCTTTTACTTTTTCCGGTGCCTGCGCATACAATTCCTGCGCAAGAAATCCGCCCATACTGATTCCCATCAAACCAAATTCAGAAATTTTTAAATGCTTCATCACCGCAAGTGCATCTGCAGCGACATCGCGAAGAGTGTATTGATTTTTTGTATGAGAACTTTTTCCCATTCCGCGATTATCAATCAAAACTACTTTGAAATTTTTTGTAAGCGTTGGAAGAAGATCGAGATAATTATAGTGTGTGCAACCAAAACCAGAGAGACCCAAAAGCACCGGACCTTCGCCCGTTACAAAATAGGTTAATTCGCCAAAATCTCGAGCTAAAGATTGTTTTTGCATTACTACCTTCTTAATTATTTTTGTGTCAGAAATTCGGCCAAAATCAGCATACTGTCAAGGACATAAGGGCCAAAGGTTAGGATCTAACAAAAACTTACTTTGCACTATATCCATACGGAGATACCATGACTGTTCTCGACCTCACGAATAAGTTCCATTAGTATCAGCAAAATTTTCAACTTAAACTTATCACGGAGTAAAATTCCAAATGAATACGCTTACAAAATTCATTCTCTGCGCACTTAGTTTGATGCTTTTTCAAACAGCACAAGCGGGTACGTGGGAAAGCGGTCGCTATGACGGAATTTACGGTTTAAGAATTTATAAAGTTTATATTCCTTCTGGCCTTTCAAAAACCACTAAAATACCTGTCGTCGTCATGCTTCATGGATGTGAGCAATCAGCGGAGGAATTTGCGCGCGGAACTCGCATTGCTGAATATGCGGAAAAAGAAAAATTCATCGCTCTTCTTCCAGAACAAAACACTGCCTTCAATTCTTTCAAATGCTGGAACTGGATTCTTCCAGCGAACAATACTCGCGAAGGCGAACCTGATGTGATTGTAGAAATGCTCGATGAAGTTTTGAAAAAATACAACGGGGATACTAATCGCGTTTTCACAGCAGGAATGAGTGCGGGAGCTTCGATGGTAAGCATTCTCGGAAATTGTTATCCTGAACGCTTTAAAGCACTCGCAAGTCACGACGGAACTCAATACTACGCGAGCTACACTGGTCTCGATTTTGCGGAAGTTGTTTTGAATGGCGCTTCTGTTCCAGCAAGTGTGGCAGGAAAAACTGGTTACAACTGCACAACGTTTGCGGGAATCGACAGACCAAAATCAATGCCGATTATTATTTTTCACGGGATGAATTCTCCTCTCATGAGTCCTGTACACGCCTTTCAAATTGAAAATGAAATGAAGACATTTAACGATCTTCTCGATGACGGAACAATTAATAATTCTTATTTCAAATCACAAAATGTAGTGACTGTTCCCGACTCTGAAACTTACGGATACACTCTTTACACGACAACGAATTTCGAAGGCGATGTTTTCATCGAACGCTATATGATCAACAATCTCAATCATAACTGGAGCGGTGGTCTTGCAGGTCTTCCGTACAATGATCCGAAAGGGCCGAATGCGACTGAGATGATCATAAAATTCTTTAAACGATTTGGACTGTAAAAAACCAGTTGGCAGTTGGCAGTTGGCAGTTGGCAGTTGGCAGTTGGCAGTTGGCAGTTG
>CBIHNP010000013.1:0-59413 GCA_966211875.1 uncultured Bacteriovoracaceae bacterium
GTTGGCGGTTGGCGGTTGGCGGTTGGCGGTTGGCGGTTGGCGGTTGGCGGTTGGCCTGATTTAGCTCTGAGTATTCAACAATTGCAATAAAAATTTATTAGCATTTTTAAAATTACATCCTTATTTCATCATCATTGTCTTAGTCGGTGCATTTCAAATGCACATGAAAAATTTTAAAACTTATCAGCTTTCGATTGACCTCTTTCATGAATTTAGAAAATTAAAAATGCCCGCATTTTTACATGACCAATTACTGAGGGCCTCATCTTCAGTCGCATTGAATTTAGCTGAAGGATCTGGAAAAAGAACACCTAAAGATCAAAGAAAATTTTATTATCAAGCCTATGGCTCATTAAGAGAGTGCAAAGCAATTTTGGAATTAATGAAAATAAAAGATGAAAAACTTTTGGCCAGTGTTGAATTAGTAGGAGCTCATATCTGGAAGCTAATTTCTTACTACAACAAAACTGAAAACTGATGACAGACAACCGCCAACTGCCAACAGATGACAGCCAACAACTAAGCCTTTTTCTTCTTCCCTGAACTCTTCTTAGCCTTCCCACCCATCATCAAACTCACCAAAAATCCCCCAACCAATCCCCCACCAGTGAATCTCATAACAAAGAAAAACGACTCGTCTAAAAACCCTTGCGAGAAGAACCTTGAAAAAGAACCCACGAAGTACCCTTTAGTAAGTACATTAAACCAATCAAGCTGTCCGATGAGAAAATACGAGGGACGAAAGTAAAGACCTAAGGCCGTAGAAAGAGCAGTGACAAATAGAATTATAAAAATTCGCTTCATACTTTAAAGTATAGCCGCATTATGAATTTTTGCCGCAAAAAAAACACTACTCAAAAATAATGTTCGCCCCTATACTTTTAGAATGAAAAAAATAACCATCCTTTTTACTCTCGTATTAATGTCATTGTCTGCTCACGCGGATATCGTTCGTTATAAAGCGCCAGCGATTGATGGAAAAATCATCGCGAACAATTTAGAGATGACTGATTGGCAAGCAGTGATGAGCTGTCACTTCAACTATCAAGGCTCGAGAAAAGAATCGGTTCGTTATCCGCAAACGTTTTTGAAAAAAATCGACGGACAAACGTATTCATTAAAAATCAAAGCTGGTTCACTCATGGAAGCTCTTCCTCACTGGGAACTTCTCACATGCGCTTATAAATTAATCCTCATTGGAAAAAATGTGACGACTCACCAACTCGCTTTCGGCGAAATCTTTTTGATGGGAAAAGAAAGTGGCGTGATGAGCGAAAGCGAATTGCAAGCGATGATGGATATCAATCAAGTGACAAAAGTTTTGAACGATCGCACTCGTGAACTTTCTCTTTCATATGGAAAAGAAGGTGGCATCGTTGAAGACGGCCAAAACAATTAATCATCTCGATGAAAGAAAGAAAACAAATTGCTGTTCTCTGTTTCCTTTCAGATTTAGGTCTGGCCGTCTGGTCATATTTTAAAGCTACAAATTACGAAGAATTTTTAAAATCAGCGAAAGAGATCGCGGGCAGCGCCGGTCCTTATAAACCGATGTTCGACTCTCCTGATTTTCAGGTGCAGATTTATCAGGTGCTTTTGCAGTCTCTCACATTTTCACTTTTGCTTTTTCTCGCCTTTCATCTCGTGATCTATGTGATGTTTTGGAAGGAAAAAAAATACGCGCAAAAATATCTTCGCTTCTACACATTTATGGCGGCACTCTCTTGTGTAATCATGCTCGCCTATAAAATGTTTATTGGAATTATTCCGCTTGTTATCTATGCTTTGAGTTTTTCTGCTATTGGAAAGTTACCAAAAGCTTGGGAAGAAAAGCAAAGCCCGCTCCAATCAGCCAAATTGAAATCGAAAAAAACGTAATTCTCTTCGACCATAATCTTCCGACAGTACAAGCACGTGCGAGCTCCGGATCGAGTGGACACGGCAAATTGCGCGCTCGATATTGCATATAAGCACTCAGGGCCAGCATAAAAAACGAAAGTGAGAACACGAGCGTTTTATGTTCTGAGACCCAGATGAGTGCTGGAAAATTAGAAACAAGTCCCACCAGTGTTGCTCCCATTCCCAAGGAGACGAAAAGGGCCGGAAGCGCACAACAGATGAGCGTACTAAAAGAAGTAAACAAACTAAAAAACGGGACGAGCATCGAACGATTACTTTCTAGTGATTTTTTCAACGCCATAACCTGCATCCTTTAAAATCTTTTCAATCGCAACGTCATCTAATTTTTGATTATCGTTTAATTCAAGACTCACGAGGTGAGTTTCGAGACTGACGTTTACGCTCTTCACTCCCTGCTCTTGAAATTTTTTTGTAATTCCTTGTGAACAAAATGAACACACCATTCCTTTCACCGTAACTTCCAGTTTTTCTCCGGCAAAGGCATTCATTGAACTAAGCAGAGCTAAGATTAAAATACTTTTTTTCATTTTTCTCTCCTTTAAAAATGAACCATGAAATTAAATTGAGCATCACCTTTTTGACTGACACCAAATTCAGTGAGTACGTTGTGATAAAAGAGACGCACCATCGGCGTCAGCATAAAATTTTCCTGCGACTTACTTTGTTTGCTCACTTCCAGAATGAACCACGAATTGAGTTCGTTAAACTCAGCGAGATAAGGAGCGAATCCTGCGCGCGCTTTCGTCACGTACAAATTGCTTGTGTGTTTGTTATAAGTCAGCAAAGCTTCTTGTTTAAAAGACACATAATATTTTCTCGACTCCCAATCTGTTTCGAGCGCAAAGAAAGAAGCATTTTTCAAAGAGTGATCTACTTTTTCTCCACCGTGTCCTGCTGACAAATAAATATTTGCCTGCGAGTCGAGTTCATTCCATCTCTTTGCTAGAAAATTCGCGTGAGGAATGTAAAACGTGCGCTCACCTTCTGTTGTTTCTATACGCAAATAGCGCGCTGAAAGTGAGTAGGTCGGTGCAAAAGTATGCGTGAACATCCAGTCGCTCATCTCTTTACTATTCCAGGTCATAATGGAATTTGAATTCGCATAGGCCACAGGATGGGCATAAGCCTGAGAATTAAGGACGGCCACTAGTCCCAATGATAATAAAAGCTTGGATAACACATTTCCCCCAAGGTAAGATTCTATCGGGTATACGTCACAGGATTCGAGTTTGTGACGTATACCTTTTAAAGGAGCAGCTTATCGCGACCAGTGCCCTCGACTTAAAAAAGAAAACTGCTGAAGAGCTTATGATTATTTATCAGCAACATTCACCGGAAGAAGCCTACGCTGCTTTCAGTGAACTCTATTCTCGTTTTCATCAAAACGTTTTTTCTTTTTTAATGAAGAAGGTAAAAAATCAGGCAGACGCAGAAGATTTATTGCAAAAAGTGTTCTTAAAAATTCACGACAGCAAACATCTCTATAAAGAGAAGTTTAAATTCGAGCAGTGGCTCTTCGTCGTAGCAAGAACAACAACTCTCGATCATTTTAGAGCAAGCTCTCGCTACGAAAACCGCAAACAGAAAACGGTGACGGAAACAGAGACAGTCATCGGGAACGACGATCGGCCATCGGGAACGGATTTCGCAAACCTCTCCGACGACCAAAAAGAACTACTAGAACTAAAATACATCGATGAACTTTCCTACGAAGAGATATCAAAAATCCTGAACAAGTCCGAAACGTCGTTAAGAAAAATAGTAAGCCGCCTAACAATCTCTCTAAGAAAAGGTGACGTATGAACCAAGTTCCAAACAGAGTGAACGAAAAAATTCTTGCAGAAGTAAAATCGAGATTAAATCCCGATCTGAAAAAAATCCTCCTGAAGGTTTTCGGTATTCACATTTTCACAGCAATCATCACATTAAGCATTTGTCCGCAAATGGGTTTTTCTATCGTAAAAACAAAATTGAATTTGATGGACCTCTTCATGAAAATGGGCCCACACTTCTGCGACTTCGCATGCGGGATCTTTTTCACAATGACTTCAATGGCCGTTATTTGTACTGTTCTTTCTCGCGATGAACTGCGCGTTCTTCGCTTCCATAAGATTCTGCTTACTCTGACAATCGTTCTTTCCTCGTTAGGATTCCTTCTTATGCTTTCCCCTGACCTTTTTTTCCTTAGCTTCTCTCTCTTGTGGCTTATTGGCTCTATTAGCGGGATTGTCCTAAGTGTAGAAATCGGAAGCTGGGCCCTGCTTACAAATAGAATTTAGCTAGAGTGTCTATTTTTTAGACACTCTCAAAACCTTTCTTACTTTATTACTTGCCCCACCTTCTCTTTCAACAAATGAGATACACTTCGTAGGTAATCCAAACAAACAGGAATCCTATGAAGAAGTCATTTACGCTTATTCTTTCTTTACTTATTTCTGCTCACGCTTTTAGTAGCGATCTCAATCTCGATTACGGATCGATCGTTCAAGAAATCAAAGCGTGTCGTAAATCAATAATGGGCTGTACGGCAGAACAAGAATTACAAATCGCAGAGATCGACGGAAAAGTTTTAAATTCATATGACCTCAATAGCTATCTTTCACAAGACACACAAAAATCTTATTTCATTCCTCTCGCTCTCGATAATAAAGAACTCTTAACTCTTGCAGCGGCAACGAGTTTAGGCGTTATCGCTTTTCATAATGATCAAGAGATTATGGATGTAGTTCAAAATCACAAATCAAACATCACAGCTCCTATTGCGAGCGTAGGAAATTTTCTAGGAAGCAATGCCATTGTTCCTCTTGTTGCCGGTTCCTATTTTCTTGGAGTTTATTATCAGAACGATAAATTAAAACAAGTAGCACTTTTCACAGTCGGAGCTTCAATTGCTCAAGGGATTGTGACAACAGCAGTAAAAAACGTCGCCGGACGCGCTCGTCCTTACGCTGGAAAAGGACCTGATAGTTTCTTTAACTCTGGTAAGAATGATACTTCTTTTTACTCAGGTCACACTGCTGAAGCTTTTACAATCGCAACAGTGATTTCTGAAATGTATAAAGAAGATTATCCAATCGTTCCATGGGTTGCTTACGGTGTTGCTTCAATCACAGCTTATGCCCGCGTACACGATCAAGCTCACTGGGCATCAGATGTCATCATCGGTGCAGTTGCTGGTCACCTTCTTACAAAACTTGCCTTGAGTGCAATGAATGGAAACAAAGAAGATCGTGGTGGACTTCTAATTTATCCAAGCATCGATATCAATACGGGAACATTAACGGTCAATGCAGAATGGACTCCTAAAGAAAAAGAACGCCCGCTTAAATGCGCAAAAATGCCTGACGGAGAAGCAAAAATTCACGCTTGTTTTGAAGAAGCATTGAGCTCGAAAAAATAAAAGTCACTATTGATCTTTTCTTAACGATATTTTCTTCTTTTTCAGAAGTGATTTGTGTCATAATAAATCATGCAGAAAAGAGATGAAATCATCCGCAATATGCTTCGCCAGGAAGTGGCCAATAAAAGTGTCACAAGCAGTATTGCCTTCACTTTCTTCAGCATCTTTATTTTTATCTACCCATTCGGGTGCGTGCAATTTAAACCGCTCATTCAATCGATTACCGTTTTTATTTTTTTCATTAGCATCGTTCGCTATTTGCTCTGTCGAAAATTAAAGCAGTGGCAAAGTATTAACGAACGTCAGTGGCAAGTGCTCAAATACTTCATTTGGCTTAATTCATTAGGCTGGTGTGTGATTTTTAATGTGGCCTCTTTTGAATTGAGACTCTCTGGAATTCATTTTATTGTTGTGACAACAATGATTGCGGGTTTTGTTGGAGCTTCACTCAATACTCTTTCGTATTTCTCTTTTCTTTTTATTCCCTTTCAAGCGATGCTTCTCATTCCGCAAATTGGAATCATTCTTTATTATTACTACTTCGCGCCTGAACACTTGAATTATCTTCCGTTGATTATTCTCTATACTATGTACTTCGCTTATCAAGTAAAACAATATCTCGATTTCCGGGAAGAAAACTTAAAGCGTTTTCATTATCAACTCGACTTAGAAAAGGCCAATGCAGAATTAGAAAGAAGTAAAGAAGAACTCATTGAACAAACTGTGCAACTTGTACACGTTTCGAGATTAGCTGCGATCGGAGAAATGTCAGCGGGAATCGCTCATGAAATTAATAACCCGCTGACAATTATGAAAGGTGGAGCTCAAATCATTGAGAAAAGTATTTTGCGAGAGAGTTACGATACGAACTCTATTCTAAAACATTCACAAAAAATTCAGAAGGCCATTAACCGAGTGACAACGATAGTTCGCGGTCTTAAAAATTTTTCGACGGCTTCAGATTCACTTCCAAAAGAGATTGTCTCTCTTTCTGAAATCATCGAAGACACTGTTCATTTTTGCGATGAACTTCTCGTCTCTCATAATATTCGTTTTGAGATCGACAATATTCCTGATTGCACACTCAAATGTCATCCCGTTCAGATTTCACAGGTTCTCATCAACTTGATTAAAAACGCACAGGATGTTCTCGCTGAAGATCATATTCCGGATCAAGAGAGATGGATTCGTCTCAATTTTTCTCTCGATGAAAAAAATCTCACGATTCAAGTCATCAATGGTGGAGATAAAATTTCCGACAACATCGCCGATCAGGTTTTTAAACCTTTCTTTTCAACTAAACCGGTCAACAGCGGAACGGGACTCGGATTGAGTATTTCTCAAAAAATTATCAAAGAACATATGGGAGAAATTTCTCTCGATCTTTCAGGAACTCACACGACATTCGTTATCGTGCATCCTATCCACTAACCGAAATTAGGAACGATGAACTTCGTTTGCTTTGGCTCTGTCCATTCAGGAAGCTCGCGATTCTTTTTTTGTAAAACATTCTGTCCGGCAAGGGCCAGCAAGAATGAATCAAAAGCGCGCGGGTTTTTTACAAGAATATCGAGATCGTGATTGTAGATAAAAATATTTAATTTGTTTTCGATTTTTTTAATTGTATCTAAACGCGCTTCTAAACCAAGATCGATATCAGAGAGCATATCTAAATCTTTTTTCATAACAATTTTAGAACGAAGAAGCTCGATCAAGATTACCTGCTCATTCGCTTCGAAAAGTTCCATCTGTTTTGGAAAATGGCGTTTGATATAACTAAAACGCGAAAGAATCATCAGTGAAATGTTTCCAAAAGAATCAAACGATGTATTGAACGTATCAAGCAATTGATCGTAGTAATATTTCCAGATCCAGAAATCCAGAGTACGGTTCCAATAAGGCAGAAATCCCTTTTTTAAGCGCCTTTTGAAAGAGCGCGAGAGCAAGTGATGGGCCGTCTCTTTTTCGAAGACATCGCGGTTATAAACAATCTCATCGGCCTTGTTTCTTTCCTGCTCGTACTTCTTTGGATTAGAACTAATAAGTTTTGAATCTTCTTCAAGAAGAACGTGAATTTTTTCACGAACTCCCATGACATTTGGTTTCGGACAATGAGCGGCTCCCGGACATTCCAGTTCACACTCATTACAAGCAGCTTTTGAAAGAGGAAAATCAACGACAAGTTGTTTTACGCCAAAATTGTGAATCCAATCGCGAATCGCTTCGTCACTGTCATTCGCTTCTTCATCTTTTACGGGAAGAAGAGATTTTAAAAACCATCGTTCGCTCTCAGGATAATACTCAATCAGGCAAAAGTAGAAATTATCATTTCTACCACCTTTCATGCTGAGACTTCCGATATTTTTAGTATCCATAGTTTTCCCTAAAGGGGTTGCTCCACTACGAAGTCGAGTTTCTTCATATTGTACTTCATAATCAACTGATCAATCATTGCTCTGTCTTCAGCTCTGTGAGTAAGCAAGAAACATCCGCCCCCTCCAGCACCACAAATTTTCATTCCAAGATGATTGCCGGCCGCTTTGATTTCTTTGTGCATTTCTTGCATTGATGGAGTGAGAATTCCCTGGAAAAGTTTTCTTCTTTCTTCACCTTCTGCTGCAATCAATGGAATAAGATCTTTGTAATTTTTTTGACGAATAGTTTCGAGTGCACGATAGGAAAGATTTGCGATCTCCCCCATTCCTTTTCTCACCGCTTGATCTCTGTTGAAGAAAGCTTTGTACACTTCCCAGTTATTGATACCGGAAAGTCTCGTTTCATTGCTGTAAACGAGCGTGAGACTTTCTTCTAAAACTTTTTTTAGATCTGCTGAGAAAAGTTGTTCAACTTCTACACGTCCTGGTTTTGGCAGAAGTCCTAAGACTCCTCCGAAAAGTGCAGGATAATAATCCTGGTAACCTGCAGGACCGCAGTCGAGAATTTTTGCTTCAAGTGAATTTACTTTTTGAATCGCTTCTACGCGATCAAATTGTTGTCCCAGGAATTGAGCGATTGCCGAGTAACAAGTCACTCCCATTGCACTTGAACCACCAAGCCCTGCTCCCGGAGGAGAGCCTGATTCAAGTTCTAAACGAACGCCTTTATGAAGATTAAAAAGATTAAGAATTTCTGCAATGAACGTAAGATTTTTAAAAAAACCGTTGCGCAAATTTTCTTCTGTAAAATCGCGTGAACTAAAATTGTCAGTTGAATTGTAATCGCGAGAAACAATTTCCACGCCATCAAAATCAATAGCGATTACTTTTACTTTTGCTTTAAGAGATGTTGCTACATTCAACGTCACTACATTTGGCAGAATAACGTTAATGGGATTGAGATCCAGAGTTCCTCCCAGCAAATCAACTCGAACTGATCCTTCTGCGTAACTAGACTTACTCACCATAAACTCCGATATAAGGAAGCTCGCGATAGTTTCCATCGAAATCGAGACCGTATCCAATAACGAATTTATCTTCGATATCAAATCCTAAATAATCGATCGGCACTTCTGTTTTTAAACGAGCGCGCTTTAAAAGCAGAGAACACAATTTAAGGCTCGCTAAGTTTTTAAGCTTCATATGTTTTAAAAGAAAACTGATTGTTAATCCTGTATCGACAATGTCTTCAACAAGAACGACGTGTTTCCCGACAAGTGATTGTTTCACATCCAATCTGAAACTCACTTGTCCTGAACTTTCCGTTCCTTCGTAAGAAGAAAGAGAAACCATTTCAATCTGCACTGGAACTTTGATGTGACGAACGAGGTCTGCACAGAAAATAAACGATCCGTTTAGTACACAAACAAGAACGATTTCTTTTCCTTGATAGTCGCGATTGATCATCTCCGCGAGTTCTTTTACTCGCTTCGCGATCGCTTCTTCTGAAATAAAAACACCAATAGATTTTGCAGCAGTCATTCCAAACTCCCTCGAGCGTTAAGACTAAATACTGCCTATAAGTGTACTATAGATTTTGAGTTTTAGAACGTGATTCGTTTAAATTTACGAAGAAAGCAAGTTGGTCCTGGTCTTCGCCGAAAAAATCGGCGTGAGCGCGACAGCGAGCTTCATAAAGATCAGTTTCTCCAACGAGAACCTGAGCACTATTTTTCGGATCTTTTCTGAATGTTTTAGGTGCCGGCGCTCCACACACTGTGCAGATCGCATGAATCTTATTCACACTGTCGGCAATCGCAAGCAGAGAAGCCATTGGACCGAATGGTTTTCCCATATAGTCTTGATCAAGGCCGGCCATGATCACACGCACTCCACGACGAGCAAGTTTCTCAACTACAATCGTGATATTTTCATCGAAGAATTGCACTTCATCAATCGCTACTACGCGAGTTGAATCGTAAACTTTTTGCAAAATTTCTACTGAACTTCCAACAGGTGTGGCTTCAATTGAAAGTGAAGAGTGAGAGACAACTTCTGTTTCATGGTAGCGATTGTCGATCGCTGGTTTAAAAATTTGGACTTTTTGGCGAGCAATCTGTGCTCTTTTCACTCGACGAATAAGCTCTTCAGTTTTTCCTGAAAACATCGGGCCGCATACGACCTCAATACTTCCTGAAATACCAGGCATTGTCCCGAAAAGACTCATAGATTCCCCCCAAAAATGTCTCAAAATATAGAAAACGTTGTGTGTGTTTTCGAATGATGACAGACAAAAACGAGTCCCGCAATGCAGGGCCGCCTAATATAATTTAAAACTTTCTGACATTTTCTATTTCGGCCGATTTAGAGCAGGGTAAATAAAAAGACGAAGTAAGACGCACTGAATACTGCGAATAAAAAGCAGACAAAAAGTGGAGTCATGAGCACTAAAGAAGCTTGCAAAGACGTAAATTCATATTTTTTCTTTAGGCCGGAAAAAAGATAATAACAGAGGGCAATATTGCTTAAAAAATTTCCGATAATAGGAAGAACGAGAAAAAGATTTGAAGCAAAAGCACTGCTTAAAATTGAATCCGCTTTTTCATCGAAGTGTTCATCTTCGTATTCAAAAACGTTCGCATAAAATTTAAAACATCCTTTCCAGAATTTGTAAGCGAATTGAAAAATGAACGGATAGAAAACAACAGCAAACAAAGTCGTGAGCAATCCGAATTTTTGATAAGTGAAATTGAAAGAATTAAGTATCATGTGGGCAAAGTCTTTCGATTGCGACATGTACTCATAGCTTTTCACTCCTATGTAGAGAGCAAAAATAGAGTAAAAAACATAGAGCATATGAAGGGCCCAGGAAATTCCCATCAATTCGATATATGAAAGCTGTCCATGTTCCCCATCTTCATTCTTGGGAAAATGTTTGAAGGCTTCAAAATAAAGAGCGAATGATTCCATCATAATTTTTTACTCAAAATAGTCTGCGCGTTTCACACTGAAAGGCAGTGTCGCACCTACATAATGGTGAATTTTTATTTTATTCTCCACATCGACGATAATGGCGTCGTTGTCTTCTAGAATAACACCCAACGATCTATTATCAAAATTGAGAGTCAGAATATTTTTCTTGAGAATTTCACTTGGTTTTTCAGTCATCTCCGACACGTGATCACCTTCCATTTTTAAGAAGTCGATGAGTTTTTTAAATTCCAACGGACGAGGATTCACTCCTGCTTTCATCCCTGTCGCTTTAAAAAGTTCTTTGTCGCTGATTCTCACCTGTTCTGATTTTCCGTCGAAAAAACCAATTGTGAGTGGGTATTCTTTTTCTTTCGGAACAATATTTTTATTCCAGAAATCCTGAACGTTCACAAAAAAGTAACGAGCGTCTTCCTGTTTTAAAACGTAAAGTTCTTTATCTAAACTGCTCGTTAAAAAATATCCATTCAGTTCACCAAAACGTTTATAGACAGTGAGAGTGATATTTCTTCCTGCGCGATCTTTGATTTCAAATTGCGAGAGAACTTCTGAAAGCGCACTTGGTTCATAAGGGGCATAGATTGTTCTTCCCTCCAATTTCGTCAAAGCTTGATGAAATGAGATCCAGTTGCTTTCAAAATAACCTAGCGATGCCGGGGCCGGAGGATTTGTCGTCGTCGTTTTAAAGTTCACCGAATATTTTTTATTTCTAAATGTGAGGATTGAAATTTCGTCGAAGTTAATGCTCTTCTCATCCGTATACATATCTTTAAAAACTCGGGTGTCGTAGAAATAAACATTCGTCAGCATGAAAAGAACCTGCAGACGTTTAAATTTGGCGTCTGAGACCTGATATTCTTTATCTGTTTTATAGGCCCCAGGATCCGGTGATTCATCATTCGCAATGACGACCTGTCTCTTACCGTCCTTAAATACTTCCATGTAAAACGTCTGATCGAATTCCAGTTTTTTTCCGAGAGTAAAAGAGACTTCTCCCTTATCAAAGGCAAACGAGAGAGTAAGTGCATCGTCCGGAATATAAAAAGAACGTCCGACTTTTGCGATATCTTCAGGTTTTAAAAAACTTTTTGTTTTGATGCCGCCTAAAATTTTAAAGAATTCATCGAGGCGCGCCTTCGCCATCAAAATATGGCCTTCACGAGAATAATAATTTTCTCCCTCTTTCACCATATCGAGCTTAATTCCTTTGATGGACTTCAACTCTCCCAAGTGTGACGTATCGATAAGTTCGTTACGTTTCGCATTCGCCAGTTCAAGTTTTAAATTTCCACGCTCTTCAAACCAATAAGTTGCACCTATAGCAACGACGAGAATTAAAAAGAGTGTGAGGTTTTTATGTTTTTTGAACATCGTTATTTGTCCCTTCTACGTCTGTACATATAAATACTCGCACCAATTAAAATAAGCGGCGAAAAGAGTACTGAGAAATAAAATACGATTCCCATTTGCTGTTGAGAAATAAAAATTGGCTCACTTTGAACAATAGGAAGATTGAATGAGATCAAACGATCTTCATCCACAAGCCATGAAAGTGCATTGAGAAACAACGAATAGTTTGTTCCGAATTTTAAGTAAGCATTGAGAACAAAAGCAGAGTTTCCGAATGCGACAACCTTGTTGTGATCGCTTTCGTATGTAGCTGCTAAGTTAAGAGGTCCTTTAGTATCTTTCCCCTCTGTATATTGTGCCTTTTGAGCTGCGAGTTCTTTAATATTTGTTTCGCCCCACGATTCAGGAAATAGCGAAGTGCTCATAAGCATCGTCACTTTTCCTTTCTCTTTGGAAATCTGCTCCGGCACTTCTTCGATTGATGAAGCTAACGGGAAAAAACTTTGTCCTTTAAATTTTTTAGTGATCGGACTCTCGGTATTGTATGTATCTATAAGCGGAATTGAACCATCTGATCCGCTTACAAAACTTTTGCGATCAATGACAATGTCGTTTCTGATATTGATTCTATAGCGTCTTAAAAACGCTCTCAGCTCTCCGTGAACATCGCCATTTAAATCGGAGTCAATGGCCACAAGTAAGTTTCCTTTTCTCTCCATAAAACGTTCAAGAACTTTGATCTCATTTGTTTGCAATGCCGTCTTTGGCCCCCAGAGAATGACAGTCTTGGCATCAAATGGAATTTCTTGTGACGAAAGAAGACTGAGTGGACGAACATCGACAGCGGAGTTTTTCATCGCTTCGAAAATAAACTTAAGTCCTTCATTATCTCCGGAATTCGTATCACCTTCTCCGTGACCCTGAACAAAGTAAACAACCGGATCACTGCTGCGGGAAATTTTAATCAGAGCATTTGTGATATTGAGTTCGTCTCTTTCTGTCACGTACTGACGTTTTCCCTCGTATTCGATAACAAGAGTGGCCGCATCTGTGATGTGATAATCCGCCACTAAATCCGGACGAACGTCGATATCGATTTTTTCAAGCGTAATATCGTTTTTTACTGAACGATAATATTCAAAAAGCGGAAGCCAAAGATTGGCCTCTTGTTTTCTCGCAAAGAGTTTAAACTTCACTTCGCCTTTCATTTTTTTCAGGATGCTTTTACTTTGATCAGTGAGTGAATTCATTTTAAAAGCAGATAAATCACTCTGAACGGGGTGTTTATAGGCCCAGTAATTCACGACTCCCAACAAACAAAAAACAAGGAAAACAAAAACGAGAGTTTCAGAAAGTTTTTTGAATTGGTTACTTTGATAATAAAAACTCAAACGTTCGTGGTTCATGAAAACGAGAACCATCGTGAGCGTTAAGTTAAAAACAGTTACGGAAACATCAAGGGCAAGAACATCCGGAATCGAAAGCCAAAGCGCGATGATGACAAAATAAAGAATGACGTTGATGACGAGAAGAAGAAGGTTATACCACTGTTTCATATTTACCACTTTCTCGACTGAAGAGATTTAAGCGTTAATAAAAAGAAAAAACCTAAGTAGCTCGCAAAATACACAAAACTGTATGAGCGAAGCACGCCTTTGGTAAATCCATCGTAATGAAAAGGAACTGTGAGATATTGAATCATGAGCGATAATAAATAATTGTTGCTTGCGTTTGTTGTAATAACCAACAACATCGATCCTAAAAGAATACAAAAAGTGAGAAGACTTGCGACGATCTGGTTGTCCGTAAGGCTTGAACAAAATAATCCGACTGCAAGATACGACATGATCGAAAGGAGAACCCCGAGATAAGAACTTCCCACCACTCCCCAATCGCTGTAGCCTGAAAGCGCCAGGATGATCGGAAAAAGCAACGTGAAAGCGATCATAAAGAAAACGAGAACCATATTGGAAATAAATTTAGCGAGAATGATTTGCAGCTCACTCAACTCTGAACGCAAAAGCAAATCAAGTGTCGATTGCTTTTTTTCCTCAGCAAATGAGCGCATCGTTAGAAGCGGACAAAGAAAAACAAAAATAAAATTGATGTTTCCAAAGATCGGTGTGATCACCGCTTGAGTCATTGTCGCCGTCGTCAATTGTTTAGCCTGCAACAAGTAGTTGAAGAACAACCATCCCATCATAAAACAAAACAATGCTGTGAGAATATAAATAAGTGGCGCTGAAAATGCGTCCTTCAATTCTTTTTTGACTAATATTCCAATTTTTCTTAAATACATAAATCTCTCTTAGTGAATCATCTGTTTAAAGACTTCTTCCAAATCCAAACGCTCTTCTGAAAACTCCAACAGACCAATTTTTTCTTCAGCTAAAAAACGGGCCAGATCTTTTTTAAATGTTCCCGCCCCTTTTGCTACAACTTTTAAGTCGTATTCATTTTTCTCAGCATCGTGATGAAACTCGACTGATTCAACATCAAACTTTTTCATGATTTGATTTTTATCAGCATCGTTAAAGTTTGCTACTTTTGCGCGAACAACCATTCTCGTTTTTAAACCCGCGAGAATGTTTTCCAGCGGTCCTGTAACAACAATTTTTCCGTGATTGATCAAAGTAATGTCTGAGCAAAGAAGTTCTACATCGTGCAACTGGTGAGTTGAAAAAAGAATCGTGTGATCTTTTTTTAATTTCGTAATGAGTTCGCGAATGTCTGCAATCGCGACAGGGTCGAGACCGACAGTCGGTTCATCGAGAATGATAATTTCCGGCGAATGAACAAGGGCCTGAGCAATTCCCACGCGCTGTTGATATCCTTTCGACAAATTTCCAATCAAACGATCTTTCACATGAGTGAGACCCGTTTTCTCCATGACATCGCTTACAGCTGTCGGATTCTTTCTTTCTGGAGAATAAATATCGAAAACAAACTGCAAATAATCTTTTACCGTCATCGCAGGATAGACCGGCGGATGCTCTGGAAGAAAACCGACCTTACCTTGAACCGCAAACTCTCCGCTCGATTCCGGTATGAGTCCGCTCAGGATTTTCATCGTCGTCGACTTTCCCGCACCGTTTGGCCCAAGAAATCCATGAACACTTCCCTTTTTCACTGAAAAAGAAATTTCATTTAAGGCCGTGCGACCAGGATATGTTTTACTTAGATTTTTTATATCAATAGCTATGTCTGGCTTCATTTCCATAGGACCACTCATCTACTTCTTTGGCGTTTATTTTTTTAAATCGTAGCAAAAGATTCAGCAATTGAAAAAAATTTAGTATAACTTTAAAGAATGACTGATAAATTACGATTAGGCTTTTACGTATGAATATGACTGAGCGTTTTAAATTCCTGACCAAAAAAGCCGAAAATATCGTGATCAGCACGCATATTTATCCGGACGCTGACGGAATTGGCAGTCAGATCGCTCTTTGTCTCGCGATGAGATCAATGGGAAAAAATGCTATTTGTGTGAATGAAGAGTCGTTGCTCGATCGTTACAAATACCTCGATCCTCATAACGTCGTCATTTCGCTCGCTGATTACAAATCTTTTTATCCAGATGCAGTCATCGATCTTTTCATCGTCGCAGACACGAACTCACTCGAACGCATCGGCGAAGGCGTAAAGACCATTGCTAAAAATGCCCCGAATCTCCTCTTCATCGATCACCACCCTTGTGCAAAGGAAGTGATGGTGAACAATTGTATTGATACGACCAAGGCCGCTACAGGTGAACTTGCCGGAGATCTTATTCAATCTCTCGGAATTGAATTCACTCGCGATATGGCGTTGCCGCTTTATACGGCAATCTTGATTGATACTAGTAGTTTCCGTTATCCGACAGTGACAGGTAACACTCATCGCCTCGTTGCAAGTTTGATGGATACAGGTGTTCGCCCACCTCACGCTTACAACATGATTTACGGAACGAAAAAAGTAACGTTCATGAAGTTGCTTGGAAAAGTTCTGGCGAGTGCTCACACAACAAAAGACGAAAAAATTGCGTGGCTCACTCTGACAGAAGATATGCTGGAAAAATTCCGCGTCGACACTGAAGACACTCACGCTTTCATCAATCACCTGCTCGTTCTCGACAATATCAAGGTCGCAGTGATGTTCAAACAAATGGGTCCGCAAATCAAAGTTTCTCTTCGTTCAGTTGGAAATGTAGATGTTGGAATCATGGCCCGCGCTCTCGGCGGTGGTGGACACGATCACTCTGCTGCTACGGTTATCGAAGGTAGTTTAGAAGACGTTGTGAAATCAACGATTGAAAAACTGCAAGTACTCTTAGAAAACGCTGATAAAAATTGTGACAAAAATTCAGCTGCTACTTGTTCAAAATAAAATCATGCATTGAGAATTTTGTCTAAGGCTTCGCGCTCTTTAGGGTTGAAGTTGAAAGCTCCCTTTGAGAGAACTGTTTTCAATTTTTCCTGAGTATTTGGATCTTTGGGATCATTGAGATTGATATCGGTTTTCAAAAGATGTGGATCTTTTGAATCTGTTTCTTCTTTCGACTCTTCTGTTTTTTCTGCAGCAGGAGGAGCCACAATCGGTTCTGGTTTCATCTCTGCATTCATAAACCCAGCACCAAATTGTTTCGAATTTTGTTGGATTGTTTTTGATTTAGCAGAATTCGAAGTTTCTACATGGGCCGCTAATTTTTCTCTGATCTCTGTTTCGCTGATAGCCTTTTTCTCAGGTGCTGGAGCCTGCTTTTTCATAGCTGGTCCCTTCGCTTCGTTTTTGACCGATTTGCTTTCTGCTTTTGCTGCACTTTCGGGTACGGGAGAAAAGATTTTCATAGATTAGTCCTGCCTATGTCTATTACAATCATAGCAGAGAAAAACCGAAATTATTATTGGGCAAGGACTCCCACAATGACCGACTTAAGAACTCTACTAAAAGACCACGATGCCGTTATTTTCGACATGGATGGAACCATCGTGAACACTGAGCCTCTTCATGCAAGAGCAGCTGTCATTGTTTTGCGCGCGCGCGGGATTGATATTGATCTGGAAGCTTGTCTCGATCAATTTTACGGAATGACTGATACAGCAGTTTTGAAAGCAACATGTCCTACGCTCACTGATCACGAAATTGAAATGGCGATCGCTGAAAAGAATAAGCACTTGATTGAAATTTTCAGACAACTTCCTCAGGAAGAAAAAGTCCACTACATCACGCCGGGTCTTTTTGAATTTCTTCAATTTCTAAAAGCTGAGAAAAAATCGATCGCCGTTGTAAGTGCGAGTGAAGATATTATCGTTGAAAAGACATTAGAGTGTTTTGCGATTACAACGTTTGTAGATCTTCAAATGGGAAGACATCAAACTGTTCAAACAAAACCTCATCCTGAACCATACATTGAGGGAATGAAAAGATTAAAAACTGTTCCGCAGAAAACTTTGATCTTTGAAGACTCACCTACAGGACTAAAGGCCGCAATCGCGAGTGGAGCAAATGTTATTCGCATAACTGGATTTGCTCATTCAGCTGAAGTACTACACTCACGAGAAATTAAGGATTTTATTTTTTAAGCTGTCTAATGACTTTACCGATAAGTTATTTATGAGGGCTAACTTTCTCATTCTTTTGATCCTGCTATTATGCTTTTCATGTGCCACACATGAAGCGAATAATTATCGAGAAATTTCTGAAAGTCATAATTGTACCGATCTGCTTAAAAACTTTTTACGCCCCCTCGATAAGACTGCACAAAAATACGATATTGAAATTCCAGTTGTTAAAGTTCATGACCAATGTAATTGGGGAAGTTGCTGGGCCCATTCATCAACTGAAAAATTAGAAATCGAACTATCACAAGATCTATCAAAAAATATTCCACTATCCGTTGATTATATTTATGGAAAATTTTTAATTTCAAAATATGTCGAGTTCCTTGCGACTGGTACTAAATTCGAAGAAGGCGCTTATACCAACTTTTATAATATATATATTCAACATTTCGGAATTCTTCCTCAAAGCGAATTCAGGCAAAAAGTAAAGCTTCATGGAGAAGGAATCAAAACAGCAGCATTTCAAACAGAATTGTACGGACGATTAGCAGAGTTAGAAAAAAAACAAATGTCTAAGCGTGAAGTCCTCGAAGAAGCAAAAAGAATGCAGCAGCGTTTTGAAGAAATTTTTGGAATCGCTCCTGAGAATTTTGAGTTTCAAGGAAAAAATTATACTCCAGTTCAGTTTGCCCAAGAGTTTTTTCCAGAGATCAATAAAAAAATAAAAGTGTATTCCATCAATGACTTTAATACTAATTTTTTACCCTTAGGAACAAATAAAAAGGAATTTGTTATTTTCAATGAGGAAGAAATTAAAAAAATTTCTCTCACATATGAATCAAAACGAATTGGCTTGCAAGAATCATTGCACATGATTGAAAACGAATTATTGCATGGCACTCCTGTAAAAGTAGAGATGGCCTGGCCTTATGATCGTACTTATTTAAAAGATGGAGTTAAAACTCCTTATGTTGATTTAGAAAAAGGAATTCTCAGTGCTTCAATCCGAACGAAGCCTTTTGACACCGAGATGTCACATGCCGTTTTAATTGTTGGTCTACGAAGAGATCAAGACGGAAATATTTCAGGATTTAAGATTTTAAATTCTTATGGCAACCATAGTGGCGACAAAGGCTTTTTGGATGTTGATATTAACTATTACAAAAACTTTCTAGTTCATCTTTATTTGTGAAAGGTGAAATTGAAACAAAAAAAAGGCTCCTTTATCCGGAGCCTTTATAAAAAACGATTTAGTCGTAAGATTTTTTACCCTTCTCTTTCTTTCTATCCTGCTTTTCTTTCGTAGTAAGTTTTACTTTATCCTTGTCTTTGGATTTTTCCTTACCTTTGTCCTGTCCCTTGGCCATAACGATCTCCTGTTGGAATGTTTGAGCACTCTTTCAGTATACACCATTTACCGAAAAGCACTATATGGCGCTCTTGAGGCTTAATAGCGACGGAAACTAGTCTTTGGTTCCATCGGTTTCGCTTCAGAGACATTCATTGCACGTCCACCAAAGTCCGTTCCATGAAGTGCAGTAATCGCACGAGCAGCTTCTGTTTTTGATGACATTTCAACGAATCCAAATCCTTTAGAACGATTCGTATCGCGATCGATAATAACTTTTGCTGATTCAACAGTTCCAAACTCTGCAAACTTATCTGCAAGTGTAGAATCTTCGATTGAGTAACCTAAGTTACCGACATAAATTTTTTGAGACATAAATACTCCAATAGAATTTCATCACCACTGTGTGTGATAAAAAATGTTAATTTTGATTTTGAGTTTACGATCAGATGGTGAGTTCTAACTAAAAAACAAATTCTTTAAGAAAATCTGTTTTAATAATTTCAAACGAATGACAAGACTAGATCAGATAGACTTACAATAGCTCCTAATCGGATTAATAGCAAGTTTATAAGTAAGGGCAGGAATTACAGCTTGTTGAAGGTAAATCTTCTGCCCATACAAAACAATTTCATTTTTTACGGATTAAGCGCACGAACAATCGCCGCATAATCAAACAATACTTTCTTCGTCAGCGGAAATTCAGTCGTCCCGATAACGTGTGTATCAACACCACGAAGAACTTCATCATGCGTTCCCCATGCATAGTTATCAATCCCGATGATTTGTGATTCTGAATCAGCGTAGTCTAAAAACAATTGCATTCTTTGGGCCATAATCTGATCGCGAGTATCTTGAAGGTAATCTTTTAAGAATTCATCCGTTCCATCTGGAATAAGAACAATCCCTTTATTCGTAATCGATTTCATACGCTCAACTGCAGCAACAGTGTGCGCCTTGAAATCAGCAGCGTCCGCCTCAGGCTTTCCGCGCAAGTACCAATCAAATCCTACCCAATCAACGGCCGCAGGAATTCCACGGTGACCAGCGAGTCCACATTTTTTATCAAGCGCTGGAGTGTTGTCGAAACAATCCTGGTCCCAAATGATGTACGTTGGAATATTTGGATAGATTTTTTTAACAGCAGCGATAACTGTATCAAGCGACTCTCTTGTGATTCCGTAATCTGATGGTTCATCAGCGATATAGAATGCAAGAATTTTATCTTCGTAACCAACAAGATAGTTTTGTACGAGTTTATCTAAATTGCTTTGGTAGTTCGCAAGAAGTTGTCCGCGGTGTTCTGGAGTGTAATCAAAAAACTCATCAGCTAAATCGATGATCGCCTGACGAGGTCCAAGAGTTGAACGAACAGTTCCAAAATATTCCGGACCTAAGTGAACAGCAGAAAGATTATTGATAAATTCTGGAAGATAATTTTTTGTTGGATGAGTTGTTCCAGGTTGTAAATATGTGGCAACAAATTGTACGTGTGATGTTGTTGGTGATGCAAAAGCAATTGAACTAAACAAGAGTGAAATCAGAGCGAAACTTTTCATAAATATCCTTTCTTTTGTCTCTCAAATTGTGTTCTGGATAGATACTCAATTTGTAGCGAGATGGCCAAAAGAAAGAAAAAATTACAGGGTTTTAAGCTAGCCTTTTTTTGAGATCTTAGTACTCTTCTAGAATCAATTTCACATTCGCAGTCTCAGCAAACGCAGTCCACGATGTTCCGTTATAAAGAATAAAATTCCCTGGTGAAGGATACAGAGGCGATGGCCCTGTTGTTGCTCCATTGTAGAGATACAAATCATCAGCCAGAGCAGTCGGAAAAGCATTCGTCACATTCCATGCACCCATTGGATGCAAATCGATTCTTGCTATGTCTGCATTCGTTGCACTTCCATCCAACGAAAGAACGGCACGTCTTGTTTGAGTCACTCCAGCGGCGTCAACATAGGTTTGATCTAATTTTTCACCAAAGCCGTGATTGAAGTGATAACTATAGGCCGTTCCACTGCATGCTGTTCCTGAAAAATAAGTGATGTCCAATCCAATGAATCCATGTCCACCATGAGGTGGAGTAAGTGCACTGTCTGTTCCATTAACACAAACAGAAGCTAAATCAGAAAGAGCAGTACTCGAAAAAATTCCTTTGTTGTGAGCAGGAATATTGATTCTGAACGAACCTGGACTATTGAGAGTTGAACAATTGCTCGCGATATTCGAACATGTACCAATTGATAATTTTTTAAATCCAGAAAGCGTTCCACCAATTGCATTGTAGTACAACGGATCAGTAAACCACTTTCCATCTGATGTTTGCATTTTTAAGCAAGCTTCGTAACTCATATTAAAACTTAAAGTGAAATCATCCGTCTGAACGCTTGCACGTTGATAAGCACATTGTTGATTCCCTGTAATCGGATTCGCTCCCATCCAACCAATCGTTGCAAATTCCCAATCACCTTTTTGCAACTCTAACACCATGTCTGTTTTGTAAGCAGAAACAAAAGATTGCGTATCATCGAGCGTGTGTCCCATGATGAGAATTCCACCAGGGAATGTTGTCACTGAAGCCGTAGTGAGATTTCCTGAAAGAATTTTAAAACTCGTTTGCGACTTCCCTTTTGATCCACAAGCAGTGGTTAAAAGCGCAATCAACATCAAACAAAATATTTTTTTCATAAAAACCTCTATACGAGTCGAACTTCCTCTATTGTAATCTTCATCCTTAGAGTCCTTAACTTCTTACTTTAAGTGCTTGAGATATCGAATGTAATCTAAGTGCAAATCCAGAAAATCGCCCATTCTTGTAGGCATAGCAAAGCGCCATCATGGAAGCAGGCGAACTTGACGTTGATAGTGTTTTATTCCACTCTTTTGCCTTCAAAAATTAAAGGAGAATGAAGATGTCTAAAGCGCTTTTAGTGAGCTTGTGCTTATTCGTGGCAGCTGCTCATGCTGAAACAAAAGTAAATTTTTCTGGCGACGCTTTCGTGCGTGGTTATTTTTTAAATGGTACTGGTGCGGATAAAACTCAGGCCTTCAACCAATTTTTTCGTTTAAATCTCGATGCTAAACCTGATGAGCACCTTAGTATTAAGGCCGGTCTCGTTCTTTCAAGCGAAACATGGGAAGGTGATAACCATAAATTTGCTACAAGTCCGACTCTTCCTTCTGTTCATGATGGAACTGCGGTTGGTGGAATAAATGATGATGGTGCTGGAAATGGAAACATCACACACCTCGATCATGCTGTTATCGATTATAAAACGAATGAGTGGATCACAACAGTTGGTCGCATGCCTGTTTCTTCTCCGGGAAATTTCTTAACTAGTGATGACAGAAGAGATCGTATTCAAGTTATAAGAATTTTCAACGTTCAAAATGTTCTTGCTCTTGTTTATGACAAAAGAGCTGAAGGTGCACTCAATAACTCAAGAGATGACCTCGACATGTACTCAATCAACTACTACGGTATGACTGAACATTTCAAGTACGCGTTCCAAACTGGATATTGGTATTCAAAAAAATTCGATACAACGAATACTGTGAACAGAGTGAATCTGGACAACGTAAGACAAATTACTCCACAACTGGAAGGAAACTTATTGGGAGTGAATTATAACCTGTATTACACAATCCTATGGGGCGGGAATGCTGTTTATAAAAACGATCACCACTCAGCAGCTATCAGACTTGCTCATGATTTCGATATCGTAAAACTTGATTACGAAACAACATGGACAAGACGTGGTGGTTTAATCGCTGGTGGATTTGATACACTTTCAAGCGTTATCAATAACTCTCCAGATCACTATCAGTCATCAATCAAACTTAGAACAATCGGATTTGGTCTAGGAAACAAAACGGGTGATGAATGGCTTCACATGGTAAAAATTTCTAAGCAATTTACGAATGAATTCTCTGCAAGTATCGGTGGTGGATACGCAAAAATTCTTCCATCATTTCTTTCTACGAGACTTGAAAAAGATACTGTCTTAGATGCTACTGCAAAATATGCATTCTCTAAAAATTTAAACCTTGCTCTCGCATACGGAAAATTTTATGGAGATAATAAAGATCATGCCGGCAGCTTAACTTTAAATGCTAATTTCTAATACTTGACCATAAAACACAAGATTTGTGGGCACTTTCATAAAACGTGCCCACATCTTAACTCTTCGAAATTTCAACTTTGCTTGCTTTTCTTGATCGTACTTCCTTTTCAAATTAATCTGTCTCTACTTTGAAACGTTTGCAAGTTTTCAGTGGTACGTCTGTTGGTGCTGAAAATAATTGAAAGAAAATTTGCGACAAGATTTTTTGGAAAAACTATGAAGAATGTCTTCACGAAAACAAAGGTCCTACTTCTCTCTGCGCTTATGACAATTGGGGTTTTCTCTACATCATGTGGTAATGGTACAAGTGCTTCGAACATCCAGATTCCTGGTGTATCGAAATCAGCTATTACACTTAACAACGATTCTGTTCTTATCTCATTTGTATTCTCAGCTATTCAACTCGATGGTGGTCTTCGTTACAACATTCCAAAGTATCCAAACTCGTACTTAGAAATTTCTCCTGACCTTCAATCAGCAGGAACTCTAATGTCGATCAACATCGCGATTAAAGACGTTGCAAACGTTGGTCTTCAAAATCTAGATCCACAATCTCTTCCAGGTGGACGTGCTCTTCCAGGTGTTTCAACAGGACGTTTACCAGCAGTTGCCTTCACAATCACAAAGTTTAAAGGTGTAAGTTTCTATGTTGGTCCAAAACTTTTTGGTGTGTTCATCCCACTTAACAACCTTGGAATTGGTAACTCAATCATCACAGCAAGATATTACGTAAGCAGCACAAGAGTTGGTAACATCTCTCTAGTAGGACAAGATGCTAACGGTGAAAACTCTGGTCTTCTTCTCATGCTAGATTTAAGCAGCTCAACAGCTCAAGCTAAATTGAATGCAGCTTCGTAAGATTTAAAATAAGTTTCAATCCCGCCTTTATAGACAACCCCGGTGTTCATCCGGGGTTTTCTATTTTAGTGCAGTGTTTGGTCCTGAAATTCATTTTTCTTTTCTATCGCCATTAACGGCCACATCAAGGGAAGCTCCACTATAAAACTCGATCCTTCTCCCGGCCGACTAACAACGCTGATATGCCCATTATGGGCCTCTACGATTTGACGAGTGATGTAGAGACCAAGTCCCAGTCCTCCGAAATTTTGCGTGGACACAGCTCTTTCAAAACGATTAAAAATTCTGCTTTGATCCTTTTCAGTGATCCCGATACCGTGATCTGTAACAATGAGACAAGCCCCCTCTTTACAAGGAGACACGGTAATCTCAATGGCCTTCCGTTCTCCATATTTAATTGCATTGGTCAGAAGATTGATAAGAATCTGTTCAATGCGAAGACGATCCCAACAACCGACCAGATGTTCTTCTATTTTTAATTTAAGTTCGATCTTTAATTTTTCCAACTCCATTTGATATCTCTGCACGACAGATTGAACGAGTTCAGTGAGGTCCACTTTTTCAAGTGAGAGCGTAAAACGTCCAGTTCTAATACGAGAAACATCCAGCATATCTTCAATAAGATGTGAGAGACGATTTATTTGTTGATCTGCTGAAGTCATCATTTTTGAAATCATCCCAATTTTTGGAAATAAAGCAGGCTCCTTACGCAAAATAGTCTTAATAAAATCAAGTTGGAGTTTTAGAGGAGTCAGAGGTGTTCGCAGTTCATGAGCTGCAATAGACATAAAATCTTCTCGCAACTGGAGGGCCTCTTCAGCTTCTATCCGCGTTTTGTGTTCTTTTGAAAGAAGTAACTCAATTTCTTTTTCAGCTTGCTTACGTTGAGTCACGTCCAGGACAAAATCAACAATCTCTGTTTTTGAGCCTTGAAGAAAGGCACCACCAATCAAAACAGTGACACGCTTTCCGTCTTTTCTGAAATATTCTTTTTCAAAAGGAGTAAAAACATTTTTAGCTTTCAATTCATTAATTGCTCTTTCATTGAGATGAGCATACTCAGGCGGTGTTAATTTCGCCCAATTCATTTTTTGATCGATAAGCTCCTGGCGAGAGTAACCAAGCGTCTGAAGAAAATAATCATTGGCCTCAATAATTCTTCCATCGAGATTAGTGAAAATAATTCCGATCATATTAGATTCAGAAACACGTCTGAAGCGGGACTCGCTTTCAGAAAGCGCCGATAAGACTTGGTCAATTGTCCCTAACATTTGATTGAAGGCGTCCGTCAAACTCCCAATCTCATCTTGTCCATACTTAGGGGCCCTCAACTTGTGATCTTTTTTTTCACTGATTTGTCGGGCGACTCTTTCGAGTTTTAAAATGGGATCAATAACATTTTTTTCAAATCCAGCAATGAAAAGAAGTGACGTAAAAAAGAGAGACAGCATAACGACAGCGAGAATTGTTGCATATTGCATGATTCGAAAAAACAACGAAGGAAGTGCGTATTCAATCAGCAGATAACCAACAGTTTCCTCTGAATAAACAATCGACCGGTACATTAAAAGATTAGCTCCTTTAAATTGATGTCCATTGTTTTTTGGAAGCTCCTTTGGACATAAAAGATTTTTTTCTGAAGAACGAACGTAATTGGCAAAAAAGGTTCCGTCTATTCTATACACACATGACAGGCGCACTTCACGTTGAGCCTCCATTGTTTGAAGATTTTCAGTTGCTGCTTTAGGATCATTAAAATACAAAGTCGCTGGTAAAGTTGCATTGTAAAGATCAGAGAGGGCTTCCAGATTATGAATGACTCTTGGTTTATTCGTTTTCAAATCATAAAATAAAAGACCAGAGACAATCAAAAGCATAGTGATACCGCTGGCAATTAAACTAATGCCTATGAGCTTTTTACGGAGTGGTTGATCTCGTAAAAACTCCATTTAATTCCTACTCTCTTTGATAACTTTTTTCGCCAAGGCCAGCATTCTCGAACTGAGTTTTAAACCGGCCTGATCAGCTGCCAAAAGATTTACATTGAATTGAATTGTTTCTTCGTAAACAACAAAACTGATGATTCCTCCTTTCTCAAAAAATGATTCATCATCACTAATGCTCAATATGGGCTTTTGTTTTAAAGAAGTGAGAAGACCAAATTCTTTTTGCATATAAGACCTGTCGATAAAAACGATATGGCATTGATTGGGAGAACTAAATGGCTCTTTTAGTTCTCTGACTTCAAAAAATCTTGAATCAACTTTTATACCTGAAACCGTTTTTTGTAAGGTCGTTCTGAATATGTCTGAACCCAAGACACAAACAACAAGAGGTGCATGTGCATCTGGAAAAACTTCTGATGGCCAAATTGTGTATCTGGCAAAGTTGAGTATGTAGGCTGCTTTCACTCTGTCTTCCAGCGAAGACGGTGCGGCCATGGCCGTCGCCATCAAACCGAAAACAAAAAAAAGAGTAAAGATTTTCACCATCTCACTCCCATTGCCAATACGATCGATGTCCCCATCGGTCTATATGTATCGCGCAGCCATTGACCGGCGACTTCTTTACGATTGTCTAATAAGTTCTGGCAAGACAAGCTGACATCAGCTTCAGTGCCCTTAATTTTTTTTATATTTTTTAAAGTAATGGCCGCATCAAGATAAAGTCGATTACGGATTGTAACAAAATTCTGTCTCGTAAAATCAAAGGCCGCCTGTTCAGTAAAATATCTGAGAGCTGGAGAAAAATGAATGTTATCGTGAATTTCATAATCGACTCCGGCATTAGCGGTGTACTTAGGAGCACCAATAATTCGATGTTCAGGGTTGACCTCGACATGATGCTGTTCAATCGTAGAAGGTGAAGGCGAAACATCTGCAAAAAGTTGTGAATTATTGTAAGAAGCATTCCCCCACAATGAGAAATGAGTGAAGAGAGGCGCCTGCAAAGATAATTCAACTCCATTTCCTCTAAAATTTCCCACGTTGGTACTTGGCTCAAGCCAACTGATAAAATCTTTTAACTCCTGATGATATAAAGTCGCACCTAAACGAAAATTTCCGAGATAAAAAATATTTTGAAATTCCAGCGTTGATAAAATTTCCGGCCTGTCTGCATTGGTAGAAAACTGGGCAAACGGTGGCGGATTCGCTTTGTTTTTTCCCCATGCTTCATTGAGAGGCGATGAATAAGGAGAAGGCATGCGGACGGCCCGATTAAAAAATATTTTTGATATCCAATTTTTTGTCGGATCAACAACAATCCCTGCTCTCTCTCCGTTATACCATTTATCATTAAGCAGTCTTTGATTTTTATCAAATCTCATTCCGCCAATAAGTTTTAATTTTTCAGTAATGTCCACTATATCGTCAGCATAAAAACCGAGTGCATAAGTATTACGACTGACAAGAGTTGTTTGTGGAATGACGATCTCAGGATTTCTTTGGTCTAATGTATACCATGTATCAAAGTTATCGTCATAAGAAGCCTGCACTCCTGCTTGGATCAATTGCTTTTGAAACCCTTTATAACGAAAACCTAATTCTCCATTATAAACGATTTGTTTATTCGATTCTTGAAGTGCGTTTATAGGAAGACCATCACGGTTTTTTCGATATTGGTTTTTGAATGTAATACTGGTGCGTATGATTCTATTAAAATCGTCTGAGACTGCATGATCGTTTTTTACAAAAAGAGAATAAAACTGATCAACGTGAAAAGCCTTATTCCTTGGATCACCATTGTCGATTAATAATTCAGGATGAACCGAACGATAGGCCACAGCTTGCCCTGACCACTCCTTGCCTCCAAGTTGTAGAACGCTAAAAAAGCTGGGCCAATCAAGCTCTCCTGTTATTTTTTTTCCAGCGATATTTGGTCTGAAATCTGAACTCCAGGCATCGAACCCCTTTCTTTGTTCAACAGTAAAAGAAAAATTTGCACGATTGTTTTCGCTCCAACGTTTACCATCCATCACTGTCGCAGAATAAGGAAGATCATTTCCAATAGCACCGATGACTTCTGGGCCTTCGCTGTTTTTAGTAATCACGTTAATTGTTGCCGCCAAAGTATTCGCCGGCTGAAATAATGAAGACGGCCCGACAACGACCTCCACTCTCTCAACGTTATCAAGATTGATAGGGCCATTAAGAAATTCTGCTTCCGTCAGCTGATTGAGTTCTTCCCCATTAATAAGAAGTGTGACTTTTTCATTATCATTTGCATTGAGCCCACGAATACCGGCAACGAACTGAAGGTCGCGATGAAAAACAGTAAAGCCAGGAACAATCTGTAATAATTCTCTTAAACTTCTATATCCTCTTTTTTGGATCAAAGCTCTTGTGTATACATAAATATCTCCAGGGGCCCTATCAATAGACTCGTTGACTCTCGATATCGTTGTCACTTTTATTTGTGAGAGTTCTTCCAACGAAAGATTTTCTAATGTTTCCTGTCCATACTGAGCAAAAGATTCATTACACCACCCCGTGATACTTACCAACGCGACAACGTAAAAAAATTTTTGAGTGCAGGAAAGAACCATCTGTACCTCTTTAGAGGTAAGATCTAATCAGATCAAAGCAGGATTCACCAGAAACTAATACCAATATTATGACAATATTGAGTTCTACTTATAGCTAAGATTTATGACTGATATTCAATATTTCTTTTGCTTCGATTTGAATAAAATAATTTGCCAACGATTTTTTGTGGAAGCATCATTTCTTAGTTCGATGTAAACCGGACGATCTTTTTTCTCGATATCATTGTTCACATAAAACTTATCACCCAATACCGTGATGATGTTATAAAGACCTTGATGATTTTCTGTATCGATCAAATACTTAAGAAATATCAAACCAACAGGAGCCTCTGCACTTCCCAAATTATCATAAGACTTCATATCGCTTAAGGCTGCACGAGTCTGGAATTTTTTAATCGGCGCCGCTAAGTCAGAAAGCATTTGCGGAGTAAACTCGAAATCATCTCTAAACGCGTCCATATTGATTGAAAGCGATTCAAGTTTTTTATCCTGCAATTCCTGATAGCGGGCCTCAAACTCCGAAACTTTCGGTTTTGGCGGCTCTACGACTGCTACTTTTACCGGTTCTGGTTTCTTCGTTTCAACCGGCTTTGCCACGACGACTGGCGGTGGTTTTGGTTTAGGCTTCGGTTTCACAATAACAATTTTTGGTTCGACTTTTGGTGGCTTGAGCGCCAATAAGAAATCACTCAATCCTTTCATGTCGAATTCTTTAAGTGCACCAGGAAGGAAAAGTTCACCTTGAAGATAGCGACTATTATTTCTCAGAAGATAAGAATAAATGAGCGGATATTGTCTTCCCAGTGATGAGTAACGAACTTCTTTTGGAGAAAAAACTTTTACGTAACGACGTAAACACTCTTCTCCCATACCGCTGTGATTGATAAGATTAAACGTGTTCGACGTTTGAATAAGTTCGGTTGCTTTTTCAGCATACGAAACTCCGTAAAGATTATCTTTTTCAGAGCAAAGATTTTGCACGAGTGTCTGGTCTTCCTTGCAGATTGATCCTAAGGCTTCTTTCATTTCATTCAACGAAAGCGTACGACAATTTTTTTTCTCAGCATAACACCAGTCATGTAAACGAGCGTGAATCGGATCAATCGTTAACGAAGTTGAATGTTGAAAGTTTTCCATCCAGTCGTTCAATTCTTTTTTATTCAACGGAGTCACATTAATTTTTGAAATCTCGTTGACGAATTTTCCATACACGCGCTCCTGGAATTTTTTCATGTCGGAAGTTTGTGGGCGGCATTTCCCAAACATTTCTTCGTAAGAAAGCGCACAAATAGATTTATCCATGCCAAGTTCTCTCGCCGTTTTATTATGCAACTTAAGCGATTCGAAAAGATAGCTGATCGAAAGCAAACGATAGAGATATCGGATGTAATCGATATTCTGCCCGAGAGTTGCATCCGGACAATTCGATTTATCCACAACTTTTTTAAACCAGAAATGATGAAGGTCGGTAGCATCTGACTGCAATTGATCGTTCAAATAATTTTGTGAAAATAGATCATCGAACAATTCAAGGTCTCCACTCTCCGCATTGAAGGTCGCACGCGGATCAAGTGGCCCGAAATAATTGTTCGTGCGTTTTTCTCCCGTGTAGACGCTTTGATAATAACGATCGAGAGACTGTCCTTCATTCAGTTCTTTTGGAACTTCCTTATTGTCTTTCGCCAGTGTGACAACTGGTAAGAGAAAACTATGAATAAGAAGAACTGTAGCAAGTTTTTTCATTTTCTATTTAAACCAGAACAAACTCATCGATGGAACATAAGTAATCAACAGCAATGCAATCACCAGCAAGACCAGGAACGGAATTGAAGCACTGTAAAGATCTGTGATTGGTTTTTTAAATCTGTTACTCGCAATAAACAGGTTGATCCCTACCGGCGGGTGGAGATAACCGATTTCCAGGTTCGTTAAGAAGATAATCGCAAGGTGAACCGGATCAACACCAAAATCATGCGCCACTGGAATAATAAGTGGAACAACAACGATGATCGCGCTGAAGATATCCATTACACATCCAACGACGAGCAGGAAAATATTCAGGAAGAACAAGAACGAGTATTTGTTTGTTAAGTACGCTTTCATGAGTCCGAAGATCTTCAATGGAACATCTTCATCAACCATGTAGTTTGTGAAAGCGAGAGCACAACAAAGAACAAGCAAGATTCCACTCACTAAACTCATTGTCTCAATTGAGACGCGTGGAATATCTTTAAAAAGATCGAGATCTTTATAAACAAAAACTTCAATGATAAAAATATAAAGAGCTGTGAAGGCTGCCGCTTCAGTCACCGTTACATATCCACCGTAAATTCCTACGAGAACAGCAATCGGAAGAATGGCTTCAAGCCACGATTCTTTTAAAGCAACGATGAAATCTCTAAGAACAAATTTTTTCTTCACATCTCTTTTAGGACTGTTGTAAACCGACCAAAGAGAAAGAATGAGAATGATCACAAATCCTGGAACAATCCCCGCTTTAAAAAGTTTATCGATATCAACTTTCGCCATGAGGCCGTAAAGAATAATCGGCAGCGATGGAGGGAAAAGAAGTCCGAGTGATCCCGATGCAGTGATCGCACCCAATGTATATTTTTCTGAATAACCTTCTTTTATAAGGATCGGATAAATAACCCCGCCAAGAGCGATGATCGTTACCCCCGAAGCTCCAGTGAAAGCTGTAAAGAACGCACACACGATTAATGTGACGATAGAAATCCCGCCAGGCAACCATCCAAGACCGGTCTCTGCCAATTTCATCAAACGTTTTGGTGAATGACTTTCGGCCATCAAGTAACCGGCAAATGTAAAAAGAGGAATTGTCATTAATGTTGGCGCAGAAGAAATGCGATACATCTCTTGAGCAACGGCAGAAACTTCAACACCGGAAAAAGTAAACGCGACAAGTGCCGCGAGTCCCATGATAACAAAAAGTGGAACACCGATACTTGCGAGAAGACAAATCGCAAGCGTTACAAGCCATCCGATCATACTGCACCTTCTTTTTTCTCAAACGTTAAAAGAAAGAGAGTAAAAAATCTGATTCCGATTAATCCAAGTCCGATTGGGATCATCGCTACAAGATATCCGCTTTTTAGTCCCCAGAATTCCGGCTTGCTGAATTCCAATTCTACTTTTGTAAAATCGAGTCCTGCTTTGACTAACCAGATAAGGACAATTCCAGAAGTGAAAAGAATAATTCTGTTCACGATTGCTTGTGCGTGTGAATAACCTTTCACTTCAAGAAATTTTGAAATCAAATCGATACCGATATGGTTCCCTCTTCCAGTTGCAACAACTCCTCCTAAGAAAGTTCCCAGCAAAACCAAATGGCGAACAAAGGGATCAATCCATGCGAGGTTAATTTGAAACCAACGAAGAATGATACTTAATGAACTACAAATAAGAATCGCGAGAATACTCGCGACTAATAGAGAAGCCGAAAATTTCTCAACGGCCCAATCAATTTTTTTAATAAGTCCCATAACGACTCCCGACTTTCTCTTTATTTCTTAGCAAGTTCAGCATCTAATTTCTTTAGAGCTTCTTCAGAGAATAATTTTCCTTTAAGTTTTTTTACGATTTCTTGTCTGTATCCTTGAGCCACTTTAATGTCAGCGTCACTGAATTTAATGAACTCAATTTTTTGTGCTCTCATCGCATTGAAAGCATCAGCATTGTCTTTTGAGTTTGTGTTGTTGATTTCGTTTTCATATTTTTTAGAAATTTCAGCAACAGTTTTTTGATCAGCTGGAGAAATTTCTTTCCAGGCTTTATCTGTGATAACAAATGCACCAATCGAATATGAAATTGGGAAGTCTACTACGTACTTAACTTTTGTATTCCATTGAAGAGAAATGATCCCGATCCCTGGAGCATAGGCAGCGTCGATAACTCCAGTCGTAAGAGAAGAAAGAACATCTGGTAGAGCAAGTGGTACACCGATTAATTTCATCGATTCAAAAAGAGTGTTAACAACCGGGTCCCCTTCCCATGACCAGATCTTTAACGATTTAATTCCATCGAGGTTCGTTACTTTTTTCTGAGACACAAGATAGATTTGTCCAATTTCAAAAGTTGCCAAACTTTTAAATTTATTTTTTTCGAAATTCTGATTGAAGAATGGAGTCAAATCCTGAAGCGTCTTAAGCGCTTTGTCGCGGTTGTTGTTAAACGTGTATGGAATTTCCATTACGCGCACGTCACCGTTGATATCTCCCAGTGTTTTTCCAGTGAAGATTCCACCTTGTAATTGTCCGATTCTGATTTTTCTCAGAACGTCCTGCTCGTCACCTTGAGATCCGCCGTAATAAACTTTTAGGTCTACTTTCCCTTTTGTTGCGTCTTTAATTTCTGTCGTCATCTTTTTGATGATCTTCGCCCATCCTGTTCCTTCCGGCACAAGAACTCCAACTTTAATTGGAGCTGCAAAAACGTTGAACGATAGTGAGAGCGCAAATGGAATCGCTAATAAACTTTTTTTCGTTTTAATTTTCATCTGGAACTTCCTTATTTAAAAAAATTGCTTTTGATATTTATTCATTAATTCATAACGTTTTAATGAGAGAGTCTGATAGAAACGCAAACGCGCTTCTCTGTCCCATGTAATCTCTTTTGGATTTTGATCAGCTTTATAAGTGTAGAAAGAATTAAATTCTTCTTCTCTATTTTTCATGAATTCCAATTGCTGAGCAAATCCTTCTTTGTCATTTTGTGGGATCAAATAAAATTGCATATAGCTCGTGCGAATCAACCAGTTGTGCGGATGATTTTCGATCGCACGAAGAAAAATCTCTTTTCCCTTCTCAGGATTTCCACCCAACATTTTAGGACGGCCAGCTTCGTAAGCTCCGTAGAAAACATCACACATTCCGTAATTGATTTGTGGTTCTTTCATACAGACCCAATCAAACATCGCGCGCGCGATCGGAAGTTGAGCGACTAAACTGATATTGTCTTTTTGCAGATTAATTAAAGCAGCTAGCGATTGAGCAGTGAAGATTACCAGATTCAGATCTTTTTTATCAGAGCTTAGACGTTTATCGAGGAGATGAGCGATCCCCTGAGGCTCGTTCATTTTTGCGACTAAATCCGCGAGTTCAATTTTATGGAGTTTTAAATAGCGAAGACCATAATTCATCGAGCGCGTATAATTCATCAGTGCCTGTGATTTTCCATTTTCTGTTTTGAGTTCTCCCCACTCTTCACTCAGCATATCGCTCTCATTCACAGCGAAAGCATAACCTGCATAACCCTTCGTAAGCGTCGCTAAAATCTCTTCGTTCTCCGGAGCTTCCGAGAGAAGACCTTCCATCAGCATCAGGTTCGCCGGCACTCCATTTCTAAACAATTCGTAATTAGAAGCGGCCTCAACTTCATTGCTGGCGCTATAGAGTAGTCCCGAAGAGGTATTCACAGCTAGACGATTGAAAGAACAAGAGGAAAATACGAGTGTTGATAGTACTAGGGCAAAGAGTGGGCAGGGCCTCTTCATAATAGCTTCCTTGCGAGTGAATAATATACAGGTTCTAGAGATTTAGGATGCCCTACATTTCAATGATTTACAACAATAGCACTCTAGTCAATCTTTGCCTCTTTCCCCCCCGTAGGAAAAAGGCCATTCTCATGCTATAATTTTCTCAAGGAATTAATTCCATTTCCGATAAGACATAGCAATTCGCTCGGGAATGATTAATAAAGGAGAAGGTATTGAAGACTACTTTAAAAACGAGGTAGCTTTTCTTTAAACCGCATGCACTGAGATAGCGTCTCACTGTTATTGGTTGGAAGGGTTGCCCAAAAGGCTCACGAAAAGAACCTAACAACAACTTTAACAATGAGGACGACTATGACGACTGAAAATCAAAACACTGCTATTTTACCTAAATCAACGACAACAACTAATGTGGAAGTTTCACCTAAATTCGCTTCAAAACTTGAAGAGAGAAAAGGAAATGCAATGAAGCCTCTAAGCTTAAGACCGAATCGTTCTGTAAAAAAGACGACAAGTCTTAAACCTATTGGTTTAAAATCTCGTTAATTTTTTCTTAAAGTAATCGACATCTTTATTCGCGGTGAGTTCTACCAAAAGTTTTATTCTTTTATTCTTTGATTTATCACCGCGAATAATTTCTACATGAGATTTTGGAACGCCAATCAAATCTGAGACTATTTCGATGATGGTTTGATTGGCTTCTCCATCCACCGGTTTTGCTCTCGTCTGAATCACAAGCTCTCCACTTTCCCCCACCGAAATTTTTTCAACTCTCGCGGCTGGTTTTGCTTTTACTTCGAACTCAATAACAAAAGCATTCTTTGTTTCTTGAACAATTTTAAATTGAAGTTTAGTGGCCTTAAGAGATTCGAGAACGGGAGCAATCAAAATTGCTCTCTCCAGTTATCGCCTAAAATGATTTTTAATTCGCCGACAATTTTATCGAGTGGAAATCCGACAACGTTTGAATAACTTCCGTTAACTTTTGAAATGAAAGTGAGCGACGGACCTTGAATTCCATAGGCTCCAGCTTTATCGAGTGAATCCCCTGTCGCGATATAAGCATCCATTAAATCTTTTGTAATTTCATTGAACGTCACTTCTGTTTTATCAAAGAACAAGTGCTCGCGAACTTTTCCCGTGTTCTTATCTTTAAACATAAAACTCACACCGGTAATTACATCGTGAGTGCGATCAGATAGTTCAGAGAGAATCACTCTCGCCTCTTCTCTGTCTTTCGGTTTTCCATAAATTTTTCCATCGAGAACAACGATCGTGTCGGAAGAAATGACGAAAGGAAAAACAAGATCCTCTGTACGTGCAAAAACAGCGCGCGCTTTTTGGCTTGCAAGATCGACAGCGACATCTGAAGGATCTGTCTCGTGAGAAATTTCATCAAGGTCTGCTGTTAAAATTTTAAAAGGAATATTGATCCATGAAAGAAGTTCTTTTCTTCTTGGACTCTGGCTTCCCAGAACGAGTGTAAACTTATCTGATCCCATGCATGCGCTTCCACAATAATTTTGTCGTTGAATTTAACACTTCACCAGTTTCTTTTTCGTCGGTGTAGTCTTCATAAGAATAATACTTATCGAGCGCTTTGATAAAGAAATAATTTCCGTATTCCATCGATTTAAGCAATTCTCCTCTCTCTTTTAAGCGATCGCTAAAATGAGTTGAGACGAGTAAATTCGTCGTTTCAATTCTTCTAAAATATTCTTTTAAAAAATCCAGGCGTTGTTCTAAATCAGATTTTTTTTCGCCTTCAATTGATTTCAAACTTCCCCATAAACGATAACCATCAACCTGGGCCAATACTTTCGGATCGTATTTTTCTCTAAAAGCAAATTCAGAATATTTTTGCATCATGAGCTCGCGCGCGACCATCAAACTTGGAATGCGTTTTGTGACGAACTCTCCCGCCGTGAGCCAGTCTAAATTCTCCTGACTCGCAGACATGCTGCGACCTTTTTCATCCATCATCAACCATTTATCTGCTTCAACAAGAGTGAGTTCTTTATTTTCAAAACCGCGCTGTTGATAGAAAAGATCTTCTTCATGTGTTTCTTTTTTGAGTCCCAACAATGTCGGAGAACGTTTTTTAAAATACGTTTTTCCCCCGAGAAGACTCACAATTTCCACACTCGGATTATATCCCATCAACGTCATGTTCGGCATGACGATAAAAGAATACGTTGGTTTTCCATGGGTCATTTTATTGTTTGTCTCAATGAGATTATTTAAATTTTTATACTGATTGAGAAATGTTTGTTTCTCTTCCACGATTTCAATCAAATCGTCTTCTTTGTATTTTTTTCTGTCGGGGATCGGTTGCGCTTCGTAGAGCGCGAGCGGATTAAAGAGAACATCTGTCTCGCGAAGATTGTTTTCTTCAAATTGAGCTTCGTTGCGCGAAAGCCATAAAATATTTCCCGCATTCACACGTACGTTCAGAAAATTTTCTTTTACACCAATATTGAGTTCATTAAAATTCATTGAGGACTCAGGTGAAAGTCTCACCATTGTTCCATCAAACAAAAAGACCCACGCATAACTATCGCCGATCGTCTGAAGCTCATCGCCTTCGTAAATAGACGAACGAAAACTTGGATTGAAAAAACTTTGTCCGCGATCAATGCGACATGTACCCACGCATTGGAAAAAACGGCCAACGATTTCACGATTGCTGCGTTCTCTGACAATCGTTTCCCACTCCGGGACCTGGTCGCGTTCATCACTTTGCTCTTTCCAGTCTTTGAGTGAAAAGAAAGTTCGCAAATCGACCTCTCCCCACTTCGTCGCACTTCGCTTCTGGCCCTTAAAAAGCGGGTCTTTCTCTTGAGCTATGCCCAATGACGCCGCAGTGAAAACCGCGAGAAGGATAATTAGAAAGAAAAAGCTTAATTTCATGCCCTCTTATTCGGAATTCTATTGAGAGAAGTGAAGCTTCTTGTAGCTTCTGGCTGTTCAATGCCGGGGTAAAGTGCTAAAATTTCCCCTTGTGAAACCAAGAAGGAGCCTATCGTGAGCAATGTTCACAATACTGAAGTAAATGAATCGGAAAACACATCGTTCTCTTTTGTAAAATCAGAACACAAAATTCTGGAATTCTGGAAGAACGAAAATATTTTCAAGAAAACTCTGGAAAATACAAAAGGCAAAAAGCCGTACATTTTTTATGACGGTCCTCCGTTCGCAACAGGTCTTCCGCACCACGGTCACCTTCTAGCTTCAACACTCAAAGATATTATTCCTCGTTACTTCACGATGAAAGGTCGCTACGTTGAAAGACGTTTTGGTTGGGATACTCACGGTGTTCCTATTGAAAATGAAATCGACAAAAAACTCGGCATGTCTGCTCAAGACGCTGTTAAACAACTTGGGGTAAAAGGATACAACGACGAATGCCGTGCCATCGTTCAACGTTACACAAGTGAATGGGAAAAAACGATTACAAGAATCGGCCGTTGGGTTGATTTCGAAAACGATTACAAAACAATGGATCCAGAATTCATGGAATCGGTCTGGTGGGTAATCAGCGAGCTTTGGAAAAAAGATTTAATCTATCAAGGAACAAAAGTAGTTCCGTTCTCAACTGCACTTGGAACTGTTCTTTCAAACTTTGAAGCTTCTTCAAACTACCAGGATGTTCAAGATCCAGCTGTGACTGTTCTTTTCAAAGTAAAAGATCAGGACTTCTACATCGCTGCATGGACGACAACTCCATGGACACTTCCTTCGAACCTCGCACTTTGTATGGGGCCGGAGATTGAGTACGTAAAAGTTCACGACAAAGATAAAGACATCAAAATCATCTTCGCAAAAGACAGACTTGAAGCTTATTCGAAGAAAAGAAATTTAGAAGTTCTGGAATCTTACATAGGGAAAGAATTAAAAGGTCTTCGTTACGAACCGCTCTTCCCTTATTTCAAAAAAGATGAAGCTGCTGGTGCATTCGTTGTATTAAACGATGAGTACGTAACAACAACTGACGGAACAGGTATCGTTCATACCGCTCCTGCATTCGGGGAAGACGATAACCGTGTAATGAAAGAAGCTGGTTTAACTGTTATTGAATGTCCGGTAGATGACGCTGGGAAATTTACAGCTGAAGTTCCAGACTTTGTTGGCGTACATGTTAAGACTGCTGACAAAGACATCATCAAAAAATTAAAAGACGAAGGAAAACTTTACGAGCAAGGCGTTCTTGTTCACAGTTACCCATTCTGTCCACGCACAGATACTCCATTAATCTACAAGGCCATCCCATCTTGGTATGTGGCCGTAGAAAAAATCAAAGATCGTTTATTGCACTCAAATTCTCAAATCAACTGGACTCCTTCTCATATTAAAGAAGGACGCTTTGGAAAATGGTTAGAAGGCGCGCGCGACTGGGCGATCTCAAGAAACAGAATTTGGGGAACTCCAATTCCTATCTGGATCAACGACAAAACCGGCGACAGAGTCTGTATCGGATCTATAGACGAACTTTACAAACACACTGGAACAAAAGTTACGGATCTCCACAAAGAAAACGTAGATCACTTAACATTCACATTAGAAGGGAAAGAAGGAACATACAGACGTATTCCGGAAGTTCTCGACTGCTGGTTTGAATCTGGTTCAATGCCATACGCTCAACTTCACTACCCGTTTGAAAATAAAGAAATGTTCGAGCACGGATTCCCTGCGGAATTCATCGCTGAAGGTCTCGATCAAACGCGCGGATGGTTTTACACATTAACTGTTCTTTCAACTGCTCTTTACGACAAGCCTGCATTTAAAAACGTAATCGTTAACGGTATCGTTATGGCCGAAGACGGAAAGAAAATGTCGAAGCGTCTGAAGAACTACACAGCACCTGATGAATTGATGGAAACATTCGGAGCTGACGCTCTTAGATTGTATCTGATCAACTCTGGACTCGTGAAAGCAGAAGAACAACGTTTCACTGACGTCGGTGTAAAAGACATGGTAAGAAAAGCTCTTCTTCCATGGCAAAACTCATTTAAATTTTTCCAGACGTACGCTGAAGTCGATGGATGGTCACCGGTTACAAATTTCAAAACGTCGGACAACATCGTTGACCGTTGGTTGTTATCAAACCTTCAAACATTGAAGAAAAATATCGCGAAGGAAATGGAAGAGTATCACCTCTACAACGTTGTTCCTGCGCTCTTCACATTCATTGAAGATTTAACAAACTGGTACATCAGATTGAACCGCGCTCGTTTCTGGGGAGATGGCTTAACAGACGACAAGTGTGCGGCTTACTCAACTCTTTACACAGCACTAAGAGAGTTAACGATTTCAATGGCGCCATTTGCTCCGTTCTTCTCGGAATACGTTTTCCAGGAACTTCGCAAAATGAATCCAAAGGAAGCGCAATCAGTTCACCTTTGTGAATACCCTCTTCCAAATGATTTCCTGATCAACAGCGAACTCGAAGAAGCTGTAGGAAGAATGCAACAGTTGATCCTGCTTGGAAGACAAAAGAGAAATCAAGTTCAGATCAAAGTTAAAACTCCGCTTAAACGTTTAACGATAATTCACAAAGATCAAAAGATGTTGGATGAGATCAAAAAACTTTCAAGCTATATCCAGTCTGAACTCAATATCAAAAATATCGAGTTCTCTACTGAAGAAGAAAAATTCATCACGCTTTTTGCGAAACCAAATCTTCCACTCCTTGGTAAAAAACTTGGAAAAGATATGGGGAAATACAAAGCACTTATCGAAAAACTGGGAAGCGATAAACTTTCTGAGTTAGAGGCGAAAGGATCACTTACACTTGATGGTGTGATTTTTAACGCTGAAGAAATTCTGATCTTCAGAGAAGCGAAGGCCGGAACAGAGGCAATGAGTAACCGTTTCATCTCAATCGATATGGATACGAAACCTTCTCAAGAGCTTCTCGATGAAGGAACAGCTCGTGAGATGGTAAGCTTTATTCAAAAGTCACGTAAAGATCTCAACTTCAACGTAAGCGATCGCGTGCACATTGTATTCTGTGCTTCGGAAAACCTTTCGAAAATCGCATTGAAGTTTAAAGATTATATTACGAGTGAAACTCTTGGTGTTGATCTTGTTCAAGCAAGTGCAAAACAAGAATTGGAAACAGAACTCGATGAAGGAAAATTCTCAATTAGCCTAAAAAAAGTCTAAGACAAAGGCTTAATAAAAGGCCCTCGAAAGAGGGCCTACTTATTTCTAGATTAGAAATTAAATCTTAAAGCCGCCATCACTTCAATCATGTTATAAGCGTCGATCTCATTAGTATCTTCACCTTTTTTAAATGAATGAATAATTCCCGCGTAAGGAGCGAAGCTCAATGTTCCAGTCATAGGAAGATTTAAACCTAAGCCAGCACCAATGATAAGAGGATGCTCATCTGCAGTAAAAGCAACATTAATGCCTGAAACACTCGCACTTGCTTCAATAGAAGAAAGACCAGCTTTTAATTGAAAATAAACCGTTGGATCAAAATAAAATTGTCCCACTAAACCATAATAACTGAAACGAAGATCAACTGGTACCTCAAGATCCCCAGAGTTTTTTATTTCTCCCTTGCTCGTTTCATAAAAAGCACCAATGTGGAATTGTGGAGTAGCCGCGAATAAGAATTGAGCCCCATATCCAAATCTTGTTTTAGCTACGTCTGAAATATCTCCTACAGGAATAACAGCTCCTCCCATAAGATCAAGATGAGCTGTACTCATCGCACTCGCAACAGCTGGAGAAGTTTCTTCATCGGTTTTTACTTCTTTTTTTCTTGGGTGTGCATCTTGAGCATAAAGAGAATGAGTGAACGTGAAGAGAGACAAAATCAGCAAAGTTGTTTTCATAATACTACTCCTTTAGTTTTATAAAATTATTTTAAAAGAGTTCGAATTTATTGCAATGATTTTGCAATAAAAAAAGCCCGCTTAAAAGCAGGCCTTGGTGAAATTTTATATTAATTTTAAATTAATTAAAGATCGATCACACATTCAGCAATAGTTTCATTTCTGTCTGTGTTTTCTACTGTTGCTTGTGAAGTCACAACATAAAGTTGGTTGTCACCTGCGATTGTCGTACGAATGATATTTTCGTTATAGCTTGTTCTGTCTGAATCAGTGAATACTGTATCTGTCTGAACGAATTCTTTTTTGTTAGCTCTGAATCTGAATTCTGATCCATCAACAACAAGCTTTGAAACTGTTGCTGCATTTTCTGAAACCGTTACATTGATTGCTTTTCTAGAGGCGTTTGCTGAAGAAACTTCAACTGTACATGCTCCACGATCATTTGATCCAGAATAAGAACCAACGGGGAGAACTGAAGTTAATGTATCTGTTGTATTAGCGAATGAATTAAAAGCTGCGAGCGATAAAGCGATGGCTAAAAGAGTTTTCATGGATTCCCCCTAAAAAAGATGCCCCACCCTATCAAAGGGGGGGCGATCTCGTCAAAGGGATAGAAGTTTTTACAGACTTAAATTAGCAAGGTCTTCCTGGCTAGAAACCACAAGAATCTTTTTAACATTGTGATTTTTTAGGGCCAGACGAACATCTTGTTCCATTCCAGGAACTGTAATGAGAACGATCGGCTCAAGAGCGTCTTTGGCCGTTGAGATCGCCGCTTTGGCAAACGACTTCGAAAGTTCTTTTAGGTCCTCAAGACCTTGGTTAATAATCTTAGAAGGACGATAACCTTCTTGCATCAACGACTTCACTAGTTTTAGTTTTTCAACATCCAGATCACTATAAAGTCTTTCGCCTTTCACATCTCTTGCCGGACGAGGAAACGTGTAACGTCTCTCCCACATACGCAGTAGATACTTGCTGATACCTGTTTCTTTTTCAACGACATTAATTGGGAACATATCACACCATCCTTACGAGGTTTTAAATTGAGAATCCGAGAGTACATTTCTACGACAACCATGTGTCGTTTAGCTCTATACTGCCTGACTATACAAAAAAGAGAAGTTGTCCTTCTTGATGGGTCCATTGGCAAAATCTATTGCTTTGAAATTCCTTTCAAATCCGTTAATTTTATACCACTTGGGTTGGAGAGAAACTCTAAGACAAGATTTAGACGAGAGGTCGTCAAAGCTCTGTCCAAAAGTATACAATTTATTACTTAGAGAGATTTAACAGTTTCTTTTCATATCTAGAAAATTAAGCACACGGCCATGAGTTCTGACGTACTCTACTTTTTCAAAATCCAGTTCGGCATACGTCCATCCTGCACCATTAATCTTTCCTTGCACGACAATTCCATCATCAGGAAATCCAATGTCGCAAGTTGAGTAGACTGCGGCCATGCCAGTGTTCTTATCGACAGCTTCAGAGTAATCAACATCACCCACTGTTTGTGAAACGATAACGTACAATTGATTTTCCAAAGCGCGCGCTCTTGCACCTACATGAACGCGATTCATTCCGGCCATGGTTTCTGTGCATGAAGGAGCGATCAGAAGTTTTGCTCCTGCGAGTGCTTGTTGTCGTGAGAAATCAGGAAACTCAATATCGTAGCAAATCGAAATCCCACACAAAATTCCTTCAACAGAAAAGAGGGTTAATTCTTTTTTTCCTGAAGACACAAACCATTCTTCATTCTCAAAACGAGTCATGACTTGTTTTTCCTGATAGAGCATTTTTTCCGAATTAAAAACGTAAGCGCGATTCACAAAACGCGTTTCACTTTCTTTCCAGGGAAGACTTGGAACAACGATGGTGACATTGTATTTTTTAGCGAGATCAGAATAGGCTTTTAAAAAATCATCGCGATATTTTTGAATTTCATTTAACTGCGCTTGTAGATTTTTTTGGATTTCTTTACTCATCAATGAAATGAGTTCAATAGAACCGTACTCAGGAAAAACGAGAAGTTTAGCTCCATTCGCACTTCCCTCTTTCACCCATTTTTCAACATGAGTTTTCCATGATTCAAAAGTTTGATGAACGGGAAGATCATAAGCTGCAGTTGCAATTTTTAATTTCATATTTTTTTCAACCAGTAAGTCATTTTCTTTTTTGTTTCGTGACTTTCGCCGAGATCGCGCCATGAGAATTCGCTATTGAGATGAGTTTGTTTTTCGTATCCGCGTTTCATCCAGAATTCATCGAGAGGTCTGAAATCTTTCGGGCGCATTGGATGATCCACAGGGCGCTCGACTCCACAGAACGTAGCAATCTTAAATCCAAATTTTTTGACAGCGGCCTCTCTACCGTTAAAAAATTCGTGGCCCAATCCGAGTCCGCGATACTCTTTCAACAAAACACTCTCTCCGAAATAATAAATCTCTTCGAGATTCATTTCTGCTTTCAGGAAAGGCTCTTTTACGTAATCGGCTTCGTCTGATAAAGGTAACGCTGTCGCTGCTCCGATTATTTTGTCATTTAAAAAAGCGGCCACTAAAACGCTGCGGGGAGAATCCGTATAAACTTTTAAATAGTTTTTTTCGTATTCAAGATCTCCTTCATACAAATAAGGAAAATCGTGAAAGACTTTGATTCGAAGTTCTGCGAGTGCGGGAATGAGAGGAATGATTTCACTGCCAAAAAAACTTTTTACGGTTGGTTTCATGGCAGTGGCCTCATTTTTACTAGTATTCTTGAGGAAAAATTTCGTATTGTTCGATGTGATAATTATTTTCAGAGCGAATCTGAATTGATTTACCGTGAGCTTCTTCCAACGTTTCGATCAAATCAAAATCTTCGCTCGTTAAAGTCGCCGTGACTTCCGGATGAGCGTAGATGAACACTTTTGTGCCTTTTGATTTAGCGAGTGTTTTATTAAGTTCGCGAATGAGTTCGTAACAAACAGTCAGAGTTGATTTCACTCTTCCCGTTCCTTCACAGTAAGGGCAAGGCTCACACATGATACGCGAGAGAGTATCGCGCGTACGTTTTCTCGTCATCTCGACAAGTCCAAGACCTGAAATTGGAAGAACGTTTGTTTTCGCACGATCTTTTTTCAGCGCTTCTAATAAAGCGGTATAAACAGTGATACGGTTTTCTTCTTTTTCCATATCGATGAAATCGATAATGATAATCCCGCCACAATTTCTTAAACGCAATTGATAAGCAATTTCTTTAACCGCTTCCAGATTTGTTTTTAAAATTGTTTCTTCGAAAGTTTTTCTTCCGATGTATTTACCCGTGTTAACGTCGATCGATACAAGAGCTTCTGTCTGATCGATATTGAGTGAGCCGCCTGATTTCAAAAAAACTTTGTTATCAATCGCACGTTCTACTTCTAAATCAATTCCAAATTTTTCAAAAATAGGCGTAGCTTCTTCACCGTAGTGTTTAAACTTTCCTTTCATTGTTGGAAGAAATTTTTGAATAAACTTCTCAGCTTCTTTTAAATTTTCTTTTGAGTCTAAGATAATTTCATCAACATCCTCATCAGTAATATCGCGGAGGACTCTTTGAATGAAACTTAAATCCTGGTGAACAACATAAGGGGCCTTTCCAGTAGAAGCTCTCTTCTGAACATCTTTCCAGATTTTCACAAGCATGTTGTAGTCGAACTTTAATGTTTTATACGATTGTCCTTCAGCAACTGTACGAGCGATAACACCCGTTCCTTCCGGACGAATTGTTTCTAAAATTTCTTTTAAACGTTCGCGTTCTTTTTCGCTTTCAATTCTGCGTGAGACACCTGTGTGTTCAATGAACGGCATGAAAACAATATGTCTTCCTGCGAATGTAATATGACGAGTGACACGCGGACCTTTTGTCGAAATCGGTTCCTTCGCGACCTGAACAAGAATTTCATCGCCTTCTTTTAAAAACGATTCAATGCTGATGTCTGGACGAAAACGCATGTTCACTGCTTCTGATAAAGTCGAAAGTTCATCGGGAATCACTTCCCCTTGTTTATGACTTTCTTCGAGTGAACGACGGCTTTTTTCTGCCATATCTCGTTGCTCTTCCAGTGTTGGAATGTAGGCATCGTCGACATAAAGAAAAGCGGCTTTTTCGTAACCGATGTCGATGAACGCTGATTGCATTCCGGGAAGAACGCGTACAACTTTTCCTTTGTAGATATCACCTACAAATGGGAAATCGACTCGTGTTTCTTCCGGGTGGTGGTCGTGTGAGCGCTCCATGAGAAAGTCGAGTATTTCGCCATTCTCTATAAGCGCCGCCCGACACTCGTTGAGTGTCTGGTTGATAATTAATTGTTTGGCCATGGAAAATCCTTTTAAATTCTAAATCTCTTTAAGTTTAGCAAAGCTTATTCAAGACGTAAAAAAGGATTATATATGGCGCTACTTGCCTAAATAGATGATTGAATGACTTTGGTATTGAGAGTTAAAAGTTAAAAATCGAATGAATAACCGAATGACGGTACTTTTAAATGATCTTGCGCGATCTTCACGTCACCAAAATCGTGACGAGCGAGAGTTGCAAATTTATCTGCGTTCATTGGAACTTCGCTATTTTGAACCATGCTTGTTCTCGTCGCTTGAGAGAAAATAACAATCCCTACTCCAATGACGATCCCGACAGCTCCACCAATCGCAACGTTTTTCAAATGGTCACCTGGTTTATCAACAAAAGAAAGTGTAGAAAGTCCTAGAACGGCCCCTACTGCTCCAGATCCAATAACAACGGTGATATCTCTCAGTGAATCGTCTACGAAGCCGCTTGAAGTTTGCTCATCCGCACTGAAGCCCACTGATGTTTGAATCATTAGTGCCAATGTAAGAAGAAGATATGAAAAAACTTTTTTTAGGCGCATCCGTACACTCTTGTTTACTGCTATTTGCTTCGCGTTAATTTTGATTTTTGTTTCTCTTTTGCATACACTGACTCTCTTACTAATTTTAACTAATTTCTCAATTAAACGTGAGCGTGCATTCAATGAAACCATCTTTCTCTGCTTATAATATTATACAAAAGAAACGAGATAAAGAAAAACTTACGAAAGAAGAAATCACATGGTTCATCGAAGGTCTTACAAAAGGTGAAATCGCTGATTATCAAATGAGCGCTCTTCTCATGGCCATTTACCTCAACGGTTTTGATAAAGACGAAACAGTGGCGATCACAGATGCCATGCTTTACTCGGGTAAAACCCTCAACTTTCCTGAACAACATTTTATCGACAAACATTCAACAGGTGGAGTCGGTGACAAAGCTTCCTTCATTCTCGCTCCTATCGCCGCTGCTTGCGGAGTAAAAGTTCCAATGATCGCAGGTCGCGGTCTCGGTCATACTGGGGGAACGATCGATAAAATTGAATCGGTCAAAGGTTTTAAAACAGAAATCGGTCTCGATGAATTTGAAAAACTTTTGCACGAGCGCGGAGTTGTTCTCATCGGTCAAACAAAAGAAATCGCTCCTGCGGATAAAAAGATCTACGCTCTTCGCGACGTCACCGCAACGATTGAATCGATTCCTCTCATCACTGCTTCAATCATGAGTAAAAAACTTGCTGAAGGTGCAAAAGGAATTGTCATGGATATCAAGACCGGCAACGGTGCTTTCATGGCGAAACTTTCAGACGCAAAAAAACTCGCAGCGAGTATTCGCGATACAGGACTTCGTTTTAACAAAAATATGATGACGATGATTACTGATATGTCTGAGCCGCTTGGATGTGCAGTTGGAAACTCTCTTGAAATTATCGAGAGTATCGAGACGCTAAAAAATAAAGGACCTGCAGATTTAACTGAACTCTCTGTGCAACTTGCAGGCGGAATGGTTTACCTTGCAGGACTTGCGAAAACTCACAAAGAAGGAAATGCAAAAGCTCGCACTGCCCTTGAGAACGGATCAGCACTGGAGGTTTTCCGTCGCATGATTAAAGATCAAGGCGGAGATGCTAACGTTGTCGATGATTACTCTCTTCTTCCGCAAACAAAAATAACTTTTGAAGTAAAAGCTCCTAAAAATGGATTCGTGACTAAGATGGATTGTAAATCTCTCGGTCTTCACTGCGTGAAGCTCGGAGGTGGACGTCAGAAAACAACAGACAAAATTGATTTCGCTGTTGGATTTGTGATGAATAAAAAAATCGGCGACAAAGTTAAAAAAGGTGAATCGTTAGTCACTATTCACTGCCACGATTCGCAAATGGATATCGTCCGCGCGATCAGCGATGAAATGAGCAAAAAAGATATTACGATTACTGCGACTAAACCGCGCGCTAAAAAGAAATTAATCATTGAAGTGCAGACAAAGTTTGCACCTAAAAAGAAAACAACAAAGAGATAATTTATGTACGACAAATTAAGTAAGGCTGCTCAATACATCCATTCAGTTAAAGCAACAAAACCAAAAGTGGGAGTTGTTTTAGGATCAGGCCTTGGCGTTTTCGTTGAGCAAATCGAAGACAAAACAATCATCCCTTACAGCGAAATTCCTTACTTCAAAAAAACGACTGTTGAAGGACACGAAGGAAGATTGATTCTTGGAAAAGTAAAAGGCGTTGAAGTCGCTGTTCTTCAAGGACGTTTTCACGCTTACGAAGGTCTTCCAATGGAAGAAGTGGTTTTCCCTGTGAGACTCCTTTCAATCCTTGGAATCAGTACACTCGTTCTAACGAACGCTGCTGGTGGTATAAATTTAAAATACCGTCCAGGTGATTTAGTTCTTATCAACGATCACATCAACCTGATGGGAAGAAATCCTCTTGTTGGACCAAACAACAATGAAATGGGTCCGCGTTTTCCAGATATGACTCACGCTTATAAACCAGAACTCATCGCGATCATGAAAGAAGTGTCGAAAGGTTTAGGACACGAAATTCACGAAGGTGTTTACGCGGGCGTTCTCGGTCCGACATACGAAACTCCAGCTGAAATTAAAATGATCAGAGTTCTCGGTGGTGATATGGTAGGAATGAGTACTGTTCCTGAAGCGATTGCTGCAAATCACTTAGGTCTCAAAGTTTGCGGTGTAAGCTGTATCACGAACATGGGTGCGGGAATTGTTGATCAAACTTTAAAACACGAAGATATTAAACATGAAGCAATGAAGGCCATGAATCACTTCACTGCTCTACTAAACGGTTCAATTGAAAAATTCGGAAAGATGTAATGGAAACAGCAAAACTTAGAACTCTTGCACTAGAAGCTTCAAAGAATGCCTACTCTCCTTATTCAAAAGCGATGGTGGGATGTGCATTGGAAACAACTGATGGATCTATCTACACTGGTTGCAACGTCGAAAACGCGAGTTTTGGTGGAACAATCTGTGCTGAACGTGTGGCAATCATGAAAGCTGTTTCTGAAAAGAAAATGGTTCTCAAAAAGATTTACGTTTACACAAAAGACGGATGGCCTCCCTGCGGACTTTGTCGTCAGGTCATCAGCGAATTCGCTGATCCGAATTTAGAAGTCGTCATGGGCGATGAGGCCGGAAAAGAAACAACAATGAAATTTAAAGAGTTGATGCCATTGTCATTTACTCCTGATCATTTAAAAAAATAAAATTATGTTGAGCCTATTGAATACAATAAATTTTAAAGAAACTTTTTCAGTTACACTGATTCTCTTTTCAGTTATCGATATTCTCGGCTCAATTCCTTTCATTCTCGATCTAAAGAAAAAGTTCCGCAAAATTGAAAGCGGAAAGATCACTCTCATTTCCGGTATTCTACTTTTTGCTTTTCTTTTTATCGGGGAATCGATTCTCAGTTTATTCGGTGTTGATGTTCAATCATTCGCGATTGCCGGAGGACTCATTATGTTCTTCCTCGGTCTCGAAATGGTTTTGGACATTACAATCTTTAAGCACGATGCTCATCAGGAAGTGAAAACGCCAATCGTTCCTCTCGCATTTCCTTTAATCGCAGGTGCAGGATCAATGACGACACTCATTTCGTTGAATGCAGAATACGCACGCGCCAATATCATACTCGGTATCCTGCTCAATCTTGTCTTTGTCTATTTTGTTTTAAAGGCTTCCGACTTCATTGATAAAAAACTCGGAGTTACCGGAAGTATCATTCTTAGAAAATTCTTTGGAACAATCCTTCTCGCTATGGCCATTCGTTTAATTAAAAGCAATGTCATCGGCGCCTAGATATTGTGAATGTTATTGCGGTTCACTTCTATAAAGTAAAACTTCCTTCGTCCCTGGCCAATGCTAAGTTCAGACTAAGGAAAAGAAGGATAATAGTGAGAACTAATCTCATATTGAAATTATCGGAAGGCACAGTTTTGAATAAAAAATTATCTACTTACGGCCCTAAATAAGGAAAATAATGACCATCCATAGGAAAAAATAATTGACAGGATCTGGCCCTTTGATTATCTTGTACAGCACTCGACGAATTCAAATGGGCGTTTAGCTCAGCTGGGAGAGCGCTACCCTTACAAGGTAGATGTCGGGGGTTCGAACCCCTCAACGCCCACCATTTTTATTCCAATCATCATTATTTTATTTTTAAGCTGCTTCTAAGAAAAGTTTCTGATAAGCACTTGCGGCTTCTGCGTAAGCAAGCTTATCGCATTTCTTTTTGAGCTCCGTGAAAAGCGCCTGCAGCTGCTCCTTAGGAAGCTCAGTGTTTTTTGATTTATCCATTTTATCGATCAAGTCGAGATACTGAGTCACTATTTCTTCAGCAACAATGAAGGCCATACTTAAAGAAGAAATCGCAATAGTCTTCGCTTCCGCAAATCCCTTTCCTGATTTTAACCCATGATGCTCTCTCACAAGTGACGTGAGTTCTTTTGGAGCTTTTACGATCGTCTCTAAAATATTAGCAACAACATCTGCATGATTCAGCAGTAATTGTTTTTCATCTTCATTAAGATTTTTAGCTTCCTGGAAATAATGATGATGAAGTTTAATTAATCTATCGCTTCCCAATGAAAGATCGTGGAAAAGGGCCAAATAAATGATTTTGTTTTTTGATTGTTCTTTTGACCATTCAAATTTATCGATGATTAAAAAAATGAGCAGACACGTGAAATGCGTGTGCATATATCCGTATGAAATTTTATTGTGTGCAATAAAATTTTTAAAATGTGCTAAGGCATCGTTTACTTTCATTAAGGAATCAATCGACTTTACCAATTCTTTAATCAACTCGACAGAGTATTTATCAAAGGAAGAATGCTTGAATGTTTCAAGAAGAATTTCATACGCTTCTGAATTGTGAATTATTTTTTGATTTAAATCCAAATCTGTCTTTCTGAATTTTTCCAGAAAAAATTTATTCAGAAATTCACTGGCAACAATTGCTTCTTCTTTTTTTACATAGAGATCTTTTCCCGTTCTCATTAAAAGTTTATCGATATCAGTCTTTGAAAGTCTGCTTCCCGCTGCTATTTTCTGAGAATATTCATATCCATCGCCTTTTTTTATTCTGGTAAAAATTCCAAAATGAACGTCAGTCTCCGGTGGAATATGGGAAAGATATAAAACGTGGAACGGATGATATTGCTGAATAGATTTTTGAGGTTCACTTTTTGGCGATTCGCTCTTTAAGCCTTCCTTTGGTAACACAAAGACAGTTGTTTTCTCTTCTTGTTCTGATTCTGGCTGCTTTTCAACAGTAGGTTCTAGAATTGGTTCAGGCTCCGGCTCAAAGGAAACAGGTTGAGCTTCTTTTCCTAAAAGATAACCTATTTGAGCAACAAGCTTTTGAGTTGAAGGATTCTCACCTACACTTATTGCTTTTGTATAACTCGTGGCCTTCGTTCCCAAGATGAGAACTGAAACTTCTTTTTGAAAATCGGCTTTATTAACTGTGAGATAATCGCAAATTTTTGCGGCAGTAAAATCTCTTCGAATAGTGTCTCTTGTTAAAATGATTTCGATATCGGGAAGCATTTGAAGCATTGAGATGGCGTCTGAAGCGCTCTCTTTCAAAATAACTTGCCCCCCGTACTTTTGTGCGAGTTGATTTTGCAGAAGAGAACATAGCTTTTTGTCATCGAGGACAATCAAAATCTGGCCCATGCTTAATTTATCGGAAAAAATTGAATGAGAATTTAATTAAGGAATAACCGCGCGGAACAGTCAATTGATTACAATGTTCATGTAATAGAAAGGCCCTCATTAAGAGGGCCTTCCCGTAACTAATAGGTCAGAGAGTTAATATTAATTCGCAACTTCCATTCCGCGGTCACCATCAACCACAGTAAGAGTCGGCGAAACCACCTGCATGAATTTTTCAGGTTGGTTAAGATCTAGAGCGATTTTTAAAACCTGCTCTACGTGTTCACATGGATGAATCGATAATCCGTCTTGAATTTCTTCCGGGATATCAGCAAGATCTTTTACGTTCTTAGCTGGGATCACTACAGTTTTCACACCTGCGTGTTTAGCTGCAAGAAGTTTTTCTTTTAACCCACCAATCGGAAGAACGCGTCCTCTGATTGTTACTTCTCCAGTCATCGCAACGTTTTGGTGAACCGCGATTCCAGTGATTGCTGAAGTCAGGGCCGTTACCATCGTTACACCGGCAGAAGGTCCGTCTTTTGGAGTTGCTCCTTCTGGTACGTGGATATGGATATCGTGTTTATTATACCATTCGCTAGAAATTCCCAAACGTGGAGAGATTGATCTCACGTATGAAAGAGCTGCTTTCGCTGACTCTTGCATTACTTCACCAAGCTTACCAGTGATCTGGATTTTTCCGTTTCCTTCTACAGACACCACTTCGATGTGTAGAAGTTCACCACCAACACTTGTCCAAGCAAGACCGTTAACCAATCCGACTTGTGCTCCCGCTTCGATATCTGTTGAATCAAAACGACGAGGTCCTAAGTATTTTGGAAGTTGCTTAGAAGTGACATTGAATTTCTTCCCTGCCGGTACTTCTTTCGTTACAACTTCTGTAGCGATTTTTCTTACGACTGTGTTTAGAAGTCTTTCGAACTCACGAACACCAGCTTCTTTCGACCATCCACGTACGATATCAGTCATACATGCATCGCCAATCTGAACTTCGTGTTCAACAAGACCATTGCTCTTCACAGCTTTCTTTAATAAATAACGTTTTCCGATTTCAAGTTTTTCTTGTGGAGTATATCCAGACAAGTGGATGATCTCCATACGGTCTCTTAACGGACCTGGAATTCTTGAAAGATCGTTAGCTGTCATTACGAACATAACTTTCGAAAGATCGTATTCAACTTCGATATAGTGATCAGAGAACGATTTGTTTTGTTCTGGATCTAGTACTTCAAGCATTGCTGCTGAAGGATCACCACGCATATCAGATGACATTTTATCGATCTCATCTAATAGGATAAGAGGATTTGATGTTCCCGCTTTTTTAAGCGCCATCATAATCTTCCCTGGCATAGCTCCAACGTATGTTCTTCTGTGCCCGCGGATTTCTGATTCATCACGAACTCCACCAAGCGCGATTCTTTGGAATGATCTTCCTAAAGATTCAGCAAGAGATTTCGCGATAGACGTCTTACCAACACCTGGAGGTCCTGATAGACACAGAATTGTTCCTTTTCCTTCTTCTTTAAGAAGTGAACGTACCGCTAGGTACTCTACAATTCTTTCTTTAACATCTTTCATTCCGTAGTGATGATCGTCCAAAATTTCTTTCGCACGCGCTACAGAGTTATTGTCAGTTGTATACTCATCCCATGGAAGTGAAAGCATCCAATCGATGTAGTTACGAACAACAGCTGATTCAGCTGACATTGGTGACATCGACTTAAGCTTCTTAAGTTCCTTCGCTGTTTTTTCACGAGCCTCTTCAGGCATCTTCTTAGCAGCTAGGCGCTCTTCCATTTCCTGGATATCAGTTTTACCATCGTCTTTTTGTCCAAGTTCTTTTTGAATTGCATTCATCTGCTCATTCAAATAGTACTCTTTCTGAGACTTCTCCATCTGCGTTTTTACACGTGTACGGATTCTTCTTTCAACGTTGATGATTTCGATTTCACCTTGCATCTTTTCAAGAAGAAGTTCTAATCTTCTTCCTACTTCAACTGCTTCTAGGATTTCTTGTTTCTCAGAAATCTTCATAGTCAGGTGAGCGACCATGATATCAGCAAGGCGAGAAGGATCTGTAATTGAAGAAATGCTCATCAAAAGTTCAGGCGGAATTCTCTTATTAAGCTTCACATACTGTTCAAAGATTCCTTTGATGCTTCTGATGGTAGCTTCAAGAGTAACTGGGTCCTTTGTTTCTGATGTGCATTTTTCAACTTCAGCGAAATAACCTTCTGGGCCACTTTCAAAAGTTTTAAGACGAGCACGGTATTTACCTTCGATCAAAACTTTTACTGTGTTGTCTGGAAGTCTTAGCATCTGAATGATGTTAACAACCACACCTACTTCGTAAACGTCTTCACGATCTGGATTTAAAACACTCGCGTCTTTTTGAGTGACGAGGAAAATTTCATTGTTGTTTCTTTGGGCTTCTTCAAGCGCTGAAATTGATTTTTCTCTTCCAACGAATAGAGGTACGACCATGTGGGGGAAAATAATCATGTCCCTTAACGGTAGTAACGGGAACTTCTTAGACTCTGACCAAGATTGCGACATAGTACCTCCTGCACTATTAGTTACGTCTTCTGGCCCCTGCGGATGTCACTTCTTGACTTCCACGATGGAACTGAAGGGTCTAATAAAATGATGACATGAAAATTACTTAAACTGCAAAAAAAAAGTGTCGGCAGTTATTGCTTTTTTATCAAAATATCCAAAGGCTTGTTGTTTATAGAAGAAGCGTTACCGACCTAAGTTCCAGTTTTACTTGAGGCCTCTGCATAGGGGCACTTTGTAAGGAAGAGTTAGTTGAAAATTTTTCAGAGTACTATAACCGAGTAAAAAACGCGCATTAGAAACGAAGCAAAGGTGTTGATGACTTATAAAATTTTCCAGTAATTTTCTCTGATTCTCTGATTTGAGTTCATAGATTGTGATCTCAAATTCACTTCTTCAACCGATCATCGAGCACACTCATCCTATGCAAAATTTTTATCGATTCGGTAGCTTCTTTCATGCGAATAAATTGTGATCTCTCCTCTGAAGTATAGAGATCACTCGTCACTTCTCGATCAAAAATTTCTTCTGAAGGCCATTGAGCGTAAGCGATGTAGAGATGTGCTTCTTCCGTCGTATGTAAGCGCGAGCCACAGCTTCCTCGCACTCGGTAAATCGCTTCTGTAGCTTTTGCCCAAGCGTCTTCGAACTCGAGTTCTTTCCCTGCTTTTACCTTCATCTCATAGAGAGCGATGAACATACGACCTCCAAAAACGAGAAAGCCTCCGCAAGGGAGGCCTCTCTAAAACATTTTTAATTTTGATTAAGCTGACTCAACCGTCTTCTTAGTTACAGTCGTTGTCGCCGCTGCCGGAGCAAAAGTTTTTCTCGGCCCTTCCACAACTTTCGGTGAACCTTTTCCTGTTACCGAATCCATTGTCACGATGACTTTACAAACTTTTTCATTCGACGGAACTTCATACATCACGTCCAGCATAGATTGTTCAAGGATCGCACGAAGACCGCGAGCTCCTGTTCTTCTCTCTAGCGCCTGACGAGCAACTTCTTTCAGAGCAGCTGGTTCGAACTCAAGTTCAATTCCTTCGTACTCAAAAAGTTTTGCGTATTGTTTTGTAAGAGCATTTTTTGGCTCTGTTAAAATTGAAACTAGTGCTGCTTCATCAAGCTCCGCAAGCATTGCGTTTACCGGTAGACGACCAATAAACTCTGGGATTAGACCGAATTTTGAAAGATCTTCCGGCTCGATCCCACCAAGTTTTTCGATTACTGATTGTTCAGCTTCTGTCTTTTCAGAAATTAATCCCATTGGTCTTTTCGTCATACGTTTTTCGATGATCTTATCCAGACCTACGAAAGCTCCCGCACAGATGAAAAGAATATTTTTTGTATCAACTTGAATGAATTCTTGTTGTGGATGCTTACGTCCCCCTTTCGGCGGAACAGAAGCAATCGTTCCTTCAACGATTTTTAGAAGTGCCTGCTGAACACCTTCACCCGAAACGTCGCGAGTGATTGATGGGTTTTCAGACTTACGAGCGATCTTATCAATTTCGTCGATGTAAACGATCCCGCGTTGAGCGCGTTCAACATCGAAGTCACAGTTCTGAAGAAGATTCAGAATGATATTCTCAACGTCTTCCCCAACGTACCCTGCTTCCGTTAATGAAGTTGCATCGGCAATTGCAAATGGAACGTTCAAAAATTTCGCCAGAGATTGGGCGATCAACGTTTTACCAGAACCTGTTGGTCCTGCGAGAAGAATGTTTGATTTCGCAAGTTCTACAGCATCTCCTTTACGAGGATCGCCTGACTTGTGTGAAATTCTCTTGTAATGGTTGTGAACCGCAACCGAGATAATTTTCTTCGCTCTATCTTGTCCGATAACATAATTATCCAAGTGAGCTTTAATCTCGTGAGGCTTAGGAACGTTGTCTACAACTGACTTTGCGTTGCTCTTTTGTGAGTCTTCAAAAATAATGTCGTTACAAAGTTCAATACACTCATCACAGATATAACATCCAGGACCAGCGATCAGCTTTTTTACTTCCTTCTGTGATTTTCCACAAAAGTTACAGTGAAGAGCACTTCCGAAATTCGTTTTTTCTTTTGTCATTTATTCGTTCCTTAAAAGGTTCTGCAACTATACTTCAAATTATTTTTTTAATTTGTTTCCACTTCTATCGATCACAACATCGATCAACCCAAGCTCGATTGCTTTGTGTGGGTTGAGATAATTATCGCGATCAGTTTCTTTCTCAATTCTATCCATCGTCATTCCTGCACTCGTGTGCTTCACATAGATACCATTGAGTTGTTTTTTTAGATCTTGAATCTCGTTTGCTTGAATCTGAATATCAGATGCCTGTCCGCGAGCACCACCAAGCGGTTGGTGGATCATAATGCGTGAATGCGGTAGCGAATGTCTATGCCCAGCTGCACCTGCAGTAAGAAGCAGAGATCCCATTGAAGCGGCCATACCTACACAGTACGTATAAACCGGACATGAAATGTGTTGCATGATATCGTAGATCCCAAGTCCTGCGTACACAGATCCCCCTGGGCTGTTGATATAAAAATGAATAGGAGCATCAGCATCTGATTGCTCTAAAAACATCATTTGCGCCATAATCAAATTCGCCACTGTATCGTTTACTTCTGTTCCCAGAAAAACAATTCTATCGAGCAACAAACGCGAGTAGATATCGTATTGTCTCTCTCCTCTTGCTGTTTGTTCGATGACGATTGGGTTTGGTATATAGGCTTTTACGTCCATTCTTTTCTCCAAAGTGGGTTAGTCGGTTTTTTAGAATTCTCCTTCTAATCGGCTTAAATAGACCAAATCTTTAGCTATTTATGAGATTTTTAAGGCTTGATAAGTATGCGTTATGTTGAGCTTTTTAGTCCGCTATAAAGGGAATTTATCTTGATCTTAAAGCTCATTCGTCTTAAAGTTACGTGGTTCAACATTGAAGCTTAATAAACTTTTTTACGGAGGAATCTATGTCTAGATTAGTAGGAAACACAGCTCCTGATTTTACAACTGACGCTGTAGTAAACGGCGAAATCAAAACAATCAACTTTCACAAAGACTTTGCTGGAAAGTGGAAAGTTCTTTATTTCTACCCGCTAGATTTCACATTCGTATGCCCAACTGAAATCACGGCATTCGAAGACAGCCTTCAAAAATTCAAAGAACTAAACTGTGAAGTTATCGGATGTTCAGTAGACTCTGCTTTCTCTCACCTTGCTTGGACACAAATTGAAAGAAACCGTGGTGGACTTGGAAAAATGCAACACCCACTTGCAGCTGACCTTTCAAAATCGATTGCACGTTCATACGAAGTTCTTGCTGGAGACGCTGTTGCTCTTCGCGGAGTTTTCGTTATCGACGATAAAAACACTGTTCAAACAGCTACAGTGAACAATCTTTCAGTAGGAAGAAATGTTGATGAAGTTCTTCGTACAGTTGAAGCTTACCAATACACAGCTAAGCACGGCGAAGTTTGCCCTGCTGGTTGGACAAAAGGAGCTGCAACAATGAAAGCTGATCCAAAAGGTTCTCAAGAGTATTTCAATAAATTGAAGTAGTCTGTTACGTTTTTCGCACAATGAGCTGAGGGATCCCAAAGTGGATCCCTTTTTTTTTATTGAAATTAACCGCCTAATCTTCCCCAGAATCGATTGTAATTGCAGTCGGTATAAGTTGCTCCAGTTCCCGTACCGTAATTAACCCAGATGACATCGTTAGCGTTTAAATAGGTCGTGATTGTTCCTTGAATCGTTTGCCATGTCGTGGCCGTTTTCTGCGTAATGATACTGTTATAAAGAACGCCGTTTTTTATAAATTCATATCTGTACTCACCACTTCCTGCATTGTTCATGAGTGTATTAAATCCAAAAGTGTAAACACCTGCGACCGGGGCCGTGAATTTACCGGTAGTCGCATTGTAAGCATTACCGATGTTACTCAAAACGGTTTCCCAAACCATTATTCCACCAGGATTGACGACAGTGCTGCACAATTTTGCTTCGAAAAAAGTCTGAGTTGGTGTGGTGATATTTCCAGCTTTATTATAAATATCTTTTCCGACAGTTTGATAATCGGCGTGTGTTGCATTCAACGTTGATGATGATTCTAAAACTAAAGCAGGATTTTGAGAGTTGACTGCATTCCAGTATTGTCCTTCCAATGAAATCTCACATCCCGATCCCGACATCTCCGATAATCGCATCGCCAGATAAGGAGTTCCCCCATAAGTCACTTTATACAAATTCGCGCCTGGAGAAGTCCCCTGTGCGTTTACGTTCGCAACAGTCTGGCCGTATGCTGTTTGTCCTAAAATATTATACTCAAACGGAGTGTTACCTGCTGATGCGTTTCCTCGCAAACATCTTACTTTCCCAGAGAAACCGGCAGGCGCACTGTTTGAACCATTGTAATAAGGAAACAGTAACAGGAATTGTGGTGAGCCTCCTGCTCCAATGTCATTTGTAAAACCAAGGTCCAACGAATTGAGATAGGTTGCTGAATAACTTTGCATGATCGGTGTGACCACACTTAATTTTGCAAGAGGAGTTGTCGTTCCAATTCCAACGTTGCCGGTATTAAAATAAATATTAATTCCTGATTTGATCCATTCACCAAAACTATCGACATAATTTTTTGTCGCTACATCTGTTGGCCCGACAGGATCAAGTGTTCTTAAAACTGCTGCTGTATTATAAGTAAATGTTCCTGAAGAAACTGTATCCCCTGCTTTATTAATGGGAGTAAAACCAAGTGCAGTCGTCACATCAGAAGAGCCGAGCGCTGTCCATGCTGATGTATCTGCTGCCGTGGCCTTTAAAAATTTGCCCGCATCTCCAGCGACTGGAGAAGGAAGAAGTGCTGTAGGAATATTGATCGTTGGATTTCCTGCGACACCATCACCATTTGTTACCGTTAAACGATTTGCTGTTCCGACAATCGTTCTTCCAACAAATGTATTCGCTGCCGTCTGAACTAAAATTCCGTTTGTGTTGTATGAGCTGAGTGCTGTGAGATTTGCATTGCTTGCTTGTTTTCCGTTTAGCTGCGCTTGAATATCGCTCGTGACGTTCGCAAGATAATTAAACGCTGTCGTTGTAACTGCACCTGTTCCCAATTTTGTAATGGCGATATTTGCTGAAGCATTGACGTCGGCATCGACAATTGATCCGTCAGCAATTTGAGCAGATGTCACCGCTCCTGAACTTGTGTTGTTGAATGCAAGCCAGTTTGTTCCATTACAGTATTCAACATTAGGAGTATTAAATCGCATTGATCCTGCGATCGCTGCGGAACATGCCGTTGCATCTGTTCCCACTCTCACTGATCCATTGACATCCAATTTTGATTGAGGAGATGTTGTTCCGACTCCAACGTTACCCGCGATATTTGTCATCGCTCCATCTAGACCAAAATAATTTGGACTGATAACCGTTACGTTTCCAGTTTGAATTGCCTCTGAAAGAACACCAATGGAATAAGTCGATGCATGATTGTGATAAATCTGAACGCTTGTTCCACTCACCTGAAGAAGTGGATGATTTGAAGTGTTTCCATTGATACTAACAATCTTGCTCGTCCACATCCCTACGGCCGTCTGATAAACGAGATAAGAGGCACCTGTAACTGTGGCCGTTGCTTGTGTCGCAAGGTTAAATTTATAAACATAACCATCTATTAATGTCGATCCTCCATGAGGAAGATTAATAGTGACGTTGGTTGCTGTTGGTACACTGTATGAAATTGTTTTTGAGACAACACCATTTTTTGTGATGGCCCCATTAACGTCTAACGCTGTACCAGGAGTTGATGTATCAACTCCTACGTTTCCACTTGAACGGTAAACATCACTTCCCGACTTCGTCCACTGCCCATAACCATCGACGTATTGCTTTGTCGCGACGTCTGTTGGGCCAACAGGATCAAGTGTCCTTAAAACAGCAGAGCCATTATAAGTAAACGTTCCACTCGCGATCGTGTCGCCTG
>CBIHNP010000014.1:0-48442 GCA_966211875.1 uncultured Bacteriovoracaceae bacterium
AAGGTCAATGCACCCTCTTAAATTATAAAAACCCGAGCACGTCTCGGGTTTTTTTTTGCCGTTTTATTCTATGAAAAAAATTGACAACATTCATATTGGACACTGTACGACTCCTCATGGAATTCGTGGTGAGTTTTCATTTGTTCTTTATAATGAAGATGGTTCTGTTTTAGCTGATGGATCTATTGTTTCACTTTTGCCGAGATCTACGGCAAGTTCTATTCCTCAAGACGGAAAAGAGTATAAAATTCAAAAAATCAAATTCGGAAATAAGGCGATTGTGTCTCTTGAAGGAGTTAATAATCGTAATATGGTTGAGGCCATGGTTCCTTTTGATATCTATTTTTCTAGAGAGAATTTTCCAGAAACAGAAGAAGGAGAATATTATCTCAATGATCTTCTCGGGCTGGAAGTTTTTGATTTCACCACGAAGAAATCTATTGGGCGCGTGATGGATTTCTATGAAAATGGTATTCAGATTGTTTTAAAAATTAAAACGGAAAAAGAAATTCTTGAAATTCTTTTTATCGAGCAATATGTTCCAGAGGTCGATATTGAAAATGGCCGAATGGAAGTTATTGTTCCAATGATAATTGAATGAAAAAAATCTGGATCATCACATTATTCCCAAATTATTTTGATTCTTTAATCAATTTCGGAATCACTGGCTCTGCTCTTCGTGGAGAAAGAGGTGCTGGAATTGAAATCAAAACTGTTCAACTTCGCAACTATACACCGAAAGATTATAAAGGCGTCGACGATTCTCCTTATGGAGGAGGCGCTGGGATGGTCATGCGTGCAGACGTTTTAAAAGGAGCTCTTTTAAAAGGTATTGTGGCAGACGGTGGTTATGGTGAAGATTGGAGAGAGAAATTGCACGTTGTTTTTCCCGGACCTCGTGGAAGAACCTGGAACAATACTTACTGCAAAGATTTTGCAGCGAGATTTTCACAAGAGAATGCCAAAGATCTCGTTTTTATCTGTGGAAGATATGAAGGGATCGATGAGCGTTTTTTAAACCTTTATGTAAATGAGCAAATTAGCCTTGGGGATTTTATTCTCACGGGTGGAGAAATCGCTGTAATGGCGATTATAGACTCGTCATTGCGCTTTTTTAGCGGAGTATTGGGGAATAAAGAAAGTTCTACGCAAGAAAGTTTTCAGGCGAATATGCTTGAGCATCCACAATACACGCGTCCGAAAGTTTTTGATGGACTTGAAGTTCCAGAAATTCTACTTTCAGGCCATCACGGAAACATTGAAAAATATCAAAAGGAAGAAGCCCTGCGAATTACGAAATTAAATCGCCCGGATCTTCTGGAGAAAAAAATATGAATTTATACTTAGGGCTGGTTCATCACCCGATTAAAAATAAGTTAGGGGAGTTGGTGACAACTTCTGTGACGAATTTAGATATTCACGATATCTCGAGATCGTGCAGAACTTTTGGAGTTAAGAATTATTTCTTAATCACTCCGTTTCTCGCTCAACAAGAATTGGTGAAATCGATTCTCGGGCACTGGGAACAAGATCACGCCAATGCCTTTAATCCTGACAGACAAGATGCTTTGGCGATTGCGAGATGTGTCGATTCGATTGAAGTGGCCATTGATCAGATTACGAAGATTGAGGGGCAACGTCCTTTGATTGCTGTCACCGGGGCAAATTTTGATTCTTTTGACGGCGATGTTTCGCATTTGACAAAAAAGTTAGAAAACGGCAATATGCCTTGTTTTCTATTATTCGGAACTGGTTGGGGATTGCATCCTATCGCGCTTGAAGTGGCCGATTATAAACTCTCACCAATACTTTCGACGAACTCTGATGGGTATAATCACTTGTCAGTAAGATCGGCCGTTGCAATCTATCTCGATAGATTTTTCGGTAATAGATAAAATAATTTAATACCTACTCGGTTAAGAACAACACGGTGTTGGTCCTCTGGGAGTAGCTTAGAAATAAGGAGTTCATATGAACTTGATCGACGTAGTTAACAAGGATCACGCTAATCCTAAAGTTAAAGATCTTCCAGACTTTAAAGCGGGAGACACAATCGCAGTACACACAAAAATCACTGAAGGGACTAAGTCTCGTATTCAGATTTTCGAAGGTGTTTGTATTGCTTTCAAACAAAAAGGCGATATCAACGGTCACTTCCGTGTTAGAAAAGTTTCTAACGGAATTGGTGTAGAAAGAGTTTTCCCTTTCCATTCACCAAACGTAGATAAAGTAGAGATCGTTCAAAAAGGTAAAGCACGTAAAGCTAAACTTTACTACCTTCGTGAGAGATCTGGTAAATCAGCTCGTATCGCTATCGATTACGATCGCAAAGACGCTGAGTAGTTCTTATTTAAAAATAAAGATCTTGAAAAGCCCCTCGAAAGAGGGGTTTTTTTTTGGTAAATTCACCGACATGTTTGATTTAAAACTCTTAAGAAAGTCGTTTAAGCCTACGGAAGAAAATCCTGTGGCAAAAACAGATTTCTTCATCGCTGGTTGTGATGAAGTTGGACGCGGGCCACTCGCTGGACCTGTGGTCGCGGCTTGTGTGAGTTTGCACTTTAAAGAGTATCAGGAAAAAGAAGTAAAACTTCTTCTCAAAGAATGGAGCATTTTTGGAATTAATGATTCTAAAAAGCTCACACCTGAAAAACGTCAACAGATCCTCACTGATCTTCCGTTTTCAGCACCTCCCAATACAATCGATCAAATTTTTACTCATTCTGTTTCAGAAAATTTAACACTTAAAATTTTAATCAAAGAAAAATCAGCACAAACGATTGATGAAATTAATATCCTCAATGCATCTCTTTTAGCGATGAAGGAAGCGGCGATGGAATCTTGCGATTTCAATCAAACAGGTTTGGTGCTCATAGATGGGAACAGAAAATTTAAATGCGAAAGTTCATCTGTCGAACTCATGACAGTAATTGAAGGAGATGCAAAATCTCTTTTAATCGGACTCGCTTCAGTCGTCGCTAAAGAATATCGCGATGATTTGATGAAAAAATACTGTGCTCAATATCCAGGTTATAACTGGAGTTCAAATGCAGGCTACGCTACTCAAAAACATCTTGAGGCCATCGCCCTTCTCGGTGTGACTGATCTTCATCGTAAAACTTTTGGTGGAGTGAAAGAGTATTATGAGGAAAGGGGATAAGTTAGAAAGAGATTTTTCAAAAACAATTCATCAAATGAATTGTCCTGTTCTGATTTCATCTCTTCTTCTTCGCTCAGTAAATGCCGGCCAAATCGATATAGCTTGTCTTAAAAAGAAAAAAAAGGAATGGATGTTGTTTCTGTATGAAACGAAGTTTTCGATGGAACCGGGATATTATCAAAGGATAAGATTATTGCGAGCACAAGACTATTTAAGTAGGGTTTTGGCAATGCCAGCAAAACTTGAAGTAAAGTTTTGCAAAAATGCTGAACCTTAATTATCCTTTTAATATGAAAAAACTCATAATCTCAATTGGCCTTTGTTTTACTCTTCTTTTTTCGAGCTCAGCATTCGCCTTAGATCCTAAGCTGAAAGTTTTGGGGTCAATGGCCGGATACGGAGTTGTTGGAGGAGCGCTTCTTGGAGCAGCTTCAATGGCGTTTGGAACAAACGGAAGAGCAATTGCAAAAGGGGCTTCTCTTGGGCTTTATGCAGGTCTTATCTTTGGTAGCTACGTGATCGTAAGCTATGAAATGAAAAAGCGCGGATACGGGACTGAACAACAGCAACAGGATTACTATCCTGACAGTAGAGGGCAGTACGAAGACCAGTCTCTTTTACATATGCCTGAATTAAACGATTATGGCCTTGCGAGCGTAGAAAATAAAAAGGACCCTAGAAAGGATCCTTTGTTTGCTATGAATTTTTTAAATCTTAGTTTCTAGTTTTGGTAAGTATTTTTTCTGTTACCATATTTCTGGTTCAGAGTTTCTGTTTCATCGCTATCAAATTCCGCTTCAATTAATTTGAAAGCATCAAAATTATAAAGTTTAAAAACTTTTAAGAATTCTGTTTTTACATTTGAAAGTTTAATTTGAGCTTTGTTCTTATTTAGAATTTGTAAAGTCTCTACGAAAATACCAATTCCTGATGAACCGACGAAATCCAATGAGTGCATATCAAGTGTGATTGTCGATGCTGGATTTTGTGTCGTGAGGTCTTGCAGTTCCTGACGAAGAGGAAGTGAGTTTTCGTAATCGAGACCACCATTCATATGAACTGTGATATTGCCTTGTGAATCTGTTCTGATTTGAGCTTTCATCGCCATTTTGATCGTTCCTTTTTGAAGGTTAGATGTGCTAGAGTGATTGTAGCACCGAACCATTATTTTTTCGCGGCCGCTACGGTTTTTGCCGCTAAGGCGAAACGTATTAGGAGACCAGATTTGTCATCTTTAACTCTCGTCACTCTTCCCATTGGAAATACTCAAGACATCACATTGAGGGCCCTTGAAGCTTTGAAAACGGGTGTGCATTTCTATGCTGAAGATACGCGCGTGTTTAAAAAACTTTTAGAAAACTTGGGGATTGAGTACTCGAATAAATTCATTGATTCGTTTCACGATCACAGCGAAGGGAAAATAAAATTAATTCTGGAAAAATTGGAATCGGGGATAGATGTTTATCTCGTTTCAGATGCCGGAAGTCCCGTTATTTCAGATCCCGCTTATCCGCTTTTAAAGGAAGTGCGCGAGAAGGGAATTCAGATTAAAACGACTCCTGGAGTGACTTCGGTTATCACCGCGCTTGAACTCTCAGGCCTTCCTCCACATCCTTTTCATTTTTGGGGATTCATCAGCCGTTCGAAAAATGAGCGCAAAGAATTTTTTTCTGAACTAAATGGAATTGTGGGAACACATATTTTCTTTGAATCACCTCATCGTATTTTTGAAACGATTGATTCTTTTTTTGAAGCAGTTCCTGGTGGGGAATTGGTTGTTACCCGCGAACTCACAAAAACGTTTGAGTCGGTTTGTCGGATTACAAAAAAGAACCATGCGGACGTAGAAAAAATTTTGGTGGATAAAGGAGAATTTGTTGTTCTTTTTCACGTCGAAAAATTAAAACAAAATGCGTTTTCAAACAGCGAAGTTCAAGAGCTGGTAAATGATTATCTTCACGGTAAACCTGGAACGAAAAAGCTCGCAAAAATTTTCTCTAAAATTCTGAACATCGATACAAAAACGATCTATGACCAACTAAACCAGTCGGGCAGAGAATAGTTTTTTATTGATCTTTTTTTCAAGTTCAAATCAAAAGTCCCCGAAAAATGTTTAACGACAAAAATATTTCTCAATCAGGATAGAGTTATGCTCGTTCGTATTATTGGTGGACACGGCGGAGTTTCTCCGGGATTTAAAGCAACGTCCTACTTAATTGATGGAAAACTACTTATTGATGCCGGCTCAGTGGCGAGTGGAATTCAAATAGAAGAACAATCGCACGTTGACAACATTCTCATCTCACACGCCCATCTCGATCACATTTCTGATTTGGCCTTTCTCGCTGACAATTGTTTTGGGATGAAAGGGAAACCTTTTGAGATCTATGCAAATGCCCCAATAAAAGAAGCGATCAAAAAACATTTGCTCAATGATATTATCTGGCCGGATTTTACGGCGCTACCGAATAAAGAAAATCCTACGTTGCGTTTTCACGATATCAAACCGGAAACATGGCTGACGTTAGGGGAGTATCGCATTCTTCCTGTTCCTGTAAATCATCAGGAAGGTGCACTCGGATTTATTATTGAAAGAAAAAATACGGCAGTAGTTTTCACTCAAGACACAGGTCCAACGGATAAAATTTGGGAATATGCTAAGGAAATAAAAAATCTGAAAGCGATTTTTACTGAAGTGAGTTTTCCCAATGCACTTTCAAAAGTGGCGACAGATAGTCAGCATCACACACCTGCGACGATGAGAGATGAAATTAAAAAAATGCCGAAGAATGTTCCGATTTTTTTAGGACATTTAAAGCCGAATTTTCAGCACCAACTTTTTGCAGAAATAGAAGAGCTGGATGAAGAACGAATTACAATTTTAGGATCGAGTGATACGAGTTACGTTTTTTAGGAAGGTCTGGATTACGTAATTCACGACAAAAAAAGGCCCCGAATATTTCGGGGCCTTTTTATTTCTATGGCATCCCTGGAAGGATGTACATTTGTCGAGTTGGGATATTGATTGGTTGAAATCTTCCCGGAGCTTGCTTAGGAGCGTACTGCGGAGCCTGCGCCTCATCTGTTGGGTTATCGTCGTCTTTACTTTCTTTCTTCTTCTCTTTGTCATCGCATTTTTTAGTTTCAGAGTTCCATCTGTATCTTGTTGACCATGAAACACCATCATCATCAGAATCTTTCTTCTTACTTGCAGACCATTCTTTGTTTTTAAGATCACAAAGCTCTGAACCGCTTACCGCCACACAACTTAAACCATCATCTGAAGGCTTCAGGAACTCATCTTTTTTCGCTTTTGCTTTACAGCTTTCAGCAGTCTCTAAACACTTATCACCGTCAGCTTTTTGTTTATCTGTACATTTTTTCGCTTCTGGTTTTTTCTCAGCGCCGTCGGCATTACAGACGAAAACTTTGTTGCCTTCTTTTGGTTGCGTGTAACAACCTGCTAGAGTCGCATCCCAAGCAGCATCTTTATTTTTTTCTTTACATGATTTGTCGTCAGTACATTTGTGATCGTCAGCTACAGGTGTTGCTGGAATTGATGGTTGTTTTCCATCTAAGCTACACTGCCAATGTTCTTCGGGACTAGAGGCTAAAGTATAGGCACAATAATCTTTTTTCCAGATAAAAGTAGCACCGGTCATTTCTTGTTTTTTACATCCGGCCTCATCACATTTTTTAGGATCTGCAGTGACTGCAGGTGTGTCATTGGCTGGTTTGATCGCATTGCCAACAAGGGCCACAGGGGCAAGTGACATATTTGAACACGTCGTAGAATCAGCGATAGAAACCTTGTTCACTTTAGCATCTTTCCTTGCAGTGAGATGCATTCCGAGACCTTGTTCGAATTGAACAGCAATGGATTTCGCACAAACGGCAGAGGCCAATTTCTTTCCATCAGGTCCTTCACAAGAAACTTTAGAAGCATCTATATTCGTTTGGTCTTTAGAGAAAGGCATATTTTTTACGTAAACAGCTTTTGATTCCGGATCCACATAACATTTAGGTTGTTTCATATCTTTAAATTGAGAGTTGATCCAATCTAAACTAGTTCTCGCATTTTTGGCATTTTCATTGGCGTTGATGAAGTGAAGAACAGATTCAAATTTATCAAATTGATCATCACTCGCTGAAAGTGACTTCATAAATTTGGTGTAATTACATCCTTGAATCGGTTCACCGAGACTTAATGTGGCCAGAGTTTTTTCACAGCCTTTGTGGGCCTTAATGATCGCGCGCAAATTGTTGAGCGAAGATTCAACGGCTTCATCGAGAGTCGTACCTTCAACTGCCAACGAGAGATTTTCGTTTCCAGACATTTGACGTAAACTTTCGATCATTTTGTTGAGAGGTTGATCCTTTAATTGTTCGAGATATTGTGTTCTCGTTGAATTAGGATTTGATTTTTTTGATTGAATGTATTGAGCAAGTGTACAAATTCTATCTTGTGAGTGAATCAACAAATCTTTTAGAAGATAAATATCTTCATTTTTTAATTCAAAACCTTTGATTTGAACTTTTTGCAGATTACTTAGAAGAGAATCAATATTAATATTTAAACGAGCAGGAACTTCATCGCTTTTTGAATTGAGTGCTTTGAAAAAATTAACGACGTCAGGATTGCCGGCCATTAATTTTTTATCGCTGTCGCTTACACTTTTACCATTCATCTTTTGATAAATTTTTTCAACTTTCACGAGAGCATTTTGATAATTATTAAAAAGAACTTCTTGGGCTTTTTTTCCAGGAGAGTTGTCACTATCAATTGCTGATCCAGTACTTGCTACTTTTCCTGTTTTCTTTAACTCAATATTTTTTCCGTCGTAGTTCAATGCATTTTGAAGTTTAATATATTCTTCTTTAAATTTTTGGATGTCTTCTTTTGAGCACGCGACTGAACCCGCCGCCCACAAGGAAGCTGTGTGAGTGAGACACAGTAAAAAGCTTAGAATTTTTAAGAATTTCATTCCCTCATTCTCCACCCGAATATCAGAATACTGATAAACTATTCGGCAATTCTAAATAAAACCTGAGAATTATTATCGGAAATGTAAAATCACATCTTTTCATCTGCCAATAAAAATGGCCAAATGGGGTGATGAGTGTTGATTTTAAAGAAATAAACGAATCTCAACTACTGGGATTCATCCAAAGTCATTACGGGGCCGAGGTATTTACGCCCGGGCTCGATCGGACTCGTCCGCTTTATGCTTCTTTCAAAAAAAAATTTAAAGATGAAGGGGTGAAAGTCACCATTATCTCCGGTACTAACGGGAAAGGGCAGACCGCTCATACTCTCAGTTATTATCTTCGCGAAGCGGGGTTTGGTGTTGCTCTCTGGACTTCTCCGCATATCCTCAGTCTGCGCGAACGCTTTTCTTTTAATGGAGAAGACGTGAGCTACGAGGAATTGAGTGCGGAAATTTATCAGGCACACGAATCTCTTAAAAATGATCACCCCACATTAATTGTTTCTTTCTATGAATTTCTTTTTTTGGTTTTTTTACGATTGGCGGGTCGAAAAAAAATATCTCATCTGCTTTTAGAAGTAGGATTGGGAGGAAAACTCGATGCCGTCAATCATTTCGATTGTGATTGTGCCTGTATCACTTCCATTTCCCGCGATCACCAGGCCATTCTCGGAAACCGTTTTGATCTCATTCTTGCAGAGAAAATCGCCGTTTCTCGAGAGGGAAAACCACTTTTTACTCAGTTTCCTCTCGCTTATTTAAATGAGCGCACGGAAAAGTACTGTCAGGAAAAGAAAGTTTTATGGTGTCCGCTTCCTGCAGATTTTGAAACAAAAGGGAATTATTTTTTAGAAAATCAAAAAATGGCCCGAGCGCTTTTTCACGAGCTGGAGCCTCTTGCGGAACTCCCTCGAGATAATGAACTTCCTCTCTTTAAAGGGCGTAGAGAGGAGATGACTTTTAAAAAAAATACCCTTATCTTTATAGGTGCACATAATATTGATGGCGTAAGAAGAATGATCGAACTTTTTCATTCTGACTCCAAAGATTTATTGCCTGCTCGTGTACTGATGAGTTTTTCCAAACGACCGGTAAACGAAGTTGAGGTCATGCTCAAAAGCATCGTGGATTTTTTTGGCAATGATTCGAAGTTAGTGCTTACACACTTTGATCATCCGAAAGCGTTGGAGCTCGATCAACTTCGCACAGTAGAAGAAAAAATTAACAAAATTAGCAAAGGACTGTTAGATTTTGTCACCGATTGGAAAACTGATCTCGATTCGCTCTCTCGCGGAAACCAAAAAATATTGGTCTGCGGTTCCTACTATTTCGTTGGTGAAGTTCAGCGTTTTATTTTGTCTCATTCTTAATCTTGTCTTTGCCTCTGCCCATGCACGTGAAAAATTTGAATTCAATCTCGGGCAAAAAGTAAACATTCTTTCCGATAAAGCCTTTCGCAAAACTAGTGAAAATGAATTTGAGGCCATCGGTAACGTCGTTATCACTCACTTAAAAAATACCATCTACGGAGAAAAGGCCCGAATTAATTTCACGACAGGCGAAGCGGAGATTTTAGGAAATGTTCGTTATATCGCTCCAGAGATGACGTTGTATGGAACAAAGCTCGAGTACAATTTTTTATCGCGACAAATTGATCTCGATAATGCCCGCGTGCTTTCTGATAACTTCGTTATTACCGGAAAAAAAATTCAGCAAACAAATCCAGAATATATTTACGCTGAAGAAGCAGAGTATACGACTTGTCGCGATTGTCCTGAATCGTGGAGTGTTTTTGGTAAACAAATCACCATTCAAATCGGACAATACGTTAATATCAAACACGCTTACGTAAAAATTAACGGCGTGGTTGCAATGTATTTTCCGTATATCGTATTTCCTATTAAGAAAAAACGTGAAACGGGTTTGCTTTTTCCAATCATTGGTTTTAGTTCTAAAGATGGTTTTCGTTATCAACAGCCGTTCTTCTGGGCTATTGATGATTACAAGGACGCCACCCTTGTTCCTTCCAATTTCGGGAATCGAGGTTTGGGAGGAGAAGTTCAATACAGGCAAAATTTTAATGAGAAAACATGGTTAGAATTAAACACGCTCTCCTTAAATGATAAGGTTTATGTCCCTTATCGCATCAGCAGCAGTAAGAGTGGAGATCAGTATTATCGCGAGTTCTCAGATTTAGAATTTCATTCGATTTATAAACATAATTTTAATAATCATTTTTATTTCAGCCATACATCTGATCTGGATACACAAAGAGATTTTGATTTCTTCACGAGTAATAAAATCCGCGGAACTGAAGTTGGAGGCGGAGGTTTCTTAGAAGGACGAACAGATTATTTTTCGTTGACTACTGAAGGATATTTTAACAAAAACATGTTCATCAAAGATCCTCGAGAGTTTGATGATAAATATGTTCAGATGTTGCCTAAGCTTACTTTAGCTTCCACGCCTTATAATATTTTCCACAGTAACTATCCTTTTGCTAAAAACCTTTCTGTCGGATGGAATTCGGATTACACCATTTTTAAGCAAAATAAAATGGATACAACGGGGTTAATAAGAAATGCTCATCGTTTAAATCTGACCCCGTATTTGAATTGGCAGTTAGGAAATGTCGGGCCGGTTTTTTTCTCGCATCAATTAAAACTTGATTACCAAAATTATAAATTTCCAACCGAAGAAGATAAATATTTTTCAAAGCGTGGACTCATCTTTGAAACAGAAGCGAAAATAGAGTTGGAGCGTATTTTTGGTCTTGCCTACAATGAAGAAAAAGATTCGGAAGAAATTGCTCATGAGGCTCCTGCGAAGGATAAAGATAAACCACAAACGACGATTGGAAATCTTCCACTTATTAAAAATAATAAAAATGAAGCTGTTCAATACGTCACGAACAGCAGTTATCGTCACTCTCAAGAATTTAAATTAAAGCATTATTATCTTTCCAGTCAAACATACAGTGGAAATTCCAATTTTCGTAATCAAATTGAAACAGACGATGGACAGTTTGATTATGTCGATGCAATTCGTTCTCGTGAGCATGTTAATAATCAGGTTACTGCGCAAGATTCATTGCCTTTAAGCAATACAGTTGAATTTCAATGGAACAATCATCTTATTAGAAAACGTTCTAAGGTTTTTGATCCCTATATTGATGGACGTTACTTAAAAGATAATTTTGATTATTCGAATATTGCTTTTTTTGAAGTGTCACAAGGTTTAGATCTTACTGTGCATTCAGATCGTTTCGTTGATCGTTTAACCAGATTGTATATCAATACAGGACTCACGTTAGATAAAACGACATTTAGTTTGGAAGAGTTTTATTTCCATCGCACTTCAGAACACAAACTCTCTTCGTCTGCGACTTATAATATGGATCGCGCAAGCATAGCTGGAAGTTTTACTTTTAATTCGTTTAACTCATCTAACACTCCAATTGCAAAACTTGCAGGATATAATCTCACTTTGAGGGCCAGTGATCTCGTCACACTCAAAACAACAGCTGATTACGATCTCGAGGCTAAGGCCTTTAATCAGAGTACATACTCGATTATGTATGCTCCTTTAAATAATTGCTGGAAACTGGAATTTACCTACGCGAAAGATCAGATTGAAAGAAAGTTTGGGCTTTTAATTTATATTAATTATAACGAAAACAATTTTGCTTCATTAAATGTTAGATAAAGCGAAAATATACATTATTGATTTTGAAGACAGCTTTACGTTCAATATTGCAACGGAGTTGTATCAATACGAAAAGAGTGTCCAAGTTATTTCTCACGAAGAATTTTTTCTCAATAAAAATTTTGCTCCTCTGATGAAATCCATTAAAAGTCATACGGCCATTATTTTAGGACCCGGTCCTGGAAGTCCTGATGAATATCAAAAATATTTTCCCAGCATTACTGAAATGCGCGAGAATCCGAATATTTATTTAATGGGAATTTGTCTTGGACATCAAATTGTTGGAATGATGGATGGACTTTCCATCAGAAGATCGAAAAAGCCTTTGCACGGTTCACAGGTTAAAATCAATTTTGAGAGCGATAATATACTCGTTCAACGCTATAATTCACTTGCGGTTTACGATTCACCGAAGGGATTAAAAGAAATTCAAATCAGGCAATGGGATCGGGGAATATCATATCAATTTCATCCAGAATCCATCGGCACTGAAAATCGTCATCTTTTTTTTAAGGATTTGCTCGATTTCGTTCATTAGTTTGCTTCTATTCTTCAGGCAAATTCCTCCTGTATGCATCTCCAAACTTCGATTTGGGTTAAGCTAGTTGTATGGTACAGAAACTAAGAATAGAAGGCATTTACGATCAAAGAACTCTGAAGCACTTAAAGCAGAAGGGCCTTCATGAATTTTGTTTTGATTTTTCTCCTCGTAGTTTTAATTTCATTCAAGAGTATGTTTTTTTAGAACAGGTCGTCCCTTTATTAGATACGCGCGATCACATCTTTTTACATTTCGCCCGCTCCAACGATCCGATGGTAAAAAAATTAGCAGACGATTTAAAAAAAGCAGGAGTGAATCTCACTCAAGTCTATTTTGAATTTGATGAATGGAGCACAGAAGTAACCCCGCTACAATTTGAATATAATTATATTCTTTCTTTTGTAAAAGATATCGACGCTCATAAAATGATCGGTTCGAATTTTAAAGGATTCATTTTTCAATTTGAATTCTTTGAAGAACTTCATCGCAAAAATCTTCTCATGGTTTTTGCCAGTAATTTCCTCACGCGTTTTCATTCGAAATTAAGTGCAGAAACGATGATGATTTTGAGAGCGGATTGGCATAGTAACTTGCTCGCTTCATTGTTTGATCTTTTCGAATTTAATCTTCTTTCTTTTCCAATCAATTCTAAAATTGAAGTTTGTTATCGCAATGTTGATTTGAAAAAATTAAACAGTGAAATGGAAGTTTTAGAAAAAAATATTTTTAGCCTACAGGATTTTTAATGAATATTCTTTTAACGAATGACGATGGTGTTTATGCTCCGGGGATCAGAATTTTAAAGGAGACATTATCGACAATCGCCAATGTTGTCGTTGTAGCTCCAATGCAAGAGCGTTCGACAACCGGACACACGCTTACACTTGACCACACTTTAAGACTCACACAGATTGAAGAAAATATTTACGGATGCAGTGGTTTCCCAGCGGATTGTTCACTTATGGGAATCGCTCATTTGTTCAAATCCAAAGGCCAAAAAGTCGATCTCGTTGTCTCTGGAATTAATCGCGGGGCCAATCTCGGACAGGATATTTTTTATTCAGGAACAGTGGCGGCTGCTCGCGAAGCCATCTTTCACAATGTACCAGCGATCGCAGTGAGTTCATGCATGGATTTTCGAATCGCGGAGAAAAACGATTTGTTCTATTATACTGCTTCAAATTTTATTAAATCTCTTGTACAATCAAATATATCGACTTTTATTCCTGCCATGACTTTACTCAATGTAAACGTTCCGTGGATGGCGGAAAAAGATGTAAAAGGTGTGAGAGTGACCAAGACGGGCTTTCGCAGATACTCCGAAGAAATCGATGAACGCATCGATTTCCGAGGGAGAAATTACTATTGGATTGGCGGAGTCTATCAGGGATATGAAAATCTCCCGGATTCAGACTGTCATGCTATCGAAGAAAAATTGATCTCAGTCGCTCCGATTAAGTTGATGGACTATGGAACTCCACTGGAAGACTTAATGGGACAAACAAGGAAGTTTCTGGGAGATGCGGGGATTAAGCCCGTGTAAAAAATTAGGGAAGATTGGTTTAATGGCCAAATTTTTAAAAGCATTATTTATTTCATCTTTGCTCGCAACAGTTCTCACGCTTACGTCGTGTGCAAGTGTTAAGAGTGGTCACTACGTGCAATTGAAGTCTACTGATACTCTCGATACACTCGCTAAAGAGTTTAATGTTCCCAAAGAAAAAATCGCAGAATCCAATAAAGACAAAAAAATGGCCCCAGGTGAATGGGTTTTTATTCCGCTTAAGCGTGGAATTGCTTCACAAGATTATGAAGCGAAACCATTTGATCCAAATATGTATTTAAAGTCCGGAGAGTTTCTCTGGCCAGTTCCCTCGAGTAACAAAATCACTTCTGGTTTCGGTCATCGTTGGGGAAGAGCTCATGAAGGAATCGATATCGGTGCTCGCGTTGGTTCACACATCGTGGCCGCTGCTGAAGGGGTTGTCGTCTATGCTGGAAGCGAAATCGGTGGATATGGCAATATCACAGTTATCGCTCACAAAAACGGTTTCTTCAGCGTCTACGCTCACGCTAAAACAAATTTTACTCATCAAGGTCAACGCGTTTATCGCGGACAAGTCATTGCTCAAATCGGGATGACGGGAAGAACGACTGGGCCACATCTGCATTTTGAAATCAGAAAGAATGGCGAAGCGATTGATCCAACTTCTTTTCTCGCAGTTAACCAATAAATTTTATCTTGAAGGACGTGAAAACATTTCAAGGATTTTGAGATACATCAACGCCGTATTTTTTGCGTCTTCCAGGGCCGTATGTTTTACTTCACCCATTCCCAAATGTTGCATAAGCTTTGATCCTGAAGAACATTCAGGAGGCAAGAATCCCATATCGATAAGCGTGTTTGCCGTTGAAGAAAGATCAAGATTTCTGTGATGAAAATATTTTCTCATGAAATCCCAACCGAGATCGCGATTCATGAAAGGAAGATCGATAGCGCTCATCGATTTTCCGAAGAGAATAATTTTTTCTTTGTTCTCGTTTTTAAAATACGCTTTGACTTCTTTACTCAAAAGATAAGTTTCAAGTTCGTCCTTGAAGCTGTCCATTTGCATTCCAAAATTATGGGCCTTATTGATGAGTTGTTCGTTGTGTTCAATAACCCATTGAGCGAGTCTTGGTTTGAGTGATTCAAACGAAGGACACTTGATAAAAAAATTGCGTGCCAATGATTCTTCTACTCTTTTCGTTTCCGTACAAAACGGAATCATTCCAAATTCAATGATGTAATCATTTTCATTGAGACCAGTAGCTTCTAAATCAATAGATAAATAACGCATAAATGAACCAAGGTTGAGTTTTCTTTTATGCTAAAAGATCTTTGAATTAATGTCTACAGATAAGAAACTTCCACTGTAGAAACCGCGTTTTGTTGAACGAAATCCTTAAGGAGAATTTGGCAACTTAAAAGGTCGCGATTCACGTAACACTTTTTACAAGTGCCCGCACCACCGCAACTTGAAGCAATAGTAATTTTGTTTTTTATAAGAAAATCCATCAGGCTTAAATCGGATTCAAGGGAGGTTGGAACTTCGAGCGTCTTCACAATCTTTTGCGAAGCGAGCCCAAAAACAATCACAACTTGTTTCACGGAGAACACCAGAGTTTTGCACTTGAACGATCATCGACGATCAAACTTCTGTCCTCTCGTCCACGAGTTTTAAACCCCGCAGTTCCTATGATATCTCCCAGTGAATCGACGTGATAAATAGGAAAGTTCATGCTGAGAAAAAAGTTAAGCTGAGTTTTTCTTCCGCGCTTTGATTCGTAAAGAATGCGATCGGGACCACTGATGAAAAGATGGCGAGAGAAATTTAATAACTCTTCCAATCCTTGATAAGAATCAATTAAGTTAATGTCGTAAGTAACAAGATGTTTTAAGTGTTGGCCCGGATTTCTTCCCAATGTTGAAAAGAGAATGATGTCCTCTTGTTTATTATTAAATTGGCATGCAGGAAGAGGATAGGCCGCAGGTCTTGTTTTTAATAAATAAGTGTCTTTGTGGCTCTTAAAAGGTTTTTCTAAAGTGGCAGAGCTTACTGCAATAAAAAAATCCTCGCCGTCTTTAATGGCAAAGTAATGGGATTTCTTCTGAGAAGAATTGATGAGGTCGTCTTTCAAATTATTTTCTTTATTGATGTCGGCATTGCATTTTACAGAGAGATTGCTTAACCCAACATCGACGGGAAACAGAGAATTTTTTGCAGAGTCGTAGTAATTGTCTTTTGAAAGTTTATCCGCATAAAAAGTCGAAACAACTTTTTTATAACTGATGCGTTTAAAAGATTCGTGTTTTGTAAGAACTTCATCGCCTTTAAAAAAAGTTTCTAAAAGTGTGTCGTTTTTTGCCAATGCTATTTTATACGTTTGAAGAAACGATTCAAGTCCCGGACCAACGTTTATATTTTGTGGAACAGATTGATCTAAAATTTCCGCAAGGCGTGTGAGCGTTTTTTCTGAACCAAAATTCTTAAGCAAGACTTCGAGGCCTTTGATGTATGGCATTTTCGAATCGTCGTCGAGATATTCTGGACGGAAATCAAAATAAGAAACTTTCCCATTTAAGCGCAAGAAAAATTGCAATCGAGCAGAAGGTGAGGCTTCGTCGGGACGCCGGCTCATTTCAATGAGAGAGAGCATGGCCGCTTTTTGAACGAAACTGAAATTTTTTGTTTCAAATAGAGTAGGTATGAGCGGACGATAAAATTTGATCGTCGATTCATCTTCAAGCATTAATTGCAGACGATTATTTTCACTGCAGTGAAGATTTTTTTTAGGTTTAGTGATTGCAACTTTTTTTTCTTCAGGTTCAACAAGTGATTCAACTTTCTTAGAAAAAAAACTGCATCCAGATAGAAGAAAAGCGATAAGGAAAAAAAGAAATTTATTAGTCATTCTCTTGTGCTCTATCATCGATGTAGTACAACCCTTCGATAGATTCTTTTACAGCACTTTTAGTTCGAACAGAATCGTGAAAGATATCTTCTAGATTGAGAGACTCAGCTTCCTTGTTCGTTGCCTGAACAACAACAATGATCCACATACCGGACTGTTTCTCTCCAGTGGATGCCTGAGTAGTAAAGTTTAAAATGCGATAGCCACGATTAATGAAGTCATAGAAAAGTTTATCAAATTGCTTTTCACGATACCCCGTTGTTCTCGCCGGAGGAGAAGGAATAAAGAAGGTAAAAGACTGGATTTTAAAGTTATTAGAGGGAGCAAAGAGGGATTTAATGAAATTAAACACGGTTTTCTTATCCTTCTGAAACGTATTTTTTTATTTGTTCATACTCAAAGTGACACCAGTTTTTATGATAACTGATTTTTCTCTTCTGTGGAAAACTTTACCCACAAAAAAATTTTTACAACAAAAAAATAAATGCGGTTATACTTAGAAGTGTAAGGGATAGGATGTCCTCTTACTAGTGGCAGGATGCCAAAAAAATGGGGCCTTTGCAGGGGGCCCCTTTTTTTATTCACAGGATGTGATGTATTTCTGCGGAGGCAGGAGCCGAGAGCAGAAACCTATGCACACCTACAATCTCTCTTCATATTTCCTTTTTAAATTTAATTACAACTAGAAATTTTAATAAACGATGGAAGCGTACTCGCCATCTGACAGATGTGTGGATTCACAGCTGCATACACATCCCAATTATCAAACACTGTCGAAGCTTTTCCTTTAACAACAGCGAAGATTTTTGATTTACCGTTTACCGTCGCGAAGAGTGGAGAGCCACTGTCGCCTTCTTCTACACGACTTTGTGATTTAGAGTGAACGTATCCACTCCATTTATAATTGTTAAGTGTCGCCATTCTTTTTGTATCCGTACTCATTTCGCTGAAGGGATTGATAGTGACGGCATTGAGTGCAGTTTGAGTAATATTTTTGATGATGTTTGCATGTTCTGTTGGAGTCACAACATCAGCAGGAACAACGTTTGCAAATTCCGGAATATCATCGTTCCACCAGATAAGAGCAACATCATCATCAGGACCAATCGTTGCTTTTTCTCCGCGCCGAGCGATTTTATCCACGAGTGATTTTGGAAGTTCGATATGAGTGTCTTTATTCACACGCGATTTTAGAACGTAACCAATGCGAACTGTTTGTCCGTCAGTTTTTCTCACGATGTATTTATATTCGCCTAAATCCATTTGAATTTTTTTCTCGCCGGAAATGTAAGCGAGGAACACACAGTGAGCGGCCGTCACCATAACATTTTTATGAATGAGAGTGGCATTACAATAACCGGGAGTCGTGTCGCCTTTTGAATCAGGAGCATCACTCATGATCTGCATGACATAGTTTAGATTAGGTGCAACTGCCGGAGTTGAATTCGTCAGCGCAAAAGTAGAAACAGAAGTCATAAGCAAAGTGAGAGTAAAAAAACTCTTTAGCATAAAACCCGCCTTGGTTTGATGGATAAAGTAAAATGGTCAAATATCGCGAGAGCTTTGGCAAACAGATAATCCCTATGAAACAAAGCGCAAAGGGAAATGCAAGTTTATGTTAAATATTGGGCCATGACTCAATTGGGGACAACGACATTGGGTGATACGATTACAGTAAACGATTAAAAAAGTAAGGCCGCTAGAGCGGCCTTTATTTCACGATTGAAGGATCAAGCTTTAAATCAGCTGGGGCAATGCCAGGCGCGAGTTTGATAATCTCAAAAAACTTTCTTGTCGGTTTAAAAACTCCCATTTCAGTCACTACAAGATCGACAACATCAAGTCCGGTGAAAGGTAATTTACAACGGGGAAGAAGTTTTACAACTCCGTCTTTAGAGAAGTGGTTCATCATGATGATGACTTGTTTTGAACCATTCACCAGATCCATTGCTCCACCCATTCCCGTTACTTTTTTTCCAGGAACCATCCAGTTTGCGAGATTTCTTTCAGCGTCGACTTCCATTCCGCCGAGAACACAATAATCAATGTGCCCGCCGCGAATCATTCCGAAGCTAAGTGAACTATCGAAAAAACTCGAACCTTTTTTTACAGCGATTGTTTCTTTTCCGGCATTGATCAAAGTAGGAGAGACTGTTTCTTTTGTAGGGCGTCCGCTCACACCTAAAACACCGTTCTCAGAGTGAATCATAATATTGAGATCAGACGGAATACGTTCAGCGATCACCGTCGGCATCCCGATTCCTAAATTCACTGATGTGTGAGGCTTAAAAAATTTAATAACCTCGTCGGCCATTTCAATGTTCGTCCAAGGCATAATTAATTCTCCGTCACTAAAAATTCGATTTCGTTTTTATAATTTTTCCCTTGGAAAATTCGCTGTACAAAAAGTCCTGGAAGATGAATGTCTTCAGGGGCGATATCTCCCACTTCAACTAATTCTTCAACTTCAACGATTGTCGTTTTTGCGGCCATGGCCATGAGAGGAGAAAAATTGCGAGCTGTTTCTTTGAACCAGAGATTTCCAAATGTGTCTCCACGTTGTGCTTTGATAATCGCGAAGTCAGCGTGAAGAGCAGTTTCCATTACACAAGGGCGATCGAAAACTTTTGTTTCTTTTCCTTCGGCGATAAGTGTTCCGTAACCTGTCGGAGTATAGAACGCACGAATCCCCATTCCGGCAGCGCGAATGCGTTCTGAAAAAGTTCCTTGAGGAACGAGTTCAACTTCGATTTGTTTATTCAGCATGCGCACTTCTAAGTCTGGATTTCCCCCGACATATGAGCAATAGGCCTTTTTGATTTTATCCTGGACGAGAATTTTAACGAGACCTCTTCCTGAATTACCGATATTGTTTGAAATGACAGTGAGATCTTTTACATCCATTAATGTTAGGGCATCGATGCAGTTTTCAGCGATTCCACAAAGACCGAAGCCTCCACTCATTAAACTCATGCCTGACTTTAAATCAAAGAGCGCGCTTTTTGCGTCTTGATAAACTTTTGGGTTCTTCGTTGTCATATTCCTTCCTAGATATTTTCCTTAAAAATTTGAGCGATACGATTCATTCCATCTCTTAGAAGTTCTTCTGAAATAATAAGAGGAGGAGCGAGAATGATACGATTTGTTTGAGCGACGAGATAGAGACCTTTATCAAAGAATTTTTTTCCGTCGATTGTTTTGTGTAAGTCGATTGCACACAACATTCCTTTCACACGAACTTCTTTAACAATTGAAAGGGTCTTTAATTTTTCTAATTCTTCTAAGAAAACTTTTTCAACATGTTTGAGATTGTTTTGGAATTTTTGGTCGTGCACGATTTCGAGAACTCCTCTCATCGCAGCGACACCGAGTGGATGAGCGTAGTTTGTAAGTCCACAACAAAGAATATTCTCTTCGTAATGATCGGCAATTTTTTTTGACGTCCAGACTGCGCCGAATGGAATCATCCCTCCTGTAATTCCTTTGGCCATACAGATGAGATCCGGTTCAACATCATAGTGCATGTATCCGAACGATTTTCCTGTGCGCTCGAATCCACAAACAACTTCATCCATGATGAGCAGAATATTGAATTCATCGCAAAGAGCGCGAAGACCTTGCCACCATTCTTTTGTTCCGTAGTAAACGCCGTTTCCACCAGTGATTGTTTCAATAATGATAGCAGCGATATTTTTTGGATCGTTAGCAAGAATAATTTCGCGAGTTTTTTTGAGGGCCTCTGTTTCCGTTGGCTCAGGAATGCGAACAACCCATCCTTCAGGAGTGAGGTGTGCTGGATTTCTCCAGTCACCAGTGGCTGCGAGAGCGCCCAGAGTAGCTCCGTGATAAGAGTTCTTGCGAGCGAGAACAACTTTCTTCTTGGTGATATCGCGAGCGATTTTAAGGGCATTTTCAACCGTCTCAGCTCCACCTGTCGTATAGAAAATTTTCCCGTTTTCTTTTTTCATGTATTTCAAAAGATCGCGAGTTGTTTCATTTTTATGCGGATAAATTCCTTTTGGAGAACTCATCGGTATTGTGTCGAGCTGATTTTTGATGTGCTTGATGATCGTCGGATGATTGTGACCGAAGTGCGCTTGATAGCTGATTGACGTCATATCTATAATGGCCTGTCCGTCCGGAGTATAAACGAGACACCCATCCACACTTGCAATTTCAAAAGCGCTGGCCCCGTGTTGCTTGCTCCAGGAAATGTAGTAAGGAAGTTCCATAAAAATCTCTTATTTTATTTTTTTAAAGTCTGAGCCTGTTAAAACAAATTGGTATTCTTTATAATCCTGGTCGTGCGCCGGACATCCTCTCCAGAAAACGTGTTCGCCACGTTTTAAATCAGAAACTCCACCACCACATGTGAACGACGGATCTTGTGTTCCATTTTCAAAGTGCGAACAGATTGATTTTGGAAATTCGTCGTGATCGCTTAAAAGATTTTTGAAGTCTTCCAGGTTTTGCACTTTATATGTTTTGCGGGAAAGAAGATTGTAACGGTTAAATGTCGTCGAGCTGATCGATTTTTTATCTTCGATTTTTTCTATTTCGTATCCCATACAGTGGTTCGTATGGAAAATTCCTCCGACTTGTCCTTTGGCAAGCGCTGAAACTTTTTCAGCAACAGTTGGAGTAATTTCTAAATGCTCTCCACCTTCCGGTGAACTTACGATGTAGTTGTGTCCGCTTGTGACAGGAGCATGCAGAAGAATATGTCTCATCTCTCCAAGATTTTTTCCTTCGAGAGCTTTGCGAACCAATAAAGGCCAGATCAAACCGGTTTTTGCATTCGTCGTGTTGATGTTGTTAACACCGATGAGACCGTTGTGAGTGTTTACTCCCATAAGTCCCACACATCCCACAAGCGAGAGCACGAGTTGAGCAGTGTGATTATCGTTTTCTGGAACGTGGATCAAACACATGTAGTTTTTAGCTGAACGGTGCATGTCCCACGTCTGGCCGGCGAGAACTTCATCAGGAGTTTGAATGTGTACTGTTGAACATCCTTCTTCCGGAAGACTGATATCTCTAAAGTCAGTGTAGTTGTTTAAAATAACAAGTTCTGTGAGCGTGAGGCCCGCTCCTTTGGCAATTCCTTCAATTTCATCCGCTACATGAGGAGCAAATTTTTTTGAAAGTTGAAATTGCTCAATCGCAAGCTCATCAAGTTTGCGATTGAGCGCCGGATTTTTTGCGAGCATAAGATGACGGCGAATTTCAGCGAGTTCTTTGATCGGTGTTTTAAACTCTTCACCGTGCTGAAGACCCCATTCGTGTGAAGTCTTTCCTGTTTCATATTTTATGTAAGGGAATTGGCAGTTAGTACTCATAGTCCTAAATACTCCTTCATAGCATCGTATGACGGGCACACGATGTAGTATTCGCCGTTGTGAGCGAACATTTTACTTTTCGAACTTGGAATTGATCCTTTGAAGTAACCAAATCCATTTTCAATTTTCATACTGTCGATTTCATAACGAGAAAGTTCATCCACAAGTTTGTCGTGGAATTGTTTTGTTGTTTTTTTGTAATCTTCTTGTGTGTTTGGATTTTTCATCACAGTCTGAAAAGCGTGATGATAAGTATTGAATGAGAATTCATCTCCATCCCATGTACTGATCATCATAAGCGGTTGCTCTAAGTAATAAGCATCGCTCGCAAAGGCCATTCCGGCCTGACCTGAGAAATACACAAGACCAGCGTCCGGTGCGATATCAGCAAAACAAGAAGCGAAGAAATTCTTATGAGAGAAACGATAGAATTGCGAAGCTGTTTCATTGTAAACCAATGCCACTTTATATTTTGTCGCAAGATCGCGCAGTCCTCTTAAAAATTCGTATGGCATTTTTTCCATCGTCTTTTGCAGAACCGGTTCAACCCAAACAGCGAGGTAAGTCCCAGTCGCAAATTCTTTTTCTGTTTGTTTTAAAATATCCTGGTAATTGTTCTCATTTGGATTCGTTAGTTTTGTCACTTCAAAATAAGGGTCAGTATCTAACGAGAGAGAACGAGCAAGGGCCGATCCATTTCCAAAGAAGTGGTGCTTGTAAGTCAGCATCTTGTTGATGCTATTTTCTTTGATGTGAGCTGGTGATTTAACCCAAATTGTTTTTGCCACTTTATCCACGCACTCAGATTGTCCTGAACATGTGTAACCGTGACGGAGATGAGTTGGAAGTACTTCGATTACTTCTTTTACACCTTTTAAGAAAATTTCGCTCACGAAGTTTGAAAGACAAACTTTGTTCACGGCAAACGGCATCTGACGATCAAAGTATTCTTTGTTCAAACTACGAAGAGAAAGGGGAATCGTCGTTCCACGTCCTAAATGAATTGCAGGTTTTTTCCATTCTGCTTTAGTCGTATAGTAAAGAACATCGCGATGAGGTTCGAAGTCAGGATAGTCTTCGCGAATATAAGCTTGTTCAACAGCACCGAGAGACATATTGATGTTGATCATCGGTCCTGCGAGACGATCGCGGTTTCTTCCTTGAATGCGCTTTACACCTTTTGTAAGCGCCATGGCCGAAAGAGCGTATTTGAGTGAACGGCCGAGTCCAGATCCTTGCAGATCTGTATCGATTGTTACATCGAGCATGTAAAGTGAATCTTCTTCCTCAAAGTTCGGATCCATGCGAACTCCTCGCTCAAGCGGGTAAAGTTTTAACGGACCGGCAAAGGCAATTCCCACGAGCTTTTTATTTTTATTGAGAATTCCGAGGCAAAGCGAGTTGCGGTTTAAAACAGTGTGTTCGAATTTTTCGATGTCTGTTTGTCTTGCAGGCTCATAAACTTTTTTCTCTAAATTGATGATGTCTGAGCGATACGTAAGAAAATTATCTGCAGAAATCTCGATCAAGTGAACATCTGTTTTAGCTGTGATAAGTTTTTCGATTCTCTCGAAAATCATTTTAGTATTGATCTTCTTGCCTAAAACTTTTTCAAGTTTTGTCGTGATAAGAAGATCGTGCCACTCATAACTTTCATCGGCAATTCCCGCATCTGTATCAACGTGAGTTGGGAGCGGGTGAGTTTCATTTAAAAAGAGTTCGCGACAGATGTAATCAAGGCGATCGAACAAGAAATCTAAATCTTTTTCACCGAAAGCTGTGTTCAATCTGAAACGCAATGTCTGCGCTCCGGCCGGATAATAAAGAAGACCGTGTTTAAAGCGAAGATCGACAAATTTATTGAGTAGAGCAGGATCGTGAATATCAAATGCAAAAGCGAGTCCGTTTGTGCGCGGACGAGAAATAAATTTCGAATGTTTTTTGAGAAGAGCATCGAGACGAGGAATCACTAAACTTTCCATTTCGATAATTCTCGCCTGACATTGGTCGAGACTGATGGCATGAGCGTATCCGCGGAAAGCAGACGCTACAGAAAATTCTTCGCCTTTAAAAACGTTTTTCGTTTCGTGGTGGCTTAGGACAATTCCGATTTGCGCTTTCTTTGCACAGATGACGTAATCAGGATTGATTTGTTCGCCGTGAAGACCGCGAAGATTAAGCTGGCGATGCCAGAAAAATTCTTTTCCTAAGTTGAATCCTGTTTGAACTTCATCGTGAATAACAGGAACTTTAAAAGTTTTTGCCATTAATAAAAGAGCAGTGTGGAAACGATCAGATGAATAACAATCTCCACCTTCGCATTGCATAGGTTCGATCAAGATCGCAAAGATTTTTTTTGAAAGAAGCTGGGTGCGAACAGCGAGAAGTGTATCCACTTCTTTTTTTACCATGGCGTCGTTCGACCATTCCGCAGGAACTTTAAAATCTTTCAACGAAGCTTCATTCCATGTTTCGCGCCAGTTATTTGGAATCGCTACATTAATGTTGCCGTCGTGAAGTTCAGGATATTTTACGTATTCAGCGAGATAATTTTTCCACTCAAATGGTTCGCGTTTACTTTTGTTCCAAGTGGCAGCTAACGTGATCATCATACGGCCGTGGAATGAACCTTCAAAAGCGAGAACTTTATTTGCTTCTTTGTTGACGCGTCTTTTGTAGCAGTACCCAAGTGCTGTTTCGTTTGCTTCAGCTCCTGAGTGTACAAATGTAATATGTGTTTTTTTCCAGTTGAGCTTTCTTCCCAAAAAATTCTGGAAGGCGGTCCTCATATCTTTAAATGCTTTTGTCGTTGAATCATTCATCCACGATTCTAAAAATTCTGTCGTTCCGAAAAAGACAGAAGGATTGAATCCGTGTCCCAACGTCGCAATTTGAGAAGCGGCATCGAGAAGATAATGAGTGTTCCCGTCCTTGCTTTCAATTCCCATGTAAGGCCCAACAGAATCTTTGAGTCTTGTCATGTACGTTTTCTTTTCGGCCGGAATCATTTTGTTAGCATAGTAGTGCTTTAAAACTTCTGATCCGTGGTTTGCATCTTCAGCATTGATAATGGGTAATTTCATATCATTCTCACTCTGTATTAAAGGATGTCTTTTTTTATGATGTCGCTAATAAATTTTAAATAAGGATGTCCGTTGTTTTCCATCATTTTTGGGAACATGGAAATCGGAGTCGCTCCCGGGAACGTGTTAATCTCGTTCAAATAAATTTCTCCGTCAGTCGTATAAAAGAAGTCAATGCGAGAGAGGTGACGAAGCTTGAGTGCTTTAAAAGCTTTGATCGCGTGAGCGCGCATTTTTTCCACAACATCGTTCGACAATCCTGGTGCCACAACTTCGGTCGTCGTCTTGCTGTTCGGATTATATTTTTCTTCGTACGAGTAGAATGCCGTAGGACAGTTGATTTCCCCAGGTACACTCGCGTGAATTTTTCCTTCGAATTCATACGTTGAAATTTCAAGTTCTCTCGCTGTCACCATTTTTTCGACGAGAACATATTCAGAAAAACCGAAAGCATTTTTTAAAGCGGTATCGAGCTCTTCTTTTTTAGCGACAGGATAACATCCAACACTTGAACCTTGAGAAGCGGCCTTCACAAAAACTTTTCCATGTTTATCGAAAAGTTTGTGTGCTTTTGGTGACTCTTCAATGCTTGTTAAAAATTCAAACGGCGTGTTCGGGATATCGAGAGCGTTAAACCATAATTTACTTGTGACTTTGTTAAAACAAATCAAACTTGCTTCAGGTCCGCAACCTAAGTAGGGGAGTGAGATCAAATCGAGATACGTCTGAATTTCTCCCGTTTCTCCCGGAGGCCCGTGAATACAAGGAACGACATAATGAATCTCTTGTTTTCCAGAAGGTCCAACGAGTTCGCGTTTGAAATTCAATTCAACTTGTTCTTTGTGACTTCCATCCGGATTGAGCAGATAAAAATTGCGATCGTTTGTTCGAGGAGTACCGATTTCTACTTTGATAACGTTATAGAGACCAATCTCTTTAAGATTTTGTTCAATATACTTTGATGAAACGAGAGAGACTTCGTGTTCGGTACCGCCACCTCCGCAGAGGAGCAAGATATTTTTTTTCATGGGGGCCAATCCTTCGGTATATATGTTGGGAGAATCCATTCCCCCAACATTTTTGTTTTTTAATTATCTAAAAGTTATCTAAGTTTTGCAGGAACTCTTTCCTCATTTAATTTCGTGAAGTGATCTTTCAACTCAGCAATTGTCATATTCTTAGAACCTTGCTCTCCGTGAGCGCGGATACTGACAGCTTTGTTCTCCATTTCTCTATCACCTACAACAAGCATGAACGGAACTTTTGATTGTTGGATCTGACGAGTTTTGTATCCCATTGTTTCGTTTCTATCGTCAACCTTTACTCTGAGACCAAGTTCTTTCAATTCAGACGCTAAAGTCTTGCAGAATTCAGTATGTTTTTCATTTGAAACCGGAACGATTGTCGCTTGCTCAGGAGAAAGCCAGAAAGGGAAGATCCCGGCAACGTGTTCAAGATAAACACCGATGAAACGTTCAAGCGATCCAAGAAGCGCACGGTGGATAACAACCGGACGAACATCTTTTCCTTCTTCGTTTGTGTATTTTAAGTCGAAACGATCCGGAAGCTGGAAATCCAACTGGATTGTTCCGAGCTGATGCCATCTTCCGATTGCATCTGCAATTTGAATATCGATTTTCGGGCCGTAGAAAGCACCATCGCCTTCGTTGATGTGATAAGTTTGTCCTGTTTTATCGAGAGCAGCTTTAAGCGCCGACTCAGCGATATCCCAAGTGGCATCGTCGCCAGCTTTAGATTCCGGACGAGTTGAAAGACCAACTCTGATTTGGTTGAATCCAAAGTGATCATAACAAATGAAGAACATTTCCATCAGTTTTAAAATTTCAGCTTCAATTCCTTCGAGAGAAATAAAGATGTGAGCATCGTCCTGGCAGAATGAACGAACGCGAGTAAGTCCGGCAACGGCGCCTGCAGATTCATATCTGTGAAGACGGCCGAAGTCCGCGTATCTCATCGGTAGATCGCGATACGAATATTTGTAGTGTTTGAACATGAGCATGTGACATGGACAGTTCATCGGCTTAAGGGCGAATTCTTTTTTATCGACCATCGAGAAATACATATTCTCTTTGTAGTGAGCGTAATGTCCTGATGTATGCCACAGTTCAGAGTCGAGAAGCATCGGCGTGATAACCTCATCGTATCCGTACTTCACGTAAATGCGTCTCATGAAAGAAACGAGCTCATTATAAACCATCGCTCCTTTAGGCATAAAGAATGGAGAAGCAGGCGCCACTTGTTCGAAGTGAAAAAGTTCAAGTTCTTTTCCAAGTTTTCTGTGATCGCGTTTTTTTGCTTCTTCTAAAAAATGTAAGTGATCATCAAGTTGTTTCTTTGTTGTAAAAGAAGCAGCATAAATTCTTTGAAGCATTTTATTATTAGAATCACCTTTCCAGTAAGCTCCTGCAGTGTGAAGGAGTTTAAAGAATTTCGGAAGGTGCCCAGTGTTCTCAACGTGCGGTCCACGACAAAGGTCTGTGAATTCGCCTTGAGAGTACATTGAAATTTCTTCGCTCGCTGGAATGTCTGAAACGACTTCAACTTTTAATGGTTGGTTTTTCTTTTTCCAGAACTCAACAGATTCATCGCGAGACATGACCATTCTTTGAATAGGAAGTTTCTCATCGATAATTTCTTGCATCGTCTTTTCGATTTTTTCTAAATCTTCATCGGTGATTTTCACGTCCATATCGATGTCGTAATAAAATCCGTTTTCAATAACCGGACCGATTCCAAATTGAGGATTGTGATCTTTATAGACGCGACTAACGGCTTGTGCCATAAGGTGAGCAGTCGAGTGGCGAATTGTGTCAAGGTCGTATTTGGCCATTTAAGTCTCCGAAAGAGAAAGATTTATGAAAATTTTACAGTGTTAGATTATCAGTGCCACCCATATAAATCAACGAGTTGAATCTTACTTTTAGAAAAATCTTACTTTGATGTTTTGACGCTGAAAATCGCCCGTGATATGACCTACAAACTTCATTTTTGAATTAAGTGAAGTGGTCAAATTTTTTGGGAGAAACACCTATGGTATCGACTCTAGATTTTGGGATTTCAGAGATAAATTCTGAAGGACATCCAGCGCTTGGATTATTTCAAGACGACGCTAAAAAAAGTGAGTCGGAAATCACGAATTCTGACATCGGAAGATCCTACTATCAACTAGGTAAAGTCTATTACGACAAAGCTGATTTAGATAAAGCAGAAGATGCTTTTGTTAAAGCTCTTTCATTTGCTGATCCGATTCGCGATGGTTTTTCTATCTTAAAAACATACGGATTTTTGATCCGTCTTGCTTCAGAAAAATTAGAAGATTCAAAAGCTCAGAAATACATTTTGGAAAGTGAGAAGCTGATGGACGCTTTAAGCCGCGCTCTTCCGACTCTTACATCTGAGTTCTTTTATAACCTCGGTGTTGTCAAAAATTACGGCGGTAATTTTGAAGAAGCTAAAACAAATTTCGAACTCGCTTATAAAAAATCGAGCGAAGAAAATGAACCGGAACTTCTTTCTAAATGTTTGTTGTCACTTGCTACAAACGCTTTTTATAGAAAAGATTACGAACTTTCACTTCGTTTTCTGGATCAGTTGAACGATCTTCTAAAGATCATTAAAAAGTTCTACCTTTCAGGAGCAATGTATACGTACTACGCAAAGATTTTCATTGAAATGAATGAAAATGAAAAAGCGATGAACTACTACAAACTTGCGAACGAATATCTACAAAGCAAAAAATGTTGGAACCTATACGGGTATATTCTTTTCGGTAAAGCGACTGCTCTTAAAAAGGCCGGAAATTTTGACGACGCTCTTAATATGTTTCATCTTGCTCAAGAATCAATTGATACAACAGTGTTCAAACGTTTGAACCACTTGATTGAAGCAGAAATCGACGATGTAAATGACTCAACTGTTGATCTTTATCTCGATCGCACAAACAGAAAAATCGTAGAAAAAACATTGGGAACAATCGATTTCAAACACAGATTCGTTCTGCTTGAAATCCTTTTCCTTCTTTCGAAAAACCCAGGAACTTACTTCGACAAAGAACAATTGGCGAAGATGATCTGGAAAGACGAATACAATCCGTTAATTCACGATAAATTAATTTACACATCTGTTTCTCGTTTAAGAAAATTAATCGAGCCGGATGAGGCAGATTCAAAACGCAAATACATCATCCGTGGAAAAGACGGTTACACGTTCAATCCATTGGCAAAAATCCGCTTCCACATGGAAGTGAAAACAAACTCTGAGCGCTCAATCGGTAACGTTGATTTGAGCTCGCCAGTTTAGTTTTCTCGATGTCGCATAAATTTGAACTTATCAAGGGCCAGACTGCTTTCACGAGCGATCTGGCCCTTGCTCTTTTTCACCTCGACCAAAATTATTTTCCAACTCCATGGACACGCGACTCGTGGCTCGATTTGTTTAATGAGCATGAGCGATTGCTCGTCACATTAAAAAATGCCGAAGGCCAGCTTATTGGATTTTGTCTTTTTGATTTATCTCACGCAGATTCCTTTGCTCATCTTTTGAAAATTCTGATCGTGCCGGAAGAACGCGCGAAAAAATATTCCAAACCGCTTTTAGAAAAAGCGATGAGCGCGCTTAAAGCAGAGACGTTTTCTCAATTTTTTTTAGAAGTTGAGGCCGATAACTACGCTGCACAAAAACTTTATCTGTCGTGTGGAATGAAAGTCATTCATCGAAAAAAAGATTTTTACGGACAAGGCAGAGATGCCTTGATCATGACCTAAGCGAAACTCGCGGAATGTTTGCAAATCACTAAAATTCTGTTATAGTAGCGACGTAGTAACTTTTATGTCTCTCATTTCGAAAGCTTTCTAAAAGTTGCTATCGCCGAAAATATTTAACTGATATCAAGGGTGGACTTCTCTAGGATTCCGCCCTTTTTTTTTATATAGGGTCTAAAGTAATGGTTCTTCGCGGTCCAAGAAGTGGTTTGGAATTAAAATTTTTTGAAATCGCTTCAACGATATTAAGTGAATTGAATTTAGAGATGTACGATCTCGAGTGGCACGCGCCATCGGGAGAGCTACGTCTTTTTATTATGGATCCAAAAACAAAAACGGCCGTACTCGATGATTGTGTGAAAGTAGATCGCGCTTTTAATCCGTACATGGAAGAGACATGGGTTCCAGATAACTTTACACTCGAAGTTTCTTCTCCAGGACTTTTCAGAGGTCTCTCGACACTTGAACATTTTAAAGGTGTTGTTGGCCAGGATGTCACACTGAACTTGAATAAAAAAATTGATGAAACAGTTTATCCGGAATTTCCAAAAGCTCTTCGCAATAATTTAAAAATTAAAGTGAAGCTTGTTGAAGTGAAAGATGAATCGATCATGATCGATGCAAAAGGTGCAATGGTTGAAGTGCCTTTTACACAAATAAAAAAAGCAAATTTAGAAACTAATATTAATAATAACCACCAACCGTAATATAGGTTAAGCAGGCAGGTTGAAATGAATTTCTCAGAATTAGGAAGAATGATTGAAACGTTAGGAAAAGATCGCGGGATCGACAAAAGAGTTGTCGTACGTGCTATTGAGCAAGCGTTTTTAGTTACAGCAAGAAAAAAATACGGAATCCAGGGAGAGTACGAAACTCGTTATAACGATGCGGAAGATGAAATCGAAATCTACCAATACAAAAACGTTGTTGAATCAGTAAAAGATCCAATTATCGAAATCACAATCAACGATGCAAGAAATCTTGATGAAGCAGTAGAAATTGGTGACCAATTAGGGATCAGAATTGAAAACCCTAACTTCACACGCGTTGACGTGCAAACAGCTCGTCAGATTATTTTCCAAAAAGTAAGAGACGCAGAAAGAGAAATTCTATTCTCTGATTTCAAACACAGAGAAGGTGAACTTGTGACTGGTATCGCAAGAAGATACGAGCGCGGAAACGTGATCGTTGACCTTGGAAAATCAGATGCAGTTCTTTCAAGAAAAGAACTTATTCCTGGTGAAAACTTCAAAACTGGTGACAGAATTCAAGCTTACCTTTCTGAAGTCGTTATGACGAATAGAGGACCTGAAATCCGTCTTTCTCGTACATCACCAATGTACCTTGTAAAACTTTTCGAAGTTGAAGTTCCAGAAATTTTAGATGGAAACATCGAAATTAAATCAGCGGCAAGAGAGCCAGGACAAAGAGCGAAGATCGCAGTTTACACAAGCGATAAAGAAATCGATCCGGTTGGTGCTTGTGTTGGTATGAAAGGATCACGCGTTCAAAACGTTGTGAACGAACTTCAAGGTGAAAAAATTGATATCGTTCGTTGGAACTCAGATATCGAAACATTTGCTAGAGCAGCACTTGCTCCTTCAGAAATTTCAAACATCCAGGTTGATCATGCTAACTACTCAATGGACGTAGTTGTTGAAGAAGATCAATTGTCACTTGCTATCGGTCGTCGCGGACAAAACGTTCGTCTGGCAGCGATGCTTACTGGATACAAAATCAACATTATCTCTAAAACGAAGCTTCAAGAGAAAATCAAAAAAGCTGTTGAGAACCTTGTACAAATCGTTTCTGTTTCAGATGCTCGCGCTCAAATGCTTGTTCAAAACGGAATCATGTCAATTGGTGATCTAGCTGCTCTTGATGCTGAAACTTTATCAGGCATCATTCACGGAAGTACTGCTGATGCTGCCAACATTCTTAAAGAAACTCACGATGCAATTGAAAAAGGTGAGTTGAATCTTGAGGACGATGAAGAGGAATTGGTATCTGCCTCTGCTGTTCCTGCCTATAAAGGACTTCTTGATAAACATAAAGAAGGTGGTTCTGAGGACGGCAAAGATAAATTCTCTGAGGCTGAAAAACGCTTAAGAGAAGAGCTCGCAGCATTCAAATTGAAATAAGTATGTAAACGGAGTTAATAATGCCTAAAAAAGTATTTGAACTTGCAAAAGAATTGGAGATGGGGCCACTAGACCTGGTCGAATCTCTAAAGTCAAAAGGGTTCAACGTTAGAAACCATATGGCCGAACTATCGGATGAAGATGTTTCTAAATTTCTTGCTGATCTGAAAAAAGATAAGGAAGGAGTTGAAGCAGCTGACACAAAAAAGAAAGTTGTCAGAAAGAAAGCACCGACGAGTGAAGTCAAGAAAACTGAAAAGCCAACTGAAAAGAAGTCTGTTGTAACGAAGGCCTCTGCTGAGAAAAAAGCAGAACCGACAGAAGAAGAAGGTGTTGAAGGAGTTAGTGCAGCTGGCACGGTTAAAAAGACTTCAACTGTAAAAAAGAAAGCGACTGTTATTCGTAGAAAAACAGACGAAAAAGAAACTGCTCATGATCATGAAGCAGAAGAATTAATGGCGAGAGAACACGCTTATGAGGAAGAGGCTGTCCATGAAGATCATGGAGAGGCCGAAACTTATGAGGCGGCAACTTCAGAAGCTCCAACTGCTGAGAGCAAAACTCAAACAGCATCTGGCGGTCTTCGTGTTGTTTCTAAGCCAGTAGCTCGTCCTGCTGAAACAGCAACTGTTGCAAAACCAGCAGAGAAAGTTGAAGAGAAAAAGAGCAGCATCGATAGACCACACCGCTTTACTCCGGTGTACACTCCATCGAAAGATCCAAACTACAAAGAACAACAAGAAGCGAAAGCTCGCGAAGAAGCTCGCAACCGTCCAGTCGCAAGACCTGCTACAACGACAGCAGCAACAGCTGCTGATGAGGACGATGCAGACAAAAAACGCGGAGAAGAGGAAGAGAACAAGAAACGTATGGGGGGTCTTGCTTCGATGATGACTGGTAAAAAAGTTATCGCAAGTAAAGCTCAAGCCCTTACGATGTCGCGCGCAGAAGAAGAACTTAAATCATATACTGCTCTTAGTGGAACAGGTAGACCGATCTATACACAGATCATGAGAAAGAAGGATTACGTGGGCCCAACTCAGCAGACAGAAATTACTGAAGTGAAAGAAAGCAAACGTGTTGTTCAAATCCATAAAGGAGTTGAGCTTGGTGAACTTGCCAAAAAACTTTCAATGAAGTTTAAAGATCTTGTTGATGCCTGTTTAAAACTTAACCTTCTTGTTAAAGAAACAGATTATGTTGGACCAACACTGGCCGCAGAAATTTGTGCTCTTTTCGGATACAGAGTTGAAGATAAAGCTTTCAATGAAGAAAAGATCATCGGGAAAGCAGCTCTATCAGACGATGAGAAAACTAAACTTCCAGTGAGACCACCAGTTGTGGCGATCATGGGACACGTTGACCATGGTAAAACAACTCTTCTCGACACTATCAGAAAAGCAAAAGTTGCTTCTGGTGAGGCCGGAGGAATCACTCAACACATTGGTGCTTATTCGGTAAAAACAGACGACGGAAAACCTGTAACGTTCCTGGATACTCCTGGTCACGCGGCTTTCGCAGCGATGAGACAGCGTGGTGCTAGTGCAACAGATATCGTCGTTCTGGTTGTTGCTGGAGACGACGGTGTAATGCCTCAGACAAAAGAATCAATTAAATTTTGTGAGAACGCTGGTGTTCCAATCATCGTTGCTGTTAACAAAATGGATAAGCCGGGAGTTAACCCTGACCGTGTAAAACAAGAACTCACTGAGTTCAACTTGATGCCGGAAGATTGGGGAGGACAAACTCAATACGTTCACGTTTCTGCTCTTAAAGGACAAGGAATTGATGAACTTCTAGAAGCGATTCTTCTTCAAGCGGAAATCTTAGATCTAAGAGCAAACCCTAAAGCAGCTGTTGAAGGTGTTGTTATCGAATCGAAGATTGAACCAGGAAGAGGGCCAATCGCGACGATCCTCGTTCAAAACGGAACACTTGAAAAAGGTGATTACGTTGTTGTTGGAGAAACTTTCGGTCGCGCAAGATCGCTTACAGATCACACTGGAGCAAACTTGAATTCAGCAGGGCCATCGACTCCAATTCAGATTCTTGGTCTTGAATCAACTCCAGCTCCTGGAGACAGACTCAATACTGTGAAGAACGAAAGAGAAGCGAAGAAAATTGCTGAGAACAGAATTGCAGAGAGAAAACTTCTTGCGGCCGCGCCTGAGAAGAAAAAAGTTTCTCTGGAAGACTTCTTTGCGAATGCTTCTAAAGAAGGTGAGGAACAAAAATTCCTTAACCTTATTATCAGATCTGACGTTCAAGGTTCATACGAAGCGATTAAATCTGCACTTGAAACTTTGGGTAATGCCGAAGTTGCAGTTAAGGTTGTTGCTGGTGGTGTAGGGCCAATCACAGATTCAGACGTTCAGATGGCGGCGACTTCTGGTGGATTCGTTATCGGATTCAACATGAGACCAGTGACTTCAGCTCGTAAAATGGCAGAAGACAAAGGTGTCGACATTAAAAACTACTCGATCATTTACGAATTGATCAATGACGTAAAGCTTGCGCTTGAAGGTCTTCTTGATCCTGAGTTCGTGGAAGAATTTATCGGTCGCGCAGAAGTTCGCGAAGTGTTCAACATTCCTAAGGCAGGTGTTATCGCCGGTTCATATGTTATCGACGGTAAAATCGCGCAAGGATGTAACATCCGTCTTCTTAGAAATGGGAAGATCATGCACGATGGAAAACTTTCTTCTCTTAAACGTTTCAAAGACGATGCTAAGGAAGTTAAGAATGGTTACGAGTGTGGTATCGCACTTGAAGGCTACTCTGACATTAAACAAGCAGATATTTTTGAAGCTTATATGATGATTCAAAAGAAGAGAACGCTTGATGATGCAGCTGGAATGACGTCTTCTGGTTCGAAAGAAGCAAGACCAGTGTTGTAGTAGATATGGCAAAAAAAAATACGTTTAAAAAAGAAAAATACGAAGAAAGGCTGTTGAATGAAATCAACGGCCTTCTCCGTGCAACTATCAAAGACGCGCGCTTAAGTCGCGTGAGTATCACGAAGGTTGAACTTTCTCCGGACTACGGATACGCAACAGTATCGTGGGACACATTCGATGCACACACTCGTGGAGACGCGAAAGCGGCCATCGAAGCAGCTGCGGGAAAGATTAGATCTGAACTGGCAAAAACTCTGGAAGTAAGACACGTTCCTTCTCTGACGTTTGTTTATGACAATCAGTTTGAAGAAGAAAAAAAGATCATGGATCTTATGAAACGTGCTCAATCTGAAACAGAATCAGACGAATAATTAGTTTCAAAATGGATTATCAAAAAATCCCTCTAGTTTTTAATGTGAAGAAACCTGTTGGGGTTTCTTCATTTAATGTCGTTTATCATTTCAAAAAAAATCTCAATTTTGATTTCGGAAAAATCGGTCACTTCGGAACACTTGATCCTTTTGCTGAAGGTGTTTTGCTTATTGGAATTCAGGGCGCTCAAAAACTTAATGATTATGTTCATGAGCTTTTGCCGAAAACTTATCGCGCACGCGGAGTCTTCGGTGGAAAAACGGCAACTGGCGATTTAACAAGTGAAGTGATTGAGAAAAAAGAGATCGAATCTCATTGGCAAAATATATCGCGCGAAGAATTGGAAAAAACCATCGGCGAAAAATTTTTAGGAGAGTATTGGCAACGTCCACACAGTGTTTCGGCGACGAAATTTGAGGGGAGACGTTTGTATGAACACGCGCTTCGCGGACGAATTATTGAAAAAGAAAAAGTTAAAAGAGAAATTTATTCTTTTGAGATTTTAGAATTCAATTACCCGCATTTTGATTTTGTCGTGAGCGTTTCTTCGGGAACATATGTGCGAAGTCTCTTCGAAGAAATCGCACAGCTCTTAGGAGGAGTTGGTGCACTGGAAACGCTTGAACGCCTTGCTATTGGGGCACTAGGAGTCGATAGTGCATTGGAAAAGTCTGCCTGGCCGCTTAAAACAGACAACAATTTTCCTCTGGAAGCAGTTGGGATTCCTCTCGATCGAGTGCTGGAATTTGATCGGATTATTTTGAAACTCGATCAAACTAAACGTTATTTACAAGGACAACGTTTTAATCTCAATACGGTAGAAAAGCAGGCGAATCCAGAGATGATTTGTTCGGAGAATTACTTCTGGGTTTACAATGAAGACGGCACACTTTTAGGTTTAGGCAAACCAGTGGGATCAGCGCTTCACGCAATTTTTAATCTAAAGCTTTCAATTGCACAATTTTGCTAAACATCTTAATTTCTTATGGTAAAATAACAGTATACAATAACAGATAATTTGACTCGATTTTACATATCTTAACGGGAGTTTTTGTGAACACGACTTTTATTGCCATGGCAGTGGCAGTTTTATTAGGGATTGGATTATTAGTGGGGATCGGAGCTCTAAGCTTACTTTCTGGTGCTCTTAACTTCCTTTTCGTAAAACCAAAAATTGAAATCTTAAAAAGTAAATTTGGCGAAGATGGATTCGCATTCAGTTTTTCATGGGATCAAAGTGCAGAACCTGTTCGTTACGATCGCGTGAGACTTCACCTTTTCAATCCATTCGGATCTCCTGCTCAACTTGATATCACTCGCGAATTCGACGGAAGTGGCGATGACTTTGCTCGCGATATCGAAATCGGAAAACAAATGAGAGAACTTCTCTCTGCAAAAGGACTTGATACAGCAACACTTGAAATCGAAGTATCAGCTTCAAAAGATCAAACAACTCATACAATTTCAATGAAAGGTTCAACTTTCAAAGAAAAAATTTCAACAGCAACAAAGACAGCTGAAGAAGTGAATGAAATATTAGTAGCACCAAAAGCAAAACCAAGATTTGAAATTCCAGAGAGAACTTTTATTTCTCCTCCGCTACCAAAAACAGCAAAACAATTAAAGATGGCGACGAACCCAATGTTCGCTGGAGACTTTGCTGGAGCAGCAGCGGGCGGTGGAGCAGCAGCTCCGGCCGCAGATAACTTTGCTGTCGCAAAAGTATGGATCGAGCCAGGATGTATCGTTTGTGACGCTTGTGAAGGAATCTATCCAGAAGTTTTCGAAGTGACAGATACAACATGTCTTATCCGTCCAGGAGCACCTCTTGATAACGGTCTTCGTATTCAAGAAGCTGCAGAAGCGTGCCCTGTTGAAGTTATTAAGTTCACAAAAGCTGGTTAAGTTTCGTTAAAAAATTATTATAGTCAACTATAGGAAGGCCCGAGTTTTTCGGGCCTTTTTTATTTTAAGAACTTAGTACATGACTAAAATTCTTTTTCTTCTTGATGTAAAATTATACCAAATATTTTTCTAAATAAGTCGATAGGTCTCTAAGTAATGATCAAGTTTATTTAGGAGTTATCATGCTTTCAAAACTTCACCTGAAATATAGAATCTTTTTTGGATTCTTGCTTGTGGCCTGTTTTTCTCTAGTCGTGGGTGGTGTTGGCTATTTCTACCTGGATAAAGTTGTCGCTAAGTATGATCACGTTGTGAAAATCAATATGGGAAATTTGGGAAGAATGTCAGAAATGCGTGACAGTGTTCGCATTATCCGTTCGCGTATAAGTTTCATCATAGGATTTCCCAAAGGACATGAAACTGAAGTTCAAGAGGCCTTAAAACGCATTGAAGAAGAGTATGTCGATTATGCCAAAGCAGATAAAGGCTATAACGATATTCCCTTTGTTGCAGGTGAAGAAGAAATCTATAAGCCGGTAGATGAAAATTGGAAAATTGTTAAGGCGAAAACAGATGAGTTGTTGGCAACCTATAAAAAAGAAGGAGTGAATGATCACGTTCTTTCTATCTTCTTTAATGGCTACACTCAGGCGACAGATAAATATTTTACTTCGATCGAAGCATTAATGGCGTTCCAGGATAAAGAATCAATCAAATGGACAAAAGAGTCAGCTGAAATGGCGGCGCTCTCAACAAAACTTTCGCTGATTATTATGGGACTAAGTTTTGTTATGAGTTTATTGATTGGAACATTCCTTGTAAAAATGCTTACGGGGCAATTAACAAATGTTATTACCGAACTTAATGAAACAACTCCACAACTGGCGGAGTCAGCTTCTTCAATGAGTTCACTCAGCTCAGAACTTTCATCGTGTGCAACTGAACAAGCAGCAGCTGTTCAGGAAACGGCATCGAGTATGGAAGAAATTTCAGCGATGATTAAAAGAAACTCAGACAACGCAAACAATGCGAAGGCAAGTTCTACAGCAAGTCTTCATTCAGTGAAAAGTGGTCAGCAGGCCGTTTCGAATATGTTAACAGCAATGGAAGACATCAACCGCAATAACGATTCATTTAATGAATTCATGGCAAGAAACAATGAAGAATTAAGTGAGATGGTAAAAGTTATCACAAATATTTCTGAAAAAACTAAAGTCATCAACGATATCGTTTTCCAGACGAAACTTCTTTCTTTCAACGCTTCAGTAGAGGCGGCGAGAGCAGGAGAACAAGGAAAAGGATTTGCAGTTGTTGCAGAAGAAGTCGGGAACCTTGCTCAAATGTCAGGGAATGCTGCCAATGAGATTAAAGGTCTTTTAGAAGAGAGTATTGTAAAAGTTAATGAAATTGTATCAACAACAAAAACACAAGTTGAAAAATTAGTAACGGACGGAAAAGAAAAAATTGAAACAGGTGTAGCGAGAGCACGCGAGTGTGATGCTGCTTTAACTGAAATCAACAGCACCGTAGCTTCAGTAGAATCACTTGTTGCCGAAGTTGCCCATGCATCAGGCGAACAATCGCAGGGGATTTCTGAAGTAAACAAAGCAATGGGACAAATTGATGAAGTGACAAACCAAAACTCAATTGCTTCACAAAGTGTTTCAACAAATGCTGCTCAAGTTATGCAACTTTCAACTTCTATCAGAGTGACTTCTGATAAACTTGTGGCCCTTTTAACTGGTGGCGGAGATTTTAAGACTGAAGTGGTAAAACCAAAGAAAGAAAAATCTAAACCAGTGATGATCGATGCAAAGAAAGATTTAAAAGTTGAAAAGAAAATTGAAAAACCAGCAGTAAAAGAAGTTGCAGCAGTTAAAGAAAAAATGCCGGTTGATCATAAAGAAAAAGTTGTTCCAATACATACAGCGAAGAAAGCAGAAAAAGCACCAGTGAAAACAGCGGCCGCAGCTCCAATGAAAAAGGCGGTGAACGATGGAACACCAGCTCCAGCTCCTAAGAAAAAAGGAGGCGAGTTGGGACTTCCAAGTTATGACGATTCACGATTTGAAGATGTTTAGTTTGAAATAAAAAAGGCCGGAATTTCCGGCCTTTTTTTATGCTTTGAAATTTTCTACTACACCAGTAGTGAAGAGTTTTTTGAACGCCTCTTCGTTTTCCTTCCAAACACTTTCTAGAGTCACAGTTTCTGAAAGCACCGGACATTCAAAAGTTAAGACAGGCGCTTTTAACGTCTGTGGGCCGTATTCTCCAAGTGAACCTGGAGTCGGGTGAGTCAGGAAGTCTGCTTCGATTGGATATTTGTTATAGCTCGCTAAAAATTCTGCCACTTCTTTACAAGCACCATTGTAATTGATTACCGGATACCATGAGTGGAAGCTGATAATGAATTTTGGCGGGTATTGTTCAAAAAGAGAAACGAGATATTTATTTTCCGGCTCAGAGAGCGGAGCTGTTCCCGGAAAGTATTTTTCTTCTCGCGCTTCCGGCGTCCACTGTGTTGAAGGAAGGTTGCGGTTTAAATCTACACCGTTTCCATTCACGCGACTGTTTGCTTTGAATCCGTCGACGTTCACAACAGGAACAACAACGATTGGCATGTCTACTTCGTTTGTTTGTTGGAACCATTTAAAAAGTTCTGAAGCGAGGTGGGCCCCTTCGACTTCATCTCCGTGAACGGCCCCTAAAACATAGATGTATTTTTCTGCGCTTTTTTCTGTTTTAAACGCAGGGATCGGAGCGCCTTTAACACTTTTACCAGATGAGAGTTCGACGAATTTCATCATTTTATTCCTTTAAAAATTATTGTTGAGAAAGAACGAACACAGCAGATTGTCCTGGTGTTTCTTCCACTTCAACTTCGAGTTCTTTGAACTCAAATTGAAAACGTTCTTTAACTTTATCGCGGATTTGGTAAGCAAGGTAAACAGCAATTCTTTCTGCCGATGTATTTTCGATTGGAAGAAGAAGAGCGTCTGTTTGCGGAATGCTGAACATGCTTTCATCTTTTGTGAGGAAAATATAATTTTTCCCCTGCGTTTCGATGCGCAGATCAGGATTGTTTTTTGGGATAAGTAATTTGTGGTCGAGTGAATCGCAAATTTCGCGCACCACTGGTTTGATATCGAGAAAGTCGAAGACCATGTCGTTTTCTAATTCAAGGGCATTTCCCTTGATTTGCACGCGGTAGTTATGTCCGTGTAATGGTTCGCGCGTTCCATCTTTAAAAAGCATGAAATGCGACGACGCAAAATTAAAATATTGTTTATAAACTCGGATTGAAAATGCTGTATTCATGGCGAAAGTTTTAACATAATTGCTTTAAAAAGAATAGCAATGAAGCTAGAATTCTCTCTTATGAAGAAATCAGAAATACTTAGAAATCTCAAAAAGTTAACCAATATTTTTGAGGGCGACAATGAAGCTTTAAATGCCCTGGATGTCTTGACAAAAAAGGCGGAAGAGCTGCCGGAAGATAAAAGGCCAAAGAATGAAAATCCGGATTCATTTCCATTGCCGGAGGAATTGCGCGAGCTCTCAATGGGCTTTGCCGTTTTTGCTGACGGGGCCTGCAGAGGAAATCCGGGACCGGGTGCCTGGGCGACCATGATTCAGGATACGAAGGCGCAAATTATTTTGAGATCAACGGGCGTCGATATGCCGACGACCAATAATAAAATGGAACTTGAAGGCGTGATCCGCGGCCTCAATGGTCTAATAGAAAAATGGATCGAAGACGGTATTTCAGATCATGAATCCCCTGTGTTTGTTTACAGCGACTCAAAATACGTTATCGAAGGAATCGAGAAATGGGTTTCGGGATGGAAGGCGCGCGGTTGGAAAAAAGCAGACGGAAAAGAGCCTGAAAATTTAAATTTATGGCGCGAACTCGATCAACTCAAATCTCGTTTTAATCACATTACATTTTTGTGGGTCAAAGGCCACGCGGGACATCCGCAAAACGAAATGTGCGATAAGATGGCCAACCTTGCTTTAGACGAAGCAGGTTTTTAACATTAAAAAAATTTTCATGGAGTGAATATGAAATCGACAAAGACACTTGTCTTAAGTGCAGTTCTTCTTTTTTCTTTTGCCTGCGCTAAAGCCCCTGTTCGTAACGATGCGATGGGACCGCGTGAATACCAAATCGGCTCATATCTCTGGTTTCAAACTAGCGGAGAATTCCGTGCTCTTTGCTACCAGGCCTATAATCTTGCCAGACTTAAACTCGATCGCGATCTGGAAGAGAAATACAATGGCAAGCGTGCTCTTGTTTTTGACATCGATGAAACGATTCTCGACAACTCTGCAGGTGGCGCTGAAGAGATTAAATCGCATTCAGACTGGGATAGAAAAAGTCTCGATCGTTGGGTAGAAGCAAAACGTGCCATCGCTCTTCCTGGGGCCGTGGATTTTATCAATTATGCCCAATCAAAAAGAGTAGAAGTGATCTTGATCTCTAATCGTAAAGACTCACAAAAAGACGATACACTGGAAAATTTAAAACGCGCCGGTTTTAATATTAAGAAAGAAAATCTCTATTTCTCAAATGGAGATTGGAGCAAAGAAAAGCGTCGTCAAGAAGTCTCAAGAAAGTATCATGTCGTGCTTTATTTCGGAGACAATCTTGGAGATTTCCACAAAGACTGGGATGGGAAAACTTCTGAGGAGCGCCGCGCCTTGGTCGATCAACACAAAGACGATTTCGGTGAGAAGTTTATTATTCTTCCTAATCCTTTGTACGGAGATTGGGAGAATTCATTACCAAGAAATATGTTGAGAGAAAATTTGCTTCGAACAACCCCATAAACAGTGGTTGATCTTTCTAAACAGACACATTAACGTATTAGAGATAATTATTATTTTCTACTCACAACTACAAAGGAATGACAAAGTATGAAAAAGAATGTTCTTACAAGTTTGACTGTACTTGCTCTTGTAGCAGTATCTGCAGTTAGCTGTTCAAAAGGAAAGGAACCAAAGACTGAAGAAGAAAAAACTTTTTACGCGATCGGAACTATGTTCGGATCTCGTTTAACTCAACTTCAGATGTCTGACGCCGAAATTGATTCTCTTGCTCAAGGTTTAAGAGATTCAGCTAAAGGTGAGAAACAAAAAGTTGATCCAATGGCGTACCAACAAAAAATTCAAGATATGTTCAAAGCTCGTATGGAAAAGCAAGCTGTTGACGTAAAGAAAAAAGGTGCTGAATTCTTAGAAAACTTCGTTAAGAAAGAAGGAGCAACTAAAACGGCTTCTGGTCTTGCTTACAAAGTAATTAAAGAAGGAACAGGACCATCACCAAAAGAAACTGATATCGTAAAAGTTCATTACCATGGAACTTTAACTGATGGGACAGTATTCGATTCATCTCGTGAGAGAGGAAAAGAAGTTTCATTCCCACTTAACCGCGTAATCCGTGGATGGACTGAAGGTGTTCAAACTATGAAAGTTGGTGGATTAACAAAATTCGTTATCCCATCTGACCTTGCATACGGAGACGCTGGTGCACCTCCAAAAATTCGTGGTGGAGAAACTCTAGTGTTCGAAGTTGAACTTCTTGGAATCGAAAAAGGTCCAGAAGCTGGTGCGGCTGCTCCAAAACTTCCAGCTGGTCATAAAAAGTAATTTTTAAGATTATATAGCTATAGAAAGGGTCCCTTAGGGGACCCTTTTTCGTTAAAGGTGTCTACTTTTTGGACAGCAGTGGTCTTTTTACACGTTTCTCCTCTGTAAGTTGAGAATTCTCCAGGCCCCTCTACAATTTCCCTATGAAAACTTTAATCCTCATCCTAGTGCTTTCTCTGTGCTCAAAACTCTATGCTTTTGATGTCCGTGCCTATGGAAGGACTTTAAAGTCAGTCGATAGTCGCATAGAAGAGGCTTCGAAAGATGTTGTGGAACTCTCAGCGCTTGCTGCTGAATTCAATGAGGCCAATGATCGCTTCAGCGCGAATTTAATCAGTAAATTTGAGAACGCTCATAATTTTGTCGGTGCAGAAGTCGTGAGCATTGGAAAACTGCTCGTGATCAATCAAAAAATTTGTCGCGCTTTTCTCGATAAGAGTGAACATGATTCCGATGCGCTTACAAGAATGGCCGCGAAGGTTGTTCTTCTTCATCAAGCGCAAACATTCTTTGCTGAGTTTTATCATCCCAACCGCCAGCTTCGTAAAATGATTAAAGCAGCTTTAAAAAGTATCGTTCAGGAAGACGGGCGTGAACACAAATGGCGTGATGAAGTTGAAGCGATCAGAGCGATTGCTCTCGATGAAAATTTTTATGTGTCTCTTAATCATTTACCTGTTGGTGATGAAACTCTTTTGAAATTAATCAATGAAAATACTATTCCTCGCGAAGAATACAATTTCAGTAATCACGGTTTTGTGGATTCATTTTTTGGTGCAATCAACGGAACGATGGGATACACGAATGCCACACTCACAAACTTAACGGGCAATAAACGTTTAAGAAACGGTCACCTGTATAAAAATGAAAAGATTAAAAATCTTTTGAACAATGTTCTTCATCCTATGGATGTAATGATGTTGAGTTCGCCATTTGCTTTCGCGGGCCTTGGCGTTCCTGGGCACTTTGATCACGGGGCCATTTATTTAGGAACAAAAGAACAATTGACGGCATTGGGGCTTTGGAATGATCCAAGTATTTTGCCTTATCAAAAAGAAATTGAAAAAGGGAATGTGATTTTAGACAACACGAGAACTGGTGTTCATTTGAATAACTTTGAAACATTTCTTAATACAGATGAAATTCTTGTGATGAGACGTGACGGCGAGTTGGACGATCTCGATCGTGTGTCAGCGCAATTGAAAATTGGAACGGAACAAATAGGGAAAAAATATAATTTTACTTTTGATGTATTAAAATTAAATAAACTTCTCTTCTCAGAGCTTATCTATTTTATCTACGATACAGATGAATTTCCTACGCGCTATCGCTTAAAACACTTAACGATGTATCCTTCTGATATCGTCGATATCCTTTTCCAAAAAGACACGGCCTTTCAAATGGTCATTGATGTAGAAGGCAATAGCAAAAAAGATTTAGTGATGTATGATCTAGAGACAGTGAAAAAACGCAATCAAAAAGCTTTTTAATCTTTTTAGTTTTTTAGGATCATATGAAAAAAAATGTATTGCTTGCCGGTGCCTCTGGATTAGTCGGAGGACACGCACTTGATCTTCTTCTTGAACAAAACGATGTCGATAAAATTATTATCGTCGCGAGACGATCTCAGAATTTAAAAAGCCCAAAAATAGTTGAAGTTATCGGCGAACTCTCAGAGCTGCATGAAAAAGATTTGCGTTCTTATGGTGTTGATCATATCGATGTTGGGTTATGTGCGCTTGGATCGACAATTAAAAAAGCGGGAAGCAAAGAGGCCTTTAAGAAAGTTGATAAGGATTATGTTCTTGAAGCGGGAAAGTTTAGCAAACGCTTTGGAGCTCAAAGTTTTTCAGTGATTTCATCTCTCGGTGCAGATAAAGATTCGCCCATTTTTTATAATAAAACAAAAGGGGAGATGGAAGAAGGTTTGCGAGCGATGAATTTTAAAACGCTCACGATTATTCGTCCTTCACTTCTCATTGGAGAAAGAAAAGAAGTGAGAGTGGCCGAAAAATTTTTTATTAAACTCTCGCCGATTTTAAATAAGACGATGATCGGGCCTTTGAAAAAATATCGCGGAATTGAAGCTCATAAAGTGGCCGCTTTCCTGACTGAATCTGTGTCGAATCAGGAAAGCGGAGTTGTGATTATTGAAAATTCTCAAATGTTAGCGATCTGATTTCTCCACTAGAGTGAACTGGCTGCAAACCAACAAGCTGGACGAAGTCCGTCTTTGTCGCCGTTCTTCGCTGTACATGTTCCGATATTTCCATCTGTATCTGAAACATCTTCTTTAACACTCTTGTCACAGATTGAACCTTGGTAGTAAGTGTCCACTCTGCATTGAGCGGCCGGGTGATCATCGAATGTCACTTTCACTTTTGTTTTATCCGGAGTGCTTACGCTCACAGCAGTTTTTGTATTTTCTAAGACTCTAAAAAAGTTTCCGAGAGTGAGTCCGGCCATTGTTGTTCTTTCACAAACGGCGATTTCATCTGCGTTGGCAAAATTTTTCTGACAGCTTGTCACGACTGCCGCTGGTACTTTTAATTTAGCAATGACACTTTGATTGTCCTGGCCTGCAAAATAATTTCTTAGACATTTAAGAGTTGCGAAGTAATCCGCTTGTCCTTCGTTAGAGGCCCATCTGATAGCACCCGTTGCATCTTTCTTTTTAGGAAATCCACCGAGGTGGTGACCGAGTTCATGACAAACGACAACGGCAAATCCGTCTTCTGTCATTTGCGGATGGCGAGCGAGTCCTCCGAACATTGAGACGTACCAAATTTTTCCTGTGGCCTCGTCACGATGAGCGTAAGCGTTTACCGTTCCATCCGTCCAATTGCGTTCGAAAGTTAATTTACCGCCGAGTTTTGCAACTGTCTTTGTATAGAGGGCGCCTACACGGTCGATAACTTTATTAAATTGAACTTCTGTAATTCCTCCCATTGCTTTAATTCCGACTGGAATTTTAAGTGAGTTTTCAGCAACGATTCCAGAATGTCCGTGAATGTCGCATGCAAAACTTGCTTGAGTTAATACAGTAGATAGAGAGAGAATAGAAACAAGTAAAAGAGATTTCATTTTGCCCCCCTTGGCCTTTTGGTGGATATATTGGACCAGAATGATCGGACTCTCGTAAACTTAAAATGTGTGTCAGTCAGAACATGTGAGGATTTGATGTATAAGGTGTGCTTTTTTGTCCCCGAAAATTCAGCGGAAGTTGTTAAGCTTGCGATGTTTAATGTTGGTGCGGGAAGAATTGGCAATTATGAACACTGTTCTTTTGAGACAAAAGGAGTTGGGCAATTTAAGGCAATGGAGGGAGCAAATCCCGCAATTGGCAGTGTTGGGCTTTTAGAGAAAGTGGTAGAATTAAAAATTGAAATGGTTTGTGCTGATCATCTCATTAAAGAGGTAATCAAGGCCATGAAGTCCGCGCATCCTTACGAGATGCCGGCCTATGATGTTTTTAAAATGGAAGATTTATGAAATTCGCATTGAGTTTTTTTCTTTTATTTTTTTCACTGAATACTTTTGCTCAAAGTAATCAGGCCGATATTAATCGCCAGATTGAAGAGATTATGAAAGCGCGCGAAGAAATGTTGAAGTCGCTGCTTAATGATTCTGGTTTTCAAAATTTCGATGATGCTTTCGGTGACATGGTAAAAAAATTTGAGCAAGACAGTTTTACCAGACCGGGTATGGATACTGGTGCAGTGATTGGTGAATACGATTGGCGTGAAACAGACACGCAGCAGATTTTCGTTTTAAAAGTAAAACAGATTAAAGATAAGCCACTCGATATTAAAATTGAAAAAGGGCAGATCAAATTAAAAGGTGATGTTGAATCCCAGGATGAAACACAGGCGACGACAGGAAAAAAATCCAAACACGTAACAAAAGTTCATTTTGAACGTACGTTCTCAATTCCAGCTGGTGTTGATCAAACGAATCCTGAATTTGAAAATAAAGACGGTGAACTTTTAATTAAATTCAAAAAACTCAATGTCTCTAAAATTCCAATGAATAAAACTAAAATCAAAGGCAAAGTACCGCAAAGAGAATCCTTGCCTCCTGATCGCGAACCAGTTTCTCCTGACGCTGGGGATGCTACAATTTAACTGCATGGAACAATCTAATAAGTCTTATATTGCGAATTTAACACCTCTGAGAGGAATTGCGGCCTTGTTGGTTGTCATTTGCCATTATGATGATTTTGTCGTTCGATTTGTTCCTAGAACAAGCAGCATGTTTATTGGTAAATGTTATTTGATGGTTGATCTTTTTTTTATGATGAGTGGTTTGATCATTACACATGCCTACCAGGAACATTTTCGCGATCAGTTTTCTAAAGATGGTTTTAAAAAATTTATTGTTGCAAGATTTGCACGCATTTATCCACTGCATTTTTTTACTTTAATGATCATTGTCCTTTCCTTTTTAGGTAATGGGATGCACGTAACTTCACTTCAGGATCCCGGCGCACTACCAGCAAATTTTTTATTGCTTCACGCTTGTGGTGTTCTCAATAAATTGACCTGGAATGGTCCCTCATGGAGTATAAGTGCAGAATGGTGGAGCTATATGTTTTTTCCATTTCTTTTACTTTTGTTGGAGAAAAATAAAAGAATAGTTATTCCAACAATGATTCTTTTTACGTTTTTTACTTATTTGAGCATTATGTATTGGCTGCCAAGATCGACACCTCTTCAATTTAGTGGGGCGATTCCTCCGCATAATTTAAATGTCTTTTACGATTATGGATTTTTACGGGGACTATGCGGATTTATGATCGGGATGCTTTTGTACAAAGTGTATGAACTTCCTGATTTTGGTAATCTTTTTAAATCAGATAAATCTTTTATTCTTTTTTCTGTTGCGACTATTCTCTGCATGCATTTTGCAGTCTCTGATATTTTTTGTATCCCGCTTCTGGCCGGAGTTTTATTTTGTGCGGCCAAAAATGAAGGGAGAGTTCATGAACTATTTAAGGCGCGTCCTTTGCAATTGATTGGTGATGTCTCTTATTCGATTTATATGATTCATATAATTGTGATGTTTATTATTTTAGGTGTTCTTAAAAAGAATCAGATTATTCTGCCGGAAAGACCGTATAACGATGTTCCTTTCTGGCCGGGCCTTTTAGGATGTCTCTCTTTTATAGTGATGATTACTGCGCTTTCTTATATAAGTTTTAGGACTATCGAAAATCCTTGCCGAAATTATATCAATAGAAAATTTAAAAAGTAGTGAATAAAAATGGCCCTCAAGTGAGGGCCTTTTTTGTTGATCAATTTACCTAAAGAAACAACGTTTCGCTTTCAGCGTCTCGTATTGTTTCATCAAATAGTCATTTCCATCAGCTTTCTCTTTGAGAGTTCTGTAGAAAGCTTCTTCCGGAGTCACGTTATCTTTTTCTGCGC
>CBIHNP010000015.1:0-48077 GCA_966211875.1 uncultured Bacteriovoracaceae bacterium
GCCAACTGCCAACTGCCAACTGCCAACTGCCAACTGCCAACTGCCAACTGCCAACTGCCAACTGCCAACTGCCAACTGCCAACTATTTATTAAATGCTTTTTTTCTATGGATATAATTTGAAGAGGAAAGTGTTGATATTTACATCTTATCTCTGAGTAAATCTCTATTTTCGTTTACAACATTTACATTGGCTTAACCAAAAAAGTTTTTGCTTCCGCATTTTCGTGACGTATTTCTTAGTTAAGGAGAAGAAAATGGCGGAAAATTTTCTTAAGCAATTTTCAATTCAGCTCCGACATCATCGCGAAGCTTGCGGATACAGTCAGCAAGATGTTGCAGATCTGCTTCATGTGGGAAATCGTACTTATCAAAGGATTGAAAGCGGAGAAACGTCACCCTCTCTAAATCATGTCTTTCAACTTGCGACAATTTTGCATTTTAAAATTCAAGAAATTTTTTCTCCGAAAGAAGCAATAAAGAATAATGAAAATTTTAAGTTCTATTCAAAAGCAGAAGAAAAAGATTTCGAACAAGACGAGTTTGTAGTGGCTTCAAAGTTACTCGAGCTTGTCGAGTTAAAGAAAACACTGACGTTGGAAGAAATTAAAAATCATCCGATGTTTTTAAACTCATCTTTTTATTTGGCAATCGCTACACCCAAAACGATCTTTGTGAATCCTTCTCTATGTACGCGCTTGGGGTGCAAAAATGAAGCAATGAATGCACACACCATTGTCAAAGAAATGAGAAGGCGCGGGGTCTTGTGGGCTTTTCTTCTCTCCAGTCATGCGAAATATGTGGATGAAAAAGCTAGTTATACTGTTCCTGCTGGGGCCCTTAAATTTGCCGCCAAAAGAGTTTTTATAAAGGAAGGAGAAAATTTATACCTTTTTAGCGCAGTTAAAATTATTGAAGATAAATAGTTTCGTTGAGAATCAGTAAGCCAAAATGAAAAATGTTCACGCCAACTAAGACGTTTTTCATTTATTACAGGGAGTTTATGATACAAAAACTATGAAGATTATTTTTATTTTAATTTTTTCAATTGCTCATGCACAGGCTCAGGAGAAATCTTCTTCACTCCATCTGGCAGGAATTGTCCATAGCTATGCTAAAATGAAAATTTTAAGCACGATAAAAACCTCCCATACGGTAGAGCTGGCACTTCATTCAATGACGAATATGAAAGAGGATCAACATAAGATCGTTTTCAGTGATGAAGCGGAAAAATGGATTCCTTATGAAGTGAAAATGGTACAGAGTAATCCTTTAATAAAGAATTATTCTGTACCGTTAAAAGCAGACAATTCAACAATTAAACTCAATGTTATTATGAATTAATTATTTTCTCATTGAGATGTGGCCTTGCGTGGCCAATGCAGCAGATGTCATTTTGTAAAGAAGTCTCATCCCAACGTTAGCATCCCATTCATTTGTTTTATCTTTTGGATTAGGCGCTACTTCAACAAGATCGAATCCAACAAGTTTTTTTCCGCTTGTTACGAGTTCGTTGATGATCAACATGACTTCAGAGTAGTCGAGTCCGCCTGGCACAGGTGTTCCAGTGTTCGGACAAAAACGTGGATCAAGCCCATCAATGTCGAATGAAATATAAACGTTCTCAGGAAGGTGAGAAACGATTTCTTTAGCGATCTTCTGGAAGTTTTCACCGCTCATTTTACGACGTGAAAGAGTTTGATCGAAATAAACTTCAACTTTTTTATTGTCGCGAGTGTATGTATATTCTTGCTCGCAGAAGTCGCGAATCCCAACTTGAACAAGCTTTGAGACTCCTGGAATTTTTTCCATCACATTGTGCATGATTGAAGCGTGAGAATTTTCAAATCCCATGTAAGCGATACGAGTATCAGAGTGAGCATCGAAGTGAAGTACTCCAAAGTTCTTGAATTTTTCAGCGTAAGCTTTGATCGCTCCGAATGGAGTTGAGTGATCACCACCAACGACAACAGAAATTTTTCCTTGATCGAGAAGTGCTTTTGTTTCTTTGTACACTTCCTGATTTAAGCTTTCGCAAATCTGGTTAACTTTTACGAGATTTTTCTGAAGGACTTTATTTTTTGCCATTGTTTCGTCATCAGCGTCGATGATTTTTTTTGCAAGAGCGCGACCTTCAGTGTTTAGTTTTTTGATTTTGGCATTTTCTTTTTTCATAAAAAGACCGGCCTGGTAAGCATCAACGAAATCGAGATCGAAAAAATCGATCTGTTCACTAGCTGCTAAAATAGCGCCTGGACCTTTTGATGTTCCCGCTTGATATGAAGTAGTCACGTCCCAAGGAATAGGTAAGTAAACGACCTTCGCTTCGCTTTCTTTAAAAGGCAATCCGTAAATTCCATCTTTCGCTGAAGCTTTTGAATTGGGATCGATAATTGTTTTTGTCGCTGGAGCTTTTGTCGTTTTTTTAACCGTCTTTTTTTGTGTCATAAATCATTCCACCTTTACTTTTAAGTCTTATTTGTCAGAATTGTGAGGGAACATATCATAAAAGATGGAGAGGTCACAGTTATGAAAAACATTATTTTTTTCTTTTTATTTTTGGCCCAGAGTGCTCTTGCGGAAAACGTTCGCTCAATCAGCGTTTCGGGAATGGCGGAAAAGTCCTTCGAGCCGGATATGGCCAGAATTCAGGTTTCTTTATGGGGAAAGGCAGATAATGCAAAAAGCGCCCAAAACCTCTCTAATGGGCAATATGAGCAGTTTAAAAAGACGATTGAGAGCTATGGGGTCAAGGCCGTTGACGTCCAAACCACAGGTTATGAATTAAGCCCTGACTATACCTATGATAATAAGACTAACGTAAATAAAATTACCGGATACACGGCCAACCAAATGATTCGCGTGACGATCAGGAAAGTGAGTTCGGTTGGAAAATTCCTCGATGAAATTACGAGTGAAACAAAAAATACAAAATCGGGAACGACTGTTCAGAACGTAGGATGGGATTTAGAGAAACGCGATGAGATCGAAAAAGATTTACTCGCAGAAGCTGTGAAAAGTGCCGAAAGCAAAGCAGAGCTTTTAGCAAAGGCCGCGAAGGTCAAAATAAAAAATTTAAATCATCTAGTTCCGCAAAGTTCAGGGACTCCGATTCCGATGTTTGAAGGAATGGCGATGAAGGCTGCAGCTCCTCGCGGAGATAATTCAACTGCCCTTTTTGCAGGCGAAGTAAAAGTACAGGCTAGTGTTTCTGCTGATTACGAAATTGAATAACTAAATTTTCGCAAGAGTTTCAAGTAGAGTTGATTTTTTAATAGGCTTGGTAAGGTGGAGATCGCATCCCGCTGCCAAGCTTTTCTCTATCTCTTCTTCAAGAGCGTGAGCACTGAGAGCGATGATCTTCATTTTTTCAGAACGATTTCCTTTTTCCCAGACACGATACATTTTCGTTGCCACCAATCCGTCCATCACGGGCATTTGAATATCCATAAAAACGACATCAAATATTTCCTGCTTCATTTTATCGAGAGCGAGCTCTCCGTTTTCGGCAATAGAGAATTGAAAGGGAAATTTTTTGAGATAGGCGAGAATCAGAACGCGATTTTCTTCAGCATCATCTACTAAAAGAATCTTTAAATTTTTTGTCATCAATTTTTCTTCTGGAGTTTGTGCCTTTCCTTCAGAGTATTGAGAAATAATTTGCGAAAGATTTACTTGTTGAACAGGTTTGATCAATTGAGCATTGGAAGTATCCATCGTTACGATAGGAATCTGACTCCAGCTCTTTTTGCTGTCGCGAATTTTAAGAGTGAGTTCAGTCCCTCTTATTTCTGTCATTTGCAAATCGAGAAAAAGAATGTCGTAGGCCATGAGATCCAAGGCCTCAAGTGCTTCATTTCCACTGCCGACAACAGTTGCAATATGTCCGAGTTTTTCAACCATATTTCTCATAATGAGACCGTAGGCCGGATTTTCTTCGATGATCAGCACGCGCATTTTTGAAAATGGTGAACTTGAAGAGGGAATTGTTTCGTAAATCTTTTTAATTTTTCCCGGAATGTAGGGAAGAATTACTTTAAAATTAGAACCAATTTTTTCTTTGCTTTCAACTTTTATCGATCCATTCATCATCTCAACTAATTGTTTGCAAATAGAGAGACCAAGTCCTGTTCCGCCGTATTTTCTCGTCGTCGATGAGTCCAGCTGAGAAAACGGTTTAAACATTTCCTGCAGGCTTTTTTCAGGAATTCCAATTCCGGTATCTATAATTTCAAATTGGATTTTATTGTTGTCCAATGAAACTTTTAATGAAACCGAACCTTCAGCAGTAAATTTGATAGCGTTGTTCATCAAGTTCATTAAAATCTGTCTGAGTCGGGTAGGATCTCCCATGATAGATTCAGTGATTAGAGGAGATAACTCATAAGTAAAATTTAATTTTTTATGTTGAGCCGCCGGCATAAGAATTTGATAAACATCTTCAATGGCCTGCTTTAAATTGAACTCGATAATTTCCATCGAAAGTTTGCGGGCTTCAATTTTAGAGAAATCAAGAATGTCATTCACGAGAGTGAGGAGTGTATCAGCAGAGCTTTTGAGAATATTAACGTACTTCTCCTGCTCTTCTGTCATTTTTGTTTCTTCTAACAGACTGGCCATTCCCATAATTCCGTTCAGCGGTGTCCTGATCTCATGAGACATATTTGCCAGGAATTCGGATTTTGCTCTTGTTGCTTGATTAGATTTTTCAACCGAGTCGCGAAGGGCATCATCGGCAAGTTTCATCTGAGTGATATCTCTTACCGTCGTCATGCGAATGATTTCTTGATTGACGACAATATTTTTACCAATAACTTCAGCGTAAAAAGTTGTTTCGTCTTTTCTCAAACCAATTGTATGGTAAGGCTTGTCGTACCCATCTTGAATAAATTTTAAAACTTTAGGACGTTCTTCTGGAGCTACAAGGTGATGAATCGGAATATTGACTAGTTCTTTTTCCGTATATCCAAAAATCTTGCAGAACGCTTGATTCACTTCGACTGCAAAACCATTTTTAGAAATCATGATTCCGTCGTAAGCAGTACTGATGAGTGAACGAAATTTGTATTCGCTGTCCTCGAGCTGTTTGTGGGCAGCTTCTTGTTGAAGAGCACTTTCTGCTTGGGCAATTGTTGTACTTAAAAGTCCGGCACACAGACGTAGAAGATTTACTTCTCGCTCTTGAAATTTTTCTATTTCCGGTGAGACGAGTTTTAAAACACCAATTGTCTTTTTTTCAGAAAGAAGTGGGACACAGATCAGTGAACGCGCACCGACTTTACGACACGATTCGCGATCAACCCTCTGATCAGTTTCAGAATCTTTACAATAGAGGACTTCACCGGTTTTAACTGAAAGGCCAGAAATACTCGCGTGAAGATTAAGTCTGAGTCCAAGTGAATCCTTTAAGGTTCCACTACAGGCCTTATAGACCATTTCTTCGCCTTCGTTCAATTCAACGACGGCACCGCTTGCATGGCCTAAGGCCTGAGTTTTTTCGCAAATAAAAACCATTAACTCAAAAAGAGATAAATGAGATGCGGCGACAGCTTGCTGAAGCTCAATAATATGTGAGAGGTCTTCGACTAAAGATTGCAATGGCATTTCAACATTTTAAAATTAAAACGGATTAAAAACAACGCAATGATTTTTCCCGAGATAAGTTGTCGGCCACTAAGTATTGTTTTTCATTTTCTGATGATAGTAGCGATGAAACATCACTAATCCATCTTCGAACGGCGCTTGATAAGGCCCTTGTTCTTCTTGTCCTTCTTCGTAAAGAATTTTTCTTCCGGCCGCTAAACGCAGACACATTTCTGCATCTTCATCTGCTGTTTCAATATAGGCTTCTTCGGCAGCTTCTTTCAGTTCAGGATGATTTTTCAGAACGTCTTCGTGATGGAAAAAGTCGATATAGTTCACACAGCTCGCAGGACCTGTCGGATGAACTGTACTGATCGCCATGAAAAGAGGGTACCACTCGATCATGATATTTGGGTAATACATGATGAGAATTCCACCGTAGTCAGGAAGTTTCTCTGGATAGTATTTTAAAAATTCCTTAATCCATCTCTGATACTTTGGCGTTGTTTTATGACGTTCTAAAAACGAACGATCTTTTAATTTAAAAATCTGGCTCGTATAGTTTTCATGATCAATCCAGCTGATGCTTTTTAAATCAACAAAACCTGCAAATCCCGGATGAACAAAGGGAACGTGATAGTCCTCTGCAAAACCATCGATATAATTTTTCCAGTTGAAATCTAAATGATCTGTGAATGTTTTCGTGTAATGCATTTTTTCCAGATACATTTCTTTGACGAGAGAAAAGTTTTTTAGTTCGTCAGCGAAGCTGTGCTTTCCGGTAAAAATTAAATCGTGAAAGTTTTCGAAATGTCCGCGAGTCAGCGGATAATCTTTTTTATTTCCATCAAACATCGGAGTGTTCGTGCAGGCTCCTGCACCGTCATAACTCCAGCAGTGAAGAGGACATGTAATGTGTTGAGCATTTCCCGAGCCGGAAATCATTTTTGCCTGACGATGTGAACAAACGTTTTCTAATAAATGAAGTTCTCCGTTTTTTCGCGTGAGAATTTTTCCTTCGTTTAAACGTTCAACAGCTCTGAAGTCGCCTTCATTTTTAACCATTGAAGAAGCGCCTATGTATTGAGGAGCATTTTTAAAAAAGCATTCCATTTCTTTTTTATAAATCGTCTCATCAAAATAATTTTTGATAGGAATTCCGGCCGTCAATTTCATACAGACCCCAACGTTTGTGTTTGTTCATTACAAAACGAACAAACAGTGCTTGCCACGAGTTCTTTCTCGCGATCAATTGTAGCCAGGTGATACGAATCAAGCAGGATGAGACTTTGAAAAGTAGAAGCAGTAATTTTCGTTTTCATAAACTCAACGCTCTTTACGCTTGAAACATCGTCTTCAAGAGGATGTATTGCATAAACAGGCGCTGTGATTTTTGCGAGATTGGCGCGCACATAATTATTCATCAAATGCATTTGCCAAAAACTTCTAAAAGGAATTTTCGAATAGTGCGTAGTCGATGTGTCGCTCATTTTAGAAGCAACCCATCTTCTGATGCGTTCATCTTTGATTCCGTATGGATCACCTTCAGGCAAATTATATGTATAGTAGAAAGGAGTGTATCTGAAGAACACCATAAAGCGACTCAGATAAGGCAAACTCCATCCATCGTAGAAAAGCGTTGTTGAAATAGGAGAGATTGCTTTTACGCGATCGCCGTATTTAATTCCCAGATAAAGACTGAGCACAGCACCCAGACATAATCCGGAAACTGAAACACTTTCATATTCATTGGCAAGTTTTTCAAAAGCGGCCGAAGCGGCATCTGCAAAAATTTCCCATTTAATACTTTTTAAATCGTTATAGTGAGTTCCATGGCCGGGAAGAAGCGGGACTTCAACATAGTATCCTTGCTCTTCAAGACGCTTTTTCAAGTAGCTCATTTCTGCGAGTCCGCCACCTAAACCATGTAGGAGAAGGACTGCATGACGTTTTTGTAAATTAATAGGACCTCCAGCAGGTTCAACAATTATATCCGAGAATTTTTTGGATTACATGAAGAGGTCGTCTAAATGGGGAGAGATGACTGAGTTGTAATGAAGATATAATAATGTAACAAAAGAGTAATGTTCTCAGTAAAAAAATGATTCTTCATTGTTAGGATTCCTTAACAACGTTTACAGAAAAAATTGGCAATGATGATGTCATAATTTTGCTGACGAGAATAGGCCTACGGAGTATCGTTTTAATCATGAATCCTTGGATAATTTTATTTTTTGCAATTTGCTCTGAAGTTGTAGGTACTACTTCAATGAAACTCTCGAATGGTTTTACGAGAATGATTCCTATTATCTTCGTTTTGCTTGGATATGGGGCAGCCTTGATCTTACTCGCAAAATCGATGAAGGATATTCCGCTTGGAACCGCGTATGCTGTATGGGCCGGATTCGGAACAATTTGTGCAGCTCTTGTGGGGAAATTTTTATTTCATGAGCAAATCGGCATTCCTCAATTTCTAGGAATGTTTTTAGTCATTAGTGGAATTGTGATTTTGCATTTGTATCAAGCGCATTAAGAAAAAAATCAGCAGGGAAGTTTAATAATAAACGTACTTCCTTTCCCTTCTTCTGTTTCGACATCAATTGTTCCATTGTGTGCTTCAACGATCGATTTTACGAGACTGAGTCCGAGTCCAATCCCTTTTTCTTTGCGACCGTTTTCTCCTCTGTAAAGTCTTTTCCAGATATGAGGAAGCTCTTCTGAATTGATACCGATTCCTTGATCGCTTACGCGAATAACTGCTTGTTGATTATGGCGGTAAAAACTGACGTTGATTTCGCTGTTCTCTGGAGAGTATTTGATCGCATTGTCGACAAGGTTTGCGAGGGCCTGACGAACTTTTTTACGATCGGCATAGATCGAGAGTTGTTTATCTTTTGCAGCTGGCTCTTGCAGTTTAATTGAAATTTCTTTTTCATCAGCGATGATTTCGTAAAGGTCAATGATGTCCTGACAAATTGATTCCAGCTCGACTGTTTCTTTTTTTAAATTTTGCAGCCCCGATTCAACTTCAGTAATGTCTGTCATCATTTTGAATTCGACGAGAATTTCATCAATTCCTTCAATACAATCTTCCAGAACTTGACGGGCATCTTGTTCAGAAAAAGATTTTTTATGAAGAGTCACTTCGGCCAGCCCTCTGATACTCGTGAGTGGTGTGCGAAGTTCGTGCGCAACTGTATCGAGAGTTTGGCGCATACTTTGGTTTGATGTTTTTATTCGGTCGAGCATTTTATTGAAGAGAACAGCAATATCTTCCAGCTCATCTTTTGTTCCGGGAAGAGGGACGCGCGCTTCTTCATTTCCTTTGCTGAGACTTTGAAGAGTAGAGATAAGATCGCGCAGAGGATGGAGAACGCGATTAGAAAGAAGAGTTCCTCCAAGTCCTCCGAGAATGAGGGCCACGAGAATGACTTCGAGAAATGTTTCTTCGAAACGTTCAACGAGATCATCGCGGTCATCAACCGTTTTACCAATTTGAAGATAGTCTCCGTTTTGCAATCTGATTGAGAGAACTTCCAGGTCATCTTCACTGCGTTTTGTTTTAATATAGATCCATTGTTCTTTATCAGACTCAGATCCATACACGCCATGTTCAATTTCTTTTAGAGAGAAGATGGAAGTCTTACCTTCCGACTGGAAGAAGAGAGTGTTGTGGTCGCGGCTTTCGATGCGAACAAAAAAATCGGCATTTTCTTTAAAGGAAATATCCGGCGACTTCATATAAGTATCCAGCGCCTTTATTCCACCTAAGTGATGAATGGCATTGTACTCTTTAAAGCGCGCTTTTAAGATTTCATGATCTTTATCCTCAAGTGATTGCGAATAAAGATAATAAAAGAACACAAAGAGAAAAAGTAAGCTGGAGAGTAAGAGACACAAGTACCAAAGGGTCATCTTAACGCCTACTCGGCGTGTGAGTCCCTTAATCTTGCTTAAGGACATAGCCTACGCCTCGATGAGTCTGAATGATTTTTTCATTAAAGTCCTTATCGACTTTATTGCGTAAGCGACAGACGAGAACGTCTACAACGTTTGTTTGCGGGTCAAAATCGTATCCCCAAACTTTTTCCAGAATGAGTGTTTTCGTAATAACTTTTCCAGGATTTCTCATGAAGTAATCGAGAAGAGAAAATTCTTTTACTTGAAGAGAAATCTTTTTTCCCTGACGATACACTTCGCGTTTTTCAAGATCCATAATCAGATCACCGTAAGTTAATTTCTTTTCTTCTGCTGGTGTTGCCGATGGCGAAGCCGCTCTTCTGAGAAGGGCATTTACGCGAGCAAGAAGTTCAGCAAAGGCAAAAGGCTTAACAAGATAATCATCTCCACCTTGCTGTAGACCAGCTACGCGTTCTTCAAGAGATTTTTTTGCACTTAAAATTAGGACTGGTGTTGTAATTTTTTCTTCTCTCATTTTTCCTAAGAGAGTGAGCCCATCAATTCCCGGAAGCATTACATCGAGAATAATAATATCGTATGTATTAGTTTTTAATTTCGTCCAGCCGGTTGTTCCATCAGTCGCTTGATCAGTTGTGAAACCAGCTTCTTTAAAACCAAGTTCCAGTACTTCAAGAATTTTTGAATCATCTTCAATGAGCAATGTCTTCATATGATACACCTATCAACCCCAGGATTAATTCCCATGAGCCTATCATACTCATTTTCACTCTCGAATGCCAGTGACCCCGAGGAGAGATTACAGGGCTTTTAGGCCCTGTAATGAAGTTTTAATATGATCAAATAAATGTCTAATTGTGAGATTTTCTTAATAAAGGTGAGGGTTATGGTGAAGTAAATACTTGGCCGTTTCATAGAGACCTTTAGTTAAGGTTTCCATCTCACGATATTTCTCAGGATTTTTCTCTTTAATGTTTTCGTTGGGAGTAGAACTTGTGTATTTAACCATAAGTCCCTGACCATTGTAAGGGATGTATTCAAAGTAGTAGTCTTTATCAATAAGAGAAAGGTTAAAAGGCGCACTCCAATTGTATGAGAAAGCTGCGCGGTAATTATCAAATTGTGGATTGAAAAGATCGCGTCCAAAGCTGCGCGTTCTATAAGGGACACCAACGAGAGCGGCCACAGTCGGCATCACATCCATTTCCGAAGCTATTTTAGTTTCCACTCCAGGCTTGATGTATTTCGGTGAGTGAATGATAAGCGGAACGTGGTAACCGTTAGAGAGATTGCGTTCCCAGTCCTGAAGATTCACGGCTCCGTTGTTTGGAAGACTGTGGTCTCCGAAAACGAGGAAGATTGTGTTGTCATACCACTTCGTTTTTTTCGCCATCTGAATAAATCTTCCGAGTGAATAATCCTGCAGTCTCATTGCATTGTAATCAGCAAGAGTATCGAAGCCATACGCTCGAACTTCTTTTTCTGAAATATCTTTTTCCGTGAGCGTTTTAAAATCATCGCTGTCAGCAGGAATTGTATACGGACGGTGAAATCCTGAAGTTTGTAAAAGAGCGAAGAATGGTTTGTCAGAATTGCGTGTCACTTCTTCGTTCAGAACACCAAATCCTTCCTTGAATAAATTGAGATCTGAAATTCCCCAAACGTCTACGCGTTTACTTTTGTATGAACCTTCCTCATACACGTGAAGACCTGGAAGATTGTAAGTGAGAACTCCGCGAATATTTCCCCAGTTTGCACTTCCACCTAAAAAATAATATTTTTCATAGTCTTTTAATTCACCGATCGCTGAGTGTTGGTTAACGATGAATGGGTTTCTCGATCCCGTTTGTACTTTTGAAATATCAGGAAGAGATGTCACTGCCGCAAAAACCGAACGAGCAGTGGCCACCGTCGGAGTGTAGAACTTGTTAAAGAGAAGTGATTCACCTGCGAGCTTATCTAAATTAGGAGTAGGGTTCACTTTTGATCCGCCAATTCCCGTTTTGTAGTATCCCATCGACTCCATGATAATGACGACGACGTTTGGCTTTTGTTTTTGTCTTTCCGGATTTCCTGGAAATTCTCTGACGAAGTTCAAATGTTTTTCATCATACGCAGGAGAGTTTTTATCGATCCCTAAAAAAGGAGCGACGATTGGATAAGCCTGATGAACTTTTTCTTCATCGTAATCTGTCGTTGTAAAACTGTATGTATCGATGACGTAGAGAATCGGATTGAGTGCGAGGTTCGAAGTAAAAGGATCAGGTGAAGCAAAAGCTTCTGACCAGCGAAGCGGATACCATTTAAAACTTCCGTAAATTCCGAAAGCAAAAATCAGAACGAACGTTGTGATGCTCACGAATTTATCTTTTTTTGTTCCTGAATGCCATGTCTCAAGCATTGGCGAAACGAAGCGGCTCATGATGAAGTAAGCTGCAACCGCGAGAAGAGCGATGACCACTAAAAAAAGCGGCCATGGATAATTTTCTCTCACCATCTCAAAAGAGATCCCGGGATTTTTTAAGAATTGAATCACTGTCGCATTTAAACGCGATTTTAAATAAGCAAAATATCCGCCGTCAGTGATGTAGAAAAAAGAAACCATTCCAAAAATGAGCGTGTAGAAAATATTCATAAAGCGCATTTTATTGAGAGTTTTAAAAGGTAAGTTGATGACAATGATGGCAGGAAGGATGAGGAACATTGTCAAACGTGCATCGAACTTAAATCCTAAAAAGAATGAATGCCCGAGATAAGCACTGTTTCCGCCCGTGATTTCGCGATGGAAGTACGCTAAAAAGATCAATCTAAAGAGCGTAAAGGCCACCATTAAAAAGGCTACGAGTGAATAGAGAAACTTTAGTTTCGGTGTATTTAAAAATTTATTTTTCATACTAAATTTATACGTTAAGATGCTTGAAAAAGGAAATGACTTTTAGCTTTGTCGGTGTCGACTGTGCTCTTAGTCATATAATCATTTTGTAAGGGAGTTTTGTTATGAAATCGTTAATCGAAAATTACTTTAAGTTTTTCAACAGTGGGGACGTGCAAACGATGCTCTCACTGGTTGATGATAATATTGAACACGATATCAACCAAGGGAAGACGCAAGTTGGGAAAGTGAAATTTGAAGCTTTTCTTCACCACATGAATGAATGTTATAAAGAAGACATCGCAGATTTAGTGGTTTTTGACAGCGGAAACGGGAAAAACTTTGCGGCGGAATTTACGGTACACGGAACTTATTTGAAAACGGACGGATCACTTCCACCGGCGCACAATCAGAAATACACAATTCGCGCAGGAAGTTTTTTTGAAGTGAAAGACAACAGAGTATTGCGTGTAACAACTTATTACAACCTTCCTCATTGGATTGAACTCGTTAAATAATTTTATTCGTGCAGGAATTGAGCAATCTTATCCTGCACGTCCTTTGCTCTTTTACTCACGCTCGGAACCATTAAATGGTGAGGTGAGTTTTCAGGATACCAATTGAGAGTCAGGTTTACAGCGTCTCTCTCCAGAATTTTTTTAGTCGCAGAGACTTTTACCGTCCAATCTCCCGCCGTTAAAAAAAGTTGAACAGGAAAGCTTATTTTTCGGTTGGGTACAAGATCGTAAACCATTTTTCCCAGGCGTTTTATTTCACGCGCGGTTTTAATCGGCAGCGTCTGATTGTAGTACTGACGATCGATCATCATGACTTTTAAATCGGGAAAACGAGTGAAGAAATAAACGAGATCGACAGAGCGTGCATTTAAAATTTTTTCGAGCAATCCGTCGAAAAACGTTTTAATTCGTGGAAGAAAATAGGGCGAGATAAGATGCAAACTTTTTAATGTCTCAGGTGTCGGATGGCGGAGAAGATGATCGTGCAGAAGAAGACCACCTGTTGAAAAGCCGATCGCGTGAACTTCATCAAACGAAGTCGTAACCAGATTTAATTTGTGAATCATTTCTTCGCGCCAACGTTCATGCAAATAGGCATTCGCGACTTTTGCAGTCGATCCATGGCCGGGAATGAGAAAACCAATAACGCTCCAGCCTTGTTGCAAAAAGGGTTCAGCGAGATAAAGCATTTCTCCCGGGGTTCCCATATACCCATGAGCGAGAAAGAGGGCCTTACTTACTTCCGGTTTTCCTTCAATCCAAAACGCTTTTTTCTCCGCACTCATCGCCTGCGTTGAATCGATCTTCGAGTATTCGAGATAAAGATCGTCATAACTTTTCAAATAAGTGTGGCGGTTGTGAGCATTCATTCTAAAACAGTATAATTTTTTTTTATGTGAGGCAATGTTAGAAAAGTGAGGAAGGCTTAAGTTTTGCTTCGAAAAAAACTCTGATAGCGTAGAGGTACTTTATGAACACTCAACCAAGTGAGACTTCTCATGAAAAAAATCTTAGTGCTGGCAATGGTATGCGCTCCATTCGTTCAAGCTTCAGCAGAATGGACTTCTGAATCAGTAAATGGATTACAAACGTACATTTATTCACCCAAGAAACAAGACGGAAATACAAAGCGTGCGTTGATGATCAATCTCCACGGTTGTGCTCAAAAAGCAGAAGACTTAAAAAAAGATGGTAACTGGGAAACGACAGCTGACGAATACAATATGATCGTCGCTCTTCCAAAAGTTCCAAACGGTGGAGTGTATTCCGGTTGTTGGGATTACTATGGAGCTGACCACACGAGAACAAATCGCAACAATGGTCCAATTCTCGATTTAGTGAAAAATCTTCTCGCTCGCAACGAAATGAATATCGATGCGGGACAAATTTATATTTCAGGACTTTCTTCCGGCGGAGGAGAGTCGATGATTATGGGATGTATGGCCCCTGATGTTTTTGCCGGAATGGGATTGAATGCAGGCCCTTCGACAGGAACGAGTGCGAATGAAATTTCTTATCCGCAAACATCTGTTGATAAAATGCTCTCGACTTGTAAAACACTCGCAGGAAGTAATACAGAAGCTTTTAAAACTCAGATGACGTCAATCATTTATGGAAATAACGATTACATCGTGAATACTGCGTTTGATACAAACAACGCTCAGATCATGAGTACGATTTACGGTGCCAAAGAGAAAAGTTCTTTCGATACAAAAAAATTAGAAGGATCGATGACCGACGGAACGGGAACGATGTTCTCGGATGCTCAAGGACCCCGCATTTCCCTTATCATGAACACAAACCTGGGTCACAACTGGCCGGCAGGACAAGGTGGGAACGGCGGAAACTTTATCAGCAAAAAAAGTATCAACTATCCGGCGTACATCACAAAATTTTTCTTTGAAAACAATCGTCGTTCAAAATCGGTGAAGATGCCTGAGCTGTTAGTTTCTCCTGTTGTGAGCGAAGGTTCGAAATTTAATATCTCAGGATCTGTGACGATCCCTCACCAAAATGTAAAAGAGATTCGCGTAAGTGTTCTCGACAAAAAGGCAAATAAAGAAATCGATCGTTTTATAACAACATTAAACGCTGATGGAAGTTTTTTTGGAACATCAAAAAAGATGAGTGACGGTGAATATTCATTTTCAGTGGCGCTGACGAATACAAATGGTTTGACGAAAATTTTTAATCGCACGGCCTTCATGGGAGAAGTTCCAGGCGTAATGAGTCCACAAGTAGTAAACGTGAGTTTTCAAAATGTGAATGACTGCTTAATTGTTAAAGGACAGGCCGTAAATAACGGTGGAGATAAACTCACAGGCGTGCACATTACATTAGATGGAAATGAACTTGCAGTTGCCGATATCAAAGAAACAACGGAATGGTCGTATCAAACTTGTGGCGTGAGCACGGGGACACATGCATTGGGTATCTATGCTTCTAATGAATCAGATCTTACGAGCGCGATTCAAAATTACAAGTTTGAAGTAATGGCAGGAGCAGCGACAGCGACTCTACAAGAGCACATGGAAGCTAAACGTTTGCGTTGGGAAGATTACGGAACGTGGTACGCGAAATACGGAAACAAAACATTTACTCTTTATGAGCAAGCAGACCACACTTGGTCTGACCAAAAATAAAAACTTAACCAACCTGATAAAATCCTAACGAGACAAAATTTTTAGAGATCGACTAGCATCATACTATGATGCTGGCCGATCTTCATATTCATTCATCCTTTAGTGACGGCAAGCTCAGTATCCCTGAGCTTGTCGATTTCTACGGAAGTCGTGGATTCAAGATCATTGCTATCACTGATCATCTTTGCGAAGAAGAAACTTTTCTTGGAAAGGCGTCGAAGTTCTTAAAAAAGACGCTCACGAAAGAAACATTTCCGGAGTACCTTTCAATCATAAAAGCAGAAGGGGAACGCGCAATGAGAGAGTATGGAATGCTGGTCATTCCCGGCGTCGAACTCACAAAAAATTCACTTTCTTTCCACCGTTCCGCCCACGTCCTCGGGCTTGGTATTACAGGATATATCAACGCGGATGGAGAGATTATTGATCTAATTAGAAAGATCAAAGATCAAGGTGCACTGGCAATTGCGGCCCACCCCGTTTCGACAAGGATGTTGGAGCATCAAACGTATCACCTCTGGGACAACAAAGAGGAATTGAAAAACGAATTTGATGCGTGGGAAGTGGCCAGTGGACCTTATCTTTTTCACGAAGTTTTAAACAGCGGTCTTCCGATGATTGCGAATTCTGATTTCCATCATGAGAAACACATTACATCCTGGAAAACTCTTATTCATTGCGACCTCAACTTTTTATCTTTAAAGGAAGCGATTAAACGTCAGTGCATTGAATTTACTTTCTATGAAGATACAGAGTTGTCACCAACTCTTGCGGGAGTTAAGCTTAGCAATAAGCTGGTAATGCAGTATCAGTAAGAATTGTACATTTCACAAATGTAATTTGATTGCACTAAAAATTCCAACTAGTGTGAGGGCATGAAAAAATTAATCTGTTTGGCATTCATTCTTTTTACAACTCAAACCTTCGCGCAAGATGAAATTAGAGATGTGAAATACGATTTCGATTCACAGAAGTTGGAAGCTTCTCAAGATGCTTTTCATTTCACCCGCTCATTTGTCGATTACTATTATGATGTGATCGCTGGAAACACAGAGACACTAAAAATAGCCCGCGAACTTTCTCAATATTCGGGATGGTGTGTAGGGGATGCTCACGCAGAAAATTTCGGAATCCTTTTACAAAACGACGGCAAATCTTTTTTCACAATGAACGACATGGATGATTTCGGTCCTTGTCCGCTCGCATACGATTTTTTACGTCTCTTGGTGAGCACACGTCTTTATATGCCGAAGGCCGATATTGAAAAACTTCGTTCTGCTTATCTCACAGGTTTAAGCGGAGACATGATCAGTGCACCGGATACAATTATTTCAATGGCAAAAAATGGAGAGAAGTTGGGAACGAATGTCGATCCTAAAGCACTCGACGGAAATAAATTTAAAAGAAAAAATGGAATGAATGAAGTTTCTCCAGAGATCAGACAAAAAATCATCGATGACTTGACTCCTGTTTTTGCAAAGAAAAGTTTTACGGGAGAAGATTTAAAAATTGTTGATGTTGTTGCAACTTCTAAAGTCGGTGGCGGTTCCGGTGGACTTCTACGTTATGAAGTTCTTGCTCAGGGAAATAAAAAATTTGTGCACCTTGAATTAAAAGAACTCACAACACCAGCAGTTGCGGCCGTGGCGACATCGAGTATCCCTGAACAAAATGCGCGCATGATGAAAGCGCTTTCGATTGAACAGGGAACAAATTATTCACATTACTATAATGTGTTCACAATCGGCGGCAAGACGATGCTTCTCCGTCCGAAATTTGCAGGCAATCTCGGCGTTTCGCTTTCTGATTTTGATAATAAAGACGGAGCACTCAATACGATTGCTTATGAAGCTTTTATTCTAGGTCGCATTCACGCAAGCAGTGCTGGAGAAAATTATCAAAGCGCGATAAAAAATTTCAGCGCTGATGATTTAGAAAAAGATGTGAGTGCCTTCACGAAGTTTATTAACCACAAATACGATGATCTGAAAAAAGTGGCACCAGTCGCACCAAACTAACCCAAGCAAAGAGAATCACTATGGCACTGGGGCCATTTCTTAGTGCGCGTGCGCCGTGCGTCTTGTGGTCAAAAATAAAAGAAATAGCTGTTGGCACAGGCCTTGCTTTACTCCTCCTCGTCGACTTCGGTCATAGTTCATAAAAGAGGGGAGCAATTTATGAAAGGTTTAAAGAGTTTACTGTGTCTGGCTGCAATTGGTGTGATGTCTGCTTCGTGTGTGACTTTAGATGGTCAACTCGATGTGAAGCAAGCGATGTCGGCAAAAAAAAGAGGAGGATTCCTCAATCTAAAATTAGTTGAAGTTCAAATTCAACCGGATCTTTACCAAGCTCATTTAAAAGCAAACAGCGACAAGAGTTACACTCTTAAACTTGAAGGACACGATACAATTCTTCTTCCAATCAAGAGTGAAAAATCACTTAACATTCCATCAAGCGGTCGCATCGCTATCTCACATAGTGATATCAGTCAGCCATTTGATGTTCAGGGAGAAATCTCAACAGACATAACAGACTCTGCGACATCAGATATTGTTGAAGAATGTTCATGGACTGTGACTGAAAATCACTGCAAAAAAATCTGTGATAAACCAGATCACTGCGATATCCAGTGTAAAGATGAACAAGTCACTTTATACGGTCACCATGAAGTTCGTTACCACTACCAGACAATCGATCGTGCTGTAGCACTTAATCTCTTGAAGCAAGACAAGCCAGAAGTATTGGCGAGCTTTCACGGGACAGATTCTGAAACTAATAAAATTACAGAATTTGAAGGACAGTGCCGCTAGTGCCTCGACTATAACGAAATCCTAATTTTTAACAGAGGCCTTTAATTTTTAGAATTTGTATTGGACGAGTGGACTTTCAAAATTTTCTAAACGCTTTTTCAGATCGTGCTCAAATTCGTCTTGTGGAATTTGGGCGCGTTCATAAAATTTCGATTTTTTAATTTCCGCCATTGTATCGTAAGCGATTTCCGCTTCAAGAGAATCGAGTCCGCCTGGTATTGCTTTTGTGAGTCCTCTGAAAGCGCGAACGTATCCATTTGCCATATCCTGACGACCGAATCCTTCAAAGTACGCACAGATAATTTCTGCTTTATCCGCTGGCGTGAGCTCTTTTGCTGATCCGAGAAGTTCTCCCCACGTATCCATAAAAGGACCGACGGGAACGAGATAACGATTCGAATTGCGCAGACATCTTGGTTGACGAAGAGACATGTGGCGATGATTTTCCACAGAGAGAAATTCTTTATTCACGAGTCCTGAATACATCAAAATTGGAGAGTAACTTTCATTCAAACGATGGCCCAATTTATAAATGCGTTTTTTAAACGGATCATCGTCACTCATTTGCCATTGATCGATCACGCGGTCGAGGTCGCCGAAGTTGTGGGCCATGAGTGCAGTTGAACGAAGGAAGTTGATATGATCTCTTTTCTCCTGCAGATCGAGCAGAAGTTTTTCTTCCTTGTCGATTTCCGCGAGAATAACGTCAGCAACAGCTTCAGCTGTCGCATCTCTTTTATTTTTTTTCAGAGCACAGTACGCACCGATCGCAACTGAAAGCCATGTTCCTTCGTGTGTACTCATTACTTGATTGCGAGTGACATTATATGATTTGCGATTTGTGACTTGAGCATAATCCCACGTCCACGAATCAATCGTGAGCTTCGCCATTCGTTCGATATGTTTTCCAATTTCTCCGTGGCGCCAGAGTCCTTCGCGAATTTGATTATCGACGTCTGTTGGAACGAATGTTCCCGCTGTCGTCCAGTGAGCGCAAAGGCAGATGTGAAAGTATTCTGTGAGATCGATATTTTTAAGTGCGTTCAGATTTTTTTTGTAGAAGACGAGCTTTGCTAAAAACGCGCGCTCTTTTCCGGTCGTATCGAGTTCCCCTTTAAAAAGAAAAGGAGCTGTGTTCTCTACGTGTTTTAATAAAATATTTGGTGCGATTCCTGACAGAGTCAGGCCTGATTGTAATTTCTTTGCCATGAAGGGAATATACTACTTTAAATTCCTTTTGACCACATCGATTAGAGTATCAAGATCGAGTGGTTTCTTCAGGCATTCCTGGAAATTTAATTTTCCAATGTCTTCATGTTTTCCGGCGGCAGAAAGAATGATCGTAGGGATTTTTGCGATTTTAGGAATTTCTAATTGGGCAGCTCTGAATTCATAACCGTTCATATACGGCATCATGATGTCGAGAAGAATGAGACCTGGAGTTGTTTCAGCAGTTTCTAAAAACTCGAGAGCTTCTTTACCATTAAAGACGCATTTTATTTTATAACCTTCTTCAGTGAGAATAGATTCTACAGCTTCGCTGATATCTAAATCATCTTCAACAAGTAAAACATATTTGTCAGTACTCATGCTTCATCTCTCCCCAACGGTAATTCTACAACGAACGTTGATCCTTCTCCCAATGTACTTCTTACGTAAATGCGTCCTCTGTGAGCTTCGACAATTTGTTTACTAATATAAAGCCCAAGTCCAAGACCACCGACATTTTCTCTGCTGGAAACGCGTTCAAAGCGATTGAAGATTCTCTCTTGATCGACTTCGGCAATTCCCGGACCCATGTCTTTAACTTCTATCTTAGCAAAGTTTTTCTCTTTAGAAAGTGTAATTGAAATTGGGCGATTGGGCGCGTATTTAGCGGCATTCGTGAATAAATTAATGATAACTTGTTCTAGCCTTAGTTTGTCCCAAAATCCGGTGCTATCTTCGACGACATTTAGATTAACTGGAGTATTTGAGTCTTGTAATTGCTGAGCATATTGAGTGGTCACATCATTGATCATTTCTTTGAGAGAAAACTCTGTTTTCTTTAAGATTAATTTCCCGGATGTGATTCGCGAAACATCGAGCAGATCATCTATCAAGGTTGAGAGACGAGTAATCTGTCGGTCAGAGGTTTCCACCATTTTTTTAAGTCGTTCGGGAGAAAGATAATTGGTATTCCCTTTTTTTACCTGGCGGGCGACCCCTTGAATCTGCAGGCGCAGTGGGGTGAGCGGGGTACGCAACTCATGAGAAGCGATAGAAAGAAATTCATCGCGCACTTCAATGGCCTTTTTAGCATCATCGTAGAGGAGAGAACGATGAATCGCCTGAGCGCATTGGCGCGCAAGGGCCAGCATATAATCTTTTTCATACGTTTCAATTTTTTTTGAATGATGAAAGGTAAATGTGAGTGCACCTAAAACTTCGCTCCCAATCACGAGAGGGAGTGAGGCAAGATATTTTGTTTCGGGATGAAAATCCTTGAGACCCACATCTTTAAACATTCCGGGAATTTTTTCGATCTCAATAAAAATCGGCTGGCGAAAACGAACGGCGCGGGCGACTGGAATGTCGGTATCAACAGAGAATTTTTTCCAGCGCTCATAAGTTTCCTGGCTATAGCCTTCCAATCGTTTTATTTCGAGATAATTTTTATCATCAGAAAGAAGAGCGATAGAAGCTGTAATCGCATCGAGCGATTCAAAAGCCTGCTTGAAGATGATATCAAAAACCTGATCGGCAGTGAGTGCTTCCGAAAAAGAAGCTGTGATCGCTTGCAAACGGGCCGTGCGATCGAGCGCGATACTCAATTGCTTTTGCCCTATATTCAAATTGTTGATCATATTATTAAAAGCATGGGTGAGACGACCGATCTCATCTCTCTCAACAACTTTAACTTCATAATTAAAATCACCATGGGCCACACGATCTGTTGCCTCGAGAAGATTGGAAATTGAGAAACCGATTTTTTTGGCGAGAGAAAGCCCGAAGGTAATAACGAATGTAAAAAAGAGGAGCGAAAGACTTACTCCCACGGCAAGTGGTTTAAAGCGATTAAGATAAATGAGATTGAATGTTGAGTCGGTATTTTGTTTAATAGCGATCTGAACTTTTCGTAAAATTTCTTTTGCATCTGACGCCAGCTGTTTGGCGACTAATAAATCGGTATTCCAATCGTATGCCTCCTTTTCATTCATAGAAATAGGCTGACGAATCACTTTGTGAATGATGGTTCTATAAGTGAAATCAAATTGAGTAAGAGTGATTTGTGCTTCATTCAGGAGGGTTGTGACACTGTGATTATTTTTTGAAAGAATTAAGCTTTGGTTAAAGAGAGAGGAAAGAACTTTTTTATTCTCATCAAACATATATTGAATGTCGTTCACATTACTTTTAACACTGATCTTATCGATATTTTTTTCAGTCGTATTTAAATTGTCGATCATCAGCGCATTGATTGTAAGAAGATCGTTGGCGACTTTTAGTTTTTGCAGACCTTGAATTGTACTAAGGCTTGAAAGATAAAGAGCAATCGCACAAAGAATAATAAAAATAGCAATCACTGTCATGACAGTGCGAAGTCTGTTTATTATGGACGATGTTTGTGTAAAAGTTTCTTCGGTCATTATTCCTTAGTCCCTTTTGACGGCAATTTTTTTGACTCCCGGAGCACCCGGGAAAGTCGAAGAAACATATCCTATAGCTCCAGGAAAACGAGCGACCAGGGAAGCGGTCATCGTATCACTTGTGATTTGTAGAGGAGCACTGTTACCTGTGTAAAGTTTTTGTCCGATCCAAAAAAGTTCAATTTCTCTCGATGTTTTTCTTAAAACAGTCGAAAGAAAAACTTTTCTTTCATCACTTTCATCTCGATGATCAAAGAAACGAACAGGCATTCCATTCGGCCATGAACGATTCCTCTTGAAAAAGTAGTCACTGATTTGTTCTGGCGATATTTCCGTTACAGGATTTTTTTCATTGACGATAATTTCAAGATCATCTGCCAGAGCATACGAGAGTTGAAGACAAAATAATAAAAAAATAAATATTTTCATCAGAAGGCTACTCCTGCTGAAATATCCAGGCAATAATAGTCCCTGTCTTGTCCGAGAATCGTAGAACTCCCGTGTACGTAATCATTGTAAGTAAAACCTGCACGCAAGCGAGTGTATGAAGTCGGCAACCAGTTGAGGCCAAGACCGTATTCATATTTTTGATAAGGATCGGAGAGAGCTCCCGGTCCCACTCCTGTTTTATTAAGTGTGCTTTGAGCGAAATCGATAAATGTATAGAGCAAAACTTCTTCGCGATAGATGAATACACTTGGCTCTATATAAAACGTCCATGGATTATCATTTTTGGTGAGATGATTGGCATACTCTGCAGTTAAAACAAAACTGGAGGCTTGAAATCTGATGTCGTAACCAAGAACTTCTTCGATGCTCCCATTGAATTTTGCCGTTTGAAAAGAAAGGCCAGTGAGCAGATTTTCTCCATTCGGATTAAACCAGATTCTCCCACCGATACCGGGAAGTTTAGCATCTTCAATACGAGTGAAGGAGTAGAGACTGTATCCCCATTTGTTTTTTCCCAAATTGAGATTTTGGTAGAGATGAATTCCTGACCATAGAGGAGAAAAGAATTCAGTTGTCCGCAAAAGCTGTGGTCCACCTCGGCGAACAAAAAGAACGAGTTCTCGTTGTTGGGCCGCATATCCAAACGGAGAGTATCCTTGCCCACCTTGAAGATGGAGTTCATCATTCACGGCATAGTCTAAATAACCTTGGGTAAGAATAGAGCCAAAAAAAAGTGTTCCGAATTCGCGATGTTTTGGTAAATCAAATTGTGTTGCTCGAGGATCGTTCTGCAGATTGAGCACAGGGTAAGTGAATGCCGTTAAAAATTGTCCGACAAAATGCAGTTTGGGATTAAATTCAGCAGCGAAGTTAAGTCCCAATGTATTGGAAGCACTGGCCGCCTGAAAAGGCGTATTCTTTCCTTGCATGAAAGTGTACGAAGGTTCAAAAAATCCACCGAAAGTAAAATTGCTCCGTAAAAAAGAATTCACTTGAGGAGTGTTGTCGGAAGCGAATTGAAGAAATTCTTCTTGCTGTTGTTCTAAAAGTTCAATGCGCTTTTTTAATTCTTCGACTTTATCTTCCGCTCTGGCGAACTCGAAAAGCGATTGAAACAAGATCAAGAAAATGACGAATAGTTTTCTCATTTTTTCTCCCTGTATGCTTATAACAAACGCAAAGAGTAGAAGACAACAAAAGAGAATTATCGTTTTTTTCTATATATTTTCTTGTTATTTCCAGACCCCTGAGAGGCTTGGGGCTTGTGCATCTTCTCTTCCTAAATTTCCGATTTTAAATTCATCTTCAATCATTTTTAAAAGGGCCGGATGGCGAAGCGCCTGCGCATTTTTTGTTCCAGCATTTATATTGGCCCCTACAAGGACAGTATAGATTTGATTGTTAGGTGAGAGCGGGCCGCTTTCATCAAAAGTAATGATGAAAAGAACGTCTCCCAATGCTGAAGGATTGCTTAAACGCGAACCAAATTTTTTTGTGATCCATTTTCCTGCGTAATCAACACCGGTATCATGTCCATCGTTTTTGATATTTGGAATGTACATTGAAAATTCCGGCAACAAACCTTTGGTCATATCATCGTCGAATCTTTTTTCATCTTCTACATTTAAACAGCGAGCAGAATTTTGTGTGACATTAGTGAAGCTCATGAAAGGAACGTGCTTGCGAGCGTAATTTCCGGAAGTTTTTCCAGTGAAACAATTACCAGGATAATCTTCGGCATATACCTTCCAATTAAGACCTGCTTTCTCTAAAAGATCACCCACGTGTGTTTCGTTAAGGTCGACATTGTTATCGTTCGCGATACCAAAATTAGAGCCCGCGATCATCGCGATGTAATTTCCTTGAGAAGGATGAACTTCAGCAGTGAAGTTCGTGAAGAGAACTCCATTCTGCGCGATTTTTTGGAAGTCCGGTTGTGCAAGGGCCTTCGAGTAATTAACGTTTTCAAAAACGATCCAAACGACCTTTTTAAAATGAGTTGGTGTGAGTTTCTCATCGGCCTTTATGGGAAATGCCAATGGCAAACATAATAAAAAACTAAGTAATGTTTTCATCTCTCCTCCTCGGTATAAAAACTTACGTTACCTCGATCAAAAAAGAGGGAGAACAAAAAAAATCTGTCATGAAGAAAGTTTGCTCAATTGTAATGAGATTAAACAGGAAAAATAACTTTGAATTCAGTGCCTGCGCCGAGTTGGCTTTTTACTTCGATACGACCTTGATGAGCTTCGACAATCGTTTTTACAAGACTCAACCCGAGACCGAAACCGGATTCTGTTCGACTCTTGTCGCTGCGATAAAGACGCTCAAAAATTTTATTCAGCTCAAATTGATCGATCCCGATTCCCTGATCACGAACGTTGATAAATATGTGGGAAGTATTTTTTTTGAGATCGATTGTGACAACTGTATTCGCAGGGGAATACTTAATGGCATTGTCGAGAAGATTGGCGATAACTTGCTTGATAAGAGTGCGGTCTCCTTTTAAATCTACTTGCTCTTCTGTGCAGATAATTTTTATATCTTTATCTTCGGCCACAAATAAATAGAGATCAATAACTTCCTGAATGAGTTTGTTGAGATTAAATGTTTCGACATTTAACTTAAACGATTTTGATTCAAATTCAGAAATCTTCATCAGTGAATCGATGAGAACAGTGATATTGTTCAATGATTCCAAAGTTTCTTCAGAAGCATTGATCAATTCTTCGTGATCAGGATTTGAAAGAGCATACTCTGAAGCAAGTCTCGCTCGGGCCAGAGGCGTTTTAATATCGTGAGCGATATTATCCAAAGTATTTTTCATTTCTTTAATCAGTAAATTGGTTTGATCGACCATCTCTTCAAACGAGACAGTGAGATCGTAAAACTCATCATGAAAATGAGGAAGCTCAATTTTTATGTTGCGTTCTCCCTCTTTGATTTTTTTCATATTGAATGAAAGCTTTTTAATCGGATCCAAAAACTTTTGAGCGATCCAGAAAGAGATAAAAACAGAAATGAGCAGGAGAGGAATACTAATCATAAGGATAATATTGGCTATCTGTTCAAGAAGTTCATCTCGATTGTCAGTACTTACTCCAATCACAAGCGAGTAACCGTTTTTCAGTGGAACTTCTTTTACTTCCATAGAGTCATCGTCGTTATCGAGAGAAGCCTCATAGTAAAAAGAATTTTTTGTTTTATTTTGAAAAAGTTTTTTCTGAAGATCGCTGAGATTGAAATGAGCGGTAGTTTCCATCATGTGAAAATAAAGAATATGATCCGATTTTATCAATAGAGTGAAACGATTATTGGTTGCTTTATTCTGTGGATTTTCGGCCGTTTTGATGTATTCATCCAAAGTATAGCTGTTGAGAAATTCCTGAATTTGAGCAATCTTATTATCGACAACTTCATGATCGCGAGCTGTGAGATAATCTTCAATCTTCAGATAAAAAAGTCCGGAAGAAATCATATAGAAAAGAATAAAAACCAAAAAATAGCAAACGGCGAGACGAACACTGACTTTTTGAAAAAAGGAACTAGGCTTTTTTGAGTGCATAGCCCATTCCTCGGATTGTATGAATCAATTTGCTGTCGAAGCCTTTGTCGATTTTATTTCTTAAGCGACAAACGAGAACGTCGACGACATTGGTCTGAGGATCAAATTTGTAGCCCCAGGCACGTTCAAGAATCTGGTTTTTTCCTACAATTTGATTTTTATTGAGCATGAGAAAGTGAAGAAGAACAAATTCGCGCGGGTGAAGTTCGATGCGAGTTCCATCGCGAGTCACTTCTCTCGTCTCCATGTTAATTGTGAGTCCATTGAACTCAAGAACCGTATCTTTTGTCGAACGCTGAACACGTCTGAGTAAAACTTGAATGCGAGCGAGAAGTTCGTTGAAAGAAAAAGGCTTCACTAAATAATCTTCGGCACCTTTTTGTAATCCTTCAACTCGATCTTCAACTGAATGTTTTGCACTTAAAATAATTGACGGGCAATCGATTCCTCTCGTTTGTAATTCGTGGAGGACTTGCAGCCCATTCATCTTGGGAAGCATGAGATCGAGAATAATGAGATCAAACTTATCACTCAAAAGTAATGAGAGACCTTCTTCACCATCCATGGCCGGAACTGCATTAAAACCAGCGTCGCTTAGCCCTTTGAGAATAAAGTGAGAGAGAGTGGTGTCGTCTTCGATTACTAGAATTTTCAAGTGCAATTCCTCTATGCGAGCTATATGAAAACGAGAAAATCATAAAATTTTTTTTGTTGGATTTAAACCTTTATCTTTCGGAGAATTCAAGAAAAGACCTTATTTCTCATTACAATTCTGTAATTCTTTGCTTGGAGATTTGGCACCCTAATAAATCTATGACTAGCGACAGCGAATTTCTTTGAAGCAATGAAGATTGCCTTAGACATGAGATGAACTTACTATTAGCTAACGAGATTTACGAGGTTTAAAAAATATGAGTGTTGCTCTCCCTTTAAATGTTCTAGTCATCGATGACAATCAAGATCAACTGAGCTGGTTTTTATCTCTCAATAGTTCGCAACAAGAATTCAGATTTCATGCTCTTCAAAATGAAGCCAATGTCACCGCTGCACTCGATAGAGTGCAGCCCTCAGTGATCTTTTTAGATATCGCTCTCAATTTTTTAGACGGTCCACTCGTGGCGAGTATCATTCATGGACACGGATATGAGGATACTCCGATTATTCCAATGTCATCTGATGCAAAAAACAGAAGGCTTTTAGAGTCTGAACATTTTCTGGTTAAGCCTTTGAACAAAGAAACAGTTTTACGAAAAATTAAAGAAGTTTTAGGTTTGAAATAAAGCGCCACCTTTCGATGGCGTTTTTCTTATGGAGTTTTATCTGTATCAGTTGTTGCGTGGTGATTCACTTTTTTATAGTGACGACATTCGCGCATACCAGAATGTTTTCCACACCAGTCAGCAGCTTTCGCTCCACAAATTTCGCCATGTTTTTTTGTAATCACACAATCAGCAGGTAACGTACTCGCTTGAACAGTCGGAACTTCATCAGAAGTTAAAGAAGCATCGTCAGTGTGACGAGCGGCCGTTGGTTGCGGGTTATTATCGTCAGTATTGGCAAAAGTCGGCGTAGCTAATGATAGCGCTAATGCCATTCCTAACAGTGGAAAAAATTTTCGAGGATTTGTTAGCATAAGACCTCCTGCTTTCTTTTATAGGCGCAAGTTAATGCTTACGTTCCTTAAGAGTATCTCCGCCTTCTTTTCTTTTTCAAGCAGTGAAAATATACATAATAAAAAGTTGAATTATATAATCAAAAGTCTTTTGGTCTGCGAAAGCGCAAGCGTTGATGACTGAGTATTCTCCAGAGGAAATGGACAATCAAGCAAGATGTGAAAGCTGAAAAGCCGAGTACTCCACCTGGTCCTTTCAAATACCCAATCAAAAATTTAAAGATAAAACTAAACACCACACTCGCTAAAAAAATTTGTTTGCGGGACATGCGTTTGGGATCAGTCATTCCAACGAATGAAGAGCCGAGAAAAACCGCGTGGAAAGAAAGAGCGTTTGGAACAGATAAGAGTGTCGTAAGCCCGATAAAAACGAGAGTGAGAAAGGATGAAGCGCGCACGCTCCCGAAATGTTTTGTGAGGGCCAGTGCATGCGTGGCCTGTGCTGCTACTTGAGAGACAATCAGAATGAGACATAGATTCATGAAACATTCCTCTGCAAAATGATCATGATAACTGTAGCAACGAAAGCAATTGCTCCAAGCTTTCCACCAAATCCAGTGAGGCGTTTACTGCTCCAAAGATAGAGGCTCGTTCCCACCAGCGAAATAAGAAGAATATGTCCTGCACCTGAAAGATATTGGGGCGAAGCCATTCCTGCGAATGAACCGGCGTAAATCACAGCGTGAATTCCGGATCTTTCTATGTCGTGAGAGAACCAATAAAAAGTACCGATGAAACCGATGATTGCTGAAGAGAGAACAGGAGAAAACCCAAAACTCATTTGAAGAGTATAACAGCCGAGACAGGCCAGATAAAAGGCCACGAGTTTAATCGCAAAAATTTTCATGAAAACGAGTTTACATTAACTCAAAGAAAATTACCTTTGAAATAAAAAGAGGAAATGAAAGCATTCAAAATAAACAAATTCCTGATAAAAAACGGACTTGGTTAGTAAAAAATAACGATTTTTTCGGCGACATCTTAGCCTCAAATTGGTAGAAGGTAGACCTCATCATTAACATTAGGATCAACTGTGAAAAATCTTTTTCTTGTCGCCCTTTTTCTTATGGTTAGCACTTCAGTCTTCGCTGATCAACAACGTACGCGTTTTCCAAAAACACCTAACCTAACAGAGACTCCGGGAAAACTTTGTTCAAGCCCAACATCGGTTCGTTACCCAGAGAAAATCAATTATTGCGAAAGAGATGTTGATTCTTATTTGAAGAACGCTGTTATTCAAAAGTACGATCGTCTTTTTGGATACGAAATCAGAACAATGAATCGCGGTGATTTTAAAATCGATCACCTTATTCCTCTGTGTGCCGGTGGAGCAAACAGCGAAGAAAATCTATGGCCGCAACACAAAAGCGTTTACGCAATTACAGATCCTCTTGAACCAATCGTTTGCCAAAAAATGCAGGATGGAAAACTTCTACAAGCAGACGCTGTAAAACTTATTCTTCAGGCGAAAATGCATTTAGAAGAAGTTCCGGCGATCATCAAGCAAGTGAAGGCGCTTTAGATTTCTGAGCGACGAACTCACCGCTAAAAGAGCAACAAGTTCCTTTTGAAGTTTTAATACTAGTCGATAATGTCATGCGCGCAATTCCCTTGCGTGCATAGGCATTCATAAATTTTTCGTATTCTTCTGCACTCGGTGCCTCACAAATAGAAAAAATCTCTTCATCAACCGGAAGCAAATAATCGGTATGCGCTTTCTGAATAAGGATGTGACAATGGTTCCCTTCGTCTTCCAGTCGATTAAAAAGCCACGCATATCCTGCAAAAATAAGAAGCGCACCCAGGCTTCCACCAAACGCTGTTCCCAAGTGATTGCTGTTTAATTTGAGAGGAGCACTGATCATCGCTCTCTCATTATTTGCCTCGAGTATTTCAATTCCCATGGCAACACTGAGAGGAATTTGTTCATTCAAAAAAGCTTTCAATTCATTCGTTTTCATATCGCGTATTCCTAACCATAACCTGACAAAAAGGCAGAGGGAAACTTAGTGCGAGAAACTCTTATTTACGTTACACTCCTTTGCGTTCAGGAGTCATTAATGAAAAGAATAATCGCAGCGATTTTTATTGGTACTTTACTTATATTATCATCGGCATCAGCAGCCTTTGCCGATAACAACAAATATACAATTTCAGGAATTTCATCCGGTGGGTTCATGGCCAACCAGATGGCCACCATTTTTTCTTCGCAATTTTCCGGAGTAGGAACGGTCGCGGGAGGATTTTATTACTGCGCTGAAGATTATCTTCCCCGCAAAGTAAGAGAAGACTCTCTGACAATTGGAACGCAAGATCTTTTTCTTTTTGAACCGACAACGCAAATTTTAACAGACTCTCTTAACCCTTTTGTCATCTTAACAGGAGGAAAACCAAACCTCTGGTTCAGACCGCAAAAAGGCAATCCGATTTATCAATCTGTTTCTATCTGTATGGGAAATCCGGACAAAGCGAAATTTCCCGTAGACTATATAAAAACAAATCTTGCTCAGAAACTTATTGATCCATTAACAAACATGCGCGATCAAAAAGTTTTTATCTATCATGGGAAAGTCGATTCTGTTCTCAATATAAAAATGCAGGAGAAGATGAAAGAATATTATCACGCAATGGGCGTGCAGGACGCTAACATTGCGACGTTGACAGGAGAAGGAAGTCATAACTTTCCTACAGACCGCACAGATGGAATTGATTGCGATAAAGAAGAAGTTCCCTACGTTTCTTCTTGCAGTCTCGATGTTGCCGGAAAAATTCTTGCGCATCTTTTTGATGATAAAATAGTTCGTACGGAAGTGAATAAAGATCATATTTACATTGTCGATCAAACTCTCACTCTCTCGAATATTGGAAAAAACGAAGCGGATTGGACGAGACCAACTGCGAGTGTGGCCTCATATGGATATCTGTATGCGAGTGATAAGTGTTTAAATCAACCAGAGAGCTGTCATTTACACGTCGCTCTTCACGGCTGTAAAATGAGTGATAGTTATAACGAAGATTTTCAGACTCAATACCAAAATCAAGTGAACAATTTCAGAATCGTTTCGATGCGTTCGAAAGAAGTTTTGTTCAATCCAATGCAACTTCCAACGATTGAAGAGAAGACAAATAAATACGGCCTTCTCAAATTTGTTATGGATTCCGGTTATGCCAACTATGCTGAAGAAAATAATCTCATGATTCTTTTTCCTCAAACATGGATCACGGAAAATAATTTTCCTTATAATCCGAAAGGATGTTGGGACTGGTTTGGATGGACGGGAGATAATTACGCGACTAATTCCGGTGCTGAAACAAAATGGTTGATGGACTTTATTCGTTCTGTTGCCGCGAATCCTAAAAAACATTTTATCAATGCTCGCCCGCAGTTTGATGAAGTGGAAAAGAATTTTCCTAGAAATAAATAATCATTAAATAATCATAAAGTGAGGAAGAATAATTTCTTCCTCATGGATCTATTGCATTTTACTATCAGTCATTTTCTATTTTATTTTCAAAGTAGACATTTCAAAACTTACTAAGCTAAAGAAGTCTGATGAAAAAGTTATGATACTTTTTCTTAGCATCTTTGTTCCTTTCTCATTTTCTAATTTTCTTCAATACTAAATTGCTTTTTAAAATGGATTTGTTAAATGAAAAAAACATTGAGAGGGGCCATTGTCGGTTACGGATTCATATCCTCAAAAGGGCACATGCCGGCATACTTAGAACGAATGAAAAAAGAAGGAGACGTGGAGATCATTGCTATCTGCGATTCCTGTCTCGATAGAAAAAAAGATCTTCCGGATAGAATGCCGTTTTTTACTGATTACGAAAAACTTTTCAGTGCTAATCTCGATTTAGATTTTATCGATGTTTCCACACATGCGGCCGATCATCACAAGATCGCAAAGAGAGCGCTTGAGTTGGGTATGCACGTTCTCTGCGAAAAACCTCTTACAACTTCTATTGAAGAAGCTGACGATTTATTAAAAACGGCAGTAAAGCATCAAAGAGTTATATTTCCTTGTCACAATTATAAACACGCACCTGTTGTGAAAGCGATTCGCGAAATCATTTCGAACGGAAAGATCGGCAAAGTGAAAGCGGTCACGCTCAATACTTTTAGAAACACGCACGCAATAGGAGTGAAAGACTGGTTTCCCGATTGGCGCCGTCATTACGAATTAAGCGGCGGTGGAATCGCCATGGATCACGGAAGTCACAGTCTCTATCTCACATTCGAATGGCTCGGCGGTTATCCTAAAGCAGTCAGTGCTTCAGCTCAAAACTTTTCCAAACATAAATATGATACCGAAGATAATTTTTCTGCACTCTATGAATTTGATGAAGGGATCGCCAATCTCTATCTGACATGGACAGCGGGAGTTCGCAAAGTGATCTATACCATTCAAGGTGAATACGGCGCTATCACTGTTGATGATGATCAAATTCAAGTTTCTCGCATGGCCTGCAATGATAGCGATAGTATCAGTCATAAAGCAGAGTGGAGAACAGAAACGTTCTCAATCACCTCTGACTGGATGGATTCAAGTCATACGACGTGGTTCAATTCCATGTTCAATAAATTCAAAACGGCCATCGAACAAAAAGACATTATGAATGCGGAAATCAAAGATGCTTATTACTGCATTCAATCCATCATGAAAGCTTACGAATCAATCGGAAACAATTCAGCGAAGACATCAATCGAAAATAATTTGTTTAACTAGAATGAGAGGAGAGAAAAATGAGCAGAAAAATTGAAAATGTAAAACCTGCAGAAGGAAAATTGGCCATCTTAACTCCGGGAATGGGAGCTGTTGCTTCTACAGTTTATGCCGGAGTCTTTGCCTCTAAAAAAGATCTGGCAAAACCGATTGGTTCTCTCACGCAGATGGGAAAGATTCGTCTGGGAAAAAGATCTGAAAATCGTTCAATGATGATTAAAGATCTCGTCCCTCTTTCATCTCTTGATCAAGTTGTTTTTGGAGGATGGGATATTTATCCCGATTCAGCTTATGAAGCTGCTTTAAAAGCAAAAGTTGTCGATCATCGTTTACTGGAACAAGTGCGCATTGAAATGGAAAGCATCAGACCAATGAGTGCTGTCTTTGATGAACAGTTTGTCAAAAATATCCAGGGTGAAAACAGAAAAAAATATTCTACAAAAATGGAAGCGGCAGATCTGCTTCGCAAAGACATGCAAGAATTTATGAAAAAAAATGATTGCAGCCGCGCCGTCATCGTCTGGTGTGCTTCAACAGAAGTTTATAATCCGATGGCAGAAGTTCACAGTTCGCTCAAAAAATTTGAAGAAGGATTGAGAAACAATGATCCTGGAATTTCTCCTTCACAAATTTACGCTTATGCGGCCATTAAAGAACGCATTCCATTCGTGAACGGATCTCCAAGCGTGTGTCTGGAAATCCCGGCACTCCAAGAAATGGCAAATGAAATGGCCGTTGCTGTCGGCGGATCAGATTTTAAAACCGGTCAGACATTGATGAAAACAATCGTCGCTCCAGGGCTTCGCAACCGTCTTCTCGGTGTTGAAGGATGGTTCAGTACAAATATTTTAGGAAACCGCGACGGAGAAGTTTTGAATGATCCGGGATCATTTCGTTCAAAAGAAGTATCTAAAGGCGGAGTGCTCGAAGATATTTTATCAAAAGAAGAGTACCCGGATCTTTACAGCAATCTTTATCACAAAGTGAGAATTGAATATTATCCGCCGAGAGGAGACAACAAAGAGGGATGGGACAATATTGATATCTTTGGGTGGTTAGGCGAGAGAATGCAAATCAAAATCGATTTCCTTTGCAAAGACTCGATTCTTGCAGCACCAATTGTTCTCGATCTCGCTCTCTTCATCGATCTCGCTCAAAGAGCAGAGATGCGCGGAATTCAGGAATGGCTGGGCTTCTATCTGAAAGCTCCGCTTACAAAACCCGGAATCAAAGCAAACAATGATCTTTCAATTCAATTATTGAAATTGGAAAACACTCTGCGCTTTATGGCGAAAGAAGAATTAATTAATCATCTTGGACTTGTTCATTACGATATTGATGAAGAAGAAGCATAGGAGATCACACCATATGGCAACAACACCTTTTAAGATTCTTGGTATTTACAGAGAAGAAAAATATTCAAATCGTGCGGTCGATGTCGATCGCGCAATTTTGGATGCAGTTCTTTATGAATTTGAAAAAATTACGGGAACAGAAGTGGTCATTGAAAGAGTGAAACCGGAGTGGGGAATTGGCGATCTCTACTTTAAACAATTTCATCTCGTTTTTTCCATGGCCCAGAGTGAAGAATTCCTCACCTTACTCGAGTGTTTTGAAAACAGAGGAGCGACGGTCGTGAATTCTGCAACTGGAATTCGCAATTGTTATCGTCATAAACTTTCTGAAATTTTAGACGGAAATGTTTTTTCTTATCCAAAATTTTCGATGGTGAATATGAAGACTCAATTCAGTTTGCCGGAAATTCGCGGAGGGCATTGGTTAAAACGTGGAGACTTTCATGCTCTCAGCGATGACGATGTTGTTTACGTTGAAACAGAACACGAGTTACAAAAAAATCTGTCCCAGTTTCAAATGAAGGGAGTTGATTCAATCATCATGCAGGAAAATTGTGAGGGCGAACTCTTTAAATTTTACGGCGTGTGCGATCATTTCTTCAATATCCGTTACATCGGTCGTACCGATAAAGACCGTTATGCGACTCACGCAGGAAATCCAGACATCCAATTTGATCGCGAGCATTTAAAAAATCTCGCTCATAGTGCGGCACAGGTTTTGGGATTGGATTTTTATGGAGGAGATTGCATTGTTTCCAGCACTGGAAGAATTCATCTGATCGATTTTAACGACTGGCCATCATTTAGAACTTGTCGTGATGAAGTGGCGCCGATCATGGCCCAGTACGCTCTCCAAAAATTTAAAAGTGAGGTGTCCCTTGATCGATTCACTCTTTCAGGAATTCAAGAGCAGTATTAAAAGTCCGGATACGGAAGAGAAAGTTGATCTTATTCTCTACCGCCCTCTGGGATTTTTAATTGCCAAGGCTTCGAGTTATACATCGATCACTCCTACATTTCTTTCGTTGTGTGGACTGGCCTGTGGATTTATCTCGGCCTGGTATTATACTTTTCCTCACCAGATTCCGGCGCTCATTCTCGGAAGTATCTATTTAGTTCTCTCAGGAATTTTCGACAGTGCTGACGGACAGCTTGCCCGTCTGGCAAATCGCTCAACGAAGTTGGGACTTATCCTCGACGGGATTTGTGATTCATTCGTGACAATTTCTTCTTATCTCGCATGTTCAATTCCGTTTGTAGAGAAATACGGCTATCTCTTTTGGCTTGTTGTTGTCGCTGCACTTTACCTGCATTCGTGCCAGTGCGCGATTTTAGATTTTTATCATCGTGAATATCTTTATTTCGGTTATGGGAAAACAGAAAACGAAACTTACTGGAACCCCGGAATGAAAGACGGACAAGAGTTGATCGATAAAGCCGTTGGCATCGAAAAATTTATGAATTCTCTTCGTATGACATGGATAAAAAAACAACAATTGCTGACGACAAGACCGGATCATCTACGCCAGGAAATGCGCCGTTATATTCTTCGTTGTTCAGCTGCGGAAAAAGAATATTTTATGGAGATATATAAGAAGAACAATCGCTGGTTACTCCCTTATTGGCGATTGATTGGAGTAAATGCTCACACGTTTCTCATCATTCTTTTTATGTTTATGGGACGATTTGATGTTTACGCTGTCGCTTTCGACATCGTAATTCTGAACATCCTTATTTTCCTCGTGGGGATGATACAGAAACGTGCAGACAGTAAACTTTTCCGAGAACTCAATCTTTAAACTAAATGAATAAAAAAATAAAATGGGTTTTAACTTTTGTGGGGCTCGTATCCTTTCTGCATATCGTGGAAGGGTATGGGCATCACGCTTTAAAAGAAGAAATCCAAAAGTCCGGTCTTTTTCTTACTCTCATTATTCTCACTTTTATCCCCACGCTGATCTGTTATTCGCTGTCGTGGATGCTGGCGACTGAACATCATTTAATGAAAGGTGATTTGGGGAAAAAGCTTTTTATTTTTACGAAGATTACGACAATGAGTATTGCCTGGAATAACCTGACTCCTTTTTTAAAAATCGGAGGCGAACCGCTTAAATATCTCATGCTCAAAGAACACTTGAGTAAAAAGGAAGCCATTAATAGTACGATTACTTACAATATTATCCATCTGCTTGCGACGGCACTCAGTTTTGTCATTGGGGCCAGCATCCTTATTTTGTTTTTTCCGATTTCACGAGAAGCCTCACTTTTTTTGTACTGTCTCATTTTATTTTTGCTCAGCTTGTTCGGTGTCGGTTATTTTATTGTTCAAAAGCGATGGGCGATTCTGACAAACATCAGGCAAAAAACATTTCGTAAGATTTTAGTGAATCTTTATTTGATAAAAAAACGTTTACTTGATTTTTGTGAGAAGTATCCGAAGGCTTTTTTGTCTTCACTTTTCTTTGATACTCTGGCCCGTTTTATTGAAGGGCTGACGTTCTATTTTGGGTTTTTGCTGATTCAAAAGCCAATAGGATTTCTGACAGCTTCTTGTATGGATATCGCTCGCACTTTAGCAGATACCATTTTTTTCTTTATTCCGTACCAAGTAGGATCGAGAGAGCAAGGTGTACAATTTTTTATGGAGCGAGTTCTGCAGGTGAACTCCACTGGTTTTTTGACGGCGACTCTCTATTATCGTTTAGTCGAAATCGCCTGGATGTTCATCGGCTACATACTGTGGAGAACCGCCGGCAAAACGGTTAAAGAAGAAATCGTATAATCGGCCATGCTGTCGCTTGCGAGCGGGTTGATCAAAATTGTTTTAAGTCCCATACTGTGAGCAGGAAGAATATCTCTTTCGATATTGTCTCCGATAAAACACAAACGTTCTGCTGATGTTCCACATTGATCAATGGCCATTTTAAAAATGGCATGATCAGGTTTGGTAACTTTTGCATGATAGGAATCAATCACAAAATCAAAATATTGATAAAGAGAAAATTCTTTTAAGATCACATCCAGATTTCCGCTGAAATTAGAAATCATTCCCAATTTATAATTCGAAGAGAGCGCAGTTAAAACTTCCCGATTGCGCTTGAGAAAAGATGATTGAGTATCGGTAATATTTTTTGCCACATCAATAATATTTTTGTCCTGTTTTAAATCCATATGAAGGGCAATGAGTGAACATATTTTTTCATTCATTTCCTGCAAAGAAGAAGTGATGATGAGCGATTCGCGAACGACCCTTTGATCACTATAGCTGTAAGCGTCCTGAAAAATTTCTATTTCTTCGGGTGAGAGCAAGTTGGCGTTAACGAATTCTTTAAAAAAAAGCGTGCGAGAATGAACGCCATCGGAATCGAGGCAGCCGCCAAAATCAAAGAGCAGCCATTCGACATTTACGGACATTACCACCCCTCCTTCAAAAAGAGTTCGACACTTTGAATATCTTCAGGACGATCAATATCGAGAGTTTTATCCACAACAAAGGCCCTGAGGGTGTGATTCTGTACAATGAGTTCAGTGAGAAAATTTCTCATTTTATCATGCCCTTCTTCGATCATTTGAAAAAGAAGAGGAAGGGTTTTTGTCGAGAAATAATAAATTCCGGATGTAACGTAAACATCTTTATCAATTGGTACCTGAAAGCCCGTAATGGTCTTATCTGCATTTATTTTTAGAGTGAGTGGCTTTTCATCTTCAATATGCGAAGTCACCATTAAAGCGGACTCATGTGCGTGAAGTGTGCTGCAAAATTGATAAAAATTTTCTATGTGTTCCGGTTTTACAATACTGTCGACCATTGAAACAAAAAAATGTTCATCGTCCTTTAACTCCAGTCTTTGTACGACTTCATAAAGAGAGTGCATTGAACTTTTTGTCGTCTTATAAAAATATTCTATAGGCAAAGTTTTTAGGCTTGGAATTTGTGTGAGATCCATAGTTTTTTCCAATTCGTTGAAGATCAAAACGATTTGTTGGAACTGATGGAGTTGCAAATTTGAGAGCGTTATCTCGAGCAACGGCTGCCCGTTGATCATCACCATTGGTTTAAATGATGAAAGCGATTTTAATCTCGAACCTTCGCCCGCAGCGAGAATAGCAGCTTTTTTCATTGTTGTTCCCATTCTAAAAAGGTGATAGTAATGGCACGTACGCAATGTCTTGCGAACATTCTCACAAAACTTCTAAAAATAAAAATGGATTATGGTTAAGTTTATGGCAATTTCTCAACCGACGAATCAGAAACCAAAACTAGTCACAACTGTACCTGGCGAAAAAAGTCGCGCGCTTCGTGAAGAAGAAAACAATTTCATCGCCGATGGATTGCAAGGTTTTGCTCTCATGGCAGGAATTGTTGTCGAGAGTGCAAAAGGAAATCTTATCAAAGATGTCGACGGCAATGAATATCTCGATATCATCGGAGGAATTGGAGTGAATGGTCTTGGACATTCTCATCCAAAATTTATAAAGGCCATTCAAGAACAAGTGGAGCAGGCAAGCGTCGGTAGTTTTACTTCAAAAGCGCGCCTGGAATTTTTTAAACTCTTCGATCAAGTCAAATTAGAAAATCTCAACCGTATTCAACTTTACTCAAGTGGAGCAGAGGCCGTTGAATCAGCTTTAAGACTTGCCAAAAATAAAACAGAAAAATGGGAACTCGTCAGTTTCAGTGGAGGATTTCATGGAAAAACTCAAGGTGTACTCGGACTTATGGGCTCAGAATTTAAAAATTCTTACGGACCTTTTTCTCCTGGCAGTCATATTATTCCTTATGCCAATTGTTATCGCTGCCCGCTTAAAACAACTTTTCCTGCATGTGGAATGGGTTGTGTTGAATCGGGAAAAAAGCAACTCAAAGCTAATGTGGGAAAAGGAGTAGCTGCTTTTATTGTTGAACCAGTACAGGGAACAGCAGGCAACATCATTCCTCCCAAAGAATTTCTTCCTGCAGTGAGAGAACTCGCAAACGAAATGGATGCGCTTATGATCTCAGATGAAATGATCACAGGTTTTGGTCGCACCGGACATTTCTGGGGATCAAATCTTTCCGGAGTTACTCCCGACATTATGACAATCGGAAAACAATTCGGCGGAGGTTTCCCTGTCAGTGGTGTTGTTTCAACCGAAGAGCTCGTAAAAGTTCGTCCATGGGGAAATCCGTCCGGATCATCATCGAGCTATGGAGGAAATCCACTTGCGAGTGCCGCTGCCAAAGCTGCGACAGAAATTATTATCGAAGAAAAATTAGTCGAAAATTCTAAACTGATGGGAAGTTATTTTCTAGAAAGACTTTATCCGCTTGTCGATCGTTATTCATTTGTCGGTGAAGTACGAGGTGCTGGACTCATGCTTGGAATTGAAATGGTGAAAGACAAGAAGACAAAAATTCCACTTTCATCAAAAGCAACAAATCTTATCTTCAAAGAATTTTTAAATCGCGGACTGCTCACAATGTCTTACTCTTCGAGCTTTCGCATTCAGCCTGCAATGACTATTGATAAAGATACGATCGATAATGTCGTCAAAATTATTTACGATGTTTTTGATTGGGTAGAAGGAAACAGACTAAAAGATCTTTGACGTTTTTCTTTATTTGTCTTCATCATCGCCGGCAATACAACGAGTGCTGCGATTAAACACCCAATCTCTCCAATGATCGCGAGAGTTCCGAATGAAAAGAGTGCGCCGTTCTTTGAAAAGAGTAAAGACGTGTATCCAATAATTGTTGTTCCTGAACAAACGAGAACAGCACTTCCAGAATGAGCAATCGCCATTTTGATATCGTGACGTGTGTGATGAGACTGACTGTAACGTCCATAAACGTTCACGGCATAATCCAGTCCGACTCCAAATGTAATCGGTAAGGCAATAAAATTTAAAAAGTTAATTTTGATGTCAAAAACTTCAATGAGCGCAATCGTCCACAGTACTCCGACGAGCAGGGCGAGAGTGATCAGAAAAGATCCTGAGACACTTCCTCGTGCAAGCCAAAGTGAAAGAAGCACAACCGCTGCAAAAGAAAACAAAGTGGCAATCGGTCCATCGTGAGAAATGGCGGCCAGCATATCAGCGAAGACGAGCTGAGAACCCGCTACGTAGGCACCCGCTGGAAGAGCAATACTTCTCACTTCTTTTGCAAATTTGAGAACAACCCGACCGTCGCGTGTATTCATTCCGTTTTTGGGAAAGAGGAGAACGAGATTTCCTTCAGCACCGTTCGTCTCTCTGAATTGTCTGCGGAGAATTTCCGGAAGGTCTTCGGCTGAAAATGTATTTAAAAGCGATGCCTCTCTGGCCGCCTCGTAATAATTTTTTGCAGTTCCTTTTAAATGTTTTCTCTTCTTTTCAGGAACGACTTGCACGAGCGATTTCAAAGATTCAATCTTCTCTGGTTGTCGCTCAGGCACCAACGATTGCATTGTGAGAACACTTCCTAAAATTGAATCGGGATTAATGGTCTTTTTATAACTCTGATAAACAGTGTGTACATCTTGATTGTCTTTTAAGAGAACCACGACAGGAAGAATATTGTGACGAAGAATTTCTTCCGCGCGTGCATCGACTTGAAGATAACCGCCGTCTTTTACCGCTGTGGAAGAGCGAAGTTTAGTTGTATCGTATTCAAGCGGGTCTCGGGCATAATTAATAGCGAGTGCAAGAGCAGCGAGTGAAACAGTAAGTGAAATGCGCAAAATATTTTTTTTATGAATGAGCACAAAATGACTGAACTTCATAAAAAAATTATCAATAATATTTGAACTGTGTTCGTGTTTTTTTACCGGCCACTGACGATCGAAAATAAGAATGAAGGCCGGAGAAAAAAGATAAGTGGCAATCCAACAAAGCATCATTCCAAGCGCACCGATAAAACCAAACTGGCTGTAACCTCTAAAAGCTGTGATCATAAGTGAAGCATAGGCGATTGCTGCGGCCATTGAAGCAGCAATGGTAAGCCGCCATGTTTTGTCGACAGCGATGCGAAGAGCTTCTTCTGATGAATGATCATTTCTTCTTTCTTCAACAAAGCGTGCGAGTAGGATGATCCCGGCATTGATTCCATTTCCAATGATAATCGAACCGAGAAAAGCCGTTGTGAGATTGACGGAACCAATAGTGAAATAGGAAATAGTAAAAGTGAGAAGGACGCCGGTTAAAAGTGGAAAACCTAAAACAAAAATGCTTGGCGTCCATCGGAAAAAGAAAAAGATGAGAAGAGATTCGAGAAGTAAAACAAAAGTCGTCGAGTAAAAAAGATCCGCTTGTAACGATTGTTGTTCTTGAATAATAGCCTCGACATCACCACTGTATTCAAGTTTGAGTTGCTTGAGTCCCATTGCTTGGGAAACTTCTTTCGCTTTTTCATCAATCGCCTTTTTAAAATTCAACCCATCTTCATATCCGGAAACTCCATTTGCCGGATAAAAAATCATGACGATTGCATTATTATTTTCATAATAGCCGGTAGGGAAATAGGGAACTTGGTCTTGTTGTGTTTCATACTTGCGAAGAAGTTTTTCTAAATCCACTTTAGATGAATTTTCATCATCAAAAATTCCAAGCAGAAGTGGATTTCCCGCATTCATTTTATCTTTGAGTGCTGTTTTTATATCACCTAGATCTTCGAGAGAGATAAAAAGGAATTTTCTGTTTTTATAAAAGTCCTGCAGAATTGAAGGACGATAATCAATAAAACGCGGACGATTTTTTCCAGTGATATTTTCTGCTTCATGAGAAAATTGATCAGCGAAGTTATGAAGATCTTCTGACTCTGCTCCTGATATGAGCATCGTAAGTTGCAGGTTGTCTCCCAGGCGCGCCCGCAATTGATCGAGGGCTTTAATACTCGGAGCAGAACGCGGAAGAAGTTCTTCGATTCCCGAATGAAGATTGGCATAAAGTTTTACGGCAAAAGGAAAAGAAAGAAGAGTTATAAGGACTGAACCTAAGAGAAAAATCTTTGGGTGTTTGAGAATAGAATGAATGATGTGTCTATTACTTCTGTTATTCATGCTCGTTAAAAAACATAACATGAATTTTTTCTCATTTGTAAGAATTTAAAATGATAGATAAAAAATATGGATGATTTATTTTAGAATAGTGGCATTAATTTTCATTCCTATTGAAAGTGAATAGGGTGAGTATTCATTCCCTGCAAATGGTCTTACGTTCGCATGAGAAAAGACAAAATGATATCTAACCAGAGGATCAAGCAAAGGAAAATATTCCAAACCTAAATCATAGGCAGTTCTTCTTCCATTTTCAGTTGTTGGCGTATTAATTTTTTCAGAGATTAGTTTAAAAAATGGTTTAATATGTTCGCTTTGATATCTCATCAATCCAACGAGTGAGGTCGTTTTATTATCATTGTTATTTTTTATTTTTACTTGAGAGAAATCAATTTCAGTTTGAATGTGAAAAGGAAAATTAAATTGTGAACCACCTGAAAAAAAGTTTTGATCACCATTAATATTAGGAATAGAAGTATAGCCGATAATTGGTTTGATTAAGCCGGTTTTGATATCGCCATAATAGATTATGGCCCATCCCATTTTCGTCTGCGCTGGAGTGTCTTCTGTCTTCCCACTTGTTGTAGTAGTGAAGCCGCGACTCTTATTCCCATTGACTAGTTGGACTTGAAAATTTTGATGACTAAAAGTTTGAGAGAAGGTTGCACCAACATCGTTAAAAGGGGTCAATCTAAAAAAAGTAGAGATTGTGTAGAGGTCTGATGTGGCATAATCGTATTCTCTTCCACCAATGAGAACCGATTGTTTTCCAAAAGCGAGATAGGACTCTGAGGAAAAAATTGTGGTTACATAGGCTTCGTCGACAAAATTGGATGTTTTGTTTGTCGTATCTGTTGTTGAATTTGCATTTCGCGCATCAAGAGAAAAATGACATCGGAATAAGTCGCTTAACTTTTCAGTCCCTTTAAGACGCAAATAACTTAATTCGAATTCAGAATAATTTCTTGTACCACTTTCTTCAAATTTGTTATTGGCATACTTCCACTGGCCTCTACTCACAAGATAGAGTTGAGGGTCTATTGCTCTGGCCGGGATTGAGAAAAAGATCAGAAGACAAATGAGAGTGGTCTTCACTGACTTTACTCCTTGCTAAATATGAGCAAATCACGATTGAATCTTACTCACGTCACAAAGAGAGAGCAAATTTCGTTTATGGAGCGATAATTCTTACTGTAGTAATTCAAAAATGTTATGTGTTGATCTGGAGATTCAATCTTAATATAAGCGCTAAGATTGACGTTTCTCTAGGGAAAACTGGACTTATCAGACTACAAAAAATAAAATTATTGAAGACTTTACCACCATAGGACCACTAATAGGATATTAGATGAATGCAAATAAATTAGCGCCACTCGCTATTCCATATACAGGTACAAATTTACTTGGAATGTCTCTCCTCAACAAGGGAAGTGCCTTCTCTAATCAGGAAAGAGAAGAGTTACATTTATACGGCTTAGTTCCCCCAACAATTGAAACAATTGAAGAGCAGGCTGAACGGGTGACCGCACAGTTTTCAGTTTTAAAAGACAATCTTGACAAGCACGTTTACCTTCGCAACTTGCACGATACAAACGAAACATTATTTTATCACTTCGTTTTAAAAAATATTCGCGAGATGCTTCCTTTGATTTATACGCCGACAGTTGGTGAAGCTTGTCAGCACTTCTCGAATATCTATCGCGCTTCACGCGGAATTTTTATTTCATATCCCAACCGCAATCGCATTGATGAAATTTTATCAAACGTCACTAAACGAAATGTAAAAGTTATCGTTGTGACAGATGGAAGTCGCGTTCTCGGCCTTGGTGATCAAGGTGTAGGAGGAATGGGAATTTCTATCGGTAAACTGTCGCTCTATACAGCGTTGGGTGGAGTGAGTCCTGCTTACACATTGCCTGTGTATCTCGATGCAGGAACAAATAATCAGCAATTGATCAGCGATCCACAATACATCGGTATGAGACACGCACGTGTGACAGGAAAAGAATACGACACGTTTGTTGATAATTTCGTTCAGGCCGTGAAGAAAAAATGGCCGCACGTTCTTCTGCAATTTGAAGACTTCGATCAAACAAATGCACTTCCGATTTTACAAAAATACCGCGATCAACTTTGTTGCTTCAATGATGACATTCAGGGAACAGCAGCAGTGACTCTTGGATGTTTAATGGCCGCAGGCCATGCAGTTGGGAAACGTGTCAGAGATCAGCGTGTTGTTTTCCTCGGAGCAGGATCTGCTGGTTGTGGTATCGCTGAAAAAATCGTTGCTCGTATGAAACACGAAGGACTAAGTGATGCTGAAGCTCGTTCGCGCATCTTCATGGTTGATCGCTATGGACTTCTCACAGACAACATGCCAAACCTTCTTGGGTTTCAATCAGATCTAGCGCAAAAGAGTGCAGATCTTCCGTGGGCAAAAAACCGTCAGGACATTTCACTTCTTGAAACTGTTCAACAGGCAAAACCAACAGTGCTCATTGGTGTTTCCGGTCAACCTGGTTTGTTCACTGAAGAAGTCATCAAAGCAATGCACATGAATTGTAAAAAGCCGATCGTGTTCCCATTATCGAACCCCACATTAAGAGCAGAAGCGTTTCCGAAAGATATTATTCGTTGGACGAATGGTGATGCTCTTGTTGCAACAGGAAGTCCATTCGTGCCGGTAGAGTACGAAGGAAAAACATATCCAATCGCTCAGTGTAACAACTCTTATATTTTTCCGGGAATTGGTCTTGGAGTTCTTTCTTCTGGGGCCACTCGTATTACGGACAATATGTTGATGGCCGCAAGTGAAGCTCTTGCAGACGTTTCTCCAATGGCGAAAGGTCAAGGAGGAGATCTTCTTCCAAATGTTGAAGACAGTGAAATGGTTTCTCGCACGATTGCTTTTAAACTTGCAAAAGTTGCTCAGAAAGATGGAGTCGCACCGGCAATGAGCGATGATGAATTACTTGCATCGATCGAAGAGAACTACTGGTATCCGGTTTATCGTCAATACACTCTTAAAAAGAACTAAGAATGGCGTTCAGTTCCTCCGGTTTTTCCAGAGGAACGAAATGCCCGCAATCTTCAATAATGTGAACAACGGCATTTGGATTGTGGTCTTTCACTCGCAAAATACTTTCTTTCGAAACAACTTTATCTTCTTTTCCACCGATCACAGTAAGCGGACATTTTATTTTTCCAACTTCATTTGAAAGATCTCTTCGCTCTAAAGTAGCATTCAATTGATTTAAATAGACTTGGGCCGCATTTTCACCTGACATCGAATGAATGAGTTCACGCAATTCTTTTTTATCATAAGAAGACGGAGCTAAAAAATCGCGCAGTCGTCTGTCTGTGACTCCTTTAAAAAGTCCTTTTTTAATAGCATCTCTCGCGAGAGCAGCAAGGGCCTTTTCTTCAGGTGGATAAGCTTCGCAGGAAGAGCCAATAACAAAAAGTTTTTTTACGCGTTCAGGATATTTGAGTGTAAATTCAAAAGCGAGATGTCCTCCCATGGAAAATCCGATGAGAATAAATTCGTTAGCGGGGACAGCGGCGATGGCCTCTAACATGGCCTCTTCTGAGTCTTGAACACGCAAATTAACGATAGTGTAATCTGGAAAAAGATGAAGTTGATTGTGCCATAAGCGCTCATCGCAAAGGGTGCCAGGAAGAAAAACAGCATAAGTCATAATGAATTCTCAGTTAGTTATTGGTTTTAAGATACCTCATGAAAAATGTCCGAGCAAATTAGTTTTTTACGAGTAATGCCGATAAGTTCTCGATGAAGAATTTGTTTTTTCCGCTTTTATTTCTTTCACTTTTTTTCTTTGCTAAAGAAGCAGGTGAGTACTCTCTTAATCTAGAGAGGTCTCCGGCCCGAGTTGTTGACTGTCTGGAGCTCGCACAGAATTTTCTTGGCGAAGCAAGACCGCGTTTAGCGATTCCTAAAAATTCTTTACTTGGAAAATATCCGTCTCTTGTTGATGAACTCGATAAATTGGAATTTGTTCCTTTTTCTCTTCCGGATTTTTACAACAGCTTTTTGAAAAAGAATAAACGTGCGCCGACATTGAGAGAAGCAATGGAAGCGATGTACGTTGAAAGAAGAGAGCTTATTTCAAAGTACGATGAAGTGATTGCTGATGTCGAAGCCCTGCAGAGTCCGGATCTCGAATCTTTCATTGGAGAACTGAAATTCTCGAAAGATAAACTCAACAAGTTTAAAGATCTCGATCACTACGATGATGAGCTTGTGACTGCTTTCAATGATGGCAAATCAAAATTTTCTTCAATAGATGAACCGATCGTTTTGAAGAACGGAGCGGTTGAACAACGTTTTCTCACTTACATCAAAGAACGCAGCCGCGAAGGAAATTTCAATGGTGAGATGGGAGAACTCACAGGCTATGCAGCTTCAAAAGATAAACCAGTTAAGAAAGGTTTGAAATTTGAAACGAGAAGTTTAAAAGACCCGATTCCTTATCAAGTGACGATTGATACTGCGAGTACAAATTTGGAAACGACTCTCGCTAAAAAAACTGATAAACAATTAATCACATTGGTAAATAAATACGGTGAAGGCATTTTAAGAAATGCCAAATCGTATCTGGATAATTTGGGAGAACGCCCACTCGATCGCGATATTCTCATTGGAAAAATCATTGTCATGATTCGCACGAAAGAAATCGATCTCGTCTTTCAAAAGACAAATGGAAAATATATTTGGGCGGAAGTGAAGACTTATAAAAAACCAATTACGATGGAAACTCTGAATGGTGGTGGTTATAAATTAAAGCCGATGTCGGATCAATTGCTCGAGCACAAGGCCCTTCGCGATCTTTTGGGATTTACCGAGACAGTCGATCTTCGCTTTATTTCTCCTACATCTAAAGTTGAACCGGATGCAAAAGCTTATATCGAAAGTCTCGGTTACGATGTCATCAGCGCTAAATAAGATATTTCTTAATCTTCTCTGATTTAAGCGGAACATAACAAAGAGCAATGCTCACCCAAACGGCAAAAGTGAAGTAGAGTGTTTGCCAGGGAATTTCAGTCTTCCAATCTTTGATATGGTGAGTGACAACCCATCTCGTATTTAAATCCAAAAGTCCGCTCGCTAAATTGAGAAGAGGTTTATTAGCAGCATTGTCGGCAATCAACCGGTGAATGTACATTGGAACATCGACAGTCGCCATGAAAGCGACATAGAGAATACATCCTATAACTGAAAAAATGCCGGCGAGTTTGAGAGAGCCTTTTAATTTGGGAAGAAGACAAATAATCGCAATCGTGATCAATGAATAGCTCACTCCCCATAACGATTCTTCAATAGAATTTCCTAAATAATGAGTTCGAATGACGGCGTACCATGAAAAACATTCGGCCATGGAAATCAAAATGAGAATAAGAATTGAAATATTTTGAACAAGCTTCGATTTGATTTCGCGGCCGAGAAATCCGAGAACGATCGACCATTGAATAATGAAAGAAAGTTCAGCGATTGTGGCCACAGATCTTCCAACGAAAACGCTTGAGAACCATGTATCGAACAAACAGATTCTTTGCACATCAGCTCTCGGCATGACAGAGCGGAAGGCGCAGACTACGACGTAAATTGCACAGAAATAAATAATATTTTCATGATGGTGCCAAAGCTTGTGAAGATGATTTGTTGTCGTGTGTTTATAACGGTAGATCCATGTCCACGACATAAAAACAATATTAACAAGCGCAATTGAAGAGAGAATAAGCCACCAGATGGCGACCGGATTTTCCCAGGTAATCCATGCAAACATAATTAACTCCTTTCAAAATAGGATAGCAGTAAAAGTTTTTAGTAAGAGTAAATCTTTATCCAGATACTGTTAGGATGAAAGCCGTGCTTTTTTGTCGGACATTCTTACCTCCAAGTGCCTATGGCCACTTTTAGAGGCAAAAAAGCAGCAGACTTTTAGTCTGGCCATTGAGAAAGAGAGGTTAAGCAAAGGATATTTTGTATTGGGTTAAGCAAATGAAAAGTTTGCCCGTCGTGAGGATACAATATCTACACTATAATTATTGAAGAAGTACTTAATTTTCTTGGGGATTTTGAGTTTTGTTAATAGTGTTTAAAAAGGCAAAAAAATTTTCAGAAGAAAATAAAAATTCGAAAAATTTTTTGTGTTCACTTTTATTCACAACTTCAATTCTACTTTCACCAAAAATATTTTCTGCTGAATCTCTCAGTTACTCGGGACGTTTGGTAAATGCCAACGGTTCTCCAGTCGCGGGCCCCGTCGATTTAAAAGTTGAACTCTCATATTCAAATGCACCCG
>CBIHNP010000016.1:0-21762 GCA_966211875.1 uncultured Bacteriovoracaceae bacterium
GCAGTTGGCAGTTGGCAGTTGGCAGTTGGCAGTTGGCAGTTGGCAGTTGGCAGTTAACGGTCGACGGTAAACGGCCAACCGATAACGGTCAACAGAAAACTGAAAAACCTTCACCAAAAAATGCAGAAAAAAAAAGCCCCGCATACGCGAGGCCTTATTTAATTTGCAGGATATTTTTTCTAAAAAACTAATCAAGCTTATAAAGCTTTCCATCACCGCTAACAAAGAATGAAGTCGATGTTGAAATTGTTCTCGTCCAGTTCTTTACAGCGTAGCTCATTTCGATAGTCGCACCAGCGATTACGTTTTGTTGAGTTCCTACGTTTGAGATTTGAATCAATTGAGAAGAAGCATCAAGGTCAAATCCCCAGTCAATTGTAATATCTCTTGCAGAAGCTCTTACACCTGCTAAGTATTTTCCTTTTCCATCAGCTGAACCGTTATATTGGAAAGTGATACTGTAAACGAAACTAACAACCTCAGCACCAAAACCATTTGAATAAGTAATTTTGTAGTGTTTAGAAACAGGAATTGTCCATCCGCCCATATCGTGAACAGCTGGATCTTTTGCGTCTGTTCTTGGAAGAACAGAGATCGCAGTCATCGGATTATTTGTAACGATTGCTTTTCCGTCTTTAATCATCGGAATCAATTTTTGTCCTACAGCGATCAGCTTGTCGACAACCATGATGATGTTATCAAGTGTTCCCTTTGTAGAAGGTGCCGGGCCGTCAGCAGTTGTTGCTGTTACTTCTCCAGAAGACTCTCCTGTTTTACTAGGTGGCACAGGTGGAATGTTTGGAATATTTGGTCCAACAAATCCTTTCGTATTTAGTTTAGGAATTGATGATTCTTCGTGTACGTATTTAAGTGACTCTTCTGAAGTCAATTCTCTGATCTTTACTGATTTAATTTGGTAGTAAGGATCTTCCAATGCTTCTTTTTGTTTAGTATGAAGAATCTGTGTAAGCTTTTTTGGAGCCTTTACTGCTGCTTCAACATTCAACATTTGAGTAGCGATAAGGACTGCAAGAGTTAATTTCGTTACATTTTGCAATTTCATTACGGATCCCCCAAGAAATTTTTTGTTCCTAGGCTTTTATCATCTTCAAAAAAATGTGCAATTGCTGAAGTAATTATTACATAGTGATTTTCAATGTGGCCTCGAATGTTTACAGTATTCCCCTATGAATACGTCTCGTCCGAGGTCAGCTAGACCTAAAAAAGAGATCGTCAGAAAAGACGGCCTTTTTTATCATCCTACATTTGTAAGAAAAGAAGAACGCGCTCAAATTATCGAGTGGCTGAAGACTCTTTATCCGATTTGGGAAATGAGATACTCGGAACACAATCCGCCTCCTGAAGGAGATGAACAGCGACAACTTCTTCGCCCGGTATACTGGCTCGGCAACTGGCAATTCGCTTGTCTCAATTACTATCATCCACCAAAGGGAATTCATAACCGTTGCGTGAAAGGTGAAGATTATCCGCCGGTCTTAAAAAAATTATTAGCGACGATTGAAGGAATTACCAAAACGCATTTTAAGCGCAATGAAGTTCCGAAAGACTGGACTCTCAATACGTGTTTGATCAATTTCTACGGCTCCTCTATCGATCCGACTACAGGTAAAAAAACAGACACTGCCCGCGTGGGCGATCACAAAGATTTTGAATTGGGCCCGGTGGCCTCGATCTCTTTTGGTGAGCGCGCGTTCTTTCAATTCGTGATGGGGAAAAAAGATTTAAAGAATAATGTGATCTACGAGCAGTGGCTCGACGATTCGTCTCTCCAGATTTTTGGAGGCGAACTTTATAAGGAGCGGGCTTTCCACCGTGTTCAGAGAGTGGAAAACAAGCTCAAGGCCAATTTTGATCTCAACGTTGAACATTTTGAGACAAGAAGAATCAATTTTACCTTTCGTTATGTCCCAAAAGAGCATATCATTGAGTATAAGAGTCTGCCTGCTGAGCTTCAAAGTGATATCTCACCTTATATGCAAGAGCTGGCCCGCAACTCTGAGCATTTTAGACGAGCACTCGCTCAAAAATAGCCCCAAAAAATCCATTTGACTTACGCAAACCATACGCATATCATCTAGGTATGGCACTAACAAAAAAACAAAAAGAAGTTTACGACTACCTCCTTGCTTACCATGAACACCATGGGCATCCACCGACGCAAAATGAGATCAAAGATCATTTTGGTTTGAAGTCGCTGGGCTCGGTTCAAAAGTATCTGCAGTACTTAAATAAAGAAGGTCTGCTGGAAAGCCATTGGAACCAACGTCGTGGTGTAGAAGTTAAAACTCCTGAACAGGTCTCGCGTCCTCAAACAGAGGGTGAGTCTGAAGTGATTCCTCTTCTCGGTCTCGTCGCAGCAGGAAATCCTATTCTCGCAATTGAAAACCCCACAAGCACTATCGCCGTTCCTCGCCACTTTATCAAAGGCGGATTTCGTTATTTCGCCCTCACTGTTAAAGGTGATTCGATGATTGAAGCGGGAATTTTAGAAGGTGATGTGATCGTTTGTCGTTCAACAAAAGAAGCGCGCAACGGCCAGATCGTTGTTGCTGTGATCGACGGTGAAGCGACAGTAAAAACTTTTTCTCAACAAAATAAAAAACATCTGGAACTTCTTCCGGCCAATAAAAACTATTCTCCCATTATCATTAAAGATGAAGGTGAAGAAAACGATTTTAGAATTGTGGGGACTCTAGTAGGGCTTCTTCGCTCTTACGCTTAACGAATATGAAAACGAAAAAGATAATTCATGTCGACATGGATTGTTTTTATGCTCAGGTGGAGATGAGAGACAATCCTTCACTCCGCAATGTTCCTCTCGGAGTCGGCGGACTTCCCGGCACTCGCAGCGTTCTTTGCACCAGCAATTACATCGCTCGCAAATTCGGCGTGAAGTCTGCGATGCCTACTGATTACGCAATGAAATTGTGTCCTCACCTCGTCGTTGTTCGTCCGAACTTTAGAAAATATTCTGCGGCCTCGGAAATTATTCATTCTGTTTTTAATAAACATTCAGCGCTCGTCGAATCTGTTTCACTTGATGAAGCTTATCTCGATGTGAGCGATGCAGAGAGTGCAACTGCGATAGCGATGGAGATAAAAAAAGAAATTCTCGCACGCACAGGTCTCACTGCTTCTGTAGGAGTGGCCCCCAATAAATTTTTGGCAAAGATCGCAAGCGACTGGAAAAAACCCGACGGACTTTTCGTCATCCCTCCTCAGAACGTCGAAGCCTTTGTCTCCCAACTTCCAGTGAAACTTATTCCTGGAGTTGGTAAACGCGGGCACGAAGTTTTGGAATCACTCAATATCAAAACGTGTGAAGACATCAAAAAAACACCTCAAGATCTGCTCGAACAATTCTTTGGAAAATTTGCTTTTGATTTAAAACTCTATTCAAAAGGAATCGATGATCGCGAAGTCGTCAATGAATGGGAGAGAAAATCACTGAGTGTCGAAAACACTTTCAGCAAAGACATCAAAGACGAAAATCTTTTGCAATTGGAGTTACAGGAACTCTACGAAGACATGTTTCAACGCCTCGAAGCTCATATGGAAGAAGAGGAAGAGGCCGGAAATGAAAAACGTCTAAAAAAATTATTTGTGAAAGTAAAATTCAACGATTTCTCTCGCACAACTTGCGAGGAAACAATTCGCTACGAAGACGATGACTGGAAGTCGCAACTCTCTCCCGAACGCTTCTACCCGCTTTTATCTCATTGCCTGCAAAAAAAAGGTAATGCTGTACGCTTGATCGGCCTTGGAGTAAGATTTATCACACAAGAAGAATTTAGCCCAGTTCAACTAAGCCTGCTGCCTTTTTGTGGATAAGAATGATGAGTTTTGATTTTAATCAGCACTTAAAAAAATTTTCTACAAAACGTTTTTATGATCAGAAAACGTACGGCGATTTATTGGCCGATGCGAGTGCTTTTTCTGAGTCAATAACAAACGAAGAAACATTCGCTCTCAAAATCAAATCTCCTTATCTCACTTTCGTTGCTCTTCTCGCTCTTTACTCTAAAAAGAAAAAAGCAGTTCTTATTTCGGCCCTGGAAACAGAAGCTGGTGTTGAGAAATGTCGATCGCAAGTCTCATTCAAAACAATTTTAACTGATGAATCATTTAATGTTTTAAAAAAATCTTCATCGCTTTCTTTTGAAGAGAGGAAAAGCGATAGTCCTTTTATTATTGTTTTCAGTTCGGGAACAACCAATCTTCCTAAAGGTGTCGCTCTAAGTTTTGACAATATTTATTATTCTGCTTTGGGCTTTATTGAATATTTCAAACAGACAGCTGAAGAATGTTCACTCATGAATCTTCCCCACAATCACGTCGGTGGACTCATGACTTTATGGAGAGCTTTTTTTTCTGGAGGAAGACTCACGACAGAACTCACGCCTCCGCTCGATTTTATTTCCCTCGTTCCACTGCAACTCAAACGTTGGATGAAAGAAGAAGATAAACTTGTTCTTTTAAAACAATGCCGAGTGATTCTCATTGGCGGTGCTCCTCTAACAGATGAATTGAAAACGGAAGCTGAAAAAAATGGACTCACGTTATATGAAACATACGGCATGAGTGAAACGGCTTCACTTGTCACGATCAACGGAGAAGTTCTTCCTTATCGCGAACTGCAGTTGAACAAAGAAAATCTTTTTGCGATCAAAGGGAAAACCCTTTGTCTGGGATATTATCAAAATCAAATGTTTCTTCCGCATTTGAATGAATGGTTTACAACCAACGACCGTGGAGAAAAAATCCACGACCGCTTTAAGTTTCTGGAAAGAGCTGATCTCATTTTTATCAGCGGTGGAGAAAATATTAATCCGCTTTCTGTCGAAGAAGCGGCCAAACGTCATCCTGCGATCAAAGATGCTTACTTACTTCCTCTCAAAGATGAACAATGGGGAGAAATGGGAGTGATGTTGTATGAATGCACATCTTCTCATTCACTAAGCGCCGAGGAATTAAAAAACCATTTTAAAATGTCTCTGCATCCTCATCATATTCCGAAATTTTTTTTCGAACACAAAATTAATCTCGAAGGTGTTTTAAAGCCTAAGCGCAGTGAACTTAAAAAAACAGCATACGAACTTTATCTCAAATCGATTTTTTCTTATGACCTCCTGGGGACGCAAGAAAAACCTTTGATCGTTTTTTTTCACGGCTTCACAGGCGACAAAGAAGATTTAAAAGAAATTGCAGCACCTTTTTTATCTTCTCATCAGCAGCTTTTCATCGATCTTCCCGGCCATGGAAAAACGTTGATGAAACATTTTCATTCACATGCTGATATCATGACAAAGCTCAGAGACTTGATTCTGCTCTTTTCTGATCGACCGGTTTTTTATGGCTACTCAATGGGCGGACGTGTGGCCTTAAAACTCGCACTCAACTCGCTCACACCGGAAAAACTAATTTTAGAATCAGCGGGTCTTGGACTATCGAGCGAAGAAGAAAAAAAAGCGCGCTCAAAACACGATCTCGATTTATTCAACAAATTTGACGACACCGAATCTTTTATTTTGAACTGGTATGGAAATCCCATGTTCAAACATTATAAAAATTCAAAATGTTTTCAGGCAGACATTGAAAAAAAATCAGCGCACTCTCTCGATGAATGGAGAGATTCACAGCTCTATCTTTCACAAGGCTCTTTTCCGCTTCAAAGTGAGACGCTTTTAAAACTCGCCAGCGCTCATTTTCCCATTCACTACCTCTATGGCGAAGACGATCCCAAATATGCGGCCTATGCCCCTTTCTTTAAGCGTACAACCATGATTCCTGCGGCCTCACATAATCCCCACAAGACTCATCCTCTTGAAATCAGAGATTGTCTTACACAAATACTAAAGTAATCAACTCGGTCATCCGATAAGACTGTATGGCGGATACACTCAGCAGAATTAATCTCATGCGCTCGCTCTATCAAGCACAAACTCCATCGAGTTCTTCCGAAGTCGTTCGCGCCTTAAATGAAATTAAAAATGAAATTAGAATTACCAATGAAGAAAACGCCCGCGACAATAAAAAAATAAACAGCGCAACCGGCTCACCTTATCTTCCCGATCAAGACTTTTATAAAAAGGAAACTGTCTACAACTCTCCCCAAGAAACAGAATGGAAGAACGTGCCGACAGCAGAAGATGTGGAACGGGGTACGGAAGAAAAATTTATTGAAAGTAATAAAAAGAAGCTCAACATAATCTAGATAAAAATAAAAAGGGCCACATTTAGTGGCCCTTTTTATTTTTATCTCTATTTCTTCTTTTTCTTCTTCATTCTCATGATGATAAATCCAACAACGGCCAGACCAACAATCAACATAAGCGATTCAGTCGTAGCATCAGCACCGCCGCCGCCGCCTTTTTTCTGTTTACCGATATCTGGATTTCCGCTTGTATCACCAACAACAGCTGTTCCATCAAGGTTGCTCTCATCAGCTTTCTTCTGCGTCCATTTACCAGCTTCACCGGCCTTCTGATCAAATACTTTTAATGTCGCAATAACTTTTTCAAAGATATCTTGGTAAGCATCGTAGTGATCTTTTGCTACCGAGAAAGTAACTGCGATCCCTAGAGAATCTTTTACAGTTGCAAGATAACGAGTATAGAAGCCTGGAACTTCTGAAGCTAAGTGAAGAGCATCAACCCAACGTTGTCCGTTGATAGTTTTAATCGTTACAGATTTTGCTTCTGAAATTTGTGTCTTCCCACCAGGAAGTGTGAATGACTTTGGTTGTTTTAAATACGCCTGATATTCATCCAACGAATCTTTTTCTCCTCTGTATTTAGCAGCGAGAATGATGATCGCTTCTTTCTTTCTATCTTTGTCGTCACTCTGACAAACCCATTCTGAACCTTCGAGTGCACAATCCCAACCCGTCGGTAGTTCAAACTCAGAGAACTGGCTTGAAAAAGTTTTTGCGTGCAACGGAAGCGCTAGTGTGATCAGTAGCGAAAGAAGGAGAAAGCGAACTAAAGTTTTCAAACTTTGCATGTTGATTTACTCACATTTATTTAGTCGTTAATAGTTATATGTTTAATTCTACACCAAAGCAGTAATTTAACAAAACGAGAAACTAATACCCTCGGGCCGCAAAGCCTGGCTTAATCTCGATTTCCTTATATTTTTTCGTGAGTTTAATAACCGCCCAATCTGCTCCAACTTCGTAAGCGACCCCTGAAGCAACAAGGATGTTACCGCCAAAATAATCTGTCTGGTAGATATCAAACTTCATTCCTTTCTCTACGTCCGTAGAGAGACCTTGATCGATCTTGATGAAGTTCCCACGAGCAGAGACTTTAAGAACAGACCCATCAATGTGGTATTCTTTGAAACTTTCAATTTTAACTGATTCAGGACTCACGCCTTCAGAACTCCATGAAACATTCGCCAGAAAATAACTTCCCTTATCTGTTGAACGTCCGGAAACAACACTTCCGCCTTTAATCCCTAAAAGAAATTTTTCGAAAGCATAATCAGCCCCGAGGTACGGAACAATTTTTTCGCGATTGTAACTGTTAAAGAGGGCCGTTTGTCCTGTGGCCAGAAGAGGTTTTTCTGCTGCCGGATCTTTTTTTAAAGAATAAATTCCGTCTACACCTGCGGACAGTGCCAGTTGAGTAAAACGATATCTCGCTTGAGCATTGTAGATAATTTCCGAGCTCAAATTACTTGGTGGCGAATTGTATCCGGCCATCAAATCGAGTTTCCACGGATTGCTCGTATAGGTCATGTAAAAATCAACACCGTACTCACTTCCATCGTCTCCGAGAATAATTTCATCTGATGGTGGAAGTTGCGTATACTTTGTATTTGTATAAAGCGTTTGACGGTAACGAGCACCGATTGCGTATTTTACTTTTCCAATCGGAGAAAAACTATATTTTGCTTCAACACCAATTGATTCAGGTCCCGTTTTACTTGCAGTTGTCGTTCCATCATTTGAACTCACACTGCGAACTTTTCCGAAAACTGAAGCTTCTAAACTAGAGCTTAGACCGTATGAAATTTTAAAATCGGCATCAATAAGATGATAGCCAGTCCCTTCAGGCATTTCGATTTCAGTACCAGTTTCATCAAGATGAGATTTCGTCACAAACAATGAAGTATCAAAATAAATCGAGTAGGCCTTAGCGTTGAGTAGCTCTGCTCCTCCGCGATGAATGGCCGCTGCTTCTGCATGAGTTGAAGAAAAAAGCGCGCCTAAAAAAAGAAATGAAATTAGAAATTTTGGCATAATTCGTTCACGAAAAAAAAATGATTTCGAGAATCGAAATCATAAAGGTTGTTCTTAGCAATCCAATGCTCCTGCTTTTTTTCAAAGAGCACAAAACTGGCCCCGTTCATCACAAAGGGGGACGAGAATTCTATCTTGGCGGTCTCAATCGCCGACTCTAGGGAATCAATGAAATCAAATCGGCCAATAGGTAAAAGCGGGTTGGCAGCGTTCTTAGATTTTTTAAAATGAGCACCCGACTCTTTTAAAAATTCATAGATCGATTCCTGACAATGAAGAAGATCCGGTGAAATTTTTGGAGTCAGAGCAAGCACTCCCTTTTTCCCCATGGAAAAAGTAATACCGTTAAATTCAATTTGCGAAATTTCATTGAGGCCGTGAAGATAACTGTCGAGCAAATCTGAAAGCTCTTCAGTAAACTCACTCATCTCGTGATTGTTTTGAAATTCGATAGTGAATGGAGGCAAAAGCGTAAGCTGTAGTCTCTCGGCCTTATGATATTTAGAATCAAAACGCTTTCTGAAACTTTCAATTTTCGCGTGGTGGATAGAGCTTTGATCAAAAGTGAGTCCGATAAAAAATTCCAAAGCACTCTCCAGTTTTAAAATTACTCTTTAATATTAGATTAAGGAGATTCTGAACTGGTGACAAGCAATAATTTTATGCGGCCTTTTTGCTTTCCTTTTTTACAAGCGGTACTGGAAGAGTGATTTTGTTGATCCAGTAGTCGTTAACGATTTCGAAATCAAATCTCCCTCCGTGTTCGAGAGCGAGATGATGAATGGATTCAAGCCCAAGCCCTTCACCTGAATTTTCCGGTGTTGTATTTTCCTCTTCATATTTTGTTTCAAGAATAATCCGAGAAAGATTGTCGGCCATTTCTTTTTGAACTTCTGTCGAGTTGATGCGATTTTTAGTTTCGATTAAAAAGCCATTTTCAAAATAATTAAAATGAAAATGGACTTCAGAACTTTTTGCTTCAGCGATGTTTTTAATGAGATTGTTCATAATGCGATAGAAGGCCGGGAAATAAACAGTCGCACTTTCGCGTTCTTCAAGGCTGCGTTCATAAGCAATTTTGCCTTCACGATGAAGATAAGTCTTAATCCCTTTCTCACTCAAATAAGTTTGAATAAGGCCGTTTAACGCCATCTCAGCAACACTGAACGGTACCCATTCGTAAGTCGACATGAGGTTTTTATGTTTGAAGTGAAAATGATCTTTAATCAAACTTTGCAGCGTACGGATTTCTTTTTCGAGCATACCGACGTCTTCAGCACTGATAGAAGATTTTGTACTTTGTTTTTGATTGAAATAAAGAATGAGGCCGTGAGTGTGATTGATGATATCGTGAAAAAAAAGTCGTTCGCGTTTATCAGCGATAAAATGGGCGTCAGCTTCTTTTTTCTTATTAAACCAAACCATTGTGTGGCCCTCAAATGTTCATTCATCCGAGGACCACAAGGTTTAAAACAGTACTTACTTTACCGGTAAATAAACTGCTTTTGCTCCAAGTTCCTCTTCAATGCGAAGAAGTTGGTTGTATTTTTCCATGCGATCCGAGCGGCTTGCTGAACCGGTTTTAATGTGACCAGCTCCCGTAGCAACTGCAAGATCTGCAATGAATGAATCACCTGTTTCGCCTGAGCGGTGTGAAATAATGGCCTTATAATTATTTTTAAAGCCCAAATCCATCGCTTCAAACGTTTCAGTAAGAGTTCCAATCTGGTTTACTTTTACTAAAATGGCATTGGCCTCACCTGCTTTAATTCCCGCTTCAAAGATTTTTTTGTTCGTAACAAACAGATCGTCACCAACTAAAACAACTTTTGAACCAAGTGCCTTTGTGAGTTCAATCCAGCCTTGATGATCACCTTCATCCAAACCGTCTTCGATAGAATATATCGGATACTTCGCAGCTAAATCTGAGTAGTATTTCACCATATCAGAAGTACTGTAGTTTTTTCCTTGCATATTATATTTGCCGTCTTTGTAGAATTCCGAAGCAGCAGCATCGAGAGAAATGGAAATATCTACGCCTGGAGTGTAGCCAGCATCTTTAATCGCTTTCATAATCGATTCAATCGCTTCTTCGTGAGAGTTTAGGTTTGGAGCGAACCCACCTTCGTCCCCTACGTTTGTCGAGTGATCTGCATCGTGAAGAACTTTTTTAAGTGAGTGGAAAACTTCAACACCCGCTCTTAGGTTCTCAGAAAAAGATTTTTTCATGTGCGGAACAATCATGAACTCCTGAATATCGAGATTATTAGAAGCGTGAGCACCACCGTTAATGATGTTCATCAGTGGAGTGGGAAGAACCATTTGCTTCGTAGGATTTGGAGCGTTTAATTTTTCAGCGAGGTATTGAAAGAGAGACATCTTTGAGTCAAGAGCACCAGCGCGAGCTGCGGCCATTGAAACACCAAGAAGCGCGTTTGCACCAAGGTTTGATTTATTTTCTGTTCCGTCCATCTCAAGCATCATGAGATCGATCTTTTTTTGGTCTGTTACTTCAACGCCAATTAGCTTTGGTGCGATTTTTTCTTTTACGTTCGCCACTGCTTTTAAAACAGATTTGCCCATGTAGTATTTTTTGTCACCGTCGCGAAGTTCAAGGGCCTCTTTTGAACCTGTCGAAGCTCCGGAAGGAACAGCAGCACGTCCCATGTTTCCTGCTTCGGTGAAGACATCAACTTCCACTGTAGGATTTCCGCGTGAATCGAGAATTTGGCGAGCTTTGATTTCTGTAATCTTTGTCATTTTGCAATTCCTTTAGCTAAATGGTCCCAGGAGAGACGCACGTTTTTTTAGTGTCCATTGATTGTTATGTGATGAATAGAAATAAAAAGTGTCTTCTATATTTTTATCTTTTTCTTCGTCTTCTTTATACGAAAGCTCCGCTACCCTTTTTGCCACGTGAGCATCGGGTGAAATCGCTTTTAAGTTTAGGTATTTTTCAATGCGATTCTTCACGAGCGGATAGTGAGTGCAACCCAAGATCGCATACGCGTATCCGTGGTCTTTTAAAAATCCGAGTTCTTCTTCAATTGCACACTGAAATGTTTTTTCATCCTCTGGAGTATTCGCGTGATAATAAAATTCTTCAACGAGTCTCGCTAAATTTTTTAAACTGTAGTGATCGATTTGCGATTTCGGATCGAGGCGTTCTTTTAAACGTTTGAAGCGTTCAGATTTTCCCGTCGATTCTGTCGTGAGCACCATCATCTTTTTTTCTGCTTCACTAAGATTCTCGGGCATTTTGTAGTACGCATTCAAATAAGGTTCTACGCCGACAAACGGCAGATCTTTAAAATCGCGACGAAGGCAATCGATACTCGCCGCAGTTGCCGTATTACAGGCCACTACAATGAGCTCTACTCCCTGAGCAAGTAATTCTTTCGCGATGAAGGTAGAACGTTCAGTGATAAATTCGTCGGACTTGGGTCCGTAAGGAGCATTGGCGTCGTCGCTGATATAATAGTACGTAGCTTCCGGCATGGTTTTAAAAAGTTCGCTAAGAACTGTAAAACCTCCAATCCCAGAGTCAAAAACGCCTATCTTCTTTTTGATTTTGTCAGAGCTTTCCATATCAGGCATTATCTTAAACAAAGAACTGATCAAAGTTAAGGACAAAAATGGTTCGCTGGAAAAACTTTTTCTCTCGAGGAAATCTCGAAGAAACATTGACAAATTTTTATCAACACACTGACCTAAAGAGCGCCCAGTGGGTGTCAATAGCTGTTAATAAAAAGAGTATTGCAGAGAGCCTATTAACGAAAGAGCTGGAGATTCAGACAAGAAGTGACGCTTTTAGCTTAAAAATCGCCGAGTCAAAGGATGGATTTTTTCATCAACTTTGGCGCAATCAAGAAAATCACGGCAAGGGAGTTTTGCAGACAAAATCCCCTCTCCTTCTCGAATACAATTCACTCATTGATACAGTGTTGGAAAAAACCATTCACGATTTTCAACAAAAGCTTAATCGCGTTGACAACAAATCATTCACACCGACAGAAGTTTCACAGGAAGATAAAGGCCTCGAATGGTTGCGTGCGACTTTTACTTTGTTAGAAAAGGCCGTTGTCGAAAGTTTGACGAACCCTGAACTTTTTTTTCAAGCAATGCTTTTTTTAGGGAACAATCCGAAATCATCCCACGATGAAATTCGCTTAATCATTTTCAACCTCGATATAAAATTCGAAGTGCAAGGAAATGGTCTTCTCCGGGTGCTTGTTTATAATGACAAAAATGCTGAATTCGGCAGTAACAAAAAAGCGGATCTCAGTGGTGATTACAATTTCCGCAAAAGAGAAATGCTGGACGAATTGACTAAGCTACTTTCGACTATCTCGATGGGAATAAAGATTCACAGTTTATAAAATAAATTAATCGATTAAAATTTTCTTATGAAGAAATTTTATCAGGTGCTCTTTTTGGTTTCACTGCTATTTAGCGCGCACGCCTTTGCGGATAAGGTGAATTATGAAGTCCGTTATTCGCGGCAAAATGATAATCTCGATGCCGTCGCAAAACGCTACTTGCCTGTAGTACAAGTCAAATACGGAAATCGTATTGAAGATTATAAAAAAGATCTGATCCAATGGAATCCCACAATCAAAGACTGGGACCATCTTAAAAAATTAACTCCGATCTATATCGACTATCCTTATCTCGTTTTTGTTCCGGTGACTCAAGCTCCTGCCCTTTCTTCGGCGGATGAAAATGTTGAACAGGAAGAAAGTCATTTTCACATGGGAATTTTTTATACGGCCTCTGTCGGAAACTTCTCTCAAGACAACGATCAACAGGTCGTGAAGACAACACAAAACTCTCCCATCTCACTTGGAACCTTTGCCGGATACAATCTCAAAGATCGGACGCACTATATTTTAGGAAGTGGTTATTGGTCGAAATTGACAGCGGGAAAAATTGAAGGAAATGTCGACAACGTCAACGCAAAAATTTCTATTCCGGATGAAATTGGATTCAATGTTTATTACCAATATGTTTTTTATCCTTACCTCATCAACGTCTACACTGGCGTGGATTACGAACACTTCGCTACATTTGATATCAATCAACTCACAGGCAAAGGAACATTAATCGCGCAAAAAAATAGTCTCGTTTATGCGACTGTAGGAATTGGAAGAAATTTTGAATTGGGAAGTTATGTACTCGGAACAAAATTTAGTTTTGCTACAAGCCTTAAGTCGACAACCTCTTCTTCAGTGAGCTCTGATGCTTACACAGGCTCTCGCGCTTTGGCCTATCTGAGTTTAAAAGGCGAAGGAAATTTCGGATACCACATTCTGTTCAAACATCACGATCTCAGCGGGCCTAATAAACTTAAAATCAACCGCATTGGTGCAGGAATTGATTTTATTTTTTAGTTTTTACCGGCGTCTTCTTTAAGAAATTGAGAGAAGAACAAAGTTCACAACTAAGTCCATCGCATCCGCGTGCCGTACAGTGCTCTCTTCCGTAGAAAATAATTTGCAAATGAAGTTTGTTCCATTTTTCTTTCGGAAAAATTTTTTTCAGATCAGCTTCTGTTTGTTCAACATTTTTTCCGTTCGTAAGTCCCCATCTTTGGGCCAGACGATGAATGTGAGTGTCGACAGGAAAAGCAGGAACACCAAAACTTTGCGCCATTACGACTGAAGCCGTTTTATGGCCGACACCAGGTAACTCTTCCAGGGCTTCAAAACTTTGCGGAACCTCACCGTCATACTTATCAATGAGAATTTGTGAAAGCTCATGGATCGCTTTGGACTTTCTCGGAGAGAGTCCACAAGGCTTAATAATCGCCTCTATCTCTGAAACTTTCAGTTTGACCATTTTTTGTGGCGTATCCGCTTTCGAAAAAAGCGCTGGAGTAACTTTGTTTACTCTTTCGTCTGTACATTGGGCCGAAAGCAGGACTGCAATCAAAAGTGTGTAAGGATCACGATGATCCAAAGGGATAGGAGTCTCCGGATAGAGTTCTTCCAGCTTTTCTACAATAAAATCTGCTTTTTCTTGACGTAGTGACATACTTTTTATTGTGACAAATTCGTTCTTTTTGATCAACCATTAAAAAATTTTTCGTTAGGAATAAAATACTTACTTCTGGAATCGCAAAACTGTTTTACAATTTTACTAGGATATCTAACCCAAGGTGAGATTGAATGCTAAAAAAATTATGTCTTTATACTAGTTTCTTAATGTTGGTTACCTCTGCGATGGCAGGTTCAAGCAACGAAGAAGCTCTAAAAAGAAATTTAAAAAAGCTCGCTCCTGCTGTTGCTTCGGCCGGCACTGTTGATTACAAAACGGGATGTGCAACCTGCGCACAAATCGGTCCTAAAGATGAACACGCACTTCTTGTCTCAAAAGATAATAATCAAAAAATAGATCTTACTATCATTACAGAAGAAGAAGCGAATGCTGCTTTCGCTGATATCGTCGCTCGTGGAGATATTCCTTTCGAATATATTAAAGATGGTTGTTATTCACGCGCACATAAGATGGCACTTGTCTTAGATGATAAAGGAATCACAAGCGGAAAAGCTTTTCTCGAAGGACAAATTTATTACGATGGAAAACAAGGTGAAGTCGGATGGTCATATCAGGTTGCTCCAGTCGTCTTAGTTAAAAAAGGCGGACAAGTTGTTCCTTATGTCATCGATCCTTCTCTCTTCAACAAAGCTGTTCCTGTTGATGAATGGAAAGCAAAACTTACTAAGAAATCAAAAACTAAAATTACTCGCGAGTACTACACGAATCGTTTTGCCTACGACATTCGCGATCGCGATTCAAAATACAACGATTACCAAGAAGATCAATTAAATGACATGGATGATACTAATAGAAACCTTATGAGAGCACTTTACGTACAAGAAAGAACGAGCAATCAAAGAAGGTAGAATGAAAGGACATCAAGGATGAAGAAACTGTTACTGATCGCCGCCGCACTTCTTGCTTCAGAAGGGGCCATGAGCATCGATCGCACCAAGAATGAAATTACTGATTCATTCACAGACAGAGTGAAAGAATTTCAGGAAGAAGATCATGAAATAGTTGTCCATTTTACTCGCCATTCAAGCCTCTATAAAGTTCCTAAAAGTGACCCGCGTTTTCTCGAATTAAAATCTAAATTAGAAAAATTGAAAAAAGACGAAAAGAAAGTAAAAGTTGTCGCCGTTTTACCGATGATGGAGATCAGAGAACTAACGGAATAAAATTTGATTTTTTGCCCTGAGGAGGGCCGTCGTGAAAATAGATGTAGTCCAAGATGCTAAAGATCACACTTACACCTTCACTATCAAAATCGAGCAGCTGAAAACGCTTCGCGATTATGAAGTCCTTCACAATCTGATCAATGCAGTTTCTCTCGACTTTGATCTCGATCCTGAGATTGCAGTTGAAGATTTAAAAAACATCGTCGTTGAAGCTCGCAAGGAAGAAGCGGAAGAAATTACTTGTGAAATCGGGCCTGATGGAATTGATATTGAATTTTAGTCTTCATTTCATAACTGTTTAACGGTTTTCTGTTGGCGGTCATCAGTTAACCGTTAACAGTAAACTGCCAACGCCCATCTGCCAACAGCTTTAAGCCGCGTCCTTCTCACCCTTAAGCTTCTGGTTATACCACTCAGGCGCCAAAAAAGTACTTTTCGGAAACGGAAGTTTATTAACAATAATGTCTTCAAAAAATGTCGGAACGTAATTACACGGAACCATTTCTCCGAGGTATTTTCCGGTCTCAGGATCTTTTCCTGTCTGAACCCATCTGAAAATATCGCGGGAAATATAATTTCCTCTCGAATCGATTCCGATGATTTCTGAAATATGTGATGTACGGCGACCACCATCGTGGAAGCGCGAACATTGAACGATAATTTGCATTGCTGATCCAACCATTTTTCTAACGGCATCAGGTGGAATTTTTGTATCACCCATCAAGCAAAGTGTTTCAAGACGAGTACAAGCATCAACCGGATTGTTCGCGTGAACAGTTCCCATTGAACCGTCGTGACCTGTGTTCATTACCTGAATCAAATCGAGTGCTTCTTCACCGCGAACCTCTCCGACAATAATTCTGTCAGGACGAAGTCTCATTGCTGAAATAACAAGATCGCGAATGGAAACTTCCGTTATACCACGTTCAGAATCTGCTTTTCTCGTTTCGAAGTTAACAACGTGTTCAGCTTTAACCTGCAACTCCGCCGCGTCTTCGATGATAATTAAACGTTGTGTTTTTGGAATACGAGATCCCAAAACGTTTAGCATTGTTGTTTTACCGGAACCAGTACCACCGGAAACGATGATATTTTTTCCAAGATAAATACAGATATCTAAAAATCTTGCGGCCTCTTTTGAAAGAGAACCAAAAGTGATCAAATCGTTGAGTGTGAGTTTTTCTTTCGAAAATTTTCTGATCGCAACGGTCGTTCCGTTTTTCGCCATAGGTGGAAGAACAACGTGAATACGTGATCCATCCGGAAGACGGGCATCGAGACGTGGATTATCTTTATCGATGCGACGACCGACTGATTGAGCGATCGCACGCATTGCTGAGACCAGCGCTTCTTCATTGTGAAATTGAGCATCAGTTTTATAAACGAGACCTTTCTTTTCAACAAAAATTTCTTTCGGTCCGTTGATCATGATTTCGGAAACGCCGGCATCATCAAGAAGTTCCTTGATCGGATAGAGAAACTGGTCAATGGCGTCCTTAAATACTGATGACATATTTTTTTCTACTCACCTTTATCTTCTTTTGAGTCCAAATCCATCACGTCGCTCATACCTTTTAAATCTTTGAGTTCTTCGCGCTTGATTTGTACCCATTCATTTGGCGTCTCTTTTGGTCTCCAGACTTTTACTGTGTCTGAAGCGAGACCGCGTCTCATCGTCTCTTCTCTATCGGATGGTTTCTCTAAAACCATGACTCTTCCCTGGAAGGAATTGTTAGGGCAATTGAATTGATAAACACCGACTTTATCGAAGAATGTTTCAGCTTCCGCGATTTTATCCGGGCGAGCTGTACTATAAACATTTTTATCCGGAATATTAAAACAAGCAGAATCCACACCAACGGCCGTCACAAAAAAACGAACTTTTTCGCCTTTAAAAACAACTAAACGATTGGGATAAAATCCTTCTTTGCTGATGATGACCGCTTGTTCACGATAAGGTACATCCAAAGATTTTTCCTGGTTGTAACTCTCTTGAAGAGCAAAGGCTTGCGATGACATCAGTAAAAAGAAAAGGATCGCTTGCGTTTTAATAAATACCTCACAGAGACTATTTTATCTTCTTATCGGTATCTGATTAAAAAACTTTACTCGGAATTACTTAGAGCAAGTCTTTGAGATAAAGACTGGATTTTTCGAATATGGCGATCTGCCCATCGTGATTTTTACGGCCGGATCTTTATCATATGAAATGAATTCTAATTTCACGTCCCAGTCTCTTTCGACTTTGGCCGATTTATAAACAAACCCGCCCGACGTGAAATCGTTTTCATCCATCGTGATTTTTGTATCGCCTACAACGAGTGATTGATCTTCCGGAATGAAATCAAAATTTACTTTTTTCCCTTCTACACTTTCATCAAAGTGGCAGTTAAAAACTTTTGAATTGGGATCTCTCATGCCGTTTTTAGGAGTTGAAGAACATCCCGCTAAAGCGATGAATGCAGCAAGAATAAGAATTATTTTTTTCATTGTTTGATCCTCAAAAAAGCAAGAATAAGACGTTGTTTTATCGGTCTTTCTTGCAAATTTATTAAATTGTTTTTCAATTCCGACCGAAATGATCTGGTAATGTTTTTTTAGGCGAGGGTAATTTATTGAAGACGCGATTTAAAAATGTATTCGCACTGGCGGTTTTAGTCTCACTCCCCTTTAGCGGTTTTGCGGCCGAAAATTGTATGAATCTCCTCAAAGAGATTTTAACCTCTATCGATCATCAGGTCGCAAAAGATGTGAACCTCGATGCTCACGTCAACCATCGTCTCTTTGTCACAAACTATGCAAAGAAAAACGGCATTCCTGTTTTTGTAAAACAGAATCAGATGGGTGAAGAAATTCCTTTTGTGTTAGTGAATCGCGAATCCGCAAAAAAGATGGGTGGTTTTGTAAATAACAGTTACGGAACAGAAGTGGCTCTTCAGCCTGGATACGGAAACGATCACGGTCTCATGAGAATGGGAAATGCGATCATCGATTTGGATGCTCCCGGATACAGAGGTTATGGTGAAATTCAAAAAACAGGTCTCGCGTGGAAAGAATTTAATTCTTACATGGAAAGAAGAAAACCTGGTCATGGAGTCACTTTAGAAGTGGCCTATCTTCTCACTCCAGATGAAAGAAAAACAATTGATCTCTACCAACGTATAAGAAGAGCTGCTATTTTTCGCGTAAAATTTTCTTTCAAAGATTTTAAAACAGAAGATCAACCTTTCCTTTTAAAAGGCGGTGGAGAACATTGTTTTATTTTCTGTAAAGCTCAAGCGGTGACGTCTCATATATCAGAGCTTCAAGGTTATTTGCAACAGATGGGTGTAACAAACGTTGAAGAGTATATGAACAAGGCAGAAGTGCAGACGGCACTTAAAAATTTACAGGAAATTGTTCTCAATACTCATCCTGATAAACTTTCCCCTGAAATTATCGGAACGAAAGAAGCTCTCGCTCACTTCAAAGGACTCTATCCAAAAGAAGTTGTGAGTGATGAACAAAAAGCTGTCTTTCTAAGATGGGTCATGTCTTACGACGGATCAAAAAATTATAATCGCGTTTTAAAAGATCTGGGAGTCACGAGTGACTACGGATTAGGTGATGCGAGAAACTCGCGCGTTTCCGCCGTTCTCGTTTACGACGAAGATGTGAACCCACAACAATTTAATCAAGCTGTTTATAAATCTGAAGGAGCGTTTACATCCTGGCCAACAGGCGCTCAAAAACCGGTGGAATAATTAATCATGAGAAAAAAACTTTTACATCATTTTGTTCTCACCCTGCTTCTTTCTTTTTCACTGATTCATCAAAGTTTTGGTGCCGATCAGTGTGTCGCTTTAGTTGAAAAACTTATCGCGAGAAAAGACATTCAAGGGTTCACAGAGTCTGCTCACCTTGCAGGAAAACTAAAAGCATTTGCAGATGAAAACAATCTCCCTTGGCAAGTTTTACAAGTAGGTCCTCCGCAAAGAAAAGTAGAAAGACTTTTCGTCGCCATCGATATGAACGATCAGGCGATGGTGGAAAAATATTTAAAGACCTTCAGTCTTGAAGATACAGAAAATCCAGTGCTCGCCCTGGAATTCGGGTACGAAGTTCCGAACGAATACGTTTCGGGAGTTTTAAGAACATCACCAGATCCAAAAGAACCAATTTATCGTTGGGGTAAAAAAGATTTACCGCGCGAAACATGGGCCCAGGAATGGATGATCAAAGGTGGATTCAATCGTTATCCACAAAGATTAAAAAATCCAATCTGGGGTTACGCTCACCTTCTCGAACTCGATAAAAATGAAGCAAAAAACGTTGAACACTTTTTAGCGAATCCACTTGAACGTGGTCCGTGTAAATCAGACAACTGTGTTGCCTGGACGGCGAGTATCGAGCTCGGTGTAACAAAAGAAGGGGCCACTCCTGAAGAACGTCGTTTCCTTTTTAACGAACTCGGTGTTGCCCGCTCAAGTGCTCACTACGAAATCGGCCGTCGCTTAATGCACGCTGCGGATCAACGTCACTCTGGTATCGTTGTTTTCGTTAATGGTGAAGAAGGAAAAAAAGCATTCACTAATTCTCTTCGCAATTTCCTTCCACCTGAACCGCAAATTCCTTATACGAACATCATCAAGGGCCTTGGTCACGATCCGAAAGGTGAATTGATGACGGCCGTGAATAAAATTCCGGATGGATCAAAAATCTTTTTCCCAATCGCTGCCGGCGCGAGCCCTGAAGCGATGAGTGCACTTATTCAAAGAGCGAGAGATTTGAAAAAAGGTTTTGATATTTCCATTCTCGTTAACGGGATCAATGAGTCCACGTTAAGAGAAGCTGCAGAACTTCCGGATGGAAAAATCAGATTTAATTCTCTCTTTGTCGGAAGCAATATGCGAAAGCTTCACAAAGAAGGAAAGATCAATTACGTACCGGGATATCTGTCAGACTTCCCTCGTTTCATGCGCGATCCTGCAATGAAAGATTTTAACTACGATGCGATCGTAGTGCGCGTGAGTCCGCCGAACAAAGATGGTTTCCATTCATTCGGTCCGAACTACGATATGATTCACACGATTTTAGAAGCTCACCCGAATATTAAAATTATCGCGGAAGAAAACCCGAACGTGCCATTCACAACGGGAGAAAACCAAATTCACGCGAGCAAGTTAGCAGCGATCTTTAAGAGTAATGCCAAACTGGCAGGGCCACCGGTTGTTCCATTCACTGACGTCGAAAAAAATATCGGTGAAAATTTAGGTAAACTCATCGACAACGGGGCCACTCTACAAGTTGGTATCGGAAATATTTTCGGTGGACTTGCTGACGGTCTTCAAAAAGCAAAACGTCAGGATCTTAAAATCTCCACTGAAATGTTCGGCGATGGTTTAAAAGATATTATGGAAAGAGGAATCGCAACAAAAGCAGAAACAGGTTTTGCTTACGGTTCAGAAGATCTTTATAAATGGCTGAATAAAAATAAGGCCGTTAAATTTGTTTCAACAGAAAAAGTTAACGACCCGGCGTTGATTCAAACAACAGAAAAATTTCATGCCGTGAACACAGCTCTTCAAGTTGACTTGAAAGGGTCAGTGAACGCAGAGATGGGCCCTGAAGGACGTCTCTCAAGCCCTGGTGGACAAGTTGAATTCATGTCTGCCGCTTCGAGAAGTACTGGTGGTAAATCAATCATCGCGATTCGTTCAACAGCGAAGAACGGAGAATTTTCAACAATCGGTCTCGATCTCTATAAAGGTAACGTCACAACGCCTGCAGAGAGCGTTCACTACGTCGTTACAGAATACGGGATCGCTACACTAAAAGGTAAATCTGAAGCAGAAAGAGCGATTGCCCTTATCAACGTCGCACACCCGAAATTCAGACAATCGATTGCAGAAAAAGCTCTCGAAGCAGGAATTATTTCAGACGAAGATATTTTTAAAATCGAACTTGAAGTACCAATCGTTGGGAATACTGTGATTGAAAACAATCGCGCTATCGCCAGCGAAAATCCAGGATTCTTTATGAAAATTTGGACTTTTATAACAAACATTTTCTAAGCACCGAGGAAAACACAAATGAGAAAAATTATTTTAGCACTTTCGCTTACACTTCTCACCCAAAGTTTCGCGTTCGCCTCCGGAACCGTGAAACTCGTCGACTTCATGCTTTCGAGCAGTGGAGTGGTAGAAGTTCTTGGTAAATACGGAATCAAAGGCAACGACGCCAAACAAGTCGAAAGCTATGTCGGTTCTGCTCTCGCCGCTCTTGGATCAAAAAAAT
>CBIHNP010000017.1:0-15120 GCA_966211875.1 uncultured Bacteriovoracaceae bacterium
TGGGTGTATAGCTCCAACGGTAGAGTAGGTGATTCCAAATCACTTGGTTGTAGGTTCGAATCCTACTGCACCCGCCATCTGTTTGTGCGCGTTATTCCCAAACGAGAAAAATCAATAGACATCTTGCGATTTTTCTAGCATATAAATTAGACTCGAAATTTTTTATCATCTAAAAAAGGTTAATATGTCTATCATTAAGAGCGAAGACTCAAGTAAGTGGATTAATGCCCTCGTTGCAATTGCATCACTTTTAGCAGGATTTATTGTTACTAAATTCTTGGACCAATTAGGTGCATGGTTTGATTTAGAAGCAAAGATTTCTAACTTCTCATTCGTGTCTCAGGGACTCGGAGTAGCTGTTGGTATTGCAACTTTCGTTATCATCCTTAAAAACAGTAAAACATCGAGCTATTTGCAAGAAGTTTATAATGAACTAGTGAAGGCTGTTTGGCCGTCAAAAGATACAACTTTAAAGACAACTATGGGACTCGTTGTAGGCCTTGCAATTGTCTCTGGAATTTTTGTATTCGTAGACTTCGTATTCAAAAAAATAATGAGCTTCGTTTATTAATTTATTTAATTGGTAATAACTATGACAGATTCATCTCAAAATCCACACGATGTTCAATTGGCGAAGGGTGATACTCCTGATTTTAAGTGGTACATCGCTAAAGCTCAAACTGGTCAAGAGAACAAAGTAACTAAATCTTTAAAAGAAAGAATTGTTAATCATAAAATGACTGAGTTTTTCGCTGAAATCTTAGTTCCAGAAGAAACACTGGTAACGACAGCCAACGGAAAGAAGAAAACGATTAAGAAAAAGTTTTTTCCAGGCTACGTCTTGATTAAGATGATCATGAATGATAAGACTTGGCACCTTGTAAAAAGCACTGACAAAATTACTGGTTTTGTTGGAGGAACTCTTGATAAGCCTGCACCGATTACAAATGAGGAAGCAGCTTTCATGACGTCTCAGATGGAAGATGGCTTCAAAAAGCCACGTACTTCAGTAAATTTCTCTGAAGGTGAGTCTGTTAAGGTAATTGAAGGGCCGTTTGCTAACTTCGTAGGAACAATCGAAGCAGTAAGCGATAAAGGAAAAATTAAAGTTAACGTTTCTATTTTCGGTCGTCCGACTCCAGTAGAGTTAGACTTCACTCAAGTAGAAAAGGTTTCTTAAAATAAATTGTTGGTCTTGTAGGAGATATATATGGCTAAGAAAGTAACAGGTTTTATTAAATTACAAATTGCAGGCGGAAAAGCAAACCCATCACCACCAATTGGACCAGCTCTTGGTCAAAAAGGTGTTAACATCATGGAATTTTGCAAAGCTTTCAATGCAAAAACACAAAAAGATAACGGTGTTATTCTTCCAACAATCATCACTGTTTATTCAGATAGATCATTTACATTCGTAACAAAGACACCTCCAGCTTCATACCTTCTTAAAGACAAGTTAAAACTTGAAAGAGGAGCTCAAAAGCCAGGTTCAGAAGTTATGTCTAAAAAAGTTCCAAAGAAGACTGTAGAAGAAATCGTTGAAACAAAAAAAGTAGACTTAACTGCTGGTTCAAAAGAAGCAGGAATGAGAACAATCGAAGGATCAATCCGTTCAATGGGATTGAAACTAGATTACTAATAACAATACCCGCAAGGGTTAGGAGTGGGAGACTGCAAAGTCGTTTGACCACAGGAGAAAAACATGACTTCAAAGCGTTATGCAGAAGCAAGCAAGAAAGTAGATAAAACAAAACTCTACTCTTCAGACGAAGCTATTAAATTAGCTAAAGAAGCAAAGTCAGCAAAGTTCGATGAAACTGTTGATCTAGCTTTCAGACTTGGGGTTGACCCAAGACACGCTGACCAGATGATCAGAGGAGCTCTTGCTCTTCCAGCTGGTACAGGTAAAACAGTTCGCGTAGTCGCGATCACTTCAGGAACAAAAGTAGATGAAGCTACAGCAGCTGGTGCAGACCATGCTGGTGGTGACGACATCATCAACAAAATCGCTGGTGGATGGCTAGACTTCGACCGCGTAATCGCATCTCCAGACATGATGAGTAAGCTTGGTAAAGTTGCTCGTCTTCTTGGGCCACGCGGTTTAATGCCAAACCCAAAACTTGGAACTGTAACTACTGACGTAGCTGCTGCTGTTAAAGAACAAAAAGCAGGTAAAGTTGAATACAGAACTGAGAAAACAGGTATCGTTCACGTTCCAATCGGAAAATCTTCATTCACAGCTGAGCAACTAAAGGCAAACTACAATGCAATCGTAACTGCAATTGTAAAAGCTAAGCCAGCAAGTGCAAAAGGAACTTATATTAAATCTCTTACTCTTAGTACAACTATGGGTCCAGGGATCAAGATCGATACACTAGAAGCTCTTAGCTTCGCTTAATGAATTTTTAGTAGGGGTTGAAGAAAGTCGGTTTGTTGTTAACCCAACAGTAAAGCCTGCCCAAATCCCCCTCCAATAATAACTAGGAGGATATATGCTTAATCGTGCGGAGAAGGAAGCTATCATCCAAGATCTTAACAAAGATATTGGAAGAGCAAAGGCTATCTTTCTTACAAACCTAATTGGTATCAGTTCAAACGATGCCGTTAGCGTAAGAAAAGCAGTTCGCGATAACAACGGTAAAATGGTTGTTACAAGAAACACGCTTTTCAAAAAAGCTGCAGCAGGGACACCGGCTGAAGCTTTAGTTGCAGATCTTCATGGACCACACGCTCTTGCGTTTGCGTTCGAAGACCCAGCAGCTGTTGCAAAATCTTTAAAAGAAGCAGGCGCAAATCTTGAGCTTGTTGAACTTAAAGGTGGAGTACTTGATGGACAAATGCTTACTAAGGCACAAGTGAAACAACTTGCGGATTTACCTTCAAGAGACCAAATGCTTGGTACTCTTCTAGCTACATTCCTAGCACCAGTTTCTGCTTTCGCTAGAGTACTGTATGCAATCCAAGAGAAGAAAGAAAAAGGCGAACTAGCTTAATTACAAATTTTTAATTTTTATTTTTATTAGGAGATTATATGAGCGTAACAAATGAACAACTAATCGAGCACATCTCAAAAATGTCAGTTCTTGACCTAGCAAACCTAGTTAAAGAACTAGAAACTAAATTTGGTGTATCAGCAGCTCCTGTTGCTGTTGCTGGTGCTGCTGGTCCAGCTGCTGCTGCTGAAGAACAAACTGAATTCACAGTTGTTCTAGCTGACGGTGGAGACAAGAAAATTAACGTTATTAAGGAAATCCGTACAATCACAGGTCTTGGACTAAAAGAAGCTAAAGATCTAGTTGAAGGTGCTCCAAAAACTGTTAAAGAAGGTGTTTCAAAAGCTGACGCTGAAGCAATCAAGAAAACTCTTGAAGCTGCTGGAGCGAAGGTTGAACTTAAGTAATTTTACTGCTTACGTTTAATTAGAATTTTTAAATAAAGGTGTGAAAGAGAGAAATCTCTTTCATGCCTTTTTGTGTTTTTTGAATTTTTAATAATTTTACTCTAAGAATATTTCTTAAAGAATTAGGAGAACCGCGATGACTCAGGTTTTTTCACCTAACGAATGGTTTCGCAAAACCTTTTCAAATACTCCAGTAGTTCTTGATACCCCTCCTCTTATGAAATTACAGGTTAACTCTTATGAAGATTTTCTTCAAAAAGACGTTCCACCTGCTAAGAGAATTGATTCAGGTTTACAACAAGTCTTCAAATCGGTTTTCCCGATCTACGACTTTAATAAAACTGTTTCTCTAGAGTTCGTGTCATACTCTCTAGAAGAACCAAAATATACAGTTAAAGAATGCCGCCAAAGAGGTCTTTCTTACGAAGCACCACTTAAGGTCGTTGTTCGTCTTGTTTTCTTCGACGTTGCAGTTGATAGAGACGGAGCTGAACAAAGAACTGTTTCTTCGGTAAAAGAACAAGAAGTTTACCTAGGAAACATTCCACTTATGGCCGAAACAGGGTCATTTGTTTACAACGGAACTGAGAGAGTAATCGTATCTCAGTTACACAGATCTCCAGGGATCATTTTTGAACACGACAACGGAAAGAAGCACTCTTCTGGAAAACTTCTTTATTCAGCAAGAATCATTCCTCACAGAGGTTCTTGGTTAGATTTCGAATTCGACCACAAGAATATTCTATTCGCTCGTATCGATAGAAAAAGAAAACTTCACGCTTCTGTAGTTTTAAAAGCTATGGGGTACTCTACATCTGAACTTCTAAATGAGTTCTACCAAATGGAAACAATTTCATTTGGAAAAGATGGATCTTATACTAGAAAACTTGATTTCAATCTAATGGTTGGGACAAGAGCAAATGCTGACATCGTTGATCCAAAATCAGGATCAGTGATCGTTAAGAAAGGAAAGAAATATACAAAAGCATCAGTTAAAAAAATGGAAGATTCAAAAATCACAGAACTTCCAGCTGAACTTGATGAAGTAGTAGGAAAGGTTCTAGCAGAAGATATCTTCAACGAAAAAACGGGTGAAGTTATCTGTCTTGCTAACGAAGCTCTTTCTGAATCAAAGATTCATGACTTGATGAAAGCTGGTGTTAAGGACGTTAAAGTTCTTTATATCGACATGATCAACTATGGTGATCAAATCAGAAACACTCTTCTTATCGATAAAACAGAAACGAAAGAAGATGCTCTAATTAAAATTTTCGAAAGACTAAGACCAGGTGAACCTCCAACGGTTGAAGCTGCTTCTAACCTTTTCGAAAATCTATTCTTCAACAAAGATAAATACGATCTATCAAAAGTTGGTCGTATGAAAATCAACTACAAGTTCGGAATGAATATTCCTGTTGAAGAAACTGTACTTACAAGACAAGACATTCTTACGACTGTTCAATATCTAGTAGAACTTAACAACGGTAAAGGTAAAGTTGATGATATCGACCACCTTGGTAACCGTCGTGTAAGAGCTGTTGGTGAACTTCTAGAAAACCAATTCAGAGTTGGTCTAGTAAGAATGGAAAGAGCAGTAAAAGAAAGAATGGCGATTCAAGAAATTGAAACAATGATGCCATACGATCTTGTTAACCAAAAACCAGTAGCTGCTGCTGTAAAAGAATTCTTCGGTTCTTCTCAGCTTTCTCAGTTCATGGATCAAACAAACCCACTTTCTGAAGTAACTCACAAGAGAAGACTTTCAGCTCTTGGGCCAGGTGGTCTAACGAGAGAAAGAGCGGGATTCGAAGTACGTGACGTTCACGGAACTCACTACGGAAGAATGTGTCCGGTAGAAACACCGGAAGGACCAAACATCGGTCTAATCACATCTCTTGCAACATACGCTCGCGTTTCTGAGTACGGGTTCATCGAAACTCCATACCAAATCGTGAACGAAGACAGAACGATCCAACCACCAAAATACTTCTCAGCTTTCGAAGAGGAAGGAAAAGTTATTGCTCAGGTTGATGCAAAATACATCGATGGTAAAAAAATCGTTGGTGATCAAATTGCAGCTCGTTCAGCTGGGGAATTTACAATCGTTTCTGCAAACGAAGTTCAGCTAATGGACGTTTCTCCAACTCAGATGATCTCGATCGCTACATCACTTATTCCATTCCTTGAACACGACGATGCTAACCGTGCACTAATGGGATCGAACATGATGAGACAGGCAGTACCAGTTGTTAGAACTGATGCTCCTATCGTTGGTACTGGTGTTGAGCAAATTATCGCTCGTGACTCTGGTGCTATCGTGTACGCAAAAGAAGGTGGACGCGTAATCTTCGTTGACTCAAACAGAATTGTTATCCAAAGAGAAAACTTCTCTGAAGGTGAGTCTGGAGTAGATGTTTACAAACTTACAAAATACCAACGTACTAACCAAAATACTTGTAACAACCAAAAAGCCCTTGTTAAAGAAGGCGACAGAGTTCTTAAAGGAATGGTTATTGCTGACGGTCCAGCTACTCAGTTGGGAGATCTTGCCCTTGGACAAAACGTTCTTGTAGCGTTCATGCCATGGGGTGGATATAACTACGAGGACTCGATCCTCATCAACGAAAACATTCTTGCTCGTGACGTATTTACTTCAGTTCACATCGAAAGCTTTGAAATCGAAGCTCGCGATACAAAACTTGGAAAAGAAGAAATCACTCGCGATATTCCAAACGTTTCAGAAGAAGCTCTAAAAGATCTTGATGAAGCAGGTATCATTCGCGTTGGTGCGATCATTAAGCCAGGAGACATCCTAGTTGGTAAGATCACTCCAAAAGGTGAATCTCAACTTTCTCCAGAAGAAAAACTTCTTAAAGCAATCTTCGGGGACAAAGCTGGGGACGTAAAAGATACATCACTACGCGTACCTTCATCAGTTCGCGGAACTGTAATCGATGCGAAAGTTTATACACGTGAAGGTGTTGAACTAGACGCTCGTTCAAAAGAAATCATCGATCACGAAACGACACTTATCCGTCGTGACGAAAGAATCGAGATTAAAGCTATCCAAACATCAGCAATCCAAAAAATCGCTGAAATGTTCAAAGGGGCGAAGACAACAGATAAACTTATCTCAGAAGACGGTACAACTGAACTTCTTGGAAAAGGTGTAACTGTTTCAGGAGAAATCCTCTCTTCAATTCCTTTCGAACTTATTGGTTACTTACCTCTTGAAGCTGCTCTTGAAGAAAAACTTTCTGAGTACTTCGCTGACGTAAGAAACAGAATCACTAGAGTTCGCCAAAAAGCTAACGAAGAAATCGCAAAACTACACAAAGGTGATGAACTTCCTCCAGGAGTTATCAAGAAAGTTATGGTTTACGTTGCGATTAAGAGAAAGCTTCAGCCAGGTGATAAGATGGCCGGCCGTCACGGAAACAAAGGGGTTATCTCTAATGTTGTTCCAGCGGAAGATATGCCATTCCTTGCTGATGGTACTCCAGTTGAAATCGTTCTTAACCCACTAGGGGTTCCTTCACGTATGAACATCGGTCAGCTTCTTGAGCTACACCTTGGATGGGCAGGACGTGGTCTTGGTGAAAAAATTAAGACGATGATGGAAGAGAAAGCAAAAGTTCACGAACTAAAAGATTTCATCTTCAAAATTTACAAATCTAAAGAAGTTGAAGCTTGGTTAAAACAAGCTAGCGACGAAAGAGTTATCGAAGTAGCTGAACAACTTGCAACAGGTGTTCGCTTCTCAACAAGTGTATTCGATGGTGCATCTGAAGATGATATCCGCGAGATGCTTGAACTTGGTGACCTTGATAGATCTGGGAAGACAACATTGTTCGACGGAAAAACTGGTGACGTATTCGCTGAAGACGTAACAGTTGGTGCAATGTACATGTTGAAACTTCACCACCTTGTTGATGAAAAGATCCACGCTCGTTCTACTGGACCATACTCTCTTGTAACTCAGCAGCCACTTGGTGGTAAGGCTCAGTTCGGGGGACAACGTCTTGGAGAAATGGAAGTTTGGGCCCTTGAAGCATACGGAGCTGCTTACACACTTCAAGAATTCTTAACTGTAAAATCTGATGATGTTATCGGACGTACAAGAATGTATGAATCGATCGTTAAAGGTGAACAAGTTCTTGAACCAGGATTACCAGAATCGTTTAACGTTCTCATCAGAGAGCTTCAAGCGCTATGTCTGGATATTAAACTGGAAGAAAACACAGAAGAAGAATCTACATTTAGTTAGGTTTTATAATGGGAGCGATTGCTCCCACTTTCTGAAGTGGTTAGCTGTTACTTGATAAAAATTTAAATCGTACAAGGAATATAAAATGAAAGACTTGTTAAACTTTTTTGATAAGCCAAAAGATCCAATCAGTGTAGAAGCTGTTTCGATCAGAATGGCATCTCCAGATACAATCAGAGAATGGTCTTTTGGTGAAGTAAAAAAACCAGAGACAATTAACTACCGTACTTTCAAGCCAGAGAGAGATGGTCTTTTCTGTGCAAAAATCTTTGGACCAATCAAAGATTACGAATGTATTTGTGGAAAATACAAAAGAATGAAGCACAGAGGAGTTGTGTGCGAGAAGTGTGGTGTTGAAGTAACTCTTTCGAAAGTTAGACGTGAAAGACAAGGTCATATTGAACTTGCTGCTCCAGTAGCTCATATTTGGTTCTTAAGATCACTTCCATCACGCTTGGGAGCTCTTCTTGACCTTACTCTAAAAGAACTTGAAAGAGTTCTTTACTATGAAGCATACGTTGTAACTTCTTCAGCTACTGACAATGTTGACGGTGGACTTGAAGTTGGTCGCGTAATTTCTGAACAACAATACCAAGAGCTAAAAGAACAAGGAATCGAGTTCGAAGCTGGTATGGGTGGACAGACGATTAAAGAACTTCTTAGAAAAATCGACATGGACATTACGAACAAAGAACTTCGTCGTGGACTTGCAGCTGCTACAACTGAAATGGCCCGCGCTAAAATTATCAAGAGACTTAAAGTTGTTGAATCAATTTTAAAATCTGAAAATAAGCCTGAGTGGTTCATGATGGATGTTATTCCAGTTCTACCACCAGATCTTCGTCCTCTAGTTCCACTAGAAGCTGGACGTTTCGCGACTTCAGATCTTAACGATCTTTACCGTCGTGTAATCAACAGAAATAACCGTCTAAGAAGATTAAAAGAGCTTAACGCTCCTGAAATCATCATCAGAAACGAAAAGAGAATGCTTCAAGAAGCAGTAGATGCTCTATTCGATAACGGCCGTCGTGGTAAAGTGTTCACAGGAGCTAACAAGCGTCCTCTTCGTTCACTTTCAGACATGCTAAAAGGTAAGCAAGGACGTTTCAGACAAAACCTACTTGGTAAACGTGTAGACTATTCTGGTCGTTCGGTTATCGTTGTTGGTCCATCACTAAGACTTCACCAGTGTGGTCTTCCAAAATTGATGGCACTCGAACTTTTCAAACCGTTCATTTACAACAAACTAATTGAAAAAGGTCACTGTACAACAATCAAAGTTGCTAAGAAGATGGTTGACCAACAAAAGCAAGAAGTTTGGGATATCCTAGAAGAAGCTGTTCAAGAGCACCCGGTACTACTTAACCGTGCACCTACTCTACACAGACTTGGTATTCAAGCTTTCGAGCCAATCCTTATTGAAGGTAAAGCGATCCAACTTCACCCGCTAGTATGTACAGCGTTCAACGCTGACTTCGACGGTGACCAGATGGCCGTTCACGTTCCTCTATCGATTGAAGCTCAAGTTGAATGTCGTATTCTAGCAATGTCGACTAACAACATTCTTTCTCCAAAAGACGGAACGCCAATTATCGTTCCTTCTCAGGATATCGTTCTTGGTCTTTACTACATGACAAGAATTAGACCTTTCGCTCGCGGATACAACAAAGTATTTGCTTCGAAAGAAGAAGCGCAATTCGCTTACCACTCAGGAAACCTTCACCTTCAAGCTCCAATCAAAGTTCGTATCGACGGCGCGATGATTGAAACAACTGTTGGTAGAACATTTGTGTGGGATGCAGTTCCTCGTTGTCTAAAATATTCAGACATCAACCAAATCTTAGGTAAGAAATCTCTTGGGAAACTAATTGACCACGCTTACCGTGTTGGTACTGAGAAAGAAACTGTAATGCTTGCAGACGCTATCATGAGACTTGGATACGAGTACGCTACAAAAGCGGGTATCTCGATCAACGTTCACGATATGACGATTCCTCAAGAAAAAGCAGGAATTCTTGCTGAAGCTCATAAAGAAGTTTCAAAAATCACTGAAGAATATAACGAAGGTTCTATTACTGATGGTGAACGTTACAACAAAATCGTCGACGTTTGGGCACAAACAAACGAACGTCTAACAAAAGTTGTAATCGAACGTATTTCAACTCAATCATTCACAAGTGAAGATGGAAAAGAGAAATTAAACGCTCCTTCATTCAACTCACTATACATGATGGCCGATTCAGGAGCCCGCGGTTCTACTCAACAGATTAGACAGCTAGGGGGAATGAGAGGTCTTATGGCGAAGCCATCTGGAGAGATCATTGAAACTCCGATTACTTCGAACTTCCGTGAAGGTCTATCAGTACTAGAGTACTTCACGTCTACTCACGGTGCTCGTAAAGGTCTTGCCGATACAGCTCTAAAGACAGCGAACTCAGGATACCTGACTCGTCGTCTAGTTGACGTTGCTCAAGATGGTATTATTCGCACAACAGATTGTGGTGCTACAGACGGAATCACACTTACTTCAAGAATCGAAGCAGGAGAGGTTGTTGAGCACGTTGCTGAAAGAGCAATGGGCCGTGTAATCGCTCAAGCTATCGTGAACGCTGAAGGTGCTGAAGTACTTCCAAGAAACCACATGTTGACTGAAAAAGATCTTAAAGTTCTTAAAGACCAAGAGATCGATCAGATTAAAGTTAGATCAGTTCTAACTTGTAAAGAAAGACACGGTTTCTGTGCATACTGTTTCGGTCGCGACCTTGCTCGCGGAAAACTAGTTTCTATCGGTGAAACAGTTGGGGTAATTGCTGCTCAATCTATTGGGGAGCCAGGTACACAGCTTACGATGAGAACTTTCCACGTTGGGGGAACTGCAACTGCAGGTGCTCAAGTCAATAAAACTGAAGTTCGTACAGCAGGGGTTGTTCACCTTGATAACGTTCAATTTGTAACAACTAACGAAGGTGCAAACATCGTTATGAACAAGAACGGTGAGCTAGTTGTAAAAGACGCTCGTGGTGCTGAAAAAGAAAGATACCCAGTTGTATACGGATCAAAACTTTTCTTTAAACAAGGCCAAGAAGTTTCAGTTGGGGACAGAGTACTTGAATGGGATCCATTCGCTATTCCAGTTCTTACAGAAGTTTCAGGTACTGTTAAATATGAAGATCTAATTGTTGGATCTACAGTTAATGAGCAAGTGGATGCGGTAACAGGTCTTTCACACAGAGTTGTGACAGAATCGAAAAACCCTTCTCTACAACCACGTATCGTAATCGTTGATGAAGCAGGAGCTCCAGTTCTTGTTCCAGGAACGAAGAGATATGCAGCTTACAGACTACAAGTCGGAGCTAACATCATCGTTCAAGAAGGTGACAAGGTTGATGCTGGTACAGCGATTTCAAAAGTTCAACGTGAAACAACTAAGACTAAGGATATTACCGGAGGTCTTCCGCGTGTTGCTGAACTTTTCGAAGCACGTAAACCACAAAACGCTGCTCAGATCTCTGACATCTCAGGAACGATTGAATTCGGAACTGAGTTAAGAGGAAACAGAAGAATTATCGTTCGTCCAGAGGACGGATCAGATCCAATGACATACGTAGTTCCAAAGGGACGTTACGTTGTTGTTAACGAAGGTGACTATATCCGTGCTGGGGAACCAATCATGGATGGTCCATCTAACCCACATGACATCCTTCGTGTTCTTGGGGTGAAAGCTCTTGCTCGTTATATCGTTGACGAGATCCAAGAAGTTTACCGCCTACAAGGGGTTAAGATCGATGATAAACACATCGAGGTAATCGCATCTCAAATGTTAAAGAAAGTAGAAGTTCTGAATGCAGGAGATTCTACTTATGTAACTGGAGATTCAATTACTCGTGGTGAACTTGCAGAAGTTAATGAAAAACTAGTTGCTAATGGTGAGAAGCCAATCGAAGCTATGCCGCTTCTACTTGGTATTACAAAAGCATCGTTAACAACAGATTCATTTATCTCTGCAGCTTCTTTCCAAGAAACAACAAAAGTTCTTACTCAAGCTGCGCTTGAAGGTAAGTCTGATGCTCTTCGCGGATTGAAAGAAAACGTAATTATGGGACGCCTAATTCCGGCAGGATCTGGTATTCCTCGTTACAGAAACTATGAAGCAGTTATTAACGACGATGAAGTAGCAAATGCAGCTACGTTATCATTTTAAAAAAAACTTGTACTAGGTAGAATCTTTTGATAAAGAATCTACCTAGCATTATTTTGCGGATGTTGAGCACTTAAGGAGCAGTTGGACAATGCCTACAATTAATCAGTTAATCAGAACAGGACGCGAGGATAAATACTCGAAAACTAAATCACCAGCTTTGAAGGCATGTCCTCAAAGACGCGGTGTTTGCGTGAGAGTTTATACTACGACTCCAAAAAAACCAAACTCAGCAATGAGAAAGGTATGTAGAGTTAAGCTTACTTCGGGATTCGAAGTAACTTCATATATCGGTGGAGAAGGTCACAACCTTCAAGAACACAGTATCGTTCTTATCCGTGGAGGAAGAGTAAAAGATCTTCCAGGGGTTCGTTACCATACTATTCGTGGTGCTCTAGATGCGACAGGTGTTGATAAGAGACGCCAAGGTCGTTCTAAGTACGGCGCTAAGAGACCAAAGAAATAATTTAATTAATTAACACACTCTCTGGTTTGCTTTTTGTGAACTAGAGAGAGTAATTCTATTCATAGTGAATGGAATGAAGAGGAGTATTGTATGTCTAGAAAAAGAAAAGCGGACGTCAGAGAAGTTCTTCCTGATCCAAAGTTCCAAGATGTAGTTATCACAAAATTCGTAAACACACTTATGATCGGTGGAAAGAAATCAGTAGCAGAAAAAATCTTCTACGGATCACTTGATATCATCCAAGAAAAAACTGGTGAAGAGCCTCTAAAAGTTTTCAAGAAAGCTCTTTCAAACATTAAACCAGCTGTTGAAGTTAAGTCTCGCCGTATCGGTGGAGCTACTTACCAAATTCCAGTTGAAGTACGTCCAGCTCGCCGTCAATCTTTAGCACTTCGTTGGTTAAGAGATTACGCTTCTGAAAGAAGTGGTAAAACAATGATGCAAAAACTTGCTGACGAAATTATCGATGCTTCTCAAAACAGAGGTGGATCGGTTAAGAAACGTGAAGACGTTTACAAAATGGCTGAAGCTAACAAAGCTTTCGCTCACCTTAAGTGGTAGTTTTAAAAAAATTACTTTAATTAGAGAGCTCCCCGAAAGGGGAGCTCTTTTTGTTTAAAAGATATGAGTTCCAAGCAACAAATAGATAAAATTCGTAACATCGGAATCATGGCACACATTGATGCCGGTAAAACTACGACTACAGAAAGAATCCTTTACTACACTGGAAAAAGTCACAAGATCGGTGAAGTTCACGACGGAACTGCAACGATGGACTGGATGATTCAGGAGCAGGAAAGAGGAATCACAATCACATCAGCGGCAACATCATGTCGTTGGTTAAATCACACTATTAACATTATCGATACCCCAGGCCACGTAGACTTTACGATTGAGGTTGAAAGATCTCTGCGCGTTCTCGATGGAGCAGTTGGTGTATTTGATGCTGTGTCGGGAGTTGAGCCTCAATCAGAAACTGTTTGGGCCCAAGCCGATAAATATAAAGTTCCTCGCCTTGCTTTCGTCAATAAGATGGATCGCATGGGAGCGAATTTTGAAAACTGTATTGCTGAAATTAGAGAGAAGCTTGATAAGAAAGCAGCTGCGATTCAGTGGCCGATTGGTTCTGAAGAAAATTTTGCAGGAATCATTGATCTCATCGAGATGAAAGCTCTTTATTTCCCAGCAGAGAGTTTAGGTTCAAAAGTTGATGTTAAAGACATTCCAGCTGAACTTGTTGATGAATGCCAAATGTATCGAGATGAACTTCTCGACAATATCTCTGAGTACGATGAAGAGTTAACAGATCTAATCCTTATGGGAGAAGTTCCTACAGTTGCTCAAATCAAAGCTGCTTTAAGAAAAGCAACTATCGCTCACAATTTTATTCCTGTTCTTTGTGGATCAGCTTTCAAGAATAAAGGTGTTCAACCTCTTCTTGATGCTGTTGTTGAACTTCTTCCGTCTCCAGTAGATCGCGGGGAAATCACAGGACACAGTTTAAAAGATCCAGAAAAAACAGAAAGCCGTAAACCTGAAGTTGATGAAATGTTTAGCGGTATCGCTTTCAAAATTGCGACTGATCCATTCGTTGGAAGTGTTACTTTCATCAGAATTTATTCGGGAAAACTTGAATCTGGTCAAGCCGTATACAACTCGCTTAAGAAAAAACGTGAAAGAGTAAACAAGATTTTCCAAATGCACGCAGATAAGCGTACAGAGCTTCAAGAGGCTTTTGCTGGAGATATCGTAGCTGTTGCTGGTTTCAAAGAAACAACAACTGGTGAAACTCTTTGTACTGAAAATAAACCGATCGTTTACGACCTAATGGAATTTCCTGAAACAGTTATCTCTGTTGCTATTGAACCAAAGACTGCAGCTGATGAGAAAAAATTGCTTTCAACATTAGATCAATTGAAAAATGAAGATCCTTCATTTTCATATAAATCAAACCAGGAAACAGGCCAGCTTCTTATTTACGGAATGGGAGAGCTTCACCTGGAAATTATCGCCGACAGACTTCAGCGTGAATTCAATGTTGGTATTCGTGTAGGTAAACCACAAGTTTCTTATCGCGAAAGTATCACTGGCCATGCGACAGCAGAAAATACTTTCAATAGAGAGCTTGGTGGAAAAGTTCAATTTGGACAGGCTGTAATTAAAGTCGAGCCAGTTGATTATCAGGCAGGAGTTCTTTTTGAATCAGAAGTGAGTTCGAAAAAACTTCCTCAAAGCTTTATCGATGCAATTAAAAAATCAGTTATGGATACGGCTCCAGGTGGTGCACTTGCAGGTTATCCATTCTTGAATATTAAAGCGACTCTTGTTGATGCCCAATTCAACGAAAATGAATCGACAGAAGTAGCGTATGCAATCGCAGCTTCTTCTGCATTCAGAGATGCATGTAAGAAAGCAGGTGTATGTTTACTTGAACCAGTAATGGATCTCGAAGTTGTAACTCCACAAGATTATACCGGAGACGTTATCTCGGATATCAATTCGAAGCGCGGTAAGATCATCACGATGGGAATTAAGCAGAATAAAGATTTAATTTCTGCCGAGGTTCCCCTGGCGGAATTATTCGGTTACAGTACTGACTTGCGTTCTAAATCTCAGGGCAGAGCAAGCTTTACGATGAAGTTTAAAAGTTATATTGAAATGCCTACAGAATTGGCGAAATCTACTTTAGAGAAAAAAGGGATATATATTTAATTAGTAATTAAGTAAGGAGTTACAAATGGCTAAGGAAAAATTCGACCGTAATAAACCGCACGTTAACATCGGAACTA
>CBIHNP010000018.1:0-4947 GCA_966211875.1 uncultured Bacteriovoracaceae bacterium
ATTCCAGCTTGGCCTTCGGGATCGTTTTGCCTGTCGAGCAGTGCTGCATCAGGACCGGAGAGGCGAGGTCGGCCAACTTGGTGAGGGACAGGGTGCGGTGCTCGCTATGCCCGGCCGTATGGCCCCCTGCGGTCGATACGGTGCTGCTTCTCGGCTGAGTTACGCCCCAGTGGGCCGACGCGATCTCGATCCAGCCTTGATGTGCAGAGTCGGCTGACTCTCCTTTGATCCCGTCAATTTGCAAATATGTGTCGATTGCCATATGTCATCTCCGATGTCTTGAATGCATCGGTCATTTTCCCCATCTACTCACATAAATCTTTGGGGAGACGCAATAGATCGACGTAATTTTTTGTCGCTTTGCTTCGTTACAACTGATGAGGTAGCAAGCGCAAGCCGCACGTGAGAGATGACAGCCAGAACCGGCCCTTTGGACTGTGCAACTCTTTTACTTGTGACATGGTGCTGTGCGCGGAGGAGAAGGGAAGGCGAAAAAACGGAACAGGATTAGTGAGCATTGGCAATTCACAAATTACATACCGAACTTAAATCCTGCCCCGTTTCGCGAATCATCTTTTGGTGAGTCCGGAGAGTTTGCTAAGAGGCGATCTCTAGGGTTTATTGAAATTCACGGCGCATCGTTAATCAGTCCTTTCTCAAATTTTCCGCCTTGTTTGCTAAAGCGTTTCACAAGATGGAAATTCTCTCCTTCTTTAAGTGAGTCAGGTAAATCATTGTCAACGATAATAATCTGGCATTTTCTGCCATCTTTAGAGGCCGAATTTAAGACTTGGATGATTTGATCAAAAATGTTTTGATAAAGTTTTGGGTCCGACATTTCAGTATTGTCATCGACCCGTCGGTAACGTCCGATGTTCTGGCCCGGAGTATCAATCATTAGGAAGGTCGGCAAGTTGCACGCGTGCTTCAGTAGATACTGGAGCCTGGTAACAAAGAGCGCTATTGATGTGATTGTTCTCACGCCGCCGGATGACGTATTGTAGTATGAGATGCCTCTGAAATAAGCAACGAACTTTTTGTCAACAAAAACGTCGTGGACTTTCTGAAGCCCACTTTTCTGCAAGTGAGCATTCAATAGCTGTGTTAACTCTTCAACTACAGCGTCTAAGCCAATTAACCCTTCCTTGGTTATTTTAATAGCGCGCTTTAGTTTTTCGATAAGCAACGCCTTGACTTCAAGTTTTGATCCAATATCGATAAATTTGTTATAGATCGACAGATTTCTTTCGGCCTCTGCTAGATTAATTTTTATCTGGCTCCGTGCATCTTCTATCGCTTGGATAGATGTTAGTAGCGGCGAAATGCTCGCAAGATTGTTTTCGTCAAAACTTCTGCTTGCATCAGTTAAGTTTTTTGATAGTCGATCTTTTTCTGATAATAGTTTCTTTTGTTCGTCTCTTAACTCGGTCAGTACAGTCTGAATCCCAACATCTCGATTCTTGAGCGATTTCAGTTGTTGGTCAATGTCCTCTTCATGAACCATGGGGGAGTCAATTTTAATTTGTGTCTGACATAGCGGGCAAGGAATTAAGTCTTCTTTCGTATTTTTTGCTACGATGATGGCGCGAGATATTTTTGATAGTTTCAGAGCCTCGAAATCGAACCTGTATGTATTGCTCAGCTTGGCAAAGTTTTCGTATCGCAACCCAATCTCGTCCAGTCTTGCGTCTACAATGCGCATCTCTGCTCGCATCGTTTTGATGGCAGTTGAGATTGCTGAGCCAACGTCGTTAGCTAGTACAAAGTCATCTTTTAAAGCATTCAGCCCATCGTCCAACTCGCTGAGCTTTTGCTCGTGATGTTCGACGTCCGAACGAACGTTTTCATAAACATTGACGTCAATTTTGACATCATTCAAGAATTTCTTGATGAACTGTTCGTTCTTTTCGAGTTCATTGTACTCTGACGATTCCCTTCCCAGCTCCGATTGAAGCGCCGCCAGCTTATCGTCATAAATGTTGAATACGAATTTTTGTATCTCCACATTTTTATTGAATACGGCGGGAGATTGATAATTCAGCAATGCGTCTGAACCAACACGCGTTTGCTTCAGATACATTAATTTCATTAAATCTCTGAAGCTAAGTCTATCAGAGGATGAGTCCTCTCGAATACGGGACTCTTTGATCAAAACTCTAGCTATGCCAAGGTTGTCTAAAATGAAATCAGAAACCCATCCGTCAGGAGCGTTGTTGTCTGACGGCGAAGCGGCCATGATAAGCGGGAAATGTTCGCCTCGTTGTTCAAAGTGCCCGGTGTAAACACGAATCGGTGAGTTGGCGGACAAAATGTCTCTCTCGAACGTGAACACTTTTCCGTTTAAATTTACTTCAAGAAATGCAGTTCGTCCGTTGGCTTTCATTTCACCATAGAGAAAATCATCGTTCTTTCCTCCAAGGCAATAATCTATCAAATTGAGAATGCTTGACTTGCCGGAGTCCATGTCGCCCCAGACTAAGTTTAATCCCTCTTCAAATTTGGCCTCATAGTTCTTTATGGCGCCTTGAATGATCAAACGTACAACGATCAGGTATGGACTAATTTCCATCAATGCTCTCCAGTACAGCGCTAGATAATACGTTCAATGATTTTCCAAGAATTGGCTGAAGTAGGTCTACTTCTCTTTTCCATCGTTGAGATAGTGCGTTGTCTAAAAACAGATCCCTATCATCGCCTGTTAAATATATTTCGCCATCTTTTTTGTGAAAGCTTAGATATCCTCTGTCAATCAGAAACACGCACGTTTTGGCAAAATCGCTGACATCATGGGCGCTTCCAAACTCCATATTATTTTGATATAGCAATTCCTCTAGGTTTAAACTTGGCTCTACGCGATCAAAATGCACTAGAATTTTCTGAAGCAAACTAGGGTTGCTCAGAAGGAAGTCTACAAACGCAGCTTTTTGAAGTGGTGCGCCGCTGGAAAATTTTTTATTTGCGCATAAGGCCTTTATTAGATGCCAGCGCCGAAAAACTTTTAAGTGGAATTCGTCTCGATAATCGGAAATTATTAAGTCGCTCATGACATCTTCACTTTGATCTCATTGAAATTGGTGTTGTCGGACCAAATGACGTCGTCACGCATATTGTTTGCCAACTGATGTAATAAGCCCTTTTTGTGCAAAAAATTTATATAGCTTACAGTTGACTTGAGTACGCCCGAGTCCTGGGCAGTTATTTCTGCATGAACCTCCGCGAAAATGTCATTTGCTTCCATTTTCTTTCCCGTGCAGAGATTATATTTTTGCTTGTAGAGGCTCAGAACCTTTGTTTGAAGTTCGCGGAGTTCGGCGGCATCTTTTTTATTAGCTGCTTTAGATATTATTTCAGCACTAAAAAAACAGTCTTTAGCGTCTGAGACTCCTTTGTTTCCGATATCACAGACGATCATCTTCAAAACAAATATCTCTTTATCGTAGTCGGGCATGGACGATAGCGAACTATCGCTTGCCAATGTGGTCATAATTTTCACATACGTGATATTTTGAAGAAATTTCTTTACGGCTAGAAAGGGCAGATCTTTTGGTGAAATAGGTTTGCAAATAGAGGTATGGTCATGGTCAACTGTTGCCCGATCTGCTTTTTGAACTGTGAATGGCAACGCACTTTCCTTAACTACACATTCGTCATGTTGGGCCAACATATACAGCGTAGGGGGCAGGTTTTGCTTTTGCTCAACCCAACGGTTATTTAAAGCGTCGCTATATTCCGATAATGGAGTTAGCTCCTTGGTATTCACATTATTCGCTGGTCCTAAAATAAGTGCGCTAAGTGCCCCTTTGTGTGGTACAGCTATCGATATGTATCCTGTAGGTTTCGGGCCGTGGCCCGGTTCGTAGTTTAGGATGTGATCCTTAGCTATCAGTCCGCCCATGCTGTGCGCAATAAGTACTACCTCATTAAACTCACCAAGTTCGAGATCTAAAAAGGTCGACAATTGTTCGCTTAACTGGGCTATTGGCTTATTTGTACGAACTCTTCCTGTAATGCCGGGTAAGCGGTTTATTAATGGAATAACATTTAAAATTTTTTGAAATTTTGCCGAAGTAAAAAAATCGACCAGTTTTGTGTAATAAGTGAATTCAAAAAACTCAAAATCTTTATTCAGGTCAGAATCATTTCTTAACATTTCAGAAAATTTTACGCCGCTCGGATTTTTCCAAGTTTCATCACCGCCGGTAAAACCGTGAATGAACACGACTGCTGTTTTCATTTCAAGCCCCAATGTTTTGGATTTGTATTACGGTCATAAGTGCTTTGAGTAAGCACTTTGAATCGTTTTATCATGTCTCTTTCAGTCTACATCATTGCGCGGTAGAAATTCTATCCAAATATCACCGGCGGCGAAGGCGTATGGTGGTTGAAGGCTAATGAATATTGCGGATTGCAAGAAAATACGGAATCCCAAGGCACAATTAGGTGCTGAGGTTTGTAAAACTCGACCATCTCCGCGCAACATTTTCCTGGCTGAACTATTTGTTGGTATCGAAGCGGTTTTCTTATGACTGCTAAACTTCTTGCAACAAATATTCTTGTTTACAGTTGAGACGATGCATACCCTTATGGGTTAGGGCACGTTAGTCATCATTGAGAAAGGATTTGTCAAAGCACTACGTTTATTGTGAAGCTAACGGTAGTGCTAAGCGGGCGTACTGCACGGCCTTTGAATAGCCAAATGAGACAAGGTGAACAGGAGGCGAATAAGCAAAGTCTACGTGGCGAGAAGACAACAGCTAGTAAGCGCAGGACATGCACCAGTTCGATTCCGGTGAGCTGCACCAACACAGTGAGAAGGGCTACTCAAGTGGGTAGCCTTTTTTCTTTCTGGTCGATGTCATCGATGTTGTCTGCCCGCCTCAGCCTGTTTTTTATGCAAGGAATCAATGTTATATTGACGGGATGGCCAAGGATGAGACCGTCCGGTCT
>CBIHNP010000019.1:0-3126 GCA_966211875.1 uncultured Bacteriovoracaceae bacterium
AACCCTCGTCGTAAGCTTGGGAAGCTTCTGCTCTACCATTGAGCTACACCCGCGAACCCCGCATTTTACGCGGGATTTGGGGTGTTTTGTGAACTTGAAGGTTGTTCAGTGTGATGGATTCTGTAGTGGGCGATTGCTTCAAGCTGTGATCGCTATCGATGACTCCTCAAAAGTAGCAATTCAATGCCAGTTCATCCTGTTTCATAAATGAGTATTGTCAAACTATACCGAGATGAGCTGAAATTTTGGTAAGTAAAGGTGTCGAGAACTTATTGTGTAAAGTATCTTTGCTTTAGGGCGAACCTTTATATCTGTCTATTATGACTTCGGTGATCTCACAAGCTGAACATGCAATGTGTCTTTTGGAAAATACTTTTTTAGTTCTCGAGTGAGCTGTTGCATCAAGTCGGGCAGAGTGTCCTTCGACCGCGATTCGTCGCGGAAATACACTAGAGAAAACGCCCTATAAATCGGATCGGAAAACGAATACAGCCCAGAATTTGAGTCGTACCGAACAATTTCGCCATATTCCTGCGTAGCTAATTTTGGTAAGCAATTAGATAAATTCTTTTCTGGGTAGCTCGGGGTATCTTGCAATATTTTCTTGTGCAGTTCTATCCTACTTGCACCACGTTCTTTAAACGTCCCTAGCGCCCGTAATATTAAGTCTTGGTTATTAAATTGGGATTTTCTGCGTTGCTTTAGCGCTTTATCAAACGAGCTGCGAATGCTATCTGAAGCTTCTTCTACATACATTTTCAGCGCTTTTTCAAACGAAGTATTCGTCAACTTCACCGGGGATGGACAAGTTTTGAAAACTCCTTCGGCATTACACATGTAAAGGCACAGATGGTGGCACACAGACGCTAGACCATTAGAATATCTTGAAATTAAAGTCTTAATTTCCTGACTAATGTGAATATTGAGCGCTGCCTCACCCTTGGTAATAACTTCTTCGATCTCAGTTTCAGACATCAAATCTACGTGGACCTCCGCGACTCGATTACGCATTTCTGGATCGTAGTCAACAACTTGTCGTGCGGTGTCAACGGCCCCCAAGGCAATTATCTTAAGATCGATATATTCATCTGCTAAATCCATAAAAACTTTCATTAGTTGAGACAGTTTTGTTTTTTCATCGGCCTCAATTTTGTGGAAATCTTCTAGTACCCAGCAGGAATGAGCTGCCCCCATAAAACGACCCAAAGCTTGAGCAGTCAGTTGCGGGGGGAGCATTCGAACTTCTTTCTGGCCGACTTCTATCGTTTCAGACGCTTGCACTTTGCTCTGAATAGACAGATATGACGCAGACATTTCTGCGGAAACCGTTTTCTTAATAGCGCCGCTACGTTCACTAGTGAAGTAGGGAGCCAGTTGATCAAACGCGTCTAGCAGAATCTGTTCAAATTTCATCCCCTTCATGCAGCGTGTAGTGACGTGACTGCCGTAGACTTGATTTAGCTTATTTACCAATAAAGTGGTTTTTCCTGAACCAGAGTGGCCGTAAACAACAATCTGCTTGCCCGGAGTCGTTAGCGCATTCACTAATTTGTCATTGATAGCATCACGTTCAACAAAAGCAATTCGAGCAGGGGTCGTGGGCGTAAATACGGCGTTTGCGTCATGCATGTATATACCTACAAATTAGGAGTGTTAAAAATTCGCTATCTTAAATATCTACTACGCTATCCGAAGAGATCTCTGATCTTCAGAAAAAATTCTTCCCGCCACGTACTCTTCAACATCGACTGACGGAGCAATTTGGGAGGTGGCAATAATGATTTGATAGTTGATAGCCAAACCTGCCTCCCGAAGTTCTAAGTCTGATGGCAATGGAAGTTGTCCATCTACGATAGAAATGCGAACTTTCTCCGGTTCAGAAATACCAACAAGTTTTGCCACAGAAAGTCCGTACTCAGTAAGTGGAATCCCTGTACGCAGGATTTCTATTTCTCGTTCTTGAGCCCAAGAAATTGCTTTGGGTAAAAGAAACGGTAATGCAGATCGTAGATCAAAAGTCATAAATTCCTTCGGCTATGGGGGCGGTAAATAGGTGTCACTCCACTCTAATAACTAGAAGCTGAAGTTCGGAAAAAATTACCGCGTGAGCGAATTTGACAGCTTCTTTTTTGCCGTTGAAACTTGTTTCTTTGCCTTTTCAAATTGTGCCTCGGCAGCGGAAAGTTCTTCGAGGCAAGCCTCTATTTCAGAACCTTTCAGCCATAAAAGTATTTTCGGGATTTGGTCTAAGCTTCCATCAACAATCCCAGAGTTCGATCCTGCTAATACCGAAAGACGATGTTTGCATGCCGTGCCACTGTTCCCAGCCGGGCATGTACAAAATGCACTTAGTTTATTTTCATCGAATGTGAAGCTAACTGTGTAAGGCGTCTCGGACGAACCTTGAACTGAAAATTCGACGATATCCATTTTTTGCCCCCGGCTTTATATTTTTTAAAATTTTAGCCGTTGACGGCCGCCACCATTCATCATTTTTGGTCGTTGTCTGCATCCGATTCAGCATGGAAGCTTATCGTCATAAACAATGACGATAACGCTCTAATGCAAACATTAACTCTTGAACAAAAGAATACACTGGTTCACGCCATTCTGGATGACAGTGGCCAAGATTTGGACTACTACGGATTTTTTGAAATACTACTCGGAATGTTTGAGGATGTTCCCGGCTTTGAAATCGACAAGCCGAAAGTTAGCTTGCTCAACGAGATATGGCTTATTTACGAGGGATTGAAAACGCCATAGGCATCTCGTCTTCACTCGCAATAAATAGTCCATTTGGATGAACAATGAAATGCCACAGCTACTAAACCACATCGACTATCTCGGCAGACAGAAACAACGTGATGTACTGACCGTCGAATTTCACAATTTCAAGACTGGCTTCACGGGTGACTATCGCCAGAGTCAGGCACGAGTAGATATTCTTGCTGCCTTTGATTTAAATGGCATTGCCTATCAAGAATGTGCCGGGTATGCCAGCGAGACACGATTCAATCCTTATCGCGGTCAGATATATATCGATGTGCCGTTTGACCGTGCGGACCAACAGTTGTTGATTTGCTCGCAGAATTGACCCTCTCCAATTGATCCACCTTCCAGCGTCTT
>CBIHNP010000020.1:0-2537 GCA_966211875.1 uncultured Bacteriovoracaceae bacterium
CCTTGCTTGAGTCCAAGGGAGTGCAAAGTATTCTGGTCGGGGATTTTTTATGTGATGATCAAGCCTTAGTTTTCGAAATCCTCGAAAAATTCCTAATAGTTGCTAATCCGCCATTTATTTTTCAGCACTCCACGCTTTTATTTTGTGTGTATGTAAATAATCTGTCGGAAGCAGAAATTTCGAGATTGCACGCTTCCTTATCGTCTTATGCCGCCTATGTTGGTTGGATCCCTATGACCTACCAGTCATATGCTAAAACACTTGTGTCTCTAAGTATGTCCAACGTTTGTTTAAAGAAAGGACACGTGGTCATTGTTCCGCACGAAGATGATCGAGATGATGAAGAAAACGTAAACATTACTCTTTATCCTTTTGAAGAGTGCGATCTGCGAGTTTTCAGTCTTAACTCAAACTCGTTCGGAATTTTCCTTTCGTATAAGATTGAGCGAATTTCGCTGGGAAGTTCTGGGCTGATTGATACAGAGATGGGGTTGAACGCTTTGTCTAGTGAGGTTTTGCCTCTGTCTGGCTTCAATGTGATAGTAGCCCCTGAGAAGCTAACTTATCTTCTAACTGAAAAAAAAGGGAAGATGAACGCGGCAGGCTTGGCGCATGCAGACTGTGAAAAAGTTGCATCGATGATTGTTTCGAAAATGCAGGATAATTACATCTACAATTTACTTCTGAATGAACATGGTGTGGCGAAGTTCAATTTAATGTTGCAAATGGACGGGAAGACGGGGCGTCCAGTTAAGTTGACAGCCGTTCTTGAGTATCGTCCACATGAGAAAGTACTGCGTTTAATCTCGTTGTTCTAGTTGAGAGCTTTGGTGCAGTTAGTAACGAATTTGTTAACGATAAGGTTGGGGTATCAGTCAACCTTTTTGCCTACAGAATGAAATTGTTCGAGCCGGCCATTGCTATCAATCGTTAGATTAAAGTAGTCACCGTTAAAAAAGATAGACATGCCGCCGCGACGTCTAAACGGGTCACCTTGTGTCGTGAAATGAAGTTCGATTTCGTCCGCAATGCTTTCTAATACCTTTTCAATTAAACTGCTGAGGTCCTTAGGCTTATAGGGTAAGGGAGTTTTTGACGCAAAGTTCCCCATCTGAAATTCCTTGATGTGTCTCATTGTAATGTGCAAGTAAGAGTTCAAGTCCCAATAGATTTGCTTTTTTCTATGAAGCAAGATCCTTGGATCAAATTTTAATGCGGAGTCCATTAGAGATTTTAAGACGTCTCGGGCAGAAGGGGATACGACATCTGGTAGATTTGCCTTCTGTAGCTCCGTCGCTACAGCAATAAACACGTTGGACTTTCTAATGAAATCTAAATCTTCCTTTTGCTTTTCTTCCTCTTTGGTTAGGCGGTGGCGTTTTGATTTAGCTTTGATTCGCGCGAAACCTATGTTCACGTTATTTTGAATGTCCTTAACAGTAAAGCCGAAGTGCTCGACAACCCGGCGATCAATTCTGCCGTAGAGTCCAAGCAAAGTGCCAACCAACTGTTCCTTTTCAAATGAAATTAGCTCGTATCCACTGTTATTTTTACTTACGAGGTAATTAACCAACAACTTGCTTTCATCGATCTTCGAAAGGTCGGTTTGGATGTACACAACGTTCGGTATCTTTTTCTCGCCAGACTCGTGTCGCTCTATTGGTCTTGAGTAAGCAAGGTATGAGATGCGTAATAGATCACTCAACAGAACGCCTCGGTACTTCAAAACCTTTTTCTGTTCGATGCTCAAAAATTGGTCAGGAGAGTCGATTCTTAAGATTGAAAGATCAGGCTGCTCTGTCGGAGTATCAATTCCCTCCAAATAACGCACAGTATGGAAAGAGTTGAATAGAGTCCCTGTGATGACCGGACCGTAATCCCGATACGCTTTGCTCTTTGCCTGGAAGAAAAAGCTCGTCATGTACCCTTTGCGGCCGACCATTTCATGCAGGTCATTCATGTGGAAGGATGGCCCTTCAACTTCAACGGATGGGAAACCAATCTTAGTTAAATCCGTTATCTTATAGTTACTAATCACGGTCGCAACTCCTTAGTCAACCTGGAGGATAGCTTACCAGATGATGTCAGTGCCTGATCTTGTACTGGAGTAGCGAGGCAACCAAGGCCACGGTGATGGGCTTTTTTGCAGGTGCCCCTGCAAGCTTTTTGTCAGCAGTTTTAGTCGATCGGTTGAACATTACTCCGTCAACCATCTTGCGCCATTACCAGATCCCGTTTCGACTAATCAATGCCATGTGCATCCTCCACGTGTAAGCGCAACACTGTTCCCTTGTGCGGAGGACGTGCAAATCTCTGTACAAATACGTGCAAAAAATTTGTACAAAACGCGTGCAAAAACAGTACTACTGAGGTCTAGGAGGATGCGTTCATTTTGACAAAAGATCAGCAGTAGAGTAGCAGTGCGAGCGACTGTGGAGGCAGCCCGCACATCAAAATCTGGGGAAATGAACTATGGTTGCAGCAGGGGATACGGATTCACCGGCGTCCCCTTCCACCACTGCTTCTCGGGCGTCAGC
>CBIHNP010000021.1:0-2113 GCA_966211875.1 uncultured Bacteriovoracaceae bacterium
GGATCAATCTCAAAAGTTGTGGAGTAAGGGGAAAATTTTGACTTTTGAGGTCTCTTTATGGACCAAAGTTTAAACTCCCTGTTGTACTTAGTACTACCTGAATCAATCTGTAAGTATTTTGAATTAACTAAAGTCGTCAAGGATGAGAAATCCGAGATGATGGATCTTTATTTGCAGGAGATCAATCAAGTTCCTGCAGAATATTCCAGTTCACGCTTATCTTCTAAAGGTTTTTTTGAAGAGGTAACGATCCAAGATTTTCCGATTCGTGGCTATCGTGTGTATCTACATGTAAAACGGCGGCGGTGGCTCAATGAGGACACAAATCAAGTAGTATTTAGAAATTGGGATGTTATTGCAAAAGGAACGAGAATTACTAAGGAATTCGCGGCTTTTTTAAAAGAAAGCGGTGGATACCCAGGCTTTTAGCATTCAGGCTATAAGTTCTTTCTACGGGATCAATGGCAAAAAACTTCACCGTTACTACAGGAATAAATTAAGTGAATTTGAGTCATGGGAGAATCGAAAAAACGCCTGTGAGGGTCTTGTCTTTGGAAAAAATATCGGCACCCATCTTTCTTTAGATGAGACCAGTCTCTCTCAAGGAGAGCTATATACGGTATTATCAAATAAAGCTGCAAAAGGAAGGAAAGGTACCATCGCAGCAATTTTAAAAGGAACCCAGTCCGACTATATTATCCCGCTGCTAGAACGTATTCCTTTGTATCTACGCAAGAAAGTGCAGGAGGTTACTTTGGATTTTGCCTCTAATATGGGTGTTATTGTCAAACGATGCTTCCCCTACGCTAAACAGGTCATAGACCGATTCCATGTTCATCAGCTTGCCTCTGAAGCACTACAAGAAATTAGAATCAAACATCGCTGGGAAGCAATTGAGGCGGATAACCAAGCAATTGATGCCGCAAGAGTTAATAAGCGCCCATATGTACCTGAAATATTGTCCAATGGTGACACTCTCAAACAACTACTTGCACGAAGTCGATATCTATTGTACAAGTCTGAAAACAACTGGACAATTGATCAGAAAAGAAGAGCGGACATCCTTTTTAGCAAATATCCCGATATCCAAAAAGCACATGTACTAACACAGAAACTATCTTGGATCTATCATACCAGTCCCAATAAAGTCTATGCACTCACAAGACTGGCTAAGTGGCATGAAGAGGTCGCACAAGCAGGATTTAAGGCGTTTAATACTATATCCCGCACTATCGAATTAAACTATAAGAAGATCTTAAATTACTTTGACAACAAGAGTACAAATGCTGCTGCCGAATCATTAAACGCTAAAATCAAGGCTTTTAGAGCACAACATCGCGGCGTTACAGATGTAAATTTTTTCCTTTTTAGACTCGCAAAACTATACGCTTAGCAATCTAAGTCCACAGGTTTTGGTCCTGATCCTAGACTTCAGCCTCGTTATAGTAAACAAAAAGATGAAGATATTTTCTTTCTATAATTACTTTTTTTACAAATTCTACAAATTTGCAATCCTAACAGAGAGCTTGTGGACAAAGAATTGGAGAGTACCCTTATTGGTAGCAAATGCCTCATATTCCGTATTTTCATGATGATGGTGTTTGATTTTTACGTCGGGTGTGAAATTCGGGGTCTGAAATTAAATATGGAATATTTGATTCCAAGTTCAGGTATCGTATTTTTTTTTGTGAACTATTTTATCTTAATACAAACAGATACGTATTATTCTGACGAACGAACATTTGATCAACTTGCAAGGAAAGAAAAGACTATCGGGTCAGTAATTTTTTGCGTGTCGGTTATCGCAGTAATATTTTCGTTTTTTTATCTTGCACGACAGGGACGCACCCAAACAGTAATAAATTTTTATGAACGTTCTTTTCAAATTCGAAAAGGAATGACTGTTGCTGAGGTAGAAGAGACAATGAACAAAAAAATTATTGAAAGAGACCGAAATCACCTTGTAACAACTTACTCACTTGAAGCAGAGCTTATAGAATTATGTAGAATTGAGATAGTAATAGACAATAACAGCCAAACGGTCAAAAGAGTTGAATACAAAAAATGTAGATAAGGTGTAAAGGAAAATAGAGTTATTACTGACAGCGCATCC
>CBIHNP010000022.1:0-1809 GCA_966211875.1 uncultured Bacteriovoracaceae bacterium
CCCATTTCTTTTGTACATGTCCTAAGATAAACAAACAGTTACTTAATAATAAATACAGACAAGAAAGACAACAAGGGCTTAGGCCCAAGTATCACAAAATATAATCCTAAAAGATGTAAAATTTGGAATCTTTGGCCAAATTTTCTGAATCCCTCTTTTCTTTGTATCCTTTTAGCTTTGATCTGTACGTCGAGTTTTTTAATGGTCACTCGACTCGATGGAAGGAATTGAGCCTTTACGGCTTCGTAGAAATGCGAGAGGAAGACTAGAAGTTCATATGGAATTCAAGCAAATTTCACATTCGACATAAGAAATGAAAACAAATTAGTATCTCTCAACCATATCTTATCAATGATTAATCAATCCTAAAACAAACGCGTCGAAGAAAATTTCAACTGAAGTACCTTAAGATAAAGCAAATAACTAAAAGATTAAATAAAAGAAAGCAATTATAACATTAATTTTATCCAAAAAAAAAAACTTAATAGATGGACATAAACACTTTAGTCATGCAACAATTTTGAAATAAGGATGATGACGATACACAAACAAATATATGCATATTTTAAGAAAATTCGAGTTGGCGGCATTTTAATCACATTCAAATAACGACTCTTCTTCCTTGAGTTTACTATCTTTACTGGAAAATTTAAGACTAATAGAAAGACGACAGGCAATAGAGAAAAAGTAATAGTAGAATCCTACACTGCAAGTCAAAGAAATAAAGAAAGGAGCAACATTGAACTTAACATGTGTCACAAATGACTTATACGCAACTCTCCCATTTTTAACTTCAGTTGGATTTTGTCTCGAGCATAGTATTTCCATTGACGAGTAATCAAACAAATTATCGAAAAATGGACACAATGTGAGTAACCGGAACTACTAGGAAACATAATAAAAATTTGAGAAAATAACCTTGTTGTATAATGAGAGATTAATACAGGTCATATTTTAATGACCTTACTGTCCAAATTTTAATAAAACCAAAGCTTGGGGGTTAAAGCAACAGAAAAAAATAAACTCTTGTACCGACTCAACCTATAAATATGCATGTGTTTTACCAAAAAATCAAATAGCTTTAACACGAAAAAAGATTTATTATGTCATATTAGGAAGCAAAACAACGAAAAGACTTCAAGAAAAATAGATAAACGAAACCATTGGAATAAGCACATGAGTATACCGTATATATTAATCATAATAGTTGATTTCAAGATCAAACTTATATTAGTAACAATATTAAGCAGTCATCAAGTCAGAAGAACAGAAGAAACCAAATAGATCAAGCTAGAAACAAATGCAAAAATCGGAAAGCATGCTAGATAATTTCCATTCGAAGAATTCTTAAACTTAAACTAACACAAAATATGTATTCCAAATCTTAAATTATAATATATGAAAAAATACAAGCAAAACACTAGACCTTCGACATCAACATAAGACAAAACAAAATATATACATTAATATAAAAGAAAACATGGAGTCAAAGAAAATAATCATCTCGCAAGACAGAAAAAACCCTACACGAGTTTGTAATCAACAAACTTTTTTTACCTTTTCTGATGCTGTGAACGGGAAAAAAATGAGCAGAAGAGATGACCCTCCGCAAGAACTCAAAACACAAGCAGCCTTACAATAGTCTACACTGTAGCTAGAACCCAACACCGACATTGTTTTCCCCCCTTTTTAAAAAAAATGTGACTTGTATGTATTTAGAATAATCTATCTCAAACTCTATTGTTTTTTTTCGTTCGAAGAATTCAAACTTATAAAATATTCTCTCCATCATTCAAAATTTTCAACTAA